>DS995276.1:2070225-2241698 GCA_000156115.1 Rhodobacteraceae bacterium HTCC2083
AAGATGTGTTGTCGCTCTCCGCATTCGCTTATGGCACGGTGCTATCGGTCGCAGCCCTTGGCGCGATCACAGGCAGTTTGCTGGCACCGCGTCTTACCAAAGCGATAGGATTGCATCCTTGCCTGCTCCTGTCGATTGCGGGCTGGGCGGTTGGCTATTTCGTGATTGGCGTTAGCAGTTCTGGAATCTTAATGGCGTTCGCTTTGTTCGGGGTCATGGCCTCGGCAATGCTGTGGAATGTGATCACCGTGTCATGGCGCCAGCGACGCATTCCGACAGAGCTGTTGGGACGGGTGAACAGCATTTACCGCTTTTTTGGTTGGGGCTCGATGCCGCTTGGCGCTTTGGCCGGTGGTTTTGTCGTCTCGCTGTTAGAGGATGGCTTGGGCCGCGAAGCCGCCCTGCGCGCACCCTTTTTATTGGCCGCTGCATGTTGCGTGCTGCTGTTGGTTTACGCGGTGTTCAGGCTTCGCCTGCCTTAGGTCGCGAAGGAGCGCACGGTGGCCAGCGCACCGTCTAGCGCTTCGCCTTTCTCATCCATCAAAGCCGCTTCGCGCAAAAGTCTGATCCAATCGGCAGCATCCTTTCGGGTCTCTAGAATACCTAGCGCGGCGATGACTTTGCTGAATTTCGAGTGACCGCGCGCGTGGGTGTCGGAATAGCCTTTGATAAGGCGTTGGCATTTTAGGATTTCAATCGCCAAAGGCTCATTGGTTTTCGCTGCCTTGTGCGCGGTTTTGAGCAAGCTGTCCAAATGTGCAGCCTCATATCGGTGACGCAAAAGCTTGCGGCGAAATGGTTTCAGTGCGCTGACACACCAAAGTAGGCCGAAGCCGATGATCCCATCTGTGCGAATGCGGTGACCTTTGTTGGTGAGGCGATCCAACAGTGAGAAGGCACGGGTGTTTGCTTCGGTCCAAGCTCCGAGCCTTGCAGGCAATGTCGCGCAAACCTCTTGCGCGCGGGGATGGAAATATTCGGTTATATGAACGATCTCGCCGGACGGAATGTCTTGTTCACTGCGCAAACGCAAATGACGTGACGCGCGCGTTTTCAGATCGGCAACGCGTAGGATGTCATCGTAGCACATGGCATTGGCGATATATTTGGCGGCGGTTTCTAGCAGGTCTGGATTAGAATTCGCAAAGCCCCCTAGGTGTTTGAGATAGGCGTTACCGAAGTCGAGATCTTGGTAATCCACTGTCTTGCGCAGGCCCGCGTTGATCATCGCATGTGTGCTGGTTGGGAACAGATCGATTTTCGAATGCAGTTCAGCCCAGCCTTGCATCAGCGTTTCTGGACCATCAGCTTGGGGTGCGGATTCCGGCGTTGGGTCAGTTTGGGCTGTCGCTGGATCATAATTCAAAGCAGCATGAAACGCGGCAAGGCTTTGATCAGCGCCGCGTCCTGAGGCGCTGATCACTTCTTCGAACAAAGACAGGTCAAACGGCAAAGCGCCACTGCGCGCAAGGCCACCAAAGAGGCTGGCTGAAATCATGCTCCCCGCGTCAGTGGCGAGAGTTTCCATGTCGAAACATACAGATCGCAGCGCCGCTTTGGTAATTTCATCTTCCACTAATGCGCCCTCTGCGCGGCCATCACCGGGCACCTGTTTCTCGGAGACGGCCAAGATGCGGTGGGTCGACGCGATAAGCGTGGTGCGATCCGGCGTCACAAACCCGCGCAGGACCGCGCGGCCTGCTTCCATCAATTCTGCGGCGATCAGGACGTCCAAGTCGCCCGGTGCAGGGCTCAATGCGAAGACTGGCAAGCGTTCAGACTTAGGGGCCATTTCCACGTAATAAATTGTCGCGCCCGTACGTTGCGCCACGCCCGCGACAGAGGTCATTTGCACCGCATATCTGCCGCGTGTGGCAAGGTCTGCGATCCATTTGGTTAAAACTCCGCCACCTTGACCGCCAACAGCGAGCACCGCGAGTTTGATAATTTCGTTTGAGGCGGCGGGAAGCGGGGCATGCGCGTTCATGAATGCTCTCCCGAAAAGACCAGTCGTTTTGCATCGCGGCTTTTTTGCAATTTGGTGATCAGGCGTTGACGCCATTTGTCCAATAGGCGGTCCAAGCGCGATGGGCTTTGGATCAGGTCAGCTTGGTAAAACGAGGGGCAAAGCACTGCGGCATCCGCGACCTCGCCACAGTTGCCGCAGCCCACACAGTTTTGATCAATATGCGCCACAGGATCATCGCGCAGCGGATCATCAAGGGTTTTCAATGAGAGCGACGGACAGCCAGATAAGCGAATACAGGCGTGATCGCCCGAGCAGACATCCTCATCCACGCCAAAGCGCGTACGGGTCGTGCGTTTGCCCTCCGCCACTGCTTTCTTCAGCAGAGGTTTCTCGCGCCGTTGTTTGTTGAGCATACATTCGGACGAGGCGATGATGACTTTTGGGCCTGTTTCCGGCGTTTCCAACGCTTCTTTCAAAGTGGATTGCATCTTGCCCACGTCATAGGTGCGATCTAGTTGACGCACCCATTTTACGCCCATACCTTCAACCGCTTTTTTGATCGGATGTTTGGTTGATTTGGATGCGTTGTCTGCGCGTGAGGACAGGATATCCTGACCGCCTGTGGCCGCAGAATAGTAGTTGTCCACGATGATAATTACGCCATCGTTGTCGTTGAACACCGCATTACCAATCGAGGAAGTGAGGCCATTGTGCCAAAAGCCGCCATCCCCAAGAAATGAGATCGAGCGGCGTCCAGCTGTTTTGTCATTGAAAGCCGAGGCCGAGGCAGGACCAAGCCCATAGCCCATTGTCGTCGCGCCAATATCGAAAGGGGCGTTGATGGAAAACAGATGGCACCCAATGTCGCTGGCAATGTGATGGGGGCCTAACTCTTCCTCGACCAATTTGGTGGCGGCGAAGATTGGGCGCTCTGGGCAACCGATGCAAAAGCTGGGCGGGCGCGCAGGGACCGTCGCTGTGAGTTCGGGCATCGTCAAAACTGGTGGTGCATTTGGGGCGCGTGCGACGGGTGGCATAAGATCAGAGGCTGCGTCGTGCAGGTATGTGGATATGCCATCGAGAAGAACGGTACCCGTGAGCTCGCCCGCTTCTGGAAATGGGCCTTTGCCGTCAACCGCACAGAGCGCACCTGCCTTATGAAGGATCGCGCGGATGTTTTGTTCGATATACGCGGGATGCCCTTCTTCGATCACGAGGATGCTGTCTTTGCCCTTGGCAAACGCCAAGAGGTCATCATCGACCAGAGGGTAGGTGACATTGAGAACATGCAAAGGCACATCGCAATCACCGTACATGTTGGCGAGGCCGAGGCGCTGCAACGCTCTGATCACGCTATTGTAGAGGCCACCCTGACAGATTATGCCGATCTTGCCCTGCTCCGGGCCAAAGTTTTCGTTGAGATTATGGTTGCGGATATACTTGATCGCAGCAGGGAGGCGTTTGGTCACCTTTTCCTGTTCGTGCAAAAAAGAGGCAGGGGGTAACACGACGCGCGCCAAGTCACGTTTGGGGTTTTCCAACGCATCTTTAACGGTCATCGTGGGCGGGATGTTTTCTTTGGTCTCAAATTCACCAAGCAAATGGCACGACTTGATCCGCAATTGCAGCATGACGGGGCTGTTTGAGGCCTCTGATAGCGCGAAGCCATCGCCGACAGCTTTCACCATCGAAGGCAGGTTGGGGCGCGGATCAAGCAGCCAGATCTGACTTTTCATCGCGAAGGCATGGCTGCGCTCTTGCATGATGGAGGAGCCTTCGCCGTAGTCTTCACCAACAATCACCAGCGCGCCGCCTATGACGCCGCCGGATGCGAGGTTTGCCAAAGCATCTGACGCCACGTTGGTGCCCACTGTGGATTTAAACGTGACGGCACCGCGGATTGGATAGTGCACTGACGCGGCGAGCGTGGCGGCGGCGGTTGCTTCTGATGCGCTGGCTTCAAAATGGACGCCCATGTCGTTCAAAATGTCTTGGGCGTCCGCCAACACGTCCATCAAATGCGAAATCGGGGAGCCTTGGTAACCTGCGACATAGCCTACACCATTTTCAAGCAGCGCCTTTGTGATCGCCAAGATACCTTCGCCGCGAAAGGTCTCTCCGGCGGGTATTTTGAGATGCTCGACCTCTTTGGCAAAGGAACGTTCGGCCATGGTGCATATCCTTCGTATGTATGCATTTGCATGTACCTTATGAAGTTTGATAACAGAGTCAATTTGCAAGAAGGTGCGTCTAGATCTCGTTCTGACGAATGTTGGCCATGATCTGCGACAGCGTATGTAGAAACGCGCGACGCGTTTTATAATCCATACCCTCAAAGAGCGCGTCTTCAGCGACGCTCATTTGGGGCCAGACCTCGCGGTAAGCGGCAAGTCCCACATCAGTCAGGCTGATCACACGGGCGCGGCTATCGGTCTCGCTGATAACACGTAGGATGAAACTGTCACGTTCCATTTGATCCAAAGTCCGGCTCATCGTGGATTGTTCTGCAACGGCAACTACTGAAAGTTCGTTGACCGTCAATTCACCCATTGTTGCCAGCGCTGCGAGCACGCGCATTTTCGGGATGGTGAGGCCAATCGCGGTTACGCTATCGGATAGGGTTTGATTATAGCGGTGCGCAATCCGGTTGATCAGATAGGGCGCAAACTGGGATAGGCCTTTGCCTTCATTCGGTGCTTGGTCGAGATACTGGCGATCGTTTTTTTTGTTCATGGCGCTACACTACGTGTTTGGATGGTAAAGTGAACCGCAGAGCGCAGTGTCAAAAGGCGTGATACACGTGAAATTTGCAGGAATCGCGTGTAGATTGCAGGGTCCTTTGATGTGTGTGCGTTTAATAAGTTGGGGGACTTATGCTTTATCTTCTTGCCTTAATGGGACTTGCGGCCGGTGCTACATTTATCGGAAGCCCTGACAATGACCGGATCGAGGGCACGGAGGCGGAATGACTAGATTTATGGCAACGGCAGTGCTGGTTGGCTGATTGGCGGGCCAGGCAAGGTTTCTCTTGATGACGGCGCGGGCAATAACACGCTGTTTGCCCATTTTGGCGCTGACACGCTTTATGGTTGCGACGGGGACGATAATTTTTATTTGGGAGAACGATTTGCAGCAGCCTGCGGCGATGGTGGGCAGCTGGGATTTGGCCCTCGCGGATATTCTGGATCAAATGAAACCCTATTTGATTACTTCGCAGGTTGAGTATGCGCGCTGTAACGAAAGCGTTTTTGAAGCCGAGCTAGGGGCAGAGAATTTTGTGGATCTCCCGCTCGCAGTGCAGGAATTCCATCGCCAAGATGCGCCGCCTGTCTGGTCGGGATTGGTAGAGGTTGAACGCGGCACAAGTATGTTTGCTAAGATCATCGCGACGGTGTTTGGTTTCCCGCAAACAGGCAGCGATGTGCCTTTGGCCGTCACCGTAGATCGCATGTTAGACAGGGCAGGACAGTCGCAAGAGCGCTGGACGCGTAGTTTTGACTAAGTGTTTATTGGTGGTGGGGCTGCGGGCTCGCTCAGAGTTGGCCAGGCGATCCAATCATTCGATTGTGCTGATCGAACGAGGGCGTCGTGACGTGAACCCCTACATTCATATCCCCGCGACGTTCTTTAAAGCGTTGCAATCCAAAGATGCCGAATTGGTTGTTTCAGAACCTGATCTGAGTTTGGTGGATCTGCCGTTTCCTGTGCCGCAAGGAGCGTGTTCTTGGGGGAGGAAGCTCTGTAAACGAGATGATCTACATGCGCGGTCAAGCGCGTGATTTTGATGATTGGGAAGGTGAACATGGCTGTTGCGGGCGGGCTTATCGCGATGTTTTGACCGTGTTCAAACGCCAAGAACGCAATAGGGGATTTGGAGGCGAGTTCCATGGCAACGACGGGCCTTTAAATGTGGCCGTGCCGACCCCAAGCTTCCTATCAATACATGGTTGATCGATGCAGCCCGTGCTGCTGGGCACACCTATGACGCGCAGATTGAAAGATGCGCGCGCTCTTTATGGTACGGACGAAGGACTGCGAGCGGTTTTGCTTGGGGCGCAAAATTTGTTTGGACGCAAAGGTTTGCTTGGTTTCAATCTGCTGCAAGCTGATGCGTGTGTCGATACGGATGGGCAGGGACGTGTGGATCTACAATACAATTTTGTGCCTTTCGCTACAGGCGTGCCCGGACAGCCGCCTTTGGGTTTTCATGCGGTGCAGGTGCATCCGATTACGACGCGTCCGAAATCACGCGGACGGCTCGCGCTGGCGAGTGCTGATCTGCGCTTTGAGCCGCGCGCGCTTGCGCACCAGAAGATCTTGATACGCTGCGACGTGACGTGCGCTTGCCGCAGGAGATTTTTGCGCAAACTGAACTAGCCGATATTCTCGGCGACGAAGTTTGGCCGGGATCTGAGGTGGGTACGCGAGTCGGATCCAATACTCTGGACGATGCAATCTGCAAACAAGCGCGCACGATTTTTCATCCTGCAGGCACATGTCGGATGGGCGATAGTCCAAGCGCTTTGATTGATGAAAAACTGCGTTTCAACGGAATTGACGGGCTTAAGGTTACGGATTGTTCGATCATGCCCGCTTTGTTTTCATGCAATACCAATGTATCGACACTTATTAGTGCAGGTCGCGCTGCTATTTCATCCTTTCGGAATAAACAAGCCAGCGCCTAGCGTTATATTAGTTGTCATGTGAAATATTTTGTATGATAGTTCTTTCAAACAAAAGGTTTTTGGGAGGAAACTATGAAACATTCATTAATTGCAGCTGTCGTGGGCGCACTTGTTAGTGCGACGCCAGCTCTCGCGCAGGTTAACCTGACCGCGGAAACCGCAAGCCCTGGTGGTGCGGTGCACCTATCGCCTGCTCATTTGACAGAGATCGCTGGCACGCTTGGCATCGCGAATATTCAGCTTGCTGAAGGTCAAACACTGACCAACTCGATCCAGAACGTGGCAGAGGGAAAAACTGACATTGCTGGTACGCCGCATATTCTACCATTCCTGATGAGCCGTGGCGTTGGCCCTTACGGATCGCTTGGCAAAGAAAAGGGTGCGGAGCTTGCGGGTAATCTGCGCGCGATCACGCCAGTAACGCTCGGAGTGTTCTTCTTGTTCGCATATGATTCTAAAAACCTGAATGGTTGGGATGATCTTGAAGGTAAAAAGATCTTCAACGGCCCACCACGCGGGGGCGCGCTTACGAATGCGCGTAGCATGATTCAGATTATCACGGGCTTAAAGGATGGCGAAGGCTATGAGGGCATGCAGTCCAACTGGGGCCAAGCATCTTCTGTCATTTCCGGTGGTGAGCCTGATGCGGTTGTTCTGCCAGAGTTGTTCCCGGGTTCGCGTCTCACGACTGTGGCTGCTGCGGGTAACATGACAGGTTGGTCCATGCCAAAGGAAGCGTACGAATCTGAAGCGATGCAGAAGTACATGCAAGCGCCGGGCTCTGCACCGTCTGAGATCGACATCAACGAGTTGCGTGAAATCATGGGTGATAGCTGGTCATTTGTCTCTGAGGACGACACGTTCCGCGCGTTTGAGACGATTGGTGGCAACGTGGTTCACAAAGATATGGATGACACGCTCGTCTACGACTTGGTGTCGGCCTATGTTGCGTCCATGGATGAGCTGAAGGCGAAAGCGCCGTTTGGCAATAGCGTGAACTTCGACAATCCGATGCTTGGCATGTGTGGCTTGAACCCAGTGCAGTACCACCCAGGTGCTGCACGTGCATGGCGCGAAGCGGGCTATGAGCTCGATGATTGCGCCGTTGCTGAGTAATCCCAACTTTCGGTAAGTAAAATAGGGCGTCGCCAGACATTGGCGGCGCCCTTTGTGACGCTAGACCCCGCAGGTGAGCCATGTCCGACACGAGCGACCAGAAACCGCAAGACTCGATATTTCCAAGCAAATACGTTTACATTCTTGCGTTGGTTTTTGTTGCGATGGGGATCGTCAACAGCATGCCAACAATCCCGGGGTGGGATCAGATGTGGCAAACGATGACGGGCATCGAACAGCTGAAAGTGCGTTCTTTCTCCACTGAGTATTTCTATCCGCTGGTCTTCTTCATAATGATGCTGATCGTTGCGATGAAACATTCCATGTGGCGCGCATGGGCAGGCACGTCGCGTGCTTGGTTCGGCTGTTTTATGGACACCGCTTTGGTGGTTGCCGCGGCTGCGATTTCCATCACTTATCTCATTGAGATTGATAGCGTTTGCATCATAGATGCCTTTACGGGCGAACGCGCACGGATCATGGCGGAAACCCTTGCTGCAGAGATCGAGTTCGCGGAAACCATGGGGCTGCCTATACCAGACACAGTGGAAGACCCGAAATGCGTGGCGACCACTGGGGTCTGGCTTGTGGCGATCATGGGTGCGTCGATCCTGATTTTCCTTGGCTATAACGTTAAGGTCTGGGGCTTGCCCTTGGTCTTGGTCGCGATGCTGGTTGCTGCCTACACGATCGGCACGGTGCTGGTGTGGTATTTCCACGGACCTGACGACATCAACAAATACTTGATGACCAAACTTGGTGGGGAGCCGCGCACCTTCCTGGACGGTGTGCCCAATGTGCATGACGCTTTGGTGAATAACTCCTCCGGCATGTTGGGCCGGTTCATGTACGTAATTATGAACCTCGTTTTTCCCTACATCATCCTTGGGGCGATGTTCGGCAAATCGGCGGGCGGGCAATCTTTGATCAAGCTCGCGTTCCGCTGGACACGCAATTTGCGCGGCGGGCCTGCCCATGCGGCGATTGTGTCGTCGGCGATGTTTGGTACGATCACGGGTGGCCCTGTGACGAACGTTCTCTCGACCGGGGTTCTTACGATTCCAATGATGATAAAAGCAGGTTTCTCACGTGTCTTCGCAGGCGGTGTTGAAGCGGCGGCCTCCTCGGGTGGCTCAATCATGCCACCTGTGATGGGCGTCGCGGCGTTCATCCTCGCAGCACTCACAGCAACACCTTACGGTGACGTGATTATCGCGGCAACGATCCCTGCGATTGCTTATTTCTTCTGCCTCTTCCTCACTGCGATGTTCCAATCGCGCAAACAAGGGATCGAAGCGTTCGGTGAATTCACCGATGACATGCGCATCACCCGAACAGACATTCTGCACCTGATGCAAATCTTTCTGCCGATCCTGTTGATCCTCGTTCTTTTGCTAACGAAGAAAGATGCGGTTGGCTGTGGCTGGCTTGGTTGGTTGCTCGGTGCTGAAACTGTTATCAACAATGGCGTGTGCCGTGCGATTGAGCTGCCTTGGTTCTTGCAACTCTACCAGAATGCCGCTGGCGATGCGGGCGCGACAGGATGGTGGGGTGCCGCTTTGGTGATTGCGCTGCTATTTCTCGACAAGGATTTCCGCAAGACACCTCGTAAGGCGCTGGACGCTTTGGCGGATGCGGGGATCACGGTATCGACGTTGTATCTGATGTTCCTTGCGGTGACTGTGATCGACGTAAGTCTCAACTTCACGGGTCTGTCGAAATTCGTTGGGATCGATGTGCTCGGCTTCTTGCTGTCGCTTGATCTTGGCGGCAGTGCGTCCTTCTCCATGCAGCTCATGGCGCTTGGTATCACGATGCTTTTGGCGGTTTTATTGGGAATGGGAATGCCTGCGGTGCCTGCCTATATCAACGTCGCTTTGTTAATGGGGCCACTACTGATCGGCCTCGGACTTGCGACCTTCACCGCGCATATGTTCATCTTTTACTTCGCGGTTGCGTCAGCGATCACGCCACCTGTAGCCTTGGCTGCATTTGCCGCCTCGACGATCACCAAAGCGGAACCGATGGCCACAGGATTCAGCGCTGTGCGCTCGGGCATCGTGATGTTCGTCATCCCGTTCATCTTTGCCTTTTACCCAGAATTATTGTTGATTGACCAAGCGCTTATTGACCCATCAAGCCCCGGTAAAGAATTCCTGCCGGGCTATGAGGACGGGGTCACAGTGATAGCGCTTTTGTGGTTGCTCGCACGTCTTATCTTCGCGCTTTATCTCATCGCGAGTGCACTGTCGCGCTATGACACGGGACCGCTGAGTATGCCTTGGGTGTTGATCCGTTTGGCCGTTGCGGCAACGGTACTGGCCAAGGCTGAAACGATCTATCTTGCAGCGATTGCGGTGGGCGTTGGTCTTTTGATTGTGCACCGTGTGATGAACCGGCAGTCGATTGCCGCATAGAGGATTTAGCTCATGACGCAGAAACCGAATTTCCTGTTGTTTATCACCGACCAGCACCGCGCGGATTGGCTTGGCTGTGCGGGACATCCTGTGGTGCGCACGCCCAACATTGACGCAATTGCCGCCAAAGGCACGCGGTTCGAAGATTTCCATGTCGCTTTGCCCGTGTGCATGCCCAACCGTGCATCCTTGATGACGGGGCGTATGCCGTCAGTGCATGGGTTGCGCCATAATGGCTGTTTGTTGTCAGAACGCGCGAATACTTTCGTCGATGTGCTCGCCGCTGGTGGATACGCGACGGCAAGCTTTGGTAAAAGCCACCTCCAACCCTTTACCGATAGTCCACCTCTACGCAAAGAAGACCACGTTGAACGCTTGGTGCCCGAAGCATGGAAATCCGACACAGGGAAATACACCAAAGAAGAACCGGCGAGTTTTGACAAGCCTTCGGATGCACCGTTCGAGACACCCTATTACGGCTTCCAGCATGTTGAAATGGCGACAAGTCACGGGGATCAATGTGGTGGTCAATATGGTCAATGGTTCCGCGAAACCGTGCCAAATTGGCAGGAGTTGCATGACCCCGCGAATGAGTTGGCGCATGACTACACATGCCCACAAGCTTACCGCACCCCCATTCCAGAGGATAAGTATCCAACCGCTTGGGTTGCGGATAAAGCAATCTCTTATCTAGAGGAGCGCAAAGCAGGCGGCGATCCGTTTTTTGCGTTTGTGTCTTTTCCAGATCCGCATCATCCGTTTAATCCGCCGGGCAAATACTGGGATATGTATGATCCTAACGACTTTGACGTGGATCTGCCTTACGATGCACATCAGAACCCGACACCCCCTATGCAGCACGAAACGAAAATGTGGGAAACAGGCGAGGAGCCAGCGATCCCGCAATTTGCTTTCCGAGCGAGCGATCAACATGTGCGAGAAGCGAAAGCGCTGACAGCAGGTATGATCACTATGATTGATGATCACATTGGTCGCGTTATCGATGCGCTGAAAGCATCGGGCGAGTATGACAATACGGTGATCATCTTTACCTCTGATCATGGCGATTATCTGGGCGATTTTAATCTGATGCTGAAGGGAGCGATCCCGTTACCGTCTATCACGCGTGTTCCGATGATCTGGTCTGATCCTGCCACGCGCAAAGGTGCACAGACGGAAACGCTTGCCTCGACAATCGACATCTCTGCCAGCATTTTGGATCGTGCAGGTTTGGCCCCCTACAATGGTATTCAAGGCAGCAGTTTTATTGAGGCGCTGGATGGTACGCAGGTGCACCGCGACGAGGTGATGATCGAGCACAATGATGGTGGTCCGCGCATGGGGTTCACCAAAGCGGTGCGCGCGCGGACGTTGCGGACAAAAGACTGGCGCATGTCGATCTTTGCGGGGGAAACCTGGGGTGAGCTTTACGATCTGAACACGGACCCTCGAGAGTGCAATAACCTGTGGGACGACCCTTCGGCCAAGGATGTTCGGGCAGAGCTGACACTACGTTTGGTGGATCATTTGACGTTCCAAATGGATGAAAGTCCGCGTGCGACCCGCTTGGCGTAGTGATTTAAAACAGTTGAGCGGAGTTATTGGACCTCTCCGGCTTTCAAAGTGGGTTGGATAGTACTCTAACATTTGCAAAAGCCGTGACATCTTTGTTCGCTTCTGGGACGTTGAATGTCAGTATAGCTACATGGATTATCCACCGCGCTTCCGCCTTATTGCCTGACACAGGATGAGGTGCGAGCGCGTGCGGGCATCATTTTTGGCGATAAATATCCGCAGTTCGACCGCCTTTCGAAAAGTTTTGTGAGCGCGAGCATTGATAGGCGCTACTCTGTTGTGCCGATTGACTGGTTTCACGAACCTCACGTTTGGGTCGATCGCAACACCGTCTTTATGACAGATGTGAAAGCGATGTTTTTGGATGCGGCAGGCGCGGCTTTGCGCGACGTGGGTTGGCGCGCGGATCAGGTGGATTGCGTGGTCACAGTATCCTCAACAGGCATCGCGACCCCAACGCTGAAAGCGCAAGTTTTTTTTGACATGGGCTTTCGCGATTACATTATGCGCGTGCCGCTTTTCGGGCTTGGCTGCGCGGGGGGCGTCTCAGGGCTTTCGATTGCGCGCACGCTTACCAATGGACAGAGCGGTGCGAAAGTTCTGCTTGTCGTGATAGAAACTTGTTCGTTGTCGTTTCGCGCGGATCGCTTGCAAAAAGCTGATATCATCGCGACCGCCTTGTTCGGCGACGGTACTGCTGCGGCCTGTTTAAGTTCCGAAACGCAGAACAATGGCCCGTTGGTAGAGCTTGGTCAGGGCCATCAAAAGATCTGGCTGGATACGCTTGGCATTATGGGATGGGACGTGGATGAAGCTGGGTTTGGTGTGGTGTTTAACCGCTCCATTCCTACGTTTGTGAGCGAAGAATTTGCAGTGGCGACCCAGGGCGCGCTGGATAGCGCGAGCCTCAGCCATACAAAGATTGATCGCTATATGTTTCACCCTGGTGGCGCGAAAGTGGTCGAGGCGATTGAAGATGCTTTGCATCTTGAGTAGGGCAGCCTTGATGCGGAACGCGACACGTTGCGCGAAGCGGGGAATATGTCGGCACCGACTGTTATGTCTGTGATGAAATTCGTTCTAGCAAATGGACAGAGCGGGCAAATGATGGGCTGCGCACTTGGGCCAGATTTCACCACATCTTTCTTACTGTTTCACGTCTCTGAGGGGGGCGGATGATGGAAATGGCCACGCTGCTTTTTCTTGGCTTTATCATTGCTCAACTCTTGAGCAAATTGGTCGTCGCCAAGCGCAACACTGCATGTTTGCTGGACAAAGGTGCCTATGAGGTCGGAGCAGAGCATTATCTCATCATGGTTGGTAAGCACAGTCTGTGGATCGCTGGCCTGTTGTTTCTCGGGTATGATGAAGGCGTCGCATATGGCTGGATTGCAATTTTTGAGGTTCTGCTGGCTGCAATCCCGTCGCTTTTTGGGGGCGGTAAGTGTCTTGGGGCTGTCGGTGTGGCTTGGCTACCCGATCAATGTGCTCAACAATGTGATCCCCCTTTTGATCTTGGTGCTTGGCAGGGCGGATGTGGTGCATTTTGCGGGACACCTAAAGGAAAGCGATCACGGCGCCTACGACACGGTTGCGCGCATTGGTCCGGCCTGCGCATTGACGGCACTGACCACTGCGTTGGCATTCGCGTGCATTATGCTAACCAGTAATGCGCAGTTGTTTGAGTTTGAAGTGCTCGGCGCGCTTGGCACATCGCTAGCTTTCGTGGTGTTCATCACCACCTGTGCGTTGCTGGCGCAGGTGATCCGGCCTTCACACTACCCTACGCCCAAGTTCGCAAACGCGTTCGCTTCGGGTTTGACTCGCCTCAGTATAGCCCGCCCGCGCGTTTTGATCGTGGCTGCAAGCGCGCTGTTGGCGGTGTCGGTGGTTGGCTATCAGCAGACCAAAGCGTGGTGCCCGCTCTACCAAAATCTGCCCTAAGGCAGTACGACGGTTCAGGTGAACGACGCAATTGCGCGGGACTTTGGTGGTGTGTTCCAGATGATAGTTGATGTGAAGGGGGAGTGGGCAGACACCATGGCGCTTGTGGATAAGCTCACGCAAATCGAAGGTGCTGAAGCGGTGCTCTCTAACACGGCACTAGCGCGTTGGTTGGTGCTAGATCGCGCGCCAACACTTGAGGATCTGGCGGATGCACCAAGCTCGTTGATCTAGCAGTTTCGCCCCTCGAATAACGTGCAGCGCATCTACATCTCTGTCCCGGAACCTATGCGTGATGCTAACGCCTTCGCGTTAGTCGAACGCCTGCAGGCGACTGCGATGCAAGGCGGTGCAGTGCGCGTTTTCGGCCTGCCCAGGGTGATGCGCGTGGAGGCGGTAAACCTGATCGCACAGCTCTCAGGCAGTCTGGTTCTGGTTTCGGTTCTTGCGACTCTAATCGTCGCACTTGTCTTCGGTGCGCTGTGTCTTTTCCCAGTGTTGCTGATCCCTAATGTGCTGCCTTTGATGCTTACGGGCGCATCCTTGCATTTGTGGGCTGGCGGAGAATTGTCGCCGACTGCTGTGCTGGCGCTAACCATCTCATTTGGTATCGCGATCGACGATTCCGTACATTTCCTGAACCGTTTTTATGAGGCGCGAAAGCGTGGCGAAAGCGCGAACAGGGCCGCACAATATGCAAGCGCAACGGCGGGGCAAGTCATGGTGCTTACGACCGTTCTGCTGACCTTTGGACTAGCGATCACGATGATCAGCGGCTTTTTCCCGATCCACCTGTTTGGGGGTATGATGATCCTGACACTTTGGTTGGCTTTAGTGTTTGATCTCTTGTTGCTGCCCGCCCTTTTGGGAGGGAGAAAAAACTCATGAAGTTGCGAGCGATCCTTGCGCTTTTCCTCCTGCTGAGCGCGCCTACATCTGCTAATACGCTCGCCGCTCTAAATGGTGCGTGGAGTGGCGGGGGTTGGGCGCGTGAAACGCCAGATATCGCACGAGAAGCACTTCGGTGCCGATTGAAAAACACATATAAGGCCAATGTTTTGACAGCCTCAGGGCGATGTGTTGAGAGCGGGCGCAAGATCTCGCTGTCGGGTGAACTTAAGAGCGAGGTGGGGTCGGACAAGATTTCAGGCCATTGGTCTAATCCTGATGGGCTGGGGGCGGTGCAGATTATAGGTGTGCAGTGCGATGGTATCCTTGCCTTTTTGGTGCGCGCAAAAGATCCTGAAACGGGCCGTCAGATTGCGCAGTACGTCGAATGGCGGATTGACGGTGCTTCAGTGCACCTGCGCGCATTTGACCGCGCTAACCCCAGCCTCATAATGTCCGACATTCGCTTCACGCGGTAGCTTTCACCGTTTCCCTTTTCCATAAATACCCTGGGGATTCTCGGCGTGCCGAGACGGGGCAGAGCCCCTCAACCGTTAATGAAAGTCACGACTTGGAAATAGCCGCTTGGCCTGATCCCTCGGATGCATGGCACGCGCAGGTTGGCGACGCGGACGTGGGGCATCATCGGCTTCGGGATGTGTGATTCCGACCTGATCATCAAGCGGATGGCCAAGCTCGCTTAAACGATGCGACAGGTCCTCGACCTCTTGGGCAATCACATGCACGACAATCCCTTCCCGCTGCAAAAAGCCTGTAACGCGCAAAAGGCGCCCCCCCATCACTGCGCGGCGATATTTTTCATAAAGCTTGGGCCAAACCACCACATTACTGACACCCGTTTCATCCTCAAGCGTGAGGAAAATAACACCCGAAGCCGTGCCGGGCCGTTGCCGCGTGATCACCAAACCGCACACAGAGATACGATGTAGGGGTGCATCGGGGAGTTTGTCGTGCGAGGTGAGCCCCGCAATATTCGGACGTAAAAGCTCCATGGGATGCGCGCGCAAAGTCAGCCGCATGGAGACGTAATCTTCCACTACCTCTTCGCCCAGATGCATCGCTGGCAAAACTACGTCAGGTTCCGAAATGCTCTCCCCATCAATGGGATCATTGAAGAGCGGTAAGGGTTGCTGTCCACGGATTGCCTTCACCAACCAAAGCGCATCACGGCGCGTGTGACCCATGTCGGAAAACCCATCCGCCTCGGCGAGACGTTCGAGTACAGAAGGCGCAACACCGGCACGCAGCCAGACCGCTTCAGGGTCGCGGTAGCCGTTGCCGCGTGCTGCGACGATCCAATCGGCATCCGTTTCGCGAAAGCCTTTGATCTGGCGAAACCCAAGCCGCAGCGCCAAAGCGCCATCACCCCGCCGCTCTAACGTGTTGTCCCATGTGCTGGCGTTCACGCAAATGGGGCGCACTTCGATGTGGTGTTCGCGGGCATCGCGCACGATTTGCGCGGGGGCGTAAAAGCCCATTGGCTGAGAGTTCAGCAAAGCGCAGGCAAAAACCGCAGGATGATGCTTTTTGAGCCAGGCGGAGACATAAACCAGCATCGCAAAGGCGGCTGCATGGCTTTCGGGAAAGCCATATTCGCCAAATCCCTCGATTTGCGCGAAACAGCGCTGTGCGAAGTTTTCGTCATAGCCGCGTGCTAGCATACCATTGATGAAGCGATCCTTGAACGTGCTGATCGTGCCCATGCGTCGGAACGTGGCGAGTGAGCGGCGCAACTGGTCGGCTTCGGATGGATCAAAGCCCGCGGCGACCACGGCGATTTGCATGGCTTGTTCTTGGAAAAGTGGCACGCCGAGGGTTTTGCCGAGCACGTTTTCGAGTTCTTTTGACGGGAAATGCACTTCTTCGCGACCTTGGCGGCGGTTGATATAGGGGTGCACCATGCCGCCTTGAATGGGGCCAGGACGTACGATGGCGACCTCGATCACCAAGTCGTAGAATTTACGTGGCAACATACGCGGGAGGAAGTTCATTTGCGCGCGGCTTTCCACCTGAAACACGCCAATCGCGTCGGCCACGCAAAGCATATCATAGGTTTCAGGATCCTCTTGCGGGATCGCTGCGATAGAGAGCGTTTTGCGATCATGTTCTTGCAACAAATCAAAGCTTTTGCGGATGCAGCTGAGCATGCCAAGGCCCAATATATCCACCTTTAGAATGCCCAATGTGTCGATGTCGTCCTTGTCCCATTCGATGACTGTGCGATCCTCCATTGCGGCGTTTTCAATTGGGCATAACTCGTCAAGCCGTTCTTTTGTAATGACAAATCCGCCGACGTGCTGCGACAGGTGCCTTGGGAAACCGATGATCTCACCAATAAGGCGTATGGTCTGTGCAAGGCGGCGATCTTCGAGGTTCAGCCCTAATTCGCGCACGCGTTCTGGGTCGGCCCCTTTGTCTGATTGCCCCCAGATTTGGCTCGACAATCCTGCTGTCACATCCTCACTCAGCCCCATGACTTTGCCCACCTCGCGGATGGCACCACGGGTGCGAAAATGGGTGACAGTGGCGCACAGCCCTGCGCGATGACGCCCGTACTTGGCGTAAATATGCTGGATCACCTCTTCGCGGCGCTCATGTTCGAAATCGACGTCAATGTCAGGCGGCTCTGCGCGCGCTTCAGATACGAAACGCTCGACCACCATGGTGATCACTTCGGGGCTGACTTCGGTGATGCCGAGCAGATAACATAGGATCGAATTGGCGGCTGATCCGCGCCCTTGGCAGAGGATCCCTTGAGAGCGCGCAAATTGTACTATGTCATGTACAGTAAGGAAGTAGGCAGGGAAATCCAGTGCCTTAACGAGCTTAAGTTCCTTCTTGATCTGTGCTTTTGCTTTTTCCGTCGCGCCGTTGGGGTAGCGTCGCATCATGCCCTCATAGGCGAGGCGGGTCAGGCGCTCTTGGGGTGGTTCGCCCTCGCTGATCTCATCGGGGTATTCGTAAGACAGCTCGCTGAGGCAAAAGCTACAGCGTGCGGCGATTTCGACGCTCCGCTGCAAAGCGGCAGGATGATCGCGAAACACACGCGACATATCCGCATGACCTTTGAGGCGGCGTTCGGCGTTGGGCAGCGCACGTGTGCCGATCTGATCAATGGTGATATGTTCGCGCATGCACGTCAGCACATCTGCGAGTTGGCGGCGTTTGCCATGGTGCATGAGCGGATCGCCGACAGCGACCATGGGTGCCGATGTTTTGAGCGCGAGGTGGGCGCAATCGGCAAGGTAGGCTTGATCGGAGCCATTGTAGCGCGGGGCCGCGCCAAGGAAGACGTGGCTGGGATAGCGGCGTTGCATTTGTGTGATATCATGGGTGGTTTTGCGCAAAGGGCCACGGGGCAGGGCAATCAAGATCATGCCGGAGCAACCCTCAAGCAGATCAGGTAGGTCGAGATGGCATTGCCCTTTCTCTGCGCGGCGTTTGCCAAGTGTGAGAAGGCGGGTGAGGCGACTATACGCTGCGCGATCTTTGGGGAGCGCTATCCAATCGATATGGCTATCGCGTAGCATGAGACGGGCACCAACGATCAGCTTGGGGAGATGAACAGTTTGGGGTCGAGGGATGTGCTGTTGATCACCGACTTCTTGGCGCGATGAGTGATCCAATTGTGTTTCCGAACGGATACGTATGGTATCTTCACGCGCGCGTTTGAGCTCTTTCAGGGCCGCATAGGCGCGTACGACTCCCGCAAGTGAATTATGGTCGGTGATCGCGATCGCTTGCAGGCCAAGCTCGGCCGCGCGGGTTACCAATTCCTCGGGGTGCGAAGCGCCGCGCAGGAAGGTGAAGTTGCTGGTTGTAGCGAGTTCAGCGTAACTCATGCAAACTCCCCTTGGATATACCAGCCTGGACTTTGTGGTGTAAAAAACAGCCAAAGGCGACGGCCTTGGCGTGTTTCGACGCACCAATAATCCCGCACGCCTGTGCGCCATTCATCTGCTTCCAACCACCACTCAGGTGCGATGCGCTCGGGGCCAGAGGTACGTGCCGTGGCGAAGGACATGCGCCGCCAACGGAAGCGTTTTGGTGGGGTGGGCACCGCATGTGTGCCGAGCAGTGGTGCAGGAGGAAAAATATGAAGCGGACGGGGGCGTATGGTGCTCCATGTGCTCTCAGGGCTTGAGAATGCTGCAGCGGCTATCTGATAGCTGCGTTCTGGAATGTGGCTATCGGCTGGTAGAAAACGTTGCACGTTTTCAAGACCGATGCGTGTGCCAATGCGGGTGATCAGATCATCAAGCTGGTCTTTGTGGCCTGATGCGACGTGGCTGAGTTGTTGCACAGGCATAGGTTCGACCTGCACTGCTTCAAGGCGCATTTGATCGATGCCATACCCTGCATCGACATCGCCAATGCCGCGTTCAAACAGCGGCAGAATGCGCGTGGCGTCGCGCATAGGGCGGGCGAGACGGAGTTCGACCTGTTGGCTGTCTTGATCGACGCGGCGCAGGGTCAGCGCTAATATGCGTGCGCCTGTTTCGCGGGATTTTAGCTTGGCGCAGAGCTGGGTGAGCAGACGAGAGGTGCCCTCCATCACATCGCTTTTGATGCCGATGGGGTCTGGCAGGGTAATGCGCACGCCGTAGTGGGGCGGATCTTTCAACGGGGTGATTTGTTCGGGTTGCTGCCCAAGCGCTTGATCTAGACGCATCAGAAGGGACGAGCCGAAACGACGGCTCAAAGGCGCGCGCGGGGCATTCGCGAGCTCTCCAATGGTACGCAAACCGAGGCGCCCCAAGCCTGTGACGGTCTTTTCCTCAAGACGTAGTGCTGCAACAGGGAGGTCATGGAGTACGTCTAACGCCGCGCCCACAGGCGCAGATCCTTCACCGTGATGCGCCAAAGCCCATGCGGCACCGCGATTGTCGCTAAGCCCGATGCGTGCGGTAATTCCTGCACGTGAAAGCCGTTGGCGCATGTCCATCAGCAGCTCTGCTTCGCCACCAAACAGATGTGCGGTGCCAGTGATGTCGAGCACGAGGCCATCACCGTCCTCAAGCCCGACCCAAGGGCAATAGCGCACGGCCCAACGGCGCAACGCATGTTGAAAACGCCTATCCGCCAAAGGATCAGCAGGGCGGCTTTGCAACTCAGGACAAAACGCGCGGGCGTCGGAAAAGGGCATGCCCGCGCTGAGACCAAGGCGTTCAGCAGCGACGTTCAAGCAATAAATTCGGTTGGTATTGCTGATGCTATGCGTCAGCGCGAATGGCCCCTCAATGGGACGCAGCCGTAGTGCGCGATCACTCGCCAGTCGCGGAAACCAGACGGAGACAACGCGACGCTGTATCCCATCGAACATGCCAAGATCCTAATGTTCCTGATTTGTTCTTAATAAGTTCGTAACGCTGAAGAGTCGAGTCTCCCGGGGCAGAGAAAGGGTCAAAAATTGGTGCCGCGTGCCAGCGAGACTCAGCTGCGTTGCTGCCCATGCCATCTGGAATCAGGCACAGCCCTGTGGATTTTCCTGCCTTGGCCGAGAGTTGCAAGCGCCGCCCTTGGATCAATCCCATAGGTTGGCTGATCTCTAAAATGACCAGCGGCGTTGATCCATCGCGCAGTGCTTCTTCGGCGACGGCAAGGCCTTCGGTTTGGTCTTTTACCTGCGCAATCAGAAGTTTAGCGGGATCAAAAAAGGGCGACAGACCGAGTGGATTTACCCCTTCAGGACGCCAATGTTCGCGAATCCACAAGACCGTACCCTGCGCCACACCTGCACAAACGGCAGCGAAGCTTGCGGAGCTTGGCCCGCAGACCTCATGCACGCGCGCTGTGCGCAGGGGGAAGGATTTGGCGAAATCTGGCGTCATGGAGCAATGTTTAGCGCGATTCTATGTGAGGTCCAATTCATAAGGCTCCGTCGTCTCTATGTGCAAACGCGCCGCGAATCCGGTGGCGTGGGCGTGCATTTGGTGATTGTTAAGTCGCAACGAGCGCACAGATGCCACCCCGCAAAAGGACGCCGTAATGAACGACATTTGGGCCGGATTGGAGGCTGCATTCTGGCTGATCGTCACGCTTGACGCTGATCTGGTCGAAATCACGCTGCGCTCTTTGCAGGTCAGCCTGTCTGCGTTGGTGGTTGCCTCGCTGATTGCTTTGCCGTTTGGCACATGGCTCGCGATCCGGCGGTTTCGCTATCGGCGCACAGCGATTGCGGTGCTCAATGCGTTGATGGGCTTGCCGCCTGTGGTGGTTGGCTTGATTGTCTATTTGTTGCTTAGCAGGTCTGGTCCATTTGGGGTGTTCGGCCTCTTATTCACGCCAAGCGCGATGATCGTTGCGCAGGTAATTATTATCACGCCGCTTATTGCCTCGATCACCCATCAGGCGATGCGCGAACTTTGGGCGGAATATCATGATCTGCTGATCTCGCTGAGCACCACGAAACGGCAACGCATCATGACGCTGATTTGGGACGGACGCCGTGCTTTGCTGACTGCTGCCTTAGCAGGGTTTGGCCGCGCGATTGGCGAAGTGGGTGCGATCATGATTGTGGGTGGCAACATCGATCACGCAACGCGGGTTTTGACGACTGCAATCGCGTTGGAGACGGGGAAGGGTGATTTTGCGCTCGCGCTGGGGCTTGGCTTCGTGCTGATCGCATTGGCGCTTGCGGTGAATATCTTGATCCACACCCTCTCGCGCACCGAGCAGGAGGGACGCTGGTGAGCCTAACTCTGTCACAAGCGGTTGTGAAGCGGCGCGGGAAGCGTATCCTGGGGCCTGTTGATTTACATCTGAGCACCGCTGAAATTACGATTGTTTTGGGTCCAAACGGCGCTGGAAAAACCACATTGCTCCGAGTGTTGCACGGTGTGGAACGGCTGTCCTCTGGTGAGCTGGCTCTTTCGAAACCGGACGCTCAAGCTCGGCAAGAGCAGGCGTATGTGTTTCAAAGCCCCATCATGTTGCGCCGCACAGTGCGCGCCAATCTTGCCTACCCCTTAGAGCTGCTTGGAACGGCAAGACCCATCATTAAACAAAAGGTTGAGCATTGGGCGGAGCGTATCGGACTAGCAGACGCTCTGGAGCGGCACGCGCCGCGATTGTCGGGGGGCGAAAAGCAAAAGCTCGCCCTTGCGCGCGCGCTAATTCGCTCGCCGGATGTGCTGTTTCTGGATGAGCCTTGTGCGAATTTGGACGGGCGCTCGACCCGTGAGATTGAAACGCTCCTGAAAGACGCGCAGTTGCGTGGCACGCAGATTGTGATGACCACGCATGATCTGGGACAAGCGCGGCGCATGGCTTCGGAAGTGGTGTTTTTGCTTTACGGTAAAGTGCATGAACGTGCGGATGCGAAGGCTTTCTTTGCCAAGCCGGACACGCAAGAGGCGCAGGCATTTTTGAAGGGAGACATCATCGAATGATACGCTTTGCGATCTGTTTTTGGTTGCTTTTGAGTGGGGCTGCATTTTCTGATTCCATGCGGCTGGCGGTCACCACGAGATTTCATAACTCGGGGCTGTCGGATGTTCTCTTGCCCGCGATTAAGGAAGACATCGACATCGAAGTGCAGCTTTTGGTCGTTGGAACAGGCCAAGCTTTGCGACTAGGGCGGGCAGGGGATGTGGATGCGATCCTTGTGCATTCTAAAGCTGCGGAAGAGGCATTTGTGTTGGAAGGCTTTGCGCCTTATCGCCGTGAGATCATGTATAATGACTTTGTGTTAGTCGGGCCTGTGGACGATCCTGTTGCGTTGCCACAAGCTGTGAGTGCAAGCGACGCTCTGGCGCGGATTGCAGATGTGAAAGCGCCCTTCGTGTCACGCGGAGATGAAAGTGGGAAGCATAAGAAAGAGCTGGCTTTGTGGGACGCGGCCGCGCTTGATGTGGGCGCGTTCGATCGTTGGTATAAAGCGGTTGGAGCGGGCATGGGGGCTAGCCTCAATACAGCCTCCGCAACGAGCGCTTATATCCTTGCGGATCGTGCGAGTTGGTTGAATTTCGGTAATAAAGCGGATCTTGCGCTGCGCTGTTCAATCAATATGCCTATTTGCCAGTGAGCGCTACGAAGCACGCCCATGTAAATGTGGCCGCAGCACAGGCCCTAGAAGCGTGGTTGGTGTCGCGCGAAGCGGCCGATTTGATCAATGGCTACACAATCAATGGCGCGCGCTTGTTTACGTTTAACGCTACAGACTAAAGACCGCGCAGCAACGCTTGCGAAGGGCGCCCTGTGACCTCTAAACCCTTGCTGCGCTGATAGTCACTGATCGCTGCGCGACTTTTTTTACCGAGAATGCCGTCGGCTCCAACTGTGTCAAAACCCCGCGATGTCAGGCGTTTTTGCAAAGCGATGCGATCGTTTTTTGTCAGGCCAAACTCATCGGGTGGGAAGCTTCCGCGCAAGGGGCCAGCGCCGCCGATGCGGTCCGATAGATGTCCAATGCCAATCGCGTATGCATCTGAATTATTGTAGCGTTTGATCGTGCGGAAGTTGCCTGTGGTAGAAAACTTTGGTCCTCCCGGTTGGGGTTGTAAAGTGCCAGAGCTTGATTCCGCGCCCCAGCGCACACCACGGCTCCAGCCGTTGCGTTGCAGGTATGCGGCAGTTGAGGCGAGCGCGTCGCTTGGATCAGCAGACCAAATATCGCGTCGCCCGTCGCCCGTGAAATCGACGGCAAAGCCAGCGTAGGACGTCGGCATAAACTGGGTGTGGCCCATGGCACCGGCCCAAGATCCAAGCAAGCGATCCGCTGTGATATCCCCATTTTGGATGATCTTCAGGGCCGCGACGAGCTGCTTTTCAAAGAACGCTCCGCGCCGCCCGTCGAACGCCAAAGTAGAGGTGGAGGAAATTACAGGAATGTTGCCTTTACGTTCGCCAAATTGGCTTTCCAATCCCCAGATTGCGCAGATGATTGTCGCATCGACCCCGTATTTTGTTTCCAATGCATTCAAAGTACTGCGATGGCGTGCGAATGCGGCGCGGCCTTTGCTAACGCGCTCGTCTGACGCTGCGATGGAGAGGTAATCTTCGAGCGATCGTTTGAATTCCGTTTGATTGCGGTCGCGTTTCACGACGCCGGGCAGATACCCTGTGCCACGAAACCCTGCGGCGATTGTTGCACTGCTGAGCCCATATCCACTGGCACGGTTTTTGAACGAGGCGACCCAAGCGTCATAGCCTGCATTAGGTTGCGGGCGCATATCTGGCGCGAGACCTGTGGATTTGGAGCGGCTCGTGGTTTGCGCGATTGTGCCACGGCACGCACTTAGGCCAAATGCGCCTAGAGTGAGGGCGAAAGTTCGTCTGGTAATCGTCATAATACTGCCCGTGCAAATTACTTTGTTTTACAAAACAGTAACGCATTGTTGTGCAGGCGCAAATAATCACCTTCAGTCTTGCGTCTCGGGCACATCTCCGCGCATCAGACCTGCGAAATCAAAAATCTTTGGGTCGAGCAGATGCGATGGGCGCGCATTGGTCAAGGCGCGGAACATGACCTGGCGACGACCAGGATTGTTGGCTTCCCATCCATCAAGGATTTGTTTCACTTGCTGGCGCTGCAATCCATCCTGAGAGCCGCAAAGATCACAAGGGATAATCGGATAATTCATTGCGCTCGCGAATTTCTCGCAATCGACTTCGGCCACATGAGCGAGGGGGCGGTACACAAACAAATCGCCCTCCTCATTCAGCAATTTGGGTGGCATCGTCGCAAGACGTCCCCCGTGAAAGAGGTTCATGAAGAAGGTTTCCAAGATATCATCGCGGTGATGGCCAAGCACGACGGCGGTGCAGCCCTCCTCGCGGGCCACGCGGTAGAGATTACCACGACGCAAACGTGAACACAGCGCGCAGAAGGTGCGACCTGCTGGGATCTTATCCATGACGATTGAATAAGTGTCTTGGTATTCAATGCGATGTGGTATTCCCATTTTTTCAAGAAACTCGGGCAGCACGGTCGCTGGAAATCCGGGCTGACCTTGATCCAGATTGCACGCGAGCAACTCCACAGGCAAAAGCCCGCGCCATTTGAGTTCAATCAGAATCGCGAGCAGCGTATAGCTGTCTTTGCCACCGGACATGCAGACCAACCATTTTCCCCCGGGTTCGATCATGCCGTATTGCTCAATCGCTTCACGCGTATAGCGCACCAGACGTTTGCGTAGCTTTTTGAATTCTGTCGTGCTCGGCGCACCAGAGAAAAGCGGATGAATGTCGTCGTGATTATCTAACATGCGCTGGATATGGCATTTTGAAGGGGGTGTGGGAAGGGCATTTTCAATTGAGCTGAGCAGGGCCGGCACTGCCAAAATGCCAAAGTCTTTCAGCGTCCTTGGACTTGATGTGAATGCACAATCTTAAAGTGTATTAGTGTTGACTGGTTCACCGTTTTGGAGGATGATTTTCGCATTTCTGGAGATATTTTGGTATGGATTATGTTTTTGTGTCACGTGGTAAATCGGGTGATGGTTTTTCAAATGAGCCCGCGGCGAGCCATTTTTTAGGGGTACCTAGTTCTGCGAATGATATGAAATACGCGCATCGCATTTCGAAAAGCAAATGGACCAAAGCAATCTTGAAAGAAGCGATGGGCGGGACAAGCAATCCTTTGACTGAAGGGGATATTGTTTTTTACGTGCACGGATTCAATAATTCGCAAGCCACGGTTCTAAAGAGGCATCGCAAAATCAAGAAGGGTTTGGAAAAGCAAGGGTTTGACGGTGTTGTTGTGAGTTTTGACTGGCCAGGTGCGGAGTCTGCGCTGAACTACCTAGAAGATCGTGAGGATGCCAAGCTTTCAGCATTTCGCCTTGTGCGGGATGGTATTGAAACGTTTTCTGCTTTGCAGCAACCTGATTGTCGTATCGATCTTCATGTGCTGGCGCATTCTATGGGGTGCTACGTTGTGCGCGAAGCGTTTGACGACGCGGATGATCGTGCGAGGATAGCCGGTCGCAGTTGGGCTGTCAGTCAAGTCATGCTGATGGCGGCGGATCTTTCGGTAGATAGCCTGTCGAAAGGCAATCCAAAATCGTCGTCGCTCTATCGTCATTGCGCGCGATTGACGAATTATTACAATCCATTGGACGATGTTCTTTCGATCTCTGCGGTAAAGCGTTTAGGTGTGGCTCCACGCGCGGGACGGACTGGTATGGAAGCACCTGAACATCCAAAGGGTGTTGATATCTATTGTGGCAAGCGATTTCGTGATGGAAAACATGGAAGCAGCATTAGGGCGGGTCACACTTGGTATTTTGATGATCCAGTCGTTATGGAAGATATCTATCACACGATTTGTGGGCGTTTGGATCGACATGAAATTCCGACACGCGCTTTTACGGACAGGGGTAATCTTGGCTTAAAATAGGTCACTTGGAAAAGTGTGTTCGGGGATTAATCGGGTACGTTATCTACGCCCGAACTGCCCCATGGGTGACAGCGCCCAATACGGCGCGCGGCCAGCCAACTGCCTTTGATCGCGCCGTGTTTCTCTAACGCTTCCATCGCGTAGGCTGAACACGTGGGGTGATAGCGGCAATTGAAACCGACCCAGGGTGAGAAGACCAATCGATAGACGCGCACGGGCAGGGCGATGATATGTGCAAGCGGACTCATTTTGAGGCGTGGAGTTTTTTGAGGGCATAGCGCAGATCGCTGACAAGCAGATCGAAAGGCCGGTTGGCTGTTGCTTCGGCGCGGCCGATCAGAACGTAATCGCACCCTATTACGCCATGAAGGGGTAATACGACACGCGCGGCTTCGCGCAGACGACGTTTGGCACGATTGCGCGCAACGGCGTTGCCAACCTTCTTGGAGCAAGTGAAGCCGACGCCGACATTCGGGTCTTCATCGTGACGATCTCGCATTTGTACCATCATTGACGTCGTTCCCTTACGACGCGCGCGGGCTGCACGCAAAAACGCGCTGCGTTTTTTGAGAACGGCCAGGCGCAAAGAAACCGCCGGAGGCGTGTTCCCGTCAGCGCAATGCGCGTCAGAGGCCTCCGGCGGTGTCAAAGTCATAAACCTAAAATGCGGGCGCTTACGCGCTCAGCTCTTTACGGCCCTTTGCGCGGCGCGCGTTCAGGATCTTGCGACCTGCTTTTGTGGCCATGCGTGCGCGAAAGCCGTGGCGGTTCTTGCGAACGCGATTAGATGGTTGAAAGGTGCGTTTCATCGCTCCGTCTCCGTATAAAGCAGGGCAGCCGCGCAGAATCGCCGTGGCCCTATGTATCTTGAAGTCCGTCCAATAGAGGGGCGTGGGGGATAAGTCAAACCAAAGTGGCACGTTTTTCTGCAACAATTGGTCTGTTCTTGTGTGGGTGAATGTTACAGTTCTGATGCAAAGTCCAGCTTTGTTCACAGCAATTGTCACTCGTGATCAAGCAGGCGTGATAAGGCTTACGCAAACCAAATCAAATCAGCATGTTGCACTCAGACAAGCGAAACTGATTTGATCCGAAAGAGAACGATGAGCTACATGACACAGACTCCAGAGAGCCAACCTAAATCCAAGTCTGGATTGGCCAGAATGCTCCCAATGCTGGTGATCCTTGTGGTTGCTGTGATTGGCGCTTTTACGTTAAAAGACTATCTCAGCTTTGATGCGCTGCGTGACAATCGTGAGGCTTTAATCGCCTTTCGTGACAGCAACTATCTTATTGCGGCATTTGGTTTTTTAGCGGTTTATGTCGCAATCGTCGGCTTCTCGCTTCCGGGTGCCACAATCGCTACACTTACTGGTGGCTTTTTGTTTGGCACCGCGTTTGGCACCTTCTTTAACGTCACAGGGGCCGCGCTAGGTGCGACGCTGATATTTCTCGCGGCGCGCTACGGGTTTGGTGAAAAGCTGGGGGCGAAACTGGAAAACAGCGAAGGGGCTGTGAAGAAGATCAAAGACGGGATCGACGAAAATCAGTGGTCGATGCTCTTTATCATTCGCCTTGTGCCAGCGGTGCCTTTCTTCATCGCCAACCTGATCCCGGCGTTTCTTGAAGTGCCGCTGCATCGCTATGTGATCTCGACCTTCCTTGGGATTATCCCTGGCACGCTGGTCTTCACCTCCGTGGGTGCGGGTCTTGGCGAAGTGTTTGCCGCGGGTGAGACGCCAAACTTCGGGATCATCTTTGAGCCACATATTCTCTTCCCAATTCTTGGCCTTAGCGCTTTGTCGCTGCTGCCCATCCTCGTGAAAGCCGTCACCGGCAAAAAGGGCATCTAATCATGGAAACGATCAAAACAGACATTCTGGTGATTGGCGCAGGCTCTGGTGGTCTGTCTGTTGCGGCAGGTGCAGTTCAAATGGGCGCAAGCGTGGTTCTGCTTGAGGGTCACAAAATGGGGGGCGATTGCCTGAACTTTGGGTGTGTCCCCTCCAAAGCGCTGATTGCTTCTGGCAAAGCGGCTTATGGGCAAGCGCATGCTGCTGCTTACGGTGTCGCGGATGTTGTTCCACAGGTGGATTACGCGGCGGCCAAAGATCACGTCGCGAGCGTTATCGCGCAGATTGAACCCGTTGACAGCCAAGAGCGTTTTGAAGGTCTGGGTGTGCAGGTGATCCGTGAGTATGGAAAATTCATATCCCCCACGGAGGTTGAAGCTGGCGAATACCGTATCAAAGCGCGACGCGTTGTGATTTCAACGGGCTCTGCTCCCTTCGTGCCGCCTATTCCGGGCCTCGATACGGTGCCTTACGAAACAAACGAGACGTTGTTCGAGTTGCGTGAGCAGCCAGCGCATTTGCTCGTTATTGGTGGTGGCCCCATCGGTATGGAAATGGCGCAGGCGCATTTGCGTATGGGCTCAAAAGTGACTGTCATCGAAGGTGCGAAAGCGCTGGGCAAGGATGATCCTGAGATAGCAGCAATCGTGCTTGATAAGCTGCGCGCTGAGGGGGTGGTGATCGAAGAAGACGCTTTGGCCGGAGAGATAAAGGGCAAAGCAGGCGCTATAGAAGTGCATACCAAGGACGGCCGCGTGTTCAAAGGCTCGCACCTGTTGATGGCTGTGGGGCGTAAATCCAACATGGATAAACTGAACCTTGAGGCTGCAGGCATTGAAACACACCGCACGGGTATAGTTGTCGATGACAGCATGAAGACCACTAACAAAAAGGTCTATGCGATTGGCGACGTTGCTGGTGGGCTGCAATTTACCCATGTCGCGGGCTATCAGGCGGGCGTGATCATCCGATCAGCTTTGTTTGGCTTGCCTGCAAAGCAAAGCACCAAACATATCCCTTGGGCGACCTACACGGATCCTGAGCTGGCTCAAGTTGGTTTGACCGAAGCGCAAGCGCGCGACGAGCATGGCGACAAACTCGAAGTGGTGCGGTTTGACATTCATCACAACGACCGTTTGATCGCGGAGCGAAAAGCCTATGGTTTGATCAAAGTGATGGTTTTAAAGGGCCGTCCTGTTGGTGTGTCTATCGCTGGACCGCAAGCGGGCGAGTTGATTGGCATGTGGTCGCTTGCGATTGCGAATAAGCTGAAAATGAGCCAGATCTCCGCAATGGTCGCACCGTATCCATCTGTATTTGAGGTGAACAAACGCGCAGCGGGGGCTTATTTCACACCGCGCCTTTTTGAAAATGACACGGTCAAGAAAGTGGTGCGTCTTGTGCAGCGCTGGCTGCCATGATTGGGTACGTGCGCGCGTTGTGAGTGCAGAACGCGCAGCGGGGCGTTTTAAGGGCAAGATGAAGCGAGTGGTTGAATGTTGAACTCACTATCTGGGCGATTTTTGATCCTGACCACCGTGTTTGTGATGCTGGCGGAGATGTTGATTTTCTTCCCTTCAGTGGCTCGGTTTCGTGAAGATTTTCTATTGTCCCGATTGGAGCGTGCGCAAATCGCATCGCTCGCGCTGTTGGCCGACGATATGATTGATGCGGATTTGGAGGAAGAGCTGCTTCTGAATGCGGAAGTCTATAACGTTGTTCTGCGTCGCGATGCGGTCCGGCAATTGGTTCTAACCTCGCCCATGCCGCGCCCGATAGACGATACGTTTGATCTGCGTGATCCGAGGGCCATGGTCTTGATCAAGGATGCGGTGGCGCGTTTGCTAAGCGCGGAACCTCAGGTCATCCGCATCATTGGCGCGCCTGTGCGCGAAGCGGGGCTGCTCATCGAAGTCACCATGCCTACGGAAAGTTTGCGCGCCGCGATGCTAGATTACGGGTTGCGCATTCTTGTGCTGTCTGCGGTCATCTCGATCTTCACGGCCGGCTTATTATTTCTTGCGGTGCGCTTTTTGCTGGTGCGCCCCATTCGCGGTGTTGTGGACCACATGCAGCGATACGCGGCGGCCCCTGAAGATGCGCGCCAGATCA
Organism: Rhodobacteraceae bacterium HTCC2083; assembly: GCA_000156115.1. Taxonomy (GTDB): domain Bacteria; phylum Pseudomonadota; class Alphaproteobacteria; order Rhodobacterales; family Rhodobacteraceae; genus Planktotalea. The sequence continues at coordinate 2,100,147 of DS995276.1, forward strand.
TTGAACCTAGCGCTGGTGTGACGGAGTTGCGCGAGGCCGAGGATGCTTTGCAATCGATGCAGATAGAATTGACTCAAGCATTGAAGCAGAAAGAGCGGCTTGCGCAACTAGGTGGGGCAGTCGCGCGAGTTAGCCATGACCTGCGAAATATTCTGACCTCTGCGCAACTGTTCACAGACCGCATCGAGATGAGCGAAGATCCCGTCGTTCAGCGCATGGCGCCGAAGCTGGTGAATTCGATCACGCGTGCGGTTAATCTTTGCGAGACGACTTTGGCTTTTGGAAAAGCGGAGGAACCCGCGCCGCGTCTTTCCCGTTTCCCGTTAAGTGAAATCGTCAACGAAGTCATCGCGTCGGAGAGGCTGGCCGTTGGGGAACATGATCTAAGCTTTGCCGAAGACGTGCCGGCTGGGCTTTCCATTCGCGCAGATCCTGAGCAACTGTATCGTGTCATGTCCAATCTTGTGCGCAATGCGCGGCAAGCGATTATCACGACGGGAAAGTCGGGTGAAATCTCGGTGTGCGCTGATGAAAGCGATCAAGAATGGCTCATTCGTGTGCATGACACAGGTCCTGGTTTGCCCAAAAAAGCGCTCGCGCATTTGTTTACCCCGTTTCAAGGTGGCGCGCGCAAAGGGGGGACCGGATTGGGTCTTGCTATTGCGGCGGAACTTATCCGTGGGCATGGGGGAGTGCTGGAATTAACGCACTCTACAGAGGCTGGGACCTGCTTTGAGATACGCTTGCCCAAAGGCGATGTCGCTGTTTGAATATTCGCGTAAGTCTGGTGCTTTTTGCGCTTGCAACGCTTTCGCACCTCGTCTAATCAGCGCCTAACGGACCGATAGCTCAGCTGGATAGAGTACCTGACTACGAATCAGGGGGTCGGGGGTTCGAATCCTCCTCGGTCCGCCATTTCTTAAAATTTATGCATTTCAAGCCTACATGTTGCTGGTTGGACTGATGTGCAGTTTACAGGGCCAGGTTTTCTTTGACATTCTAACCGCTTGCTCTTGTGCTTTTGAGGATTCGACGCACATTAGACGAAATCAAAATCTTCGAACTAGGAGTCCGCGTGTCCCTCTTCTTTATCGTTGCTTTGCCATTCTTTGGTGCACTTTTGCCAGGTTTGATGAATTCCGCTGGTCGGGCCGCGACGGCCGGTGTCACATTTACTGTCACTTTAGCCGCATTCGTGGGCCTTTTGACCAACCTGCCAAGTGTTGTCGCGGGTGAGGTCGTCATGGCGCGTGTCGATTGGATGCCGCTTTTGGGGCTGAACTTCACGCTCATGCTCGACGCGCTTGGCTTCTTCTTTGCGCTTTTGATCCTGGGGATCGGACTTTTGATTATTGCCTATGCGCGCCACTACCTAAGCCGTGACGATAATATGGGGCAGTTCTTTACCTATTTGTTGCTATTCCAAGGTGCGATGGTGGGCATTGTCCTTAGCGATAACATTCTGCTTTTGCTGATCTTTTGGGAACTAACTTCGCTGTCGTCCTTCTTGCTGATTGGCTATTGGAAGCATCTACCGGAGGGTCGTCAGGGCGCGCGGATGGCGTTGACTGTGACGGGCATGGGCGGGCTCGCGATGATTGGCGGAATGCTGATTCTGGGCCAGATTGCTGGCAGCTATGATTTAAGCGTGATCTTGCAAAACCGTGAGCTGATACAGGCGGATCCGCTCTATGTACCTGCGCTCATTCTCATTCTGCTTGGCTGTTTTACGAAGTCTGCACAATTCCCATTTCATTTTTGGCTACCACACGCGATGGCGGCACCGACGCCGGTTTCCGCCTATCTGCATTCGGCCACGATGGTGAAGGCGGGTATCTTCTTGATGGCACGCATGTGGCCTGTGCTGTCCGGCACGCCGGAGTGGTTCATGATCGTCACGACTGCCGGCTTGGTCACGATGGTTCTGGGTGCCGTAATCGCTCTGTTCAAGCATGATCTAAAGGCGCTTCTGGCCTTTTCCACTGTCAGTCATTTGGGGCTGATCACGATGCTTTTGGGCACGGGCACCGCATTCGGTGCTATGGCGGCTATGTTCCACATTTTAAACCATGCGACGTTCAAGGCGGCCTTGTTCATGTCCGCGGGGATAATCGATCACGAGGCGCATACGCGTGACATTCGCCTGCTTGGTGGTTTGAGCAAACTGATGCCTGTGACCTTCGTTGTTGCGGCATTGGCCGCGCTGTCTATGGCGGGTATTCCGCTGCTCAACGGCTTCTTGTCGAAAGAAATGATGCTTGAAGAAGCGAACCACACGGTTCTTTTCGACACGCCCTGGTTAGTGCCTGTGTTGGCGACTATCGGGTCGCTATTTTCTGCGGCCTATTGCTTCCGCTTGATCGGGCACGTCTTCCTTGGACCTGTGCGGGACGACTATCCAGCAAAGCCGCATGATCCGAATGCGGGTCTTTGGCTGCCGCCTGCAATTTTGGTTGTGTTGGTCGTCGTGATTGGTATCGCACCGTTCCTCGCGGAGCCTTTTGTGAAGATGGTAACCGCCTCTGTTTTGGGCGACACCGCGAGTGTGCCAAAGGCGCATTTCAAGATTTGGCACGGACTTGTACCCGCCTTGTTCATGTCCATCGCGGCGGTTGTTGGTGGTTTGTTGATGCTATCCATCTTCAAGCCCGCCTTGCGCCTTTGGAACGCCACGCCGCGCCCCGAAGCAAAGCCCATCTTTGAAGCGACTGTAGAAAGAGCGGCCAGCTTGGCGCGTGCCGTGATTCTGCCGCTGCACAATGGTGCGTTCTCGCGCTATGCGGCGATTGGATCGATCACGATTGTAGCTGCTGGGTATCACGCTTGGAGCACCGGCACGATCAGCGCGCCGACCTATAAAATGCAACCCGCGGGTATTATTCCCTTCGCAGGATGGTTGATGTTAGTGGCCGCGACATTTGGCATGGTGATGATGCATCGCAACCGTCTTCTGTCACTCATTTTGATTGGTATCGTGGGCCTGACGGTCTCTATCGGGTTTGTCTATTTCAGTGCGCCAGATTTGGCGATGACGCAGTTCACCGTTGAAGTCGTCACGATTATTTTGTTGCTTTTGGCGCTCAACTTTTTGCCTAACAAGACGCCTACAGAGAGCAGTGTTTTACGACGCGTGCGCGATACGGGTGTGGCGATTATCGGCGGTATTGCGACCTTTGGACTGTCCTATCACTATATGCTGCGCGACGCTGTAGGTGTGCCGATCTCTGAATTCCACGTCGCCAATTCCTACAAGGGTGGCGGCGGTACGAACGTGGTCAACGTGATCCTAGTTGATTTCCGTGGCTTTGATACCTACGGCGAAATTATCGTGTTGGGTATTGCTGCGTTGTTGATCTTTGCTTTGACCGAGACGTTGCTGGGTGGACCCGTGCGGGCACGCTTGGTGAACCGTAAACCTGACCAATTAAGAGCAGGCAACACGCATCCAATGATGATGGTTGTTCTGACACGCGGTATGATGCCTGTGGTTCTGATGGTCGGTTTCTACATCTTCTTGCGCGGACATAATGAGCCGGGTGGTGGTTTCATTGCGGGTCTGATCGTGTCCATTGCGGTTGTGATGCAGTATATGGCAAGTGGATTTGGCTGGGCCTCTGCGCGTCTGCGCTATCCGTATCACGGGGTCATCGGCGCGGGTGTGTTGATCGCGGGTCTGACTGGTATTGGGTCGTGGTTTGTTGGCAAACCTTTCCTCACATCGGATTTCACCTATGTGCGCATTCCGCCTTTTGAGAAGTTTGAACTGGCAACGGCAGCCCTGTTCGATTTGGGTGTATTCCTTGCGGTGGTTGGTGCTGTGATGTTGTCGCTTGAAAGCTTCTCGCGCATTGCGCGTCAGGCGGGGCCTGATGATAGCGAACATGCAATGGATATTGATCCATCCCGCGATGATCCGGCGCGCGCGCTGGATGCGTCAGCGAAGGAGGCCGTGTAATGGAACTACTCGTAGCATCCGCAATTGGCGTCCTCACAGCAGGGGGTATATATCTGACTCTGCGCCTGCGCACTTTCCCGGTGATTTTGGGTGTCTCGCTTTTGACCTATGCGGTGAATGTCTTTTTGTTCACTTCCGGCCGCTTGACCGTCGGTGCCCCTCCCATCCTCCAAGATGGAGTTGATGTCTATGCAGACCCGCTGCCGCAGGCCTTAGTTCTGACAGCAATCGTAATTTCATTCGGCATGACCGCTGTAGTGGTGATGATCGGTCTCGGCGCATTCCTTGGGTCAGACGATGATCACGTTGATGATCTGCCTGGAGAGCAATCACAAACGAATGAGAGCGCATCGGAGAGCACATCATGACCCATTGGATCGTCGCTCCGATTATTCTGCCCGCATTGGTCGCGCCTTTTGTCGTGCTGACCGCACGCTATCACATTGGCATTCAGCGCGTGCTATCTGTTGCGGCTATCGTCGCTTTGATCGCCGTCGCTGCGAGTCTCGCATGGCAGGCCGCTGACGGTACGACGACGCTGTATCAGATGAGCGATTGGGCCGCGCCGTTCGGCATCGTGCTGGTCGCGGATCGCCTGTCGACTATGATGGTGTTATTGACCTCAGTGCTGGCTTTGTTTGTTTTGCTCTATGCTATTGGATCAGGTTGGGACGATCGGGGGCGGCATTTCCATGCGCTGTTCCAGTTCCAGCTAATGGGCATTATGGGCGCTTTCCTGACAGGCGATTTGTTCAACCTCTTCGTCTTTTTCGAAGTCCTGCTGATCGCGTCATACGGATTGATGATCCATGCGGGTGGCAACGCGCGGCTGAAAGCGGGTGTGCAATATGTGCTCTTCAACCTCATTGGATCGACCTTGTTCCTCTTCGCGCTTGGCTCGCTATATGCGGAGACGGGTACGCTGAACATGGCGGATCTGGCACAGCGCGTGGCATTGATCGGGCCTGAAGAAACGGTTGGCATCCGCGTCGCGTCAGTTCTTCTGTTGCTGGTCTTCGCGATCAAGGCAGCCCTTGTGCCGCTACATTTCTGGCTGCCTTCCAGCTATTCGGAGGCACCCGCACCGGTTGCCGCCCTCTTTGCTATCATGACCAAAGTTGGTGCCTATGCCATCATTCGTGTTTATACGATGGTTTTCCCACCAGAGTTGGACTCCACAGTAGGCCTGTTCGATGTCTGGCTCTTGCCGGCGGCTCTGGTGTCGCTTGCGCTCGGGATGATGGGCGTGTTGGCCGCGAAGAAGTTGGATCGTTTGGTCGCGTTCTCCGTTATCGGATCGATGGGCATGGTGATGATTTCGATCTCCCTGTTCACGCCCGAAGGGATCGCGGCTGCGCTCTACTATATTGTGCACTCGACCTTGGTGGGGGCCACGCTGTTCTTGATCTCCGATCTTGTCCGCACGGGTCGCGCCAATCTAGATCTGACACCGCAACCCGTTATCGCGGGTAATGCGTTGACGGCGGGTTTGTATTTTGCGGCAGCCATTGCAATGGCAGGCCTACCGCCTTTGTCAGGATTTCTTGGCAAATTACTGGTATTGGACGCCGCCTACGACAGTGCATTGCTGGTCTGGATTTGGGCGATTGTGTTGTCTTCTAGCTTGATTAGCATTCTTGGGTTTGCGCGCGCGGGCAGCATTCTGTTCTGGAAAGCGCATAGTGTTGAAGCTGGTGAAGACAGGGACTTTGGTGTGCGACCTTCGGCTTTGTCGTATGTGGCTGTTGGTGGCCTCATCACGCTCCTAGCGGCGCACACGATTTTAGCGGGGCAGGTCCACGGCTACACCACGAAAATGGCTGCTCAGCTCTTTTCGCCGGAGCCTTATATTTCCCAAGTTCTTGAGACACCCGGCAAGTTGAGTAAATCAAAAGAGGGGGATCACTAGGATGACACGCGCTTATAATTGGCTTGTGCCACACCCGTTTCTAACGCTTTTGCTTACTGTCGTTTGGTTGCTTTTGCAGAACGAATTCTCTGCGGGCATGTCTGTGTTCGGTCTGATCCTTGGTATTGTCATTCCGCGTATCACTGCAATCTGGTGGCCCGATCGCCCGCAAGGCTTTCGCCTTGGCAAAATGCTCAGCTATTGCGTTTTGGTGATTTGGGATATTGTGGTTGCAAACATCCAAGTGGCTTGGATCGTGCTGACAGTTCCCAACTCCAAACTGAAACCAGCATGGATAGTGATCCCGCTTGATCTGGTGCAACCCGAAGCAATCACGATGCTCGCGGGCACCATTACGCTGACGCCCGGAACTGTTTCGGCGGATCTGTCGGATCAGGGTCATAGCTTATTAGTGCATGTGCTTCACACAGATGATCCGCTATCTGTCGTGGACGAAATCAAGACTCGCTATGAAGACCGCCTAAAGGAGATTTTCCAATGAGCGCTGCAACAGAGCTGATGAACTTCGCGATCATCGTCGCGTTTGTAACGCTGGGTTTGGGCCAGATCCTGTCCATGGTGCGCTTGGTGCTCGGCCCGACTTCGGGCGATCGCATTTTGGCGTTGGATACGATGGTGATAAACGCGCTGGGCATAGTAGTGATGCTGGGCATTCATCAAGGCGCGCAGATCTATTTTGAGGTGTCTTTGTTGATAGCCATGCTTGGATTTGTGTCAACGGTCGCGCTAGCGCGCTTTATGTTACGGGGGGATATCATCGAATGAGCATGGAGATTTTGGGCACCTACGCTGTCGCCATTTTCCTGTTGATCGGGGCTGGATTTGCCGCTGTTGCGGTGATTGGCCTACTGAAGTTTAACGATCCGATGACGCGACTTCATGCGCCGACGAAAGTTGGCACCATCGGCATTGGCGCGCTTTTGCTGGCTTCTATTGGTCACTCGATGTTGCTTGGTGAAACCTCGATGCATGAGTTGCTGATCATGGGCTTTCTCTTTGTGACTGCCCCGATTTCTGCTAATTTCATCGCGAAGGTCAATATTCATCTCGGCGTGTGCGAAACACCTCCAGAGCCGCAACGCGATGATACCTGGGCCACGTTGAAGAGGCCCGAGGATAACATTGAAACACCCAAAGATTTGAACGCTGACTAAGTCCGCGCCTTCTTTAACATAGGACTACCAATCATGACGAACCTGAAACGCATCGTTCTCTCAAGTGATCATTCTGCGATAGAGCTGCGCCAAACGATTGCTCAACATATTGCAGGGCAAGGCTGGGATGTGCTCGACATCGGTCCGACCACCACCGAAAGCACGCATTACCCGACCCACGGACAAGCTGCGGCAGAGCGTGTGGTGTCGGGCGAGTGTGCCTTGGGCATCATCCTATGTGGCACGGGGCAAGGCATCATGATGGCCGCGAACAAGGTCACAGGTATCCGCTGTGGCGTGTGTTCCGATACGTTTTCTGCACAGATGATCCGAGCGCATAATGACGCGAATATTCTCTCTTTGGGCGCACGTGTCTTGGGGGCAGGCCTCGCGCTGGAGATTGTTGACGCTTTCCTCTCCACAGAGTTTGAGGGTGGTCGACACGCAACCCGCGTAGACATGATCGAGCCTGCGTAAAGGCATCGCGATGAAAACCTTTGTCCTCTTCTCGTTAGCCGTCTTTTCAGCGTTTCCCGCTATTGCGCAAGATCTGCCGCAGCCCTTGCAGGATAACGATTTCATCGCAGTGAACTTGGATGAGGCAAAGCTCGGGCAATTGCTGTTTTACGACCCGATCCTGTCGGGTAACAAAGAAACCGCCTGCGCGACCTGTCATCATCCAGCGCTCGGCACTTCTGACGGCGTGTCCTTGTCGTTTGGGGATGGTGGTATAGGGCTAGGCCCAAAGCGGATCCCAAACCCAAAAAATATGCCCGAAGAGCGTATTCCGAGAAATTCCCCCGTGTTGTTTAATCTGGGAGCACATGAATTTACGGTACTGTTTCATGACGGTCGCCTTGAAGCTGATCCATCGACCCCCTCGGGTATTCGCACGCCGATGGGCGAGGATATGTTGGCCGGCTTTACCTCGATCCTCTCTGCGCAAACGATGTTTCCCGTGCTCAGCCGCGATGAAATGGCGGGGTCTTTCAAAGAGAACGAGATTGGCCGTCTTATTCGTCAAGGCATCATAACGGGTGAGGGTGGTGCATGGGATGTGCTGTCCATGCGGGTGGCGGAGATTCCTGAATACGCGGATCAATTCCGCGCCCTTTACCCGCATATCACGGACCCTGAGGACATCGCATTCACCGATATTTCCAATGCAATCGCTGCCTTTGTTGCCCATGAATGGCGCTCCGATACTGCGCCCTTTGATGGGCACCTTAGGGGAGAAACCTTGCTCCAAGGTCAAGAACGCGCAGGGCTTGAGGTGTTTTATGGCGATGCAGGTTGTGCAAGCTGTCACTCGGGCGCGTTCCTGACGGACCATAAGTTTCACGCGATGGGCGCGCCGCAAATTGGTCCGGGAAAGTCCGCAACCTTTGAGGATCATCACCGTGATGATGGGCGCTTTCGTGTGACGGGACTTGAGGCGGATCGCTACGCCTTTCGCACGCCGTCCTTGCGCAACATCGCATCGAGCGCGCCTTATGGTCATGCAGGGGCGCACGCGGAGTTGGAAGATTTCATCAGAGCGCATGCTGATCCTGCCAAAGGGCTGATGGAGTATGATCGCACGCAAGCGGTTTTGCCGGACTATGATAGCACTGATTTCAAGGTGATGGATGATCCAGAGCAGGTACGAGCAATTGCCGAGGCTGTGTCTCATGCGCCTGTTGCTTTGGAAGAGAGCGAGATCGCCGCACTTGTCGCATTCTTGCAAACGATGACTGACCCCGTCAGCATCCTGGGCCGTTTAGGTGTACCGACGAGCGTGCCCAGTGGCCTAACCGTGCCAAACCTTGACTAAGGTTTCGTGATTACGTGTCGCTGACCAGATTCTAAATATGTTGTCGTTTGTGATCCATCTGGCCAGTTTACAGTGACCTTTGCGGTGTCTGCGGCACCAAGGCCAAAGTGACGTGGCAACATCTGCCCGCCCACGTGACCAGCACCAATAACATGTTGTATCGACTGTTTTGTCCCGCCAGCCTCCACCCAAATGACCGATCCAATCGCATCGCGATTGGGACCAGTCTGCGCCAGCGTGATCGCAATCCACTGACCAGCTCTTTCAGTCACATTGCGATAAAGCTCCAGCGGAGCGCGCCTGTTGGAGACCACAAGATCCAAGCGCCCGTCGAGATCAAAATCAGCAAGTGCTGCCCCACGGGAGCGATCCATGCTCGCGACACCAACGTGGTGCGAGATTTCGGTGAACGTGCCGTCTGCATTTTGACGCAACAGCGTATTCGGGTCGCGCATCGCCATTCCAGGCATCTGGTCCACGTTACCTTTGGCAATGAAAAGATCGGGCCGCCCGTCATTATCTACGTCGCCAAATTCCGCATGCCAGCCCGTGGATGCGCGACCTTCGTCGCCAATGTGGGGACGTTGGGCATAGGTGCCTTGGCTAAAAGGCGCCGCTTTGTACCCGCCACCGGGGATCGCGAATTGCAAAAGCTGGTCACCCATAGAGGTCAGCATGACATCATCGAAACCATCCGCGTTTAGGTCACGACTTGCAATGCCCATGCCCCAGAGGGAGACGTTTCTCCAACCGTCAGCTTCGCCAAGAAAGCGTTGATCTTGGATATCCCACATCTGTTCATATCCGCCGGACACATAATAGTGTCGATCATTGGAGATGCGCAGCGTGTCGCGTCCGCGAGAGTCCTTGGCAGCAAGCATCGACAGGGTGCAAAATCCAGGTGCCAGGATTTCCGCACTATATCCATCAGTGCCAGGTCGCAGGATGACGTTGTCGTCGCAGGCCTCAAACGGGCCATCGGGATCATCGCGGTCAACGTAATTGCCGATTGCAAGTGTGGGGCGGTCTTCGTTACTCTCCCACCATGCGGTGAATGCGGTGCTCCATGCGGATGATTGGGGCAAGCCGAATAATGCGCTTGCGTCGGTGAAGGCGCAATCAGGCCCGCCTTTGAGAATGCGGTTCCCACCTGCACGCAGCACAAACAGATCTAGCCATCCATCCGCGTCCAGATCGATAGGGTACGCACCTGTCACGCCCAGTAATCTTGGAATGTCGACGGCTTCAAAATTGAACGCCCCAAGGTTGCGCATCAATCGCGCAGGGTTTTCGCCGCCTGCTGCGAAGATGTCGGGATGCTCGTCGTTGTTGCAATCAAAAACCGCGAGACCACCGCCGACGAAATGCTCCCAGCCGCCCGCATAGATGTGTTCGGGCAAGTGCGAAGATAGGTTTTCAAAAGCTATTTCAGCCTGCGCGATTTGCGCATTCGTGAAAGCGCCCAGGCCGAGTGCAATGATCGGTAAGGCCTTAATCACGCTTGAGTACCCAATCCGCCGATCAGGCGATCTGTCAATGCTACAAGGGCGGGAACCGTTGCGCCACGGGCCCAAACGACGTCATCCCATGTGTGGGTCTCGATCTGGCAAGGCTGGCGGGAATTGGAAAGGGTAAGTTTCTGCATCTCGGCAAGAACCTCATCCGAATGGAAATAATCAAACCGCATCCGGTCCCCCGATATGATAATCAGCGGCGGGTCGAACAGTTGCACAACATTGGACAATCCAACCGACAGATAACGCCCCGCGCGGCGAAAGATCGTTTCAGCAGCCTCGTGACCGGCTTTGGCTTTCTCAAACAAAAGATCGAGCAGTTCTTCGTTGTCTTTTTGCGTGTATCCTCGTGATCCAGCGCTGTCTGCCTCGCGGGTCAATGCGTAATCCCCGAGATAGGCTTCCAAACAGCCACGCTGCCACATCTGCAAAGTGCGCCATCAAGCTGCACTTTGGTATGCCCCAGCTCTAAGCCGACGCCATGTGTGCCACGATAAAGCCTGTTGTTCAGAACCAACCCCCATGCCGACACCATTTTCAATCGTGACAACCGCAAAGTCGGTCTTGTCACGACCCACACCAAACCAAAGTTCGGCGAGGGTGAGCATATTAGTATCATTATCGAGAAACAGAGGCGCATTGAATTTCGTCGCGAAGGAAGAGGCGAGATCCACATTGGTGTCCTGCAAAAGGGAGCACCAGCGGATCCGACCACTCGCTTGATCGACAATGCCAGGAATGCCGACGCCGACAGCCGCTATATCTTGCTCTGACATATCGGCCGCTTTGATCACGCGATGACAGAGCGCGATGATTTGCTCAATAAGAACGTCTTCGCTGCTGCGTTTGTTTTTTGTGGGCAAGATTGCAGTGGCCAGTACGTTTCCTGCAAAATCACAAAGCACCGCACTGTGCTGTTTGAATGAAAGCTTGATGCCAATCACGTAGCTTGAGTCAGGCACAACTTCCAAAGCAACGCGCGGGCGGCCCCGCCCGTGTTCGCGATCCGGTTCATCCACCTCGCGCAAGAAACCAGAGTCTATAAGGTCGGCCGTCAGAGTCGTTGTGCTGGCCCCGCTTATGTTCAGATCGCGCGTAATATCAGCCCTTGCAGCGCGCCCAGAGGAACGTACATGCTCAAAAACCTGCTGGCGCAGCGCGGGTAAGCGCGCAGAATCGCCTGCAAGAAGCGGCCCGCAACCAGATTTCGTTCTTATGTTGGATCTATAGTTCACTAATTGAATTAAAACCTCTGTTTTGGAGCGCTTAGACGACCCTATACTCCCGAATCTCCAGCGAAAAGCAAATTATTTTGAAATTTTCGTAACTCACATCAATTTTTTATTTCGCAAATTGAAATTAATCGCTAAACCAGTAATACTATACGAGTCACGTGACTCGCCCTTGGCTGTGCTCAAGGGGTTCTTTGGGAGAAAAACAATGAAGAAGTTATTTTTGGCGGCATCCGTCGCAGCAGCAAGCTTGGCATCCGCAGCATTTGCAGACGGCCACGGTATCACAGTCGGCGTAAGCTGGTCCAACTTTCAGGAAGAGCGCTGGAAAACTGATGAAGCAGCGATCAAAGGTGCTTTGGACGCAGCTGGCGCGAAGTACATCTCGGCTGACGCGCAGTCCTCTGCGGCAAAGCAATTGACAGATATCGAAGCTCTTATCGCTCAAGGCGCAGACGCTTTAATCATTCTTGCGCAAGACAAAGACGCGATCGGACCTGCACTTGATGCGGCTGAAGCGGAAGGCGTACCAATGATCGGCTACGACCGTTTGATCGAAGATCAGCGTACATTCTACCTTACGTTCGACAACAAAGGCGTTGGTCGTATCATCGCACAATCCGTGACGGCGGCGCAGCCCGAGGGCAACTTTGCCATCATCAAAGGCGACAAAGGCGATCCAAACGCAGGTTTCTTGCTTGAAGGCATGATGGAAGTCATCGCGGACGACGTCGCATCCGGCAAAATCAAAATCGTTGGTGAAGCGTTCACAGACGGTTGGAAGCCAGACAATGCCCAGAAGAACATGGAGCAGATTCTAACAGCAAACAACAACATGGTTGATGCGGTTCTGTCCCAGAACGACGGCATGGCAGGCGGTTCTATCGCCGCTTTGGAAGCACAGGGTCTTGATATTCCAGTTGGTGGCCAAGACGGTGATCACGCAGCTCTGAATCGCGTTGCACGCGGTACGCAGACTGTGTCCGTTTGGAAGAACAGCCGTGACCTTGGCAAGAAAGCGGGCGAAATCGCTGTCGCACTTGCAGGCGGTACTGCGATGGCAGACATCGACGGCGCATCTACCTTTAGTGGTGGTGCAAAGGGCGTTGAAATGAACGCAATCCTTCTGGACCCAACACCAATCACAAAAGACAACATCTCCGCTGTGATTGACGCAGGCCACATCGCAAAAGACAAAGTTTGCGAAGGCGCGATGGACGGTGTCGCGGGCTGCTAAGCCCACGCTAAGCACATTTGTATCGGCGGCCTGCGCGTCGCCGATACAACCCAAAACAGTTCCAATTTTCAAAAACGTGTGACTAGATTAACCTGCGGCCCAAACTTTGCCGCTGGATCGAAACACGTACATCTTTGAGGGCGCACTTATGAGCGACATCGGCACCGAAACAAAAGCAAGCGAGGCCAAGCGCGAGGGCGCTTTCGCCAAGTTCTTGCGCGAAACAGAGGTCGATACGCGCCTTCTGGGGATGCTCGCCGCATTGGCGCTGATCTGGATCGGCTTTCATTACTACGGTCTGTTCGTGAACGGCTTTGGAGCCTTCCTCACGCCGCGCAACCTCTGGAACCTCTCGGTTCAGACTTCCTCCATCGGGATCATGGCAACGGGCATGGTTCTGGTGATCATCACCCGCCATATCGACCTGTCCGTTGGCTCAATGCTTGGCTTCATCGCCATAATCATGGGCACAGTGCAGGTGAACATCCTGCCGCAATATCTGGGCCTCGGGCATCCGATGATCTGGATTATTGCGATTTTTGCAGGCCTGCTGATGGGCACGCTTCTGGGAGCATTCCAAGGCTGGATGATCGCCTATGGCACAATTCCTGCTTTCATTGTCACGCTTGGTGGCTTGCTAGTTTGGCGAGGTGCTGGATTCCTTGTCGCGCGCGGCGAGACGATCTCGCCTGTGGATGCAACCTTCAAACTCCTTGGCGGTGGCCCCTTCGGCGCAATCGGCAACACGGGCAGTTGGATCGTCGGCATCCTTGGCTGCATCGCCGTACTGGCCTTAATCATCCTAGGTCGTCGAAAGCGCAAAACCTTCGGCCTACCGCTACGCCCAGTTTGGGCGGAAACATTTCTCGCCGCCATCGGCGCAGGCGCTGTCATTGGTACGACCTTGCTGATGAACGCCTACCCTTGGCCCAAAGGGATCATCAAGAAATACGCTGCCGCTGAAGGCATCGAGGTGCCGCCAGAGGGCATTTTCATCTCGCACGGTTTCGCGATCCCTGTTTTGATCCTGATCGGCGTCACCATCGCTATGACCATCCTGATGACGCGCACCAAGTTTGGTCGCTACGTTTATGCCATCGGTGGCAACCCCGAAGCGGCGGAACTCGCGGGTATCAACACACGCTGGATGACCGTCAAAATCTTCGCGCTTATGGGCTTCCTTACAGGGATAGCATCTGTCGTCGCCTCTGCGCGCCTTGGCTCTGCCACGGCAGCACTTGGCACGCTGGACGAACTCTACGTCATCGCCGCAGCTGTGATCGGCGGCACGTCCCTCGCAGGCGGTGTCGGCACGATCTACGGTGCGATCCTTGGCGCGCTTGTTATGCAAAGCTTGCAGACCGGCATGGTCCTCATCGGCTTTGATGCGGCGATCCAACAAGTCGTCGTTGGCTCGGTCCTAGTGATCGCCGTCTTCCTAGATATCCTTTACCGGAGGAACTCCAAATGAGTGATACCCCTCTCGTTCAACTCAAAGACATCTCAATTTCCTTTGGCGGGATCAAAGCTGTGGACCACGTCAGTCTTGATCTGCACGCAGGTGAAGTTGTCGGCCTGCTCGGTCACAACGGTGCCGGTAAATCCACGCTGATCAAGATCCTCGCGGGTGCCTACAAAAAAGACAGTGGCGAGATTTGGATCAATGGCAAACAGGCCGAGATCAATTCCCCCCGCGATGCGCGCGATCATAATATCGAGACGATTTATCAAACGCTCGCACTTGCAGATAACCTCGATGCCGCGTCGAACTTGTTCTTGGGTCGCGAACTGACATCGCCTATGGGGTTTGTGGATGATGCGAAAATGGCAGCAGAAACAGCCAAGATCATGGCGCGTCTCAACCCCAACTTCAAAAAGCTAAAAGAGCCTGTGTCAGCTTTGTCTGGTGGCCAGCGCCAGTCTGTTGCGATTGCGCGAGCTGTCTATTTCAACGCCAAGATCTTGATCATGGATGAGCCTACAGCGGCTTTGGGTGTTCATGAAACTGAAATGGTCGCGGACCTGATTAAAGAGCTGAAGGACCAAGGTCTCGGCATCTTTCTTATCAGCCATGACACGCGCGAGATGATGGACTTGTGCGATCGTGTGTCTGTGATGAAAAACGGTCAGATGGTCGGTACGGAGCGCGTCGAGGATGTGACTGAGGATGATATCTTGTCGATGATCATTATGGGCAAGAACCCTAAGGCCGCCGCGTAAATGTACATCGGGCTTGATCTGGGCACGTCATCTCTGAAAGCAATTTTGATCGGGACAGATCAACGCATTCTGGCGGAGCACGCGGTTCCTTTGACCGTCTCCCGCCCGCGAGAAGGCTGGTCAGAACAGGATCCGAACCAATGGTTTGCCGCCTTGGACACTGCTATGAAAGCCCTTGGCGCGGCGTACGGTTTGTCTGCCGTGCGTGGCATTGGCCTCGCAGGTCACATGCACGGCGCGACCCTGCTAGATAGCGGCGACAACGTGCTCCGCCCATGTATTCTTTGGAACGACACGCGCGCTGCAGATGAAGCGCGCGCGCTCGATAGTGATCCGCAATTTCGTGAGCTTTCTGGCAACATCGTCTTCGCTGGCTTCACCGCGCCCAAAGTCGTTTGGGTCAAGAACAACGAACCTGAACATTTCTCCAAGCTCGCCAAAGTCCTCCTCCCCAAAGATTACCTGCGCCTTTTGCTAACGGGCGAGCACGTCGCGGAGATGTCTGACGCCGCTGGCACCAGCTGGCTCGATGTGGCGAAGCGCGATTGGTCAGATGCTCTTCTCAGTGCATGCGATTTGACCCGCGATCAGATGCCCCGTCTTGTTGAGGGTTCTGAAAGTTCCGGCACTGTCAAAGACATTCTAGCCCAAGATTGGGGTCTCCCTAAGGGTGTCGTCGTGGCTGGTGGAGGTGGCGACAATGCGGCCTCTGCCATAGGGGCTGGTGTTGTAAGCAAAGGCGATGCGTTTGTTTCGCTCGGCACGTCAGGTGTGCTGTTTGCGGCCTCTGACGCGTATCAGCCAGATGCTGTAAGTGCTGTGCATACGTTCTGCCATGCGCTTCCTGACACATGGCACCAAATGGGTGTGATCTTGGCGGCCACCGATTCTTTGCAATGGCTTTCGCGCCTCACAGGGCAAAGCGCCGCTGATCTCACGCTTGACCTGGGCCCACTGCAGGCACCGTCACGCACGCTTTTCCTACCCTATCTAGGCGGCGAGCGCACACCGCACAACAACCCAAGTATGCGCGGTCAGTTTCTGCATTTGGATCAAGCCACGGATGCGCGCGAAGCCGCGCGTGCGGTGGTTGAGGGCGTTACATTTGCCTTTGCAGATTGCCATGACGCTTTGCGCTCTACTGGCACGGTGATCGAGCGCGCACTCGCACTCGGTGGTGGGGCGAAATCTGACTATTGGCTCAGCGCAATTGCCACGACATTGAACCTACCCTTGATGCTCCCCCAAGCGGGTGATTTCGGTGCGGCTTTAGGGGCTGCACGCCTCGGAATGATGGCGGGATGCGGCGCAGGCATCGAAATCGCCGCGTTGCCGCCCATCGAGAAAACCATCCAACCCCAGAGCGCGCTTTCAAACGCATTCCAAGACACACACGCGCGCTACCGCGCTGCTTACTCCGCTCTAAAGGATCTCTAACATGACGGACTTTTTCAAAGGTATTCCCGCGATCAAATATGAAGGTCGCGAGAGCGATAATGATTTCGCATTCCGTCACTACAACCCCGACGAATTGGTTCTGGGTAAACCAATGAGCGAACATTTGCGTTTCGCTGCCGCTTATTGGCACTCTTTTGCGTGGCCCGGTGGTGATCCTTTTGGCGGACAAACGTTTGAGCGACCTTGGTTCGGCGACAGTATGGGTGATGCGCGTTTGAAAGCGGATGTGGCGTTTGAGATGTTCCAGATTTTGGGCGTGCCCTATTTCTGTTTCCACGACGCCGATGTGCGCCCCGAAGGCGCTAGCTTTGCGGAAAGCACGAAGAACCTAGAAGCTATCGTTGACTACTTCGGCGAAAAGATGGACGAGACAGGAATTAAACTCCTTTGGGGCACGGCCAACCTCTTTTCGCACCGTCGCTTTATGTCGGGTGCGGCGACGAACCCTGACCCTGATATTTTTGCGTATTCTGCCGCGACGATCAAAACCTGTATGGATGCCACGATCAAACTGGGTGGCGAAAACTATGTGCTTTGGGGGGGTCGTGAAGGCTATGAAACACTGCTCAACACCGACATGGGTCGTGAACGCCAACAAGCGGGCCGCATGTTGCAAATGGCTGTCGACTACAAACACAAGATGGGTTTCAAAGGTGCGATCCTGATCGAACCTAAGCCGCAAGAGCCCACAAAACACCAGTACGACTACGATGTTGCGACGGTTTATGGCTTTCTGAAAGACTTCGGTCTTGAGGGCGAAGTGCAGGTGAACATTGAACAAGGCCATGCGATCCTCGCAGGTCATTCGTTCGAGCATGAACTGGCCCTTGCGCGCGAGCTGGGTATTTTTGGCTCAATTGATATGAACCGCAACGACTACCAATCTGGCTGGGATACGGACCAATTCCCGAACAATGTGCCAGAGATGGCGCTGGCCTATTACGAAGTGCTGCGCGCGGGTGGGTTCAAAACAGGCGGCACGAATTTCGACGCCAAACTGCGCCGTCAATCGCTTGATGCGGAGGATCTGATCCTTGCTCATGTGGGCGGCATGGACGCCTGTGCAGCGGGCTTCAAAGCGGCGGCAGCGATGCTGGAAGACGGTAAGTTAGAGGCCGCACGTGATGCGCGTTACGCGGGTTGGGAAAGCGCAGCTGGCAAAGCGTTGCTGAGCAGCGATCTAGATGCGATCTATGATGATGTCGTGGCCGCTGGCCTTGATCCGCAGCCGCATTCGGGTCGTCAGGAGCGCTTGGAAAACCTTGTGAACCGCTACCTTTAAGCGTTGTCGTGAAAGCCATCAATCCGCGCGACTTCGTTTTTTGATCCCATGATCACAGGCACACGCTGATGGTGTGATGTTGGTGTGACATCCAAGATGCGCTGCGTCCCCGTGGATGCAGCACCACCCGCCTGTTCCACGACGAAGCCCATTGGGTTGGCTTCATACATCAGGCGCAACTTGCCGCCAGTCGCGCGATTGCCGGCATCTTCGGGGTATAAAAATACACCTCCGCGCGTCAAGATACGGTGGATGTCAGCCACCATCGACGCGGTCCAGCGCATATTGGTATTTGCGCCGCGTTCGCCGTCCACGCCTGCAAGGCATTCGTTGAAATATCTGCGGATCGGTTCGTCCCAGAGGCGATAGCGCGAGGCATTGATCGCGAACTCATTGGTGGTCTCGGGAATCGTCATGTCGGGGAAGGTGAGGCGAAACTCGCCTGTGCCTTGCTGATGCGTGAAGCCATTGACGCCATGGCCAGTTGTGATGACGAGGGATGTGGAGGGGCCATAGACGGAATAACCTGCACAGATTTGTTCATTGCCAGGGCGCAGAACGGAGGCTTCGTCGTTCGGATCAATCGGCTCTGCGATTTGAACGATAGAAAAGATCGAGCCTACAGAAAGGTTCACATCTAGATTGGACGATCCATCGAGGGGGTCAAAATAGACGATGTAGTTGCCTGCTTTGGTTTCTTTCTTGAGCCAATAGACGTCGTCCACTTCTTCGGACACCAAGGCCGCCACGCGCGAGCAATTGGCGCAGTGACGCACGAACTCTTCATTGGCGATCACATCAAGCTGTTTTTGCGTTTCGCCTTGAATGTTGGTGCTGCCGGCTGCGCCAAGGTTGTTTTGAAACGCCCCGTCACGCACATGGTTGGAAATGATCCGACAGGCGGTCGCGATGTCTTCCAGCAGAAACACCAAGTCCTTTTCCAGACCCGAATGACGATAATCATGGAGCAAGAACTGACGAAAGGTCATTTGGGCTTCTAACATGGTCGGTTCCTTTGAGGAGATCGGGGTTGAGAAAGCATGTAACATAAGGGGCAGGGATGTCACCTCTACATCGGATGGATCAAGTGACTTGATGAGCTGGCAAGTTTCAAAGGTGACCCAAGACGGTGTCATTTTCCCTCTTTGCCGTGGTTGATATTTGTTTCTTTGAGGCATATTATCGTGCGCGTCATACGTTTTTCCGAAAGGCTTGTTTTGTCAAACTTTGCCAAGACAGCTGAAAAACTGTGTGAAGAGTTGGACCTGTTCGGTGCCACATATGTGCCCGGTTCCATTACGATTGGTAACGTCCCACAAGATGTGCACACTGATTCTGGATTTGTCATTGCAACGAAGCCTTAGCGTACGCGTATCGAAGGTGGTGCGACGGCCGGATTTGGCGGCGATAATCCACGCGCGAGCAAGCGGTTTTCTCTAGGCGGCTCACGTCTACGCGGATTTGAACGCGGGTCTGTTGTACCGACTGATTTCTGTGCCGGATGCGGGTCAAGTGGTGGCGATCAAACAACGGTTCTTGGCGGTGACTATTTCTGCGCGGCGCGCACGGAGGTGCTTTTGCCTGTCTTCCAGAACCAGCCCACGATTGAGACGTTCCTCCTCTACGATGTTGGTACGGTTTGGGGTATTGGTGCAAACATAGCTGCGGCTGGCATACTAAATTCGGGTATGTAAATCCGAACCTCTGCTGGTTTGGGTGTTGGCTTTGACACTAAACTTGGTAAGCATGACGCCTATTACGCTCTTTACACCGCCAGTGTCGCAAAGGATGTAAAACAAGAGTTAGGCCTAACATTCCGTGTTGATTTCTAATAACTTCTGTGGATGTTTCGAGCAAGCGTGGGAGAGTGCAGCATGCCAGATTTAGACCACAAAGCCTTGATTTCAAACCTGTCTGCACAAGAGCGCCAAGCCCTGCTCGCGCAGGACGATTTTCATGGCTTGCGACAGTTCGGACTGCATGCAGGCGCAATCGCCTTCGTCGGCGCATTGATCGCTATTAGCCAAAACCAAATATCTATCATTCTGGTGTTTTTATTAATGCTGTCGCAAGGCATCTTGATCTGCTTCCTGTTCACGACACTACATGAAACCGTGCATCGCACCCCGTTTAAGACGGATGCACTGAACGTTTGGGTCGGCCGCATCTGCGGGTTTTTGGTGTTTCTTGGCCCTGACTGGTTTCGCTATTTTCACTTTGCGCATCACCGCTTCACTCATGATCCCGAGAACGATCCGGAACTGGCTTCGCCCAAGCCTGAAACCCTTTGGCAATATCTGAAATATCTATCTGGCTTGCCTGAAACGAAGGACCGCATCGTGACGCTCTTGCGCAATGCGATCTGGATCAACGAAGATACCTATGTCCCCGCGCGCAGCCGTTCGAAAGTTATGCGTGAGGCCCGTATTCAACTGGCGCTCTACGGCGGTATTGTTGTTGTGAGTTTGCTCTTGCGGTCGCCGATAGTGTTCTATGTTTGGCTTTTACCGATCCTGCTCGGCGCGCCGTTCTTGCGCGGCTATTTGCTGGCAGAACATGCGCGTTGCCCGAATGTGGCGTCGATGCTGGAAAACACGCGAACCACCTTGACTAATCGGACCATACGGTTTTTGGCCTGGAACATGCCATATCATGTTGAGCATCACGCCTATGCCGCGGTGCCCTTTCACAAGCTTCCCGCGTTTCATGAACACATTCGTGCGCACATCGCGCATCTTGAAAATGGCTATGTGGCGTTTAACAAAAGCTATGTCGCAGAAAGCTTGAAAAAGTAATTATTTGACTTCAAAAGCGCGGCAAGCACGTCAGCGCAAGGATCAAGCCATAATGATTGCCAATCTTATGATGTACGAACGTCCTGAACTTCAGGGTGCACATGCTCGCTTTTGGGATTTGGTCCGATCCGCCTTAGCAGACAATGGAATTGCTGCGCCTGAAACGCTTTCGCAGGATGCGGATGCGAATTCCGTTTGGACTGATCCCGAAATGGTTCTTAGCCAGACTTGCGGCATGCCATACCGGCTTTGGCTGCATGGTAAGGTTCAGCTGATCGGCACCCCTAATTATGCTCTGCAAGGGTGTCCTGCGGGTTATTATCGCAGCGCCTTTGTTGTGCGTGCAGATGATCCACGCAAGGATCTAAAGGCTTATAAAGATGCGGTTTTTGCCTATAATCAAGCGCATTCTCAATCAGGCTATGCTGCCGCATTCTGGCATGTAAAACCGCTTGGTTTTTGGTTCGAACAAACATTCTATTCCCGAGGACATGTGGCCTCTGCCAAAGCGGTGGCAGAAGGACAAGCAGATATTGCGGCGATTGATGCGCAAACCTGGCGTAATTTTGAACGGTATGAGGCTGTTGCCGCGCGTTTACGCGTGCTTGAGTGGACGATTCCAACGCCCGGCTTGCCCCTAATAACTGCGCTTGCTCAGGATAAGGACGCGATTTTTGATGTGGTGGCGCAGGCGATTGTCGCGTTGAACGATGCAGATCGGGCTTTGCTGGATTTCAAGGGCATCGAGCGCATTCCAGCTGACGCGTATTTGTCGATCCGCAATCCTGATAAACAAACCCCGTAAGTTAGAACAGCCGTGCAATCGCAGAAATTTTGCCTATTACTGGTTACGACACTCTGTAAGCCTGTCGGTTATTGACTTTTGGATGTCGCTTTCCCCTCGCAACTCTGCTCGTTTCGTGTTTCCCTAGCTAACAGCATCTTTTCGAGACTCACGCGAAAAGAACGCATAGGGAGACTACAAAATGAAAAAAATGGTAACTGGCGCAGCAGCAGCTGTCGCTCTCACATTCGGTGCGAACGTTGCACTGGCTGATGGCCACGCATGTGGCGACGTATCTATCACTGAAATGGATTGGGCCTCTTCTGCGGTTGTCACAGCGGTATCCAAGTTCCTTATGGAGCAGGGTTATGGCTGCAACGTACAGATTGTTCCATCCTCCACAGTTCCAGCGCTGACATCTTTGGCGGAAACAGGTGAGCCTGACATTCTGACAGAGGTCTGGGCGAACTCCACACCATCCTATGAGCCACTGCTTGCAGACGGCAAACTGGTCGAGCTGGCCAATGTTCTGTCCGACGGTGGTGTTGAAGCATGGTGGATCCCTGCGTATCTCGCAGAGAGCAACCCAGAGCTCACAACATGGGAAGGCATTATGGCCAACCCAGCGGCCGTTGGTGGCAAGTTCCACGATTGCCCATCGGGCTGGGCGTGCGACATCATCAACAACAACAACCTGAAAGCGTTGAACATCGACGGCACAGGTCTTGAGCGTTTCCAGCACGGCTCTGGTGAAACACTTCAGACGTCCATCGCGGCGGCCTATGGCGATAAAGCACCATGGCTGGGCTATTACTGGGCACCAACAGCTGTTTTGGGCAAGTACCCAATGGTTCAGGTTAAAGTTGGCGAGTACGACGCAGAAGCGCACTCATGTAACGGCGACGTTGATTGCGCGGATCCAAAGTACTCTGCTTATCCTGCGGCAAAAGTTGTGACAGCGGCATCCCAGTCGTTTGTTGACGAAAAGCCAGCGATTGCTGAGTTGATGAGCAAGGTTTCCTTCACAAACGCTCAGATGGGCGACGTGTTGGCTTGGCGCCTCGACAACAACGCATCCTACGATGAAGCGGCTGTGTACTTCCTCACAAACAACCCAGACGTTTGGTCCGGTTGGTTGAATGATGATGCGAAAGCGAAATTGGCAGCGCTGATCAAATAAGCGACGCCAAGCAAAACAGGCCTTCCCGTCATTCACGGCGGGAGGGCTTTTGTTATTTATAAGAATAATAAAATCTTCAAGGGACTGGGGAGAGATACAAATGGCCTTTTATGATAGTGTGTTCAAAGCACTGGGCCTGTCAGATTGGTGCGGCTCGGAAAGCTCCAGCGCCCCAATGTCGATGGCAGATTTGCTCGCGCAAAGCAGCGGTGAAGCAACCAAGGACGAGTTTTTTCCGTTTCCGTCTCTCGATAATCTCAACGAAAGCTGCTCTGGCATCATCCAATCGCGCGATGTGACCAAAGGCATCGAAGAGGGATTTTTGGCGGCCAAACCGATGCTGAAATCCATCCTTGATCCGATCACTCAGCCACTCAGCTGGCTGCTTGATGGGGCGCTTTGGACTTTTGCGGTAACGCCGTGGTTCATCATGGTGCCGATCTTGCTTGCGATCTCATGGTTCGCCTCGCGCTCTGTCGGTGTGACTGTTTTCGTCGCTTTCTCAATCTTCCTGCTCGGCCTTGTGGATCACTATGATGTGGCGATGCAGACGCTCTCGATTATCTTTGTGTGTACGGGAATATCTGTAATGCTTGGGGTACCCATCGGCATCGCGATGTCGAAATCTGACAAGCTGCAACGCTCGGTCGTGCCTGTGCTCGATCTGCTGCAAACCTTGCCGACCTTTGTTTATTTGATCCCGCTGATCTTCTTGTTCTCGGTGACGGAGTCCAAGCTCTACGGCATTGCGATTATCCTTTATGCCATCGTGCCTGTGGTACGTCTCACGGACCTTGGTATTCGCCTTGTGGATCAGGATGTGATCGAAGCCGCGAACGCCTTTGGCATGAACTCACGCCAAAAATTGATGGGGGTTGAACTGCCTCTGGCGCTGCCAAACATCATGGCGGGCATCAACCAAACGATTATGATGAGCCTTGCGATGGTTGTGATTGCATCCCTCGTGTCTGCGCCTGGTCTCGGTGTGAACGTTCTGCGCGGCATTCGAAACCTTGAACTCGGTGTTGGAATTGTTGCGGGCATTGGTATCGTTCTGCTCGCGGTTATTCTGGATCGCGTGTCCAAGGCCGCCTTGCAACGGGTCGATATGACCCGTGTGAAACATTAAGGAGGTCGGAAAAATGGCAAATGATCCTAAAGTCCGTCTTCGAGGCATGTACAAAATCTTTGGCCCTCGGGACAAAGAGGTGCTGCACCACGTTAAAGATGGCATGGGCAAAGAAGATCTGCTTGAGCAGTACAAACACGTGCTGGGCCTGCAAGACATCAATGTTGATATGCAAGCGGGTGAAATTACCGTTGTGATGGGTCTCTCGGGCTCTGGCAAATCGACGCTTATTCGTCACCTCAACCGCTTGATTGAACCCACTGCGGGCGAGATCCTCGTTGATGGTATCGATGTGATGGGCCTGTCAGAGCAAGAGCTGCGCAATGTGCGTCAGACCAAAATGTCGATGGTCTTTCAGAAATTCGCATTGTTACCACATCGCACAGTACAGCAAAACGCGGCGATGGCGCTGAAAGTGCGCGGAGCGGATGAAGCCACTCAAAACGCGGAAGCGCGCAAATGGCTCGCCCGTGTCGGTTTGCAAGGCTACGAGGATCGTTATCCCGCGCAGCTATCAGGTGGTATGCAGCAACGTGTTGGCATCGCGCGTGCGCTGACTGCGAACACTGATATCATGTTGATGGATGAGGCGTTTTCCGCCCTTGATCCGCTTATCCGCACGGACATGCAGAACCTCTTGTTGGAGCTGCAAGAAGAGTTGCACAAGACTATTGTCTTCATTACCCACGACCTTGATGAGGCGCTAAAACTTGCGGATCACTTGGTTATTTTGAAAGACGGGGCGGTGGTGCAGCAGGGCGAACCGCAGGGTATTTTGATGAACCCGTGCGATCCGTATATCGAGGACTTCGTAAGCGACATTAACCGTGCGCGCGTGCTGCGTGTGAAGTCCGTGATGGCACCTCTGGAAGGTTCCGAGTTCGCGGGTGATGTGGATATTGGTGATAATCTGGAATCGCTGATTGCGCGCTCGGAAGGCGATACGACCTTGCATTACCGCGTCATGGATGGCGACACGGCTGTGGGCGAGTTGCACATGCGCGATTTGGTGAAAGCCTTGGTTCCGCGCCTGTCATCCACTCAAACGGGTTAATATCTGACCAAGCTGCGCTGTTTAAACACGCAGCTTGGTTACGCGCGTCAGTCGTAAAGCAGTTCCGCCGCTTTGCCGCGAAAAATGTAGTAGGATAGAAACGTATATTCCAAGATCGCTGGCAGCGCGAAGAGCGTGCCAAGCAAGTTGATAAACAAGCTTTCTGGTACTGACGCTGCTTCGAAGATTGTTAGCTTTTCCGGCACCGCATATGTGTAGAATGAATAGGCCATCCCCCCATACGCCAGGGCAAAGAGCGCCGTAGTAGCCGCAAAAGGCGTCCATGACCATTTGTCCGCATAATACGGCAGGCAGCGCGATTGTAACCAGAGAAAGATCACCGAAGCCAAGGAGATGGTTGGCATCGGTGATAGGTACAGTATTTCTGGAAGGCTGAACCATTTGTTGAAGATGCGTGTGCTGACGAATGGAGTTGCAAGCGAAAACGAGACGATGCCGAACACCAAGCCCCACATGCCCCCGTCAGGCCCATCATATAAATGCCCAGCATTAAGCCTTAGCTCATTGGTCTCATCAAAGAGCCGACGAAGAAGGCTTTGTTCCAAAGTGATTTTCGCGTCAACGGTGCCTTTGCGCGCATCTCAAACGACACGCCGCGCAGTATCAAACCGATCAGCATGATGAACACCGGCGGGTAAAGCGCGGTGAGGATCAAGCCATGTGCGGGTGGAAATGCGACCAACAACAATCCGATTGCGAGCACGAGCCAGTCTCATCGGCATCCCAAAACAGGCTGATAGAGGCCACCAGCCGGTTTTTGTCATCGACTTTCGCCAATGGCATCAGCAAGCCGAGACCCAAATCAAAGCAGTCGAGAACAACGTAGATCAGGATCGATAACCCTATCAGGGACGCGAATGCCCACGGCAGTCAGATTGCTGAATCTCCAAAATACGCCATCACTATTCTCCTGGCTGTAGGGCTGCGATGTCCGTTTGACCGCCACGCGGATAATTGCGCGTTGTCAGCGGCTCACCCCGTGTTGCTTTGTGTGCGAGGTAAGTGATCACACCGATGTAGGCGAAGATCAGCAAGCCATAGATGACGAGGTAGCCAACCGAAGTGCTTAGCACCATTCCTGCGGGAACATCGCTGACTGCGTCTTTGCTGGTCAACACGCCCTGTACCAGCCAAGGCTGACGTTCAATTTCTGTGATATACTACCCTGCGAGGATGGTGATCCAGTTGCTAAAACTCATTGCGGCGAAGGCGATCAATGGCAGTTTCGGCATGTCGCCCGCGCCATACTTGCGCAGCAACACAAGCCCCCCAAGACAACAGGAGCATCGCGACGCCTGTGCCAATTATGATACGAAAGCTGAAGAATACTGCAGAGACACGCGGGTGCATGATCGTGCTGTCCTCTAAGACAAAGTCGTTGTGGCCTGGTGCAAGGCCGTTCGCTTTGTGCTTCAGGATCAAAGGCGCACCATTGGGGATCGCGATCTCAAAGTTGTTAGAGCGTGTTCCCTGGTTTGGGATGGCAAGCAATAAAAGCGGGATGTTTGGATCGGTTTCCCAGTTGCCCTCGATTTCGGTGACTTTGGCTGGTTGGTATTCCAACGTGTTGAGACCACGCATGTCTCCACGGCCTGTTTCAGGTATGAACCCTTTGATCCCTAGGTAGATTCTTTTGTGAAATGACATCCCAATGCGACAAATATGCAGGCACTTTTGATGCGGGCGGGCCTAGCCAAAATAGAAGGCTTCAGCGACCTCAGAAAAGACTGCGGCTTGCATGTCTGATGGCACAATTTCGAAATAGCTTTGCGCAAGTTTCGTGTAATCGGAATAAAGCATATCCACGGGAAAGTTAGAGCCGAACATACAACGATCCGCTCCGAATTGATCCAAGCAGATCTCGATGACGGGTTTGATCGTGTCCACGCGCCATTCATGATCGAACATCCCAAGACCGGAGAGCTTGCAAGTTACATTTTCAAGCTCTGACAGATGTTTAAGAGCAAGCGCATACGCGCGAAGCCCTGCGGGACTGCGATCATGCGGCGATCCTGCATGACAAAGTGCGATTTTTGTGTCGCTTGCTTGCGCTACGATCTTGCCCATCTGCGGCATAAGTTCGGGAATAAGCTGTAGATCAAAGGATAAGCCACGCGCACCCGCAAGCTTTAGGCCGTTCAAAAACGCCTGTGATTGCAACAAGTCGTTTGTTCCAGTTTGCGCGTCCTCGCCGGGGGCGCGACCAATGATCTGACGAACGCCGCGCACAGTAGACAGTGTTTGGAACTGATCCAATTGCGCCTCCAGATCAGGCGCTGTTAGATCGGAAAACACCACCTGCATCATGGGCCACTGGGGGGTCGCATCCGCCACGCTCTGCACCCATTGCGCTTCGTCCCACGCGTCGGCTGCACCAACCTGAATATGCACAGATTTGCCAAACCCATGTGCTGCCGCATCCGCGCTGAATTCATCCAAAAGGTAGTTGCGTTGGATCGGGGTTGGATTACCAAAAAACCTCTCGACCCCTTGTGCGTTGAGCCATGGATATTCAATCGCACTCAAGTCCCAAAGGTGGTGATGTGCATCAATGCGTGTCATGTGCTTGGCCCTTTAAGGTTGGCGAGAATGTCGATGCCCAACTGATTATAGAAATGCAGCAAATCAATGAAAATCCAGTTCTCTTTCAACTTGTCCCCTTCACGGCGATACATATCGATCACGCGAAATTCACATTTTGTATCGCTGGGGGGGAGGCCCATGAAGCCGCCCGTCGGCTTTGCGGTGAAGTTTGGCCACCCAAAGAAACCACAGTAGTTGCCTTCTGCGATACGCGCGATGTGGCCTGTGCCGGATCGTTCACTAAACGCCGCGCGAAAGGGGCCTGCATGCTGTTTGGCATAACGCTCAATAGTGTAGGTGGCACCGATGCCAGCGGGTCCCCACCAGATCATATCGTCATGCCACGTGCGCGCGAGTTCTTCTTCGATGGGCAAACCGCTTTGCCAAGTTCCAAGATCACCGATCATCGCGTTCATAGCGTCCATTGTGCGTTGGCCTTCGCTTGGATCAGCATCTTGAATGAGCAATGCATCGTGCGGGGCAGGACCCGGTTGCACCATGTGAGCCGCCGTTTGAGAACCAAACGGATCATAGCCCGCCTGCATCATCAGATGCGGGATATCGAAATAAAATGCTGTGTCGGCGATCTTGCCATCCTCGACTTTGTGAAACTCTGCATAGCGCAGCATCACCATTTTGCCAGTCGGTTGAATGCCCAACCATTCGATATCAAACAGACCCATTAGGTGGCCCATCGAACTAACCCAGACAGAATTGCCGTCATCCATATGATTG
The DNA here is from genome assembly GCA_000156115.1 of Rhodobacteraceae bacterium HTCC2083. Lineage (GTDB taxonomy): Bacteria > Pseudomonadota > Alphaproteobacteria > Rhodobacterales > Rhodobacteraceae > Planktotalea. The sequence continues at coordinate 2,128,223 of DS995276.1, forward strand.
TTGCCCGCGATGAAAACATCCATGCGCCGTTGAAGGCTAGTCACGGATTGACGAAATGGCTGCCAGAACAGACGCGCAACTTCCGTTGCGTCGGTTTGCATGTGAAACGGATGAAACGCACGCCAAGTGTAGCTTTCGGATGTATAGCGTTGGAGCACGTCTGCAAGCTCTGTGCCGTCCGCTCGATCCAACGCGTCGTAGTATTCAAGAACAAGGCGTTTCTCTGCTTGAAAATCGGTCACGGGTTATCCTTTGGACTGTCTGCTCCTTAATTTTCTGAAGCATCGCTTTGGCAATGTCCATCACTATTGCATTCGTATGCAATTGCGGAGAAACGACTTTTCAATTACCTGAGTGGCCCGTTATGCTCGGCCTCATAGACACGCGAAATAACCTACAGACGGGACCCGACATGACAGAGACCTCAGCGAAGCGTCGTGCAGCGGATCATCTTGTCGATCTATTGATCGAACAGGGCAGCACGCATGTGTTTGGCGTTCCTGGCGAAAGCTATTTGCCAGTTCTTGATGCATTGCACGACCGCCAAGGCGACATTGAATTTATCACCTGCCGTCAAGAAGGTGGCGCCGCGATGGCAGCGGATGCGCATGGTAAACTCACGGGACGTCCGGGTATTTGCATGGTGACACGCGGACCCGGTGCGACCAACGCGAGCGCGGGTTTGCATGTAGCGTTTCAGGACAGTACGCCGATGATCCTTTTCATTGGCCAAGTCGCGCGCGACATGAAAGAGCGTGAAGCTTTTCAAGAGCTGGATTATCGCCGCATGTTTGGGCAGGTCGCAAAGTGGGTGGCAGAGATTGATGATCCGACCCGCATTCAGGAATTCGTCTCACGTGCGTATCGCACGGCGCTGTCGGGGCGCCCCGGACCAGTGGTTTTGACGCTGCCGGAAGACATGCTCTACGATGACATTGTCGTGCCAAACCCGCCGCGTCGTGTCACGACACCACGCTTTCAACCCAGCCCTGATGCTATGGAAGACTTGCGCGCACGTTTGGCCGCTGCGAAGAAACCGATGATCATGGCAGGCGGTGGTGGGTGGAGCTCGACGGGCATTGCCGCCCTTCAAACTTTCGCGGAACGTCAGGATCTTCCCGTTACCGTTTCGCTGCGTACACAAGATTTGATTAACAATGATCATACCAATTATGTTGGGCATTTTAGCGTGGGCCCGACACCTTACTTGAAAGAAGCATTGGCCGAAACTGACCTGCTGTTGGCAATCGGTCCGCGCTTAGGGGAAATGACAACACAGGGCTATTCATGGCTGACCCCACCTGTTCCCGCGCAAGATTTGATTCATGTTTTCCCGCAAGCTGAAGAGTTGGGCCGCGTGTATGAACCAACGCTTGCGCTGGTCTCTGATCTAGAGAGCTTTTGCTGCGCTGCCGCCAATTGGGAACCGATTGCGAAAGAACGTTTTATTACGCGTACGAAAACCTTACGTGCCGCATTCGAGGATTACATTTCCCCCGGTGCGATACCTGATGATCCGCTTGCACCTATGTTTACGCATCTCACGGACACGCTGCCTGCAGATGCGATCCTGTGTAACGGGGCGGGCAATTATGCGGCGTGGTTGCACCGCTTCTATCGGTATCGAGGTGAGGGGTCTCAATTGGCGCCAACCTCTGGATCGATGGGCTATGGTCTGCCCGCAGCGGTCGCGGCGGCTGCGACTGAACCCGAGCGCGAAGTCTATGCCATCGCAGGGGATGGGTGTTTCATGATGTCCTGCCAAGAGCTCGCGACGGCAGCGCATCACGATCTGCGCCTGACGGTGATTGTCGTAAACAATGCGCGCTATGGCACAATTCGTGCGCATCAAGAACGCGAATTTCCGGGGCGTGTCTCTGGGACCGAGATGATCAACCCTGATTTCTGCAACTTCGCACGCTCTTTTGGGGCGCATGCAGAACGGGTTGAGGCTTTGGACGGATTCAAGACGGCGTTGAGCGCCGCACGTGCGCGCGGTGGCATCAACTTGATTGAAGTGACACAAGATCCGCTGCTTATAGCACCGGGTAAATGGCTAACCTAAGACGTTGAAAATCGACTCGATTCGCGCGAACTGCTCGGTGCTTAGGTAGTTCGGCTTGTGCTTTGCCAAGATCGCGCGGACGCGGATGTTCGCTCGGCTCTACGCAACTTCTGCGCCGGCCTCTTCCCATGTGCGTGGTTGCTCGTGATCTGCGAGTTTGGGGTAGTGATAATCACGCTCCATCGCGGCATGTGTCGTGCCTGAATCTAGAAAATGCCCGTCCCCAAGATTACGTCGCAAATAGCATCATAGCCGAGGTTCTCTTCACTCACCTCAATGCCATGCAGCGTGCGATGTCATCGTCCAAAATGAAGGCCGCGAAACTCGCACCCAAAAAGCCCGCCAATGTGACAGGGGCCGTCGCGCCCGTTTGTGCGGCAGTGATGCACGACATCGGGATATTATGTTCGATGCATTTGTACACAACATCGACCGCATCTTCGCCAAAGCTTATTGGTGAAATCACGGGGCTGATGTGGATCTTCACAAAGGGCCGTTTGGAAAACTGACCGACGCCCCCAGCCGCGATATCGAACATCTGTACAATCGGGTCGACGTTTTCCGCCAATGTGAAGGCCGTTGCCACAGGCTTTGTAGTGTTCTTCAGCAAGGCATAGGCGGTCGTCACATCCAGATTGAAAGGATCGGGGACATCCGTGGCGATGCAACAGCGCGTAAACCACGCGACATTATCAAGCGTATCTTGCAAGCGTGTGAAATGATGCAGATCGGCCAAGGTGGAGGGGCGATACAGCCCGCCACTTGGACCTGGCGGTGCCGGGTTCACACTGGGCGGCGCGGCGCGTTGAACATGGCGGTCTTTGCGACCGGATCGGCGAGGTGTGGCAGACATGTATTACTTTCGCTAAGGACTTAGTCGAAAGGGACAGCACGCCGCGCGCCACTTTAACTTTTTTCGATTAGGGCAGCTCATGTTTCCACGGCGGGTTCGCACCTTTGCGCGACACAGTGATGCTGGCGGCTTTCATACCATAGGCAACCGCACTTTCTGCGTCTTGCTGGCTAAGATCCGCTATTGATGCAGTGCTTAGGAGGTCCGCGTCATGTAGCGACGCCAGAACGCCTGCATTGAACGTATCGCCTGCGCCGATTGTGTCCGAATTGCTAAGGTCCAACGGAACCGTTGGCACATGCACCTTATAATCTTTGTGAAAGGCCGTGGCACCTTGGCTGCCTTGTGTGATCAAGATCAGTTTAGGGCCTTTCGAAAGCAACCCGTTTGCAAGATCTGCGATCTCGCCTGTGCCTTCTAGCCATTCAAGATCTTCATCGCTGAGCTTCAAAATGTCGGTCGCTGCGATCATCCGCTTCAGCCGCGCGCGAAAAGCAGCTTCGTCGCGGATGAAGCTTGGGCGAATGTTGGGGTCCATCATTGTGACGTGATCGTTCGCCCCGGCGATGAGCATCGCTTCATAGGCGTCCGCGCATGCGCCATAAGCCAAGGAAATGCCACCAAAGAACATCGCTTCAATGGCGTCCGGAAGGGCGGGGATATCGCTGGGCTGCAGGTTGCGAAGGGCGGTGCTCTCATCAAAGAACGCATATTTGGCTTGGCCATTTTCTAGCTGCACAAAGGCGAGTGTGGTTGGCGCATCACTGATCGGGCACAGATCGTAAGACACATCGCTCGCGCTTAGATGTGCTTTGAGTTGCGTGGCAAAAAGATCGTTCGACAGACCTGCAAAAAATCCCGATGGAACACCTAGACGACCAAGTGCGACCGCAGTGTTCATCACCGCGCCGCCTGAATGGGGCACGAAGGCCATTTGTCTATCATTGGTTTCGCCCGCAACCATGTCGATAAGCGCTTCGCCGCAATTCAAGATCATAGGGTTTCCTTCGCGTTAGGACGTTATGTTAGCGCTCACATGGGTGTTGTGGCAGCGAATAGCATTCCGCCTCCATCATTTCTATTGTTTTTTACGAGCGCGGCCCAACCTACCGACGAAGCCGCATTTTAGAGGCCGTCAGCCCGTATTCTTTTTTGATCGCCTCGTTCATTGAGCTGCTTGATCCAAAGCCAGTAGCGATGGCGATTTCCATCATAGGCATTTGCGTGTCTTCCACCAACGCGCGCGCGCGCTTGGTGCGTAGCTGTTTGTAGAAACGGGCAGGTGTCTGGTTGAAGATCTCTTTAAACATGCGCTCGAGATGGCGGGTAGAGACGCCGATGGTTTTGGCCAGCTCATAAATATTCAAAGGTAATTCGAGCGAGTCTTCCATCGCTTTCACCGCGGACTTGACACGTGCATCTGATAGCGCAGGGAGTGCTGTAATATCGCGCGGTTGATCTGCATGCGGTGTGCGCACCATTGGCAAGAGCAAACGATTGCTCAGCTCCGCAAGATCAGCGGTACTGAATTGCGATCCGATTAATGACAGGATCAGCTCCTCAGTCGCGCCTGTGCCTGCGGCTGTGATCACGCCGCCGGATTTTTCCGACAGATTGGTGGTAAGGTTGGGATGATCGCCCGCTTCCATCAAGGACAGCACATCGCGCCAATGGGTCGTGACCTTGCCCGTCGGGGACTTTGTGCGCTTGATGTAGGTGGTTGCTGCATCGGAGAGCAAAACGCAGGTGCGCGCGACGCGGGTCATTTGGCGCAAGCGGGGAAACCAGTCTGTGTCTGCACCGCTGAGGCCGCCCACAACGATCAAGGCGTCCGCCATTTCGTGGTCTTTCACTACGGGTTCGGCGCGGATAATCATGCCGCATAGCCCTGTTAAAAGACCTGGAGTTTCTGACACGTAACGCCAATGAAAAACCGGACCGCCCAGCACCTCGTTGCCCATCCTGAGAGTGTTTACAATCGCGGCGGCTTCGTATTCGGCAAACCCACGTCCGACGTATATTTCAAAGGTGTAAAGCGCGCCTCTGATAGATTCGCTGTGAGGCGTGTCACGCGCGTGTTTGGATTTCATTTCAATACGCGACACGATGGTTCCACCCTGGCCTCTGAAAGCTTAACTTTCATGGAGCGAAATCGCGAAAGCGTCAAGAGAGAGCGCTACATCTGTGAGGGCAAGTAAAGAACCAAAGCAGGAAAGGCCAAAAGCAGGATGAGCCGGAGAATATCCACCATCCAGAACGGCGTGACCCCTTTGAAGATCGTGCCTGTCGACACATCGCCCACGACGCCCTTGAGCACGAAGACGTTCAATCCGACAGGGGGCGTGATCAGACTGATTTCAACGACAACAACGACGATAATACCGAACCAGACGGGATCGAACCCGAGGCTGGTCACCAAGGGAAAGAAAATCGGTACGGTGAGCAAAAGCATCGACATGCTCTCGAAGATGCATCCCAAAACGATGTAAATCACTAAGATTAGGCCCATCACAACCCACGGGCCAAGGTCAAGCGCGGTCACGAGGCCAAGCAATCCCTCTGGCAGGCCCGCCAGATTGACGAAGTTCGAAAAGATCCAAGCACCGATGAGAACCGCAAAGAGAGAGGCCGTTGTAAGCGTGGTTTCTTCTAGCACTTCGCGCATTGCGCGCCAGTTTAGACCACCGCGTGCCAAGGCGATTAAAAAGGCCCCCGCAGCACCCATGCCTGCGGCTTCGGTCGGGGAGAACGCAAGATTAATCGGCCAGAAATCAAGCGCACCGTAAAGGTCGCCAATCACAAGTCCGAAAAGTAAAAGCACGGCCCACACTTGGCCCAGCGCGTGCACGCGTTCGCCCCATGTAGCGCGCGGTCCAGATGGGCCGGCGTCTGGATTGCGCGCGACTGTGATGCGCACGGCCACAAGATAGAGCAGGATGCCCAACATACCGGGAATGATGCCCGCGACGAATAATTTGCCAATCGAGGTTTCTGTTAGCAGGCCATAGATAACAAGGATCACAGACGGCGGGATGAGAATGCCAAGCGTGCCGCCTGCGGCGATGGATGCCGTCGAGAGACTATCCGCATAACCGTATTTACGCATCTCGGGCATAGCGACCTTTGACATGGTCGCCGCTGTCGCAAGTGAAGATCCGCAGATGGCAGCAAAACCACCGCAGGCAACGATTGTTGCCATCGCAAGACCACCACGGAAATGACCGAGGAAAGAGTTGGAGACGTTATAAAGCTCTCGGCTGATCCCGCCTTTGTTAACGAAGAGGCCCATCAGAATGAAAAGTAGAATGACAGAAAGCCCGTAGTCCTGCGACGTGTCGATAAGGAGGCGCCCCACCATTGAAATTGCCGCGCGGTAACTGGTCTCGTGGGCAAGGCCGACCATGCCAACAAAACCCATCGCGAAGGCGATTGGGATGCGCAAAAGGACAAGGACGAAGACGGCTACAAAGCCGATGGCGGATTCAACCATGATTGGGCCTCAGCTTGTCTGGTGCGAAAATGTGCAGCACTCCGCGCCCAATCAGGGCAACAGCGGTGATGTAGGTCATTATCGCAATAAAGTAGCTCACATAAAACGTCGGAATTTCAAGATACTCTGTGACATCGCCGTAGCCGCGCGCGCGTTCGGCCAGATCCACAACGCGGCCCGCAGGCCACCAAAGCATCGCCGCACATCCAAGCGCGACCAAAGCATCGCGCCACCGCTCAAGATGAAAACGACGGAAGGGGCCATCGAGCAGATCAACAGCGATATGACCGCTACGTGCGGATAATACGGGGAGCGCGGCAAAGACGATTAAGGCTATGCCGATGCGGATCAATTCAGTCGCGGCCTCGATAGGCGCGTTGAAGATCGAACGCATCAAAACATCTGCGAAGGTAAGAACCATCAAAGCAAACAAGGCCACGGACGCCACAATCATCGGCACTTGCGAGAGCACTTTGAGAAGGCGAAGAACAGGCTGCATGAGTAGTCCTTGAACAAGAAAAGGTTACGTAAAACGGGCGCGCTTTTTTATCGGCGCACCCATGTTGGCCTAAAGATTACATGCCGTACGCGGCGATTTCTTTGACCATCATCTCGTAAGCGGCTTGACCGTCGACGCCTGCTTCCGTCAGCTCACCGATGATTTTTGCGCGCACTTTCTCTGCGATCGAAGCGAAGGCTGCCTGATCGTCTTCGCTGGCGGTGATAATTGTGTTGTCGCTCGCTTCCATGGTGGCTTTACGACCCGCTTCATCCGCTGTGTCCCAAACCGCGCCCATCATGCGCGACGCTGCTTCGCCAAACACATTGCTCTCAAGGGATGTTTGCACTTCGGCTGGCAGGCTGTCGAACTTTTCTTGGCTCATGATCAAGGAGAAAGACCCGCGATACAAACCGCCCGGCATTTCATAGAGGTTTGGCGCAACTTCGGTCAGCTTGAAGCTGACACGCCCTTCAAGAGGCATTGCAACCGCATCCGCGGCACCACTATCGAGTGTCTCATAAACTTTTGGCGCGGGTACTTGAATACCCACGAGACCCAGTTCGGTACCAACATCCGCAGATACACCGCCCCCAAGGCGTGTCTTAAGGCCGTTAAGATCAGCCAGCTCCTTTACTTCTGTTGAAGAATGGATTTGACCCACGCCATGCGTGGTCAGCGCGATCACTTTCACGCCGCGATGCTCGTTGAGATCTTTCAACATCGCATCGTGAACCCGCCAATGCGCGACGGAGGATGCTTCCGCGTTACCTTCGTATCCGGGTATTTCAGCAATCTTGGTCGAAACAAAACGACCGGGTGTGTAGCCGTGGAACAAAAACGCGATATCCGCAGCGCCATCAAGGATTAGATCCATTTGAGCGGGCGGGGAAGCGAGGCCGTTTTTGATTTCAGTCGTTACTTCGCCGTTCGTGGCCTCTGCCATCATCTCGCTGAGCTGTGTGAACATGCCCGTCACAACTGGGTGTGAGGGTGGCAACCAGTTGGAAATCGTAACTGTTTCTGCTGCGAACGCGCTTGTTGCTGCGGTTACAGCCAGCGCGGTGGACGCTAGAAAATTGGTGAGCTTACTCATGTGTTTTTCTCCCATTGTCGTTAAATGACCATTGTCTGGTCTATTTTGATGACGTGAACGCTGGGGGCATAATCGGCCTCTTTCAAACAATTTATTATCGTCTAGCAATCCAAGCGTACGCAATTTTGTATGAATATACATATTTCAAGTCAGGCAATGGGTCCGAGCCATTTGTAACGTTTTGGATTAGCGAAACCTGTGTAGTGGTGATGACGAACTGATTGCGCTAAACCGACCCAATCTTCCGACTCGTCTATTGAGGTACCCATATGACCGTGGAAACAGATTTTGACCTGCTTATTATTGGTGGAGGCATCAATGGTTGTGGCATTGCGCGTGATGCGGCGGGTCGAGGATTGCGTGTCGGACTGGCGGAAATGAATGATCTTGCGTCTGCCACCTCCAGCGCGTCGACAAAGCTGTTTCATGGCGGACTGCGCTATTTGGAGTATTTCGAGATCCGGTTGGTGCGCGAAGCCTTGGTCGAGCGCGAAACGCTCTTGCGCGCGATGCCGCATATTTCTTGGCCCATGCGATTTGTATTGCCTTATCACAAAGACATGCGTTTTGAGAGTGCGACGCCAACCTCCAAGCTTCTCAGCTTTTTCATGCCTTGGATGAAAGGGCGCCGCCCATTGTGGCTGATCCGCTTTGGTCTGTTCCTTTATGACACGTTGGGTGGGCGAAAGATCCTGCCTGCGACCTCGACTGTTGATTTGCGCACCGGTGCCGAGGGTGCACCGCTACAGAAACGGTTTGCGAAAGCCTATGAATACTCGGACTGCTGGGTTGAGGATTCCCGCCTAGTGGTTCTGAACGCCCGCGATGCAGAGGCGCTGGGCGCTAAGATAATGGTGCGCACGAAAGTGATCGACGCGGTGCGCAGCGATGACCATTGGACCGTAACGCTAGAAGACAACGACGGCCTGCGCGATGTGAGCGCGAAGATGATCGTGAACGCCGCTGGGCCTTGGGTTGGCGACGTCTTGAACGGCACGCTTGGCTTGAATAGCCGCGAAGGTGTGCGGTTGGTGCGAGGTTCGCATATCGTGGTGCCCAAGTTGTATGACCATGACAAATGCTACTTTTTCCAAGGCGAGGATGGCCGCATTATTTTCGCGATTCCATACGAGGATGATTTTACCCTGATCGGCACGACAGATGCGGATCATAACGACCTATCAGAGGTGCCGACCTGCACTCCAGAAGAGCAGGACTACCTGTGCGCGTTTGCATCGAAATACTTTGAAACGCCTGTGACGCGGGATCAAATCGTGTGGACGTATTCTGGGGTGCGTCCGCTTTATGATGATGGGGCTGAAAACGCTTCTGCTTTGACACGTGATTATACGTTGAAGCTTGATACTAATGCGGCCCCTTTACTCAATATTTTTGGGGGTAAGATTACGACGTATCGCCGCTTGGCAGAAAGCGCCTTGGCGAAGATCGGCACGCAGTTTGACGGGCTAAGTGGCGATTGGACTGCGGGTGTTGCGATGCCCGGCGGGGACTTTAAGGTGGATGGCGTCGCGCCGATGATCGCAGATTTGCAGCGTGAATATACGTTTCTTACCGCGCGCTGGGCGCAGCGTTTGGTGCGGGCTTACGGCACAGACGCACGGATCATTCTGGGCGAGGCAAAGGGTGTCAGCGATCTGGGTGAGGACTTTGGCGCGACACTGACCGCTGCGGAACTCACATGGCTGAAAACCCATGAATTTGCACGCAGCGCAGAGGATGTAATCTGGCGTCGTAGCAAGCTCGGCCTGCGTCTGTGTGACGATCAAATAGCGAAGATCGATAGCTTTATGCGCAGCTAACGGCGCATGTTGGTTGGGCGTGTGATACGTTTTGCCAACATGCGTTCGCGCAAAAAGACGAACAGTCCTGCGCCCATAATCAAAACAATTCCAAGGGTGACAGCCAAATCCGGCAATTCCCCGAAGATGGCAAAGCCCCAAAGCACTGCAAGGGGAAGGCCGATGTATTCAAAAGGTGCGACTGTTGCCGCGCTGCTGACTCGGTAGGCTTGGCCCAAGCAGTAACCGACGACAGCGGACAGAAATCCAAGCCCCAGCATGTAGGGCCAGTCCCCCGCCAGCGGCCATTGCCACGCACGCAGCAAAAAGATCACCGCGCCATTTTCTGCATCTACCGCATATCGCCCGTCACTGGCGACCATATAAAACCCGAGGGACACGAAGATGAACGTCACTTGTATATAGATCGCGAGGGCCGAGGCTTTGCTGCTGACGCCTAGTTTGCGGGTCATGACTTGGTTGATCGCATAGGTCAGCGCGGCAACGATCGGCAATAACAGAACGATACGGTTTACATCTGTATCTGCTACGCTTTGCCACGGTCTTTGCATGATCAAAACTCCGATAAAGCCGACTAAGACGGCCGACAATCGCATGGGGCCGACCTTTTCGCCTAAGACTGGGATGGACAAGAGCGTAATCATCAAAGGCGCTGCGAAGAAGAGTGCAGTTGTTTCCGCCAAGGGCAGCACCGCAATCGCAGCAAAAAACGACATGTTTGATATCACGACCATAAGTGCGCGCAACAGATGCAATCCCGGTGTCGAAGTTTTCAAAAGTCCCCAGCCGCCTTCCAGTTGCAGCAAGAAGATCGAGAATATCAAACCGATGGAGGAACGCGTAAACACCAGTTGGTGCAACGGATATCCGCCTGATAGCTGCTTGATCAGCACATCATTTATGGAGATTGCGATCATCCCAATCAGAATGAAAAGGATGCCGATTGTAGAGGTGTCGCGTGTTTCCATACTTGAGCGGTATAGGCATCGCAGCATCAATGCCAGCCTGTTTGCGACTGCTGCACGAAGCATATAGGCAGTGCGTAACAACGGGGACGGCAATGGCAGCAATTTTAAGTGTGCGCGATTTGGTCAAACGATACGACGGTGGCTTTGAAGCCCTCAGTGGTGTGACCTTGGACATTGAAAAGGGCGAAATCCTAGCCTTGCTTGGCCCCAATGGCGCAGGGAAAACCACCCTGATTTCAACGATTTGTGGAATCACCGAAGGCACCAGTGGGTCCGTTACGGTCGGCGGCCATGACATTGTGAATGGCTATCGCGACTCGCGTCGTATGATCGGTTTGGTGCCACAAGAAATCAATCTTGAGCCGTTTGAGCGTGTGATTAACACAGTTCGCTTTTCACGCGGGCTGTTTGGAAAGCCGAAAAATGATGCATATCTGGAAAAGGTACTGCGTGAACTCTCCTTGTGGGACAAAAAAGACAGCCGCATCATGGAATTGTCAGGCGGTATGAAACGCCGTGTGTTGATTGCAAAAGCGCTGAGCCACGAGCCGGAGGTGCTTTTTCTGGACGAACCGACCGCTGGCGTGGACGTTGAATTGCGCAAAGATATGTGGAAGATCGTGGCGGGTCTTAAGGCCAGCGGCACAACGATTATTCTGACCACCCACTACATTGAGGAAGCCGAAGCCATCGCGGATCGCATAGGTGTGATCGCCAAGGGCGAGCTGCTCTTGGTTGAAGAAAAGCAGGCCTTGCTGACGCGGATGGGGCAAAAGCAACTGCAGATTGATTTGACGACAGCGATTGAAGCAGTTCCAGACGCACTGGCCGCATATAAACTGGAGCTGGTGGATACAGGGCGCGCGCTCTTGTATTCCTATGACACGCGAGGTGAACGTACCGGCATCACAAGCCTTTTGGCCGATCTTGCAAGTGCTGGCCTCACCATGCGTGATTTGCAAACCAAACAATCCAGTCTCGAAGATATTTTCGTGGGATTGGTTGCGGGGGACGCAGCATGAATTGGCAAGCTGTTCGATCCATTTATGTCTTTGAAATGGCCCGCTTCTTTCGCACTTTGATGCAAAGCTTCATTTCTCCGGTGATCTCCACCTCGCTTTACTTTGTGGTTTTTGGAGCCGCGATTGGCAGCCGCATCGATCAAGTTGACGGCGTTAGCTATGGCGCGTTCATCGTGCCGGGACTGATTATGTTAAGCGTGATGACCCAAGCGATTTCCAACGCCTCTTTTGGTATCTATTTCCCGAAATTCATCGGTACGATCTACGAATTACTGTCCGCCCCCGTGAATTTTCTTGAGATTGTGATCGGCTATGTAGGCGCGGCCGCAACTAAAGCGCTGTTCATCGGGGTGGTGATCCTTGCAACCTCCGCCTTGTTCGTGGATCTGCAAATCCAGTACCCGTTCGCGATGATCGCCTTCATGTTGCTGACCTGTGTGAGTTTTGCGCTGTTCGGCTTTATCATAGGCATTTGGGCGCAGAATTTTGAGCAATTACAGCTTATTCCATTGCTGATTGTCACGCCTTTGGTCTTTCTTGGCGGATCGTTTTACTCGATTTCCATGCTGCCGCCCATCTGGCAAACGATCACTTTGTTCAATCCCGTTGTCTATCTGATCTCGGGTTTCCGCTGGGCGTTTTTCGGCATGGCGGATGTACCAATCGGCCTGAGTTTACTGGCAATCGCGGGCTTCACGGCGCTCTGCTTGATCGCGGTTTGGAGGATATTCAAGACTGGTTGGCGGATCCGTAAGTGAGACAGTTCGCAATATATCGAATGCGCGTCTTGTTTCGCGCCAATGGGCAATCTACATCGGACAGATGAAACGCTTTATTCCCTTCATGAAGTCCGAACCTGTGGTTGCTGTTGTGCGCTTGTCTGGTGCCATCGGTATGAGCGGGCGCGGCGCGCTCAATGATCAATCTCTCGCGCCGGTGCTTGACAAAGCGTTCACGCGCGGCAAACCCGATGCGGTCGCTTTACAGATCAACTCCCCCGGTGGCAGTCCTGTTCAAAGTTCTCTGATCGGGGCGAGGATCCGACGCTTAGCGGATGAAAACGAAATTCCCGTTATCGCCTTTGTCGAGGACGTTGCGGCCTCCGGTGGTTATTGGCTTGCGGCGGCGGCGGACGAAATTTATGCGGACGAAAGTTCGGTTCTGGGGTCCATTGGCGTGATCTCTGCAGGTTTTGGCGCGCATGTCTTTCTGGCCAAACAGGGCATCGAGCGACGAGTGTACACCGCGGGCAAATCCAAATCCATGATGGACCCGTTCACGCCTGAAACAGAAGAAGATGTGGCGCGTGTTAAAGGAATGCTCGAGCAAATTCACACCAATTTCATTCGATACGTGCAAAAACGCCGTGGAGAAAAGCTCGACAAGGGCAGTGAATTGTTCACCGGCGATATCTGGATTGGCGACGTGGCGAAAGATGTGGGCCTGATAGACGGAATCGCGCATTTGGTGCCCGCGATGAAAGCGCGTTTTGGTGATAAAGTGACCTTCAAGCGTTACGGGCCGAAACGTGGATTTATGAGCCGGATAGGCGCGCAAATCGCCACCGATGCTTTGGGTGGTATCGAAGAACGCGCTGAATTTGCGCGGTTTGGTCTTTGACGTGATATTCAAGATCGTCACATTTTTTCTTGTGGGCATGGGCGTGTTGGCCATGTTTGGGAAGTTTACCTTCCCCGGGCAAAAACAATTGCAGAACGCTAAGTGCAAAAAGTGTGGTCGTTTCAAAATCGGACGCGGACCTTGTGCGTGTGGCAAGGGTAGGGGCTAACACATGGAAACATGGCTTTTGTGCGCATTGGGTTTGGTGATCTTGCTACTGGCAGGTGACGCCTTGGTGAAAGGCGCGGTCAACCTGAGTTTGCGCGTTGGCATTCCGGCCTTGATTGTAAGCCTTACGATAGTCGCGTTTGGAACCTCTGCGCCAGAGTTGCTGATCGCAATCAATTCGGTTCTGGAAAACAAGCCGGACATCGCGATGGGCAATGTTGTCGGTTCAAACACCGCAAATATTTTACTGGTTCTCGGCTTTCCTGCAGTTTTGGCGACATTGCACACGTCGGAATGCAATACCCACAAGACCTATGTGTTCATGATGCTCGCGACAGTCCTGTTCATTGCGCTCGCCTTCACAGGCACATTCGGGACGTGGCAGGCTTTGGTACTTTTGGTAGCTTTGAGTTATGTTTTGTTCGATGCCTTCCGCGATGCGCATAAGCACAGAAAAGGTGCGGCTTTGGCGGCGAACGAGGACGAAGAAGAGGTTGAGGGCGCAGATCCCAATATGCCGTGGTGGCAGATCATCGTGTTCCTCTTGCTGGGCCTAATCGGTTTGCCACTGGGTGCTGATTTGTTGGTTGATAATGCATCGCTGATTGCGCGTGAATATGGGGTCAGTGAAACGGTCATTGGCCTCACGCTTGTGGCGCTGGGCACGTCTTTACCGGAACTTGCAACAACGACGATGGCGGCGTTGCGGCGTCAGGCAGATGTGGCGCTGGGCAATGTCATCGGATCGAACATGTTTAATCTCCTAGCCATCATCGGCGTTGCTGCCTTGATAGGCCCGATCCCCGTCGCACCAGAGTTTTTACGTTTCGATTTATGGGTGATGCTGGGCGCATCAGTCTTGCTGGTGCCCTTCGTCTTTTGGCGATGGAATATCACGCGCGCTTGGGGCATCGGCCTGTTCGTTGCCTATGCCGCCTACATCGGAATCGTGATTTTCTAAACCTTGAACGTGTTGAATGACACAAGCGAACGAGTTGCCTTGTGGCCAACTTGCTGAAAGTTTTGCACGCTAGCCCGGCAAATTATCACTTTCCTGTTATTAACTGAGTGTTTTCAATAATTTAACCGAAGTTAATATTTTTATGCAATGATATCAGCGCCTTGCAAAAGTGCCTAATTTTTAGGCAGATAGTCGAAGTGGTCGAAAAACAAAGGGAATTTTCGTGTCAGGTCAAACTATCCGCAGACTTATCCACAGGAATCGTGGATGCCTTTTCTCTTGCTCTGACGCGAGTGTCATTGCAGCCATCTATGAAGAATCATATTCTTGACCCATGAATGAATTTCTTAATCCCCAAAGTGATCAGGCACCCCGCGGTGCCGAGGTTATACAAGCTTATTTGAAGACGCTTGATAGTTCTCCCGGCGTGTATCGAATGCTGGATGAGCAAAGTCGTGTTCTTTACGTGGGCAAGGCGCGTAATTTGCGCGCGCGCGTCTCAAATTATGCGCGTCCAACTGGGCATTCGGGCCGTATCGCCACGATGATCGCGCAAACTACAACCATGATGTTTCTGACGACAAAGACGGAAACAGAGGCGCTTTTGCTTGAGCAAAACCTGATCAAACAGCTTAAGCCCAAGTACAATGTCTTGTTGCGCGACGATAAGAGTTTCCCGAACATTTTGGTCAGTAAGAATCACGCGTATCCAATGATTTCCAAGCACCGCGGCGCGAAGAAGGCGAAGGGGGCATACTACGGGCCTTTCGCTTCTGCTGGCGCGGTGAACAGGACGTTGAATCAGTTGCAGCGCGCGTTTCAGTTACGTGATTGTAGTGATTCCAGCTTTGATGTGCGCACGCGGCCCTGCTTGCAGCATCAGATCAAACGCTGTTCTGCACCCTGTGTGGGGAAGATATCGGAGGTGGATTACGCAGAAACCGTGCGCGATGCGGAACGGTTTTTGGCGGGTAAATCAACGGAACTACAAGAGAAGCTAGCGGGCCAAATGGCGCAGGCATCGGAAGAGATGGAATTTGAGCGCGCAGCTGCGCTGCGTGATCGCATCAAAGCGCTGACACAGGTGCAAACTGCGCAAGGGATCAATCCACGTGGGGTGTCTGAGGCGGATGTGATCGCGCTGCACATGGAAGGGGGGCAGGCCTGTGTGCAAGTCTTCTTCATTCGCGCCAATCAGAATTGGGGCAACAAGGATTATTACCCGCGTTTGGCGGCTGATGTCGACGAGCCCGAAGTCTTGGAAGCGTTCATGGGTCAGTTCTACGACACCAAAGATCCGCCACGTCAAATCTTGCTCAGTCATGGTCTTTTGAACGAGGACTTGATGGCGGACGCTTTGGCACAAAAGCTTGGCAGAAAGGTCGAGCTGATCGTGCCGCAACGGGGTGAGAAGGCTGAGATTATGGACGGCGCAGTGCGCAACGCACGCGAAAGCTTGGCGCGGAAAATGGCGGAGACGCAGGCGCAAAGTAAGCTTTTAAAGGGCTTGGCTGAGGCATTTGGCCTTGAGAAAGCGCCGCAGCGGATCGAGGTGTATGACAACTCGCATATCCAAGGTGCGCACGCGGTTGGAGGGATGATCGTTGCGGGTCCAGAAGGGTTCATCAAGAATGCCTACCGTAAATTTAACATCAAAGGCGATGATCTGACACCCGGCGACGATTTTGGCATGATGAAGGAAGTCATGACACGGCGCTTTAAGCGGTTGATTAAAGAAGACCCCGATCGTGAAAAAGGTGATTGGCCAGACTTGCTTCTAATCGATGGCGGCGCGGGACAAGTGAGCGCTGTGCGTGAGATTATGGAAAGCTATGGTGTTGGCGATATCCCGATGGTTGGGGTCGCCAAGGGTGTGGATCGCGATGCGGGGAAGGAAGAATTCTACCGCACAGGTCAACGCCCGTTTGCGCTGCGCCACAATGATCCTGTGCTCTATTTCATCCAACGCATGCGCGATGAGGTCCACCGATTTGCAATAGGCACGCATCGTGCGAAACGCTCCAAAATGATTGGTACAACGCCCCTTGATGATGTGCCAGGTGTCGGGGCAGGACGAAAGCGGGCGCTACTGGCGCACTTCGGGTCTGCAAAAGCTGTCGGGCGAGCTAATTTGGTCGATTTGAAAGCGGTGGATGGGATCTCGGCGGCTCTGGCGCAGGTGATCTATGATTATTTCCATGAGCGCGGTTGATTTGATTGAATGCGCGGGAGCGCATGCTTGATGGGCCGCTAAAACGGCAGAATGGGGCTTTGCCCCAAACCCCAAAGCTTATCTGGAAAGAAGAAGGTGCTGCGGTGCGGCATTTTGTTTGGGGGGTATACTTATTCCTTGAATGAGCCTATGCGCGGGGCTTGTTCGAACGGCAGGTATGCAATGACTGATTTTGAAAACGTAATTCCGACTTTGAATGAGGCTTTGAAGGCGAAAGGCTATGAAACGTTAACACCGGTTCAAGTCGAAGTGTCTCAGCCCGAGTTTTTGGATCAAGACTTGCTTGTCTCCGCACAAACAGGTTCTGGTAAAACTGTTGCCTTCGGTCTAGCGATTGCGCCGACGATTTTGGAAGAGAACGGTCGATTTGAACGCGCGGCGACGCCATTGGCTTTGGTCATCGCGCCGACGCGCGAATTGGCTTTGCAGGTTAAGCGTGAGTTCGATTGGCTGTTTGCGCCAACGGGTGTTGTGGTTGCCTCAACGGTCGGCGGCATGGACTCACGTACAGAGCGTCGTGCGTTAGAGCGCGGTGCGCATATTGTTGTCGCAACGCCTGGCCGTTTACGCGATCACATTATGCGCGGTGCGATTGATCTTTCGGCATTGCGTGCGGTTGTTTTGGATGAGGCGGACGAGATGCTCGACATGGGTTTCTCTGAAGATCTGGAATATATTTTGGACGCCACACCAAGCGAGCGCCGCACTTTGATGTTCTCCGCGACCGTGCCGCGCGGCATTGCGAAACTAGCGCAAAAGTATCAACGCAAAGACACCAAGCGGGTTGAGACAATCGGCGAAGGGCCGCAGCACGCAGATATTACGTACCGCGCGATGACAGTCGCGCCCTCCGATACGGAAAACGCGATTATCAACACGTTGCGTTACTATGAGGCGCAAAACGCGATTGTTTTTGCCAACACGCGTGCGATGGTCGCACGTTTGACTGCGCGTTTCTCGAACCGAGGGTTCTCGGTTGTCTCCCTTTCAGGTGAGTTGTCCCAGAACGAGCGAACCCATGCTCTACAAGCCATGCGCGACGGGCGCGCGCGTGTTTGTGTGGCTACGGATGTGGCTGCGCGCGGAATTGACCTGCCGAACCTTGAGTTGGTGATTCACGCGGATTTGCCATCTAATGGTGAAACACTGCTACACCGCTCAGGTCGTACGGGTCGCGCGGGACGCAAAGGTATTTCCGCGCTGATCGTTCCGGGCCGGCAGAAATCCAAAGCGGAGCGTTTGTTGCGGTTTGCGAAACTGACAGCCGAGTGGTCAAATGCACCATCGGCTGATGACGTGAATGCGCGCGATGAAGAGCGCATGCTGAATGATCCGTCTTGGTCAGAGGCTTTGAGCGAAGATGAACAAAGCTTCGCGGGAAAGTTGCTGTCTCAGTATAAGCCAGAGCAGATCGCGGCGGCGTTCTTGCGTTTGCACCGCTCCAAGCATTCCGCACCGGAGCAATTGGGCGAAGTGACAGATACTCGCGGTAAGCGTGAGCCGCGCGAGCCACGCGCGCCGCGTGATTTTGGACCAAGCTCATGGTTCTCACTGTCTTTGGGTCGCAAGCACAAGGCAGAGCCACGTTGGTTGTTGCCGATGCTCTGCCGGAATGGAAACATCTCTAAGGATGATATCGGCGCGATCCGCGTGCAGTACCAAGAAACGTTTGTCGAAGTTCAAACTTCTGCCGTTGAACGCATGAAGAAAGAACTTGGCGAAGGCTTGGACCTTGAGCAGGGCGCGAAGCTGACCGAATTACCGGGCAAGCCTGATTTTGATGCCTCGCCAAATGGTCCGCCTGCGGACGGGCCTGCGCGGCCACACCGTAAAGGCCTGCGTGAGGATCGCCCGCGGGGTGACAAGCCTCGCTACGACAAACCACGTCATGATGGACCGCGCGGCGACAAGCCAAGCTATGATAAACCCCGCAGCGACAAGCCAAAGTTCAACAAGCCCAAGGGCAAGGCACCTTATAAAGCTGACAAGCCTGGTAAAAACGATCCGCGTCCATCCAAGCACACTGCGAAATCCGGCACGCCTAACAAATCCAAGCCTGCGCGCGCGCCTAGCGCTGTAGACACGGGTGCTGTCGCACATAAAACGGCGACGCCTAAGCCCAAATCACGCAAAGGTGCGATGGATCCATCCAAGCCTATGGGCGATCGCAAAGCAAGGGCCAAAGCAGCGGCAGGCAAGCCTAAAGGCGGCGAGAGCAAGCCCTACAAGGTGAAAACGCGTGCTGGCAAAGGGCCTGAGGCGCGACCGATGCGCAAATCACCTCGCAAGCCGTAGCCTGTTGTTGCAAAGCGGGCTTGCGGGGGCTTATCTGCAGGCTTAGGTATTGAGGATGACTTTGAATATCCCAAACTTACTGACGCTCCTGCGTCTCCTTGCGGCACCCGGTGTGGCCCTGATGTTTCTTTACTTCACACGCCCCTACGCGGATTGGTTTGCGCTGTGTTTGTTCGTGTTGGCGGCGTTAACGGATTGGCTTGATGGCTATCTCGCGCGGACGTGGAAACAGGAAAGCAAGCTTGGCGCGATGCTGGATCCGATTGCTGACAAAGCGATGGTGGTTATCGCGCTTATGGTGATCATCGGGTTTTCATCATGGTCGGCCTGGTTGGTCCTGCCTGCAACAATGATCTTGTTTCGCGAGGTTTTTGTGTCCGGCTTACGAGAATTCTTGGGGGATACTGCGGGAACCCTGAAAGTCACCAAACTGGCAAAATGGAAAACTACTGCGCAGATGATTGCGATCTCAGTTCTCTTTAGTCAGGGTGTGTTTGAGCATTACCTCGGCATGTCCGCGTGGGGGATGGATCAAGCGATGTTCGAGGCAATCCTAAGTGGCGAAGAAGAAGATGTACTCGGCCTTGGTTGGAAATACCAAGGGATGATTTGGTCTGGCCGTGTGGGTCTCTGGCTGTTGTGGCTTGCTGCGTTCTTAACCTTGATCACAGGTTGGGATTATTTCCGCAAAGCGCTGCCGCATTTGAAGGATGACGGGTGATGAATGTCCTCTATTTTGCATGGGTGCGCGAACGGATTGGTGTGCCGAAGGAACAGATTGATACCTCGGCGGCAACTGTAATGGACTTGGTGGAAGAATTGCGCGCGCGCGAAGAACGCTATGCGTTGGCGTTCTCGGACATGTCGGCCCTTCGCGTTGCTGTTGATCAAGATCTGAGCGATTTCGATGCTTCTCTTGAGGGCGTGCGCGAGATCGCATTTTTCCCTCCGATGACAGGCGGCTGAATACGTGAAGATCCTTGTCCAAGACGCTGCGTTTGATGCGGGTGCTGAGCTAAACGACTTCACAAAAGCGCAATCCAATATGGGTGCAGTCGTAAGTTTCACGGGGATTGTACGCGATCTGGACGCGGGTCTGAAACAGATGGATATCGAGCACTATCCGGGCATGACCGAACGCGCTTTGGAAAAGATTGCAAGCGACGCGATGGGACGTTGGAACCTCGGTGATGTACTGGTGATCCACCGTTTCGGCGCGCTTAAACCCGAAGACGTCATCATGATGGTCGCCACTGCGTCCAAACATAGAAAAGATGCTTTTGAAGCCGCTGATTTCCTGATGGATTTCCTCAAATCGCGCGCGCCTTTCTGGAAGAAAGAACAAACCGGTGCAGCGCAGGATTGGGTCAACTCTAAGCAGGAAGATGAAGACGCGCTCACCCGTTGGGAATAGATCAACCTAACGCTTACCTGGTCCTAAAATACCTCGGGGAAGCGCAGCTTGCTGAGACGACGGCAACGCCCCAACCGTCACTGCGTCGGGTGCACCCGCTCAATATAGGCGCGCAATTCTTCCGCTTCATGGCGCGCATCGCGCAGACCTTCCATTGCGGCGTTCAATTCGGCTTCCGTCTGCGATATCTGGTTAGTCAATTCTGCTTCGCGCTGTTGAAGATAGGTAATCGCCTGATCGCGGGTCTCCTCGGCCTCATGCAGCTCTTGCGCCATGCGCTCCAACTCACCCACGTCAGATTTGGACACGCGCGTGAAACGATGGATGAGCCAGTTGGCGAACCATCCCATACAAAATGCGACAAATAGAATAATCGCTGTCGCGATGATGAACTCAGTTCTGCTCATCGGATGTCCCTTCTTCGCTTGCCCGCTCGGCAACGTCTTGAGCGGTTTCCGCGGCTGCTTCAAGCGTTGTTGTAACTTCTTCAGGTGGCTCTGGTCGAATAAGTTTGAATTCAATACGACGATTTGCTTCGCGTCCAGCTTCTGTGCTGTTGTCGCCAATTGGGTTCTCTTCGCCATAGCCCTTCGCGACATAACGCGACATAAGAACGCGACGCTCGCGTAGGGCAGTCAGGACGGCCTGCGCACGTGTTTGGCTCAGCTCTTGGTTCATCACTTCGCGACCTTGGCTATCCGTATATCCGCTGATTTCCATGCGCATATCGTCTGGGCATTTGATCAAGATTTCTGCCATATCATCTAGGATGCTTTCAGCGGAGGCATCAAGATTGCCGGAGCCAGGTTCGAAGGTGATTTTGCGGCCAGATTGGATTTCTGTGACTTGCACTTCACATTCGTCCGCTGTGGGTAGGCCAAGAACCGGATCCAGCTTTTTCTTATATGTCACCTCGATTGAGAGATCTTTGGAATCGCCAAGCTTCTCCAAAAGCAACCGCGTGATGTCCGACTTTGCGCTCGGGACACCTGTATCGCCGAACACGCGCACTTTTTCAGGCGTTACCGTGACTGAGCCATTTTTCAGCATTGAAAGCGTTTCAATTGCGGCCAGCACGCGAACTGACCAATCGCGTGGCAGGGACTCGTCTATGCGTGACGCTGTATACACTTCGCCAGATCCAAATCGCGCTTTCGCGTAGCTATCTGCGGTGTCGCGAACCAGTTTCGAATTAACGCGGCCGCGCAATTGTACTTGGCCCTCTGGACTAAGTGTTGCGATGAACTCGGGTGGGCCTTGGCTTGCGTCTGGTATGACGGGAAGCACAGTTTCAAGCGCGAAGACCTCGGGCAAACCAGTTTCCAATTCGCCCACAACGCGATCAAATAGTGACTGATCCGTGCCTTCATCTGCGACAAGTGTGATGTCTGCATCTGCGAATGTCACGGTCCCACCACCGAGTTCGCTGAGTTTGTCGATAGACAGGGCCGCTGCACGTGACCATTGTCTGGAGGGAACGCCAAGTCCCAAACGGCAATCAGGTGCCGCGCTCATTCCAGCGCGGCGCGCAGCTGCAACAATGGTGTCAAGTGCGACTTCGGTATCCGCACTACATGCGTCAAAACGTGTACCATCCGCGGCGATAATGAAGCGTAGCGTAAACGGGCTAATAACGGGGCGCGGTGCGGAAATGTTGATCGCAAGGTTTACCTGCGATGATGCCGAGCGGATCAATTCCTGCTCAAACCTGCGTTTTTCCGCTTCGCTGTCAGACATCGCGGTGACAGACACGTTGCCCGCATCAATAGAAATCTTGGAGCGCGGAAGCAATCGGAGCGCCTTCATCCCCAATTCCATCGCAGCGGCCCAGCCTTCCGGGGCAGGGTATTTGGCACTTTCAAGAAGATCACTTACTTTCTCGTTCGGGACAAGCTTTGCCACATCTTCGCGCATTGTCTTGCTTGAGGCCGTCTCGGGGATGAGGCCAATCAAAGAAATGCCGCTATCGTTGCGCAGGATCTCGATTGAGAAACGTGGCGGGGCAAAGGCTTCGCGATCTGCGACTTCGGTTTGATCAATCACTCGCGCTGCGTCTACAATGCTGCCAGCGGTGCTGACAGCTTTGAAACGCTCAGCTTCGCTGGGCGCGGTTCCAATCAAGAAAACCTGCAAACCATTGGTGTCAGCATCCGCCCAGGTCAGGCTTTGCTTGTCCAATTCGCGCAAAACGGCGGTTCTTGAGGTGTCCTCGATGAGTGTGACTGCAAAGCCCGCTGCGACCAAACAGACCGCGCCGGCCCCAATAAATGTAGCCACAACAGTGATGTATGAGGACAAACGCATTGGCTTCCAGACTCTTCAACCCAGTTGGGTGATACGCGCTGCGGCTTCAGGTTTCAATCAAAGCATTAACGCGATGGCGAAAAACAGCACAGGTAAAAGCCCCGCGTCGCGGTTCGAACGGAAAAGCGTGATCAATCCTTTTTGATCTGTCGGATTGAAGCTGCGCAATTGCCAATGCAGATGCCATCCAAAGGCCCACGTGCCACAAAGCGTCAAGATCAGCGCGAGCGTTGAGTGGGCTGCAACACTTTGCACAACGGCGAAGCAAAACAGGGTAAGGCTTGCGATAAGGAAGTACAAAAGCCACTGCGGCGTCGCGTCGCCAAACAAACGTGCGGTGCTTTTGATGCCAATCAGCGCATCATCTTCAGTGTCCTGATGCGCATAGATCGTGTCATAAAACAGCGTCCAGGCGATGCCCGCAGCGTATAGCGTGACAGCGGGCCACCCTAGTGATCCGCTATGTGCGGTCCACGCGAGCAACGCACCCCAATTGAACGCGAGGCCCAAGAAGACTTGTGGCCACCAAGTGAAGCGTTTGGCGAAGGGATAGACTAGCACAGGCAATAGCGACAAAACGCCAAGGCTAATCGCGGCCCAGTTGAAAGTGAGCAAAACCCCTAGCGAAATCACCGTTTGTAGTGCCATCCAGATCACTGCTTGGCGCACTGTGACTTGCCCCGATGGGATGGGACGATTGCGCGTACGCTCGACCGCGCCGTCATAGTCTCGATCTGTGATGTCATTCCACGTACAGCCCGCACCACGCATTAAGGTTGCGCCGATCGCGCAACCGATGAAGATCCACGCGTCAAACCAATCGGCGTTTCCAGACCAAAGCATTGCCAGCATCAAGGCCCACCAACAGGGCAAGAGCAACAACCATGTGCCTATCGGGCGATCAAAACGGCTAAGGCGCAGGTAGGGACGCAGCCAGTCCGGCGCGGTGGTATCCACCCAATTGTCTTTGACCGCATCCGCAATCGTAACATCACCCTCTGGTTCTTGTGGGGCACCTTGCATATGTAGGGTTCCATGACAGCTAAAACTCGCCTTTTTGTAGACCAGCCCTTGGCCGAGGGAAACTGCGTTTCGGTGTCACAAGCCCAAGCGCATTATCTTTTTGGGGTGATGCGCCTTGCCGTTGGAGGCGCGGTGTCGCTGTTTAATGGAAAAGACGGTGAATGGCGCTGTGAAATACTCGAGGCGGGCAAGCGCAAAGGTGTGCTGCGCTGCACGGTACAAACCAAGCCGCTGCAGATGCCCCCTGATCTATGGCTCTGCTTTGCGCCCATCAAAAAGACACGCACAGATTTCATCGTTGAAAAAGCGACTGAAATGGGCGCGTCAAAGATTTGCCCTGTCCAGACCGAGTTCACCAATTCCGAGCGCATCAAACAAGAACGGTTGCAGGCGCATGCGGTTGAAGCGGCAGAGCAATGCGGTGGAACCTATGTGCCTGAAGTGATTGCTTTGAGCAAACTCAGTACGATGCTCGATCACTGGCCAGAAGAACGTCAGATTATGTTTTGCGATGAAACAGAGCTCGGCGTCGCCAGTTCGCTCGCCTCTGCTTCACGCGGTCCTTGGGCGATCTTGATTGGCCCCGAGGGTGGTTTTTCCCCCGCTGAACGCAAACGTCTGCATTCTATGCCCGAAGCGCATGTTGTCAGCCTTGGCCCGCGCATCTTGCGTGCGGATACGGCAGCGGTCGCGGCGATGACGATCTGGCAGGCCGCTTTGGGGGATTGGGTGTGATGCGCAAAGCCCAAGCCTGCGATCTTGGAGCGATAGAGCACCATCTCAAACAAAGCTTCGCGACGACGATGTTTCTGCGCAGCAATTTGCTAAACTACGGCATCGATGGGGCTTCGCGCTATTGCATGGATGTGTTTTTTGACGGCGAGGCAGGGATCGAAGGCGGTCTGTGTGCGATCACACGCAGCGGCTATTTGCTTGCCCATGTTGATCCGTCGCAACACCGCCTTTGGGTCGAATTTGCCCATGCGCTAAAAGGGCGCGAGGTTCTGGGCATGACGGGTGATCAAGAGCAGATCTCGGCATTGTTCAATGCGTTGGGCGCCGAAAACGCGGGGTTTAAGATTGATGATGTACAGCGGCTTTACGCGGTTTCCCTCGATCGAGTGCCTGTGTTCGACGATGTTGAATTGCGCGCGCCAGAGCCAGATATGATCGAGCAACTGTCGCATTGGCGCTTAGCTTCGAATATTGAAGCACTTGGAGAACGCGAAACGGTTAGTGCATTGGCTGAGGCGCGTGCGCAAATCAACCTCTTGCAAACCGAAGATCGTTTGCGCGTACTCTTGAGCAATGGCGAAGTCGTTGCGATGACAGCTCTCAACGCAACTCTGCCGGATTGCGTGCAAATTGGTGGTGTCTTTACGCCCCCTGCTGAACGATCCAAAGGCTATGCACGTCGTGCCGTCGCATTGCATCTCGCAGAGGCGCGTCGCAACGGTGTCGAAAAGGCCGTACTTTTCGCGGCTAATCTCGCTGCCTGTCGCGCGTATGAAGCGATTGGGTTTGAGCAAGTGGGCCACAACCGCGTTGCGCTTTTTAGTAACCCATTCAAGGTGGACGCATGAGTTTTGTACGTCCAGAAGTGCGCGCTGCATTGTGGCATTGGCGCGAGGTTTTGTTGGGGCTCGCTATCGCTGCCTTGGCAGGATTTTGGACCTATAACGCCTTCGGGATCCTGCGTGTTCTTGCTTTGGTTTTGTTGGCCCTCGCGGTGCTTCTTATCCTGACAGGCATCCAAAGGGGGCGCTTTCGGGGACAAACGGGTGGGCAGGGCGTAGTGCAGGTGATTGAGGG
This sequence comes from Rhodobacteraceae bacterium HTCC2083, assembly GCA_000156115.1. GTDB lineage: Bacteria > Pseudomonadota > Alphaproteobacteria > Rhodobacterales > Rhodobacteraceae > Planktotalea. The sequence goes on from DS995276.1 coordinate 2,153,866, forward strand.
TCAGGTGAGTTATTATGGCCCGCTGACAGGGGGCGCTGTTGCGATCTCTGAGCTGGCAGCGCTCAGCCTAGATGGGCGTGCCAAGCCTGCTCATTGGCTTTTGGTGCCCGACCAAGGCGCGACTTTACAAATCCCTGTCAGCGCTGCTGGCTCGGATGCGCTTTTTGATGCGTTCACGGGTCTTTCTGGCCTCAAGACCGAACATTTGTTGCGACTTAAGCAAGCAGAGGCACCCCGCCTTCAAGTGGTCTGGCGGCGCAAAGATGTGCAAGCGATGATCAATTCGCTGAATTAAGCGCGCAACCCGCCGATCTTCTCTTTTGAAATGCGGATCGTGATCCAAAGTGCAATCGCCCAGCCCGAACTCACGGCCACGCCAATGCCGAGCCAGACGCCCCAAACATCCATTCTAAAGACCCCAATCAAGAGCCACACGAAAAAGGCGACACCAAAGCCTTGACGATATAGACTGATCCAGAGCGTGTAGACTGGCTTTTTCAGCGCTTGCAGGAGCGAGTTGATCGCGAAAAGCATCATGTAGAGTGGGAACAGGAACCCATCGACACGCAGGTAACTTTGGCCGATTGGAATGACCCGGGCATCTTCGGTGAACAACCCCATCGCGAATGCGCCGCCGAACCAAAGAACAGGGGCCGCGAGGGCGGTCATCAGAAAGCCAAGTTTCCAGCAAAACCAAACCGCTTCGCGCACTCTTGCGTGATCTTGCGCGCCGTAGTTTTGAGCCGCAATGGGCAGCAAGGCACCCGTCATGCCAAGCACTGGCAAAAGTAAAATCTGCTCAATCCGTAAGGCAATGCCATAGGCAGCAATCGCCTCCTCGCCAAACCCTTTCAGTGCGAATTGCACCACAAAACCAGAGACAAACATCACCATCATTGCCGTTGTTGTGGGCAACATCTGCGCAAGGATATCTTTCACAATTGAAAGCTCTAACCGCACATGGCGCAGTTCCACGCCTCGCATGATTTGCAAACGCGAGACGGTCCAAAGGATCCAGATCATCACACCTGTTTGACTTAGTATTGTAGCCAGCGCGATTCCATTGAACCCAAGGCCGCCGATCACCCCTGGGATGCCATAAATAAATAGTGGATTAAGCCCGATATTGGCGAGAAAGGCGACCATCTGACCACGCTGTAGCGTCACGCTATCACCGTGCGCTTGCAAAATACCATTGGCGGAAAATGCAAGAATGAAACCGGGCAGGGCGGCGATCAGCCAGTAGAAATATCCCGTAGCCGCATCGCGATATGCGCCGGGCTCTGAGATCAGCGCAATCGCGCGGGGTCCGAACCAAACCGCGAAGATCATCAGCACAATCGTTGCAATAGTTGCGAACGCTAAACCTTGCACAGCAAGACGGCGCGCCATGCGATCATCTTTCGCGCCGCGCGCGTTACCAACCAAAGCAGACATCGCAGACGACAGGCCAAACGCCACTGCAATCAGCACGAAGAAAGCTTGGAAGCCGATCGCGAGACCTGCCTGCGCGTCGGTGCCGATTTGGCCCGCGAAATAGACGTCAACAACGTTGTAGAGCGTGGTGAACAACATGCCCAATGCTGCCGGAATAGCGAGCCTACGGAAATGCCCCGCGATAGAGCCGGTTGTCAGATCGTAGTCGCGCGCTGCTGCCATGTGCTCGGTCCTGGTAGGTTACGTGTTCCTCTAGGTCCGCACTACGCAAGAATGTGTGCTGTGTAAAACTTTTACGTGAAGAAGCGCTAGACAACCTGCGGCAAACGATAAGCAGGGGGCGTGTTTCTGCTACGTCCAGAACAGACGGCACCGTCGATCACCGTCATGCCAACACCGGGGAGGTTTCCAAGTTGAACGCTTTCCAGAATGTTCTTGCCGGGTGCGTGCTGTGCCTGATCCATCAGCACAAAGTCCGCGCACATTCCTCTTTCTATAAGCCCCGTATCGAGGTTGCGTTGTCGTGATGTGTTGCCATTGCCAAAGCAAAAGGCGATTTCGGCAGGAACATTGCCAAAGGCGGATAGCATAGCGATCATTCGCAAAATTCCGAGCGGTTGCACGCCGGAGCCTGCCGGACCGTCCGTGCCAAGGATCACTTGATCCAGTTTACCCAACTCACGCGCCGTGTTCACAGTCAAAACCGCAGCGCGTTCATTTCCGTTATGCACAATCTCAAACGCCGCTTTGCAGCTTTCGCAGAGGCAAATGATCTGATCGTCGGGCAGGGCCGAATGCCCCCCATTGATATGTCCAATCACATCCGTACCGGTTTCCATCACCATATCAGCGTCGATCAAACCAGAGCCGGGAATCGATGGCCCGCCTGTGTGGATCGTACTTTGTATGCCGTATTTACGCGCCCAGCCGACCATTTGCTGCGCGGTTTTACCGTCTTTAACGGTACCAAGGCCGACTTCGCCCAGCAGGGTTACGCCCGCATCTGCGAGGTCTTTGAAATCTTGCTCGACCATCCCATGCTCAATAACGGGCGCTCCTGCGTGGACTTTCATGCCGGAAGGGCGGAAGTTTTCGTACCAACGCTGCGCCGCGATGGCCATGGCTTTTAGGCCGACAACATCCTTGGGACGCCCCGGCATATGGACTTCACCAGCCGAAATTAGGGTCGTTACTCCGCCATGCAGCGTGCTGTCGATCCAGTGTAGCTGCTGTTGGCGTGGGGTGTAATCGCCAATCACAGGATGGATATGGCTGTCGATCAAACCTGGTGCCAGCGTGACGCCATTTGCGTCGATGACCGTGTCTGCGCCCTCGAGGTTCATATCGGCCTCGCGACCCCACCCCGCGATTTTGCCAGCGTAGGCGATGATGCAATCAGCCTCGTAGATGGGCGCTTCCATCTTGCCCGATAGCATCAGGCCGATATTGCGAATGACAAGTTTCTGTGCGGAATCTGACATGATCGCTCCTTTCGAATTCATCTGAACGCTAACAGATGCGGTGTTTCGATCAAGAGGGGGCAGGAAAGGATTTGACAGAATCCTCGCCGCAATATTCTATTCGTATACAAACAAGTTTTGAGGGCTGTTTTGGAATATCTAACACCTATGTCGCTTGACGATGCCCTTGCCGCGCTGGACGCGGGTGAACTCAGCATTATCGCGGGGGGCACGGATTGGTATCCGGCTCAGGGCGAATGTCCGATCGAGTGCGATATTCTGGACGTGACGCGGATTGCGGCTCTGCGCGGCATTTCAAAAGCCAAAGACGGTTGGCGCATCGGCGCGGCCAGTACATGGAGCGATGTGATCGCAGCCGACTTGCCCGCAGCTTTCGATGGGTTGAAAGCTGCTGCGCGTGATGTTGGCTCAGTTCAAATCCAAAACGCAGGCACGATTGCGGGAAATCTCTGTAACGCGTCCCCCGCCGCGGATGGGGTGCCGCCTTTGCTTGCGCTCAAAGCGTTGGTTGAAATTTGCAGCGCGGAAGGGTGTCGCGTTGTGCCTTTGGGCACCTTCATTACTGGCGTGCGACGCGTGGCTTTGGACAAGGGCGAAATGGTGACTGCGGTGATAATCCCAGAAACCTCGGCAGCGCTCAAAAGTGCTTTCGTGAAATTGGGCGCGCGCAAATATCTGGTAATTTCCATCGCTATGGTTGCGGTGACATGCGCGTTGCGCGACGGCGTCTTGAGTGATGTACGGATTGCGGTCGGATCCTGCTCCCCTGTGGCGAAGAGACTCTCAGCACTCGAGGCAGCTTTGGAAAATCAAACACTCGCGCAAACCGACGCGATACTTGCGGAGGCGTGTCTTTCTGCCTTAGCGCCTATCGATGACGTGCGCGGATCTAAAGAGTACCGCGTCGATGTGGTTGCCACTTTAATCGCACAAGCCCTGCGGGAGGCAAGCCATGGATAGGCGAAGCGAGACCGAACTGATCGGATTTACTTTGAATGGCGACGCCGTTCAAAGTGCGTCACCTGGTAGCGCACGGCTCAGCGCGGTTTTGCGCGAAGAGTTAAACGCCAAAGACGTCAAGGTTGGCTGTAACGCGGGCGATTGTGGAGCCTGCACTGTCTTGATTGATGGGGCACCTGTATGTGCCTGCCTTACGTCGACCGCTCAAGCCAAGGGCCGCGATGTCCAAACACTGCGCGGTGTGGCACCGGATATTCTCGCGCGTTTGCAACAGAGTTTCACCGCGCATCAAGCTGCGCAATGCGGGATTTGTACGCCGGGTATGATTGTTAGCGCTGCGGCTTTGTTGCGAGACGTGCCCAGCCCCAACGTCGCACAAGTTCAAGATGCTTTGGGTGGCGTGTTGTGTCGCTGTACGGGGTATCGTAAAATTATTGATGCGGTTGTTGCGGTTGGTGCTGGTATTCCTGAGGTTGACGCTACGGGGGCTATCGGTGACGCCATCGCGCGGATCGACGGACAAACCAAGGTCGATGGATCAGAGCGTTTTGGCGATGATGTTGCGCCAGATGGAGCTTTGGTGGCGCTTGTGATCCGTTCACCTTATCCGCACGCAGTGTTTGAGTTTGGTGATCTCGAAGCTGTACGCAAGATCGACGGGATCGAAGCGGTCCTAAGTGCAAAAGATGTCCCCGGCGACAATCTATTCGGTACAATTCCGGGTTTCATTGACCAACCAGTCTTTGCCGAAACCCAGGCGCGTTTTAAAGGCGAAGCCGTGGCCTTAGTGATCGGGGAGGCGGATACGATTGCGGCGTTCAGGATTGGTGATTTTCCAGTGACATGGACGCAATTGCCTGCGGTCCAAGACGTCACAGAGGCGCAAGCGAATGATGCGCCGCAGCTTCACACGGGCCATAAGAATAACTTAATGTGCGGCGGCTTCGTTGCCCATGGCGATATGGATGCGGGTCTCGCTGAGGCGGATATCGTTTTGAGTGGGAGCTTTGAGACATCCTTTGTCGAGCACGCCTATATCGAACCCGAAGCAGGTTATGCGGAAATGGTCGAGGGCCGTCTGCACCTACATATCTGCACCCAAAGCCCTGTGATGAACCAAGAGGCGCTCGCCAACATTCTTGCGTGCGACGAAGATAATATCCGCATCGTTCCTACCGCTGTTGGCGGTGGCTTCGGCTCTAAGCTGGATCTGACAGTACATCCCTATGTTTGCCTTGGTGCGATGGTGACGGAGCGTCCCGTGCGAATGTGTTATTCGCGTGTGGAGAGCATGGCGACGTCAACCAAACGCCACCCCGGGCGGATCGAGATCAAAGGCGGAGTGCGCCATGATGGCACGCTGACGGGTCTGCGTTTTGTTGGGGATTTCAACACGGGTGCTTATGCCAGCTGGGGTCCGACAGTTGCCAATCGCGTACCTCTGCATGCTTCAGGCCCCTACAGGATACCGAACTATCGCGCTCAGTCGAAAGGAATTTACACCCATTGCCCGCCCTCTGGTGCGTTTCGTGGTTTTGGAGTCCCCCAATCGGCCATCGCACAAGAGAGCCTGTTCGATGAACTCGCCGCAGCCGTCGGCATGGATGCGCTGGAGTTCCGCATTTTAAACGCGCTCGATAACGGTGTGCCAACCGTGTCTGGCCAAGTGTTCGAACAAGGGGTTGGCGTAAAGGCCTGCCTTGAAGCGCTGCGTCCTGCTTGGGAAAGCGGCAAAGCAGAGTGTGTTCAGTTCAACGCAAGCAGCCATAATCTAAAGCGCGGCGTGGGGATCGCTGCGGGCTGGTATGGCTGCGGGAATACCTCCATGGCGAACCCGTCGACGATCAAATGCGGATTACGTCCAGATGGTACGTTGGTCTTGCATCAGGGTGCGGTTGATATCGGCCAAGGCTCCAACACAGTGATTACACAGATCTTTGCGCAAGCGTTTGGCGTTGCGGTGGATCAAGTCGCGTTAGTCGGGGCGGATACTGACATCACTCCCGATGCTGGCAAAACATCCGCCTCGCGTCAGACGTTTGTCACTGGCAATGCAGCGAAACTTTCGGGTGAAAGCCTGCGTCGCCAAGTACTGACTTTGGTGAACGCAGCTGAGGATGACCAGATTGTGCTGGGGGATGGCAGCATCGAAATGAGCGGTGCGCACAAGATTGATCTTTCGCGCATGGACGTGGGCGAGGACGGTTATGTGATGCGTGCGGTGGCGAGTTATGATCCGCCTACAGAGCCGCTTGATGAGAATGGCCAAGGCGTGCCTTACGCGCAGTTCGGCTATGCCGCGCATCTCGTGGTCGTCGAAGTCAATACCAAGCTTGGCACGATCAACCCCATCAATATCGTGGCTGCGCATGATGTGGGCCAAGCGATCAATCCGTTGCTTGTTGAAGGACAGGTTCAAGGCGGTGTTGCGCAAGGGCTCGGCATGGCGCTGATGGAAGAATTTATTCCAGGTCGCACTGACAATTTGCACGACTATTTGATCCCGACGATTGGCGATGTTCCCCCGATTGAGACGGTGATTGTCGAAGAGCCGGACGCGCATGGCCCGTTTGGGGCAAAGGGTTTGGGTGAGCACGCGCTTATTCCAACGGCTCCGGCCATATTGAACGCGGTAAACAACGCCACTGGCGTGCGTTTGCGCCATGTTCCCGCCTTGCCGCACCGCGTGCGCGCTGCTTTGAAGGAGGCTGGGTATGAGTGAAACGGCACGCGTGAAACCCGAGAAAATCCGCTGTGATGCTTGCCCCGTGATGTGTTTTATCGCTGAAGGAAAAGCTGGGGCCTGTGATCGCTATGCCAATCATGCAGGTGAATTGGTGCGCCTCGATCCTTTAACAGTGATCGAGCGCGGCGCGCCTGCGGTAGCTTTTCTTGATCAAGGGGAGAACGCACAGGATTGGGATGGTGACATCCTTCAAGGCAAGCGCACGTTTGTGACTGCTGTCGGCGCAGGCACGACCTATCCAGATTATAAACCTGCGCCCTTTATCGTCAGCCAAGAGGTCGATGGCGCGGACATGGTGACCGTCGTAACCGAAGGGATTTATTCCTACTGCGGCGTGAAAGTGAAAATCGATACGGATCGCTTCATCGGCCATGAACGTGCGGTCGTGCGGGTTAAAGGCGAGGCGATTGGCCATGTGATGACGTCTGAATATGGCTCCAAAATGCTGTCGCTTGGTGGGGTTGAGCACCTCACAGGGAGCACCAAAGCGGAAGGGCGCGTGACCTGTGATGCGCTGATGAACCTGTGCAATCGCGAAGCGGTGACGCTGCAAGTTGATGACGGCGCGGAGGTCGTTGTACAGGCGGGCCAAGCGCCGATCATCAACGATGTGCGTGAAAAACTGATGCGCGTTGGTTGTGGATCCGCCGCAATCGGGATGTTCGCCAAACAATGGGAGCCACATGTGGACGAAGTTATCGTTGTCGATGATCACATCACTGGCGTGTTGACGGAACATGAAGCAGGCAAGCAACTTGATATGCGTCCCTCCGGCATCAAGATCCAAGGGCGTCGCTCTACCCCCGGCCGGTATTTTCAAGTTGCCGAGCCGGGCACAGGGTGGGGTGGCACAGATGTGGAAGATCCGCTAACCATTCTGAAACCTGCGGATGCGAAAAAGGCTTGGGCGGGACTACGCCTTTTAATGGTCTCCACTACGGGGGAGCAATGGGCCTATTACGAGCTGGATGAGGATCTCGTGCCCCAGCCTGCCGAAATTTCTGAGGCGCTTCGCATCAGCGCGGATCGGATTGCGGAAAATTGTGAGCCTTCCTTGTGTTCCGTGCTCTTTATGGGTGGTGCAGGGGGGTCTTTGCGCGCGGGGGTCACGGAAAACCCTGTACGCCTGACGCGATCTGTGAAGGATGCGTTGACCTATGTGTCATGCGGCGGCGCAGAGGCTTATGTTTGGCCAGGAGGCGGGATCACTGTGATGGTGGATGTCATGGAGATGCCGACAAACTCCTTTGGCTATGTGCCAACACCAGCTCTGGTCGCTCCGATAGAGTTCACATTGCGCCGTGAGGATTACAGCGCGCTCGGCGGTCACATGGAACATATCCAAGAAGTGGCCTCGGTGTTGACGCCCGAAGTGCGCAAGGTGAAGCCCATAGCGACCCAACCCGACCCTCATCAAGCGCATCGTAGCAAACGTGAAGGGCGTGGGTGATGCAAGTTCAGCGCGCTCTGATTTCTGGGAATCGTTTGCACTTGCAGCATGGGCCGATTGATTTGGTCATTGGTGTTGATCGAGCGCGGGAGGCCGCATTTGACGCTGCAGAGGCGCGTTTGAACACGGTTCTCTCTGAGCTGATGTGCGAGATTTCGCTTTTGCGCCAATGCGACGGACCCGCACCCAAAGGGGCGATTGCGCGCAAAATGTGGAACGCGGCTCAGGCGCATGAAGGCTTTGTCACACCCATGGCTGGCGTCGCTGGAGCTGTTGCGGAAACTGTTCTGGATGCAGTGTTAAGCGTCTCGGACTTGAGGCGCGCCTATGTGAACAACGGCGGCGATATCGCGCTTTATCTCAGGTCTGATGCGACTTTTGATGTCGCAATGGCAGGGACTGATGGTGCAGCACTTGGCAAAATTACGCTCGACGTGCACAGTAAAGTGCGCGGGATCGCGACAAGCGGGCAAGGCGGGCGAAGCCTGTCTTTCGGGATTGCGGACAGCGTCACTGTTTTGGCCGAAACTGCGAGCGCAGCGGACGTTGCCGCGACCCTGATTGCTAGCGCTGTTGATATTGTGGATCATCCACAGATCGCTCGCGTGCCCGCGCAAACTGTATGCGATGATACTGATCTTGGGCAGCGCAGGGTTGTTGTGGGCGTTGGTGATCTAAGCGCGCAAGATATCGATCGCGCTTTGCAAAATGGTGAGCAATGCGCCCGGAACATGCAACGCCAAGGCCTTATCCGATCCGCAAGCTTGCATTTGCGCGGGCAAAGTAGACAAGTAGATCTGAACTCAGAAAAGGTGCTGGAACATGCCTGACGTCGTCGTGCGCAAGATCGCAACGGTTATTGAAGAAGTCTTTCACGAAGGCGGGCCACCCGCCAATGGGCCGCAAAAACGTGGGGCTGTTGTTGCGGTGATCGCCAATCCCTATGCAGGGGAATATGTCGAGGATATTCAACCCTTTATGGAGGATCTGAAGCCGCTTGGCCTTGAGATGGCGCAAAAGCTGATTGATGCGCTGGGTGGTGATGCGTCTGTGATTGAAGGGTATGGTAAAGGCTCTATCGTCGGCACCGCAGGCGAGTTGGAACATGGTGCGCTTTGGCATGCACCTGGGGGCTATGCGATGCGAGAGCTTTTGGGTGATGCGAAGGCGATTGTGCCCTCCACGAAGAAAGTGGGTGCTGCGGGCGTGCGTCTTGATGTGCCGATCACGCATATCAATGCCTCCTACGTGCGTGGGCATTTTGATGCGATGGAAGTTGGAATGAACGACGCGCCGCGTGCCAATGAATTGGCCTTTGTTTTGGTGATGAGTACGGGTGCACGCGTCCATGACCGCGCGGGGGGCCTGGCTGCTAAAGATATTAAAGGGGAAGATGGTCTACGATGAGTGCTGATATTCGCAAGCTCGCCGTTTGGGTTGAGGAAACACACCAAGAAGCAGGGCGTACTGTCGCGCCTGCGACTCGCAAAGCGGTAGCTGTCGCAGTCATCGCGAACCCGTTTGCGGGGAAATACGTCGAGGATCTCTCGCCTTTGATGGAGATTGGCGCAGAACTTGGTGAAATGTTGGGAAAACGGTGTGTAGAAGCGCTGGGCATCAGACCGGATCAAGCGGAAAGCTACGGCAAAGCTGCGATGGTTGGTGAGAACGGCGAGTTGGAACACGCGGCGGCGTTACTGCACCCGAAAATGGGTGCCCCATTACGCAATGAAGTAGAAAAAGGTGCGGCTTTGGTGCCGTCTTCAAAGAAAATGGGCGGACCGGGGCAGGACTTGGATGTGCCGCTAGGCCATAAAGATGCCGCCTATGTGCGCTCGCATTTTGATGGCGTCGAAGTGCGATTGAATGACGCGCCGCGTGCGCATGAAATTTTGGTGGCGATTGCGGTGACAGATAGTGGACGTCCCCTGCCACGTGTTGGCGGTCTTGCGCATAGCGATGCGATTGGCAAAGACGGGCTGCGGTGATGCCTTTTTTGGAAAACTACGCTCTCAGAGTTTGCCGAGCAGCGCTAAAAGGCGCTCAGCCTCGCGCGCACTTAGTTTTTTTGTGGTTTGCTGTGAAATCAATTGGGCGCGCTTGACGGCACTTTCGCAAAGGCACGTCCTTGTTCTGTCAGCGAAATCTCTAGCCGCCGCAAATCTGTCTTTGAAGGCGTGCTTTGTACCCAACATTTGCCGCGCAACCGATCGACCACGCCTTTGGTTGTCGCGGCATCCATCCCCAACCCGTCGCCCGAGGTGGTTTTGCGACAAAGACCCATCAAAATAGAGCCGCGCGAGGATAGCGAATTGCGTTGGGGTCGCCTCTGGCATGTGTTCTGCAAACAGCTCTAAGTGTTTTTGATTGGCCAAGCGCAGTCGAAAGCCGATCTGGTCCTCGAGCCTGTACGTACTTTCCAGCTTGTCCTGAGCCATTCACATTCCTCATCCTGATATTGCAACGATAAGCGCGCATAATTTGTTTGACAACGAACAAGTTTTTGGTGCCAGATTGGGATGTCTGCCAAGACCGAAGGGGAAGTCTCGATATGCCGTTTGTGCGCAACGCGTGGTACGTGGCCGGTTGGTCTAAAGATTTCGGCGAAGACTTGCGCGCGATTACCATCACAGAGCAAAACTTGGTGATGTTTCGCTCCACTGACGGCCAGATTGTTGCGCTGGAGGATCGCTGTCCACATCGGCTCTTGCCGCTCTCTAAGGGTAAGCGCATTGGTGATACGGTGCAATGCGGCTATCACGGCATGACTTTCGGAACGGACGGCAAATGCGTGCGGGTTCCGGGGCAAGATAACTTGCCCGCGTCTGCCTATGTGGAGACATTTCCCGTCCATGAGGCGCATGGGATCGTCTGGATTTGGCCCGGCGAAGCGGCGCTTGCTGCGGACACACCAGTGTTTGATTTGCCCGAGTTCAGCGACCCGAATTGGCATGCGCATCACGGCGACGGGCTCCATCTCAACGCTAATTATCTGAACGTGGCTGAGAACCTTGTTGATCCCGCGCATGTAAGTTTTGTGCACCCCACGACGCTTGGAAGTGCGGCTTCTGAGAACGTTCCTGTGCATGTGTCGACCTCTGGGGATCAGATCGTTGCGTGGCGTTGGATCAAAGATTCAGCACCGGTTGGATTTTTCCAGAGCTTCGGTGATTTCACGGGTAATGTGGATCGCTGGCACTACTACTATTTGCACCTTCCCAGCACAGCTGTAATTGATTTCGGCAGTGCCGCGGTTGAGGCGAAGCTCGAAGAGGATGAGCGCGATAAAGGCGTGCGCATCTTTGCTCTGCACTTTGTTACACCAGTGACTGAGGACTACACGATTGATCACTGGATGCACCTGCGCAACACGGCGGTTGGTGACGAAGACGCCTCTGCGAATATGGACAAGATGTTTCGCATCGCCTTTGCCGAGGACAAAGAGGTGTTAGAGGCCATCCATATCGAAGAACAGCGCCCGCAAAAGCGCAAACCCATCAGAATTGCCATCGACAAGGGACCTAATGTGTATCGCAAAAGAATACGCGACCTTGTGGAGGCGGAGGCGACCGAAGATCTCGGTGCGCCGCTACATCCGACCTTTGTGCAGCACGACTAACGCTGCCACGGTTGGACCCAACGACAGAGAGGAAAAGACATGAAAAGAAAGACATTTTTGAAGAGCCTTGTCGGCGCAGCTGCGATTGCTGCGGTTGGCTTGCCTGCACTTGCGGAAGACACGATCAAGATTGGTGAGATCAACCACTACAAGCGTCTCGCTGCGTTTGCGGGGCCTTACAAGCTTGGTATCGAGATGGCGCTGGAAGAGGTTAACGCCGCTGGTGGTGTGTTGGGCAAGCCGCTTGAATTCATCTTCCGCGATGACCAAGGAAAGCCGGGCGAAGCGGTGAAAATCGCTGAAGAACTGATGACGCGCGAAGGCGCTGTGATGCTCACGGGCACGATCCTGTCTAATGTGGGTTTGGCGATTAGTTCGCTCGCGGCGGAGAAGAAGTACGTCTATCTTGCGTCCGAGCCGCTCGCAGATGCGATCACTTGGTCTAAGGGCAATGACTATACGTTCCGTTTGCGCTCTTCCACATATATGCAAGCAGCGATGTTGGCTGAGGAAGCCGCAAAGACTGATGCAATCCGCTATGCAACCATTGCGCCGAACTACGCGTACGGCAAAGACGCGGTCGCTGCGTTTAAGAAAGCTTTGACCAAGCTTAAGCCCGAAGTGGAGTTTGTGGCAGAGCAGTGGCCCGCGTTGTTCAAGATCGACGCAGGTGCAGAAGCGCAAGCGATTGAGCGAGCAAAGCCAGATGCGATCTACAACGTAACCTTTGGTGGTGATCTTGCGAAGTTTGTTCGGGAGGGCGGCACACGTGGGCTCTTTGAAGGGCGTAATGTCTATGGCCTTTTATCTGGTGAGCCTGAATATATGGATCCACTTGGTGATGAAGCACCTGAGGGCTGGATTGTGACAGGCTACCCTTGGTCCGAAATCACTGAAGGATCGGGCAAAGTTTTCGTTGATGCGTATATGGCGAAATACGACGATCACCCGCGCATCGGATCGTTGGTGGGCTACATGACGGTGCAATCTATCGTGGCTGTTCTTGAAAAAGCAGGCTCTACCGACAGTGAAGCGATCCGCGCCGCGTTTGCAGATCTTCCTGTAAGCACGCCCGTTGGTGACATAAAGTTCCGCTCGCAAGATCATCAAGCGACGATGGGCGCATACGTTGGCACAATCGCTTTGAAAGATGACAAAGGCACGTTGGAAAGCTGGGTCTATAAGGATGGCGCTGATTACACGCTGTCTGACGAGGAAGTCATGAAATTGCGCGGTTCTGGTAACTAAGCGCACGAACTTTTTAAAAAACTCTTCACGCGGCCCACATATGTGTGGGCCGTGGTTTCTTATTTCCTAAAGGTTAAGTCATGGGTCTCTTTATCGCGCAAATCCTTACAGGGCTCGCCAATGCGAGTGCGCTGTTCATGGTCGCCTCTGGTCTTTCGCTGATTTTTGGTGTCACGCGCATCGTGAATTTCGCGCATGGCTCTTTTTATATGTTGGGCGCGTATGTCGGCTATTCCTTCATGCAGGTTTTGCCCGGTGCTTGGGGTTTTTGGACATCAATTTTGCTTGCGGGGCTTATCGTTGGACTTATCGGGATCGTCGTGGAAATGCTGGTCTTGCGGCCCGTCTATAAAGCGCCTGAGCTCTTCCAACTCGTCGCCACATTCGGTGTGATCCTTGTGATCCAAGATCTTACGCTGCTCGTTTGGGGGGCAGATGATTTCTTGGGCCCGCGCGCGCCGGGCCTTAAGGGCATCATTCGGATCATGGGGGAGCCCATCCCAAAATACGATCTCGCGCTGATTGCTTTGACGCCCTTTGTCGCCTTCGCTTTGTGGTGGTTGATCACTAAAACGCGCACAGGGATTCTGGTTCGCGCAGCCACGCAAGATCGCGAAATGGTCGGCGCGTTGGGCGTGAACCAAGCGTGGTTGTTCACAGGTGTTTTCTTTCTGGGTTGCGCTCTTGCGGGTCTTGGCGGCGCGGTACAATTGCCCAAAGGTGGTGCTGATTTGTTAATGGATTTCAATATTCTCAGCGCGATTTTCGTGGTCGTGGTGATTGGCGGCATGGGGAGTTTGCCCGGCGCATATGTGGCTGCTGTTTTGATTTCTGTTCTCAATGTGTTTGGGGTGAATTACCTGCCGCAATCCACGCTTGCTTTGATGTTCGTTGTTATGGTCGTCGTGCTGATTTTCCGCCCGTTCGGCTTGTTTGGGCGCGAAGAAGTTGCGGGTGAGCATGGCCAAGTCGGCGAACCTGAACGTCCTATCAAACCCGCAGGGCAGAGCGCACGGATGATCGTGATGCTGGGGTTGGGTCTGCTGGCACTTTTGCCGCTGGTGGGCGATAGTTTCATTCAAGTTCTTATCACTGACATCGCGATTTTCTGTCTCTTCGCCGCATCTTTGCATTTTCTCTTGGGGCTTGGTGGACTTGTCTCATTTGGGCATGCAGCATACTTCGGCGGCGGCGCTTATGCAGCGGCGCTACTTGTAACGTACGCAGGCACGCCGATGGAGCTAGCGCTGATCCTTGCTCCGCTTGCGGCGGGTCTCACGGCCATCATTTTCGGCTGGGTCTGTCTGCGCCTGACCGGCGTTTATTTCGCAATGCTAACGCTTGCCTTTGCGCAGCTTCTTTGGTCGCTGGTCTTCCAATGGGGCGATTTCACAGGCGGTGACGATGGCCTTGTGGATATTTGGCCGTCTGAGTGGGCGTCGGGGACGACGACATTCTATTACCTCGCGCTGGTGCTCTGCATCGGTGGGATCATCATACTGCGCCATACCGCGCATTCGCCTTTCGGCTACGCGTTACGCGGCGCGCGGGACTCGGCACGCCAAGCAGAAGCGACGGGCATCAACACCAAGCATGTGCAATGGGTTGCTTTCGGTTTCGCAGGGGCGATGGCGGGGATCGCGGGAGGGCTGTTTGTCTTCTCCAAAGGGTCAATCTTCCCAAATGAATTAGAAATCGCGCGCAGTTTTGATGCGTTGATTGTCGTTTTCCTTGGTGGGGTTAAAACGCTCGCAGGGGGCGTCGTAGGTGGGGCAGCGCTAGAGGGTGCAAAAGACTACATCACGCGCTTCGAATACTGGCGCTTGCTCTTGGGCTTGCTCATCATCTTTGTCGTGATTCTTGCACCGGACGGCATTGCAGGAACTTTGCGCAAATGGGCCGAGAAGATTGGCCTTATGAAGCGGGAGGATCGAGTATGAGTGCGGTTCTTGAGGTCAAAGGATTGAGCAAAGCGTTTGGCGCAATTCAAGCGGTAGATGATGTTTCGTTTGAGCTTCAAAAAGGCGAGTTGCTGGCGCTGATCGGTCCGAATGGTGCAGGCAAAAGCACGTGTTTTAATATGCTTATGGGGCAACTCAAATCGTCTGCTGGGACGGTGACCTTGAACGGCAGAGACCTTAAGGGATTGAAACCACGCCAGATTTGGCGGCTTGGGGTCGGGCGCACGTTTCAGATTACGGGGACGTATGCGTCGATGACAGTGATCGAGAATGTGCAGATGGCGCTGATCTCGCATCATAAGAAGATCTATTCACTTTTGCCCCGCGCGTATCAGATGTACCGCGATGAGGCGATGGGATTGCTCGAGCTCGTGGGGATGGCGGATCAATCGGAACGTCACTGCGCGGTGCTCGCGTATGGTGATCTCAAGCGCCTCGAACTGGCGATTGCGCTAGCGCACAATCCGACGCTTTTATTGATGGATGAACCCACCGCCGGCATGGCCCCCGCCGAGCGGATTGCGCTGATGCAGCTCACTGCTGATATCGTGGATAGTCGCGGCGTGAGCGTTTTGTTTACAGAGCATGACATGGACGTCGTTTTCGCCCATGCGCACCGTGTTATGGTCCTTAATCGTGGTGCTTTGATCGCGAATGGTTCTGTCGATGACATCCGCAATGACGACCGTGTGCGAGAGGTTTATCTTGGTGGCGGCACGCTCTTTAAGCACGACGGGGAGAGCGCACATGCTTGAAATCAAAGGCGTGAACAGTTTCTACGGCAAGGCGCATGTTTTGAATGACCTGAGCTTTGATGTCGAACGTGGGCAAGTGGTAGCGCTCTTGGGACGCAATGGGGCGGGCAAAACGACGACGATGAAATCTGTGATGCAGCTTGTTGTGCCGCAAACGGGGTCGGTGACGTACCAAAGCGCTGACATTACGCGTATGCCACCGCATAAAGTCGCGAAGATGGGCCTGGGTTATGTCCCTGAAGAGAGGCGCATTTTCACCGACCTAACCGTGATGGAGAACCTTGAAGTCGGGCGTCAGCCCGAGCGCGAGGGGACGGTTACATGGTCCGAAGATATGCTGTTTGATATGTTCCCCAACCTGGCGGAGAGACGCACCAATCGGGGCAAAGAGTTATCGGGAGGCGAGCAACAAATGCTGACTATTGCGCGTACGTTGATGGGCAACCCAAGCCTCATTCTTCTGGATGAGCCGTCCGAGGGTATTGCGCCCGTGATTGTCGAAGAAATGGCACGGGTCATTTTGCGTCTTAAAAAAGACGGGTTGACGGTGCTTTTGTCTGAGCAAAACTTACACTTTGCGCAGGCCGTCGCCGACCGTGTTGTGATCATTGAAAGTGGTACGGCGAAATACAAAGGCACCCTTGCGGAACTGAACGCGCAGCCAGAGGTGCGCGACACTTATCTTTCGGTTTGAAGCACTTTCAACACCTTGTCGCCGAGCGATCACGAAATTTCGAGCGGCTCTTTAAACGCCAATATTCGCACCTATCTTCATTGTCAGAGACGCCAAACTTGGAACCTTTGGTATCCCTTGACTGTCCCTCGTTCCACACTTTGCGCCCCGGGTGTCCCTCCCGCGGGCGTATTTTTCTTTTGAAATCTGCTTAGAATTAGCGTGAATACTCACATGACATATCCTGACGCCTTCCTAACAGACATTCTCAACCGTACCAAAGTGGTCGCCGTCGTGGGCGTGTCTACCAACCCAGTGCGTCCCAGCTACTATGTGGCGCGCTATCTCGGCCTCAAGGGATATACGGTCATCCCTGTGAACCCGGTCTATGCAGGGGGCCAATTGTTCGGGCAAATAATCCGTGCAGATTTGAGCGAGATAGATGAACCCATTGATATGGTAGATATTTTTCGTCGCTCTGAACATGTTCCTGCGATTGTGGATGAAGCATTGGAGCATCTTCCCAATCTCAAAACAATCTGGATGCAAATTGGTGTGGAGCACGCCGAAGCCACGGCCAAGGCTGAAGCGATTGGATTGGATGTTGTGCAAAATCGTTGCCCAAAAATCGAATATCAGCGACTGTTTGGTGAATTACGCATGGGTGGCTTTGCCACGGGCGTCATTTCTTCCAAGCTATAATCCGCCCATTTTTCGCTGAAACTCCCTTGAAACAGTGAATTGAGCAATTTAGCTGCCCGCGTTTCATTGAACATCACCGCGATGTGACTATTTTAGTTTCAAAGGCGACGTGCTAGGGCACGCGTCAAAGATATATCAAGGAGAGTGTCGTTGGGTAACGCACGCAATATCGCCTTTTGGGTCGTTCTGTTCCTTCTGGTTTTGGCTTTGTTCAATCTGTTCAGTGGCAATAACGCCAATCTTCAGAGTCGCGAGCTAAGCTATTCTGAGTTTGTATCTTCCGTAAACGGAGGCGGTGTGAGCAATGTGACGTTGGACGGCGAACGCATTCGGTTCCGTGGATCCGATGGTGCCGACTACGTAACGATCAAGCCGGCGGACGCTAATGTCTCTGAGTTTCTAATCGAGCAAAATGTCGCGGTCCGCGCAGAGCAGCAAGAACAGTCCGGCTTTCAGACATTTATTCTCTCGCTTCTGCCTTTCCTTTTGTTAATCGGCGTGTGGGTCTATTTCATGAACCGTATGCAGGGTGGCGGCAAAGGTGGCGCGATGGGCTTTGGCAAATCCAAGGCGAAGATGCTTACACAGAAAGAGGGTCGTGTGACCTTTGACGATGTGGCGGGCATTGATGAAGCCAAGGAAGAGCTCGAAGAGATCGTTGAGTTCCTGCGCAATCCCCAGAAGTTCTCGCGTCTTGGCGGCAAGATCCCGAAAGGGGCTTTGCTAGAGGGCCCTCCCGGAACAGGTAAAACGCTACTTGCGCGTGCAATTGCAGGTGAAGCGGGTGTACCGTTCTTTACAATCTCTGGTTCCGACTTCGTTGAGATGTTCGTTGGTGTGGGTGCATCCCGCGTGCGTGATATGTTTGAGCAGGCGAAAAAGAACGCGCCTTGCATTGTATTTATCGACGAAATCGACGCGGTAGGTCGCCATCGTGGCGCTGGCTATGGCGGTGGTAATGATGAGCGTGAGCAAACGTTGAACCAACTTCTCGTTGAGATGGACGGTTTTGAAGCCAATGAAGGCGTGATCATCATTGCGGCGACGAACCGTAAAGATGTGCTTGATCCCGCTTTGCTGCGTCCAGGTCGTTTTGACCGTCAGGTGACTGTGGGCAATCCAGATATCAAAGGTCGCGAGAAAATCTTGCACGTGCATGCGCGCAAAACGCCCCTTGGTCCTGACGTCGATCTGCGCATCATTGCGCGTGGTACTCCAGGTTTCTCCGGTGCCGATCTTGCGAACCTTGTGAACGAAGCGGCGCTAGGTGCAGCGCGCGTTGGCCGCCGTTTTGTGGCAATGGAAGATTTTGAGAGCGCAAAAGACAAGATCATGATGGGTGCTGAACGTCGTTCTATGGTCATGACAGATGATCAGAAAGAGATGACGGCCTATCACGAGGCAGGTCACGCGTTGGTGGGAATAATGCTGCCGAAGTGCGATCCGGTTTACAAGGCGACGATTATTCCACGTGGCGGTGCGCTTGGTATGGTGATGAGCTTGCCTGAAATGGATCGCCTCAACATGTTCAAAGATGAATGCCACCAGCGTTTGGCCATGACCATGGCGGGTAAAGCGGCTGAAATCTGGAAATACGGTCCAGAAGCCGTCTCCAACGGGCCTGCGGGCGACATTATGCAAGCGTCGGCTTTGGCGCGTGCGATGGTGCTGCGTTGGGGCATGTCAGAGAAGGTCGGTAACATCGACTATTCTGAAGCTGCGGATGGTTATTCTGGTAGCACGGGCGGTTTCTCGGTCTCTGCGAACACTAAAGAGATGATCGAGGAAGAGGTCCAGAAGTTCATTCAGGACGGTTACGAGTGGGCCGTGAAGATCATCACCGAGAATGAGACAGAGTTTGAACGTCTCGCGCAAGGTCTGCTTGAGTATGAAACGCTCACGGGTGATGAAATAAAACGTGTGATGAATGGTGATGCGCCAACATCTGGACCGGATGAAGACGACACCCCAGATCAAGGGTCTGCACCTAGTGTGACAGCCATCCCGAAGACCAAACCGCGGGCCAAGCCCTCGGGCGGGATGGAACCTGAACCCTCTGCATAAGTGTTAAAACCCCGGCCAAGCGTCGGGGTTCTTCTTTTGGGGTGGAGTGCACGGGTGCCGTTGATCCCAGCTATCACATATTCTGGATTGATTGCCTGCGGTCTCTGCGCCAAAACAGAGCAAGACACACAA
The DNA here is from genome assembly GCA_000156115.1 of Rhodobacteraceae bacterium HTCC2083. Taxonomy (GTDB): domain Bacteria; phylum Pseudomonadota; class Alphaproteobacteria; order Rhodobacterales; family Rhodobacteraceae; genus Planktotalea. Next base: position 2,173,094 of record DS995276.1, read on the forward strand.
AGGAGAGCGTCATGCCTGCCCTGAAACCCACCGACTACTTTGCAACTGTGCTCTGGCTCGGGTCGGTGAAAGACAGCGAAGCGGATTTACGTTCTGATCCTACTACTGATATGCCGCTCACTTTCGCGGGCTATGCGGCAGAAGGTCATGCAACGCTGACGCGTCCTTCATGCAGTCGCGTTAAACAACAGTATCCGCGATATACAGAGATCAAAAATACCCGCCAGCTTTCGATTATCTCCCAAGAAGAGCTGGATCTTATCGCCGCTGATATGGGTCTTGAAGCCCTCGCGCCACATTTGATAGGTGCCTCGGTTGTGATCGAGGGCATCCCAGATTGGAGCCATGTGCCCCCTTCCTCCCGCCTCGTGGGCGAGGGTGGCCCTGGTCTGATCATCGACATGGAAAACAGACCCTGCCATCTGCCCGTACCATTTATCGAGGCTGAAAATCCAGGCCTTGGCAAAAGCTTCAAAACCGCTGCGAAAGGGCGTCGCGGTGTCACCGCTTCGGTTGAGCAGGAAGGCGTTTTGCAGATCGGAATACGCTTGCGTTTGCACATCCCAGATCAGCCCAGCTGGGCAATGCTCGATTAGCGACATCCAGAGCTGCATTTGAGACATGCAGCCCCATACGCGACTCACTATACACCGCTTTTTCGTCATTTCCTGTCTTAAATCGGCGATTGTATGCGACTGTATGGCGTAGGAATGATCCAACGAATCCAGCATGTTTAATGCTGCTTAGGGGGATCACTTATGGCGCTCGACGATCGCAAAGGCGTTTGGAAATCTGGCAAAGGCAAGGGACGGCACACGCCGAAAGGTCGCCAGTTGGAGGACCAGGCTTGGGAAGACGTCAAAGTTCTTCTTGCAAGTCGCCCGCGTCGCTCAGACCTGCTGATCGAATTTCTCCATTTGATCCAAGACGCTTACGGTCATCTGAGCGCGGCGCATTTGCGCGCGTTGGCCGAAGAACTTCGCCTGTCGATGGCGGAAGTCTACGAGGTCGCAACATTCTACGCGCACTTTGATGTGGTGAAAGAGGGCGAGACACCTCCGCCTGCTTTGACGATCCGCGTGTGTGATTCTCTGTCTTGCGAATTGGCGGGTGCACAAGCGTTAAAATCGGCTTTGGAAGGTAGTTTGGACGCTTCTGAAGTGCGCGTTTTGCGCGCTCCGTGCATGGGCCGCTGCGATACTGCACCTGTCTTGGAACTTGGCCATCACCACATTGACCACGCCACACCTGAGAAGGTCGAAGCGGCGATTGCTGCGAACCATACCCACGCGGATATTCCAGCCTACGAGGATTTTGCAGCCTATGAGGCGGCGGGCGGGTATACCTCTCTCAAAGAGCTACGCGCTAATGGCGATTGGGCGCAGGTCCAAGACAAAGTTCTCGACGCTGGTCTTCGTGGCCTTGGTGGCGCGGGTTTTCCGTCCGGTAAAAAATGGGGCTTCGTGCGCGCCAATGAGGGCACGCGTTACCTGGCCGTGAACGGCGACGAGGGCGAGCCAGGCACGTTCAAAGACCGTTATTACTTGGAACGCACGCCGCATCTTTTCCTCGAAGGCATGCTCATTGCTGCTTGGGCTGTCGAGGCGGATACCTGCTTTATCTACATGCGCGATGAATATCCGGCAGTGCTGCATATTTTGGCCGAAGAGATCGCGAAGCTGGAAAATGCCGGCATTGTCGAGAAAGGCTTCATTGATCTGCGGCGTGGCGCGGGCGCGTATATCTGCGGCGAAGAAAGCGCGATGATCGAGAGTATTGAGGGTAAGCGGGGTCTGCCGCGTCATCGTCCGCCGTTTGTGGCGCAGGTTGGGATTTTCAATAAACCAACGCTCGTGCACAACGTTGAAACGCTGCTTTGGGTCACACGTATCGTGCGCGAAGGGCCGGAAGTTCTTAGCTCTATTGAAAAGAATGGCCGCAAAGGTCTGCGTTCTTATTCAATCTCTGGACGTGTCAATGATCCAGGTGTGCATTTGCTCCCCGCTGGCTCTACGATCATGGATTTGATTGATGCTGCTGGTGGTATGCTAGAGGGTCACAGCTTCAAAGCCTACCAGCCGGGTGGTCCGTCAGCTGGTTTGCTGCCAGCTTCAATCAACGATGTTCCAATGGACTTCGACACACTCCAGCCGCTTGGCACGTTTATCGGCTCTGCTGCGGTAGTGATCCTGTCTGACAAAGACAGCGCACGTGGCGCGGCGCTTAATATGCTGCGCTTTTTCGAGGATGAAAGTTGCGGTCAATGCACGCCATGCCGCGTTGGTTGCGAGAAAGCGGTCAAGCTGATGCAAGCAGACAAGTGGGATCAGCCGCTGCTTGAAGAGCTGTGCTCAGCGATGGGCGATGCGTCGATTTGTGGTCTGGGGCAAGCAGCTCCGAACCCGATCCGCATGACCATGAAACACTTCGCGGATGAAGTATAATGGGCAGCGCAACCGCAACAGTCCAAGTCGATGACGCGCGCATGCGGGTCACGGAATGGACGTTAGAGCCGGATGCAGACACTGGCTTTCACACGCATGGCATGGACTACGTCGTTGTGCCGATGACCTCTGGCACGCTGACCATCGCGGATGCGGACGGCAATGAGACCACGAGCCAATTGGTGGCCGGTCAAGCTTATTCCCGCGCGGCGGGTGTGGCGCACAATGTGATTAATCGAAGCGATGCGAAAATCGTCTTTGTCGAAGTGGAGTCTAAAGCATGAGCGATCAAATCACTTTCACGATGGACGGCGAAGAGGTCACAGCCGACAAGGGCATGACTATTTGGGAAGTCGCCAATGGTCGTGACCTTATTATTCCGCATCTGTGCCACAAGCCCCAACCCGGCTATCGCCCCGATGGCAATTGCCGCGCGTGCATGGTCGAGGTCGAGGGCGAGCGCACATTGGTTGCCTCCTGCATTCGTGAAGCCAATGAGGGCATGGTCGTCACCACCAATTCGAACCGCGCGGAAAGCGCGCGCAAGATGGTTGTGGAAATGCTGCTCGCGGATCAGCCAGAGCGTGATGTATCACACGACAAATCCTCTCATCTTTGGGATATGGCGGAAGCGAATGGGATAGACCAAAGCCGTTTCCCCAAGCTCGAAGAGGGTCACATCCCACTGCTCGATGACAGTCATGTTGCGATGTCCGTGAGCCTTGATGCTTGCATCCAATGCGGCCTCTGCGTGCGCGCTTGCCGCGAAGTGCAAGTCAACGATGTGATCGGCATGTCCGGTCGCGGGCAGAACGCTTATCCGACCTTCGATCTTGCCGATCCGATGGGCGATAGCACTTGCGTTGCTTGCGGTGAATGTGTGCAGGCGTGCCCAACAGGCGCTCTGATGCCGTCTACGGTTGTTGATGAAAACCAAGTTGGGGATCGCGCTGATTTCGACACTGAAACCGAAAGTGTCTGCCCGTTCTGCGGCGTCGGCTGTAAGGTTTCGCTTAAGGTTAAAGATGGCAAGGTTAAGTATATCGATGGTATCAACGGCCCCGCGAATGAAGGTCGCTTGTGTGTCAAAGGACGCTTTGGGTTTGACTATATTCACCATGAGCATCGCCTAACCAAGCCTCTAATCCGTCGCGATGATGCGCCCGCGAAGGGGTTGAATGTGGACCCCGGCGATGTGCTCACGCACTTCCGCGAAGCGAGTTGGGAAGAGGCGATGGCACATGCTGCTGGCGGACTTGCAAAGCTACGCCAAGCACATGGTGGTCAGTCTGTTGCCGGTTTTGGCTCTGCGAAATGCACCAACGAAGAAGCGTATTTATTCCAAAAGCTGATCCGCCAAGGCTTCCAGCACAACAATGTCGATCATTGCACGCGTTTATGCCACGCATCGTCTGTTGCAGCGCTGATTGAAAATGTTGGCTCGGGTGCGGTGACCGCGACGTTTAACGAGATTGAAAACTCGGACGTTGCCATCGTCATCGGTGCCAACCCTGTGGAAAACCACCCCGTCGCAGCGACCTATTTCAAACAGTTTACCAAGAACGGCGGCAAGCTGATTGTCATGGATCCGCGTGGGCAGGGTCTAAAGCGTCACGCAAGCCATATGCTGCAATTCCGCCCTGGCGCGGATGTGAGTATGCTTAACGCGATCATGCATGTAATCGTCGAAGAAGAGCTTTACGATCAACAATATATCGACGCTTACACCGAGAATTGGGAGGCGGAGAAAGAGCACCTTAAGGCCTTCACGCCCGAAGCGATGGAACCGATTTGCGGCATTGCACCTGATGTGATCCGCGATGTTGCGCGCACTTTTGCGGGTGCCAAAGCGGGGATGATTTTCTGGGGTATGGGTGTGTCTCAGCACATTCACGGGACGGATAATTCGCGCTGCCTGATCAGCCTTGCGCTAATGACGGGCCAGGTTGGTCGTTCAGGCGCTGGTCTTCACCCGCTACGCGGTCAGAACAACGTACAAGGTGCCTCCGATGCGGGTCTTGTTCCGATGTTCGTTCCCGATTATCGCTCTGTCGAGGATAACGCGGTGCGTGAAGACATCTTTGGCGTTTGGGGCCGCGATGAGGATTGGTCGAACAAGCGTGGTTTGACCGTGACTGAGATCGTCGATCAAGCTTATGCGGGCAACATCAAGGGCATGTATATTCAAGGTGAAAATCCTGCCATGTCTGACCCTGATGTTGAGCACGCGCGCGATGCATTCGCAAAATTAGAGCATCTCGTTGTGCAGGATATCTTTCTCACCGAGACCGCCTGTTTCGCGGATGTGATCCTACCAGCCTCTGCGCTTTATGAAAAGAATGGCACCGTTTCCAACACCAATCGCCAAGTTCAGCGCGTGCGCCCTGCGGTGACCCCGCCCGGTGAAGCGCGAGAGGATTGGGCGATTACTGTTGAGCTTGCGCAGCGATTGGGTCTCGATTGGGACTATACCGATGCGAGCCAAGTTTTCGCAGAGATGAAGCAAGTGATGAAGTCGCTCGACAACATCACGTGGGAACGTCTGAATACGGAAACGGTCACTTACCCATCTCTTAGCCCGACAGATCCGGGCCAAGCGGTTGTGTTTGGGGATGGTTTCCCGCGCGCAGAAGGGCGTGCGAAGTTTACCCCTGCGGCTGTGATTGCACCGGATGAAGCACCGGATACTGAATATCCGATGATCATGACCACGGGTCGTCAACTAGAGCATTGGCACACAGGGTCGATGACTCGCCGCGCTATGGTTCTGGATTCGGTCGAGCCTGAGGCGAATTGCTCGCTCCACCCCAAAACACTGCGTGCGCTTGGTGTTGAACCAGGCGGCATGGTGCGCCTGACAACACGTCGAGGCAGCATCGACATCATGGCCCGCGCAGATCGCGCAGTGTCAGAGGATATGGTGTTCGTGCCCTTCGCCTATGTTGAAGCGTCGGCGAATGTGCTGACCAATCCGGCCATCGATCCATACGGGAAAATTCCCGAATTCAAATTCTCGGCGGTGCGCGTCGAGGCAGTTCAAAGCATCGCTGCAGAATAAGCAGCCCCAATTTCTCAACAGGAAGTAAGACACATGGGTTATAAATCAGACATCGAAATTGCGCGCGAAGCCGATAAAAAGCAGATCCAAGAAATTGGTATAAAGCTGGGTATCGAGAGCAAAGATCTGCTGCCTTACGGCCACGACAAAGCAAAGGTCTCTCAGGAGTTTATTAACTCTGTTCAGGGCAATAAAAACGGCAAGCTGGTGCTTGTGACCGCGATCAACCCGACACCTGCGGGCGAGGGTAAGACAACAACGACTGTTGGTCTTGGCGACGGTCTGAACCGCATCGGTAAAAAGGCGGCTGTTTGCATCCGTGAAGCGTCCTTGGGACCAAACTTCGGCATGAAGGGTGGGGCTGCGGGCGGTGGTTATGCTCAGGTTGTTCCGATGGAAGACATGAACCTGCATTTCACAGGCGATTTCCATGCGATCACATCCGCGCATTCGCTGCTCTCCGCGATGCTCGACAACCACATCTATTGGGGCAATGAATGCGACATCGATATTCGTCGCGTCCAGTGGAAGCGCGTTGTGGACATGAATGACCGTGCGCTGCGTCAAATCACAGCGTCCCTTGGTGGCGTCGCGAACGGCTTCCCACGTGAAGCGGGTTTCGACATCACTGTTGCATCTGAAGTTATGGCGATCCTTTGCTTGGCGAAGGACTTGAAAGACCTCGAGAAACGTTTGGGCGACATGATCGTGGCGTACCGCCGCGATCGTAGCCCTGTTTTCTGCCGCGATATCAAGGCGGAAGGCGCGATGACTGTTTTGCTGAAAGACGCGATGCAGCCGAACCTTGTGCAGACTTTGGAAAACAACCCTGCTTTTGTACACGGCGGCCCATTCGCGAACATCGCGCATGGCTGTAACTCTGTGATTGCGACGACAACGGCACTTAAGATTGCTGATTTCGTTGTGACCGAAGCAGGCTTTGGCGCGGACCTAGGCGCTGAGAAATTCATGAACATCAAGTGCCGCAAAGCGGGTCTTTCCCCTGATTGCGTCGTGCTGGTTGCGACTGTGCGCGCGATGAAGATGAACGGCGGCGTTGCGAAAGCAGACCTTGGTGCCGAAAACGTAGATGCGGTGAATGAAGGTTGTGCAAACCTTGGCCGTCACATTGGCAACCTCAAATCCTTCGGCGTGCCTGTCGTTGTGGCGATCAACCACTTCGTGACTGACACAGACGCAGAAGTGCAGGCGGTTAAGGACTATGTGGCAACACAAGGGTCTGAGGCTATCTTGTCGCGTCATTGGGAACTTGGTTCTGAAGGCTCTGCAGATCTCGCGACACGCGTTGCTGAAATTGCTGAGAGCGGTGAGAGCAAATTTGCACCGATCTACGAAGATGACATGCCACTGATGTCCAAGATCGAGACAATTGCGAAGAAAATCTACCATGCGGATGATGTGATTGCGGATACGAAAATCCGTGATCAACTGAAGCTATGGGAAGAGCAGGGCTATGGTAACCTGCCGATTTGTATGGCGAAAACGCAATACAGCTTTTCAACTGATCCGTCTTTGCGCGGCGCACCTACAGGTCATTCTGTGCCTGTGCGTGAAGTGCGTTTGTCAGCGGGCGCGGGTTTCGTGGTTGTTGTCTGCGGTGAAATCATGACGATGCCGGGTCTGCCTCGTGTACCGTCCGCTGAGAATATCCACCTCAATGACGATGGCCAGATTGAAGGCTTGTTCTAAACAAAATGCGCGGTGCATGACTGTGTGCGCCGCGCAAATTTAGGGGGCGCGGCCCCCTTCCATCGATGATGGACTCCTCAGAGATATTTTCGGACCAAAGAAGGACCACAGCATGAGCGCTCAAATTATTGATGGCAAGGCATTTGCCGCCAAGGTACGTGGCCAAGTGGGCGAGCATGTTGCCGCTTTGAAAGCCGATCATGGGATCACACCCGGTTTGGCGGTCGTGTTGGTTGGCGAAGATCCTGCGTCGCAGGTTTACGTGCGGTCCAAGGGTAAAATGACCAACGAAGTGGGCATGAAAAGCGTCGAGCACAAGCTTGATGAGGCGACATCAGAGGCAGATTTGCTTGCGTTGATCGAGCAGTTAAACAATGATGCCACAATTCATGGTATTTTGGTTCAATTGCCGCTGCCAAAACATCTTGATGAAGATTTGGTGATCAATTCCATCAATCCTGCGAAGGATGTGGATGGGTTTCATATTTCGAACGTTGGTTTGCTGGGCACAGGTCAGAAGAGCATGGTGCCGTGCACGCCGCTTGGCTGCTTAATGATGCTGCGTGATCATCATGGATCTCTATCTGGCATGGATGCGGTTGTGATTGGTCGCTCCAACATCGTGGGCAAACCGATGGCGCAGCTTTTGCTGGGTGATAGCTGCACGGTCACGATTGCACACTCACGTACAAAGGATTTGCCAGAGGTTGTCGGGCGGGCAGACATTGTTGTCGCGGCCGTTGGTCGCCCTGAAATGGTGCCCGGTGAGTGGATCAAGAAGGGTGCAACCGTGATTGATGTGGGCATCAATCGGATCGAACGCGACGGGAAGATCAAGCTAGTTGGCGATGTTGATTTCGCATCATGCTCTGCGGTTGCAGGTGCCATTACACCAGTTCCGGGCGGTGTTGGTCCAATGACCATCGCATGTTTGTTGGCAAATACTGTGACCGCGTGCTGCCGCGCAAACGGGTTGGCAGAGCCTGAAGGGCTTACTGCGTAAGTCACTTTTTGATGGGCAATTCGTCTATTTTCGCAAGTATTGAAGCCGCGCTCTTTGGGTGCGGCTTTTCATTTACGGGCCCTAAAAAGCGCAGAAAAAATTTCTCTTCCCCGAAGGGTTGAAAGGTGGCTATGATTGCGCAACCAGAGGGTGTAGTGGGCCCTTTCCGAAGGCGGACAATAAGTGTTTTTTCGAATTCGATCATATAGATATCAACGATTGATATGGGAAAAAATGCTGTTTTCTCCCATGCAATTTGCTGAGAGCATGCAAGAAAACTGATGGGAAGGACTTCGCGAGGAAAAAAAGATTTGGACACGGCGCGCAAAGCCCGGCCTAACCCAATGCCGAAAGTGTTTTCTGCTTTGCAGGTGGCACTGAGCCGCGCATTTCATTGGCGTACACTTGTGATTTGGTTTGGGTGTTCGCTGCTCGCGACCTACAGCGGTCCATTTGGGACATATGGCGATCCCTCGGTTCTGCATTCGCTCTTGATATGGATGGTCTTAATCGGTTCTTCGATCGTCACTGTTTATGTTCTTAATGCGCTCAATGAATTGTTCTTGGCCAAGCTTTCTTCGTTTATACGTATAGTTGTTTTCATAGGTGTGTCGGCAATTGCGACCGGGTCACTCGTGCATTTTTTGCTGATTTACGTCTTCGCGCATACGTCAGATCCGATCCTTTCGAGGGGTGAGTTGTCCTCCTACTCGCTTGCTGTAATCAGCTTTATTCACATTGTGCGGTTGATCTTGCCTTTTTCCGTAACTGACCAAATCAGCAACAAAGGTGCGAGTGAAGGGGAGCTTTCCTCTGCGTCACTGCCGCCCCACAGTCGTTTGGCGAAGCGGCTGGACATTCCTGCCGGTGTGCGCATCTCGCAAATTACAGCAAACGGCCATTTCGTCAGTGTTGAAACCAGTGAAGATGTATATCGGACGCGTATGCGGTTTTCTGATGCTGTCGCAGAGCTTGACGGCATTTATGGTTTGACGGTGCACCGTTCACATTGGGTTCATAGAAATTCCATTGTTGGCTGGGTGCCCCGCGCGAAAAAACCATATGTCCTGCTCAATAATGATCGCAGTGTTCCGATTAGCAAAACCTATCTCGCCACTGTGAAAAACGCAGGTCTTACTATTCTTGATCCAGAAGACGTGGAGGTAGAACAGTCGCTATAATCTTGTTTTCGAACGCGGAATTGGAAGGGCTTTCGCGCCAGTTAAAATGCAAATCGCATTGGTTGCCAAGAGCGTAGACATAGGCGACGCATTGACGTTCAAGCCACCTGTGTAGGTGCCGTAAGCTGGCAAAATGACCCGATGCGCATCCGTCGCGAAGCAGCGGCGGATGATAGCGCGGTTGCCTGCGCGTACCGTTGCTTTAGGATGATAGTGGCCTGATACTTCGCCCCCCGTAGCTGTTTCCCCGAGCGCGATGTGGCGGAAAACGATTGGTCCAATTGCGACCTCATGCATATGAGTGCCACCCAAATTAAGCGGCCCGGGATCGTGGTTTCCTTCAATCCAAATCCAGTTCACCCCTGCCTGAAGTCGTATAATCCATTCGCGCGCACGTGGGTCCAGATCGTCGCTGGCTCCGACGCGATCAAAGCTGTCGCCTAGACAGATCACAGCCTTTGGGCGCTGCTCTGCAATATCTTGATCAAGCCTTAAGAGTGTGTCGTATACCTCATAAGGCGGTAGTACGCTGGCACCATGAAGGGCATATCGGCTAGCCTTTCCAAAGTGCAAATCCGAAACGCACAGCAGTCTTTGGGCGGGCCAGAACAAGGCTCCGGAGGGCAGAGCAAGAAAATCTTCATTGCAGAATGTAAACGCGTGGCTGCTCATTTAATGCCTCTAGCCTAAGCCTGCCGCGGCCATCAATGCGGCGGTTTCAGCTGCGAGCAAGCGTTCCTCAGCCGCGCCCTTGATCGGCACGCGACCCATTTCCAAGAACATTGGAGCCGCCAAAGGTGTGACGCGCGGTAGGGTCATGAAATCAATGCGACCTCGGGTGTCATCCAACATCAAACGGATGCGTCCAAAATCAACCAAACCGCGCATTGCTTCCTGTCGTGTGATGCGGAGCAGCAGATGTTCGGGGTCGTATTTGTGCAATGTGTCATACAGAATATCGGAACTGAACGTGGCTTGTCGTCCGTTCTTGCGTTGCGAGGGAAGGTTACGTTCGATCAAGCCCGCTATCGTGGCAGAGGCGCGAAAGGTCCGTTTTATTAGAGCATTGCCAGCGAGCCACTGCTCCAAACCATGTTCTATTGTGTTGGGGTTCATCAAGGCTTCAGGATCAGTGATCGGGTTAAGGCCCCAGAATAGCGTCGCATAATCCGTGGCGACAAATCCAAGCGGATCATAACCAAGCTGTTCCATCTGTTTGGAGAGTAACAGCCCAAGCGTTTGCTGTGCATTGCGACCTGCAAACCCGTAGACGACAGTGTGATGGCGATCCTCGTGGGGGAAAGTTTCGATCAGCAATCGACCGGGACGCGGCAGGATACTGGCCCCGCGTTGAAGCGTGAGCCAATCCGCAGTATGTGCTGGAAGCTCCGGCCACGCTTCTTGTTGAAACATGCGTAAAATACGCTGATTGAGCTGGGTCGAGGTTGCAAACTTGGTGCCCGCGAACGTCGCTATTTTCGGCTTTTTGTCAGCGCGGCGAGTGACTTCGACAGTCATTTCGCGCAATCCCTCATAGCGCACAATCTGGCCACCTATTAGAAACGTGTCGCCTTGGGTCAGGGAGGCGGCAAAGTTCTCCTCAACTTCACCGAGCGGCTTGCCGCCGCGGCTTTTCTTCAGGCGGACTTTTAAAGTGTCGGTGTCTTGGATCGTGCCAATGTTCATGCGAATACGCTGCGCGGCGCGGGGGTCACGCAAAATCCATTTGCCATCAGGACGCTGTAGCAAGCGTTTCCATTTGTCATAGGCGCGCAGCGCATAGCCGCCAGTGGCACAGAACTCAAAACAATCGTCAAAGCTGGCGCGGGTGACCTCGCAATAAGCGCCAACGCTTTTGATTTCGCGGTAAAGTGTGTCGGGATCGAGCGGGCCGGCACAAGCGCGGATCAAAATGTGCTGGCACAGAACATCTAAAGGGCCAGGGCCACGGGGATCACCGTCTAGTTCATGTTCTTTCACGGCCTGTAAAGCGGCGACGCATTCCACCGCCTCAAAGCGATTGGCAGGTACAAGCAGAGCTTTGGAAGGGGCATTGTAGCGGTGGTTTGCGCGACCAATCCGTTGCACGAGGCGTTTGACGTTCTTTGGCGCACCGATCTGAATGACGAGATCAACGTCACCCCAATCAATCCCGAGATCAAGCGAGCCTGTGCAGACAATTCCTGCCAGTTTACCGCGGACCATTGCCGCTTCGACCCGCTCTCGCTGAACGCGATCTAACGATCCGTGGTGAATGCCGATGGGTAAGCCGTCGTCATTGGCGAGCCAGAGGTTGTGAAAGAAGATTTCAGCCTGCGCGCGCGTGTTGTGGAAAATGAGTGTGGTTTTATGTCGCTTGATCTGATCAAGAACTGCGGGAATCGCATAGGCGGCACCGCCGCCAGCCCATGGCGGTGGTTCGGCGATTTGCAGCATCGAGATATCAGGATCAGGGCCAGGATCTGCCATGACGATATCGCAAGGATCCGGATGACGCGCGAGGTATTTGGCGATGGCGGCGGGATCTTCCACGGTCGCGGATAGACCAACGCGGCGCAATCCGTCACACATGTTCTGAATCGCGGATAGGGCGAGCATGAGTTGATCCCCACGTTTGCTATCCGCAAGCGCGTGGATTTCGTCGATGACAATGCGTTTCAGACCTTTGAAAATGCGCGGCGCGTCTTCGTAGGAGGCGAGCAGTGCGAGGCTTTCAGGGGTAGTCAGGAGGATGTGAGGAGGATCAGCGCGTTGGCGTTTTTTGCGGCTCGCAGGTGTATCGCCTGTGCGATCCTCAATGCGAATAGGCAGGTTGATGTCTTCGACAGGGCGGCGCAAATTGCGTTTGATGTCAGAGGCTAGTGCTTTGAGCGGAGAGACATAAAGCGTGTGTAACCCCTCATGTGGTCCTTCAGCCAATTCGTTCAATGTTGGCAAGAATCCCGCCATGGTTTTACCGCCGCCTGTTGGGGCGATGAGCAAAGTCGCAGGATTATCCGCGCACCTAAGCATGTTGCTTTGATGTGGATGGATTGACCAGCCTTGTGCGGTGAACCAATTTGCGATCAAAGGGTGAACAGGTGACATCCTTTGGACATATCGCGTTTAGGACTGGTTGCAAGTCACCTTACGCGCTGCAGCACGTAAGACCACAGCGCGTTACTTCGCGATTTCTTCGTCTTTCACGAACATATTCGCCCATGCGCGGTCGATCAGTTCGGGGGTCATCTGGTTTGGAATTCCCTCAAATTCACAAATAGCAATCATCTGATCGATCAGAAATACTGGCTGATAATTCGCATAAGTGTTGTCGATCGTTGGATATTTGCTTTGCAGTAAATAGATCAACGCATCCTCGGCTAAGGGAATACCCTTTTTGTTGGCGACCAATGCGAAGATCTTGAGGAAGTTTTCCTGATTGGGGCCATCAATTTTGATCTTGTAAAAAATCCTGCGCAAGGCGGCTTGGTCGAAGATTTTATTCGGATGGAAGTTGGTCGAGAAGATCACCAACGTGTCGAAAGGCACTTCAAATTTTTCACCAGATTGTAGCGCGAGAATATCCTTGGCTTCTTCCAATGGAACGATCCAGCGGTTGACCAAAGATTGTGGTGGTTCTGCCTGACGACCAAGGTCGTCTACGATGAAAATTCCGCCCGTTGATTTCAATTGCAAAGGGGCCTGATAGGTCCGCGCTGTCGGGTTATAGACAAGGTCGAGCATGTCGAGTGATAACTCACCCCCTGTATTTACGGTCGGGCGCTGACACTTTACGTAGCGCGTATCAAACAAGGTGCGTCGTCGCAGTTGGTTGGGATCATCGACCTGCTCCTCGACCGCGCTATGCACGATGGGATCGTAAACGGTGATCACTTGCCCCGCGTATTCAATCGCACGTGGCACGTAAATTTTGTCGCCAAGCGCGTCGCGAATTCCGTTTGAAATTGAGGACTTACCATTACCTGGAGGGCCATACATCAAAATCGAGCGACCAGAGCTAACGGCGGGTCCAAGGTTTCCAAGCAGATCATCGGGTAGGATCAGATGACCCATAGCGTCAGTCAATTGGCCACGCGTAATCATAATATTGCGAATGGATTGGCGTTTCACTTGCTCGCGGTAGACATCCAAAGGCACGGGCATCGCACCGAAGTATTCGGACTGTTGCAGCGCGTCCATGGTACGTGCTTTGCCTGCATCGGTGAGCTGAAATCCCATTTCACCACCATTGTTGGCGTTCAAGGTTCCTGTCGCTTCAAGCAGCTTTTGTTCGCGCGACAGATCAATCAGCTCTTGGGTGACCTGCAATGGCAAACAGATTGCGCGTGCGACTTCACTGGCGGTGTCCACGTTCTTGCGAAACATCGTTTTCAACATGATGTCGCGCATCATGACGATCGAAAGTTTCATTTGCGCCATGCCCTTAGGGGGTGGAGGTGCCATCACTGCGCTGGTTTGCATGTTCATTGTTTTGCCCCTTAGATTGCTCGCGTTGAAAAAAACCTATCAACGGAGTTTGGGCAAATTGTGGCGGGTTATGGGCTAGCGTTTGTTAGACGCCGAAGTGCACGCTTAGGATCAGGTAGATCGCCAAAGTGCCGCCCAAGGAGAGGCCCATTGGAAATTCCCAAGTACGCTCCCAGCTGTCCCATTTAGGTGCCAGCTTGGTCATTTTGGTCTTCGCGGTAAGGCGATGTGTTAAGAATGCGGCAAGGATATTAGCGGCAAAAAGTGCGAGGACAAATCTGAAATCACTTGAGTGAATAAAGGGGGCTGCGGCGGCTGCGAATTTAGCGTCGCCGGCGCCGATCATGCCAACAGCGTTCATCAAGAAACCGATCACAAGCACGACAAGTAACCCAAAGAACCCCCAAAGATAGACACTGAAGGGGAGTGTAAGAATGCCGATAACGACATACACACCAAACATCGCGAGGACGCACCAGTTCGGGATCCGCATCGCGCGCATGTCTGACCATGCCACCAAAAAGCAGATAGGTAGCAAAAAGGGCAGGGACCATAGCGCGAAACTGGCTGGGTTGCTTAACTCAAGTAGCATCGACGCCGCTCTTAATTGACTTCAAGCGCACGAAGCGACCGAACTGCAGCTTCAAAATGCTGCGGATGCGTTTCAATCGCGTCGCGCAACAGGGCTTTGGCGGTTTCTACGTCACCTTGCTTGACGGCGGACAGTCCGAGCGTATGCAACAGTTGTGCGCGTTCCGATTGATCCATGGGGATGACTGGCAGTTCATAGTTGCGCTGCGCACCGCGCGCGAGAACGAGGTTGTTCTTGGCCGTGAACAATTTTTGATCCTGACGGATGGCATCGCCAAACAGGCGCTCTGCGGATTTAAATTCACCGCGTGTCAATTTGGAATAGCCCCAGTTGTTCATCACACCTGCCGGCTTGGTGGTGAGCCCGGCGGCAGTCTCATAAAAGCTGTCTGCCTTTTTCCATTCGCGGTTGCTGTCAGCAATCATCGCTTCAAGACGGTAGCGTTTGTAGGTTTCATGAGTGGGCGGGATGCGATCCAGAACCGCTTCCGCTTCTTTCCACTGATTGGCACGAATATGCGCATCCGCAAGATCGACGCGGTCTACATCAGTTGCATCGGGATGGCGTGTCACAGTCTGCCACGCGCTGACCGCTTCGGGTGCGCGTTTGGCACGCACAAGCGAGCTAGCAAGACCACGTTGGTGGTCTATGCGATCGGGGGCGTCACCCAGCGCGCGCTGAAAATACGAGACGGACTCGTTGGGATCAGCGACTGTCAGCATGACGTCGTTCAAATTGGTTGCATCAATTACGTTTACACCCGCAACTGACCGTTCCACGCTTCCGCCGTCAGATTTGTTACACGCTGCTGTCGCAACGGCCCCAAACATGCATAGCGAAAAAAGGAAAGGATGGCGCATATTTGTGCGTCCTTATACTGCTCTTGCCTCTGTTCGTCATGGTGTCTTACGGATTAAGAAGTCACTCGAACCCCGTCGCACCAATTTATAATCTTGCTCTTGAGGAGTAGCATAGTCAACATTTTCCAATTTTGCGAGCGCAATTGTTAAATTCTCGCGGATTGAGTCACTTCTGCCATTGTCGAGCGCGAAGGCACGTTTGAAAACTTCGGTGGCTTCGGCGGTTTTGCCCCGCTCCATCAAGACAACGCCCAGATTATTATAGTCTTCTGGGGTCGTGTCCTCTGCCTCTGTGGCGCGCCGCAAGAGCGTTTCAGCCTGTCCCAAACGCCCCAAACCAAGGTTGGCGGAGGCCATTGCAGAGATGATTTCGGTCGTCAAACCTTGATCTGCGGCGGCCAAGCGGAAGGATTTCAACGCCAGCTCATGTTCGCCCGCAGCAGTTAAACGGTGACCGACGATCAACGGATCTTCGCCTTGGCCATTGCGTTTTAGGGAAGGGGCGTAGGGTGAGGCCTTGGACGTATTGCTCAAAGACGTGCCAAGGCCACCCGAAGAACAGGCGGCCAAAGCGAAGCTGCTGAGGAGGCAAAGCAGGGCAAATGCCCACCGCGATTGCGCCATGTGAAAGTGCCTTGTGCTACATATTGCCTAATTCTGTGATGCCGACGACTGAGGGCCCAACGAGGATGATCAACAGCGGCGGAACCGTTAACATCATTGTGGCGAGTGTCATCTTGGTTGGCAACTTGTTTGCTTTCTCTTCGGCGCGCATCACGCGTTTGTCACGCATTTCACCTGCATATACCCGCAAGGCTTCGGCGATAGAGGTACCAAAGCTGGTCGATTGGATCAAAACGGTCACGAAGCTCGCCACGTCTTGTACGCCGCAGCGCTCTGACATGTCATTGAGAACAGCGATTTTGTCCTTACCCGCTTTCATTTCTTGCGCGACGATCTCGTACTCATCAGCCAAGAAGGGGTAGGAATGATGCAGTTCAGCCGCAACGCGCACGATGGATTGATCGAGCGATTGACCAGCTTCAACGCAAACCAGCATCATATCAAGACTGTCAGGAAAGCCGCTTTCGATCTGCTCTTTGCGCGTGTCGATGCGGCGTGTGATCCAGTATTTCGGTAAGAAATAACCAGCTCCACCCGGGCCAAGCACATACATCAGCATCTGCTGCGTCGTTGCGTTTTCGCCGCTGATCACAAAGGTGTAATAGAGCAGGCCGATGACGAGAAAGATCACACCGAGGATCATCTGCATCAGGTGGAACAAGCGCACAGCATCTTTGTCGCGGTATCCCGCTTGGATCAATTTCAAACGAATGGCGGAGTATTCTGCCTCGTCCTTAGGCTCGAGCAGCTTGGCGTATTTCCCGAGTTGCTTGTTGCCTTTCGCAGCGCGTAAACGTTGACGGTCTTCACCAGCGGCTTTGCCTTGCATCTGCTCCTTGAGTTTGTCGAGTGGATCGACCTCTTTGGACATGATGAAAGGCACCGCCAGCAAGGCAAGCATTCCGCCGAGAACCACAAGCAGGACCAATTGTGCGTTCGGCCCGAAGGTTGCGAACATCATGTCCATGAAGTTGTTGAAGAAATTCATAACTCTGGCCCTAAACTTTGATGTTAACGAGGATGCGCATCACGATCAGGTTCACACCCAAGAACGCAGCCACAAGGAAACACGCGGGGATAAACCACTCATGATCGAGCACGGGGTCGTAGTAGTTCGGGTCACCCAGCTGGATTGCGACAAGCGCCATCAAGGGAAAACTGGACAGAAATTTCCCGGACCATTGCGCTTCTGCAGTAATCGCCTTCACACGGCGGAATAGACGGAAGCGTGCGCGAATGACCTGCGCCAGGCCCGCAAGAATTTCCGCGAGGTTACCACCTGATTGCTGCTGGATCGTCACGGCCACGGCCAAGAACCGAAGGTCTTGATTATCAAGGCGCTCTGCCATTGCTTTCAAAGCTTCACCGACATCTCGGCCATAGGCACTTTCATCCGCAATCACGCCCATTTCAGAGGCGAGGGGGTCCTGCACCTCTTTCGCAACGATCTGAACTGCAGAGGAAAATGGATGACCCACGCGCAGAGATCGCACCATAAGTTCAACCGCATCTGGCAACTGCTCTTCCAGCATAGACATGCGTTTTTTCGCTTTATGGCTGATCCACATGAATACACCACCCACGCCAATACCGACGGAAGCAATGATGCGCACACCGATGCTTGTTTGTGTTCCAATCGTTAAGCCGAGGAAGGCGAAAACACAGACCATACCCATGATTCCGATTAACTGCTGGGGCGTAAAAGCAATCGCGGCCTTGTTGGCCTTGTCGGAGAGCATGGAATAAAGTGGAATTGAGCGACCGTTGATATGTTGGTTCATCTCCTTGCGGAGCTTATCTAACACTTCTTCGCGGTTGCCGCCTTTCTCAAGCATCTCAAGACGGCGATTTACCTTGTTGTTAAGCGAGATCGAGCGGCCAAACACCACCAGATACACACCCTCAACAAGCACCAGCACCCCGATAAAGACAAGAGCGTAGATAATTGGTTCAGCAGTAAGGCTCATATCGATTACCCGTCTAACTTTGTTGGCTCATAGATTGAGGTTGGCAGATCATATCCCCACATGCGGAAGCGCTCTGCATAGTGGCTACGCACGCCAGTCGCGGTGAAATGACCGATAATTTTGTTCTCTGGCGTGAGTCCAACGCGCTGGAAACGGAAGAGTTCCTGCATGGAAATGACTTCACCCTCCATGCCTGTGATCTCTGTGATCGAGGTCATGCGACGCGATCCATCCTGAAGACGCGAGGCTTGAACGATTAAGTTCACAGCAGATGAAATCTGACTACGCATCGCTTTAAGTGGCATTTCGATACCCGACATCGCGATCATATTTTCCAAACGCGACACACCATCGCGTGCAGAGTTGGCGTGGATCGTCGTCATAGATCCATCGTGACCCGTGTTCATCGCTTGCAACATGTCGATGACTTCTTCGCCACGCGTCTCACCCACGATGATGCGATCTGGTCGCATACGAAGGGCGTTTTTCAAACAGTCGCGCGGAGATACTTCGCCTTTGCCTTCAACGTTTGGTGGACGGCTTTCCATCCGGCCCACGTGCGTTTGCTGGAGCTGAAGTTCCGCAGTGTCTTCGATCGTTAGAATGCGTTCAGCGTTGTCAATGAAGGACGAAAGCGCGTTTAGCGTTGTTGTTTTACCGGAACCAGTACCGCCGGAGACGATAATATTCAGGCGCGTGGCCACAGCCGCTTGTAGATAAGCGGCCATCTCTTCAGAGAAGGCACCAAAATCAACAAGATCGTCGATGCCAAGCTTGTCTTTCTTAAACTTACGAATGGACACAAGGCTGCCATCCACCGCAACAGGCGGAACCATGGCGTTGAAACGCGAACCATCTGTAAGACGCGCGTCAACGTATGGGTTACTTTCGTCAACGCGACGACCCACGGCGGAAACGATTTTGTCGATGATGCGCAAAAGGTGCTTTTCGTCTTTGAAAGTCACATCGCTGAGGGTCAACTTGCCGTGCTTTTCGATGAAGATCTGCTTGGGACCGTTGACGAGAATATCGTTCACGTCATCGTCTTTCAGAAGCGTTTCAAGCGGGCCAAGGCCAGTGACTTCGTCGAACAAATCCTGGCTAAGCGCCGTGCGATCTTCGCGGTTTAGCACGATGCCTTTTTCTTGCAGAACTTCTGCGGCGATCGAGTTAATTTCGACGCGCAATTCTTGCTCTGACGCAGTTTCAAGTGCGGCAAGGTTGAGGTTGTCCAACAACTCGCGGTGTAGCTCGAGCTTAATCTCGCTCATGCGATCTTTGCGTTTCTTTTCCTTATCAGCCGACACGCTTTGCGCAGGCGTTGTTGGCGCGGGGCGGCGCATGGTTGCGGCCGCTGGTGACTCCATCGCCTCAATGTTCGCGACCGGCGTTTTTGCGGCTTCAGTTTCACTGGTTGCGGAGACTGGGGCAAGCGCGGCGGCCTCTGGCTTTTTGTATCTGGAAAACATTCCTGATCGTCTCCTTAAGCGGCGGTTTCAGTTTGCTGGCTTAGCTCGTTGAGCGAGGCCGCAAGTTTTGTGATTTCTTTACGAAGCGGGTTTTTCGGAGCTGTCTTGGCCAAAGTTTGTCCATGATCGGCACCGTTCACGACAGGTTTTCCGCCATCAGGCAACTGCACCTCAATGGTGATGCCAAGGCTTTCTTCCAAACGCTTCACGCGCGTTTTGCCGTTCAGATCCGTAAACTTTGGCGCACGGTTCAAAACAAAACGCAGCTTTTCAAACGGTAGGTTCTCTGATTGCAACGCGCGCTTCATGCGAAGGGCATTCTGGGCAGAGCGCATGTCCATTTCCAACGTCGCAAAGTAGATCTGCGATGCATTCAAAACGGTCTCGGTCCACTGCACCAAGGTGGTTGGCATATCGACGATCACATAGTCAAACCGCGATTTTGCAAGATCTAGTATCACGCTGATGTCTTCGGGGCGGATCATGTCCAAAGGAATGACGTCCGCTGGTGATGTCAGCGCATGCAATTCTTCTTCGTGGACGAGCAAGGCTTGGTAAAAGCTTTCGTCATCCATGTGTTCTGTGTCAGTCAACAGTTCGAACACCGCGTCGCGACGTTGTAGGTCTAGGAATGTCGACACAGATCCGAACTGCAAATCTAAATCCAAGATACACACCTTAGGTGCGCTGTCTTTGCTCAGCGTTGCAAGTTCCCAGGCGAGGTTCACTGCCAAAGTTGTGGCACCTGTGCCACCCGCAAGTCCGTGGACTGCGATCACTCTGCCATTTCGCGATTCGCCAGAATGCGGTGCGCTTGCTGGATGAGCTTGTGCTGCGATTGTGGCAATGGGTGCGGGTTTGCGTAACCGCTCAACAGCGTTGCGTAATTCGTTTTCGGGAAGCGGGTAAGGGATGAATTCATCGGCTCCTCCACGCAAAAGTTGATGCAAAGAGGCCGGCGTTACGTCTTCTGCAATCAGGATAACTTTGATCTCGCGGGATTTGGCGACTTGGATCACTCGCTCGAGCAGGCCGAGGTCTTCTTCGTCTTCATAGTCAATGGCCAGTGCCACGAACTCCATGCCTTTAGGCTCTAATTGCTCAAGAAACGCCATGGAATCAGCAAAGCTGAGATCACCCCAAGCTTCGCCCATCACGGCTTCCATATCTTCGATCAAAAGATCGAAGTTTTGTACATCGCGGCTAATCGTACATGCCCGAAGCGGGCTGTCGTCTACATGAATGTCGTCATTGCCTGACATGGTCTTATTCCTGCTTGGCGAAATGGCTTGGCGTGCTCGACACGGTCCCATTCGCTCTTTTTTTCACAAAGGGCACACTTACTCTTCACAGGCAGTAATCGTCTTCAATCTAGGCAACATTAGGGCCGAATGAGCGCGATTGTGCGAATACAAAAAACAAGCGGGCCGATTTCTCGACCCGCTCGCATGCTTTGAAGCTTGTGAAAGTGACTTAGTTCGGAACGCGTGGGTTCACTGCAGATATAGCGGTTCCGCTAGCAACATACTCGCGATACACGATTTGCGCATATTGGCCGTCCATCACAGTCGGGTGCCCACCAACGAATCCACTGACTTCGGTGACTGTGCGACGATTGCGGCGCTCGCGACCCTCGCTGACGATAAGCGGTTGCTCCTCGCCAAACGACGAGACCGCTTCAAGGCGTGATTTTCCAATGCCGTTTGCAGCAAGGAAATTAACCACCGCATAGGCGCGTTGAAGCCCCAATGATTTGTTGGAAGCATTGCCGCCAACTGCATCCGCATGTCCATAGACGCGGAAGCGCACTTCGGGGAACTGGCGGATCCACGCGGCTTGCTCGCGCAGAGTATCGTGCGCACCGGCATCGAGCTGGGCGCTGCCAAAGGCAAAATTCACAGTTGTCAGCACTTCATTCGCGAACCGCGCGGACAAATCATAGGCGTATTGCTTTTCGCCGCTCATGATCTGCGTGTTGTTCATTGTCGCATTGCCAAAGGTGCCAGAATTCAACAGCGATCCGGCTTCTGTACCGAAAGAGCTGTAGACAGGATCACCCGATGAGCAGGCTGACAGCAAAGCCGCAGAGCTTACGATAAGAGCGGCGTATGTGTGAGAGGTGCACTTTGCCATGTTTAGTCCATTACGTATCCGTATGATCCGGTGAAGTCTTGTCGTGCAACTTCCGCCGCCGCACCCTTCTTAGGACGACGAGAGTCTCCTGTCACGCGCCCAAATAGGAATAGATCCTTTTCTGTTGGCGGGCTAATACGATCTGTAGGCAATGCAAGCGCTTCGCCACGTGTCGGAGTGACCAGATGCGGGGTTACGATGATAACGAGCTCTGACTGCTCTCGCTTATAGTCTGCGCTGCGAAAGAGAGCACCAAGAACCGGAATGTCGCCGAGCCAGGGCACCTGACCGGAAAGATCGGTGAAGTCATCCTGCAAAAGACCTGCAATTGCAAAGCTTTCGCCGTCGCGCATTTCAACCGTCGTCGAAGTGCGTCGCACTTTAAGGCCGCTGATCGCAAAACCGTCGCTGACAATGCCGTTTGCGGCATCAAGGGAACTAACCTCAGCATTCAGTTCGAGGTTAATGACCTTGTCATCCAAAACGCGCGGAATGAAGGCTAGTTGAACACCGAAAGGTTTGAACTGGATCTGTACACCACTGCTGCTTTGCACTGGAATAGGGTATTCTCCACCCGCAAGAAATTTGGCTTCTTGACCGGACAGGGCTGTCAGGTTTGGTTCTGCCAAAGTGCGCACCATTCCCTTGCTTTCAAGGGCTTCAAGCAGAATGCCAACTTCAAGACCGCCCGCGTTAAATCCGAAAAGCGTCGCGCCATTGTTTGCATTATTGGCCGGGGCTGTGCCTGCAATTGCAGCGCTGGAGGCCGCGCCGGATGCGAGCGTGTTTGTGCCGCCTCTGACACTAAGGTTTCCACCTAGGGCACTGCCTCCCAAAGCGAGCGAAGAGCTCAGAGACTTAGAAACTGAGCGCTGCATCTCGGCAAAACGGACTTTCAACATGACCTGTTGAACACCGCTGACTGATAGAAGGTTCGTGACGCGCTCCGGCGCATAGCGCTGTGCGAGATCCATCGCGCGATCAACCTTGCCCGCACTGGAGACCGTGCCGGACAAAACGATACCATCGTTCGCGGTGCGCACTTCGATTTTTTCGCCGGGTAGAATTTGACGCAGGCGTTCTTTAAATTCGCTAACATCTGCGGACACACGCACGTCGACGTTTGTGATCAAACGGCCTGCATCATCCAAAAGGGTGAGCGTCGTAAGACCTGGTGATTTGCCCAAAACATAAACCGTACGATCCGACAGGGTCGAGATGTCAGCAATCGACGGGTTGGCAATGCTGAGTTCCGCGAAGGGAACATCGCTTTCCACAACCACCGCGCGGTTCATCGGAATGGGCAGTGTTGAGCTGCTACCAGACCGCACAATGCGCAGTGTGTCAGCATGCGCCGGTGCGACGGATGCCGTGAATAAAACAGCGCAGCCCAAAAAGGCCGCTCTCAGGGTATTTAACTTTTTCATTGTGATCTGCTCCTCGATCACGCCTCGGGTGCAGGTCTTTTGCCCGCTTTTGAAGAAACATGGGCCAGTTTGGTTTTTATTGCAAGAATCAATGGGTTCTGACGTGTCGTTGCTGTGTGTCTTTGGCAACAGGGGCGCAAATAGAAAGGGCACCGCCGCAGCGATGCCCCTCATTTTGGATGTCGATTTTGTCACGAGCCTTCAGCGCATGGGATCGGGATATTGACGGTTTCGCCGCCCTTGCGCATCCGAATGGAACAGACCTTTTTCGCCTCTTGCTGCGCTACAGGTTGTGCCTCTTCGATGCCAAGCAACTGTTTCTGGTCTACTTCAATAAGTTCGGCAATCGTTTCGTCACGCTCTCCAACCAAAGACAGGTTCAAGCGGCCTGTGCTTTGTGCCTGGGTCAAAGATGCACCTTGAAGCTGGGTCACCGCAACAGTCACGGTGCGCGCGATTGATGCCTTTTTAACTTCCTCATTGGCGCTTTGATCGATGGCAATGATCCTTACGGCGCTTTCAATTAACCGGGTAACGGTACGTGATTTGCGCTGCTCACCGTTCGCTTGAACTTTTCCAGTCCAGTAAACGTCGACGTTGTTGCCCGGACGCAAAAAGCCCGAAACGCCTGAAGTTGAGTCAACTTTGATTGTAAATGCGCTTTGACCTGGCTCGAGACGTGATTGAAGGCCAACAGATTTGCCTGGTTCAGTGATTTTCACTGCTAGAATCGCTTCAAACTTCTCAGTCGCTCGCATCACATAGCGTGCACCGGCCTGATCTATTGGAAACAGCTCCTCTTTGCTTTGGAAAATACCCTTTGGCAGAGCGTTAGAGGGCCACTGCGCAACGGCAATGTCTTTTAATTTGATTTCATCGCCATAAGACAATTTGCGATTTGCCACGAACACAGGAACAGTCGGGACAACAGGCGTTTTGTTTGCCTGCGCTTCCAACAAGGCCGCTTTGTGTTGGTTTACGTATTTCTGGGTCATATGAACGGCAACCCCAGCGAGGGCGATTCCGATCAATAAGACGACACCGAAGATCATTCGCATTTTCTTAGCCTTTCGCTATGCCAAACCCCCGATCAATAGGGCAGGCGTCACATGTATATGAGCTTTGATGCCATTGATTTATGGCTGAAAGGCGGCAAAGCTGTGAGAATTGCACGACAAATGAAAACAACGCCCCGCGTTGTGAGAGGCGCTGTGAATCTTGTGTAATGAATTGGCTTAGTTTGGAATTTGCGGGTTTCCGACTTCCATGTTGGACAGTGCTGTATCAGTGTTTGCGCGCATCGATGTCGTGCCGCCATTGATCGTTGTGTAGGCTGCAACGGACAGGCCCACGATAGCTGCGGTCAATACGACCCAGTCCACGGTGACTGCGCCATTCTCGTCATTTAAAAATTTGATCAAAGCAGTCTGCATTATAGTCTCCAAGCCTCTGTCAGAAAGAGGGTTAAATATTGGGTTTGACCGCGTGAAGCGGACTTTTGTCTCTGAACCAGAGATGACATCGAAATGGGGCGCGAATTTGTTTCAAACGAGTGTTATTCGCGACGATCAGGCCATCGGTTTCATCTAATAGAGGGCGGCAATAAAAAATGACCCATCCTGCCTGATGCAGAATGGGCCGCTTTGTTTACGCGTTTGCGCAGTACTGATTACTCAGCTGCTGGCAAAGATACGTTACCAACTGTCATGTTGGACAGAATTGTGTCTGTCGCTGCTGTCAGGTTGGATGAACCGGTCTGGATAGAACCGTATGCAGCGACTGCAAGGCCAACAACCGCGGCTGTCAGAACAACCCAGTCAACAGTTACGGCGCCATTTTCGTCACGTGCGAATGCTTTGATGAAGTTAGTCATGTGTTTAGTCCTTCCAAGGATCAATAAGTTCAATTTGCTCTCACTCCGGTTTTTACGCAGCACCGCCTCTCACCTCGGGGCTGCCCGTCGTTTGATGTGATTGTTTTGACGGGGGAATGTGGCGCGAATGGGGAGGGATCGCGGCGATTTAAGCAATTGTTAAGAATCTTTAATTGCGGATTTCAGGCCTGGGCCGTGAAGCCCTTGGATAAACGAAAAAGGGCCGACCTGTTTCCAGATCGACCCTTCCGCGTGTCTTGCCCCTTAGGGCGACGCAAGCGCGCTGATTACTCAGCTGCTGGCAAAGATACGTTACCAACTGTCATGTTGGACAGAATTGTGTCTGTCGCTGCTGTCAGGTTGGATGAACCGGTCTGGATAGAACCGTATGCAGCGACTGCAAGGCCAACAACCGCGGCTGTCAGAACAACCCAGTCAACAGTTACGGCGCCATTTTCGTCACGTGCGAATGCTTTGATGAAGTTAGTCATGTGTTTAGTCCTTCCAAGGATCAATAAGTTCAATTTGCTCTCACTCCGGTTTTTACGCAGCACCGCCTCTCACCTCGGGGCTGCCCGTCGTTTGATGTGATTGTTTTGACGGGGGAATGTGGCGCGAATGGGGAGGGATCGCGGCGATTTAAGCAATTGTTAAGAATCTTTAATTGCGGATTTCAGGCCTGGGCCGTGAAGCCCTTGGATAAACGAAAAAGGGCCGACCTGTTTCCAGATCGACCCTTCCGCGTGTCTTGCCCCTTAGGGCGACGCAAGCGCGCTGATTACTCAGCTGCTGGCAAAGATACGTTACCAACTGTCATGTTGGACAGAATTGTGTCTGTCGCTGCTGTCAGGTTGGATGAACCGGTCTGGATAGAACCGTATGCAGCGACTGCAAGGCCAACAACCGCGGCTGTCAGAACAACCCAGTCAACAGTTACGGCGCCATTTTCGTCACGTGCGAATGCTTTGATGAAGTTAGTCATGTGTTTATCCCTTCCAAGGATTTGGTTTCATACACTCAAGCGCTGGTATCTGCTCCGCCTCGTTGCGCTGCGGTCCGTTACTTGATGTAGATTGTATCTAGTGCAATTCGGGCGGGAATTGGGCGTGATAGCGGCGATTTTATAAATGTTAAGAATAATTATAAAATTGTTAATTCGACTTTTTCGCTGCCAACACAGGGAAGGGGGGAATAGCAAAAGGCCAATCTGTTTCCAGATTGGCCCTAAATGCATTGGTCGCGTTTGTGGTGAGTAGACGTTGTAGGTTTAGAAACCGGAGGTAAAACGCTCTAGCGTTTTGTTTACATCAGGCTCAGGTGCGGGCGCGCTGCCCTCAAGACCTGACACGCTGGCAACGCCAAGGCCGACAACGGCGGCTGCAATGACGAGAAATTCGGTGGTAATCGCACCGCTCTCTTTTTTCGCGAAGGACCTAAATACGTTCTTCATTTGAAATTTTCCTTTTCTAAGACCCTTACTTAAAAGGATTAATGGTAAAATGTGGGTGGGTGAAAATCATCCGATCCTCAAGTTGTCGCTGTTAATTTGGGCATGAAGATGACGTAGGCGGGGAAAAGGGCACAGAAGCATGGATAACAAACACTCCATTGTGTGGCTTGAGTCACGCATACCTGTATTGTCGCGCGTTACACGGGTTTTAAGTGCAAGTTGCGCCTAAATGCTCAATACTCAGAAAAAACGCGTACAGACGTTTATTGGATTGAGCATGATATTTAGCCCTCTACTTAAGCTATCGGCGCTTCTAAGCGTCTTGTTGTTGATTGCACCGTGCACGGCGCAGGCTCAGACTGAGGGTGCGAAACCCAAGCCGTTTCCAGAATTCTCCGCAAAGCGACAAAAGCCACCCAAAAAAGGTAGTCGCAAACGAATTACTATCCAGATCACACCAAAAGGCCCTAAAGCCGGAGCCATTGTCGGGGGCGGTGCGAGCGGTGGGAGTGGATCGAGCAAGGCGCGTACATCTGCAACATATGCATGGTTTTGGGACACGGTGCCGACGGAGCTCGGCAAGAGCGGCGGGCGTTTTCAAACTGCGCTCAACAGATTGTCCAACCCTCCCTCAGGCAGTGGTGTGCGCGCGTCGCGCTTGCAAACGCTTTACACGATTAGCCAAGCGCACGGTGTTGAAATCTTGAAGGCAACGATTGGCAAAAAGGTTTCGCCTGCACTGGTCTTGGCCGTGATCGCGGTAGAATCAGCTGGAAAGAGCGATGCGGTGAGTTCTGCGGGTGCCCAAGGTTTAATGCAGTTGATGCCTGCAACTGCGACACGTTTTGGGGTGAAAGACGTGAACGTCCCAGCGCAGAATATTTCTGGAGGGGTGGCATATCTCGATTGGTTAATGAAAGAGTTTTCCAATGATCCGGTCTTGGTTCTCGCAGCATATAATGCAGGCGAGGGGGCTGTGCGTAAGAATAATGGCGTGCCGCCTTATTCAGAAACACGCGATTATGTGCCCAAGGTCTTGGCTGCGTTCCAAGTTGCGCGCGGTTTGTGCGTGACGCCACCGCAATTGGCAACAGATGGCTGTGTTTTCAAAACGCTCGGTGGTTAGACGTAAGGTGCGTGATAGCACGCACCTTACTTTTGTTTAAACGATTGTCGCTTCAGTCGCTGCGCGCAGCTCATCCTCAGAAACACCTTCCGCGCATTCAACGATGCTCAGACCGCCTTCAACGACGTCCAGAACGCCTAAATTGGTGATGATACGATCCACAACCTTCTGCCCGGTCAGCGGCAATGTGCATTCCTTCAAAACCTTGCTGTCGCCGTGCTTGTTAGTGTGATCCATAACGACGACCACGCGGCCAACACCGGCCACGAGATCCATCGCGCCGCCCATTCCTTTGACAAGCTTGCCCGGTATCATCCAGTTTGCCAAATCACCGTTTTCGGCGACTTCCATGGCGCCCAAGATCGCCATTGCAATTTTACCGCCACGGATCATCCCGAAAGATTGCGCACTATCGAAGTAAGCCGTCTGCGGCAGTTCTGTGATCGTCTGCTTGCCCGCATTGATTAGGTCCGCGTCTTCCTGACCAGAAATGGGGAAAGGACCCATGCCCAGCATGCCATTTTCTGATTGCAGCGTAACTTCGATGCCCTCAGGAATATAGTTCGACACCAATGTTGGAATGCCGATACCGAGGTTCACATACCAGCCATCTTGCAATTCTTGCGCGGCACGCGCCGCCATTTGATTACGATCCCACATGATTTACGCCTCCCGAACTGTGCGCTGTTCAATGCGCTTTTCATGATCGCCCTGAATAATGCGGTGCACATAAATTCCGGGCAAGTGAATGCTGTCGGGATCGAGCGAACCCGTCTCAACGATCTCTTCCACCTCAACAATGCACATCTTTCCGCACATCGCCGCAGGCGGGTTGAAATTGCGTGCAGTCTTGCGGAACACAAGGTTGCCCGTCGCATCCGCTTTCCAGGCTTTCACAATCGCGAGGTCAGCAAAAATGCCTTCCTCCATGATGTAGGTTTCGCCTTTGAAGTCTTTGTGTTCTTTGCCTTCCGCGATCACTGTGCCGACACCTGTTTTGGTATAAAAGCCAGGGATGCCACAGCCACCTGCGCGCATGCGCTCAGCCAATGTGCCTTGCGGATTGAACTCTAGCTCCAGCTCCCCAGACAGATATTGACGCATAAATTCAGCGTTCTCACCCACGTAAGAGCTGATCATTTTCTTCACTTGCTTTGTTTGCAACAAAATGCCGATGCCAAAGTCGTCAACGCCCGCGTTGTTGGACGCAAACGTAAGATCTTTTGTGCCCGCATCCTTGATTGCTTCCAGCAGCAATTCGGGAATGCCGCAGAGGCCAAAGCCGCCTGACGCAATAAACATGCCATCGAAAAGCACGCCGTCCAGAGCCTCGGCAGCGCTGCCATAGACCTTTTTCATGAGTATTTCTCCTGATCTCGTGGTGTTGGAGAATACCTGACGAAGGGTCAGCGAAGAGTCAATCTATATGCTGCGCTGCGGCGTTTTTCGCAGGGCTTATAGAACGCGTACCTGTGTGCCTATGGGCGTAATCGCGAATAATTCGGCGATCTTTTCGTTGTATAGGCCAATGCAGCCCGAAGAAGAACGTCGTCCGATCTTGCGCGTATCGTGGGTGCCGTGGATCAAATATGCGGGCCAGCTAAGATACATCGCGTGGCTGCCAAGGGGGTTGCCCGCGCCCGCTTCCATGAAGTCAGGTAGCGCCGGATCACGTTCGCGCATGGCTTTGGTTGGGGTCCACGTGGGGCCAACTTTCTTGCGCACGATTTCCGTATAGCCGCGCTTTGTCAGCTCATCCGTCATCGGAACAGAAGTGGGATACACGCGGTAATCGGAGCCATCGGCGTTCCAATAGTTCAAAGCGCGCGAGAAGGTATCGGCGACGATGACGCCTTTGCCGAGGGTCTTAAAGTGATCGCGCCAATCTTGAGTGACGAAACTCGATGCATTGCGCCGCGCTGCTGCCGCTTGGTTGGCGGCGGGCAGTTGAACTTGTGCAATGGCAGGTGTTGCAAGTGTTGCGCTTAACCCAATGATTGCGCTACGGCGGTTTACCTTCAATGTCATAACGGGACCTCAGACTAAAAAAGGCTGCAATTTATTGCAGCCTTCCCAGAGTGTACTCACAAATGCCACTCACATTTTGGTTAGAAGCGCGTTAGCGGAGTTACTCCGTTTTTTTCTTGGGGGGTGCCTTTTTCGTCGCGGGCTTCTTTGCGGCTGGTTTTTTAGCAGCCGCCTTTTTCTTTGGCGCAGCTTTCTTCTTGCCGCTCTTAGCTGCGCGCTCCGCGATCAATTCCACAGCCATTTCCATGGTCACATCGGCAGGTTCTGTCCCTTTGGGGATCGTTGCGTTGATCTTTTCCCACTTCACATAAGGGCCATAACGCCCTTCCATCACATTGATCGCGCCGCCGTCTGCGGGATGTTCGCCCAGCTCCTTAAGTGGCTTCGCTGCGGCCTGACCGCCGCGCCGCCCGGGGTTCGCGCGCTTGTCAGCGAGCAACTCAACCGCGAGGTTCATACCAACCTCGAACATCTCATCCCATGTTTTCACGTTCACATAGGTCGGCTTTTCGGCGTTCGGCAGCTTATGCATGATATAAGGACCAAAGCGCCCCAAATTCGCACTGATCCGGCCCCCCTCGGGATGCTCGCCAATGCCGCGTGGTAGGCTGAGCAGTTTGATCGCCTTCTCAAGTGTCGTGTCCGCCTTGTCCCACCCGCCATGTCGCGCTTGAGGCAGCGACGTGCGTTTTGGCTTTTTGTTCTCAGGGGTGACTTCGCCGCGTTGAACATAAGGGCCAAAGCGACCTGACTTCAGCCAAATTTCATCACCTTCATCGGTGCCAAGCAATTGCTCTTCACCGTCGGCCCCTTCGCCCGCAATGGGGCGTGTGTAGGTGCACTCAGGATAGTTGCCACAGCCAACAAAGCCGCCCGTGCGCGAGGTCTTGAGGTGCAGATTGCCAAGTCCGCATTTTGGACAGACCCGTGGATCGGTGCCATCCTCACGCGGAGGATAAAGCTGGGGTGCGAGGGCTGCGTCGAGCACGTCAAGCACTTCAGAAATGCGCAATTCGGACGTTTCAGAGATCGCCGCGTGGAAATCGCGCCAGAATTTACCAAGCAGTTTTTTATAATCGGCTTCGCCTGCAGACACATCGTCAAGCTGACTTTCCAGATCGGCGGTGAAATCATAGCCCACATACTGGCGAAAGAAATTCATCAAAAAGATCGTAACAATTCGGCCCTTATCTTCGGGAAAAAGGCGGTTCTTGTCTTTGCGCACATACTCGCGGTCTTGGATCGTAGTGACGATCGAAGCGTAGGTCGATGGGCGGCCAATGCCGAGCTCTTCCATGCGTTTTACCAAAGTCGCCTCTGTGTAACGGGGGGGCGGTTGGGTGTGGTGCTGTTCAGGAGTGATTGCGCGTTTGTCCATTGGATCGCCCATGGCGACCTGCGGCAAACGCTTGTCGTCCTCATCAACGACCGTGTCGTCGCGACCTTCCTCATAAACTTTCATGAAGCCTTCGAACAACACGACTTGACCCGTTGCACGCATTTGCACCTGGCTGTCGTCAGATCCCAGATCGACGGTTGTACGTTCCATACGTGCGCTTTCCATTTGGCACGCGATGGTACGTTTCCATATCAAATCATAAAGCTTGCGCTGATCCGGTTCGCTCAACTTCAGACTCGCGGCGTCTTTCGCAAGATCGGTTGGGCGGATACACTCGTGCGCCTCTTGGGCGTTTTTGGCTTTGTTTTTGTATTCACGCGGTGCTTTCGGCAGGTAGTCGGTGCCGTAGCGGTCTTTGATGACATCGCGAGTTTCGATGATGGCTTCGGGTGCCATATCGATGCCGTCAGTTCGCATGTAGGTGATGTGGCCCGCTTCATACAAGCGCTGTGCGATGTTCATCGTCTGGCGCGCACCAAAGCCGAATTTGCGGCTGGCTTCTTGCTGCAATGTGGATGTCATGAAGGGTGCGGATGGGTTGCGCGCAGCCGGCTTGGCCTCGACGGAGACGGCTTTCAAAGCGCGTGATGTGACGGCTTGCACAGCTAATTCAGCGGCTGTTTGATTGGCAAGATCGTATCTATCGAGCTTTTGCCCACCCAAAACTGTCAAGCGCGCTTCGAATTCTTGGCCACGTGGTGTGGCCAGCAAGGCTTTCACAGACCAGTATTCGCGTGCATTGAACGCTTCGATTTCTTCTTCACGCTCGACGATTATGCGCAGGCAAACCGATTGCACACGGCCCGCTGAACGCGCACCGGGAAGTTTGCGCCACAAAACAGGTGATAGATTAAAACCCACAAGATAATCGAGCGCGCGGCGCGCAAGGTACGCTTCCACAAGCGGTTGATCAACTTGGCGCGGATTTTTCATGGCTTCGGTCACAGCGGTTTTGGTGATCGCGTTGAACACCACACGACTGACTGGTGTGTCTTTTTTGATCGATTTGCGTTTGGTCAGCGCCTCTTGCAGGTGCCAGCTAATTGCTTCGCCTTCGCGGTCCGGGTCTGTCGCGAGAATGAGTTCGTTGTCCTCTTTCAACGCGTCTGCGATTGCTTTGACGTGCTTTTTGCTGTCGTTGCCAACCTCCCATTTCATTTCGAAATCGGCGGCGGTGTCGACAGACCCGTCTTTCGGCGGCAGATCACGCACGTGTCCGTAAGACGCGAGAACTGTGTAGTTGGGCCCCAAATACTTGTTGATTGTCTTGGCTTTAGCAGGGGATTCGACAACAACAACTGGCATAGGGCTTCCTAACGACTCGTCTCAAGAATTTGCTTTCTTATGGGTGGGATACATGTGTGGGGAAAGACCCTAATGTCAATCAAGCTATACAAAGCTGTCACACGGTGCGTCGAAAAATGGTGCGAGACAAAGTGAATTTGTCTGGGTTACTGTAGACCCAACCGATTTCTGAAAGGCTTATTGCATGCGTTTTTTTAAGCATCTTTTGATGGCTTTGTTTCTCGCGTCTCCAGTTGCGGCAGACTACTATGAACCTGAACGCGGCACGGCGGAACGTAAGTCGATGCTCGACGCTGTGCATGCGCATGCGGAAGAACAGCTCGGCGCGCCGGTCGAATTCATAGTCTACGACCTACGCGTGAAGGGTTCGATGGGATTTGCCGCCCTTCATGCGCAAAGACCGGGTGGAGGCGCGATCGATCTTTACGCAACGCCTGGTTTTACCCTTGGATCGATTGAGCCGGAGTCTATGGATGGTACATCAATGCAAGCATTGCTGCGTCGCTCTGGCGATACTTGGGTTGCGGTCCACTGGGCCATTGGGCCGACAGATGTCTGGTTTGCTTACGGACCTTTCTGTCGACGATATCGCGCCGTTATCGAAGATTACTGTGCTGGCGTTAATTAGATTCGACTGATCATTCCACCAGGGCCACGTTTGATCTGCCCGTCCATTTCCAAGTTGGTCAGGGCAGGGATCACTTTGCTTGTATGTGCTCCAATGTCGCGCAGCAGCTGATCCTCGGCTATGGGACTAGGGCCAAGTTGATCCAAGATGCGTTGGAGCAGCTTACTGGTCTCGAAGAGGCTTCTTTTGGGTTTGGTACTTTCAGCCAAGCGTAGTGGCATCTGCTCATCTTCTACGACTTGCGGCGATGGACGATTGTCTCCAAGAATCGATATGATATCCTGTGCATTTCTAACAAGCGATGCGCCATCGCGGATAAGCATATTGCATCCCGATGCGCGGGCATCGAACGGGTGACCTGGAACTGCCAGCACGTCGCGTCCTTGATCAAGTGCACCGCGCGCAGTTATCAGGCTTCCCGATTTGCCAGCGGCTTCAACGATAACTGTGGCGCTACATAGTCCCGAAATAATGCGATTGCGCATCGGGAAATGCCGCGCGATTGGGGCCATGCCTATAGGTTGTTCTGACAGCAACGCGCCTTCGTCCAACATAGAGCTCGCGAGGTTCAGTTTTTCGTTCGGGTAGATAACATCGACGCCACCTGCTAGGACTGCGATGGATCCATTTTTGGCTGCCGCGAGGTGCGCGCACGTATCGATCCCACGAGCAAGCCCTGAAACGACGACATATCCTGCTTCGCTTAATTCTTTGGCAAGTGCGCGTGCCATGCGTGTGCCCAAAGATGATGCGTTACGTGCGCCGACAAGGGCAACTGTTGGGCGGGTTAAGGCCGATAAGTTCCCGCGTACCCAGAGCATCGGCGGCGCGTCCGGAATTTCCGCGAGCAAAGAAGGATATGAATATTCGCCCCTGCATACGAGTTTGGCACCTATCTGTGCACCTGCGCGCAGTTCTCTCTTAATCTGCTCCAGTGAACATGGCGTGTATTTTGATAACCCCGCGTTAGACGCGATTTTGGGCAATGCCTCTAAAGCAGCGCAGGCACTGCCGTATTCGCTGAGAAATCGATAGAACGTCGCGATTCCAACGCGACGTGAACGCAAGAGACGAAGCCAATCCGCACGCATATCTTCCGTGGTGGGTGGGAGTAGGGGGTGAGTGGAAGAATGGGGTTGCGCGCTCATGCTTGGCTCCGTCTGCTTGCAGAATCAGATTTAGCAGAGGCAGGGTTAATGGCGCGTAAACCCTAGTCGAAAATTCTCAACTTCCTGCGCCACCAACGGTAAGCCCACCAATCATCAAGGTTGGCTGACCGACGCCAACAGGCACCCATTGCCCTGCTTTTCCGCAATTTCCCATACCTGGATCAAGCGCCATGTCATTCCCAAGCGCGCGAATTTGCTGCATTGCAGTCGCCCCATCGCCAATCAGCGTTGCCCCTGCAACTGGCGCACCCACTTTGCCGTTCTCTACGCGGTAGGCTTCTGTGCAAGAGAACACGAACTTGCCGTTGGTGATATCCACCTGGCCTCCACCAAATCCGACCGCATAAATTCCGTCTTTCAGATCCGCCAGTATATCTTTGGGATCAGAGCTGCCGCCCGTCATGTAAGTATTTGTCATGCGCGGCATAGGAGGATGCGCATAGCTTTCGCGCCGCCCATTTCCTGTTGGTTCGACGCCCATTAGCCGCGCATTTTGGCGGTCTTGCATGTAACCCACAAGGATGCCGTCCTCGATCAACACATTTTTACCTGAAGGCGTTCCTTCATCATCAATCGTGATGGAGCCACGGCGATCAGTGATTGTACCATCGTCCAAAATCGTCACGCCCTTAGATGCGACGCGCTCACCAATTCGGCCAGAGAACGCGCTGGCGCCTTTGCGATTAAAATCCCCTTCAAGTCCATGTCCAACAGCTTCGTGCAGCAAGATTCCTGGCCAACCGGGGCCAAGTACAACATCCATGATTCCAGCCGGGGCAGGGACCGCTTCTAGATTAACCAAGGCAATCCTCAATGCCTCACGCGCTTTGGGTTGCCAATCTTGGGGCGCGATCAACCCGTCTAGTGGAATGCGACCGCCGCCACCCGCGGAGCCGCTTTCGCGACGTCCATTGTGTTCCACGATGACCGACACATTCACGCGCGCCATGGGGCGTGTGTCGCTGACATCGTTGCCGTCGGGGCGCAGAATTATGACCTCTTGCAAGGACGCCGCAATTGAGGCGCTTACCTGAACGACCCGCGAATCGAGATCGCGCAGAAAGGTGTCGATTTCGCGAAGTGTGTCGATTTTTGCACTAAAACTTACCTCTGAAATCGGATCAGTGTCTCCGTAGAATTTGGAATTAGTTGAACGCGGTGCCTCGGCCAGAGTGCTGCCACCCGCGCCAACCGCCAGACGGGCCGTCGCAGAGGCGCGCAATAAGGCAGATTCGGACACTTCCGTTGAATGCGCGTAGCCTGCGACCTCGCCAAGCACCGCGCGCAAACCGAATCCTTCGGATGCATCATAAGAGGCATTTTTCAGCTTTCCGTCATCAAACACCAAGCTTTCCGATGTGCGTCGTTCGATAAATAGTTCGCCATCATCCGCGCCCTCGCATGCGTTTTGCAGTATTTTCAAAGCGCTTTCTTTCGAAAAACGGTCTTGAAACGGGCGAAATGAGGGCTGCGTCATGCGGATTATCTTTCGTATTTGATATAAAACAGAGAAGCGTCCGTTTGCCGCAACGCCTAGCCTTTATCTATAGGTAAGAATATGGTTTTAAACAGCTCGATAACAACGGGCGTTTGACCGCTATCGGTTTAATTGCTTCGCTCGCTTAAGGTTAACAGATTAAAATCGAAAAGTTCGGCATCATGCCGCAATCGACCAGGGTGTAAAATGCAACTGAAAAAAACTCTCTACGGCCTTTTGGCAGCACTCGTAGCGGCTCCGGCCATGGCGCAAGACGGGCTCGAAGTCGTTGGCCAACCAACACCGCGCGGCATCGGCTTTCAGCCCGCGGCAACCGAACTCATGCGCGACATCCAATGGTTGGATGGCATGTTGAACATTATTATTACGGTCATCACGCTGTTCGTCACTGGCCTGATTGTCTACTGCATCGTGCGCTACAACCGCAAAGCCAACCCGACACCGGGCACATTCACGCACAATTCGCCTGTGGAAGTGGCGTGGACGATCATCCCGATCGTCGTTTTGGTCTTCATTGGCGCGTTTTCTTTGCCGATTTTGTTCAAGCAGCAGGAAATCCCGAAGGCAGATATCACGATCAAAGTCACCGGATATCAGTGGTACTGGGGCTATGAGTATGTCGACCACGAGTTTGGTTTTGACAGCTTCCTGCTTGGCAAGGATGAGCTGGCTGATGCGGGCTACGCGCCCGAGCAGTATTTGCTGGCGACCGACACCGCGGTTGTCGTGCCTGTGGGTAAAACAATCGTGATGAATGTCACGGGTGCAGATGTGATCCATTCTTGGACGATCCCAGCATTTGGCGTCAAGCAAGACGGCGTCCCAGGCCGTATTGCTCAGCTTTGGTTTGCGGCCGAGAAAGAAGGTGTTTATTTCGGTCAATGTTCCGAGCTTTGCGGCAAAGACCACGCGTACATGCCGATTACGGTGAAAGTAGTGAGCGAAGAAGCCTACCAGGAATGGCTGAATGGCGCGATCGAAGAGTATGCAGGTGTGCCGCAGGCTTTCAAAGTTGCAGACGCGAAGTAAACGAACGCGATAACAGCGCGCGAGGGGGCTAATCCACGCGCGTTTCACACATTGTTTTGAGAGACATTAGAATGAGCGACGCCAGCGCAGATAGTGCCAGCCTTGCGCCCGAAGCCAGCTTCGGCGATTTCTTCGCGCTTCTAAAGCCGCGCGTGATGACGCTTGTTGTTTTCACTGCGTTGGTGGGGCTACTGGCCGCGCCAAACCCAGTTCATCCGATGATCGCCTTTGCATCCATTCTGTTCATTGCGATAGGCGGCGGTGCCTCTGGTGCGCTGAATATGTGGTGGGACGCGGACATCGACGCGGTGATGAAGCGCACACAAAAGCGTCCGATCCCTGCGGGTAAAGTGACTGAAGGCGAAGCGCTTGGTTTTGGTCTCGCGCTGTCTGGCCTTTCCACGGTCATGCTGGGACTTGCGTCGAATTGGGTCGCTGGCTCTCTTCTCGGGTTCACGATCTTCTTCTACGTCGTGATCTACACGATGTGGCTGAAACGCTGGACACCACAGAATATCGTGATTGGCGGCGCTGCTGGCGCATTTCCTCCGATGATCGGTTGGGCGGTTGCCACAGGCGGCATTTCTATCGAATCTGTTCTGATGTTCTGTCTCACATTTATGTGGACACCGCCGCATTTCTGGGCGCTGGCGTTGTTTATGCGTAAAGACTACGACCATGCGGGTGTCCCGATGCTGACGGTTACCCATGGCCGCCGCTCCACACGCATTCATATTTTCGTTTACACGATTTTGCTCGCCATTCTTGCGCTGGGCGCAGGGGTTACATCCATCGGTGGCCCTGTTTACATGGCGATTGCAATCGTTTTGAACATGATGTTTGTCAAAGGTGCATGGGACATCCTGAACCGCGATGAAGAGATGAGTGAAGTCGACAACTTCAAAGTAGAGCGTAATTTCTTCAAGCTCTCTTTGCTGTACCTCTTCCTGCATTTCGGAGCGATTTTGATTGAAGCAATCATGCAGCGTTTTGGCATGGGTGGCTGGTGATGAGCATTATTAAGCAACATGAAATCCACACACGTCGCTATGGCCGCAATGTGGGTGTTGGCCTGCTTCTTGCTGGCTTCATTGTAATCATTTTCGGGCTTACTGTCGTAAAAGTGACGCGCGGCGATTACGAACCTCCGCTTGGGGAGGCGAGTGAGTAATGTCAAATCAAGCTCCAACTCCCAAAAAATCAATTGACCCCAAAAGCAAAACAGCACTGCAAGCGCTGTCGCTTGTAGTGTTTATGGGTGCCTTGGCCTGGGCGTCGGTTCCATTTTACGATTGGTTTTGCCGTGTTACCGGCTTTGGCGGTGTGACGAACACGGCTGATACGGGCAGCGACGAAATCCTTGATCAAACAATAACTGTACGTTTTGATGCCTCTAAAGAACGTGGCATGCCGTGGGAATTCAAACCCATGGTGCGCGAGATCGAAATGCGCATTGGTGAGACAGGTTTGGTCTTCTACGAAGCCTACAATCCGACAGACCGCGCTGTTGCTGGTCAAGCCAGCTATAATGTTGCACCGTACCAAGCAGGTTATTTCTTCAACAAGATTGCATGTTTTTGCTTTGAAGAGCAGGTCTTGCAACCTGGGGAGCGGGTAGAAATGCCCGTGACCTTCTATGTTGATCCAGAGATTGTCACTGACCGCGACGCGAAATATACACAAGAGATAACGCTTTCATATACATTCTATGAAATCGATTTGCCCGAAGAGGTCGCACAGGCCGCTTTGGAGCAACCCGCAGACACGATTAATAACTAAGCCTATCCGACGAGGGACCCATGGCACACGCAAAAAACCACGACTATCACATTCTTAATCCCTCGCTCTGGCCATTGCTGGGTGCGATTGGCGCATTTGTCATGCTCTTTGGCGCCGTGGTTTGGTTCCACGACAATGGTCCATGGATGTTCCTGATTGGCCTCGTTGGTGTACTTTACGTCATGTATGGTTGGTGGGCGGAGGTTGTCGACGAAAGCCACGTTGGCGATCACACGCCTGTCGTGCGGATCGGGCTTCGCTATGGCTTCATCATGTTCATCATGTCCGAAATTATGTTCTTCGCAGCATGGTTCTGGAGCTTCTTCAAGCACGCGATGTACCCGATGGGTCCACAGTCGCCTGCT
This sequence comes from Rhodobacteraceae bacterium HTCC2083, assembly GCA_000156115.1. GTDB lineage: Bacteria > Pseudomonadota > Alphaproteobacteria > Rhodobacterales > Rhodobacteraceae > Planktotalea. Next base: position 2,211,678 of record DS995276.1, read on the forward strand.
GTCGATGGCATTTGGCCGCCAGCTGGTATCGAAACGTTTGATCCTTGGCATCTGCCGTTGATCAACACGTTGATCTTGCTCTGCTCTGGTGCTGCCGCGACCTGGGCGCACCACGCGCTTGCGCACGAAAACAACCGCCAGGACACGAAAAACGGTTTGATCATTGCCGTTGTTCTTGGCCTGATCTTCACTGCCTTCCAAGCCTATGAGTATAGCCATGCGGCCTTCGGGTTCTCCGGCAACATTTACGGCGCAAACTTCTTCATGGCGACAGGCTTTCATGGTTTTCATGTTGTGATTGGTACGATCTTCCTGTTCATTTGTTTGCTTCGTCTACAGCGCGGTCACTTTACGCCGGAACGTCACATCGGCTTTGAAGCGGCAGCTTGGTATTGGCACTTCGTTGACGTTGTCTGGCTGTTCTTGTTTGCCGCAGTCTACGTTTGGGGTGGATAAACAAATCTCGAACGTTGCGATGCGGTCTTGAAACCCGCGTCGCAACACGACAAAAGCCAAGGCGCGCAAGGTGTTTTCCTTGCGCGCTTTGTCACTTGATGGACCCCATGCACGCATGCTGACCCGTTACCTTATTCCTTTGCTATTTGGCCTTATCGGCGTTGCCATCTTGGTGTCGCTTGGTGTTTGGCAAATGCAGCGATTGACTTGGAAACAGGCGATCCTCGCCGACATCGATACACGTATCGCCGCCGAACCTGTCGAACTCCCCGATGAATTCAATCGTTTAACCGATCGCTTTTTACCCGTGATTGTCAAAGGGGCGGTGACAAGCGAAGAAATCCACGTTCTGGTTTCGCAAAAGCAGGTCGGCCCGGGCTATCGCATCATCTCTACGTTTGAGACAGACACGGGACGGCGTATTCTGCTTGATCGTGGCTTCGTCAAAATTGACCAGAAAAATGCAGATCGCCCGACAGGTAAGGCTAACGTGACGGGGAACCTACATTGGCCCGACGAAACTGGTAGCTCAATTCCAGAGCCGGATCTGAAAGCAGAGATTTGGTTTGCGCGCGACGTTTCTGCGATGGCCAAGCAATTGGCGACCGAACCTGTGATGATCGTACTGCGTACATCTTCGTTCGAAAATGACTCGGTCGCGCCTTTGCCCGTGGACAAGGCAGGCATTCCGAATGATCATTTGCAATATGCATTCACTTGGTTTTCGCTCGCTGTGATCTGGCTGATCATGACACTGACTTTCCTATGGTGCGCACGAAAAGCGCAGAAGGACATATAATGAAATACGTCTCTACACGTGGTGCTGCACCGGTTTTGTCTTTTGAGGAAGCGATGCTCACAGGTCTTGCGCGGGACGGGGGGCTTTATGTGCCTGAAACGATTCCGCAAATGAGCGTCGATGACATGCGCGCGATGAATGGCGCAAGCTATGAAGAGATTGCGTTTCGGGTAATGCGTCCGTTCGTGGGCGACACGTTCACGGATGAAGAATTTAGAGGGTGTATTCGACAGGCTTATGCAGGCTTCGGCCACATTGCGCGCGCGCCATTGGTGCAACTTGCGCCGAACCATTTTCTGATGGAGCTGTTTCACGGCCCAACCCTCGCGTTCAAAGATTTCGCCATGCAACTTATTGGCCAGATGTTTGAACTTGCTCTTAAACGGTCCGGCAAACGTGTCACAATTATTGGGGCGACATCCGGCGATACGGGTTCTGCTGCGATCGAAGCGTTCCGTGGTCTTGATGCCGTGGATGTGTTTATTCTCTATCCTTACGGTCGTGTTTCCGAAGTGCAACGTCGCCAGATGACAACGCCGACGGAAGCCAACGTGCATGCAATTGCGGTGGATGGTGACTTCGATGATTGCCAAGCGCGTCTTAAGGATATGTTCAACGACTTTGAGTTCCGCGATGATGTTCAATTGGCTGGTGTAAACTCTATCAATTGGGCGCGCGTTCTTGCGCAAGTGGTCTATTATTTTTCCACAGCTGTGTCCCTGGGAGCACCGGATCGTAAGGTGAGTTTTACCGTGCCGACAGGCAACTTCGGGGATGTTTTCGCGGGCTTTATTGCCAAGAAAATGGGCCTGCCGATTGATCGTCTGGTGATCGCAACCAACCAAAATGACATTTTGCATCGCTGCATGGAAACCTCTGCTTACACCAAGTCTGGCGTGAAACCGTCTATTTCACCTTCCATGGACATTGAGGTTTCCTCCAATTTCGAGCGTGCGCTTTTCTTTGCGCATGATCAGGACGGCGCTGCAATCAAGGGCCTCATGGACGATCTGGCCACCGATGGTAACTTTACTATTTCAGGTAACGCGATGGGGGCTTTGCGCGCACACTACGATAGCGGCATGGTTGATGAAGCAGGCACATCTGCGATGATCACGCGTGCGCTGCACGAGACTGGCGAGGTGCTTTGCCCGCATTCCGCGATTGGTGTTTCTGTTGCCGAAAATCACATAGGTGAAACGGCGATGATCACCCTCGCGACTGCGCATCCCGCAAAATTCCCAGATGCTGTTGAAGCCGCGACAGGGGAACGGCCATCACTACCACCGCGTATGGCTGACCTGTTTGAGCATGAGGAACGTGTGACGCGCGCTCCGAATGATCTTAAAGCGCTGCAAGATATTGTTCGCGCGGGTATTTCTTCATGAGCGTGCAAACCCACAGCCTCGCGAACGGGTTTCGCATTGTGACGGAAAAAATGCCGGGCCTTCGAAGCGCATCGATTGGGATTTGGGTCACCGCAGGTGGGCGCAATGAACGCATCGAGCAGAATGGCATTGCGCATTTTCTTGAGCATATGGCGTTCAAAGGCACCAAAACCCGCAGTTCTTTGCAAATTGCTGAAGAGATTGAGGATGTTGGCGGTTATATCAATGCCTACACGAGTCGCGAAGTGACGGCCTATTACGCGCGCGTCTTGGGCGGTGATGTGCCACTGGCGTTGGATGTGATCTCTGATATTTTGCTTAATCCGGTGTTTGACGAAGATGAGATCGAGGTCGAGCGCGGCGTGATTTTGCAAGAGATCGGCCAAGCGCTCGATACACCAGACGATGTGATCTTTGATTGGCTTCAAGATGAAGCCTATCCCGATCAACCTATTGGCCGCACGATCCTTGGTCCAGAAGAGCGTGTGCGCAGTTTTTCGCGCGAAGATTTGCGCCGCTTTGTGCATGAGCATTATGGCCCGTCGCAGATGATCCTTTCCGCCGCAGGGGATGTGGATCACGACGCAATTGTGCGTGCTGCGGAAGAGCTGTTCGGCGGTCTTGAAAGCCGTGTGGCCAGCGTGCCGACGAAGGCCCTTTTTCAAGGTGGCGTGCGGCGTGAGATCAAGTCGCTAGAGCAGGCTCACTTCGCATTGGCCTTTGAGGGACCAAGCTACTGCGATAACGCGATTTATACGGCGCAGATTTATTCCGTCGCTTTGGGTGGCGGTATGTCGAGCCGCCTGTTCCAAGAGGTGCGTGAAAAGCGAGGGCTGTGTTACACAATTTTTGCACAAACTGGCGCGTATTCGGACACTGGCATGATGACGATTTATGCGGGGACCAGCGGGGAACAATTGCCCGAGCTTGCAAGCATTACGATGCAAGAACTAGCGCGCGCAGCGGATGATATGAACGAAACAGAAGTTGCGCGGGCCCGTGCTCAGATGAAAGCTGGCATGCTCATGGGGCTAGAAAGCCCGTCAAGCCGCGCGGAGCGTCTTGCGCGTTTGATGCAAATCTGGAACCGCATTCCACCGCTTGAAGAAACCGTTGCGCAGATAGATGCAGTAACGATGCAAGGTGTGCGTGACTTCGCGGCGTCGCTTGCGGATGAAGCGCCCGCAGCCTTGGCGCTTTATGGGCCTGTGGAACGTGCACCTGATCTTGCGGATCTCTTAAAGGGTCGCGCCGCTTAATGCTGCGGGTTCGGCGCAAGATACGTTTGGAAACCGAGCGTCTGTCGCTGCGCCCGCCCATTCATTCTGATTTTCGCGCTTGGGCCAATTTGCGTTTCGATAGCGCTGATTTCTTGACGAAGTGGGAACCCACTTGGGCCTCTAACCATCTGACGCGTAAGGCCTTTACTAATCGAGTCTACTGGGCGCAGCGCTCCATTTCTGGCGATACGGCCGTGCCGCTTTTTATCGAACGTCGCGAAGATGGCGCGTTGATGGGGGCGATCACGCTTGACAATATTCGCCGTGGTCCCGCGCAATGCGGCACGCTGGGCTACTGGATTGGCCATCAGTATGCACGTCATGGTTATATGAGTGAATCCATCGCCGCGATGGTACACTACGCCTTTGAGCGGATGGATTTGTCGCGTTTGGAAGCGGCTTGTTTGCCTGAAAACAAGGCTTCGCGTGGGGTTCTGGAACGCACAGGTTTTAAATATGAGGGCGTGGCGCAAGCATATTTGCAGATTGACGGGCGGTGGCGCAGCCATGTTCTTTACTCTGCGCTTAGAATGGACAGACGCGGGCGCACGGACGTCGGCTAATCAAGGATATGAGCACATGTTGAACGACGTTTCCGGCGACTTTGAAGCAGCATTGCTTGCGGCCCTTCCGTCCGATGTGATCAAAGAGATCGAACCACGCTATTTGGAAGAGCCGCGCGGTCGCTATGCAGGTCAAACAACTTTGATGGCAGTTCCGCAGACTGTGGAACAGGTCGCAACGATTGTGCGCCTCGCGAACCAAGCGAGCATCGGCATTGTGCCCTATGGCGGTGGTACAGGGTTGGTCGGCGGGCAGGTTGCGCCTGATGGCCCCCGCCCGCTTATTCTATCATTAGAACGCATGAACGCGATCCGTTCTGTGCATCCAAGCGAGAATGTCCTTGTTGCCGAAGCAGGCGCTATTTTGGCGAATATCCAAACGGCGGCTGCCGATGTGAATCGCCTTTTTCCGTTGTCGCTCGCCTCTGAAGGGACCGCGCAAATTGGCGGAAATCTTGCGACGAATGCGGGTGGTGTGAATGTTCTACGTTATGGGAATACGCGTGATTTGTGCCTTGGAATTGAGGCGGTGTTGCCGGATGGGAGCATCTGGAATGGCCTGTCGCGATTGCGCAAGGACAACACTGGCTATGATTTGCGCAATCTGCTCATCGGCTCTGAAGGATCGCTGGGAATTATCACGGCTGCATCGTTAAAGCTTAGCCCGCGACCTGCTGCCGAGGGAACCGCATTTTTTGTTGTGGAAGACCCACAAGCTGCGATTTCCCTTCTTGCTGAGGCACGCAGCCAGCTGGGGGACAGTGTCAGCGCGTTTGAATTGATCCACCGCCAAGGCCTTGAATTCCTGCGTGACTATCTGCCAAGTGTGCGTCTGCCTTTTGAGCAAGATTTTGAATGGTGTGTCCTGATTGAAGTTGGTCTGGCGCGTGGACTTGATCCGCAGGACGCGCTTGAAACTTTGTTTGAAGCAGGGCTAGAGCAGGGCTGGGTCAGTGATGGCTTGATCGCGCAATCGCTTGGGCAACGACAAGAATTCTGGTCTGTGCGCGAACACATTCCAGAGGCTAATCGTTTGGTTGGCTCTGTGTCATCACACGATATTTCGGTGCCGATAAGCCTTGTGCCAGAGTTCATCACGCGCGCAGGCGAAGTGATTGCAGAACTTGGGCCAATGTTGGTCAATTGTTTCGGGCACTTGGGCGATGGCAATCTGCATTACAACGTCTTTCCTGAGACAGGAAAAACGCGGGCCGATTATTTGGATGTACGCGATTTGGTGAAGGTCGCTGTTCATGATTTGGTCGATGAACTCGGTGGATCTATCAGCGCAGAACACGGGATCGGCCGCCTCAAAACTGCAGATCTTGAAAAATATGGCGATCCTGCAAAGCTTGCGGCGATGCGCGCGATCAAGGCGGCGCTGGATCCAATTGGGATAATGAACCCCGGTGTGGTGCTGGCGCTATAGGCCCTCGTAACTACACAAGGCTTTGACATCGACGCCCAACGCCTCAAGGCGTTTGCGTCCGCCAAGTTCAGGCAGGTCGATGACGAAACCGCAGCCAACAATCTCGCCGCCAAGACGTTCGATCAGTTTAATGCCCGCCTCTGCAGTGCCGCCTGTGGCTAGAAGATCGTCGATGACGAGGATCTTTTCACCGGCTTCGATCGCATCGTCGTGCAATTCAACCGTCGCTTCGCCGTACTCAAGTTTGTAGTCCTGAGAAATTACGGTGCCGGGCAGTTTGCCGGCTTTGCGAACAGGGATGAAACCGATGCTCAATTGATGCGCGATTGCGCCGCCCAATATGAAGCCACGTGCTTCTAGGCCGACGACTTTGTCAATCTTGATGCCCACATAGGGGTGCAAGAGCTGGTCAATCGCCATGCGAAACCCGCGCGGGTCGCTGAAAAGCGTGGTGACATCTCGAAACATGATCCCTTCGTGTGGGAAATCAGGGATCGTGCGGATGTAGTCTTTGACGGTTTTCATGATTAGCGTCCTTTGGCGTGCCAGGATTGTTTAACGCGCGGGGTAGTGGCGGCCAAGGGCTATGATGTCCTGTTTACCCAATTTTGTCAGGGCGTTGCTGGATTGTGAAAAGATAGATCGGCTCTCGTAATAGGGGCCGCCTATGTCTGTCATCAGCCCCAATCCTTGGGTGATTTCTTCTAGCATGAGGCGTTCAAATGCACGCTTCTCAAGACCTGTGGTGAAAATAATCACAGATTTCAGGATCATGCCATTTTTCGCTAGGACGCGCGCACCTGCACCAGAAATAGATTTGCCTTCAAGGACTTGAAAGCCAGAGCCTTGGATCGTGCTACGCGCGGGAATATCGAGGAATAGGATAGGGAAATCTGGGTTCGAGTCATCACGGGTCAGTTGAATGGCGGTGCCCGCGGCGTTGATTTCATCAATGGCTTGGCTCAACGACGCCTCTGCGCGGGTCTTTTTGCAATTCCCTTTTGGAGGAGCGGCGCAAGCGACGAGGCGATAGAAATCGTTATCGGCAAGCGCTGTGTCAGTTGCCAAAAATTCCTGCGCACTTACAGCGCTCGATAAAGCCAGAGACAGGGCTAGCGCCGCGCGCATCACACCCGCTTCAACGCTGCTGTTGCGGCACCCATCCCGATCAGTGTTAGCCCGCCTGCTTGGGTTAATCTGCGTATCACGCGCGGCCTTGCGATTTGTGTGCGCAAGATATCGGCGAGAAGCGCGAAAGCAAATGCGTTCAACGCTGCCAATACGACGAAAGTGGCAATCAAAATAATGGCTTGGGGGGCATATGCTGCCTCAAACGAGATGAATTGCGGCACGAAGGCTACGAAAAAACCGATGCTCTTAGGGTTTAGGGCAGTGACAATAGCAGCATGGCGAAACACTTGTTTTGGTGTCGCAGAGGCATCCGTTTTCACCAATCCAGCCCCTTCACTGGGTGCGTTCCTGAACATTTTTATGCCTAGAGAGAGCAAATATAGTGCGCCAAGCCACTTCAATATCGTGAATGCGAGGGCTGAGGTCGCAACCAAAGCGCCGAGCCCGATCAAGGAGGCCGTCATGGCGATCAAATCTCCGAATGCGACGCCCGCGGCTGTGGCCAGCGCAACCTTGCGACCCTGCGTGATCGCATAGCTTAGGATCAGCAGGAGTGTTGGCCCGGGAATAAGCAGCAACGCGCCAGACGCTGCAACAAAGGCCAGCCAAAGGGTAAGATCCATCAGCCGAGAACCCGTCCAGCGACAGCATCGAGTTTGGCGATCAAAACTGGATCGCGCTTTTCAGGGGCCGTCATTACCGCGAACTCCAACGCTTTGTCGCAGCCATGGGGGCAATCCTCGCGCTCTGCGCCTAGCAGGGCAGGCAAACGTTTCACGAGATCGCGACCTTTGTCGGAATTGCCCATCAGGGTTTTGATGATTTCTGTCACATCGACCTCTCCATGATCGGGATGCCAGCTGTCATAATCGGTGATCATGGCGACAGAGGCGTAGCAAAGCTCTGCCTCGCGGGCGAGCTTGGCCTCTGGCATATTGGTCATGCCAATCACGTCCGCGCCCCAGCTTTCACGATACATTTTACTCTCCGCGAGGGTGGAAAATTGCGGGCCTTCCATAGCAAGATAGGTGCCTCCCATATGGACATTGATGCCGGCGTCTTTGGCCGCCGTGTGGCAAGCCTCTGACAGGCGCGGGCAGGTTGGGTGCGCAACAGAGACATGCGCGACGCAGCCTGTGCCGAAGAAGGACTTTTCGCGCGCGAATGTGCGGTCAATGAATTGATCAACAATGACAAAATCACCTGGGGCCATATTTTCGCGAAAGCTGCCACAGGCCGAAATTGAGACCACATCAGTGGCACCCAAGCGCTTCAGTGCATCAATATTAGCGCGGTAAGGCACAGTTGTTGGGGAATGCACGTGACCACGTCCATGACGCGGCAGAAAGGCCATTTTCACACCGTTTAGCGTACCCGTTAGGATTTGATCAGACGGCGTGCCCCAAGGGCTATCGACGGTTTGCCATGTGGCATCGGCTAAGCCGTCTATGTCATAAATACCAGAGCCGCCAATAACGGCGATCATTGTGTCACTCATGTTAATCTTTTCCTGTCATGTGCAGTTTATTGGCAGGCTAACCAGCACAAGGCTCAATGAAAATGCCTGAATCGTCTTCGTTGCATCAAAATGGCGTGCGAGCAGGGGTGTTCTTTGACCTCGGCTTGGTTTACGGGACGCTAACAAAACGTACTCCGAAAGGCAGGTTAACCACATGAAACGAGCTATTCTCGGTGCATTCGCCAATCACATGACACCGCCCGATTTGCGGTGGATGCCGGATGAAGGGTTTTCAATCACGCGTTTGTGGATCGAATTGCTCTCGGGCTTGACGGTGGCTTTGGCGCTTGTGCCAGAAGCGGTTGCCTTTGCGTTTGTCGCCGGTGTGCATCCTTTGGTGGGTCTTTATGCAGCGTTTTTAGTTGGCCTGATCACCGCCTTGTTTGGGGGACGTCCAGGTATGATTTCGGGCGCGACGGGGGCTTTGGCCGTTGTCATGGTGGCGTTGGTCGCGCAACACGGTGTGGAGTATCTGTTTGCCACCGTTGTTTTAATGGGGCTTTTGCAGATCTTCTTTGGTGCGATGCATTGGGGCAAGTTCATTCGATTGGTGCCGCATCCTGTGATGCTTGGCTTCGTAAACGGCCTTGCGATTGTTATTTTTCTTGCGCAGTTGACCCAATTTAAAGTGCCGGGAACCGTTGTGAGTGACGGGCATGGTATGACGGGTGGTGAATGGTTGTCTGGCGGCCCGATGATGCTGATGTTGATCCTTGTTGGGTGCACCATGGCGATCATTTGGGTGACGCCGCGCTTGACGAAAGTGATACCGGCTCCACTTGCCGGGATCGGAATTGTCGCAGCTCTTGTGATTGCGTTTGGTCTTGATGTTCCGCGTGTTGGCGATTTGGCATCTATCCAAGGCGGCTTGCCAACATGGCATATTCCCATGGTTCCTTTGAATTGGGAAACGGTCCAGATCATCCTGCCCTATGCTGTTATCCTGGCGGCAATCGGTTTGATCGAGAGTTTGTTGACCCTGAACCTTGTGGGCGAAATGACCAACAAACGCGGGGGCGCGTCGCAAGAATGTATTGCGCAGGGCCTTGCGAATACTGTGACCGGATTCTTCGGTGGTATGGGCGGTTGCGCGATGATTGGTCAGTCGATGATAAACGTGAAATCGGGCGGCCGCACGCGGATCGCTGGTATCGCGGCGGCACTCTTTTTGTTGCTATTCATCGTCGCTGGCTCGTCCGTGATAGAGTTGATCCCATTGGCCGCGCTCGTGGGCGTGATGTTTATGGTCGTAATTGGCACTTTCGCGTGGAACTCGCTGCTGATCCTGCGCCGCGTGCCGAAAATGGACGCATTTGTTATTATCTTGGTAACGGTTGTGACGGTGTATTCCGACCTTGCTGTGGCGGTTGTTGTGGGGGTGATCGTCTCGGCACTTGCCTATGCATGGAACAACGCTCGCCGCATTCACGCGATTGAGCGCCCATCGGCCAGCTCTGAGGGTGCGAAAGTCTATGAAATCCAAGGACCTCTGTTCTTTGGATCTTCGGATGGGTTTATTGAATTGTTTAATGTTGCAGATGATCCGTCTGAGATAATCGTTGATTTCGCGCAAAGCCGGGTGGTTGATCAATCCGCGTTGCAAGCGATTGAAGCGGTCGCGGCCAAGTATGAAGAGGCTGGAAAGCGCATTCAGCTGCGTCATTTGAGCCGAGATTGCCATCAGCTGTTGAACACTGCGGGTCATCTCATGGTTGATAGCGACGATGATCCTGATTACGAAATAGCAGCAGACTATCAGGTACGGACCGGGATTTTGGGCGGGCACTAGCTTGAACAGTAAGAGATTTGTTGGGGGCGTTGCCCCCGCCGATCTTCGATCGACTCCCCCAAGGTATTTTCGGACCAAAGAAGACGGGTGGCTTAGTCGTCGGGGCGGTTCAGCTCGAAGAGCTCTTTGACAACTGAATAATCGCGATAGCCTAGGCGCGCGAGTGGTTGGAACGTTGTGACGTCAAACCGACCCTCTTTCATGCAGGCATCATCCATGTGAACGCCTATGACTTCACCCAAGACTAGAAAATTGTTGCTGCCCTGCAGATCGATAATTTTGGTCATTTTGCATTCGAGGGAGGCAGGGGCGGCGGCGACGCGCGCAGCGTTGATGCTGACGCAGTCTGCTTTTTCAAGCTCTGCATGCTCGAATTCGTCTAAACCTGCGGCGAGCGTCGCACTTGACGCATTCATCGCATCTTGCAGCGCGCACGAAACGATGTTCACACAAAACACCCCAGTTTCGCGGATCGCTGAAACGCTGTCTTTGGTACTATCCCGATCATCCTTTGTGCCAGTTGATGCGAACATAACCTGGGGTGGAACATAGGCGACCGCATTGAAAAAACTGTAGGGTGCGAGATTGTCGCGGCCTTCGCTATCGCGGGTTGAAATCCAGCCAATCGGACGTGGTGTCACAATGGCGTTGAAGGGATTATGAGGCAGGCCGTGGCCGTCTTCGGGGCGATAAAACATCATGTCACTCCTTGTTTGCCCAATCGCTATCGACATGTTACCCGCGATGCCAGTCAAAAAACGCGAGAGCAGAGACGTGTACACGCTCAGACCAGAAAAAACAGAGGATTGGTGGGAGGTCGAAGCCCTCTATGATCTATGTTTTGCGCCGGGTCGCGAGGCGCTATCGTCCTATCGTTTGCGCGACGGCGTGCCAACCGTAGCCGGTTTGAGCAGCGTAGCGCGCGACGCTGACGATATTCTATCAGGCGCGATCCGGTATTGGCCGGTTCGGATTGGTGATCATAGCGCTTTATTGCTTGGCCCTATTGCCGTCCACCCAACGCGTCAGGGGGAAGGGTTGGGCGGTGCCCTCATTCGAAACAGTCTTTCGCGCGCGCAGGATCAGGGTTGGGCACGCGTCATGCTGGTTGGTGATGCGCCTTACTATGCGAAATTCGGTTTTTCGCAACTCAGCGGGGTTGTGATGCCGCCGCCAACCAACCCGGAGCGGGTCCTTGGCTTGCACGTTGACGGGCCAGATTGGAAAGACGTGAAAGGCTACGTCGTGCGTGCACCTTGAAACCGACGGGTTGGATGCAAATCTAAATGACATGAGCATCGATCTTATCCCCGCTTCTTTGGAGCAAGACATCGACGTGATTGCACGTCGCTATCGCAAGGCTGGAGGTATGGGGATCCAAGTGCTCAATCTCGTGGGGGGACATGCAGAAAACTTGATGGAGCGTTTGCCGGACCCTGTGAAAGATCACTTGGAGGAGGCGACGCTGAAAGCGCTTAAAGTGGCCTCGGCTGCCGCCACCCGCAGCAGGGAGATCGTAGCAGATCAGAGCACTTGGCTTAATACTGCGACTGCGACCGCTATGGGGGCCGCAGGTGGCGCAGGTGGATTGCCGACGGCCTTGGCAGAACTCCCTGTCACTACGACCGTTTTACTGCGTGCGATCCAAGGGATTGCGGCGGAATACGGCTTTGACCCATCGGAGTCGAAGATCCAAGCCGAATGTTTGCAGGTCTTTGCAGCGTCGGGGCCTCTGGCGGCAGATGATGGGGCGGACATGGGCTTCTTAAGTGCGCGGATCACTTTGTCTGGCACGACTGTGCAAAGCATTATCGCACGCATTGCTCCGCGGTTAAGCGCTGCTCTGGGACAAAAGCTTGCCGCCCAAGCCGTTCCTATCATTGGGGCAGTCGCAGGGGCGGCCACCAACTATGCCTACACCAGCTATTACCAAGAAATGGCGCATGTGCACTTTGGCTTGATGCGGGCTGGCTCGCGCCATGGTGTACACCGCGATCAACTGGTTCTGCGGCTTTCAGATGCGGTGAAATCGCTATAGGGTACCTTGTTATAGAGGCAGCGACTTGATGTAATCATTCACAGGACCACGCACGGATTGCTCGCCTTTTTGGTTACACTCTTCAATGATTTGACGCAGAATGTTCAAATCCACATGGCGAAGCAAATGTTTAACCGGTCCGATTGAAGCAGGTCGCATCGAGAGCGCTCTCATCCCTATTGCAGCGAAACAGGCGGCCTCAATTGGGCGACCAGAGTCTTCGCCACAGAATGAAAGCGGTGTTCCGGCGATCTCGCAACGGGTCACGATGCCTTGTAAGAAGCTTAGAAATGGAATGGAGAGCGTGTCGTACCGGCGGCGCACCCGCTCATTTTCGCGATCTGCTGCGAAGAAGAACTGTTTAAGATCATTGCCGCCGATTGAGAGGAACCCGACGTCTTCGAAAAACGCTTGCGGTGCAAAGGCCAGCGATGGGGTTTCCAGCATTGCGCCGATTTCGATGTTCGATGGCAAGGGATGACCGAGACGGCGTTCGCGCTCCATCGCTTTGTCCATCTCTGCTTTCGCGGCGATATACTCGCTATATTGGGCCACAAACGGGAACATGATAGATAGGTCGCGTCCCGCTGCGGCGCGCAAGAGGGCTTGCAACTGCATGCGCATCACGCCCGGCTTATCTAACCCGACGCGGATTGCGCGCCACCCGAGGGCCGGATTGGGTTCGTCGTTGGGTTTCATATAGGTCAGAACTTTGTCAGATCCGATATCAAGCGTGCGAAACACAACGCGCTTGTCCCCTGCAGCATCCAGAACGCGGCTGTAGAGGGCGCTTAGCTCTGAGCGCTGAGGCATTTTGTTGCGCACAAGGAACTGTAGTTCTGTTCGAAATAGGCCCACGCCTTCTGCACCAGAATTTTCCAGCGAAGGCAAATCCGCCATCAAACCAGCGTTCATGTGCAGTGAAATCGTGACCCCACACAGCGTCATGGCGGGTTTATCGCGTGTCGCTGAATACCGCTCTTGCGCATCCGCTTGCATCGCAATTTTGTCTTTGAAGGCCGCATTCACTGTGTCGTCAGGGCGCAAATGTACGATGCCTTGATCGCCGTCGACCATGATATGATCGCCGTTAAGCGCCTCGCGCGTGATGCCATCCGCATGTACGACAAGAGGGATCGCGAGGGCACGTGCGACGATCGCAGCGTGTGATCCAACAGAGCCTTCTTCGAGAACAATCGCCTTAAGAGAGCGGCCGTATTCTAGTAGTTCACCGGGGCCAATATTGCGCGCGACGAGTACCGGATCACTGGGCAGCTCTGCACCAGTGGCGCTGCCTTGCCCCGTTAAAATGCGCAACAGACGGTTCGATAGGTCATCCAAGTCCTGCAAGCGTTCACGCAGGTAGGAATCATTGGCCTGACCAAGGCGCGTGCGGGCTTGCGTTTGCTCTTTTTCGACGGCGGCTTCAGCGGAGAGACCATTCGAAATGTCCTCTTCCATGCGACGCATCCAGCCTTTGGAGTTAGCGAACATGCGGTACGCTTCAAGAACCTGAAGCTGTTCTCCGTCACCTCCTGCGGCACCTGCCAAAAGCTTGTCGACGCTGACGCGCAGGGTCTCAACTGCATCATTCAAACGGGCGGTTTCGGTTTCGGGGTCTTCGGCGATGACATTTGTAACGACAACCCGCGGCTCATGTAACCAAACATGTCCGATAGCTGCACCTTCTTGGCCCGCTGTACCACGTAGCAGAACGGGTTGTTGGTGACGGGCGGAGAGCGCTTCGCCCTCGCCAAGAAATGCACCAAGCTCGGTCATTTCTGCCAGAACCATGGCGACGACTTCTAACGCGTAAAGCTCATCCGCAGAAAATAAACGCGAGGCTTTGGATTGCACTACCAACACGCCCAGCTTTTCACCAAGGCGCTGAATGGGGATGCCTAGAAAAGACGAATAAATCTCCTCGCCTGTTTCCGGCATGAAGCGGAACCCTTTTTCGGAAGGGGCATCTGCGGTGTTGATTGTCTTGGATTTTTTAGCGACGCGGCCAACAAGACCTTCGCCAAGCCGCAAACGCGTTTGGTGCACGGATTCGGGGTTTAGGCCTTCTGTTGCGCAAAGTTCCAATGTTTCATGGTCACGAAACAGGTAGATAGAGCAGACCTCGGTTTGCATAGAGGTCGCAATAAGGCGGGTGATTTTATCCAGTCGTTGCTGGCCATCCCCGTCTTCCGCCATTGCATCGCGCAAGCGCACGAGCAGTTTACGGCTTTCGCTTTCACGTTTTTGCGCCATCTCGCGGTTTTATCCCCTCGGAAGAACCAACATCACGCCTAGAAGCGTCTGAAAGCAGTATATGGGAATCGCTCCCGGAAGGGGAGAGGCAAAGCGAGCTGCGCGTTTAGGCCGCTTTTTCCAGCTCGAATGCATCGTGCAACGCTTGCACGGCAAGCTCCATATATTTGCGATCCACGAGGACCGAAATCTTGATTTCGGATGTCGCGATTACCTTGATGTTAACGCCTTCATCGCTGAGCGTTTTGAACATTTTTGCGGCCACGCCTGACTGGCTGCGCATACCAATGCCAACGGCAGAGATTTTGGCAACATCCGTATCCGCAATCAGGTCGTGATAGTTGATCTCGCCAGAGGCTTTCGCGTCTTCCATCGCTTTCTCAGCGCGTTTCACCTGATCCGTGGGGCAAGAAAACGTCATATCTGTGCGCCCGTCTTCGGCGATGTTCTGGATAATCATATCTACGTTCACACCCGCATCAGAGAGCGGGCCAAAGATCGCAGCTGCAATGCCAGGTCGATCTGCGACAGACACCAGGGTCATTTTCGCTTCGTCGCGGCTGTAGGCGATGCCTGAAACAACATTGGATTCCATGATTTCCTCCTCGGCGCAAACAAGCGTGCCTGCGGTATCTGATTGTTCTTCAAATGAGCTGAGCACGCGCAGCTTGACCTTGTAGCGCATCGCCAATTCGACAGAGCGGGTCTGCAAAACCTTCGCGCCAAGGCTCGCTAGTTCCAGCATTTCTTCAAACGCGATCTTGTCGAGCTTACGCGCCTTGTCGGTGATGCGCGGATCGGTCGTGTAAACGCCGTCCACGTCTGTGTAGATGTCGCAACGCTCTGCCTCAAAAGCGGCAGCAAAGGCAACTGCCGTCGTGTCGGAGCCACCGCGCCCAAGCGTCGTGGTGCGACCTTCTGGGCTAACTCCTTGAAAACCAGCAACAACAGCAACGCGATCGCCTGCTGCAAACTTGGCCATGATATTGTCGGACAGAATTTCCTCAATGCGCGCAGCAGAATGGGCAGAGGTTGTTTTCACGGGCACTTGCCATCCCTGCCAAGAGCGCGCGGGCACATCCATTTCTTGCAGCGTGAGGGCCATTAGCCCTGCGGTCACATTCTCGCCGGAGCTGACAATCGCATCATATTCACGCGCGTCATAAAGTGGAGAGGTTTCATTGACCCAGCCCACCAATTCATTGGTCTTGCCAGACATAGCAGAGACGATAACGATCACGTCGTAGCCCTTGGCAACCTCGACACCCACGCGCTTGGCTGCGCGTTTGATACGGTCAAGATTGGCAACTGAAGTGCCGCCGAATTTCATAACGAGAACGGGCATGGATGCGTCCTAGACAAGAGAAGTTGCGCAGCATTTACGACCCCTTTAGCCCAAGGGCAAGGGGGCAGTGGGACCGCACTAGAACGGCATATGCGCGCCGTCGTAATTCTCAAACACGCCAGTATGATCACGGGACAACAAATCGAAGCGTTGGATCAAGCCCGCTGCAGAGGTCGCAGCATCAATATCGGCTTCAGCGCCACCCATTTCGGTTTGCACCCAACCCGGATGATATGCACCAACCGCAATGCCGCTTGGCTTGAGTTCAATCGCGAGGTTGCAAGCGAGGTTGACCGCGGCCGCCTTAGACGCACGGTAAAGAAATGCGTTGCCGCCTGCGCGTTCCGAAGAGCCCATTTGCGACGCGATAATCACGATCTTTGGGGCTTTGCTTTTGCGCAAAGCAGGCAGCAAAGCTTGGATTGTTTGAAACACGCCAGTGACGTTTACGGCAAATGTGTCGGTCCAGAGTTGCTGTTCGTAGCCCGTCTCAAGCGGGTGACCCTTATCAAGGTAAACGCCCGCATTGCAGATCAGCAAGTCGAGCGCGGGCTGATAGTCAACTGCGAATCTTTGAATTTGCTCCGCATTTGTTACATCAAGAACCGCATCTGTGCTGCCATCGCGCGAGGTTGCGACGACAGTATCGCCGCGCGCGCGCAGTTGGGATGTCATTTGCGCGCCAATACCGCGGTTGCCACCAGTCAGAATTACCTGCATCAATTATCCTTCCCTGATGGGCGAAACGGCAGCGGTAGAACAGGAACACCGTCTTCCACCAGCTTTTTCGCCTCTTCCAAGTTTGCTTCGCCATAGATTGAGGTTTCGGGTGCATCGCCGTCATGCATTGCGCGGGCTTTTTTGGCGAATTCGCCGCCTACATATTCGCTGTTGGCTTCAATAGAGCGGCGCAGTTCTGCGATTTTCTGCTCTTCGGGCGATGCAGGTGTCGACAAAGGACCGGAAGTCTGATTGCCCTGAAACGCTTCGTCTTTCTGTGCAGTTGCACGCGCGGGGCGCACGGCGGGAGCCATCAAAACCTTGCTCACCTGCGTTGTGCCACAGGTCGCACATGTTACCAGCCCTGCGCTTTGCAATTTGTCAAAGGCAGAGGCAGATTGAAACCAGCTGTCAAACTGGTGTCCTTCACAACATTTGAGCGCGTATTGGATCATACTCTTCTGTTATAGCCTGGAAATCGCAGGGTCGAGAGCATTTAGGCAATTGGAATTTTGTTTGGCTCGAAATTGAGAATGATATGGGCCAATTCCGGTTCGCTCACCTTGTGCGCGGCCTGCGCAAGGCTGAACCACTTACGCTTGCGTTGGTTCACTTCACGGTATCTTTCGTGAATTCTCTTAACTTTCAAAGGATACACAATGCCGACGCAAGGCAACGCGCGACCGGAGACATGGTTTTTCGTGTAAGAATAGACCCCGATGCTAAAGTCATGCAGTTTGCCTTCAACGCCGGCCTCTTCAAGGGCCTCAATCGCGGCACTTTGTGCAGGGCGCATGCCATCTTGCGGCCAGCCTTTTGGAATTATCCAACGCTGCGTGCGACGGCTGGTGATCAACAAGATTTCCGGCTTGCCTTTGTGCATACGATAGCAAAGTGCCGCAAACTGTGTGCGCAGCCCTGTTTTTTTGGCACCCATCATATCAATAGGGGCGAAGGAGTGATCTTTTGCGCGCTGTTCTTTCATGTGTCTGACTGCACTGCCTTTTGCCGCTGGTTTTCGCTTTGCGATCTTATTGTCCATGAATGTATCAGTTTTTTGACATTTGGGAAAGTGTAGTCAAAACAACGTCCAACGTGTCGATTTGTGGCAGGGCGACGTGGGCGGCGCTGCGCATCTTGTTGGATGCTTCGAGATTGCGCAAAGAGATCACATTACACGCTATCTCTTCTGGTGTTGTGCACATCATGGCGGCTTCGTGTTTCGCAAGAGCTGCATAGGGGACCGCGAAGTTTTCCAAGTGTGGGCCATGCAAGATTGCGCAATCGTAGACGACCGGTTCAAACGGGGTGTGACCTCCTTTCGCAACAAGAGAGCCACCCACAAAGCATGTCCCCGCAAGGCTGTACCATTGCGCCATTTCGCCAAGAGTGTCTGCGATGTAAACTTGACTTGGGCTGTCAAACTCAGCGCCAAGGCTGCGTTGCGTGACGCTGAGGCCAAGCGTCTCGGCGAGCTTTGCTAGGTTTGCGCCACGTTTGGGATGTCGCGGGGCGAGGATCATGCGCAGCGTTGGATCGGACTTGAGCGCCTCAAGATGTGCACGCAACAGGGTCCCGTCTTCACCTTCATGGGTCGAGGCTGCAAGCCAAACGGACAGTCGTGATTCATCGTCTGCAATGTAGGGCTTCGCTTGGAATAAGGACTTTAGGGAAATTTCTGCGCCAAAGGCACTGTCTGATGCACCGAGCTTGGAAAGTCGCATCGCTGACTCCTGATCCTGCGGGCAAATAAGATCAAAGGTTTGAAAAATCTCCATAGAAAGCTTTGTAAAGCGTCGCCACCTACGTGAGCTACTCTTTGAAATACGTCCGCCAATCAGCGCGATAGGAGCTCTGGCCGCCGCAATCGCGCGCATGCGATTTGGCCAGAAGTCGGCTTCGATCAGAATGAAATTTCGCAAAGACAGTTTTCTCAGAAGTCTGCCATATACCCACCCCAGATCGATCGGGGCCAGGTAAACGTTTAGCTGCGAACGTCCCCATGCCCGCACCATGTTTTTAGCACTAATACTGTTGCAGGTCACCAGCAAGCGTGCGTCGGGGTTTTGCGTGCAAAGTCCGTCAATCAAAGGTCGCGCTGCGCTTAACTCGCCGTTGGAGGCACCATGGATCCAAATGACATCGCCCGATGGCAGATTTTTCCACATCCCCAAGCGCTCGCGAAAATCTTGCAGGCTTTCGACTTTTCGCAACACGCGAATAAATAACGCAACCAATAAAACGGGCGTGAGCAGCGTGATAAGGCAGCGATAGAGCAGCATAGGTGAGAGGTGACCTTCCCAAAACGTGATCTCAGCCCTAGCGCGCAGCCGTGAAACGCGCAAGCCGCGCTTGCACGTGACGGTGGCTTTCTAAATACTCGCGCTATGAAGATTTTGCGTCAAACCTCTCGTATTCTTGCGTTTCTCTGCATTGTGGCTGTTCCTGCCTTTGCGGAAAGTGTCACGATTTTTGCGGCCTCTAGTTTGAAAACTGCGTTGGATCGGGTCATCGCAGAAAACGATTTGGACGCGATCGCTGTTTATGGCGGAAGTGCTGCCCTAGCACGGCAAGTGGCGCATGGCGCGGATGCAGATGTCGTAATTTTCGCGCATCGAGATTGGATGGATTGGCTTGAAATTCAAAATGCGATTACCGCAAAAAGCCGATGTGATGTGACTGGCAATCGTTTGGTCCTAGCGGGTCCGGTGGATGGTCCTTTGTTTACGGCTGAAAACGCCAAAGATATAATAGACGCGCTTGAAGGCGGGCGCTTGGCTGTTGGGCAGTTGTCCTCAGTTCCTGCAGGGCAATATACTGCGCAGTATTTGACAAACCGAGGCTGGCTAGAACCGCTACGTCCGCACCTCGCGGAAACGTCGAATGTGAGATTGGCTCTTGCCTTACTCGCACGTGCGGAGGTGCCTTTGGCCTTTGTCTACGCAAGCGATGTGTTCGCTGAGGATCGTGTGCAAATGGTATTTAAGCCGGATACTTCAGAGTATCCCGCAATCCGCTACCCAATGGCCCTGACCGCGACTGCAAACGCGCAAAGCCATGAAGTTGCTCGGAGGATTATGCAAAGCTCGCACGTTTTTATGGAATCGGGCTTTGCAGGCATACCCAAAAATCAAACGGAGTGGTGCCAGTAATGTTGAGCGCGGCTGAATTGGCGATTGTTGCGCTTTCACTTCAGATTGCCTTGCTGGCGACTGTGGTATGTTTACCCTTCGCGATTGCAACTGCGTGGCTTCTCGCACGCAAAAAGTTTTACGGAAAACCCCTACTCAATATCGTGGTTCATTTACCCTTGGTGCTGCCTCCCGTGGTCACGGGCTATGCCTTACTGATCTTGTTTGGCAAGCAAGGCCCCATTGGCGGCATGCTTGAGACATTCTTGGGAATCACATTTGCCTTTCGCTGGACAGGCGCGGCGCTTGCGGCGGGTATAATGGGCTTTCCTCTTATGGTTCGCGCGATCCGGCTTGGAATAGAGGCGGTTGATAAAGGGTTAGAAGACGCCGCCGCGACACTTGGCGCGTCAAGGTCGGCCGTGTTTCTGCATGTCACGCTCCCTTTGGTTACACCTGCCTTGCTTGCGGGCACGGTTTTGGGCTTCGCCAAAGCGATGGGGGAGTTTGGTGCGACGATCACATTCGTGGCTTCGATACCCGGTCAAACCGAAACGCTGCCCTCCGCGATCTATACGCTGTTGCAAGTACCTGGGGGGGAAGATGCGGCTCTGCGATTGATCCTGCTCTCTGTCGCCGTCTCGATATTGGCGCTGGCTGTGTCAGAGGTCTTGGCCAGACGCGCTGCAAGAAAGGTCGCGGGACTATGAGCTTGAACGTCGATATACAAAGCAAGCTCGGCGCATTCGAGCTGGATGTGCAACTACGCACCAAAGCGGGCACGACTGTTGTATTCGGTCGCTCTGGTAGTGGAAAAACCAGCCTGATCAACGCGATCGCAGGACTGACCACGCCAGATCAAGGGCGCATCGCTTTCCGCCATACTGTCTTGTTTGATGCGCAAAGCGGGATACATGTGCCATCACATCAACGCCGGATCGGCTATGTGTTTCAAAATGCGCGTTTGTTTCCGCATCTGTCTGTTTCACAAAACCTCGACTTTGGCGCGCGGTTTGCGAAAGAACCACTGAGTGTAGCCGAACGTCGACAAATGATCGATACTTTAGGGATCGAGGCGCTTTTGAATCGCAGAATCGCCGCTCTGTCGGGCGGGGAACAGCAACGCGTTGCTTTGGGTCGCGCATTGCTGAGTGTGCCGCGCTTGTTGCTCATGGACGAACCGCTCGCGGCACTAGACACGGCCCGAAAGCAAGAAATCCTACCCTATTTTGAGCGTTTGCACGCGCAAGGTGGTCCACCCATGATCTATGTGACGCATGACATGTCAGAAATCGTGCGACTGGCTGACAACATTTTAGTTTTGCGCGATGGGCGCAGCGTGGTAGGCGGCACTGTCGAGGATGTTTTGGCCGACCCTGCCAACGTAAAGCTGATCGGTGTTCAAGATGCGGGTGCCCTTGTGCAAGGCATAATCTCAGGACATGAGGCGGATGGGCTAAGTACTATTGATCTGAGCGCGGGGCAGCTGCACGTGCCAAAGATCGGGGCACCGGTTGGGGCAAAGGTTCGCATGCGGATAAGGGCACAGGATGTTATTTTGTCCGTCTCGGAGCCGAAAGATCTATCGAGCCAGAACATTTTGCGTGCGAGAATCACTGAAATTCAAACGGGCGAGGGCCCAAGCGTTGCGATTGCTCTGCGCACGGGATCAGACCGTTTACTGGCACGTATTACGCGGCGCGCACTTGCGCAGATGCAGCTTGAAGTTGGACAAGAGGTTTGGGCCGTCCTAAAGGCGAATGCGGTCCCGCCGAGCGCAATTGCGCGCTCAGAAAACAATGGTGTGGTTGCGTAAAGTCAAAGAGACGTTTTTCTGCACTTTTCTAACTTGACGGACGTTTTCCAGTCCAGTATCCGACCCACTGTTGGCGATGTAGCTCAGTTGGTTAGAGCAGCGGAATCATAATCCGCGTGTCCGGGGTTCAAATCCCTGCATCGCCACCAACAAAATCACAATGCTTGCTTATACTAGATCCACCAGCTTCAAGCGTTGGATTTTTCCCGAAGGCCCTTTGGGTAACTCGTCAAGCAAATGAATCGTATCAGGGGCCTTAAACGCCCCGAGCTTATTGACACAGATGACCCTTAAATCTTCCATCGCTAACGAAGACCCATTGCTGAGGCTCACTGCGGCTTCCACGCGCTCACCGTAGCTATCGCAAGGTCGTGCAAAGGCGGCGGCTTCGACAACATCTGGATGGGCGTAAAGCGCTTCATCGATCTCGCGCGGTGCGATGTTTTCGCCGCCTTTGATGATCAATTCCTTGAGACGGCCTGTCACAAAAACATAGCCATCCTCGTCCATGCGGCCTAAATCGCCCGTGCGCAGCCACTGGCCTGCGAATGTAGCTGCGGTGGCGTCGGGATTATGCAAGTATTCGAGTAATGTGTTCGGTCCGCGCACCGCGATCTCGCCCTCAGTTCCGAGTTTCGCTTCCGTCAGATCAGCGTTGAGAATTCGGACTTCGTTGCCAAAGGCTTTTCCGGGGGAGCCGATTTTGCGCTTATTGGGTGCAAGCGGATTGGACAGAATTTGAGCAGCGGTTTCTGTAAGGCCCATGGTCTCGATGATAGGCACGCCAAAGCGCGTCTCAAAGGCTGTGTGCGTCTCCACTGCCAAAGCGGAGGAGGCGGAGCGCCCAAAGCGCAGATTGGATTTTAAGGTGGCGCTTGGTTCTGCTTTGCCGTGCAGCAAATGACTAATGATTGTGGGCACGACAGAGAACCAGGTGACCTTGGCGCTATCGGCTTGATCCCAGAATTTGCTGGTGGAAAACTTTGATGCCATGGCGAGTGAGCCACCAGAAACAAGCGCACCCATAACCGTCACGCAAAGACCGTTGATGTGATAGATCGGCAGCACGCAAAACCCGCGATCTTGCGGTGCTAACGCATGAGCAATGGCGGTCGTCCAACCGCCTGCAAGCAAGCTGGCATGGCTGTGCACAACGCCTTTGGGCTTGCCTGTGGTACCGGAGGTATACATGAGCAGAGCGTGATCTTTTGGCGCGAGATCGTGCAGCGCGGCTTCGCCTCGCGAATCGTTCAGCGCTCTCATATGTCCGGGCGCGACGGATTTGAACGTTTCTCGCTGTGCCTCATGCACCAAAGCAAAGCGCGCACCAGAGTGGTTCAGCGCATAGGCGATTGCGTCAGGACCAGCCGCCAGATTTATCATCGTTGCGCGAAATCCGCCATAAAGTGCAGCATAGAGTGCAACGACACCGTCTTTTCCATTCGGGTGGATAATGGCGAGGCTTTCGCCCTTTTCAACGCGCTGCGCGGTGAGCCCTTGGGCAAGTGTTTTCGCCGTATCACGCAGTTCAGCCCAGCTTAGAGCTTCGTTTGTTTCAGGGAAAACAAAAGCCGTGCCCCCTTGTTGCGCGCGCGCATCAAGCCAGTCGCGTACAGTGCCTTTGGGAGGTGTCGTTTGGCTGAGGATCACTTGCCAACCTCGGCCCAGTAGTCGCCAAATATATCCTCAAGCGCAGGCTCGCGCTCGGGGATTTCGCGAACGATCTTAGTGGATTGGAGGAAATGCTTCCAATGCAGGTTGTCATCAATCGAATTGCCACCCCATGAGCCACAGCCCATTGAGAGAGAGAACGGCATGCCGTTGTTGAACGCACCACCCGTGGCAAAACAATGTGCTTGGTTCACGATCACGCGGCACGTGGGAATGGCATTGGCCAGTTGCGTTGCATGGGCATTGTCGGTGCTGTGTAGCCCGACAGAATGCCCTGCGCCCATGTGCAATTGAATGCGTCGCGTCGTGGCAACTGCATCGTCAAAATCAGTGGCGCGATAGAAGGCCAGAACACGGCTTAGCTTTTCGCCAGAGAGCGGATGTTCGGGGCCGATGCCTGTGGTTTCGACAGCGACGTATTGCGTACCTTCTGGGACTTCATCGCCGAGGTCCAACGCAGTGATCATCTTATCTGCATCTTGCGCAATCGCTTCTCGATTGAGATGCCCATCTGGCCAGAGCGCTTTGATGATGCGGCTTTCATCTTTGATCACCACACCGCCAGTTTTCGCCATTTCGGCGACGAATGCGTCATATACCGCATCGACCACAACGACCGCGTTCTCGGACGAGCAAGAGGTCGCGTTGTCGAAGGTTTTGGAGGCTTTGATCTTTTCCGCAGCAGCCTTCAAATCAGCGGTTTCATCCACAATCACAGTCACATTGCCCGCGCCAACCGCGACGGCAGGAGTGCCGCAAGTATATGCGCGCTTCACGTTGTTCTGTGAGCCTGTCACGACAACCAGATCGGACAGCTCAAGCAAGCGCTGCGTTTGCTCTTTCGAGCCGCGCCCGGGGACCATCATCACCAAATCATGATCGAGACCAATTTTGTCGAACTCCGCATAGATATGTTCCAGCAAACGCTCCATCGTTGGAACACCTTTCGGCGATGGCGAGAGCACAATGGCATTGCCGCATTTCAAAGCGTTGATGATGTTGTTCGCAGGCGTTGCGCCGGGATTCGTGGAGGGCACAACTGCGCCGATCAATCCAATGGGGCGAGCGATTTCGGTGATGCCAGTCTCTGCATTGTCAGAAATCACACCATAGGTCTGCACATCCGCAATATCGCGCATCAGGCCAAGCGTTTTGCGATGGTTCTTGGTGATCTTGTCCGGCACGTTGCCAAGACCAGTCGTCTCAACAGACAGCTCTGCGAGGGCTTTGTTGCGCGATGGTTCCATGATGGCCCAAGCGACGGCTTTAGCGGCACTATCATAAAGTTTTTGACTGCCGTTCGCTTCATAGCGGACCTGCGCGTTGCGGGCGCGGGCGATCACGGCATCTAGCTCTGCGATGGGATCTGGAGAAGCAGTCATGAGAATTCCTTAGAAGTAGCGGGCAGGGCGCGTTTTGACGCCCTGCCGTAGATTTAGTTACAGACCTGCGAGCAGCTCTTTGAGCGTCTCTTCGCGTGCGGCCCACATTTCAAGCACTTCATCCCGTGTCATGATGTGCATAGGCGATCCGCCTGCTTTCATCTTGCCTGCGACGCGGCCATTTTCGAACATTGCAGGCACAGTTGCCACCAGCTTTTCGATGATGCCCTGTGGCGTGCCTTTTGGAACCATCACACCGCGGAAGTTCACGGATGCGTTGTCGATGTCAAAGCCTTGCTCTTTCAGCGTTGGCACGTCTGGCAAGAAGTCGTTGCGCTCAAGATCGAACACACCGAGGATCTTTACGTTACCAGCCGCCGCTGCGCGGAACGCATCGGAGAGGTTGTTGACGCCGCCCATGACTTCACCCGCGATCACCGATTTCATCGCACCTGCGCCGCCTTTGTTGGACGGGATATACGCCATCTTCACACCTGCCGCTTTTTCAAGTTGCAGTGCTGCAATGTGGTGACCCACAAACAGGCCCGCGCCAGAGAATGTTAGCTTGCCAGGGTTTGCTTTGGCAAAGTCTACGACGTCTGTCATGGAGTTCATCTCGCTATCCGCGGCCACAACGAAGACCGCAGGATCCGCGCCCCAGTTTGCGATGGGCTCGAAGCTGTCCGCTGAGTACTCAACGCCGCCTTTGATCGATTGTGCGATAAAGTGTGGCACGTTGTAGGCACCAAGCGTGTAACCATCGCTCTCGGCTTGGGTTGCCATCCAGTTCCAACCAACACGGCCGCCCGCACCCGGCTTGTTAATGATCGCTATTGGCATGCCAAGCGCGTCCTCATTTCCAGCCGTCATCGTCACGATGCGGGCTTGGAAGTCTGTGGCACCGCCAGCGCCGTAGCTGACCATCAGCATCACGGGACGCTCTGGATAGTTGGCATGACCGTCCGCGTATGCAGTCCCGGTCAAACCCATCAGCGCGATTGCCGCGCCTGCTAGTAAATTCTTCATTTTTGTTTCCTCCCTAGGAATGTTGAGCCCTGCTGCCATTACAGTTCAGGGCGGTCAGTTAAAAAACTCTCGCGGAGTGTAGACGTTGAGTAACATCGCGAAGAGGCCGTACATGATGGCCAGAAAACCAGCCGTAATAAGAGCGCGCCTAATCCAGCTTTTGCTCTCGCTGTGCGGGGCAGGATCGTAAAGGCTGAGTAGGATGAAGAACGCAATTGTAGAGCTTGTGTAAAACCCCAGCGCTTTCGCAGCCCAGAAAATATAAACCAACATCACCAGTAAACCCGGCGTGATCCGCGTCATTGCTTCCATCGAGAGACCGTTGCCGACTTTGGTTTTGCCGAGCAAGGCTTTGCCAAATGTCCAGATCGCCAGAACCGCAAAAACGGTTGAGATCAAGCGCGGAAAGGTGAACGCTTCTGAGGGCTGTTGCGTGTAGCTCAGGTAGCAAACGGAAATGCCGACACCGGCGACGATGCCAGAAGCGATGATATGCTGATTGCGGGGCAGATCGGACATGATTACAGCGCCTCCTCTTTATGGACGGCGTCGTCCTTGGTGGTGTAGCGGGCCTGGCGCAGTTCCATCCAGACCGAATAGGCGATGGAGGCTAGAACGACCGCGATCAACGTTAAGTTCAGCGTGCCGGTCAGGAAGTAGGGGCCAAGGCCGCTGGTTGCGTTCGCGATCATGCTGCCTTGTACGAAGTTCGCCTCCGCGATGGGGCCAAGTATAAGGCCCAACACCAAGGGAGCTGCGGAAAAGCCAAAGCGCTCAAGGAAATACATACCAATGCCGAGCGAAGCCATCACGTATACATCCCCCATGGAGTTTTGAACCGAATAGCTCCCAAAGAGCGCGAGACCTAAAACGATTGCCGCCATCACCGAGTGCGGAACCCGTGCAACAGAAGCGGCAAGACCAGCAACGTAGAGCCCAAAGATACACATCAGGATTTGACCGATCAGCATGGAGTTTATGAACGTCCACGCCACATCGGGATGATTGTCAAAAAGATCCGAGCCCGGGAAAATACCGTGGATCAGTAGGCCACCTAGAAGGACAGCCGCTGTAGGCGAACCGGGGATAGAAAGTGTGAGCAAGGGCACAAGGCTGGGACCAACCATTGCATTGTTGGCAGCTTCCGCTGCGATCACACCCTCGGAATGGCCGGTGCCAAATTTTTCGCGCTCTGGGCTGAATTTCTTGCTTTGATCATAGGCCACAAGACCAGCGATTTGCCCGCCCACACCGGGGATCAAGCCGATCACAGAGCCAATTGCAGTGCCAATGCCAAGCGCGCGTCTGCGTTTGATGACTTCGCGGATCGAGTCCATGACAGGTTGTTTCTTGACGGTGATCACTTCTGCCGTTGTGTCATTGCGCCCTTTTGCGAACATGGTGATAACTTGTGGGATCGCGAAGAGACCGATCAGCGCAGGAATAACATTGATGCCCCCGCTGACAGCCGGATGAAAGATAAAGCGCTGGGCCCCCATAATGTCATCAAAGCCAATCGTTGCGAGCCAAAGTCCAATGCAGCCTGAAAGTAACCCTTTGATAACGCTACTGGAATCAAGTGATCCGATGATTGTCACGCCCAAAATCGCGAGCCAGAAAAGGTGCGATGGCCCAAAGGCCAAAGCCCACTTCGCGAGGACTGGTGTGAGGAAGATAAGCAGCATCACACCGAACACACCACCGATGGCAGAGGAGACGAACGAGAGCTGCAACGCTTTCGCGCCCTCGCCCTTTTGCGCCATTGTATGACCATCGAGCGTGGTCGCGATGTTTGCAGGGGCGCCGGGAATCTTCAGCAAGATCGCCGAAACAGCACCCCCTGCGACGGTTGATGTGTAAGCGGCACCGAGAAGAATTAGGCCCTGTGCGGCTTCGAGTTTGAACGTGAATGGAATAAGCAGAGCGACTGCCATCGTCGGTGACAGGCCGGGCGTTGCGCCTAGTATCAAACCGCCAATCGTGCCGATCAAGAGCAAGCCGAAATTCACAGGTGTGAATACATCGCCAAAATAGAGCAGAAATTCCAAGCGTTTGCCTCCCATGGCACAGCCGTGTTGACGTTTCACGCTAATCAATGAAAATAGTTTTGCAAATGTTTTCATAAAATTGGCTATAAGGAGTGTATAGATGTCTGATAATAATGGTAAAAAGGCGGATATAATCTCTGTTGCAAAAGCCGCAAAGGTCTCTGCCTCAACTGTTTCGCGTTACTTTAATCACCCTGAATTGTTGAAAACCTCAACACGTCGCCGCATTGATTCCGCTGTTCGCAAGCAAGGCTACATTCGCAATCGCGCGGCGCAGACGATCCATGGGATTCGCTCTGGCACGATTGGGGTTTTGGTGCCCACAATTGATCACGCGATCTTTGCAGAAGTGGTGCAGGCCTTTTCTGACGCGGTTGCGGAGCATGGGTTTACTATTCTGCTTGCTTCGCATGGATATAACCCGAAACAAGAATACGCAGTGCTGCGCAAGTTTTTAGAGCATCGCGTCGATGGCGTTGTGCTCACAGGTCTTGAGCACGATGAGGCAGTGTTTCAACTGATCGAAAGTCAAGGCATTCCTGCGGTTTTGATTTGGAATCACAGCGATAGCGCGCGCCTGCCGTGCATAGGAGCGGATAATCGGCGTGCTGGGCAGTTGATTGCGGAGCATATCCTCGACCTTGGTCACCGCGACATCGCCTGCATGTTTCCACCTATGGTGGGCAATGATCGCGCGCAGGATCGGCGGATGGGGGTGATGGACACACTCGCCAAAGCAGGGGCGCAAGTGCGGGCTGAGTGGCAACTTGAGACGATCTATTCGATTTCCGCCTCTAAACGCGACGCGATAAAGGTATTGTCGAATGAAATGCGTCCGAGTGCCATTATTTGTGGCAATGACATCCTCGCCACAGGTGCGCTCTATGGGGCACAAGCCTGTGTATTGGGCGTGCCGCAGGACGTCTCCATCGTTGGAATCGGCGACTTCAAGGGCTCGTCCGAGATTGAGCCGGCTCTCAGCACAGTGCGCCTGCCTGCAGTGCGGATCGGGCAAGAGGCGGGGCGGGCGCTGGCGCATGCTATCACGCAAAAAGAGAGCAGCATCGCGAATTTGCACTGTTTGCCAGAGCTTGTGCCACGTGCCTCAAGCGCAATTGCCAAACGATAGCTGCGACAAAAATGGAAGAATCCCGTTGCACGCTTCGTTTGCAACGCTAGTGTCTCGTTAATCAGAAACTGGGAGAGTGACATGAAACATCTATCTGCAAAACTCGTCGGCGCGGCCTTTATCGCGTCTTTGGCTGGCGAGGCGGCTGCAACCGAATGGAATGTATCCGTTTGGGGCAAGCGCCGCGCATTTACAGAGCACGTTGAAAAATTGGCCGAGCTGGTGTCTGAGAAGACCAACGGCGAATTCACGATGAACGTTTCTTACGGGGGGTTGTCCAAGAACCGCGAAAACCTTGATGGCATTTCCATCGGCGCGTTTGAGATGGCGCAGTTCTGCGCAGGCTATCACCGCGACAAGAACCGTGTGATCACTGTTTTGGAATTGCCATTCTTGGGTGTTGAAAACCTTGAGCAGGAAGTCGCCGTGTCCAAAGCCGTCTACGCGCACCCCGCGGCGACCGAAGAAATGGCGCAGTGGAACGCGAAACTGCTGATGACTTCGCCGATGCCACAGTACAACTTGGTCGGTACGGGCGAAGCACGCTCCACCTTGGCTGACTTTGAGGGTATGCGCGTGCGCGCGACAGGCGGTCTTGGCAAAGCGTTCGAAGCCGTTGGCGCGGTTCCGACATCTGTAACTGCAACGGAAGCGTATCAAGCGATGGAAGGCGGCGTTGTCGACACAGTTGCTTTCGCACAGCACGCTCACCTCAGCTTTGGCACGATCAACCAAGCGACTTGGTGGACGGCGAACTTGAACCCCGGCACGGTGAACTGCCCTGTTGTGGTGAACATCGACGCCTATGAGGGCCTCAGCGATGAGCACCGTGACGCGCTCGATAGCTCGGTTCAGGAATCGCTGGATCACTACTTGGCGAACTACGGCGAGTTGCTCGCGCGTTGGGACTCAGTTCTGGAAGAAAAGAGCGTGGCCAAGGTCGAGATCGGGGATGACGTGATTGCGGAGTTCCGCGCTAAAGCTGCTGATCCAATTCGCGATGCGTGGATTGCAGACATGGAAGCGCAGGGCCTGCCAGGTCAGGAGCTTTATGATCTGGTCGTGAAAGCGCTTGCTGATGCGAAGATGTAATTGAAAATGGGGT
>DS995276.1:2241718-2597462 GCA_000156115.1 Rhodobacteraceae bacterium HTCC2083
CCCACCTTTTTGCTGCACTCCAATTTCTAATTTTTTGGGATATCGCACATGGCAGGCTCCGCAGCCGTCCTCGAAGATTCTAGCTTGCTCAGCAAGCTAGACCGCACGCTATTGCCGTTGGAAAGGTTCTGCGCGCTGCTCAGTGGCATAGCCGTTTTTTCCTTGATGTTTCTCGCGGTTTACTCTGTCACAGGGCGCAAATTTTTTTCCTCGCCTATGATGGGATATGTGGATTACATCGAAGCTGCGATGCCGATAATTGCGATCATGGGCGTGTCTTACGTGCAGCGTGATGGTACGCATATTCGCATGGATATGTTGGTCTCCAAGCTCCGTGGCCGCGTGCTTTGGCTGTTTGAACTGATCTCTGTGCTGCTTATCCTCGTTCTAATCCTGTCCCTCACTTGGGGCGCTTGGGATCACTTCGATCGATCTTTTGATTGCGCGCGTCCTTTGTGCAGCCGCGATAGCTCCATCGATGTGGGTATTCCGATTTGGCCCTCTAAACTGGTCGTGCCTATTGCCTTTGGCGTGTTGGCCTTGCGGTTGATCTTGCAAGCGGTCGGCTTCGGGCGCGCATTCGTCTTGAACTTAGAAAACCCTGTAGCGGTGCCGTTGACACTTACAGTCGCAGAGCAAGCCGCGATTGAAGCAGCCTCCATGGAAGGGGCCGATTGATGGAACCAATTGAGATTGGCCTATGGGTCAGCGGTGGCATGTTGGTGTTTGTTCTGCTTGGCATGCGCGTGGCGTTCGCAGCAGGGCTAGCGGGGTTTGTAGGGCTGGTGTGGCTCCGCTGGAATGGGTTTGACTATGACCCAGACCGCTTTTGGAAAGCCTTCCAGATCAGCGTGAAAATCGCAGGCCTGACGCCGCATTCTAAGGTGTCTGCGCAGGTTTTGAGCTTGATTCCTGTGTTCATTTTGATCGGCTATCTGGCTTATCATGCTAAATTAACAGTGGCTCTGTTTGAAGCTGCAAAACGCTGGATCGCTTGGGTGCCGGGCGGGCTTGCGGTGTCGACTGTTTTCGCGACGGCGGGTTTCGCCGCGGTATCAGGCGCATCGGTTGCGACGGCAGCGGTGTTCGCGCGTATCGCGATCCCCGAAATGCTCAAAGTGGGTTATAACAAAGCCTTTGCCGCTGGTGTTGTCGCAGCGGGCGGTACGCTTGCCTCGCTCATTCCGCCCTCTGCGATCCTCGTGATTTACGCGATTATCGTTGAGCAAGACGTGGGTAAACTTCTGCTCGCCGGCTTCATCCCAGGTGCGTTTTCCGCTCTGGTTTACGCAGCTCTGATCATCGGTATGGCGATGACGTTCAAAAATATCGGCCCGCCTGTTTCGGGCTTCACATGGCGCGAGCGCTTTGAGTCTTTGCCGCCTGCCTTGCCAATTGTGGCAGTGGTCGTGATCATCATTTTCTTCGTCTATAACCCGTTTGGCGATGCTTGGGGCACGGCAACAGAAGGCGGTGCGATTGGTGCGTTCATCATATTTTGCATGGCGCTTTATCGCGGAATGCGCTGGGCGAAACTGAAAGAGGCGCTGCTGGAAACAGCAAAGCTAACAGTGATGATCTTTACGATCATCTGGGGTGTGCTGATTTATGTGCGTTTCTTGGGCTTTGCCAAGTTGCCGGATGCGTTTTCGGATTGGATCACCTCGCTGGATATGACCCCGCTCACGATTTTGATCTGCATTTTGCTCGCATATGCGGTGCTTGGGATGTTCATGGATGCCATCGGTATGTTGCTGTTGACGCTGCCTGTGGTCTATCCCGCGGTGATGGCGCTGAATGGCGGTGAGTTGGTGAGCGCGGCGGACAGTGCGTTTGGCATGTCTGGGCCAATGTGTGCGATCTGGTTTGGGATATTGGTGGTCAAAATGGCGGAGTTCTGTTTGATCACACCACCTATCGGCCTCAACTGCTTTGTCGTGGCCGGCGTGCGAGACGATCTCACGGTGCAAGACGTGTTCAAAGGTGTGACGCCATTTTTCATCGCAGATGGAGTGACGATCGCGCTGCTTGTCGCGTTTCCGGGCATTGTGCTTTGGTTGCCCTCGCTCGTGTAACCTTATGTGCTGCAGCACGTAAGGCTGTCGGATAAAAATCTAGGGAGATCCCTCATGACCCACATTCTCGCCATTGACCAAGGTACCACTTCCACGCGCGCGATCCTTTTTGGCGCGGACATGGCACCTGTCGCCTCTGCTCAAGAAGAGTTCAAACAGCACTTCCCGCAAAGCGGCTGGGTAGAACATGAGGCAAGTGATCTGTGGTCTACCACCGCCAGCACATGTCGCGGGGCGATTGAAAAAGCGGGCATCTCCGCCAAAGATATCACCGCAATCGGTATCACCAATCAACGCGAAACTACGGTTATTTGGGATCGCAAAACGGGCAAAGCCATCCATCGTGCGATTGTTTGGCAAGATCGCCGCACGTCCGAGCTGTGCCAAGCGCTCAAGGCCGCTGGTCACGAGGAAATGGTGACAGAGCGCACGGGTCTGCTGCTCGACCCCTATTTTAGTGCAACCAAACTCAAGTGGTTACTAGACAATGTAGACGGTGCACGCGCGCGCGCCGAAGCGGGTGAGCTAGCGTTTGGAACCATCGACAGCTGGGTCATCTGGAACCTAACAGGTGGCACCTCTCACGTCACCGACGCCACCAATGCCGCGCGCACTATGCTTTACGATATCCGCAAAGGCCGTTGGTCTAAGACCATGTGCGATCTGCTCGATATCCCGATGAACATGCTCCCGGAGGTAAAGGACTCTGCCGCTGATTTCGGCGTGACGCGCGCCGATCTGTTTGGCCGCGAAATCCCGATCCTTGGCGTCGCTGGTGATCAGCAAGCGGCCACAGTTGGGCAAGCCTGTTTTGAGCCAGGCATGCTCAAATCTACTTACGGCACCGGCTGTTTTGCGCTTTTGAACACGGGTGATACGCCTGTCACATCGAAAAACCGTTTACTCACGACAATTGCCTATCAGCTTGATGGCAAACCCACATACGCGCTCGAGGGCTCGATCTTTGTGGCGGGCGCTGTCGTGCAATGGCTGCGCGATGGGCTCAAGATTATTCGGGATGCGAAGGAAACTCAGCCGCTCGCCGACAATGCTGACAAAGGCCAAGATGTTGTGCTTGTACCCGCGTTCACAGGTCTTGGCGCGCCCTACTGGAACGCGGAGTGTCGCGGGGCTGTTTATGGGCTGACGCGCGGCACGGGGCCTGAGGAAATGGCGAAAGCGGCACTTGAGAGCGTTGGTTTTCAAACGCGCGATTTGCTGGAAGCGATGCATGCGGATTGGCCAAATGCTGAGGAGGCTGCCTTGCGCGTCGACGGTGGGATGAGCGCGTCTGATTGGGCGATGCAATTCTTGTCTGACATTCTTGGCGCGCCTGTAGATCGGCCCGAAGTGTTAGAGACAACAGCGCTTGGCGCGGCATGGCTAGCAGGGCAGCGCGCGGGGGTATATCCTGCCATGGATGAGTTCGCGGCGACATGGGCCTTAGAACGCAAGTTTGAGCCGACATTGGACGAGGCCTTACGCACACAGCGCTACGCACGATGGGGTCGGGCCGTGCAAGCAACCTTGTCGGTGTGAGCGAAGCAGGGTAGGCAGCGTACAAACTCTGGGGAGTCATTGTGAAACAATATCATCAAGCTTTGCGCGACGTGCTGGAGCAGGGCGTGCAATCGACAGATCGCACAGGAACCGGCACGACCTCGCACTTTGGCCTGCAATGCCGCTACCCGATGGCGGATGGGTTTCCGCTGGTTACGACCAAGAAACTTCACCTTAAATCCATTATTCACGAGCTTTTGTGGTTCCTCGCAGGGGACACGAATATCAAATACCTTAAGGACAATGGTGTCTCGATCTGGGATGAGTGGGCCGATGAGAACGGCGATCTTGGCCCCGTCTACGGCTCGCAGTGGCGCCGTTGGCCAAGCGGCACTGACATGGGGCCAATTGATCAGATCACTGACCTTGTTGAAGCGATCAAAAAGACGCCTGATAGCCGCCGCCTGATCGTATCTGCGTGGAACCCGGCGGAAGTGCCCGACATGGCGCTGCCGCCCTGTCACACGCTTTGGCAAGTACGCATCGCGGGGGGCAAGCTGCATTTGCAGCTTTACCAGCGCTCTGCGGATATGTTCCTTGGTGTGCCATTCAACATCGCCTCTTACGCTCTTTTGCTGCATATGTTGGCGCATGTGACGGGGCATGAGCCGGGCGATTTCATCCATTCGATCGGCGATGCCCATATCTATTCCAATCATATGGAGCAGGTGCAAACGCAACTCGCGCGCAGCCCCAAAGCGTTGTCTCAGTTGAAGATCAAGCGGCAGGTTAGCTCGCTTTTCGATTTCACTTATGACGATTTTGAAATCATAGGCTACGACCCTGATGCGGGCATCAAAGCTCCAGTGGCGGTGTAACCTATGATCTCCTTAATTGTTGGACGCGACAAGAGTGGTGCCATTGGTAAAGGAAATGATATCCCGTGGTACGCGCCTGAAGATATGCAATTTTTCAAACGTGAAACGCTAGGCGGCGCGATTATCATGGGACGCAATACCTGGGACAGTCTGCCGTTCAAGCCTTTGAAAGATCGTCTCAATATAGTTGTGACGTCGCAAGGTTGCGCGGCCGAGCTGACTTGCAAAAGCATTTCAGAGGCAATTGATCTTGCGTTCTCTAGAGGATTTCGACGGATCTACGGGATCGGCGGTGCGGGTATCTACCGCGAGATGATCGAGCTTGCTGATCGGCTTTTGATCACCGAAGTCGATCTTGAAGTTAGCGACGCGGACGTCTTTTTTCCCGAGGTTCCAGCCGAAAATTGGCAAATCATTGGAGAAACGCGCTTGCGTGAAGAAGCACCGGCTTGCTCAGTTTTTGAGTATTTGCGCCTTTGAACCAGCCCGCATTCGCGCATTTTTTGGCAAAAGAATCACAGGTTTGCACACGATTGCTGTCTTTTGGACTTAGACGCATCTGCTCAAATTGACCTAATTTCGCCGTATGTTACCCCTAGATCATACAAAAAGATGATCTTGAGCAGTAGTCGAAAAGTGCAGTTCCATGTTTTCAAAAGTTTTCTCAGTCGCCATCGCTGCGACGATCGTAACCGCATCCCAAGCCTTCGCGTGGGGCGACATGTATATGGGGGACGGCACGCATAACCTTAATAGCGTGGTCCCAATAGCGTATTACGGACCGAACTATTGCCTGACCGGACTGCAACCTTTTGTGTTGGGGGGGGTATTTGTTGCGGTACGGCCGCAGGTGGTTAAACGCCCAAGAAAAAGTCGCAATCGCGCTAACTGCAAAGCGCGATCCGAAGTAACAAAGCCCAGCGACGCCGCTGGGCTTTTTTTGTCCTAGAGCAGCGCTAAGTTTGCGGCCATTTGGCGGCCATCACGCCCGTCTTCCAGCTCAAAAGAAATCTTTTGATTGTCTGCCAACCCGGTCAAACCCGAACGCTCGACGGCTGAAATATGTACAAAAACATCATTGCCTCCGCCTTCCGGCTCGATAAAGCCGAACCCTTTAGTTGTATTGAACCACTTGACGGTGCCATTGGGCATGACTGTATCTCCTTATTAACTTTGATGTCTGTCAGCTTAGCGTGATTTTGAGAAAATCAAGAATTTCCATGTGTGATCGCGTTGACATTTTCGTTATTTTGCCCAGTTTTGCTCGGTGAAAAGAGGACCTGACTATGAAAATTTACGGACTCAAGAATTGCGATACGTGTCGTAAGGCTTTGAAGGTTTTTCCAAAAGCGGACTTCATTGATGTACGTGTTGACGGTGTTTCATCAGACCTCCTGCAAGATGCAGAAAAAAGGTTTGGATCTGCGATTGTTAATTCTCGTTCAAACACGTGGCGGGGGTTAGATGACACGGCGCGTGCACGACCTGCGCTTGAGTTGTTGAAGGCTTACCCAACATTGATGAAGCGGCCGCTCATTGAGATGGACGGCACGCTTTATTTGGGCTGGACGAAAGAGCTGCAGGCCGCCTTAGGTGTCTGATTTGTTCAGAAGTTTGTCGAGCGACAGCCAACCCGCGCCTTTAAAGATGATGGTCGACAGGGTAAGAACCCAGAACATACGTTGATCCAGAATGATGCCATCAGGGATACGATCGAACCATGCGCCCAGCACGGCTTTGTCGTCCCATGCGCCGTGGCCGATCAGGTCCGTCAGGCTTTGCACGACAATAAAGCCGATCATACCAATTGAAGCCAAGCGCGCGAACAGGCCGATGATGATCAATGCAGGAAGCACGAATTCTGCAACCGTTCCGCCGGTCACGACGGCCCAATGAAAAACCCCAAGTTGGCTGGTGTCATAGCTTGCCGCTTCCATCGCACGCGGAAAAATCTGCGCATAGGCTCCGAGCGAAGGTTGAAAGATCCCTAAGATGCCGTCGCCAAGCTTTGTGAGGCCAGAATTGAAGAAATAGAGTGCAAGCGAAGCGGCAAAAGCAAAGCGCGCCGCAAATGGTAGGGCGTTGTCACCGTTGCCGAGAGAGGCAAGAAGGCGGTCTTGGAGGGCTATGAGGCTGCGCATCTGGCATTCCTTGTGATCTTGAAGAATGGGTTAATCGTCGAGTGTGAGCGAGACCAGCGCACCAGTTTGTAAAAGCAGTCCAAGCAGGGCAGAGAAGTCAAAGTCTCGGGTTGCTTGCTCAACTGTTTCAAGTGCTTCGCCCAAGGGCGCGCCCGTTTGCAAAAGACTGATCAAATCTGCATTGCCAGTCGAGAGCACGTGCATTGCTGGATCAAACTCTCGTCTTGTGATCAAAACATCCTGCGCATCGCCATTTGGCTGCGGCGCGCCTTCGGTCATATTGAAGTGCCAAATATCTAGAATGGGCCAGGGAGAGCGGATGATCCGCATCGC
Source organism: Rhodobacteraceae bacterium HTCC2083 (assembly GCA_000156115.1). Taxonomy (GTDB): domain Bacteria; phylum Pseudomonadota; class Alphaproteobacteria; order Rhodobacterales; family Rhodobacteraceae; genus Planktotalea. Next base: position 2,248,646 of record DS995276.1, read on the forward strand.
AGGGGCGAAAGTTGCTTTGGTTTTGGCGAGCTGATCAGGCGGGAGCGTCGCAAAAATGCAAGGATCGATCGAGCGTGCATCGACGGAATGGTAGCACTGACGTTGCGCCAACTCCAAACGCGCGACATCTGCGAGATAGCCCACATGTGCCAATGGCGCGAACCCCTCAAGAAACGCAGGGAATTCGGCACCATAGAGCATCATACGCGGATCGTTTGGCGGATGCTGGCGCACATAGAGCCCCGCGAGGGAGCCGAAGTTCTGCATGCCAATCAATTTTTCGATGACTGGAAAGCTTTCGGAAAGGGTCTGTTTGAGACTGACAATGACGTTGTTGCGATACACGTTGAAACGCTTGCCCGCTGGTTGGTTTTCACCGTCCTTCAGGCTGTCTGGGACCGCTAATTCAGGATCAAATAGCGCGGCGCGAAATTCGCTTTGGGTCGTGAACATTAGAACAAGACAGGAGCAAGTGCGCGCGCGCCACGCTGGGCCTCTTCTGCAAGAACGGGCCACTCCGGGACGTCCGTGTCCCACTCAATCAACAAAGGCTTGGGGCCAGAGCGTTCAAGCGTGTAGTCGAGCAGCGCCCAAACAGGATCCGCAATTTCAGCGCCATGGCCGTCGATCAACAGAGGTGCGCCGTGATCGTCTTCTTCTTCGTCATGTCCGCCCAGATGGATTTCACCAACCTTATCATGGGGGAAGTCATCAATGTAGCCGCGGGCATCTAACTTAAGGTTGGTGGCTGAGACGAACACATTGTTCACATCAAGCAAAAGGCCACAGCCCGTCCGCTGGGCAATCTCGCGCAGGAATTCGGTTTCGCTCATCGTGCTTTCACTGAAAGCTAAATAACTGGAGGGGTTTTCAAGCAGCATTTTACGGCCAAGCACATCCTGCACTTGATCAATATGATCCGCGACGCGGATCACTGTGTCTTGTGTGTAGGCCAGGGGAAGCAGGTCGTTGAGGAACGCACTTTCATGCGAGGACCACGCGAGGTGCTCGGAAAAGCTAGCAGGGTTCAGCCAATCGCACAGCGTTTTCAGCCGCGCGAGGTGGTCGCAATCAAGAGGGCCTTCGCCGCCAATGCTCAGGCCAACACCGTGAACAGAAATGGGGAAGCGTTCGGCGAGATGGCGTAATTGCGCGAGCGGTCTGCCGCCAAGACCCATGTAGTTTTCGGCATGAATTTCCAGCCATTCAACGGGTGCAGGCGAGTCTAGAATTTCTGCGAAGTGTTGAGGTTTGTAGCCAACACCTGGTGCATTTGGCAGATCAGAACGATGCGTTGCGTCAAGCATGAGGGTGGTCCTTCAAAAGATAGGGTGCGCGTTACACGCACCCTAATTGATTGTAGCTTACGCTGGGAGGTCGCGCTTGAGTTCTTTCAAAGACCCCATGCGATCACCTGGAACGTCCATTGTTTCGCATGTGCCTGCGTCAACAAGTGTCCATGCGTTGCCTTGGTAATCCACTGTGGATGTACCGGCGCATGTTGTGCCAGCACCGGCTGCGCAATCGTTCTTACCTGCCATGGACACGCCGTAGCACTTTTCTTTGTCCATTGCGGAGGCTGTTGTTGCTGTTTGCGCTGTGAAAGAAGCTGCGACTGCGCCTGCAACGGCAAGAGTTTTAAGAGTGTTAGACATGGGGTATTCCTTTAGTTGAATTATTAGTTGTGAGCAGTGCGCCGATATTGGCGACTGAGATCAACTTAGCCTTTGAGCCTTAACAAACGCCATTCACGGGACCGTGTGTCACGGATGCGTCAGCGCAAAAGAGGGGTCCGTGAAGTGGGCTGCGACAAAAAGGCCTTATAAAACAAGAAAGGCCCACCTGCTGAGGTGGGCCATGTTGCAATGCGTTTATGCATCTTGCGCGAAGTATTACAATTTGTCTGGCGGTGTCGCTTCCAGCGAAAGTGCAGATATTACAGATTCCAGAGCCTCTACCTTGGTTTGCTTTTCGCCAAGGCGTCGCACGGTCACTGTCCGCTCTTCCACTTCGCGCGCACCAATCGCCAAAATCACAGGAACCTTGCCGACGGAGTGCTCACGGACCTTATAATTGATCTTCTCGTTGCGAATATCCGCCTCGGCCTGCACCCCTGCGGCTTTCAATGCGTCTACAGCTTCATAGACATAGTCATCCGCATCAGAGATGATCGAGGCCACAACAACCTGCCGCGGCGCGAGCCAGAACGGCAATTTGCCTTCCCAGTTCTCAATCAAGATCCCGATAAAGCGCTCAAGCGAGCCGAACAAGGCACGGTGCAACATGACGGGTGCCAGCTTTTCACCAGAGGCACTCACATAGGTCGAGCCAAATCGTTCAGGCAGGTTATAGTCCACCTGTAGCGTGCCGCATTGCCAATCACGGCCAATCGCGTCGCGCAGAACATACTCCAGCTTGGGTCCGTAAAACGCGCCTTCGCCTTCGAAGATCGTGTAGCTCATCCCCGCTCGTTCCAGCGCGGTTTTCAGAGCGCCTTCTGACAGATCCCAGCTTTCATCACTGCCAATCCGGTTTTCGGGGCGGGTGGACAGTTTGACGTGCACATCCTCAAATCCGAAATCCTTGTAAATCGACAAGATCAGGTCGTTCACTTTTAGACATTCATCGGTCAGTTGTTCGGGCGAGCAATAGATGTGCGCGTCATCCTGCGTAAAACTGCGCACCCGCAACAGCCCATGCAAGGCACCTGAGGGTTCATAACGGTGCACTTTGCCAAACTCGGCAATCTTTACCGGCAAGTCGCGATAGCTGCGAAGGCTGTGGTTATACACCATCATATGCCCGGGACAGTTCATCGGTTTCAGCGCGTAATCGCGATCATCCTGTGTCTGGGCGAGGAACATGTTTTCTTTATAGTTGAACCAGTGACCCGATGTTTCCCACAAGGCGCGATCCATGATGTCGGGGGTGTTCACTTCGACATAACCTGCCACGTCCTGACGGCGACGCATGTAGGCGATCAGTGTTTGGAACACGCGCCAGCCGTTGGGGTGCCAAATGACAGATCCCGGAGCGACCTCTTCAAAGTGGAACAGACCCATTTCGCGACCCAGCTTTCGATGATCGCGCTTTGCGGCCTCTTCGAGAAAGGTCAGATGCGCCTTGAGCTGCTCTTTGTTCGCAAAGGCTGCACCATAAATGCGTTGCAGCATCGGGCGGTCACTGTCACCGCGCCAGTAAGCGCCTGCGACTGACATCAGTTTCCAGCTATCACCCGGAACTTGCCCAGTGTGCTGCAAATGCGGACCGCGACACATATCCTGCCAATCGCCATGCCAATACATGCGCAAAGGCTCGTCGCCGGGAATGGCGTCGATCAGCTCAACCTTATAAGGCTCGTTGTTGTCTTCATAATGCTTGATCGCGCGCGCGCGATCCCAAACCTCAGTGCGCACGGCGTCGCGGGCATTGATGATCTCTTTCATCTTCTTCTCGATGACACTGAGGTCTTCGGGTGTGAACGGCTCTTGGCGATCAAAATCATAATACCAGCCATCTTTGATGACAGGTCCGATGGTGACTTTGACGTCCGGCCAAATCTCTTGCACGGCGCGCGCCATAATATGCGCGAGGTCGTGACGGACCAGCTCAAGCGCGGGCTTTTCGTCTTTCATGGTGTTCAAGGCAATTGAACTGTCGCTCTCAATTGGCCATTGCAGGTCCCAATGCGCGCCGTTCACAGTTGCGCTGATCGCTTTTTTGCGCAGCGAACTGGAAATATCCGCAGCAACATCAGCCGCAGTGATGCCGCGTGCGTACTCGCGTTGATTGCCATCGGGGAAGGTAAGGGTGACGTTAGCCATATCGGCGCTCCTCGTCAGTTTGGCGCCTACGAAAGCGCCCGGTTGCGGGTTTGTGCTATTTGCACCCCTCTATGAACCTGCGCAAGAATCACGTCAAGTCGGCTAAGTGCTTGATTGCGTACAAAAGTATGCAGTGTTGTATGCAGCAGAATACTGCTGATTGGCCGGTAACCTCATGATTTTAATGAGTATTATTGTGGTGCGCAGGGGTTGAGAGAACGTGTCCCACTCTGATATGTTCGAGAAACGACGCAAATCATCCCATTTAGGACATGCAGGAGCCGCCATATGCCACGTTACAACACACAATTTGAATTGACTGTTGAAGATCTCGACGTGATCGAGGTCGCGCTGCGTGAGGTGAAAACAAATTTGCGCAACGAGGCGATGGTTGCGAACTCCGACATTGCCCCAAATTGCGAAGAGGTGAACCAGATCCACGATCTGCTCGGCCGCCTACACAATCAGAAGGTCTTTTATCGCCCCAAGTCGGGGCCGTATATTAGCGGCTAACCCCGCGTGGCCCTTGCGAAAGGGTGATTAGAACAGCATGGTTGCACCAACTAAATTGGAGGGTGTGATGGCATTTCTAACGACCGCGCAGGGGCGCACGCTTGCCTATGAAAAGACCGAAGGCCCGGGGCCTACAGTTGTTTTTCTTGGTGGTTTGAAATCTGACATGCAGGGCACCAAGGCGATCCATCTTGAAGATTGGGCCATCGCAAAAGGTCGCGCCTTTTTGCGCTTTGATTACTCTGGGCATGGCGTAAGCTCTGGTGCTTTCACAGATGGCTGTATTGGTGATTGGGCAGAAGACACGGGCGAGGCGCTTGAGAAACTAACTAACGGTTCGCTCGTCCTTGTCGGCTCTTCTATGGGGGGATGGCAGGCGCTTTTGGCAGCCAAACGCATCCCCGAGCGGATCGCAGGGCTTGTGACAATAGCGGCCGCACCCGATTTCACTGAAGACAGTATGTGGGCGGGATTTGATGCAGCACAACGCGTTGAATTGAAAAGAGCCGGGCAAGTTGCGCTGCCGTCCGAGTATGGCGAACCCTACATTATCACCAAACGCATGATCGAAGATGGGCGTGATCAACTGGTGCTGCGCGACACGCTTGATATACCGTTTCCAACTCGTTTTTTGCAAGGAACGGCTGATGAGGATGTCGACGTGTCGGTTGCTTTGCGACTTTTGTCGCATGCGAATGGAGCTGATATGCGACTGACATTGGTAGACGGTGCGGATCATCGGTTTTCCGACAATGCTTGCCTTGACTTGATAGAGCGCTCTGTCGAAGACGTGCTGAAATTGGCGGAGACCTCCTCATGAAAACTGTTTTGAAATGGACTGGCAGGCTGGTTCTGGTTTTGCTTGTGGGCTTTGGGCTTTTGGCACTGCTGGGACCGCGCGAAAAAGTTGATCTTAGCGCAGGTTTCGACGCGTCACTGCTCGGGGACGATATTGATGACTATTTCGAGCGCGAGGAAGCGAAGTTTTCTGACATCGTCGAAGGTGTTCAAAAGCGCGTTGTTTGGGCGGGTGATGTTGGGGTGAAGACGCCAATCAGTGTTCTCTATATCCATGGATTTTCAGCGAGCTCTGAGGAAATCCGTCCGGTTCCTGATAAAGTCGCCGAGGCATTGGGTGCGAATTTAGTATATACGCGTTTGACAGGTCATGGACGAAGCGGCGCAGCGATGGCGCAAGCCACCGCAAGTGACTGGATGCGTGACACCGCCGAGGCGTTAGCTGCCGCGCGCGCTGTTGGAGAAAGTGTGGTGGTGATCGCTACCTCAACGGGTGGTACGCTGGTGGCGGCGGCGGCGCTGCGCGAGGATCTGATGGAAAATGTTGCAGGTGCGATTTTTGTGTCTCCGAACTTTGGGTTAAACTCTGCGTCTGCGGTCATTTTGACATGGCCGGCAGTTCGCTGGTGGGGGCCACTCGTCGCAGGGGCCGAGCGTAGTTTTGATGTCATCAACGACGATCATGCGGCGTTTTGGACGAATAGCTATCCGACGGTTGCGTTGCTGCCGATGGCGGGGCTCGTGAAAACAGTGGATGGTTTGGATTTGGGGCAAGCCAAGATACCAAGCTTGTTTGTTATTTCAGATAACGATCAGGTTGTAAGCCCCACGAAAAATCGTGAAGTCGCAGAGGAATGGGGCGGTCCAAGTCAGTTGGAGGTTTTGACATTGAGTGAGGGCGATGACCCTAATGCACATGTGATTGCAGGTGATATTATGTCCGCGGGCCAGACGGAACTGGCGGCTGCTGTAATGATCGAATGGGCCAACGGGGTCTTGCAATAGGGGCAGTAGTTGAATGTGCGTCGCTTCGCGCCGCGCAATTTGTGCCGCTAAAGCGGCGGAATGGGGCGCTACCTCAAACCCCGAGGTGTTTTTAGACCAAAGTAGGTGGGGCCTATGATCGAGGCAATCTATGTGATCTGGTTTGAAGGTCGCTGATGCGTAAGCCTGCATCTATGTGGTCGCTTGAGACTTTGGGGCGTGTGCGGCTTTCCAAATATTTTTACATGCGGGAATTTCTGTATTCTGAGATTGGGAATTTCCATCAGATCCGCAATATTCCAGAGGATCCAGACCTTGCGATTGAGCGGGGACGGCAACTTTGCACGCAACTGCTTGATCCATTAGAAGAGACATTTGGTCGGGTTGCAGTGCGCTCCGGCTATCGTTCGCCAGAATTGAACGCATTTGGCAACACGCATCGTTTGAATTGTGCGCGTAATGACTATCCATTGGAATGTCACATTTGGGATTTGCATGATGTGGACGTGGCGGGAGCGTCCATTGTTATTCCCTGGTTTGCGGAGCGTTATGAACAAGGGCGCGATTGGCGAGACATGGCGTTTTGGCTTTATGATCATCTCCCTTTTGCGGAGGCTTGGTTTTTTCCAAAGCTCTGCGCGTTTAATCTGGCATGGCGAGCGGATGCGCGTCGGCGGATTGATAGCTATATTGCGCCCAAAGGGACCTTGCTGCTGGCGCATGCGATTCCGGCCGAACCCTTGTTAGAACGCCAGAAACGTTATGCTGATTTCCCAGAGTTTCGTGGTTTGAACATCGGCTAGACAGTGTGATTGTGTGAGCATATCGTAAAAATTCCTTGATGATAAAGGCTATGATATGACCCTACCGACAACCCCCTCTTTCCGCCTTGATGGCAAACGCGCTTTGGTTGCGGGCGCGAATAGCGGCATTGGCATGGCTTGCGCGGTAGCTTTGGCTGAAGCAGGCGCGGATGTGACGTTTGCTGCACGTCGCGCTGAAGTGTTGAACGGCGTCGTAAGTGCTGTGAGTGCGGCAGGCTACACTGCGCGTGCTCTAGTTCTGGACGTGTCGCACACGAACGCCGTACGCGAAGTTTTTGAAGCACAGCCCTATAATATCGTTGTGAACTCTGCTGGTTTGGCGCGCCATAGCCCTGCGGTGGAGACGACTGAGGACGACTTTGATGCAGTTATGTCGATCAACGTGCGCGCAGCCTATTTCTTTGCGCAGCAAGCCGCAAAAGCAATGATTACGCAGGGTATAGGCGGGTCAATCATCCAGATTTCCAGCCAAATGGCCCATGTGGGCGGGGTCGATCGTGCAGTATATTGTGGCAGTAAACATGCGATTGAGGGGATGAACAAAGCGATGGCCATTGAGTTTGGGCCTGCTGACATCCGTGTGAATTCAATTTGCCCAACCTTTATCCTAACGCCATTGACCAGGCCGACATTTGAAGATCCTAAAAAACGCGCATGGATAGATAGCAAGATTAAGTTGCCTCGTGTGGGCAAGGTCGAGGACATTATGGGCGCGGCAGTCTTTTTGGCGTCAGATGCATCGGGCATGATCACAGGGACTTCGATCCTTGTGGACGGCGGTTGGACTGCGGGGTAATTTATCTGCGCAGTGTGCAGCTATTGGCTTGCGCTTGTGACGTGAGCAGATAAATCTCTGATCAAAGTGTGACGCCAGAGTTTTAAGGATCCATGATGAACGAACCCGTAGTTTTTCTTCCTGGATTGATGTGTGATGCGCGGTTGTTCGGACCCCAGATCGCGGAGTTATCGGCGGATCGCGCAGTGATGTGCGCGCCGATTTCGCAAGGCGAACGGATTGAAGAAATTGCCTCTGACTTGCTGGACGTGTTGCCTACAAAATTTGCGCTGGCAGGATTGTCGATGGGTGGCATAGTCGCGATGGAAATATTGCGTCGTGCGCCCGAGCGGGTGACGCGCATCGCCTTGATGGACACCAACCCTTTACCCGAAACGCCGCAAGCGGCCGCAGCGCGCGAGCCGCAAATTATTGGCGCTCGCTCGGGGCGTTTGTTAGAAGTTATGCGCGAAGAAATGAAACCGAATTATCTGGCACCCGGTCCACAACGAGTAGATGTGTTGAACCTTGTGATGGATATGGCTGCGATCATGGGGCCAGAGGTGTTCGTTCGCCAATCGCGTGCCTTGCAACGGCGTCGCGATCAGCAATCAACCCTGCGGAAATGCAAAGTTCCTGCGCTTGTTTTATGTGGGGAGCATGACGCGCTTTGTCCCGTAAAGCGCCATGTTTTTATGGCGGAACTCATTCCTTATGCGGAATTGAAGGTCATTTCGAACGCAGGGCATTTGCCGACGTTGGAAAACCCGGATGCGACGACGGAAGCACTTTATGAGTGGCTGGCGCAGCCGTTTGTGTCGCAGTGAGTGCATAAAAAAGCCGCGCAAGACCATGTCTGCGCGGCTGATAAGTGAGCGACCTGACCGTCTAGTCCATCGCTTCCAATTCGTCGATCATACCTGAGATCATTGATAGACCTTTGTCCCAGAATTTCGGATCAGACGCATCAAGGCCGAAGGGTGCAAGCAGGTCTTTGTGGTGCTTTGAGCCACCCGCTTTGAGCATGTCGAAGTACTTTTCTTCAAACCCTTCGTCGCCCTCTCGGTAGACTGCGTATAGCGCGTTCACGAGCCCATCGCCGAAGGCATATGCGTAGACATAGAAGGGGGAATGCACGAAGTGCGGGATATAGGCCCAGAAAGTCTCATAGCCATCGACGAAATCAAATGCTGGCCCTAAGCTTTCGGCTTGCACGCTCATCCAAAGGGCATTGATATCCTCGGGGGTCAGTTCGCCGCCGCGACGGGCGTCGTGGAGTTTGCACTCAAAGTCATAAAAGGCGATCTGGCGAACGACCGTGTTGATCATGTCCTCGACTTTTCCCGCGAGCAGGATTTTGCGCTCGGCCTGTGTCTCTGCCTTTTCCAGCATCTTTTGGAAAGTGAGCATTTCGCCAAACACGCTTGCTGTTTCCGCCAAAGTCAAAGGCGTGGAGGAGAGCATTTCGCCCTGACCTGCGGCCAGAACCTGATGCACGCCGTGCCCGAGCTCATGGGCCAAGGTCATCACATCGCGTGGTTTTCCGAGATAGTTGAGCATCACATAGGGGTGCACATCAGTGACCGTCGGGTGTGCAAATGCGCCGGGGGCTTTGCCTGGTTTCACGCCTGCATCGATCCAACCTTTTCTAAAGAAGGGTTTGGCAATCTCGCCCATGCGTGGATCGAATGCATTATAGGCGTCCATCACTGTGGCCTCGGCGGCGTCCCAGCCGACGATTGCGGTGTTCTCCATTGGCAAGGGGGCGTTGCGATCCCAAACTTCCATGCGTTCAAGGCCGAGCCAGCCGCGTTTCATCTCATAATAGCGGTGGCTGAGTTTCGGATAGGCTTCGACTACGGCTGTGCGCAGCGCTTCGACGACTTCGGGTTCCACGTGATTGCTCAGGTGGCGGCCCGTTTGCGGGGTTTCCATGCCGCGCCAGCGATCAATGATCTCTTTCTCTTTGGCTTGCGTGTTGTGCACGCGCGCGAATGTTTTGACATTCTCGCCCAGCACACGCGCGACTTCGCGGCTGGCCGCTTCGCGCTTGGAGCGATCGTGCTCTGTCAGCAAATTTAAAGTGCCCTCGATATTGAGGGTCTTGCCGTCCACCTCAAAGCTGAGGCCTGCAATCGTTTCATCGAACAAGCGTTCCCACGCATCACCCACAACGCCAAGATCGTGCAGGAATTTTTCCAACTCATCGCTTAGTTGATACGGCTTCATCGCACGGATGCGATCAAACACAGGCTTGTATCTGGCAAGGTCTGTGTTCGCAGCGAAATGCGCGTCAAGTTGGGTATCCTCAAGGCGGTTAAGTTCGAGTGTGAAAAAGACCAAAGGCGTAGTGAAATTGGTAATCTTTTCCTGCATATCGGACATGAATTTCGCGCGATCAGCATCCGTGGTCAGCTGGTAATACCGCAAGCCCGCAAAAGACATAATGCGTCCCGCAATCGAATTGATACGTTCATTGCGCAGCACGCAATCAAGTAGCTCAGCCGCGTCGAGGTTTGCCAGCTTGCCCTCAAAATCGCGCGCGAAACTAGCGCAAGCCTCTTCAAGCCAATCCAGATCGCGCTTTAGTTCGGGGGCGTTTTCATCCGAATATAGATCGCTGAGATCCCATTCTGGCAGATTGCCAAGGGGATCCGGACCACCGCCAGCATTGGCGTCACGAACGGGGAAGGGAAGTTGGAACATCGAAAACCTCATATCTCTTTGGTCCATAACCTAGGCATGCGCGCCGCGAGTTAAACCCCTAAAACGCGAGATGCTCGGTCTGGTGAAGGGCTTAGCCATAGAGACGTAAAATTTCTTTAAGATCATCAAGGCTGTTGGCATCTTGTGCCGCTTTATCTTGTCGCCACCGCAACATGCGTGGGAAGCGCAGGGCGACACCGGATTTATGACGCGTGCTGCGTTGTATGCCCTCGAAAGCGATCTCGAACACATGTTCGGGCGGAACCTGTCGCACGGGACCAAAACGTTGCAGCGTGTTCTTGCGCACCCATGTGGTGATTTGGCGGAACTCCGCATCGGTCAGGCCTGAATAGGCCTTGGTGAAAGGGATCAAGTCATTGTCCTGCCAAACGGCGAAAGTGTAGTCTGTGAACAGGGTCGCGCGCCGCCCATGGCCCGATTGTGCGTAGATCATCACTGCATCTATGGTCAGCGGATCAAGCTTCCATTTCCACCAATCACCTTTCTTGCGCCCTGCCAGGTAAAGGCTGTCACTGCGTTTTAACATCAGTCCTTCCGCATGATGTGCACGGGCTTCGGCGCGGGTTTGCGCGAAGTCTTCCCACGTATTTGCTTTAATCTGCGGAGATAGCTTGATCGGTGCGTCGCTTGGCACGTCTCTCAGAGTAGTATCCAGAAGCGCGCGCCGCTCTAAGAATGGGCGATTACGGATATCTTCGCCCTCCCATTCCAGAAGGTCGTAAGCGTATAGAATAACAGGCGTGTCGCGCAGCAATTTGGCGGGCGTCGTCTTGCGACCAATCCGTTTTTGCAGATCTGCGAACGGCAAGGGTTGCGCGTCTTTCCAACCCAGTATTTCACCATCAAGCACCGTGCCCGCAGGCAGATAATCTAGCAAACGCATGAATTCGGGGAAGCGGTCCGTCATCAGTTCCTCGCCGCGCGACCACACGAAATGTGTACCACCGCGCAGTATGACCTGCCCGCGAATACCGTCCCATTTCCATTCGGCGTGCCAGTCCTCAACAGCGCCAAGATCGTCGGATGGGCCGTCTAAACCATGCGCAAGATAGAATGGATAGGGGCGAGACAGCGCACTTTCTGGATCATCCGCTTCGATCAAAGTATGGTAGTCCGTGCTCCGCGGTGTCCAATTGCCCATCAGGCGGTGCGCCAGCTCAGCCTCGTCTTTGCCTGTGGCGTGTGCAAGGGCACGGGTCATAAGTTTTTGTGAAACCCCAACGCGAAACCCACCTGTTATCAGCTTGTTAAATAAAAATCGCTCAGTGCCGCCAAGGGTATGCCACGCGTTTAGTACGAAGTCTTTCTTGGCTGTTTCGTCAGCGTCTTTCAAGCTGACCAACGCATCGATCCAATGGGTTAGCCCCTTGTCGGAGTGCTGTGAATTGACTGGCAAGATCAGCCCAATCGTCTCGGCAAGATCACCGACAATCGGGTAGCATTCCTCAAACAGCCAAAGATCAATGCCTGCGGTCTCCGCCGCCCACGTGCGCAGTTGTGTCGTGGTGACTGCGCGCTTTGGGCGACGACCAGAGAACAGCGCGATGGTCCATAAGCGATCCGCATCATCTGCGGTCTCAAAATATTTCGCGAGCGCGTCGACCTTGCGACTTGTCTTGGTGGTTTCGTCCAAGGCTTGGAAAACGGTTGCGAACTCTCTCATGACGCGTCGCCCTCGGCAGTCGGGTCCACCTCTCCACCATCAAATTCAAACGCGGTTTCCACGATTGCCGCGTTGCAACCGGTGCTGTTCAGGTGGCGCGCAAAGATGTCCGTGTAGCCATGGGTGACGTAGATCTTTTCGGCACCTGTTGCGGAGATTGCGTCCAGCAAACCATCCCAATCTGCATGATCGGAGATGACAAATCCCTGATCCAACGCGCGCCGACGGCGCACACCGCGCAGCCGCATCCATCCGCTGGCAAAACCGCTAGAGTGTTTTGGGAACCCACGTGCCCAGTTCGAGCCAAGTGCGGCAGGCGGTGCCAATATCATCGCGCCTTTATATGCTTTTCTGTCCAGGTCAGGTGTCACCAGCGTGGTAGGCGGCAACTGCACGCCCTGCGCGCGTAAGATTTCATTGCTGGCTTCGATCGCCCCATGGGTCAGGATCGGGCTGATATCCGTATCTAACACGGACAAAATGCGTTGGGCCTTGCCGAGTGAGTACGCGCCGATGATGCTGCTCACCCCGGCTTGCGCATTTTTGTGCCACCATGTGTTGATTTGCTCTGCGATCACGGCCTGAGGCTCCCACTTGAAAATGGGCAGGCCGAAGGTACATTCAGAGATGAAATGTGTGCAGCGCACTGGCTCAAAGGCTTCGCTGATGCCGTCATCTTCGGTTTTGTAATCGCCAGACACGACCCAGATTTCGCCCTTGTAGGCTAGGCGGATCTGCGCAGATCCGATCACATGACCAGCGGGGTGAAACGAGATCTGGACGCCATTCACGGCAAATGGTTGCCCGTAGTCAATTGTGTCAAGCGTGATGTTACCCAGCCTGTGGCGCATCACGGGGGCTGCACTTGTTGTACACATGTACCTTGCGTGGCCCGCACGTGCGTGATCAGCGTGTCCATGGGTGATAAGCGCGCGCGCCACAGGTTTCCACGGATCGATATAGAGATCTGCACGGGGGCAATAAATGCCGCGGTCCGTGAAGGTGATGAGCGGGTCTGTGGGCATGTTTTAGGACATAGAGCGCAAAACGCGTGATGCTACCGCAGCGGCGTTTTTATTCAGAGGGCATCGAGAAAAGCGACGGCCTCTTTGGTCAAGGTCGCGCGGGTCTTGGGGTTGTCCATAAACACTTCGTGCTCCGCGTTTTCGACCATGCGCAAAGTACCGCTAGGCCAAGCGCCCATTTTCGTGTGCACAGCGCTGGCATCGATAATGCGTTCGTTATCGCCAAGGAACGTTAGGTTCGGCAACTTGGGCGCAGGGGCGTTCATAATCGCGTTACATTCTAGCAGTGCTTCTCGCAGCCAATGCAGGCTAGGGCCGCCAAGTTCCAACTCGGGGACCGCAAGAATTTGATCGCCCATCAGTTTCCACATCTCGGGATCGCGGGTCAGCGTGTTGTCCTGAAACGGCTCGTTGAGGATAAAGCTGCGGCCATTGGTGCCCGGGGCAAGTGTGCTGCCAACGCCAAATAAATCCGCTGCGTGCGATAAAACCCATGCGGCAGGGCGTAGTGCGGGCGACATGAGAATCCCCCACATCGGCGCCGAGAAAAGCGCGCCCTTTACAGGCAGACCGTCGATGACGGAACGCAAAGCAATGCACCCTCCCATCGAATGGCCTAACAAGGCTTTCGCAGGCGGCATTCCTTGTTGCACAACGGTGTCTATCAGGGTTTGCACATCTTTTTGATAGTCTTGGAAGTTGTTGACGTGACCGCGCAATGGCTCATCAATCAGTCGATCAGACAGTCCTTGGCCACGCCAGTCTATCGTGGCAACTGCGTAACCAGCTGCTTGCAAGTCCGCCGCAACATGAGCGTATTTCTCAATGTACTCAGTGCGCCCAGTGTAAATCAGCACAGTATCCGTGGCCCCATCCAAGGGCCACAGACCAATGCGCAGACGCACCCCGTCCGATGCTTCGCGCCAAAGCGCGTAACCGCTTGCAGGACCATTGCAAATTTCGGCGTGATAGGGGGCGTCTGTCATGTTTGTTTGTCCTAGCTCAGCACTGCTCCAAGTTTCATCGCCATGCCCATGTCACCATCGACTGATAGCTTGCCGGTCATGAACGCAGCCGTAGCGTTTTGCTCGCCCTCTAGGATCGCTTGGAACGTTTCCGCATCTGCCGTCAGCGTCACATCCGCGTCCGCCTCGGACGCCGAAGCACCAGTTTCATCAATCCGAACAGTGCCTTCGCCTTCAATCTCAAACTTTGCACTGCCGTCGAAACCTGCGCCTGCTAGCTTTTCATTCAGGGCCGTAACGGCTGCATTTATAATATCGCTCATGTCGCTCTCCGCTTCGTTATCTTATCGCATCTGGCATCTTGCCGGTCATGCGCTACACTCTCGTATATGAGAACTCCATTCCCCACGCGCAAACTTTACCTTGCGGAATACTTACGTAAACTTAGCGGCACGCTTGGTGTGACGCTGTTGTTGCTTGCGTCACCCTATAGCTTACCCGCTGTTGCGCAAGACGTAGCCCCGAAGAGTGAGACAGACGTTAACGCGCTAGGCCTCTTGGAGCAGTTGCGCGACGCGGATGCGGGAGAGGCTGCAAAAATCGCCAAGCAAATCAAACGCAATTGGGCGCGTTCTGGTTCGGCTTCGGCTGACTTATTGTTCAAACGCGGGCGCGATGCGCTGGGCGCGAATAAGCCTAAAGTAGCGTTTGAGCATCTGACCGCCCTCACAGATCACGCACCTGATTTTGCGGAAGGCTGGCACATGCGTGCGAGCGCGCTGTATCAGCAGGAACTTTATGGTCCCGCGCTTGAAGATCTTGAACGGGCTTTGACGCTCAGCCCCCAGCACTTTGATGCGATCCAAGGTTTAGGCGCGATTTTTGAGCAATTGGGCGATCGGAAGCGGGCATATGAGGTCTACGAACAAGTTCTCGCTATACATCCGCATCACACGACCGTACTCGAAGCGATGGAACGGTTGGAAGCTGACGTCAAAGGCCCCGCCCTCTAGAATACATCGAGTTTGGGGCAGATATGGCCGCGCAACAACGCATCATCGCGGTTCTAGGACCGACCAATACGGGCAAAACCACCTACGCGATCGAGCGTATGTTGGCGCACCGCACGGGTGTGATTGGCCTGCCTTTGCGCCTTTTGGCGCGCGAAGTTTACGACCGTATCGTCACTCTGCGTGGGCCGTCTGTTGTGGCGTTGGTCACAGGTGAGGAGCGTATAGTACCGCCGCGCACGCAGTATTGGGTCTGCACTGTTGAGGCGATGCCGCAAGGCATGGGGGCCGATTTCCTGGCTGTTGATGAAATTCAACTCTGCGCCGATCCAGAGCGAGGGCATGTATTTACGGAACGTTTGCTTAGTGCGCGCGGCCTGCATGAGACTTTGTTCATGGGCGCTGACACGATGCGTGACCCGATCAAGTCGCTTATTCCTGATGCTCAATTCGTAGCGCGGGAACGCATGAGCGAGCTGGCGTATTCTGGCCCAAAGAAAATCTCGCGCATGCGTCCGCGCAGCGCAATTGTGGGTTTTTCTGTGGAAAACGTCTACGCCATTGCTGAATTGATTCGCCGTCAAAAGGGAGGAGCGGCTGTTGTCATGGGCGCTTTGTCGCCGCGCACGCGCAATGCGCAGGTGGAAATGTATCAAAACGGCGATGTGGATTTTCTCGTAGCGACCGATGCGATTGGCATGGGGCTTAACCTTGATATTGATCACGTGGCGTTTTCTTCACTGAGCAAATTTGACGGCCAACGTATGCGCCCGCTGATGGCGAACGAGCTTGCGCAGATTGCAGGGCGGGCTGGACGCGGGATGAAGCCGGGCACTTTTGGTGTGACTGGCGAAGCGCCACCGCTCCATGATGAGTTGGCGCGCGCCATTACCGAACATCGCTTTCAACCTGTTGGTAAACTGCAATGGCGCAATCCCAAGTTACAGATGGGCCGCCTTGATGCACTGATCGCCTCGCTGGAGCAGCCAAGCCATGATGACCGTTTGGTGAAATCGCGCGAAGCCGATGATCTTCGGGTGCTCAAAACCCTAGCAGGCGAGACCGAAGTCATGGCGCGTGCGAGCGATGCCAAATCGGTGCAACTCCTTTGGGATGTGTGCCGCGTGCCTGACTTTCGCGGCATCAGCAATTCCGAACATGCCAATCTGCTTGAGGGCATTTTCAACGATCTTCATGAGCTTGGCCGCATCCCCGATGACTGGCTTGCCAGGCAAATCAAACGCATTGACCGCATAGAGGGTGACATCGACACGCTCTCCAAACGACTCGCGTTTATTCGCACTTGGACTTACGTGGCCCAACGCTCTGGCTGGACAAATGACGAAAACCATTGGCGTTCGCAGACGCGCGCTGTAGAAGACCGCTTGTCAGATGCGCTGCACGAGCGTTTGACCCAAAGATTTGTGGACCGGCGCACATCCGTGCTTTTGCGCCGGCTCAAGCAAAAGGAGGCCCTTTTGGCCGAAGTAAATGATAAAGGTGAAGTGACCGTCGAAGGTGAATTCGTGGGTCGTTTGGAAGGGTTCCGTTTTTCGCAGGATAAGTCCGCGAGTGGTGCCGAAGAAAAGACATTGCGCGCGGCTTCCGTGGCTGCGCTAACGCCGCATTTCCATTTGCGCGCGGACCGTTTTTACAACGCGCCCGACACAGAGATTGATTTTACCGAGCAGGGTGGCCTCATGTGGGGCGAGTATGCGGTTGGTAAACTGGTCGCGGGCCCCGAGGCTTTGAAACCTCAGGTGCAGGCATTTGTTGATGATGAAGCAGGCGCAGATGTGATTGAAAAAGTCACGCGCCGTTTGCAGCATTTCATTGACCGCAAGATCGCGCTGCATATGGAGCCTTTGCTGAACCTGCAAAAGGACGACACGCTCTCCGGCATGGCGCGCGGCTTCGGATTCCGCCTTATCGAAGCACTGGGTCTTGTTGCGCGTTCTGACGTTGCTGAAGATGTAAAAGCGCTCGATCAAGATGCACGTGGTGCTTTGCGCAAGCACGGCATTCGCTTCGGTCAGTTCACGATCTTTATGCCTTTGCTTTTGAAGCCTGCGCCGACGCGTTTGCGTCTTGTGCTTTGGTCTTTGGCGGCGGGTCATCAAGAATTTCCAGAATCGCCGCCCCCCGGTTTGGTGACGGTTCCGTCTGATGAACACGCACCCGCGGGTTACCATCTGATGTCTGGCTACCGCGCTGCTGGTGCCCGTGCGATCCGTATTGATATGCTGGAACGCCTTGCAGACATGCTACGCACAGAGGACAGTCGTGGTGGTTTTGAAGGCAAAGCAGACATGCTTTCCATCACAGGCATGACGCTGGAACAGTTTGCCGATCTCATGCAAGGCCTTGGCTATAAAGCAGAAAAGGGCGAACGCGAAAAAGTCAAAGCTGCACCAGCTACGAAGCCTGACGACGCGGTTAAGGCGGTAGGCGCGCCTGATGAAACAGCTGAATTACCTGCTGAGGACGCTCCAAAGGAAGACACAACACCAGAAATGGAAGTCTTCTACACCTTCACTTGGGGCCGCGCGCGTCAACAAAAGCACGCAGAAAGCCGTCCTCGCAAACAAGGCGGTGCGCCCAAGGGTAAAGGTAAGCCTCGTGGAAAACCGCAGGGGGGCAACAAAGCACAAAACTTCTCGGCTCGTCCGCCAAAGTCAGAGAAGAAGATCGACCCAGACAACCCGTTTGCGGCAGCATTGGCGGGGTTAGCTAAAAAGTGAGCGAGGCAGCTGGAAAGCTGCGCGCGGACAAATGGCTCTGGCAGGCGCGGTTCTTTAAGACCCGTAGCCTGTCGGCCAAACTCATCACAGGATCGCATTTGCGGGTGAATAGCGACAAAGTCGTTAAGGCGTCGGCCACTGTTAAAGTTGGTGACGTGCTGACTTTCCCCCAAGGCAATCACATTCGCGTCATTCGAGTGGACGCCATCGGCGTGCGGCGTGGTCCTGCGCCTGAAGCACAAGCACTATATACCGACCTTAGCCCGCCGCAATCGCGTGATATTGGCAAACCTTATGCAGAACGCGGTGGTCGCCCAAGCAAGGCAGACCGAAAGCTAGGCGCGCAAATCAAACGCGGAGAGCTTGAATGATCCACCCGCTTGGATTAGCAAGTCCGCAACTCCGATTGAGGCACGATTCATGACCTACATTGTTAACGACAGCTGCATCGCCTGCAAATACACCGACTGCGTCGAAGTTTGCCCTGTGGATTGCTTCTACGAGGGTGAAAATATGCTGGTGATTCACCCAGATGAGTGCATCGATTGTGGCGTGTGCGAACCCGAGTGTCCCGCCGATGCGATCCGTCCTGACACAGAGCCGGACATGGAAAAATGGGTTGAATTCAACCGCAAGTATTCCGAGATGTGGCCTGTCATTATCACCAAGAAAGACCAGCTCCCTGACGCGGAAGAGCGTGACGGCGAAGAAGGAAAGCTTGAGAAATACTTCTCTGAGAAACCGGGTGAGGGTGGCTAGACACCCCGAATCACTTTTGCAATTTTGAAACGGTGCTTGAGTCGCACCTTTTTACGCTTTGGGCCAGCGAATGTTGGGTTTACGGGATATTAACGTATCTCGCACTCACTACTGGTGAGGGGGGCCTTTTTGTGATATACTTCTTCCTAGATGATGAATGATTGCCTGACACTGATCTGTTTCTGCCCTCCCGCGAGATAGCAAAACCTATATAAAGCGTGCTGCGCTGGCTGAAGCCTGTGCGCGCGCTTTTGACGTGTCTGATGATCCTAAATGAGCTGAGGAAAGCCCATAATGAGCAAGTCAAAGAACCTCGATTTTCGCGTTAACGAATTTGTTGTGTACCCCGCGCATGGCGTGGGCAAAGTTGTCTCCGTCGAAGAGCAAGAGGTCGCAGATGTTAAGTTAGAACTTTACGTGATCGCATTCGAAAAAGATAAAATGACCCTTCGCGTACCGACGCATAAAGCCATCGACATCGGTATGCGCTCGCTCAGCACGGGCGATGAAGTCGCCCACGCGATGAAAACCCTCAAAGGCAAAGCGAAAGTGAAACGCGCGATGTGGTCGCGTCGCGCTCAGGAATATGAGCAAAAGATCAACTCTGGCGATTTGATTGCGATTGCAGAAGTTGTACGCGATTTGCACCGTACCGATGATCAGCGCGAGCAAAGCTATTCCGAGCGTCAGCTTTATGAAGCCGCGCTTGAACGTTTGACGCGCGAGATTGGTGCTGTTCAAGGGGGCGATGAAGACGCCGCCGCACGTCAGATCACTGACGTTTTGATGTCCCGAGTTCTTGCTGCCGCTTAGGCCGACTTTTCAGGGAACAGGGAAAGCCGCGCTTTTGGGAGGAAGCGCGGCTTTTCTATTTTTAGCTCGTAAGTAGTGAAAGAAACAGTGCGACTTCAGTGACTTGCTGGCTTGCGCCGCAAACGTCACCCGTCTGGCCCTCGATCTTCGCGCGAGTTAGTGTAATGCAAAGATAAGCGCAGATCGCCGCAACAAGCGTCATCCCAATCCCATAAAGCCCAAGCGTAAATATCAAAGCGAGTGCTCCGATCCCAGCCGCAATTTGTGCACAACGCTTAGATACAAAGCCAACAGATTTGGACAGACCAACGTCACGGGCATGGGGTAGTGCCGTCATAATCGCAGGCATCACAGCGCGCGACGCAACGTGAACCGCAATCAACGGCAGCGCCCAGTTGTCAAAGCGCAGCAGCTCTAACAGCACGCCAAAACGCAGGGCCAAAGTGATCCCTAAAGCCAAAACACCATAAGTTCCGATCTGACTATCTTTCATGATTTTCAGCCGCATCGCAGGGTCCCAACCACCCCAGAACCCATCCGCGCAATCGCCCAAACCGTCCTCATGCATCGCGCCTGTCGCGACGATGCCTGCGCCCAACGCCAAGATCGCAGCGCTCCAGAGCGGCAAACCGATCCAAAGTGCAAGCTTCGCGGCTATGCAGGCGATCAAACCGGTCACCACCCCAACCAGCGGATAGGCCCAAGCCGCGCGCGCGCTGTGGGCGTAAGCGTCTTCATCCAATCGGATTGGAAGCCGTGTGAGCAAGCTCAGTGCCAGCGCGATATCTTTTAAGAGGTCGTTTTGCTGTGCCAAAAGGGTCGTTCCTACCTTGTCGCTTATGCAGAGCAGGTTAAACACGGATGCGAAGATGCTTACAACGAAAGAGCCGATCATGAGTACATTTTCTTCTTTAGCTGAGTTTCGCGCGCTGCTCGCGACGATGCCGGACGCTGATGCAAACGCCATCGCAGGCGCGCAAGAGCGCAATGGCCAATTGACCAAACCGCCCGGCGCTTTGGGTCGTCTTGAAGATCTGGCGATTTGGTATGGTGGCTGGCGTGGTACGGATCGGCCCAGCATTGGCAAGCGCCAAGTAATTGTTTTTGCGGGCAACCATGGAGTAACGGCACAGGGGGTTTCAGCTTTTCCACCCGAAGTGACAGTGCAAATGGTTGCCAATTTTGAACATGGCGGCGCTGCTGTGAACCAACTAAGCCGAGTGGCAGGGGCAGAAATGAGCGTACATGCGCTGGATCTCGACACACCTACGGCAGATTTCACCAAAGAGGCCGCGATGAGCGAGGCTGAGGTTGTGGCTGCACTTACAACAGGCTGGAATGCTGTGGGCGCGGACACGGAATTGCTCGTCGTGGGTGAAATGGGCATTGGCAACACCACTTCTGCGGCCGCAATTGCAACGGCGCTTTTTGGCGGTGACGCTGCGGTTTGGACAGGGCGCGGCACGGGCGTTGATGATGCCGGATTAACCAACAAAACGCAGGTTGTCGCGGAGGGCGCGGCGCTGCACGCAAGTGACGACGCGCTGGAAATCCTACGCTGCCTGGGTGGGCGTGAACTTGCGGCAATGGCGGGCGCAATTGCGAGCGCGCGTGCCAAGCGCATTCCTGTGATCATGGATGGATTCATCTGCACCGCTGCTGCGGCATGTCTCGCAAAGACGCAGGATGGCGCGCTCGATCATGTAGTTGCAGGACATCTGAGCCAAGAGGGTGCGCACAGTAAGCTGTTGGCAGCACTTGATAAAGAGGCGCTCTTGTCACTTGGTATGCGTCTTGGTGAAGGCTCAGGTGCTACGCTCGCAATCAATGTTCTCGTCGCCGCAGTCGAGTGCCATTCTGGCATGGCAACTTTTGCTGAAGCAGGCGTAGCAGCGGGCTAATCCCCGGATTTACGCGCTTCCAAAATCGTGAGGAGTGAGGCTTCTAGGTCTCGCTCCAGCTCTTTTGCGCGCGCGATATAAGCTTTGTTTTCGCCTGATGGTGTATCTGGATCCCAGACCTCAGCCAACTCGCGGATCGCATGACGGTCGTGGGCGAAAAAGGTCTTTTCAGCTTCTGCTGCTTCGAATTCTGATAATCCAATATTTTCAAGTACATAGCGCCCCGCACGCAGGGAACTGTCAAACATCTCGCGCACAATATCATTCGCGCCTGCCCCATAGAGGCGAAACACATCACTGCGATCCTGTGCGCGCGCGATGATGTGCAAATCGGGGCGCTCTTTGCGCGCATAGAGCACCAGTTTCAAGGTTGCCGCAGGATCATCAAGTGCCACTACTAGGACACGCGCATTGGCCAATCCAGTTGCGCGCAGCATATCGGGACGTGTTGGATCACCGAAGAACCCTTTGAATCCAAAGCGGCGCATCAATTCGATGGTCTTTATGTCATGATCAATCACGACGGTTTTGAACCCTGCAGAGCCGACCAGGCGGTTTACAATTTGACCAAATCGACCGACGCCAGCAATGATGACGGGCCCTTCATCATCGATCTCGTCATGCGTGATGTCTTGGATTGCGCCACGAAAACGCTTGCTGATCACTTCCATAAAGATGAACAAAAGTGGTGTGATCAACATCGAGAGTGCGATGATCAACAAAATGCGTTCCGAAACGCTGACTGGGATGACATCTTGCGCGACGGAAAATGCGGTTAGGATGAAGCCAAATTCGCCCGCCTGTGCAAGGCCAAGCGTAAACAGCCAACGGTCCTGACCATGCAACTTAAAAACCCGCGAGAGCGCATAAAGGACGAGACCTTTGATAAGGATAACTGCTGCAGTCAAGCTCAGGATCGCAATTGGATCGCGCTCCAGAACAGCAAAGTTGATGCCAGCACCAACGGTGATAAAAAACAGGCCAAGCAGAAGACCTTTGAAGGGTTCAATGTCTGTTTCAAGTTCGTGCCGGAACTCGGAGTTCGCCAGAACCACGCCCGCAAGGAATGCACCAAGGGCGGGTGAAAGGCCAACGAGCAGCATTAGGAATGAGATCCCAACAACGATCAAGAGCGCCAGCGCGGTGAACATTTCGCGCAGATTGCTTGCATGGATAAAGCGAAATACTGGCCGGGCGAGGTAAACGCCCGCAAGAATAATCGCAGCAATTGCACCCAATGTGACAAGTGTAACGCCCCAGCCCGGCAGGTCCGCGACCAAGCTGAGCGTGGTATGATCCGCGCCGTGTTCGTCGCCGATGTGGCGATTGATCGAACCATCCGCACTCAACGTCATTGCTTTAGGCAGCGCGAGAAGCGGCAGAAGCGCTAGGATCGGGATAACTGCAATATCTTGCGTCAAAAGAACAGAAAACGTGGAGCGCCCGCCCGAAGTACGCATCAGACCCTTTTCGCTAAGAGTTTGCAGCACGATTGCAGTCGAAGACAGCGCAAAAATCAGGCCAACCGCCAAAGCAATAGACCAATAAAATCCAAGTGCCATTGCGCCAATCATGGTCGCAAGGGTTGTGAGCGTTATTTGCAATCCGCCCAACCCAATCAAGCGATGTCTCATATCCCAAAGCGCGCGAGGTTCCAGTTCTAGCCCGATCAGAAAGAGCATCATTACTACGCCAAACTCAGCGAAATGTTGCAGATCCTTCGTTTCTGCACCTACCAATCCCAAAAGCGGACCGATCAGAATGCCCGCTGCCAAATATCCAAGCACTGAGCCAAGGCCCAAGCGTGCAGCAACCGGAACCGCAATGACTGCGGCCCCCAGATAGATCGACGCTGAAAATAAAAAGCTTTCCATCGCGCACTTTCAAACTCGGCGCGCTTAAGTGGGAAGCGGCGCGTCTTGCTTCAATTGGTCCATAACTATCTGACTTTGCACGCGGGCTACAGCAGGATGTGGAAGAATAACATTATGGATAAGTTGATTTAAGCTACTGAGATCTTGGCAATAAATGCGCAAAAGATAGTCGGAGTCCCCCGTTAACGTCCAAACGCTAATAATTTCTGGCCGTATTTCGGCAAGACGCGCGAAACCGCGTGCTTCTTCGGGGCCATGCGATCTAAGCTGAACTTGAACAAACGCTTGTACCGTGAGGCCAATGCGAGAAGCTTCAAGATGCGCATGATAGCCACTGATATACCCATCTGCTTCCAGCTTTTGACGGCGCCGTCCCGCTTGGCTGGCTGACAGATTAAGCCGTTCGCTAAGATCTTGGGCGGTGTAATGTGCGTTGCCTTGGAGTGCGGCAAGCAGTTTCTTGTCTATGTCATCTAACATGCTGACTTCTTTCGCGCAGGTGTGGCAGGACTGCTGAACGAGGACTTTTAGCCTTTGGGCATTCTCAAGGTCACATTACGACCCCGTTTTGTGTAAATAAGTTGACCTTCGCCAATCGCAGAAACACGTCCTCCATCGACACGATCGCCAACTTTCACTTTCTTGTAGCGCCCGCTCGAAAGCCGAACCAGCGCGCGTCGGCTGGAAGGTTTCCCGTAAACACCAATAAGGTTTACACGGCTGAGATTGATCGCATTTCTGACGGTCGCAGTTTTTGCGACAGATGCGCTGGAGGGAATGCGCGGTTTGACAGTTCTGGGCGCAACCGCTGCGACTTGAGTTGTTTGTTGTTCTGTCTGACGCTCAGACTGCTTTTGCGCGCGCGATACGATCTCCGCAAAATTGCGCGGTCGTTGGGATGGTTTGCGAGAACTGGCAATGGCAAAACGGGTCGCAGGCACGACAGCGGCTTCTGTTTCCGCAACTTCCTTTTCTACGCGTGGGCGCAGCTTTGGGCGAAGCTTAGCGAGTTCTGCGCGAGAATTGCCACCTAATTGCGTGCGCTCAGTGTCTTCGACCAACGTTTCGGGGCGCGTTTTCGGGCGCAGAGAGGCGGACAGGCCGCTCTCAACTTTCGTGCCGGGAATCGTAAGTGCGTCAGCCGGCGTAAGTGCAGCGGTGCGAAGGCGCTCGGGAACAGCTGGGGGCACGCGCGCGGGGCGTCCCAGAAATACCAAAGCGCCTTCCGGCGTGATCGCGCCATCCGATGTTGCAGGCACAAGGCCATTTTCATCAAATACGAACTGGGAGCCCGCTGGTGGCGGTCCTGTCAAACCTTGAGGCAATGTATCACGAGGCTGCGTCAAAGGCTCTAATGCAAAGGCATCTTGACCGGTAATGCTCGCATCAATCGAAGCTGGGTAAACGTCATCTAGCGGGATTTGCAGGGGTGATGCGGGTTGCGCGGGTGTGGCGAGCCAGATGCCCGTTGCGGCGTATTTTGCGGCCGCTTCCTCTGGTGAAATAACTGGGGCCACAGACTCAACTTGAGCAAGCCCTTCGTTCCCTAGGGGAAGGTCTTCAATCAAGACATCGTCTTCACCAGTGGGCAAGGACGCCAGTTCTATCAACGCCTCGTTATCTTTCTCAGCATCTGGATTAGGCAGTTCTGCAATTGCTTTGTTGCGATCATCGCCACCAAAAAAGCGAGCCAGACCATCGTCCAAAAAGACAGAGGCCCAGGCCGCAACAGTCACCAGAAACAGCAAAAGAATAGCAGTAAGAATCAGGCCAAGGAAGCGCGGCTTACCGCCGACGGCGATGTTTTCTTTCTTTTTCTTCGGCTTGCGTGCACCGAAGACAGTCATGCGCTGCTTTTCGTTTTCGCGTGCAGAGACGGCGGGATCAACGGCAGGTTCTGGTTCGGCTGCAGTTTCGGCTTTTGTTGCACGCTTCGCCATTAACCCGCGTGCGCCAGCCAAGGCTGCACCACCTGCCGTCCCCGCAAGTGCAAAGGCTTTTGCGGCGGCTTTCGGTCCGTTTTCTTTCAGTTTATTTGGTGTAGTTTCCTCAATAACCGGTGCAGGCGCGCGAAGGTTGGCAATCGGTGCACCGTCAGCAGCACCCTGAAATGCAGGCACTGTGCGTGGCGAAGCGGCAAAGTCAGCGCGCATCGGAGGGATGTCGTTGGGGAAATCGCCTTCTACGTATGCGGCGCCAGGGCGCAAAGCGCTAAGCTTTGAGTCAACTTCTGTTTCCTCCAAAGCTGCGCCAGACATGCCTGTCACTTGCGGGGATTGACCAACCTCAGGCGTCTTTGCGCTTGGTGCTGGGATGGTGGCCGCAGGAGGCATCGCTGGATCGGCTTGCCGCTGGGCGCCGTCTAAACGCGGCAGTGCTGCAAGTGGGGGCGATATCGGCTTTGCAACAGTTTCGTTGGGGGCTGGTGCGGCAGGTTCTGGCGCGCTGCGGCGCGAGGAAAAGCCGGGAACCGGGATTTTCACTTCCTCTACGAAATCATTCGGCGCGTCTTCGCTCGCCGCAATCACGGGTTCTGGATCAGAGGCAACTGGCACCGGAACAGGGATCGCATCACTCGTCACTATTGCAGGCTTGCCATCCGTATCGAGCGCGGTAATGCCCATTGATGTGGCCAAGGTACTGACGCCAAAAGAAGGCTCATGCGGAAAATTTGCGGGCGTTGTCGCCGCAACAAATCCCATCGGAGCGAAACCATGCTCTGTCGCGAAGGCTTCCGCTTCTTGCAGGGTTTCTTTTGCGACGGCGGCGATATGAACCTGTCCGGCCTCATTGGCGAAATCGAACGTTAGATCATCGACTGGATAGGGCGTTGCGCCGTCAAGCGCACCAAGCACAGAACTTTGAAGCGCATCTTTGTCCAAGCCTGTGGCATCGACCGTCAGATATTTGATTTGGTCGTCGGGGATAATCAATTTGGTTTCGATAGGCCCGCTGCTAAGCGCTTCTGCTCTGGCGCGCAAAGCCGCAAGATCGCCCGTAAGATCGGCGGCACCTATGTCGACATCACCCACACGGCCCCATCCATTCTCTTGCTGATGCAAAAGTTGGATACCGCTGAATGAAAGCGACAATGCAAAATTCGGTCTCATGCTGGTATTTTAGTCTCCCCAAACGCGCACTGGAAGTCGGTACGCGATATTTGACAAAGTATAGCAGCTTCTTGCCTAGTGAAAGAAGCCTTGCCTGAGAGAAGTTTGCCCAAAGTTTCCCCTTCTTGAGTATACTACCTTAGTGCCAAGGATATCGAGGTCGCTTGCGTCTAAAGCAAAGAGACGGGGAAGCTGTATAGGCCCTGTTGATGATAAAATCGGTGAAAGGTGTCACAATGTTCTTAAAAAATTGGGTATTTTTGTTTGCACTTGCAATTGCAGCAAGTGTTGGGACGCAAAACTTGGCGCAAGAGACAGAGCCACTTCGCACCATTGTGGTCATCGGAGAAGCGCAAATTTCGGCTACTCCTGATAAAGCCGTTATCACCTTGGGCGCACGTCATGTGGCGAAAAGCGCAGCGGATGCGCTCGGGGAAACTAGCAAAACGGTTGCAGCGATTCTCTCTCGGATGGAGAAAATGGGCGTCGAGCGGGCCAATATGCAAACCTCGTCTTTGACGCTTAATCCTGTGTGGCGACAGGGAAAACGCTATGACGACGACGGATCAGTTTTGAATCCTATCGGCTTTGAAGCGTCGAATTCAGTGACCGTCACATTGCTGGACCTTGCCACGTTAGGGGAGGCCTTGGATCAGGTGGCCCGAGATGGGGCAAACTCGTTTTCGAGCTTTCGCTTCGGCCTGATTGATCCCGAACCCATTCGAGATCGCGCGCGCGCCGCGGCTGTGGCTGATGCCCGTCGAAAGGCAGAACTTTACGCGCTCGCAGCGGGTCTGAAACTTGGTGAGGTGTTGCTGATCACCGAAGAAATGGGTGGCTCCGGCGGAGGCTTTCCACCACCCGTCATGGAAATGGCTGCGCGCTCATCTTCCGTTCCGATCGCGCGAGGCGAAATAACGCGGCGCTCGAGTGTAAAGGTCGTGTTCAGCATCGCACCATAAAGATAAAAAATGGCCCGAGCCAATCCTCGGGCCATTCTAGCTTTTGGTGTACCTCGTCTACTTTGAGGCGGCTTTGATCGCTTGGTCCAGGTCAGCAATCAAATCTTCCGCGTTCTCAATCCCAATAGAAATACGCACGACATTCGGACCCGCGCCCGCCGCTTCCTGCTGCTCTGGCGAAAGTTGGCGGTGTGTGGTCGAGGCCGAGTGGATAACCAAGGAGCGTGTATCGCCCAAGTTGGCGACGTGGCTGAAAACCTCAAGGCTGTTGACCAGTTTGATGCAGCCCTCATAACCCGCTTTTAGCGCAAATGTGAACAGCCCGCCTGCGCCTTTCGGGCAGATCTTAGCGACGCGATTATTGTAAGGCGAAGAGGGAAGACCTGCGTATGTAACATACTCAACATGATCGTTTTTTTCCAACCAGCCTGCGACGGTTTGCGCGTTCTCAACATGGCGTTGCATACGCAGGGAGAGGGTCTCACAGCCCATCAACGTATAATGTGCCGCTTGTGGGTTCATCGTCATACCGAGATCGCGAAGCCCGATGGCGATGCCGTGGAAGGTGTAGGCCAAGGGGCCGAATGTTTCCGCGAATTTGAGGCCGTGATAAGCAGGTTCTGGCTGGCTGAGGGACGGGAATTTGTCGGACGCTGTCCAATCAAACTTGCCGCTGTCGACAACGCAGCCTCCAGTCACGGTGCCGTTGCCTGTAAGGTACTTTGTGGTGGAGTGTACGACTAGCGTCGCGCCATGCTCGATCGGGCGGCAAAGGTAGGGCGTTGCTGCAGTGTTATCCACGATCAAGGGGATGCCAGCAGCGTCGGAGATTGCAGAAATAGCGTCGAGGTCGGTGATGTAGCCACCGGGGTTAGCAATTGCTTCGCAGAAGACCGCGCGCGTATCGTCGTCGATTGCGGCTTTCACGGCCTCTTCGTCATCGAAATCGACGAACTTTGCTTCCCACCCGAAACGTTTGATCGTTTGGCTGAACTGCGTGATCGTGCCGCCATAAAGACGTGTGGAGACAACAACATTATTGCCCGGCTGCATCAGCGGAAAGAGCGCCATGATCTGTGCTGCGTGACCAGAGGAGCAGCACACCGCACCAACACCGCCCTCAAGTGTGGCGATGCGTTCTTGCAGAACCGCAACCGTGGGGTTGGTCAAGCGGGAATAGATATAGCCGACTTCTTGCAGGTTAAAAAGCGCAGCCGCATGTTCTGCATCGCGAAATACGTAAGCCGTGGTTTGATAGATCGGCGTGTTACGTGCGCCTGTTGCAGGATCGGGGCGTGCGCCTGCGTGAATTTGCAGCGTATCAAAGCCGTAGCTGGGTCCGTCGGTCATGGTGGTTCCTCACGTTAATTATAAGCGTTGAGCACGGGTTTAGGTCAATGTTGCTCACCTCACAACCAAGCGGCATGAAATCAGAACGTGCGTTCGCAAATAGGTGGTGCTGGGAAACAAGCGTTTTGCAAGCAATCTAGCGCATCCAAAAACCGGCTTTTTTAATGCGATTGCGGATCGCTTGCTCTTTGCGGGGCAGATTGTCTTGGTCAAACAAGTCGCGCACTTTGCGCCCGCGCCCTTGATAGATCATCCGCTTGATCACGTTGGAGCCTTTGAGCACCTTTTTGATTTTGTTGGGCGCTGTGACCTCTTCGAGGGTGTCGACCACATGATCGTTTTCGCGCGCATAGAGCAGGGGGAGCATTCGGTAATGACAGCTGATATTACCATCAAGCAAACCAGTGGGCAGCGCATTTGTGCCGCCGCCAAAGCTGTGAATAACCAGAGGTAACGCAACTTGATCAAGCCAAGGATCAAGGGTTTGGCAGATCAGTTCCGGCGGGGCATCGTCGCGGATGTCTTTGGCGTAATGGAGGAAACGCGCGCCAAATTGCTGTGGGCATTTGTAAAAGAAAAAACCGGCGTTGTAATAGGGGTATCTGCGCCAATATTCGTCCGGGTAGTGCAGATCTAATGCGCTGTCGAAGTCGAGGTCGAACTTGTCATAAAGCGACTTCCACGTTTGAGCGTAGCCTGGTCCATAGAGTTCAAGTTGCGGCCATGTGTTTTCGCGGCGCAGCGACGCGGAGGGGCGATCAAAGTCGAAGGGAACGTCGCCCAGATCGCCTATAATGAGTGTGTCGGTGTCAAAGAAGACGAAATTTTCGCCTTTTGGCATCGCTGCCATAGCTTCGATTTTGTTGCCATACGGATAGCTTGCGCCGAAGGCTTTGCTCTCGAATTGGATGAATTCGCCGCCCAGATCTATCAAAAGATCGCGCAATTCACCCTCAGGAAGGCGCGGATCTCGGGGCCAAAGTGGGCCGGGCAGGGGTTCAGCCAGCAGCAAACGGCCTGCGAAATTGGGGTTGGAGTGGCGCAAGGAGGCGGCGAAAAGCGCAGCTTCATAGGCTAAACGGCCGTCTTGGACGACAATCACCACATTTAGGGTTGGATTTTTAGTGCTCTTCGTTGCCATGCTGGCCCCATCTGATCGCGGGTTTGCCAGACCCTACGCTGGCATCGCAGAGATTTCCAGAAGATGGATGCAAGGGTTGGAAAAAGATTTGTTAAAGTTTGATTTTGGGAGACAGGCTATGAAAACGATAGGCAAAATATTAAGCGCATTTTTGCTCGCGGGTGCCGCGCAAGCGCAAAGCAGCTTTGGATCTGATGATGTAAGCCGTGGAGAGGCGGCGAATGGCGCGGATAGTTTCGATCTGACCGGACTAGAACCAGAGGATCAGACTGTAACGGGCAAGTTTACGACAGCGGCTGCAGTGGGCCCGATCTTGGAGGTGACCAAAAGCAATTGGGCGGCCGTGCGCGAATATGATGGCAAAGATTTAGTCTATTTCAGCCATATCTTTAGCTGGCGGTGCGGCTTGAAGGGGGCGAAATATTCGGTCAATGACGCGCCCATGCAAGATTTGCCAATGCCCGACTGTCATATGAAGTTTCAACAGCCCAATTCGACCCTGAATGACGAAGCATTGATGACTTTTCACAGTCACGAACTGGGAAGCATCAAATCTGTACGCATAGATCTTATGTTCGATAATTTGGCGACCCAATCCACGACGCTTTTGCGAGAACACATCATGATCCCTTAAGGCAGGTTTTGAGCGTGCTGTCCTTGTGAATGGCGCGCTCACCTTGGCTGATTTTATCGCCCTTTTCCTGAGCAACGGCTGATCTTTGTTTCCGCTCAGTAAAACAAGTTTGGAAATCGGCGCAATTGGGGCCCCTGATTGCCCAAATATCTTTTACCGTGCACTTTTATGCGGTTTCGCGCCGGCCCTCGCAAAAAATATCGCAGCGTTGAGTTGGGTGCGTTTCCTGCGCTTTGAGCCCCATAAAACAATGTAGATTTAAGCCCTTAGAGCGCTAGATGCACAACACATGTGGGTTGGTACACGCAGGTTTACGTGTTTTTGCAGTTTGCTTGCGTTTGTCAGTTTTATGTTACGTTAAAGACGTAAGATAATAGTGACAGTATGTCGCATAGGTGGCATTTCTGTACGTCGCGCATGATAGAGTCTTTGCGTTTTTGCGGGGTGCTTCCGTCAACATAAGGAGTACTCTCATAACAGACGAAGGTAAGGTCTGGCCCACCGGACTAACGCTGGGCGAAGCTGAAGAAGTGCATAGCTATCCTATCGATGGCACACGCGTTTTCGGTGCAATTGCGCTTATCGCTCATATTTTGGTTGCGATCTCGACCCCTTGGCTTGGATAGGCAGGACGCACTATGAATAATGCAAAAATGTGGCTTGTCGTTTCTCCAACAGTTGGCGCTCCACTTTTTTTGGGTGCAATTGCAGTTGGATCTTTTGCCGTTCACTTGCAAGTTGTTAAGAACACCTCTTGGGTCGCTGACTTCTTGCAAGGTGTTCCACTTGGAACGGGTGATAAGATGTCTGCGGCTGACGTGGATTCATCCAAGCTGAAGGTCGCAAAAGCGTCCTACGCGCTGGATACGGTTGCTGGTACGGAAGTGACAGTCATTCTGCCTGATGGCACACATGCAAAGGTTATCTTGAATATGCCTGAGCAGCATGCGTCGCATCAAGCTGATCAACTGCCGCTGACGATTACACGGTAATTACAGCGCTGATTGAGCCTGCGAACAGGTTGTACGGGCTCAATCCCATTTTCGCGCATCACGAGACCTATGGCTCTCTGATCTTAGATGGCGCGGTGCCAAATTTGAAACAACACATGCTCAACTATCGGAAATTTGCGACGCAAAAGCTGGCGGCGACCGGGCCGAAGTATTTGCCGTTCGCGGATATTGCGACCCCGGATATCCCGATGTCGCGATTGTTGTGCCTGTCGTTGTTTCAGGTCACCGTAGGCATGGCATTGGTCATGCTCGTCGGCACCTTGAACCGAGTTATGATTGTTGAATTGAATGTACCTGCGACATTGGTTGCGGTGATGTTGGCTCTGCCTTTGATCTTTGCACCGTTTCGCGCATTGATTGGGCATAAGTCCGACACACATGTGTCGGCCCTTGGACTGCGCCGCATTCCCTACATTTGGAAAGGCACGCTCTGCCAATTTGGCGGGTTCGCGATTATGCCTTTCGCGCTGTTGGTTTTGTCGGGCTATGGCGAGGCTGTTGATGTCCCGCGCTGGATTGGCCTAAGTGCGGCCGCATTGGCCTTTTTGCTCGTGGGGGCAGGGGTGCACATCGTGCAAACCGTTGGTTTGGCCTTAGCGACTGATCTTGTGAAAGAAGAAGATCAGCCAAAAATTGTCGGCTTGATGTATGTCATGCTGCTGATCGGAATGGTGATAAGTGCGCTGATTTACGGTGCGTTGTTAGAAGCTTACACGCCGGGCCGTCTTATTCAGGTCATTCAAGGTACGGCTGTAATCACGGTTGCTTTGAATATCACGGCGATGTGGCAGCAAGAGACCCGCAGCCGCGAACGCGCGGCGGAGATGAAGATATCCAAGCCACAACCCTTCAAAGAGGCATGAACCAGTTGGCCCGAGCCGATGGCATCATCCGGTTGCTGGTCGTTATTTGTCTTGGAACCTTTGGCTTTGGCATGGCGGATGCCTTGCTGGAACCTTATGGGGGGCAAGTGCTTGGCCTTTCCATTGCGGACACAACCAAGCTTACAGCGCTCTTTTCGGTGGGCACGCTGGTGGGTTTTGAAATCGCATCGCGTTTGCTGAGTGGCACCACGGAACCGGGTAATCTCGCGCTGGCTGGCCTTGCAGTCGGAATTCCGGGGTTCGGATTGATCATTTTTGTGTCGATGGACGGCGGCACGATCAGCTTTTTGCTAGGCACATTTTTGGTGGGCTTAGGAACAGGGCTGTTTGGTCATGCTACTTTGACTGCAGCCATGCGCGCCGCACCGCGTGAACAGATTGGGTTAGCGCTGGGCGCTTGGGGTGCAGCACAGGCCTGCGCAGCCGGTCTAGGCGTTGCTCTCGCTGGGATTGTGCGCGACGTCATTGTCGGTTTGCAAGGAGCCACTGGCAATTCAGTTCAGACGCCCTGCGCTATCATCTTCACGATTGAAGCGCTTAGCCTTTTGATCGCAATAGCTGTGGTTTGGCCGATGGCCCGAAAAGTTACGAACAGAAAAGACATTCACACAACGACTGAAAAGCAAGTGGAGGGATTATGACACAGGTTATTACGCGTTATTTCGAAAGCGCCAAGCAGGCCCGAGCAACCAGACATGAGCTTTTGCATCGCCGACGGTTCTCTGGCTGGATAGTGCACTTGTTTGAAGTCGCAGATGGCCTCGCTGACAAGCTTGCGGCCAAGAATGTTGAAGCTAAGACCGCTAAAGCCTACGCAAAGTATCTGAAATTAGGTGTTGCCGTTCTGCTGGTGCAGGCAGGGTCCAAACCGCTTGGCGGCGCAAAGATCACACGCGATGCTATGACGGCGATGGGCGCAACCGCGCTCGATGGTTTGATGGAAGAGGTCCGTGTTCAAGACCTGCCAAAGACGATGTTGGGCGTGCTCAACGATCACCCGCATATGCTCACGCGTGAAAGGGATCCATATAACACCAACTTCTACATGGCGAATTGGCCGATTCCGTTGATCAGTCGTCACAAGCCTATGTCTTTGTCGATGTTCCCAAAGCATGCCCGCATGGCGAGCTTTCCTATCTCGCTCATAAGTCGCCGCAAACCGTTCACAGGCTCGGTCTTTGGCCGCCATGTGCGCATGGCGAATTTCCCCCTGCCTTTGATCAGCAAACGCAAGCCGTTCACAGGCTCCATCTTTGGCCGTCACGCGCGTATGGCGAGTTTCCCGCTGCCGCTGACTAACCGTCGCAAACCTTACACAGGCACGGCCATTGGACGTCACACACGCATGGCGAACGGGCCTTTCCCGCATCTTACCAATGGCAAGCAGGGGACGAACTCTCTCGTCCCAGGTGGCGCGCGCATGGCGAATTTTCCGCTGCCGTTGATCAGTCGCCGTTAACCTAGCAAAGCATCAATCTTCCCGTGTCACGCGCGTATGGCAGACTCAATCCTGCCTTTAGTGATTAAGGACTCCGATGGTGCGGCCCACTATGGCAGCAAGAGCTTTTCGTTGTCGCGGATGTTCGGCATTCCGACAGTGATCCGTCGCTAACCTTGTAAGATTGGCGGAAGTTTCAGGCGGTTTATAAAAGTGAAGTGCCTTATCGCTTCCGTGTGAAAGTTTGCTGCGTGCTTTATCGTTCTAGGTTTTTGATTTCTCTTGGGTTTTGCCCCTCGCGATCACCTCCCAAGCATTGTCGCTTGTAGTTCTTTAGGGGCTGTCTAAACAATGGATATGTTAGGCACTTGGACTATCCAAGAAAATCCAATCACATTTTTGAAGCGTCCTAAACTCAACATATGTAGCGGCGGTTTGAATGCCGTGTAATTACACGTGCATCTTCTCATTTCAAAAATGCTGACGTGATTGGTCGGCGACCCAGGAAACTAAGTTGGCATGAGAGATAGCTGCTCTGTTTTTTCCTTAAAAGCAAATGATTAGTATAGTTTACTATGGGGATAATTTTATATTTGTATCGAAATTTGAGCCGAATTTATTGCAATCTCTCCATTGTTGTCTCTTTCTAACGAACACGTCCGCTATCGAAAAAATTAAGGTATGTCCTAGCGCGGCCACTCGTGCTGAGCGCGGCCAAAATGGCAGAAGTGCCCAAAATCACCGTTGCTGTGCATCATATGAACGTCTGATTTCAGAAATCGAATTTATGAAAACCTCAACACAATAGCTCTGCTCTTACGAGTAAACCTTTAAACCAGCTTGAAGTTTGAACTTTAGTCTGGCCTAGTGTGTACGCTTAGAAACGAGCAACGAACTTATTTGTTTTCTGGGAGGAAACTCATGATCAAACATCTTCGCACAGCGGCCTTGGCTGCTACATCGACATTGTTGTTAGCGCTACCAATGCAAGCGCAAGAGCTTAACTTCTTCACAATCGGAACCGGCGGTACAGCTTATACGTATTACCCTGTGGGTGGCGTCATTGCGAATGCGATCTCCAAGCCTCCAGGGTCGCGCGAATGCGGTAAAGGCGGGTCTTGTGGCGTTGATGGGCTTATTGCGTCGGCGGTTTCCTCACGTGGATCTGTAGACAATGTGAACGCTATCATTTCCGGTCTTCGTAACTCTGGTTTCGCCCAGTCTGACGTGGCTTATTGGGCATACACAGGCACCGGTACTATGGAGGGCAAAGAACCTGCCACGGACCTGCGTACAATCGCTGCGCTGTTCGAAGAGCACATCCACTTAGTGGCGTTGGCTGACAGTGGCATCAATTCTGTCGCTGATCTGAAAGGCAAGCGCGTATCTCTCGATGAGCCCGGTTCTGGTACATATGTCGACGCCAACCTGATATTGGAGGCCAACGGCCTGTCTAATGACATGATTACTGCAGAGGCCCTGAAGGGTGGAGCTGCATCAGAGGCTCTGCGCAATGGCAAGATCGATGCGTTCTTTGTCGTAGCAGGCTACCCTACAGGCTCCTTGGTTGAACTGGCGTCCGCAGCGTCCATCAAACTGGTTCCAATCGACGGTGCTGGTGCAGATGCTTTGACGTCCAAGTACGGTTTCTTCGCGTCATCCGACATTCCTGAGGGCGCATATGAGGGTGTTGGCACAACAACGACCGTCGCAGTTGGCGCTCAGTGGTTTACATCTGCAAACGAAGACGAAGAGCTGATCTACAACATTACCAAAGCTTTGTGGAACGACGAGAGCCGCAAGTTGCTGGACGTAGGCCATGCCAAAGGTAAGACTATCACATCTGAAACAGCACTCAATGGTGTTGGTGTGCCGCTGCACGCAGGTGCTGAGCGTTTTTACAAAGAAGCCGGTCTGCTTGAGTAATGAACAGTCTAAAACAGTTGGCTCGAGGGGGAAACCTCTCGGGCCTTTTTTTGAACTACACGCGGGATAGGTGGTATGTCAGTCGACCAAAAGCTGGGTAGCAAGCCTGAAGATATGCAGGATACATCAGCGGATCTTAGCCCTGAACTGACGGCAGAAGAACTTGCCGAAATAGAACGCAAGTTCGATCCCGAGACCGCTTTTCGACCAACGGGCAAAGCGCTTGGCTTTTTCATCGCAGCCGTTCTTGTGGCGATGTCCGTTTATCATTTCTATGCCTCAGGCTTTGGTCTGATCCGCGAACTGCTGCACCGTGGCATTCACTTGTCCTTTGTACTTGGGCTTGTGTTTCTTCTGTTCGGATGGCGTCGCGAAACCGGAATAACGCCTACTGTTGGCAAGTTGCGCATCCAAGGCGTGCAAATCCTTGATATGATGTTTTCTGTTCTTGCGGTCGCTGCTGCGATCTATTTACCGTTGCTCCCGCCCGAGATTGTGTCCGAGCGGGTCGGCAACCCGTCTCAATCGGATGTATTGATGGGCACTGCTTTGCTCTTGCTAACACTTGAAGCGACGCGCAGGTCTGTGGGGCCAACCCTTCCGATTATTGGCATCCTTTTTATTGCTTTTGCCTATTTTGGACCTTGGATGCCCGGTGCATTAAAGCACGGTGGCTCAAGTTGGCTTGGCATCATCAACCACCTCTACATGACCAACCAAGGTCTTTACGGCGTGGCCATTGGGGTGATGGCACAATACGTCTTTCTGTTTATTCTTTTCGGCGTATTGGCAACCCGCATTGGCCTGGGCCAGTTGTTTATCGATTTGGCAATGGTCTTGGCAGGGCGCTATTCCGGTGGTCCGGCGAAAGTGGCGATCTTTTCGTCGGCTTTCATGGGGACAATTTCTGGCTCCTCTATTGCCAACACCGTGACCACTGGCGCACTGACGATCCCAGCGATGAAGCGCATTGGCTACCCAGCGCATTTCGCCGGTGCGACTGAGGCCACAGCTTCAACGGGCGGACAGATAACCCCCCCTATTCTCGGGGCCGCCGCATTCATTATGGTTGAATACCTTGAAATTCCCTTGCGAGATGTTCTTGCGGCGGCGTTGTTTCCCGCTTTACTGCATTACTTTGGCATTTTTATCATGGTGCATCTGGAAGCCAAAAAGCTGGGTTTGCGAGGCTTGAGAGCCGAAGAGCTCCCGAGAATGGGAGTCGTGCTGAAAGACCATTGGCTGTCGATCATTCCGTTGATCATATTGGTCTACTTGATCCTCTCGGGCAAAACCCCGGATTATGCGGCGGTTTATGGTATCATAGCCTGTGTTGTTGTCGGATTTCTAAACCCGAACAATCGGTTGTCGATCCCTGACCTTTGGGATGCCCTTGGTTCGGGGGCGAAAAGCACGCTCGCCGTAGGCGCAGCAGCCGCGACTGTAGGGATTGTCGTAGGAGTTGTGACCCTGACGGGCGTTGGTTTCCGCCTCGGCTATGTCGTGGTGCAAACTGCAACGGATATTGGTGAGATCGTCGGGGGCATCTGGCCGCTAAATTACTTTAGTGTCGCGCAATGGGCCTTGTTCTTCTCACTCGTTTTGATCGCAATTGCCTGCATCATAATGGGCGCAGGCATCCCAACGACTGCGACTTACATCATCCTTGTCGCGGTTGCGGCTCCCGCACTGGCGCAATTGCAAGTCGAGCCAATCGTGTCGCATTTCTTCGTGTTCTACTATGGGGTTTTGGCTGATATCACACCGCCTGTCGCACTTGCGGCCTACGCAGCGGCAGGAATCGCAGGATCCAATCCGTTTAAAACGGGAAATACTGCGTTCCGCTTGGGCATTGCGAAAGCGCTTGTTCCATTCGTATTCGTCTATTCTCCAGCGCTTTTGCTTGTTGCAGATGGCTTCACGTGGTGGGCCTTCACCTACACGCTTATCGGAGCCATGCTGGGTATTGGAGCACTTGGCGTCGCCTTCTCAGGTTACTTAACAGCTCCATTAAAAAGCTGGGAACGTTGGTATGTCGGAATCACGGCGTTCCTGTTTATTGCACCCGGAATTACTACGATGTTGATTGGGATCATAATCTTGATGCCAATCGTCATTTTACAACAACGACGTGGTAAAACATCTGACAACGATTGAGCGGCGACGTGGCCAATTGCAAAAAAGGTCCGCTGCAAGAGCCCGGAAGCCGTCATTCGTGATGAGAGCTTGACTGGCGGTTTCGTCCTGCATCTCATCAGCCCATCGGTTGCGCGGCGAAGGACCGGAATTCCGAGACCCGCCATTCAAACAGTACGCGGCGAATGCTGGGAGAGAGCCCAAAGTGCATGATTCTGCAGTACAGATGGATGGCAGCTTTTCGAAAAACGAGGCAGTAAAAACCCCCTTCTGAACCCCGAAAAATCGAAGACCTGATTGTTTCAAAAATGATGTGTATACCTGATTATGCCCCAATTGGGTCCAATTGCGGCCCAGTTATATTGTCACTTTTTAGGGAGAGTGAACCCCGTCAATAAATGAACTGAATAATGGCAGAGAATAGCAACATTAATCCAGCAACAACTGGTAACCAAACGATCACCTCTTCTACAGGTGACGACTCGCTGACGGGTGGCTTTGGCAACGATACAATTAATGGTCAGGGCGGCGATGACATCCTGCACGGTGATAGTGGCGTGCCCGGTTCATGGCATTATGAAACCTATAATTACAATTTTACAAGCAGTCATGGGCAAGCTTTCGACATCGAGAACGGCACGCGCACAGGGTCGGGGTATGTCTCTGACTTTAACGAAGGTGGGCTGACAAATACCATTCGCGGAACGACGGGAAACCCCGAAGACTTCGGTGTCATTTACACAAGTACTCTGAATGTCGCGACAGGGGGGACATACCGGCTCACGACAGCTTCGGATGACGGCTCCACCATTCAGATATTTGACAGTTCCGGCAATCCGGTCAGTTTTAACAACCAGACGGGTGGGACTCGTGATTATCTGAACAACGACTATCACCAAGCGACGACATCGCGATGGGGTGATGCTAACCTGAACTCGGGTGAAACCTATACCATTCAAATCCGGTACTGGGAAAATCGAGGGGGCGATACCCTGTCAGCGACCATCACCGGGCCTGACACAACCGGCACTGAAAACCTGCTGACAACCGACATGATCGGTTTGCCTCCCGGGCCTGAATATTCTGTGACGGGAGTTACTGCTGGCGTCGAGGGTAACGATTCCATTGACGGAGGAGCGGGCAACGACACGATCTTGGGTGATGGCGGCAATGACACCCTTCTCGGCGGCGGCAACAATGATAGTATTGAAGGCGGTGCAGGAAACGATTCCATAGACGGAGGCACGGGCGATGACACTGTCACCGGTGGCGGTGGCGATGACGTCTTTGTCTTTGGAGCGGGCGATGGCGGTGACGTCATCACCGACTTCAACACTGGCAACAGCGGCGCTCTGGACGACGGCGACCAGACCAATAACGACTTTCTCGATCTAAGTCCGTACTACGAGACCATCTTTGATGTGCGTGAAGACCTGAACGATGATGGCATATTGAACCAATCCAATGGTGTTGCCACCGGAAGCACGGCCTTGGGCGGTTCGATCACATTGACTGGGGTATCAGCTTCCGATCTGACATTCGACAATATTAACGTGGCTTGCTTCACGGCAGGAACCCTGATCGATACGGACGAGGGCCCGATCGCGGTAGAACATCTGACATCTGATATGCGCCTGACCACAAAGGACAACGGTTTTCAGCCCGTGCGGGCAGTGGTGTCGCGTGTAGTGCCTGGCCAATGCCGGTTTGCACCCATTGTGATAAGCAAAGGTGCGCTTGGAAATAATAGGGAACTTGTCGTTTCACCTGCGCACAGAATGATGATAAGCGGTTGGCGGACTGAACTGATGTTCGGCTGTGCCGAGATGCTTGCAAGTGCCAAGTCCCTTACCAACGGTGACACCATCTATTCACGGCCGGTCGACGAAGTT
Organism: Rhodobacteraceae bacterium HTCC2083; assembly: GCA_000156115.1. Classification (GTDB taxonomy): domain Bacteria; phylum Pseudomonadota; class Alphaproteobacteria; order Rhodobacterales; family Rhodobacteraceae; genus Planktotalea. The sequence goes on from DS995276.1 coordinate 2,288,328, forward strand.
GAGTACTTTCACATCCTTCTTGACCGGCACGAAATTATTTTCGCAGAAGGGTCAGAGACCGAAAGCTATTTTTTGGACAGTGAGTCATTAATCGACGACGCAGCCCTGGAATTAATGGCTCTGTTTCCCGATCTCTTTGACGTTGCAGGCAAAACAGCACGACCTGTCTTGCGTGGTTATGAGACCAAAGCATTGTTTGCTTGGGCTGCGTGATGTGAACCGTCTATTGCGGAAGCACATTTGACCTAGGAAGCGACAAGTCGCCTTTGGCGCAACCGCAGCGAAAGCTCACAAAGCCTCGCATCTTACCAGTTCATCGGTTGTGCCGCGAAGGCCGGAATTCCGAGACCCGCCATTCAGGCAGCACGCGGCGAATGCCGGAAGAGAGCCCAAAGTACCGGATGCTGCATCTCGCACAAATGTCCGTTTTAGAGCGTTCTGAAGTTCTGGGAGGAACCTAAATCTCAATCCTTAAAAATATCTGCCTATCTTAGTGTCACTGAGAAGCGGCTCACCTGGTTATCGCCACATCCATACTTCAATCGCCAGACCTTAAGACACGAGAATGTTATCCATCATTGCGTCACACGCCCTAAGTTCAGTCTTGTTCAGGCCCTCATCCGGCTTGTGTCCGTCAGTGGCCATATCGCCTGGTCCGATAACAACGGTTTTCAAACCGAGTCCCGTAAAGAACCCTGCCTCTGTGCCAAACGGTACTTTCGTTATTCCGAAATGGCCCGCCAGCGAGTCGGCCCACGCGACGCATTTATCGGATGCATCAATGTGCAAACCGGGGTAGGTATTGATCGCCTCGACCGTGATCGGGGGTACTAAGGGGTAAGCACGGCTGACTTGGTGCGCGACTGCTTCGATTTGGCTTTGAATGTCTTGCACAGGTATCTGCGCAAGGTGGCGAAATTCCATATCCAATTGCGCAGTGTCCGGCACAATGTTGAGTGCGCGGCCACCCGTGATTTTCCCAATATGAACCGTGGAATACGGGAGGCTGTAGGCGTCGTCGCAAGGCCCGGCGGCAAGCTGATTCTGAAGCCGTCGTGTTTGCTGCACAAAATCCGCGGCGATGTGGATAGCGCTCACAAACTGGGGCGCAAGCGCGCTGTGCCCGGCTTGGCCATGACACGTTACTTTTAAGGCTGCCTTGCCCTTGTGGCCAGTTGCGACCTGCATAGATGACGGCTCCCCGACTATCACAAGGCGTGGGTTACCGATCAGCTGTTTTAAATCGGGCATCATGTGCCGGATACCAACGCAGCCGATTTCTTCGTCATAGGAAATGGACAAGCTCAGCGGGGCGGATAAGGGCGTCTCGCCTGCGCGCTCCGCCAAGGCCAATGCAGAGGCGAGGAAACCTTTCATGTCGGTTGTGCCGCGCCCGTAAACACGCGCGCCCTCGTCCGTTAGTTGAAATGGGGGTCGTGTCCACACTTGCCCATCGACAGGCACGACGTCTGTATGGGCAGACAAACACACGCCACCGTCCACGCCCGGCCCAATGCGCGCAAATAAACCCGCTTTGGTGCAGTCGGGTGACCAAATACGGGTGACGTCGAATTCAGCAGTTTGCAGCAGGTTTTGTACCCAGTCGATCAAATCTAAGTTGCTGTCACGACTGACAGTTGGAAAGGCTATAAGCCTATCCAAAATCTCCAGCGTTCTGGTAATATCCGTCATGTGAGTGCCTGCTTTTTGGTTAATCAATGGAAAGCTGCGTGATCTCGCGGCGGAATGGAAGGGCATCGCCACTGTCTTCGCCGTCCAACTCGCGGGCAAAGCGGTGACCCGCGTAAGTGGCCCATGCAATCGGTCCCGGTGCATTTGCGTCACCGATCAGCTTGACCGATTTGATGCCTGCGTCGGCCCACTCAGCCTCACGCGCTTTGAGGTCATGGTAGACACTGTTGTTTTCCAGGCGCGATGACACCAACAACACGCCATCACATTCAATCGGGCGTTTCATATCGGTGAACATGCAATTGGTTTCAACGTGATCCTTGCCAATCGCTGTCACCCCGCGGTTGAGTTCGACGTTGACCCCCATCGTGGCCAGACGACGGTGAATTTCATGCTGCTCTAGGGTGTTCAGGGTCCATTCGCTGACGTAGGCTGCGGGCGTCACGAGCGTGACGCTACACCCTTTCTGGATCAGCAGTTCGGCCAGAACGCCACCCATGTAGTAATGGTCGTCATCATAAATCACGACATGGCCGGTCGGAGCAGCGCCGCCCATCACGTCATCAGGCGTGAACAAGGGCATCGCGGCATCTGTCGGGAACGGAACCACGTGTTGGCGCGACACGCCATCGCGACGCCACTTTGCGCCTGTCGCGATGCAAATATTCTCGAACCCGAATTCAAGAATGCTTTCGGCATCGAGTTCACTGTCAAAATAGCCTTCAACGTTGGCCTTTTGGCTAAGCTGGTATTCACGGTAGTCTGCCACACGCCCCCACGCGCTGAGACCCGGAAGGTGGCGTTCACGTGCCACCCGTCCACCCAAAACCTTGCCCGCTTCGGCCAAGGCGACGTCATAGCCGCGCTCTGCCACTGCACGCGCGGCCTCAAGCCCTGCGGGGCCCGCACCGATCACCAATACGTTGGAGCTGTTTCCCTTTGTGTTCATCCGTTCGGGGTGCCAACCCTTGCGCCACTCTTCCATGAATGTCGGGTTCTGCGTGCAGCGGCTGATCGACATTGTCATGTCGCCAGTGACGCAAATGTTGCACCCGATACATTCGCGAATGTCTTCGATCCGACCTTCTTCGATCTTCTTGGGCAAGAACGGATCGGCAATCGACGGGCGCGCGCAACCGATAAAATCAAGCGTCCCTGTCTTGATCATTTTCGCCATCACATCGGGACTGGTGAAGCGACCCACGCCCACGATAGGCTTGTCCGTTAGTTCATGGATACCTTTGACCAATTCATGCTGTGCAGCCTCTTCCTTGAAGCGAGAAGGACCAGAGCAGTCCTCCCACGTGCCTTGGGCGAGGTCCCACAGATCGGGGAGATTGCGGTTCATCTCAACGAATTCACGCACTTCAGAATTGGAAAAGCCCAGGTCACCGATCGTTTCATCTAGCGACACACGCAATGTGATGCCCATGGTATCGCCAACGGCGTCGCGCATATCGGCGACCACTTCGTTCACGAACCGCGCGCGGTTTTCTAGACTGCCGCCATATTCATCGGTGCGATGGTTCGTGGCACGGCTGAGAAAATGTTGAAAAATGCCAAAGCCATGAGCGCCGTAAAGGCAGATTAAATCAAAACCTGCCTCTTTAGACCTTTTCGCTGCGTTCACGAACCAGCGCCGCAGGTCTTTGATGTCGGCCTTATCCAGCGCACGCGCTTGAACAGGGTCATTGGTGAAGGTGCGGATCGGCTGAGCGGACACAGCCAAAGGCACTTCTTTGGAATACAGGTTCGGACCGTTCACACCGGAGTAGGCAAGTTGAATACCTGCCAAGGCCCCATGTTCTTTCATCTTGTCCGACATTTTGTGCAGCATGGGGATGTCTTTGTCTTCCCACAGGCGCAGCTCGATGAAGGGGGTGATCTCGGATGTGTGGTGCATCTCGCACTGCTCGGTGAAAATCACGCCCCAACCACCCTCGGCCTTGGATCCTCGCATTTGTGCCGCCGCTGACGGATCACGGTAGCCGCCCCCATTGCAATGCGGCACCTGATAAAAACGGTTTTTGGCGGTAACAGGTCCGATCTGCATAGGTTCAAAAAGGATATCGTAACGAGAGTCGCGCACTGGGGAAGCTCCTGTAAGGAAAGGCGTCTGTAGAAGAATGACAGAGTTTTGGGTTAGGCTAAAGTCGCGGTTGCGAAAGCATGGCTTAGGTTACAGTTAACTGCCATCTGCCATCTGTCAGCGGTTGGCCCGGATAGTTCCACGCTGAGATTGTTTGCGATGCGTGGTCGATAAATGCATCAACAGACAAGATGCTACGTGCGCCATCAGGTACGATAAACCCCAACCGCAAGGGCCGCAGCTCCCCTTCCAGCGGAATAAAACTAAGCTCGCGGCCATCGGGGGACAAATCAGAATAGGGGCGAATATTGGCCACTGAAAACCCAAATCCGTTAGCCACGAGCGAGCGCATAACTGCCATATCACGGGTCCGCTCGACAATGTTGGGGCTCACGCCTGCGTTTTCAAACGCGTTGAGAAAATACGCCCGACTGATCGGCAGGTCGAGCAGAACCATCGGATAATCCACCAATTTTTTAACCGTGACCGACTTGGCTTTGGCCAAAGGGTGATCGGCAGCAACGACTGCATAGAGTGGTAAAGACCGCAGCGGGATGAATTCAAGATCGGGCGGAACTTCAAGATCATAGCTGACAGCGACATCAATCTCGGCACGGCGTAGTTTTTCAATCAGAGTTTGTTGATCACATTCGATCTGGGACACCTGAACATCGACGTGTTTTGCCTGAAACTCTCGCCTTATCGCAGGCAACAAGACCTGCGCAAAGGTTAATAGACACCCAATGTTGAGGGGCCCCTGCACGTTGCCCACAATCGACCCCGCCAATCGATTAAGGCTGTCGGCCTCTGCCAAAACCTTGCGGGCCTGAACCAAGAACTGCCGCCCTGCCTGTGTTAAGCTAAGGCCATGGGCATGTTTACGCACAAACAAGGGCAAACCGAATTCGTCCTCGAGTTGGGAAATCGCGGCAGAGATGGACGGGGACGACACATTGACTTGAGCACTGGCCTGCGCAATTGATCCTCGTTCGCCAACGGTGACGAAGTATTCAAGTTGCCGAAGGGTAAAACGCGAAGCCATCATTCGATTATGCGCTAAGTCGCATATTTGATCCATGTTGTTTTGAGTGCTGTATATTTGTCAAAGCTGTGCATCGACAGATCGCGCCCGAAACCCGATTGCTTCATGCCTCCAAACGGCGTCATCGCACTAAGCGCATCAACGGTATTTACCGAAATAGTTCCAGCCATCAGGCGGCCAGAGACCCGCAATGCACGGCTCAGGTTGTCCGTCCAGACGGACGCAGCAAGACCATAAACGCTGTCATTGGCCATACGGATGGCATCGTCTTCGGCGTCAAACGGGATTACCGACAGAACAGGCCCAAAAATCTCGTCTCGTGCCAGCGGGTCGTCGTGCTGGACGTCATCAAAAATTGTCGGCTGGACAAAACACCCTTTGCCGTCGACCTGAACCTGCGCGCCCCCCGTTACAAGGTTGGCCGACTGCTTACCTGCCTCGACGAACTTCATCACGCCATCGGTCTGCTTGCGATCCACAATCGCGCCCATCTTCGAGGCAGGATCAAGTGGATCACCCGGTTGCATGGCTTTCGCCCGTGAAATCAGTTTTTCAACAAAGGCGTCCTTAATAGAGCGTTCAACATAAAGTCTTGAGTTGGCAGAACAGACCTCACCTTGGTTGAAAAAGATACCAAAGGCCGCCATATCCGCAGCCGCGTCAAGGTTTTCACAATCCGCAAATACAAGGTTGGGACTTTTCCCACCGGTCTCAGGCCAGACTTGTTTCAGGTTGGATTGGCCTGAATATTCCATGAACTTTCTGCCGATCATGGTCGAACCGGTGAAGGCCAGACAATCCACATCCATATGCAGCCCCAATGCTTGCCCTGCAGTGTGTCCAAAACCAGGAACCACATTCAAGACACCGTCCGGAAGCCCCGCCTCAACAGCAAGCTCGGCCAGACGCAGTGCGGACAGTGGTGATTGTTCCGCTGGTTTCAACACAACTGAATTACCCGCAGCCAAGGCGGCGGCAGCCTTCCAAGTCGCCATATCCAACGGAAAATTCCACGGCGTTACAGCTCCGACGACGCCCAGAGGCACACGTTTCACAATCGCTAGATCTCCGGGGCCAGTCGGTGCGACCTCGTCATAAATCTTGTCGATGGCTTCGGCGTACCACTGGAAAAAATGCGCAGATCCCGGCGCGTCGATCGTGGCCGCATCTGTTACCAGCTTGCCCATGTCCAAACTGTCGAGCAGCGCGAATTCTTCAAGGTTTGCGCGGATCAAATCGGCAAGCTTCAACAACACAGCTTTGCGATGGGCGGGATCAGTCCGTGACCAAACCCCCGCCTCGAACGCAGTACGTCCAGATGCCACCGCCCGATTCACATCCTCAAGATCACAGGCGGCGACATTGGTTAAAATTGCATCCGTCGCCGGATTGATCGACTGGAACGTTTCACCGGATGCCGCATCTACAAACTTGCCGTCAATGAAGGCTTGATGACGAAATGTCAGGTTTGCTGCGCGTTTTGTCCAATCGGCTTTGTTATAATCCAGCATCTTGATATCCTTTATTTATTCATCGCCGGGCACGCCGTATGACGGTGCCTCGCGCGGGTCGAGGGCGCGCTGCACGTAGGCGTCCAGTTGCGGTTTGTAGATGTCCCAAGCAGTCGCGATGTTCTCAATCGGGCAGTCGTCGGTCCAATCACACCGCAAATCAGCCACTGGCCACGCTACTTTGTCGACCATGAGCATTCCTGCTGAATGAAGCGGCCCAGCCTCGCCACCCGCAGCCAGACCTGCGCGCATTGAAGCAATCAAGCGATCGCCAAGATGGCCAGTACTTGCCAAAAACCCGTCCACGACGGCTTGCGGCACACCATCATTCGCCAGCATATTTCCGCCAGAAGCAACATCGGGCCCCTGAGCATGCGTCCAGATGCCAAGCGATTTAGGGCCAGAATGGATCGCTGTTGCGCCGGTTTTGTCTACCGCCAACACCTGACGATATTCGATGAACCTGCCCAGATCGCGCACACCGGCAATCGCCTCGGCCGCAGTCATACCACCTTGCATCAGGTCCAGAGCCAGCGGCCCTAAAGTTGGATCGGTCACATTTTGTGACGTAACTGCGCCAACGCCTGCGCGCGCATAGGCACAGCGTGCGGCAACGGCTGGGGATGAAGACGATATTGCCAACCCAAACATGCCAGTCTCGACGCAGCGCGCCACCAATGAAAACGTCATTGAGGGATCACCGCAGTGCCATCGATTTCAACCAGCCATTCAGGGCGCGCCAAGGCCTGCACCACCAAACCTGTGGAGACAGGATGCACGCCTTTGATGTATTTACCAATGGTGCGGTAAACAGCCTCACGGTGGCGCACGTCGGTAATGTAGACCACAATTTTGACCAAATGCTGCATGTCGCCCCCCGCTTCTTGGATGAGCTGGCGGATGTTTTGCATGACCTTGTGGGTCTGCTCAACCGGATCATTGCTTGTGATATTCACAGCGTCATCCAGGTTTTGCGGGCATTGTCCGCGCAGCCAAACCGTTTTGCCGCCTTGCGTAACCACAGCCTGACAAAGATCATTGTCGAGGTTTTGTTCTGGATACGTATCGCTGGTGTTGAATTTACGAATGCGAGTATGCGCCATCGGGCCTCCGTTCGATTTGTGTTATTCGGCCGCCGCAGGGATGACCGCAGCTTGTCCGTCATAGTCGGCGTAAGCTCGTTGAATCGCAATCTGATCAGCGACAAACTTGGCATCATGCCAAACGCCCCATAGAAACGTCGATCCACGGCGCGATTGCCACGGCAGGCCAAGAAAATAGAGGCCCGGTTCCTTGGACACACCGCGTTGATGGATTGGCGCGCCCTTGTCGTCAAATGCATCCGCTTTGAGCCAGCCAAAGTCCTGTTTATATCCGGTCGCCCAGATGATTGTGGTGATGCCTTCAGCGGCAAAATCCAAACTATCAATCGGATCAGTCAGGCTGGCAGGTTCAGGGAATACAGCGCGTGCGTCAGGATCAAGCGGCAGATCAAGCCCCATGGCCGCAACGTAGGCATCCGCATCGTCTAGCAACTGGTTGTAATTGGCATCCCCTGCATCAACATTCTTGCGAACGTCATCCGCGAAGGTTAATGCGCCGTTTTCATAGGTGTTCGCCATGCCAAGCAACGTGACGCCTTCACCCGCGAGACGGCGAAAATCCATCGTATGCCCGCCGTATGCCCCGCTGACAGAAATCGTGACATGTTCGGTCCCTGGTTTTTGCGCAGCCATATCCCACAGGCCCAAAACGCCAAGCCACCAAACAAAATCGCGTCCGCGATACCTGCGCGGCGGACGATCATGCGGGCCGACAGACAGAAAGACCTTTCGCCCTGCACGGTTCAATTCATCTGCGATTTGCGCACCCGAAGACCCAGCGCCCACGACCATAACGGCCCCATCGGCAAGCTGATCGGGATTGCGGTATTCGGCAGAGTGCATTTGGTGCACGCTAGCATCTTTGGGCACAATTGGCGGAATAACCGGATGCTGGAAAGCACCAGTCGCAGACACGATCCGCATGGCTTCGATCACGCCATCGCTGGTCTCAACGTGAAAGCCCGCGCGATCTTTGAACGGCCTAGCGCTCAGCACCTCGATGCCTGTGCGCACTGGTGCATTCACCATATCGGCGTATTTTTCGATGTAGTCCGCTACGCGGTCCTTGCCGACAAATGCGTCCGGCGCATTTCCAATGAATTCAAGGTTTGGGAACCGATCATGCCACACGGGGCCATTCGTGACCAAAGCATCCCAACGGGATGTGCGCCAGGCTTCGGCGATGCGGCTTTTCTCAAGCACCAGAAACGGCACGCCTTGTTGGCCGAGATGCTCACACAGCGCGATGCCTGCCTGTCCCGCACCCACGACGAGCGTGTCGATCTTTTCAACTGACATTCGAAGTCCCTCCAAGAGTTAGTCTAAAGATTGCCGTTTGTGCAGCACGAGAAAAGAACAGTCTGCATTACCCTTGATTAGGGTTTGACTAAGATTTTTCTTCGCCAAGTAGGAAACGCCTAAGTTAACCTTCGATATTTGCGTGGTGACAACCTATGAATGAGCGCGTTAGCCTCTTTTTGACCTAGGGGGACAATCAATGAACGACACCGCAGAAATCGCAATCGACGTGCGCGATGCTGTCAAGCGCTATGGTGATTTCACTGCGTTGCAAAAAATTTCTCTCGGGATTCGTGACAATGAATTCTTTACACTTTTGGGGCCATCTGGTTGCGGCAAGACGACGCTTTTGCGGATGATCGCAGGCTTTGAGGATGTCACCGAAGGTGGGATTTTTCTGTTTGGCGATGAAATTGAAACTTTGCCGCCCCACAAACGTCCTGTGAACACCGTCTTTCAAAACTACGCGCTTTTCCCGCACATGACGATCCTAGAGAACGTCGGTTTCGGTCTTGAAATGAAAGGAAGTTCGCGCAAAGACGCCGCCAAACGTGCCGCCGAGATGTTGGAGCTGGTACACCTGTCCCAGTTCGCCAAACGCAAGCCTGCGCAACTGTCGGGCGGCCAACAACAACGCGTGGCGCTTGCGCGCGCTCTTGCCCCTTCTCCAAAGGTTTTACTGCTGGACGAGCCTTTGTCTGCACTCGATCTAAAATTGCGTAAAGCTATGCAGATTGAGCTTAAACACATTCAGCGCGAGACTGGGATTACCTTCATTTTCGTCACCCACGACCAAGAAGAAGCCCTGACCATGTCAGATAGAATCGCGGTGATGTCTGCGGGTGAGTTGCAACAACTTGGCCGGCCGCGCGATATCTACGAACATCCCCGCAACATGTTTGTGGCCGACTTCATTGGTGACACGAACCTGCTTGAGGTGTCAGTGGACAAGATTGCCGATGGTCGCGCCCAGTGTCATATCGGTGGCGGGCACGCCTTGGCGTGTGATGCCGTTGATGGTGTTCAAACTGGCGCAAAAGTTCACCTGTCCGTACGCCCTGAACGTCTGATCCTGTCCGAAGAAGCAGGCAATGGCACAAGTCTTAGAGGCACGGTAACCGAGAATATCTACATCGGCACAGACATCACCACGATGATTGACCTGGAAGGCGGTCCAAAAATCACGGTGCGCGCGTCTAATACCGAACGCGGCAATAAACGCCTGATTGAACCGGGAAACCCTGCATTTGTGACCATGGAAACAGGTGCTGCGCGCCTGTTGCTCGACTGATGGCGGGCGGTGCGGCCACTGGCGGTTCTGCCGCGTCTGATACCTACAACCAGGCACGTAACTGGTTGTTGATGCCGTCATGGCTGGTACTGGGCTTTTTCGTCTTTACGCCCGTTTGCGTTATGGTCATCTATTCGTTCCTGACCAAAGAATTTCGCGGCGGCGTCATTTGGGAGCCTACCCTTGCGGCCTATGATCAATTTTTCTTTGACCGCGGGCTTTTTGGCGATAGCGACCCAACGCTGCAATGGACCTACATCGAAATCTTCTGGCGTTCTATCTGGCAAGCAGGTCTGGCGACCATCCTATCGCTGCTCATCGGGTTTCCGACTGCTTATTATATTGCTACACGCCCCGCCAAAACGCGCGCGATTTGGGTGTTTCTGATCACCATTCCCTATTGGGTAAACTTGCTGATCCGCACCGTGTCGATGAAGTTCCTGTTGCGCGACGAAGGACCAATGAACGACTTTCTTATTAATGTTGGCATCCTCAGTGAACCTTTGCAAATCGTGAACACCAACATCGCCGTGCAATTGGGTTTGTTCTACAGCTATCTGCCGTTTATGGTTCTGCCAATTTATGCCGCGGTTGAGCGCTATAATTTCACCATGTCCGAAGCCGCCGCCGATCTTTACGCTACCAAATGGACGACCTTGCGGCGCATCGTGCTGCCCGCTGTGAAACCCGGTGTCATTGCAGGCTGCATCCTTGTTTTTGTGCCCAGCCTTGGGGCGTTTCTTGCGCCTGATCTTCTGGGCGGAGCCAAGAATTTCATGATCGGCTCGCTGATCGAAGAACAATTCAAAGGTAACGCTGGAAACTGGCCGTTTGGGGCCGCTGCATCCATGATCTTGCTGAGCATGGTGTTGGTCTTGCTGATAATTTTCGCCAGCCAGCAACGCCGCGCAGGAGCCACGACATGAGCGCGAATACTGATGTAAAAACCTACGCCGGATTTCGATCGATCACCCTGTTATGCTTGGTCATTCTGTATGCGCCGCTGATCGTGGTCACGGTATATTCGTTTAACGCCTCGGAATCGATCACCGCATGGGGCGGCTGGTCGCTGCGCTGGTACGCGGATGTGTTCATCGGACCCGAAAGCGCAAAGTTTCAACAAGCCGCGATCAATTCGTTTTCCATGGCAACCATTGCTGCCACGGCGGCCACGGCCATCGCTACAGCCGCGGCAACAGCAATCGTACGGGGCGGAAAATATCGTTTACGCACCCCTTCACTGGGGCTGATCACCCTGCCAATCATGGTGCCTGAAATCGTGCTCGCCGTTGCGACGCTTATCTTCTTTAATGCAATTGGGTTCACGCGCGGCTACATGACCATTCTTGTCGCACATATCGCGTTTTGCATCCCCTTTGCCTACCTCCCCATCCAAGCGCGAATGCAAGGGATTGAAGACACGTTTGAACACGCTGCGATGGATCTTTATGCGACCAAGGCACAAGCATTCAAACGTATCCTTTTGCCCCTGATGATGCCTGGCATCATCTCGGGCTTTTTGCTGGCGTTCATTGTCAGCCTCGACGATTTCATCATCACCAACTTTGTCAAAGGAGCGGGTATCGAAACCCTCCCGACGGCGATCTTTGGCTCGGTGAAACAAGGGCTAAAGCCCAATATCATGGCCATCTCTACGATGCTTCTCAGCCTATCGATCGTGATGGTCACCATTTCTTACTTCGTCTCGAAGTTCGACAACACTAAATAACAATAGGGAGTTAACAACATGAAACTACTCACAACATCAGCGATGGCGCTTGCGCTGCTGGCCAACTCGGCAGCAGCCGAAGGCGAATTGGTCTTGTACCATTGGTTTGAGTATATCCCAGCTGAGCTAATTGAGAAATTCACTGCCGAAACAGGTATCAACGTCACGATGGATACTTACGACTCCAACGAAGCGATGCTTGCTTCGCTAAAAGCGGGCGGTATGGGCACATATGACGTTGCAGTGCCTGGAGATTACATGGTTCAGATAATGGCGGGAGAAGGTCTGCTCGATACCATCGCAGATGGCGATTTGGCTAACGAAGGCAACATTGCGCCAGCATGGGCGGATCCAGCCTTTGATCCGGGTCGCAAACACTCGATCCCTTACCAGTGGGGCTCTACATCGTTCTCTGTGAATACAGAGGATTATGCCGGCGACATCAACACAACCGACATCCTGTTCCACCCGCCTGCGGAATTGTCTGGTAAAATCAACATGCTCGACAGCCAAGGCGAAGTGATGGCGCTGGCCTCATTGCACATGGGCATCCCGCAGTGTTCTAATGATCGCGGTCAGCTCAGCGCGCTGAACGACATGTTGCAAGAGGCCAAAACGCACTGGGCATCCTTCAACTCTGACACCGCAAAAGAGGTGTTGGTTTCTGGTGATGTGTCTGTGGGCATGATCTATGATGGTTTTAGCGCAAAAGCGCGCGCTGATCGCGCAAGCATCACATACGCATTTCCGACCCAAGGTTATGTCGTGTGGATGGACAACGTCGTTCTACTGAAAGACGCTCCAAACCGTGACAGCGCTCTCAAATTCATGGACTTTTTGCTTGAACCTGAGAACATCGCCGCAGTTTCCAACTATGCGCGCTACGGCAATGGAGTGACAGGCACCGCAGAGTTCCTTGACCCGGAACTGGCAACATTGCCGGAATCCAATCCACCAGCCACGGCAGGAGCAGGCGCATTTGTTGCTGTTTGTGATGAGGCCACACAAGCCGTCTATGACAAAATCTGGACGAACCTAAAAAACTAAGTCATCATTTGTCTATTGTCCGGCGGCCCCTTCGTTTGGGGCCGCTTTTTTCTACTTATCGGGGCACCTCATGGAAACAATTTTCACAGAACGCCATAAATTAAGGAATTCGAAAACCGAACTTCACGGTGGCGAGTTTGTCGAACCGTTTGAGCGCCCGTCCCGCGCTGAATACATCATTGGCCGCGTACGCGACGTTGGACTTGGCTCCATCAGCGAACCCGATGATTTCGGTTTGGACCCCATACGCGCCATTCATGACAAAGGCTTCATCGACTTTCTCCAAGTCGCATGGGACGAATGGCAGTCTGAGGGTTTCAAAGGCGAAGCGCTGCCAACAGTTTGGCCTGCACGGCGAATGACGCAGCGCATCCCAACACATATTGAAGGGCGGCTTGGCTACTACGCCCTTGCTTGTGAAACTACGATTTCTGACGGTACGTGGGAAGCGTCCTTTGCCTCTGCGCAAGTCGCCTTGACGGGGGCGCAGCGCCTGAATGACGGCGCGAAAGCAGTTTTTTCCCTCTGCCGTCCACCCGGCCATCATGCGGCAATCGACATGTATGGCGGCTATTGCTTTATCAACAACGCCGCGGTCGCCGCGCAGCATTTTCTGGACACAGGAAGCAAACGCGTTGCGATCCTTGATGTTGACTTTCATCATGGCAATGGCACGCAAGACATCTTCTATGAGCGCGATGACGTGCTGTTCATCTCACTTCACGGCGACCCTTTGGAGGCCTTCCCGCATTTTCTAGGTCACGCAGATGAAATGGGCATCGGAGTGGGCAAAGGCTACACCGTCAACTACCCCATGCCTCCGGGCACCGATTTTCCAACATGGCGGGCCGCCTTGATCAAAGCCTTGGCAAAGATCGCGGAATATGCCCCCGATGTGCTGATTATCTCGCTGGGTGTAGACACTTTCGAGACGGATCCGATCAGTTTCTTCAAACTCAAATCGGACGATTTCACCACCTACGGCGCAGACATCGGATCGCTTCATCTTCCGACCTTGTTCGTGATGGAAGGCGGTTATGATATTGCCGAAATCGGTGTGAACACTGTGAATGTGCTCCAAGGCTTTGAGAGCGTATCTTGAATGTCGTAGAGGCCACAATCGCCGATCTCCGCGCCGCTTTTGAGCGAGGCGACATCACCAGTGTCAGCCTTGTGCAAGCCTACCTTGATCGCATTGACGCTTTCGACAAAAACGGTCCCTGTTTGAATGCCGTTCCTGTCTTAAATCCTGGTGCCTTGGCTGAGGCCAAGGCCAGTGATGCGCGCAGGGCTAAGGGTGAAACACGCGGGCCCTTGGATGGTATCCCCTACACCGCCAAAAACAGTTACAAGGTCAAAGGCATGACCGTAGCCGCAGGCTCGCCCGCATTCGCCAATCTGATTGCGATGGATGATGCCTTTGCAATTGCGCAACTGCGCAACGCCGGCGCGATCCTTTTGGGGCTCACCAACATGCCGCCTATGGCAAATGGCGGCATGCAACGGGGCCTCTACGGACGTGCTGAATCACCATATAATCCTGATTATCTGACGGCGGCCTTTGCCTCAGGGTCGTCCAACGGTTCGGGGACAGCAACAGCCGCCAGCTTTGCTGCATTCGGCTTGGGCGAAGAAACTTGGTCCAGTGGTCGCGCGCCCGCATCCAACAACGCGCTGTGCGCTTATACGCCAAGCCGTGGCATCATATCGGTGCGGGGCAATTGGCCATTGGTGCCGACTATGGACGTGGTCGTCCCTCACACGCGTACCATGGCGGATATGTTGGAGGTTCTGGATGTTTTGGTCCACGACGATCCCGACACACGCGGCGACTTTTGGCGCTGCCAGCCGTGGGTGTCTTTGCCTTCGGTAGCACAAGTGAGACCCCCGTCTTACCAAGAGTTGACCAATGGATCGCTGGCTGGAAAACGGTTAGGCGTGCCAGCGATATATATCAATGCCTCTGCAGGTGAGAGCTGCGCAGGCATTGGCGGCCCAACAGGCAAACGCATCGAAACACGCGCATCCATTATTGACCTGTGGCACGAGGCTCGCTCCGTCCTTGAAAAGGCGGGTGCAGAGGTCGTGATTGTCGATTTTCCCGTTGTCACCAATTACGAAGGCACGCCCAACTTTGTCACGCGCGGCATCCTTCCCGCCGATTATCTTCACCATGAAATCACGGATCTATCGGTCTGGGCTTGGGATGATTTTTTGAAAACCAACGCAGATCCGACGCTCAATAGCTTGGCTGCTGTTGATGGGTCACAGATATTCCCTCAACCCGATGGCAGCCTCGCTGACCGCTACAAAGGCTTTGAGGGCGACATCGCCGATTATCCCGCCCATGCGCGCACGAACCCGCGCGATGACTTCCTCGACATTCCAACCCTCTCCGAAGGGCTGCGCGGGCTTGAGAAGACGCGGCGCATAGACCTTGAGGAGTGGATGGATGAGCACGCGATTGACGCCGTGGTGTTCCCCGCTGTCGCGGATGTTGGTCCTGCGGACGCTGAGAGTAATCCGACTTCGGCAGATATCGCATGGCGCAATGGTGTTTGGGTCGCCAATGGCAATCTTGCCATCCGCCACCTTGGCATTCCGACAGTCACCGTTCCAATGGGCACGATGGCAGACATTCATATGCCTGTCGGTCTAACCTTTGCAGGACGTGCCTATTCTGACACCGATCTGCTCTCCTTGGCCAGTGCATTTGAAGCGACCGGCCCCTATCGCACTCTCCCGCCGAGGACATCATGAAACTTGCCATTTTTCAAATGAACTCCGTTGATCGAAGCGTGACCGAAAACGCAGCCTTGTTCGATCAAGCCTGCGCGGACGCAAAATCAGGGAACGCCGACCTGATTATCTTCCCCGAAATGGCGCTCACTGGATATAACATCGGTGCAGATCGCATCCGTAAGCTGGCCGAACCGTGCGATGGCCCGATGATCCAGACCCTTCGCGACATGGCCAAACACCACCGCATCGGCGTGGTTTGCGGGTTTCCCGAACTTGACGGTGAACAGGTATTCAATGCAGCAGTGATCATTGATGCCGCCGGCTCAGTGCTTTCAATTTGCCGCAAGGCGCATTTGTTCGGGGACGTGGACCGCGCGGCGTTCAGTCCAGCGGATACCCTGTGCCCGCTTGTGCAGTTTGGCGATTGGTCGGTGGGGTTTGCGATCTGTTATGACGTCGAATTCCCCGAACTTGTCCGAGCGTATGCGCTCGCAGGCGCTGACATCGTTCTGGTCCCTACGGCAAACATGCTACCCTACGTCGGTATTGCGACACGTGTCGTCCCGGCCCGCGCAGAAGAGAACGAGATCTACGTCGCCTATGCCAACCGTGTAGGCCGTGAGGGCGCGTTCGAATACTGCGGGTTATCTTGCGTGGTAGGACCTGATGGCAATGATGTTGCCCGAGCGGGCCGAAACGAAGAATTGATGATTGCCGATATTTCGAAAGAAACCATTGCGCACATACGCAGTTCGCTTTCCCATCTCAATGATCGCCGGAGTGACCTGTATCCTTTGTAGCGCGGCAAAGATTAGTGGGGCCACCTGGATTGCTATCGCCCAAGACCAGCAAAAAATTTAAGAATGGGCTCTTAGTTTCGGAAAGCGGCCCTTGAATCAAAAGAACCGAAGGTCGGCTTTGTCCGCAGAGCAGACATAAGTGAGCTGAGAGCAGACGAGAAGGAGGCAGCTAAGCAGTACGGTTCTTCTCATAGCGGCGCGTCTCCGAAGTCTGGCGACTAAGCTTTAACGCTTTAGAAATTGAGAAAGGCCGCATTGGTGCGATCCTGCGGGGCCTGTTTGTTTGGCGGGATGAAAGTCTCCTTCTCTAATTGGGTGTTTGGGTCAAGCTCATTTTCCTTCTTTCTTTCGGGTCATTGTCACTCATCCGGGTCACGCTTCTCTTCGCAGTCTGGTTGATGCCGTGTTGGCACCGCTGCACGCATATGTCGGATCGGACGCGGAGAGCCTTGCTTTGAGACGCGCTTCAAGATGCGCAGCAGACATTTTCGGCTTCTTCCACGAACCTCGTCCGGTGAGGGACGACCCCGTCAGGATTGGGGCCCGGCTGTTCAGATCATGCCATGCCTCCTACGTTCTCCTGACGGAATTCGGTGCCATCCGTCCACATCCTGTGGAGCAAGACGGCGAGTTTGCGGGCGACGGCAACAACAGCGCGACGACGCCCTTTGGTGCGCACCAGACGCATGCCCCATGACTTGATCTGGGACCCCGCCATCGTACGCATAAGCAAAGCGTTGGCTGCAGCGTACAAAGTTGCGCGTACATCTCGATCCCCAGCTTTCGATATGCGGCCAGGATTGTCATGTTCACCAGACTGGTAGCGTCGCGGTGTCAGACCAAAATGCGCACCAACAGTCCGTGACCGTTTGAAGCGCGTCGGATCATCGACAGCCGCTTTGAAGGTGAGAGATGCAATTGGTCCGACGCCTGGCACCGTCATCATCCGCATGCAAACCTCATCTTGGCTGGCGGCGCGTTTGACCCTGCGATCTAGCTCCAAAAAGTGTTCGTACAGGGCGACGCGTGCATCCAACAGCGGCACCAAAGCATGGACCAAAACCTCGTCCATCTCGATCAACGGTCGCACGACACCGTCGAAGCTGCCGTGCTTCACGGTCATTGGGAGGCGAATACCAAAAACCTTCAACAGCCCACGAACCTCATTGGCAAGATCCATCGTCTTCTTCAGAAGCGCTTTGCGGGTGCTCAGCAAGGCACGGACGCCATGCGCTTCGCGGCTCTTCATGTGAACAGGGCTGAACCAGCCGGTGCGTAGGACTTGAGCAATGCCGCGTGCGTCATTCTTGTCTGTCTTGTTGCGCATTGCTGAAAGCGCGGCATTGACCTGACGCGCCTCCATACAAACGACGTCAAACCCTACTTTGGTCAGGCCAAAGAACAGATGCTGACTCATCGTACCAGCCTCAAAACCAACCCGTTCAATCGGATAGGGAAATGCGCGAAGGCATTCAGCGATGTCGCTGACCTCACAAGGCAGCTCTCGTTCAAGCAGCACGTTTCCCTTGCCATCAACAATGCAAAGCGCACAGGATCGCAGCGATACGTCTATTCCGGCAAAATATTCCATCTTCTATCTCCCTTGTTCACAGATATCCTGTGATCCTATCGGGAGCTCGACCTCAGAATAGAGGGTAGCCCAATTACGCATGCTTCGAGCCCATTCTGCTAAATTGCGATGTCGAAACTAAAGTCCGCTAGAGGGACACCGCACAGGGCAGACGTTCGTTCTTGCTCTCAAAATAGCGCCCGGGCCGCTGCTGGAGCATGTCCCCTATGCCTGAAATTACTTGGCTAAACGTGTCCTCAGGACCGGAACGATGATCAAGCACGCCGCGATGACCAACAGGCCAAATGTCATGGGCCGTTCAAGGATGAACGACACGCCACCATAGAGCTGCATCGAGCGGGAGAAGTTGTCCTCCATCATGCCGCCCAAGATGAACCCGATCAGCAGCGGCGGCAACGGATAGTTGGCAAATTTCAACGCAATCCCGAAGATGCCGAAGCCCACTAACATCAACAGCTCCGTCGCGTTGTTCTGGCCGATGTAAGCCCCCATCAGCGTGAAGAACAGGATGAACGGGATAAGGAATTTGCGCGGAATCGCCAGAAGTTTGGCGATGTATGGGATCAAGGGCAGGTTCAGGATCAACAGCACGAGATTACCAATGAACATGGACATAATGACGGCCCAGAAAATTTGTGGCTCGTCTACCATAAGGCGCGGACCGGGAGTCACGTTGAGTGCAATCAAAGCGCCGAGCAGGATTGCCGTGGTGCCAGAGCCGGGGATGCCCAGCGTCAACAGCGGCACGAAGGATCCAGTGCAGGCCGCGTTGTTTGCGGTTTCTGGTGCCGCGAGTCCCTTGATCGACCCTTTTCCGAATTCACCTTGTTCGTGCTTCGGTGCGATGTTGCGTTCTACGGCATAGCCAAGGAACGATGCGATGGTGGCACCCGCACCGGGTAAGACGCCAATAAAGAAACCCTGAATAGACTGGCGGCCGATGACGGGTGCGATGGCGCGGGCTTCGGCGCGGGTAATGCGCAGATCTTTGATTTCGCCCCCATCATCGCCAAGGTTCTTGGGTTTGAGGACAAGGAAGATGGCTTCTGGCAAGGCGAATATGGCCATGGCCAAAGTGATAAACCCAAAGCCCGATTGCAGATCCATGATGCCTGCCGTGAAGCGTGGCAGATTGAACAATGCCCCTTCGCCAACCGTCGCCATGATAAGCCCAAGGACGGTCATCAGCAGCGCTTTGGTCACCTGACCGGGGCCAGCAAAAGCCGCGATAGCAGACAGGCCGACGACCATGAGGGCGAAGTATTCGGCGGAATGGAACAACAGTGCGACGGACGACAACATTGGCGCAAAAATCATCAAAAGGATCGCGCCAATCGTGCCGCCTGCGAAACTGGCGATAGCGGCAATTGTCAAGGCTTTGCCAGCCTTGCCTTGGCGCGCCATTGGATAGCCGTCAAAGGACGAGGCCACGGTGCCCGCAACGCCAGGTGCATTGAGCAATATTGATGACGTCGATCCGCCAAAGATCGCGCCGTAGTAGACGCCTGCAAGCAAGATCAATGCAGCGGATGGATCGCCCATTGTAATCGCGACAGGGATCATGATCGCGATGATCGACATCGGGCCGAGACCCGGCAACATGCCGATGAATGTGCCGATCAGACAGCCGCCAATGACGACCAAAAGGTTTTGTAAGGATAGAGCCGTTTGAAGACCAATCAGTATACCTTCGAGCATCGCTTAGACCCCCATAAACATTGGCAGGGGACGCAAGAAGATGCCGAGCACTTCTTGCACGAGGTACCAGACAGATGCCGTGGCGATCAGTGCCACAGAGATCATGATATGCCACTTACGTTCACCCAGAATGAACGAACCGATGATCAAAAACGCCGAGGAAGAAAACAGAAATCCAAGGGGGCGCAGACATAGCGCATAGACGACCATAAGGCCGAGAAGCAACACGGCTTGGCCTAGGAAGTAGTCACCAAGACGGCGATGGTCGATCTCGCCTATCTTTTCTTCGCTTTTCTCAAGTCCAAACAAAATGATGATCGAGGCTGCGATGCCCAAGATGGACAGGACTTTGGGAAAGGTGCTGGGCCAGATTGGGTTACGACGCATGAACGGTGCAAGGCCGCCGTCCATCGTGAACCATGCTGTATAGCCATAAACAATAAAGATGCTCAACAGGACAAGAGCGATCCAACGATCCAAGGCCATGAGCCTATTCCCCCAATTCGTATTCAGAAGAGGCGGAGCAGTTTCCCGCTCCACCACGTGTCAGGTTTGTGTGTCTTAGAGGAAGCCAAGCTTCGTCATCAGATCGCCAATGACTGTTTCCTGCTCTTCAAGGAACGTGCGGAAATCATCGCCCGGGTTATGGATGTTGACCCAACCGTTGCGCGCGCGCACAGCTTCCCATTCATCCGTGTCATACATCGCTGCAATTGCGGCCTGATACTGAGCCAGCTTTTCATCCGACATGCCCGGTGCGCCAAAGAAGCCGCGCCAGTTGACAAATGTAGTGTCGATGCCCTGTTCCATCATGGTCATCGCATCTGGTGCGGCGTCAACACGCGCATCTGATGTGACGCCAATAATTTTGACTTCGCCTTGGTTCGCCAGATCGACCGCTTCAGAGAAGCCAGTGGACAGTGCTTTAATTTCACCAGACAGCAGGGCTGCCATGGCGGTACCGCCAGCATCGTAAGGAATGTAGTTCACGCCAAGCGCGTCACGACCGGATGCTTCCATGACCATGGCTGCAACGAGGTGGTCCATGCCGCCCGGAACAGAACCGCCACCGATGGGTGTGCCTGCTGGGTCAGCGTCATACACGGCCAAGAAATCTTCCATGTTGGACACGTCGCTATCGGCTGGAACAACAACCGCTGCGTAATCACCGATGGTGCCTGCAACCAATGTAAGGTCACGGAAGTTGTGCGGGAAAACGCCTGTCAACGAACGGATCACGATTGGGGTCGAATTGACCATCAGTGTGCCCTCAAGGCTTTCGGCGTTTTCGATCATGTAGCCGATTGCCACGCCACCGCCGCCACCGGACATGTTTTCATAAGACGCAGTGCCTACAAGGCCCGCTTCTGTCAGCGCTTCGCCAGTGCCACGTGCAGTGCCATCCCAGCCGCCACCAGCGCCGCCAGGAATGATGAAGTGGATTTCGTCGAGCACTTGGTGACCGTCCGCAAAGGCAGGTGTGCCAAGGCCAAGTGTTGCAACCGCTGTCGCGATCAGGGCGCGTTTGAAGCCACGGGGGCCCATTTTCAATGTTGTCATTTTACTCTCCCATTTGATAGCCGTTTTCCTCACGGCCATTCTGGGCGAACTCAATCACGGCAACCTGACACAAACCTGTCACGCGCCAAGAAAAGGCAAAGGCCTGCGATGAAATACCTTCTAGTCGAAGACAATTTGGAGCTAGCCGATGCGGTTGCATCGCGTATCCGTTTGGACGGCCACACGGTTGATCACGCTGCAAAAATTGCAGAAGCAAGCGCTTTTGTTGATACGGGTGACTATGACCTGATCTTGCTGGATATCATGTTGCCGGACGGGGATGGACGAAGCTTTTTGAAACAGCATCGTGCGCGCAAAAACCTCACCCCAGTGATCGTTTTGACGGCGCGAAGTCAGGTGTCTGATAGAATCAGTTTGCTTGATTTGGGGGCGGATGACTACCTGACGAAGCCATTCGATCACGCGGAGTTGCAGGCCCGTTGCCGTGCCGTGTTGCGTCGAAATGCGGGGTCTGCTCAATCGGCACAGACGATTGGTGACGTCGAATTCGATGCAGTCTCTGGGCTGTTGAACGTGAACGGAAACTGCATCAATCTGCGCAATCGTGAGCTTCGATTGCTTGAGCTGCTCATCGGTTCAAAGGGGCAGGTTTTCTCCAAACAAAAGCTTGTGGACCGTCTGTTTTCTTATGATGACGACGTGTCTGAAAATGCGATCGAAGTCTATATCGGGCGCCTGAGAAAGCACATTGAAGGGTCCAATGTGCAGATCGTGACCCTTCGAGGGCTGGGGTATAGGCTGGATTATGATGGCTGACGTAAACGTCTCAGGATCGCTGCGCAGACGGCTCGCCCTAATCTTAACTGGTGGGGCGGCTTTGTTGGCTGTGATCTTGTTTCTTGTCGTGCGGGCGCTTGCAGCCCAAGTCGCCCAGCAAGGCCAAGACAACATCCTGAATGCGTCGATGGCATCAGTGCTGGATACTGCCGTGATACGCGAGGGCCGCGTGACGTTGGACTTTCCCTATTCATCCCTTTCGATGCTCAACACCGCAGCAGACGATCGCGTTTTTTACGCGATTCACGAAGGGGCGACCTTGTTGTCTGGCTACGACTGGCTTGTGCCGCAGAGTGGTTTGTCAGCCGGTGACGCCTATTTCGAAACGACGTCTTTCAACGGGGATCAAGTGCGTGTCGCGACAGGTGTGCGGATATTGACCGGAACGGATGGCCCGCGAACGGTATCTGTTTCCATTGCTCAAACGCAAGATGCCTTGTCGGACACATTGAATGCGATATCGCGCAATATCGTTTTGCTGGGTCTTGGGTTCTTCATGCTGGTATCTGCACTGGCGATCTGGGCGGCGTCGACCACAAGTGGCCAAATGCACCGCCTGACGACATCCGTAACGCGGCGCGGCCCCCAAGATCTGAGCCCTGTGACCCAACCCGTGCCATCCGAAATGGCCCCATTGGTCGGGTCGTTGAACAGGCTCATGTCGAGACTGGACCATACGTTGGCCCAATCTGAAGATTTTATCGCAGAAGCTGCGCACCGCATTCGCACGCCGCTCGCGACGGTGCGGTCACATGCCGAAGCGACATTGCAGCGCGTGGAACAGGTGGAGAACCGAAAGTCTTTGCAAGCCATGGTGCGCGCGATTGACGAAAGTAGCCGTGCTGCGGGCCAATTATTGGATCATGCGATGGTGACGTTCCGCGCCGAAAACCTTGAGATGTCGCAGGTCGATCTGGCCGATCTGTTGCGCGATCTTGGCCAAAGCATGTCACCCGTCGCCGAAATGAAAGACATTTCAATCACAATGGAAATTGACGGCCCTGCGACTCTTCAGGGCGATGCAATCTTACTACAAAACGCGCTGCGCAATCTCATCGACAATGCCCTGAAATATGCGCCTGTAGAAACAGGTGTCACCGTGCGAATATCGAAAGCCGCACGTCTGTCCGTCAGTATTATCGATGAAGGGCAGGGATTCGCCTCAGACGAAATTCAAACGCTCTCGGGGCGGTTCGTGCGCGGCAAAGACATGGACAATAAGGTCGGGTCGGGGCTTGGCCTCACGATTGCACATGAGGTTGCTATCGCGCATGGCGGCGAGATGATCTTGACCAACACGGCGGAGGGCGGCGCATGCGTTACCTTGTATTTATAATGGCGTTCTTGTTGCCGTTTTCTGTCGCCGCGCAGGAGTGGGAAGACAGGCAGGTTTTTGGGACGCCCAACGCGCCACCACTCCGCATACTGTCCAGCACAGACACGTCGTTCTTCGCGCCGATCATTGAGGACTTCATTGCGAGCACATCAAACACCTCCGTTGAATATCTTGTCACCGGAACCGTGGACCTAGATCAGTTGTTTCGTAGCGCACCCGATCAGTTTGATATTGTGATCTCAAGCGCCATGGACCTACAGCTTAAGCTGGCAAACGATGGATTTTCGTCATCGGTCGTGTACGTTGACCACCCGGAATGGGCGCAGTGGCACAACAGCCTGTTTGCATTCACGTCCGAACCTGCTGCCATTGTCATCAATCGCCAAGCCTTTGATGATCTGCCCGTTCCAAGCAGCCGACAGGATCTAATCCAGTTAATGCGCGACCACCCAGACCGGTTTCAGGAACGAGTTGGGACATATGATGTACGGCAATCTGGCTTAGGCTATTTGTTTGCGACACAGGATGCGCGTGCCACAGAAACCTATTGGCGTTTGACAGAAGTGATGGGTCGCGTTGGCACCAAACTATACTGTTGTTCAGGTCAGATGATCGATGACCTGCAGTCGGGCGATTTGATCATGGCCTATAATGTCTTGGGAAGTTACGCAAAGGCACAAGCCGAAACATCCGATGATCTGATAGTCATTCTGCCGTCTGAGTTCCCGACAACGATGATGCGGACAATTATGGCGTCCGCCACCGCGCCAAACCCGCAACTCGCCGATAGCTTTGTTCGCCACCTCTTGAATCTTCAATCAATCGGCGATCCGGTTATTTTCCCGCTGCCACCGCTGGCGGGGTCCCATGACTTTCAAGCACAACGGACCATCAATCTGGACCCTGCTTTGTTGACTTATCTGGATCAAATGAAACGAGAAGCATTCATCCGCGAATGGGAAGACGCAATTGTCCAAGTGGAGTAGGGTCAGCCGGCCGAGCTACTTTCAACATGCTCAGCGAACGCAGGCATTGGGACTTGGACTTCTGCACAAAGGTCAGTCCTACTCGTCCAGACAGATTATTTGCAATTCAATCGAACGACTGCTCTTGGCAATGTGTACGACCTGTCCTGTGGGTATTGGAAAAGCGGACACTGACCTAACAATCCGCTCGGGCTGCTTCGTCCGCATGACGGGTTTTTCAATTGAAATCATCCAATGTCCGGTATGTCGCAATGAAGGTATTTGGCATGTAACGGGTAACAAGAAACTTTTATCAAGCTTCTGTGCTTACATACCCTCTTTCGTTGCGAGCTCACTACACGTTACCTGGGAAGTGCTTTTCGGTACATTGATGCATCCATTGTCTAGTAATATCAAATTCTTAGAAAATGGTGGGCGACCCTGGAATCGAACCAGGCGTGCGTCTCCGCGAGGGAGTTACAGTCCCCTGCCACACCTTGCGGCCTGTCGCCCACTGCCGCGAGAAAACTCGAAGCGTGAGCGGGTGATTACTAGCGGCCCTTATGTGCGTCAAGCCGAAAAACTCTTGCGATGTCAGGTCTTTTCGATAGAGCAGGGGTGAAGCCGCGCCAAAAGGACGAAGACGATGAAAAAACCAAAGTGGGTCGTTAAAAAAGAACAAGATAAGAAAGCGGCTGATGCGGAGACAGTTTGGCTCTTCGGGTTGCACGCGGTGCGCGATGCTTTGATGAATCCTGAGCGCACCAAGCTGAAACTTGTCGTTACGCGAAACGCTATGGATAAGCTGAGCGAAGCGATTGCATTTTCGGAGCTGGAGCCGGAGATGTGCGAGCCGCGCAAGTTCAACGCGCCCCTTGATCCGCAATCTGTGCATCAAGGGGCCGCATTGGAAGTGAAGCCGTTGACTTGGGGGCGTCTAGAGGAGGTTTGCATTGGCGGTACTGCGGCCGTTCCGCGCGCGGTGCTTTTGGATCGCGTCACAGACCCGCATAATGTGGGCGCAATCCTGCGGTCCGCGGAGGTGTTCGGCGCGTCTGCTGTGATCGGAACGCATCGCGGCTCTGCGCCAGAAACGGGTGCGTTGGCTAAAACCGCGAGCGGTGCGTTGGAGCGTCAACCTTATTTGCGCATTCGCAATTTGGCCGAAAGCATCGAAAGCTTGCAGAAAATGGGCTACCTCGTGATCGGCCTTGATGGCGAGGCAGAGCAAACGATTGACGCATACCTTGAGGGTAAACGCGATCGCCCCATCGCGCTGGTCATGGGTGCGGAGGGACCGGGCTTGCGCGAGAAGACCAAAGACACCGTAGATGCACTCGTGAAGGTCGAATTTGCGGGGGCCTTTGGATCTCTCAATGTGTCAAACGCCGCCGCTGTTGCGCTATACGCCAGTCTGCCGCGCTAGTCGTTTAGGGACGTGAAGTACCGCCCTTTGATAAGCCACGCAAAGCCGAAGGCTAACAATGCGAAGGCTTCAAGTGCGAATGTTGCGTTGTAATGATCCCATGTGTCTAGTGGGATCACGAGGCCAAAGACACCAATGACAAGGCCAACGATGCAAAACGCGATGACAATGCCGAAAAAACGATAGTAGCGATTGCGCTTGAGCTTTTGCGGGGTGAGTTCATCTCCCTCCAGCCTAGACGAATCCATGTGTACGCGCGTGAAGACGCAATAGGTGAAATACGCTAGGATCGCGAACATCACACCCGCGAAGACTTGGTGCCAATAGAGATCCAGTAGCCAATGTAGGCTTTGAAAATCGAACTCAGGGGTGCTTTTGGCAATCGGTTCGCCGGCCTGCAAGGGATCTTTGGTGAACTGCGTGAAAACGCGGATTAATTCAGATTTTTTTTAGCTATCGCTCGGCCCACCCGTGGGAAACAACGCGATCATGATCGAGGAGACGCCAGCAAAACGCATCATCAGGCTCTCGCGGCTGCTTAAGTTTTGCCAGCCCGGAACAGGGACGCCATTCGTGTGAAACATAAACAATAGCAAGATTCCGTTGAAAATCAGACATCCCACGAAGAAGTCGCCCAAAAAGTGGATGTAATAGAAGTGTGAGATCGAGTTTTGCAAATCGTTGGGAGGGATGAAGCGGATCACGCCCGCGATCAAACAGACCAGAGGTAAGGCGATGGCAACAAAGCCGATGGCGCGTGAGACTTTTTCAAACGCATGCGCGCGCATGTCGGGTGGAGCTTTAGAAACAGGCATAAATTTGGCAAGTGGAGATATCATTCTAGATCCTCTTAAATTTCTTAATCAATGGCCTACCCTAAGAGCGAAAGAGGCTGAGATCCTAAGCAAAAATGAGCGCACCTAGCGCGGTTCACGCTTTAATCAGGAAAGATCATCCTGGGAGCTATCCGACGAAGATCACGACCTGATTTTATTGTGGTGCGCCCGCGGTCTTAGTGCTGCGCGGCAAGGTAAGTCATGAACTCAGCTGCGGGTCTTGCGGTGCGCCTATTCAAGTGATGAAGTGGTTGCCTTTAGAGCCAAAACCAGAACGGCAGCCGCAAAATGAACGAAAGCCTACAATCTCTCACAAGGCCGTGCCCAAAAGCTTCAAAAACCCGAAAAAGAAGAAGCGCCGCAAATCCTCATTGAAATGGCTTTATGAAGAAGCCAAAGACTTGGTTGAGGATATCTTCGATTGACGCTTTGTGAGACTGGCCTTGCAGCGGTGCATCGGCTATTTGCGAGGTTATAGAATGAAAGGCACGGCCATGAGCTTTGAAAAACCTGGACCCGTTGAAGAAAACTGGCGCGACGCGATCTCTTCCGCGCAAGAGATTATCGAGGATGCGCGCAACGGTCGTATGTTTATCCTTGTTGATCACGAGGATCGCGAGAATGAAGGCGATTTGGTGATCCCAGCGCAAATGGCTACGCCCGAAGCGATCAATTTTATGGCCACGCATGGTCGCGGCTTGATCTGCCTCGCGCTGCCCGGTGAGCGGATTGAAGCGCTTGGGCTTGAGCTGATGAGCACGAACAATTCTTCGCGCCATGAAACTGCCTTCACGATTTCTATCGAAGCGCGTGAGGGCGTCACCACAGGCATTTCTGCCCATGATCGCGCGCGCACTGTCGCGGTGGCAATTGATGCGGGCAAAGGAGCCGCAGATATAGCAACGCCGGGCCACGTATTTCCTTTGAAAGCTCGCAATGGTGGTGTTCTTGTTCGCGCGGGCCACACCGAAGCGGCTGTTGATGTATCCCGTCTTGCCGGCTTGAACGCGTCTGGCGTGATCTGCGAAATCATGAGTGAAGACGGCACCATGTCGCGTCTGCCAGAATTGGTGAAATTCGCACAGAAACATGGCCTAAAGATTGGTACGATCAGCGATCTCATCGCATACCGAAGACGGCACGACAATCTTGTTAAAGTCCGCGCTGAAGAGACAATCTCGTCAGAATTTGGTGGCGAATGGCAAATGCGCATTTACGCGGATGAAACCCAAGGAGCAGAGCATATCGTGATGATCAAGGGTGACATTTCCGGTGATGCACCCGTGTTGACCCGAATGCACGCAATGGATCCGATGCAGGACGTGATCGGCACTGGCCCAAAGGGCCGTGCCGCTGAGTTTGGTCACGCAATGGAGGCAGTTGCCGTCGAAGGGCGCGGCGTTGTTGTCTTGCTACGCGACACGGCGATGAAACTTGATGCGGATCACGACGCGTCGCCGCAAACCCTGCGTCAGTACGGGCTTGGCGCGCAAATCTTAAGCTCTTTGGGGTTGAACAAGCTTGAGTTGCTCACCAATTCCCCAACGCCAAAGGTTGTGGGTCTTGAGGCTTATGGGTTGGAAATCACTGGAACTCGTAAAATTTCGGAGCTTGGGTAAATGGCTGGACACGAACAACACTACATTCTGCCACGCGCGGAGTTTGACAAACCCGTCAAGCTGCTGATCGTTGTCTCGCCTTATTACAAGGACATCGCGGACAATATGGTCGCGGGCGCTGTCACTGAAATTGAGGCGGCTGGCGGCACGTATGAGGTGGTCGAAGTGCCGGGTGCGTTGGAAATTCCGACCGCCGTTGGCATCGCGGAACGATTGAGTAACTATGATGGCTATGTCGCACTGGGCTGCGTTATTCGCGGCGAAACCACGCATTACGACACGGTCTGCAACGACAGTTCTCGCGCTCTACAGTTGCTTGGCCTGCAAGGTCTGTGCATCGGCAATGGGATCCTAACGGTTGAGAATCGCACCCAAGCAGAGGTGCGCGCTGACCCTGCGGATCAAAACAAAGGCGGCGGTGCTGCGGCTGCGGCCTTGCATCTGGTAGCGCTCGCTCGTAAGTGGGGCGGTCAGCGAAAAGGCGTCGGGTTTAAACCTGCCGAGGACGAGTATCAAATCGCTGGGTTCGCTAAAGGAAAAGACCTCGCATGAGCACTGAACTCTCTGGCAATGCCAAACGCAAAATGAAATCTGCGGCACGCTTTTATGCGGTGCAGGCGCTCTATCAAATGGAAGTGTCAGGGCAGACGACGGATAAAATCATTGTGGAATTCCTCGATCACCGTTTTGGTGCTGTCTATGAAGATATGGAATTCGTTGAGGGCGATGTGGATCTTTTTAGCAGCCTCGTGAACGATGCGGTGAACCATCAAGCGCAGATCGACCAGATGACTGACCGTGCATTGGTCGCTAAATGGCCCATCGCGCGCATTGATCCGACGTTGCGCGGTCTGT
This sequence comes from Rhodobacteraceae bacterium HTCC2083, assembly GCA_000156115.1. Lineage (GTDB taxonomy): Bacteria > Pseudomonadota > Alphaproteobacteria > Rhodobacterales > Rhodobacteraceae > Planktotalea. Next base: position 2,317,357 of record DS995276.1, read on the forward strand.
TTCGTGCGGCTGGCGCGGAATTGGTCGCAAGCGACACGCCACCAAAGGTTGTGATTAAAGAGTTCGTCGATATTGCCGCGGCATTCTTTCCCGAGGGAAAAGAAAGCCGCTTTGTGAACGCCGTGCTCGATCATGTGGCGCGCGAAGCGAAACCGGACGCGTTTTAGGCGCGCTTCTTGCTAACGTCGCCAAAGCCAAATTTGCACGACAGCAAGACCCGTGAAAAGCACGGTTAAGGGCAACCAAACGCGTCCTGATTGTTCGTGATATACGACGCCGAATTCTGCGTCGAAACATCGGCCTTCGTTGTTGGAACAACCGCGACTTTTGAAATAACTAGTGAATTAAAGCATGTAACTTTTTACGGTGCAAGATGCTGTAATAAGAAGAAAAATCGCTTTCACGGCACGCGTAATATAGACACTTTTTGTTTAGGCAAGGGCGGCGCTCAGCAAGTTTCGATATGCCTCAGGCAATGCCAGATTTGAAAGATCACACGCTTGCTGATGCGTGAACCATTCCAAGTGCGAATGTTCATGATTGTTAATGATCGGCGCGCCGCCATCCCATTCGCGAACAGTAAAGAAGTTGTAGGTTGGTGGCTGATCAGCCCTCGCTTCGACATCTACGATTTTATCGAAATAGCGCGTATTTTTTGGGATAATCGCGATTTCTTCGCCTAACTCACGTATCAGCGCCTGTTCAGCCGTTTCGCCCGCTTCGATTTTACCACCAATAAAATCCCAACAATTCGGATAAGCGGCACGAAAATGCGCGCGACGACCGAGCAGTGTTTTGCCATCTTTTATGATGATTGCGCAGGCGTATTCGGCTGCTTTTTGACGTCCGCTCACGTTATGTTTCCCGAATTGACGCTTGCCCGCTTAATTCGAGCAAGCGGAAAAGTGGCGGAACCGCGCGCAACCGTTCTGGTTTTGATTCCCGAGGACCTGTATGTACAGGTGGGCACCAGGTAAGTGGACCAGGGTCCAAACAGAGCCAGCTCCCAAGGAAATGCTTAAGGCCACTGGAATGCTACCGACAAACAAGAAGGGCAGAAACCGCCACTGCCTAACTTAGGGGCTTGCAACCGCGCCGGCAAGGGTGCGCGCGAAAACAGATGGCTTGCGGTTGTTCTTATTTTGTTCGATGCTTGTGGTATGGATGACGTCACTGATACTCAAATGATCGACCTAATGCCCGGCCAGCTTTTGGCGCGCGGAGTTTGTCGGCATATGGCCAGCATGGGATTCGTGTGTCTTGAGGAATTCGTGCCTGCCAAGGGGTTGCGGGTGGATGTTCTGGCCCTTGGCCCAAAAGGGGAGTTGTGGGTCATTGAATGCAAGTCCTCCAAAGCGGATTTCCAAACAGACAAGAAATGGGAAGGCTATCTTGCATGGTGTGACCGCTATTTCTGGGCGGTGGATATGGATTTTCCAACGGACCTATTGCCTGAGGGCACGGGGTTACTGGTCGGGGACAGCTACGATGCGGATATCATCCGCATGGCACCCGAGGAAAAGCTCGCGTCTGCACGCCGGAAGGTGATCATACAAAAATTTGCAATGAAAGCGGCGCGGCGCTTACAAAGCTTGCGCGATCCGATGGCCCGCGTTTGGGGGTAAGGAGAGACGATTATGATGGTGAAATTTTACTATCCGGACGGCGATTGGTGCTATCGCGCTATCCAAACGGTGCATGCAATCTTTCACAATTCCGAACGCAAGCTCATCGCGCGTGCTGAAAAAGGCGATCGCAATGGCTACTATGAATTCGAAATTTCCGAATTCGAAATGATCGGCCCTGGTGAGCGTCACAAATAGCGATCACACCTAGGAATTGCTCATATTGCGTGCACGCGATGCAGCTGCGCGAATTTCTTCAGCAATTTCCTCGGCTTCCTCTGGATCAAAGTCCATCGGGATCTCAATGCCATTGCCTTCAATGAAGATACGGACCATGCCCGCGTCGGTCGGGCCGATTTGCATGTTCGCTTCAATATCGCGCTCGGTATTAATGCCCATGGTGTGTATCCTTTGACGTTGCTCTGTCTCGGCTACTGAAAAACCCATTGCTCTGCAAGGTGATCTATTTTTGACTTGCCGCATGAACGAGATTGAGCTGACCCCCTATACGCCTGCGGATCACACTTAGTTGAGCGCCATCAGACCCTTTACTGTCTCAATGACGGGTTTGATGATAGTTTTGGGCCTTTGGTCGATGACATCTTGGCGGATTTCTAAGCGAATAGTGATCCGATCTGTGAAATGGGATGGCTCGCGCGCAACAAAGATGGGCTGCGTTTGGGGAGCATTTTTTGCGTTAAGCTTGATGATCAAACCGCAAAACTACGCTTGTTTATGTGCCTGCCAGAGGCGCGTGGCTTGGGACTCGGTAAACGTTTACTGACGCATCGAATGGCATTTGCGAAAGCCCAAGGATTTCAACGCATGACGCTGTGGACATATGAAAGCCACGAAGCAGCCCGCCCGCTATACACCCGAACCGGTTGGGCTTGCGTGTCCTCCAAGCCCGTGCACTCCTTCGGTGTTTCCCTGACCAAGCAACAATGGGAAATCACGCTCTAGACCTCGAAAAGGGTCTTGCAATCGAACAATGCTAAAGCTACATCGCGAGTGTGTGCCGCCTTAGCTCAGTTGGTTAGAGCGCTGGTTTGTGGAACCAGAGGTCCCCCGTTCAAGCCGGGGAGGCGGTACCAAACTCTCCTTCCTTTTCACTTCTCTTTCTTTAGCATAGCTTTGCCGCAAATCTAATGTGCAATGTGCAGGCTCAACGACTGATGAACAGCGAACACTCAACGCCGACACTTGAAGACGTGGCCAAGCTGGCGGGCGTGTCTACCGCCACGGTTTCCCGGTGTTTGAATAGTCCTGATCGTGTGGTTGAGCGCACGCGCGGCCGCGTCATGAATGCGGTTGACACCTTGGGGTACACGCCCAACTTTGGTGCCCGTGTTATGGCCGCGAAGCGCACGTTTACGATTGGTGCGATCATTCCGACGATGGAAAATGCGATCTTTGCCAGAGGCTTACAAGCCTTTCAAGAAGAGCTACATGCACGTGGATATACGCTTTTGGTCTCAAGCTCTGCATATAAGCCCGAGGTCGAAGAGGAGCAGATCAAAGCGTTGGTGGCGCGCGGCGCGGATGGGTTGTTGTTGATCGGTTATGACCGCGACCCGTCGGTATATGAATATTTGAAACGTCAGAATGTACCGGCTTTGACGGCTTGGGCCTATTCGCCGGATTATGAGCATCCCGCAATCGGTTTCGATAACCGTGCTGCAATGAAACTGTTGACCCAAGAGGTGCTAGCGCGAGGACACCGTGAGGTGGGTGTGATTTCTGCGATTACCAAAGGCAATGATCGCGCGCGCGAACGTTTGCATGGCATCAAAGAGGCTGTCGCAGAAGCAGGAATCGATCCCCTTTCGCTCGAAGTAATTGAAACCTCCTATGAAATTGAAAATGGTGGTGATGCTTTGGAAGCCTTGCTTCAGCGCAAGCCAGAGATGACGGCGGTGATGTGCAGCAATGATGTGCTTGGCGTCGGTGCACTAATGCGCGCCAAGCGGATTGGGATTGAGGTGCCGCGCGATTTGTCGATCACAGGTTTCGACGATATCGAACTTGCGCGTATTATTTCACCGGAATTGACCACTGTTCATGTCCCACACCGCGAAATGGGCCAACATGCCGCTATCGAGCTGACGGCGATGGTTGAAAAAACCAGTGCTGGAAAATCTGAAAAGCTGGACAGCCATTTGCAGATAAGAGAGTCTCTCGGCTGGGCAAGGGATGGCCGGCACGGCTAAACGGCGCTCTCAAAAGCGGACCGTATAAACACCCCAACACCAGTTGAGATTGCATCATTAACGTCAACCACACCGCTGAATTGCTATCATAGACCTCTTTTGCGATCCCGGCGGTCAGGGCGGCAGCGCACCCACTAATGGGGCTTTGGGTCTGGTGGGTCACGTATTTCGAAGCGGCGGCACCTGCCACGAAATGCAAGGTTTTGTCGTTTGCGCAGGCTGATAAAGCAACAAAGCACAGCACAGGTAGAACAAAAGAGGTAACTCTTACGCGTGTCTCCAAGACTAAAATGGGAGATATGGAAGGCGGTGAGAGGAAGCGACTTTTGCCGCAAGCCCTAAAGGATTTGGTGATTTATCCGCGCAAATGCGATCGTTTCAATAATTTTGTGAAGGACTGGTTAACGCGAAAGCTCTAGACCACGCTCAGTTAGTCTTTGATATCTATCAGCACACGCTGGTGAAGTTTGCCGCTAAGACGTTCGAATATTAGAATTTCGTCGCCCTGCGTGACGATCGCATACCAAGTCTCGCCCATGGTGACTGCTTTTGCTTCGATGCCCTTGGGTAGAACAACAGTTTCCGGCAACATCGCAGGTTTATCATTCAAGCGGATGACAAGCAGCGCGATTATCAATACAACGCCGCCAATCATCACCGCCGTCAGCACAGTCACCAGACGGCGCAGGAAACGCAATTGTGCGGGTTCCTCAATTTCTTGCTCAGGGGGCAACATGGGCGTGTCCATTATATCTTTTGCGGTTCAGGAAGATCCGCCTGCGCGCCTTGATAAAGCGCTTTCGCGTGATGTGCCAGAGAGCGCGTCGCTGTCCCGCACCCGCATCGCTAAGTTGCTAGATGCAGGTGCGATTACAATCAATGGTGCGGTGCAGACTGACCCAAAGGCGAAGATCACAGCAGGCGCGCAGGTCGATATAACCGTTGAAGAGGCGGTTGATAGCCATATTGAGCCTGAGGATATCCCGCTCGATGTTATGTATGAAGATGACGATCTGATCGTGGTTAATAAACCTGCGGGCATGGTGGTGCATCCGGCACCCGGCACGCCGTCTGGCACGCTCGTCAACGCACTATTGCATCACTTTGCAGGTAAACTCTCGGGGGTTGGCGGCTCCAAGCGTCCAGGCGTGGTGCACCGCATAGATAAGGAAACCACGGGCTTATTGGTCGTTGCCAAATCTGACGCCGCGCATCATGGTCTTGCTGCTCAGTTCGCAGCCCACACAGCAGAGCGGGCGTACTTGGCGGTGACGCAAGGCGCGCCAGAGGCTTCTGATCCACGTATTCGCGGCGTACGCGGGGTTAGTTTTGAAACAGGTGGTGTGCTGAAAGTCACCACGCAACTAGCGCGTCATAAACATGACCGCCAACGCCAAGCAGTTCTGTTCGAGAATGGTCGGCACGCCGTCACGCGCGCACGCACGATTGAACGTTTTGGCAATCCGCATTGTCTTGCTCTCGTGGAATGTCGCCTTGAGACCGGTCGCACCCATCAGATCCGTGTGCACATGGCGCATGTGGGGCATGGCTTGCTTGGGGATCCGACCTATGGCGGACGTCGAAAACTGCCTGCAAAAGCGCTTAGCGAAGTTGGTTTAGAGGCCGCGAAAACCTTCAACCGCCAAGCTTTGCACGCGGCGGTTCTTGGGTTTGAACATCCGATTAGTGGTGAATTGTTGCGCTTTGAAGCAGATTTGCCCGATGATATCGCAGTTTTGTTACAGAAATTGCGTACATAACACTGCGCACAGCACATGCGCGTGAACGCGCGGACACAAAACTGGAAACTCTGTCCTACAAGTCCCAGATCTATCCCAACGCCGCAAATATGCGGAGGTCTTGAAACATGACAATGCACTGACTAACTCAATGTTAACCCACTAAACATAAGGGGCAGGGACATGGCCAATTACGCAAATCTACCCGCACCAACGCCTGAAGGCGGCTTAAACCGCTACATGCAGGAAATCCGCAAGTTTCCGATGTTGGAGCCAGAAGAAGAATACATGCTCGCCAAAAGCTGGGTCGAAAAGCAGGACACGGCTGCGGCGCATAAGATGGTGACGTCTCACCTACGCCTCGCCGCGAAAATTGCGATGGGCTACCGTGGTTACGGACTGCCACAGGCAGAGGTCGTCTCGGAGGCAAATGTCGGCCTGATGCAGGCGGTGAAACGCTTTGATCCCGAAAAGGGTTTCCGCCTCAGCACATATGCGATGTGGTGGATTCGCGCGGCTATTCAGGAATACATCTTGCGCAGTTGGTCGTTGGTGAAACTCGGTACGACGTCGGCCCAGAAAAAGCTGTTCTTCAACCTCCGTAAGGCGAAAAATCGCATTGGTGCGCTGGAAGAAGGCGATATGCGCCCCGAAAACGTTGCTCGGATCGCCCATGATTTGGGTGTGACAGAGACCGAAGTGATTTCCATGAACCGCCGTATGTCTGGTGGTGATGCCTCTTTGAACGCACAAGTGGGATCAGAGGGCGAAGGCACGATGCAGTGGCAGGATTGGCTCGAGGACGAAGATGCTGATCAGGCGGGTGACTATGAAGCACGCGACGAATTGGAAGCGCGCCGTGAAATGCTCGCTGATGCGATGGACGTTCTCAATGATCGTGAGAAAGATATTCTTGTGCAACGGCGTTTGTCCGACAAGCCTGTGACGCTCGAAGATCTTAGCGGTCAGTACGACGTCAGCCGCGAACGTATTCGCCAGATCGAGGTGCGCGCGTTTGAGAAGCTGCAAGAGCGCATGCGCAGCCTGGCGCAAGAAAAAGGCATGCTTGTCAGCGCGTAAACGTTGATAAATGCCATGTGAATGATAGCCTCCTCTCATGTTTGAGAGGGGGCTTATTCATGAGCACGACACGTTGGGGAATTTTAGGAGCTGCGAAGTTTGCGCGCGAACATATGGGGCCTGCGATTGCGGCAGCGGAGGGCGCAGAACTGGCAGCGCTGGCGACAAGTGCTCCTGAAAGAGCCGTTCCTTTTCAGAAGTTTGCACCGAATTTGGCGATCTATCACACTTATGACGAGCTGCTCGCAGATCCCACGATTGATGCAATCTACATCCCTTTGCCAAATGACATGCATCAACCTTGGGCGCTGAAATGTCTTGCCGCTGGCAAAGCGGTTCTCGTTGAAAAACCTGTCGGAATGGACGTGGCTGAAATCGATGAGTTGATCGCAGTGCGCGATGCGTCCGGTTTGCTTGCGGCAGAGGCTTATATGATCGTGCATCATCCCCAATGGCAAAAAATACGGGACTTGGTGCAAAGCGGTGCGCTTGGCGATTTGCGTCGTGTGTCGAGCACGTTCAGCTACGACAATCGCGCTGATGTCGACAATATTCGGCAACAAGCGGCGCGCGGGGGCGGAGGTTTGCGCGACATTGGCGTATATACGTTTGGCAGCGTACGCTTTGTGACCGGCCAAGAGCCCGCGCGCATTATTTCCAAGCAACTGACGTTAGAAAATGGTGTCGATGTGCATGCGCAAGTGACGGCAGAATTTGATGGCTTCACTTATGACAGCACGACTTCCATGCGCATGACCCCGTGGCAATGCGTTGAGTTTCATGGAGAAACCGCAATTGCGCGTCTCACGGCCCCGTTTAATCCGCTGGTCTTTGGCGAAGCGCGTCTGGATCTCGTTCAAAGCGATGGCTCAAGCGAAGTGTTTCGCTGGCCCCGCAAAAATCACTATGTCTTGCAAGTCGAAGCGTTTCAGCGGGCCATGCAAGGTGAGGCTTATGCCTGCCCGTTAGAATTCTCGCGTGGAACGCAAGCGATGATAGATGAGGTGTTGGGATAGAAAAAGGCGGGCATCGAACGCAACACCCGCATCTCTAAAACTCGAAAAGATCACGCACTATTTTGCAGCGGTCTTTTTCTTTGCTGCCTTCTTCGCTTTTGGTTTAGCAGCGGCGCTATTGGCGTCGATAAACTCCAAAACGAGGGGGCGAATATTGTCACGCCAGCTACGGCCCGCGAAAATACCGTAATGACCAGCACCCGGTTCAATATGGCTAGCCTTCTTCGCATCAGGCAGGCCTGTGCATAGGTCCAATGCCGCAACACATTGACCAGGCGCGGAAATATCGTCTTTCTCGCCTTCGACAGTCTTCACGGCAACTGTTGTGATGCTGCCAATATCGATCTTGTGCCCGTCGACCACGAATTCATTGTTAGCGATTTCGCCGTTCTTAAAGATGCGCTCAACCGTAGAGAGATAAAATTCTGCAGGCATGTCCATGACAGCGAGGTATTCATCATAAAATTTGTTGTGCTTGTCGTTCTCTGACGCTTCACCCTGCGCGGCGCGCAGGATTTGGTCCGTAAAGGCCTTGGAGTGGGTTTCGCCGTTCATCGACATGAATGAAGCCAACTGTAGAAGGCCGGGGTAGACTTTGCGTCCCACGCCTTTGTGCTTGAAGCCAACACGTTGGATCGCTGTTTCCTGCAATTGCCCCATCGTGACACGGTGGCCGAAGTCGGTCACATCTGTCGCATTCGCATTGGGGTCAATTGGACCACCGATAAGCGTCAGCGATTTTGGCTGCGCGTTAGGGTCTTGTTCCGCCAGATAGGCAGTCGCAGCTAGCGTCAAAGGCGCGGGCTGACAAACTGCAATAACATGCGTGTCAGGGCCTAGTTCACGCATGAAATCAACAAGATACAATGTGTAGTCTTCCACATCGAACTTACCATCGGACACTGGAATGTCGCGGGCATTGTGCCAATCGGTAACGTAGACTTCCGCATCGCGGATCAAGGATTTCACGGTTGATCGCAAAAGTGTCGCGTAGTGGCCTGACATTGGCGCGACCAGAAGGATCTTGCGCGGCTGCGTCTCGCGACCTGTGACGTCGAAGTGAATCAAATCGCCAAAAGGACGTTCTACGACGGTGTTTATGTCGATCAAATGATCGCGGCCATCGGCGCATGTGAAGCTATCGAGGCCCCAGTCGGGCTTTGCAATCATACGCTCGAACGAGCGCTCTGTGACGTCGCCCCACGCCCCGAGCCACTGCAATGCAGGGTTCGGCATCAAGGAAAACATCGGGTAAGCCGCCATGGATTTTGCTGTCGCACCTAGCCATTGGTTGGTGTTTCGCATCGCTTCCATCATGTCGTAAGTCGCCATGTATTTCATTGTTTTTCCTTACTTAAGCGAGCCTGTTTTGGGGGCGGTTCAATTCGTCGCTTTGCCCCGAGGTAAGTTCGACGCTACACATGTCAGCAATATGCTGCGCTGCAGCTAAGGTAGTCGGGATTTATTAAGATGACAACAAATGACGATGTCGCAGGGCAAAATTCCCTTCAAATGACGGCGAACTTGGAGAAAATCGAAGCTTTGTCGGAGCGTTTGGTGAAAGCTGTGTCCGGCAAAGCCAAGTCAAATCCTGCGCTGAGTGGCCCGAATCAAGAGCTGTTTTCGAATGCTATGACCTCCTACATGCAAGAAATGATAGAGAACCCAGCGAAGGTGTTCGAACATCAGGCGGCCTATTGGGGCAAGTCGATTAAGCACTATGTCGAAGCTCAGCAGGTTTTGGCAAAGGGTAAACTAGAAGCGCCGACGGACACATATCAAAATGATCGCCGCTTTTCTAACCCTCTTTGGAACACGCATCCATATTTTAACTTCGTCAAACAGCAATATTTGATCAATTCAGACGCGGTGAAGCAAGCGGTGGAAGATGCCGTAGATCTTGATCCTAAGGAAAAGCAGCGGCTTACCTATTTCTCGCAACAAATCATCGACATGATGGCTCCGACGAACTTCTTGGGCACTAACCCCGATGCGCTTGAAAAAGCGGTCGCGACCGAGGGGCAAAGCCTATTGGATGGTTTGGAGAACCTCGTTGGGGATCTGGAGGCGAATGAAGGCGAGTTGGTTGTCAAACTCGCCGATGAGAAAGCGTTTGAGCTTGGTCAAAACATCGCCACGACACCGGGCAAGGTGATTTATCGCAACAAGATGATCGAGCTTATTCAGTATACGCCCGTGACAGAAACTGTGCATGAGACGCCGATCATTATGTTTCCGCCATGGATCAACAAATTCTACATTCTAGATCTCAAAAAACAGAATAGCCTGATCAAATGGATCACTGAGCAGGGCTATTGCCTGTTTGTTGTGTCGTGGATCAATCCTGATGACAGCTATGCGGATGTCGGCTTGGAAGACTATATTGACGATGGTTTCCTGACCGCAATCCAGGAAGTGAAGGCGATCACAGGCCAGAAACAGGTCAACTGCATCGGCTATTGTATCGCGGGAACGACGTTGTGTCTGACCCTGAGCTTGCTGAAAAAACGCGGTGACAAGAGCATTAAGTCAGCGACATTTTTTACAGCTTTGACGGATTTCTCGGACCAAGGCGAATTCACGCCTTTCCTACAAAACGATTTCATTGATGGGATTGAAGAGGAAGTGAACGACAAAGGCTTGTTGCCATCATATATCATGGGGCGCACGTTCAGCTTTTTGCGCTCTAACGATCTGGTCTACACGCCCGCCATCAAAAGCTACATGATGGGTGAGGCACCGCCTGCCTTTGATCTTCTCTATTGGAATGGGGATGGCGCAAACCTACCCGGCAAAATGGCAGTCCAGTATTTGCGGGGCCTGTGCCAATCAAACGATTTCGCTGAGGGCGGATTTGAGTTGATGGGCGAAACGCTCAGCTTAAAGGATGTTGATACCCCGCTGTGCTCCATCGCGTGTGAGACAGACCATATCGCAGCTTGGAAGGATTGCTATCGCGGCGTGCAGCAAATGGGGAGTAAATCGAAAACCTTCATCGTTTCGCAGTCTGGCCATATCGCGGGTATCGTGAATCCGCCGAGCAAAGATAAATACGGTCACTTCACAAACACCGATATGTCGCTTGCCCCCAGCGCGTGGTTCGAGGGTGCGGAATTCACCAAAGGATCTTGGTGGCCACGGTGGGAATCATGGATTAAAGCGCGATCTGGCAAGAAAATTGCTGCGCTGCAGCCAGGTGATTCTGAGCATCCAGTGTTGGGCGATGCGCCCGGAACCTACGTTATGCTTAACGCAAGGCGCTGATTTATCTTAGGTGGAATATTTTTGCTGCAACGCAGCAATAAGACTTGTAATGCTGCGTTGCAGCACGTATATCATCCTTGTCGAACACAGCGGGGTTGGCCCGTGAGATAGGCAAAAGGATTTATATCATGGCTAAGACACAAGATTACTCCGCGATCATGAAAGACATGATGGGCGCATTCCCGGTAGACACAAAAGCAATGGACGAAGCGTTCAAAACAACAGCGACATTGAACGAGAAGCTTTCCGCAGTTTCCGTTGACGCGGCTGAAAAGTCTGCAGAGCTGTCCGCAGTTTGGGCGAAAGACACATTGGCGAAATTCGCTGACTTCGCAAAAGTTAAGGCAGAGCCTGCTGATTACGCAAAAGCGATGACAGATATGGCGTCCTCTTCAGCTGAAGCCGCTGCTGAGCACGTTGCTTCTTTCGCAGAAATCGCGAAAAAAGTTCAGCTTGAGACAGTTGAATTGATGATGGCCGCAGGCAAGAACGCTTCCGAAGAAGCATCTGCTGTAGTTAAAAAAGCGACAACAGAAGCAACTGCTGCTGTTAAGAAAGCTGCTGCAAAGTAAGCTTGGCTTCTAAGGCAAAGAACATTTACGCTAGTGACCTCCCACACGGGCGTTGAATGACGGGGCTGATCGAAAGATCGGCCCTTTTCTTTTTCTGTTCCCTTTCTTGCTGCACTCGCATAGGCTTTTCTGCACTGCTGCATTTTGGGAGGGAGCCTGAAGTGACCGACGCCACAAATCCACTTTTGATCAAACGCTATGCGAGCCGTCGTCTCTATAATACTGAGACCAGCGACTATGTTACATTGGAAGATATCTCCGGCTTTATCAGCGAGGGCCGCGATGTCAAAATTGTAGATCTCAAATCTGGTGATGATCTGACGCGGCAATATTTGTTGCAAATAGTAGCAGAGCGCGAAAGCAAGGGCGAAAGCGTCTTACCCGTCGCCGTTCTAACCGATCTCGTGCGCAGCTATACTAGTCAAGCGAGTAGCGTCGTGCCGCAGTTCCTATCGATGTCATTCGACATGTTGCGCGACAGCCAAAGCAAGGTCGTGGATAATATGGCCAAGGCCAACCCGATGACGCAAATGCCGGGGATGGAAGCGTTTCGCGCGCAGCAAGAAGCGTTCTTTAAGGCGATGACGGGCGGGCAATGGACATCACCTATAGGTGAAAAACCCGAAGGGCCTGTTGTGGAAGCGTCTGAATCTAAAGAAGATTTAGACGCGATCAAAACGCAACTGGCGGATCTTCAGCAGAAGCTTTCCAAGCTTAGCAAGTAATCAAACGCCAAGGCGGTCGCGCAGCACGTACCAACTCATCGCGAGCGTCAAAAGCGGTGTGCGCAACGCGCCCGCGCAGGGGAAACTTGGCGTTGGTATGCTGGCCAGTGTGTTAAAGCCTGTGTCCTGTCCGTGGATCGCATCGGCCATTAACTTGCCCGCTTGAACAGCGTTGCCAACACCATGCCCCGAATAGCCCGATGCGCTTAGAATGTTCGGCGCAACGCGGGCAAGGTAGGGCATGCGTTTCATTGTGATGCCCAACGTTCCACCCCAAGCATAGTCGATTTTTACATCTCGTAAATGCGGGAAGATCTCTGTCATCGGTTTGCGCACTTTCGCCGTGATATCGCTTGGAAAGCGATAGCCATAGCTTTCGCCGCCGCCAAAAAGTAAGCGTTTATCTTGGCTTAGGCGGAAATAATTTACCACGAATTTGGTGTCTGCGACGGCAATATCTTGCGCAAGAACTCGTGTGGCAGCGTCACCCAAAGGCTCTGTCGCGGCGATAAAATTGTTGATTGGCATGACGCGCGCGGCGACTTTGCGATTGAGATTTCCGAGATAGCCGTTGCCCGCAAGAATCACATGATCTGCTTTGACACGGCCCTGATCGGTTTGCACGATGACCGTTGCGCCTTCTTTTATTTGATGCACATGGCTCATCTCAAAGATCCGCGCGCCGGCGTTTGAGGCAGCTTTCGCAAGGCCCAAAGCAAACGAAAGCGGTTGGAGATGCGCGGCACCGTGATCCATCAAGCCGCCTTTATAGGCAGGTGAGGGGCAAAGTGCGTGTGCTTGTTCAGCGCTCAAGGGCTCAATGTCAGAATAGCCGTAGTTATCTTGCAGCTTGTGCGCATAGTCTTGCAATTCGGTGACGTCTTTCTTGCCAAATCCGAAACCTGCAATGCCTGGTTTCAGATGACACTCGATGCCGTATTTTTCAATCAGACCTTTGACGAGCGCCTTGGCATCTTGCGCCAATTCCCAAAGCTGATGTGCCACGTCTTGCCCCATCAGATCTTCCAGCCCGTCTTGATCCATGCGCTGCCCAGAACCAAGCTGACCGCCATTGCGGCCAGATGCGCCAAAACCGACGCGATGTGCCTCAAGCAAGGCGACATCATAGCCCAATTCGCGCAGATGCAAAGCTGCTGAAAGTCCCGTGTATCCGCCGCCAACAATGCAAACATCTGCGCGTGTTTCTCCACGAAGAGGTGCAAAAGAGGGCAGAGCCGTGGCATCAGCCGCATACCAGCTCCCAGGATATGTGCCGCGTTTATCGTTTGAAAACAGAAGGTTCATACGTTTAGCAACAGGTGTTCACGCTCCCACGGAGAAATGACCTGAAGGAATTCCTCATACTCTGCACGTTTCACGATGCTATAGACTCGTGCAAATTCGGGATGCAAAATATCGTGTAAATCCGTGGCTTCGTCGAAGATGTTCAACGCTTCGCCCAGCGTGCGCGGGATGTCTTCTTCGCCGTCATAAGCATCGCCTTTGAACTGCTTGTCGGGGCGTTCTTCTTCGATTAGGCCCAACAATCCGCAAGCGAGCGACGCCGCAATACCGAGGTAGGGGTTACAATCCATCCCCGCGAGACGGTTTTCGACGCGGCGGGCTTCAGGATTGGAGAGAGGTATCCGAATACCCGTCGTGCGATTGTCGCGCGCCCATTCCAGATTGATGGGTGCGGCGTGATCCTTAACATAGCGACGATAACTGTTCACATAGGGCGCAAGCACTGCGATGGTTGACGGTAGGTGGTTTTGAAGGCCCGCAATATAGTGGAAAAACGCATCTGTTTCGCCGCCTTGAGGACCGGAAAAGATGTTCGCACCCGTCTCGATATCAAGCACGGAGTGATGGATGTGCATCGCGCTGCCTGGCTCATGTTCGATCGGTTTTGCCATGAAGGTGGCGAAACAATCGTGGCGCAAAGCAGCCTCGCGGATGAGGCGCTTAAAGAAGAAGACCTCATCCGCAAGTTTAACCGGATCGCCGTGTTGCAGGTTGATTTCCAACTGACCTGCACCGCCCTCTTGGGTGATGCCGTCAATTTCAAACCCCTGCGCTTCGGCAAAGTCGTAGATGTCGTCGATCACTGGGCCGAACTCATCCACTGCCGTCATTGAATAGGCCTGACGGGCCGCTGCGGGACGCCCAGAGCGGCCCATCATTGGCTCAATCGCTTTGGCGGGATCAACATTGCGCGCAACGAGGAAGAATTCCATCTCGGGTGCGACAATAGGCTCTAACCCGCGATCACGATACTGCTGCACCACATGTTTCAAAACATTGCGCGGCGAGAACATGACGGGCTGTTCTTTGCGGTCATAGGCGTCGTGAATGACCTGCAAGGTCCAATCGCCTGTCCAAGGTGCAGCGGTGGCTGTGTCCATGTCCGGCTTGAGAATCATATCCTTCTCAATGAACCCTTCATTTCCGGCGGCTTCCCCCCAACCTCCTGTAATCGTTTGGTAAAAAATAGAATCAGGTAGGAAGAATTGATTCTGCTTGGCGAATTTGCTTGCAGGCACGGCCTTGCCGCGGGCGATTCCGGGCAGGTCGGAAATGATGCATTCCACTTCATCGAGCTTGCGTCCCTCAATATAGGCCGCAGCGGTTTCGGGCAGGTTGTCTTTCCAATCTCTCATGCGAAGCTCTTTGTTTTGAAGAAATGCGCTAGGCGATCGCCCATTTTCTGATTGTCATCAGGCTCTTGCAATGCATCGCGTGCGCGGGTTTGCAGGTCTTGCGGCACCGTGTCTGCACGCGTTTCAAGCAGGCCAGCAACCGCGTGCGCATTAAATTCGGGATGTGGTTGGATGGTCAGCGCTTTGCTCTCATAATAGAGCATCGCGTTTTCACAAAACGCACTGGTCCCGACCCGCGTTGCACTTTCGGGGAGGTGCGTCACCTGATCCTGATGCCATGCATTGAGCTGATATTCATCACCTTCAATCTCATAGGTTTGACGACCAACCGCCCATCCGGCATCGAATTTTTCAACTTTTCCACCAAGGGCTTGCGCGATGATTTGATGGCCAAAACACACCCCTACCAAGGGCAAACCTTGATCAGCAATCTCGCGGATCAAATCTTCCAAGGGGGGGATGAACGCGTGATCTTCGTATGCGCCGTGTTTGGAACCTGAGATCAACCAACCATCCGCATCGGACGCGCCATTTGGGAATTCCATGTCCACGACGCTATAGGTTTGAAAGGTGAAGTCATGGCCTGACAACATGCTGGAATACATAAAATGGTAATCTCCCACCGCCTCTTGGACCGCAGGGGCGGCGTGGCCGCATTGTAGAATGCCGATTTTCATAGATCACCTGTTGGGGTTTTACCGGACGCTAGAGGAACTGCAGGTAGAGCGCAATCCGCTCTTCTTCTGAAAGGGCGGTGAGCGTTTTCATCTCCTGGCGTTTGGTGAAACACATATTTTCAATGAGCGTTTTAGGGAAAATCTGCGTCAAAGCGGTATCCGTTTCAAAACGATCAAGCGCATCTTCCCAGGTCTTGGGGAGCTCAGCGATATCGAGCGCATAGGCGTTGCCACTTACCGGGGGGGGCGGCGTCATCTCTTGTTCTATCCCATCGAGAGCTGCACCAAGAACGGCACTTATTAGGAGGTAGGGGTTCACATCCCCACCCGCGACGCGATGCTCGATTCTACGTGCTTTATGAGAGCCGCCGGGGACGCGAATAGCAACTGTGCGGTTCTCGTAGGCCCAGCAAATTTTTGTTGGCGCATGGGCACCTGGAACAAGGCGGTTGTAGCTATTCGCGTGCGGCGCAAGCACCAGCATCGAGGCAGGCATCGCGTTTAGACAACCGGCGATAGCGCTCAAGAGCCGCTTTGATCCTGCTGAACCACCATCGTCAAAAATGTTGTCGCCCTGTGCATCAAGTAAAGAGAAATGCATGTGCATCCCGTTGCCCGACTGATCCGCGTGGGGCTTTGCCATAAAGCTCGCTGTGACCCCGTGTTTTTGTGCAAGACCTCGCACCAGTAGCTTGAACAGCCAAGCATCATCCGCCGCTTTCAACATATCATCGACGTGTATCAGATTGATCTCGAACTGCCCTGCACCTGCTTCTGAAATGGCGGCATCCGCGGGGATATCCATCGCGTCGCACGCGTCATAGAGATCGGTGAAAAAGCCATCAAACGCATCAAGTGAGCGTAGGCCAAGCGTGTCAGCGCCTGTGTTCAAGATGGGATTGGTGGGGTCGATCAGGTAAAATTCTAGCTCCGTTGCGACGACTGCTGTCAGGCCCATCTGAGTGTAGCGGTCTTTGATGCGCGCGAGTGCGTGGCGCGGATCGCCTTCAAAGGGGCGATCATCCTCGTGAAACATCCATACAGGCAGCAACGCAGATCCGCCCTCAAGCCATGGCATCGGTAAAAGCCCACGCTCTGTCGGGCGCACAACAGCGTCCGCGTCACCGGTTTCGAACACCAGAGGGCTATCGGCGATGTCTTCGCCGCAAATATCGAGATTGAGCACGGAAAAAGGAAAGCGCGCACCGTCTTTTGTCAATTTGCCTGCAAACTTGCTCGGGATGCGTTTACCACGGGCTTGACCGTTGAGATCACTGGCCGCAATGCGGACGGAACGGATGTTGGAGTTTTCAGAAAGCCAGCTCTCCATATGCAGTCCTTAACGTATTATGTTTACGCGCAGCTTGAGCTTGCTGCGGCGCTCTTGCGGAAGATGGCGGTTGAGGCGGCGATTAACAAATCCAAAACCTGATATGACGATTAGTGTGAGAATAATAAAAAAGGCCGCTAATATTGGATAGGGCACGAAAGGATTGAACGTCTTATCCGCGAAGTAATTCGCATAATAAAGCGCATCACCGCGTTGTTGCCACGCGGGAAACCCTGTGAAGAAAACCAGCGTTGTGGCGTGAAAGAGAAAGATCGCCTCATTCGTGTAGGCGGGCCATGCAAGGCGCAACATCGTAGGCCAAATGATCCGCTTGAATCTTGGCCAACCCGTAAGGCCATATGCATCCGCTGCTTCGACATCGCCCTTCGGGATGGAGCGCAGAGCGCCGTAGAAAATCTCACCCGTATAGGCTGCCGTGTTGCAAAACAGTACGATCAAAGCGCCGAGCCATGCGGCGGTGAAGGCGTTGAAAAAGGGACTAACGCCCTTGAGGGACAAAAAGAGAAAGTAGGCAAAAAAGAACTGAATGAAGAGCGGTGAGCCGCGAAAGAGGAAGATGAACCACTCAGCGGGTTTGCGCAGCCACTTGTTTTGTGCGGCTTTGGCAACGGCAAGGGCGGTTGCAAAGAAGAAGCCGAAGAGCAGCGCGACAACTCCGAAGTAGATGTTCCAGATCATGCCGGAACCGATCAATGTCACCTGTTGGCACAGCGTGAAATCTTCCTTAGGCAAAAGCCGTTGGCCTATCCCGACAGAGCGTAGTCCATAGTCTGCGATGGTTTGAAGGCACTCTTCCACTATGCCACCTTCCTTTGCGCTTCGCCGCCGGTCGTGGCTTGTCCATGCGTGAGGCGGGTCATGAGGCGTTCAAGAAAGACCTCGGAGACTTTAGTAAAGGCCAGATAGAACACCAGCAAAAATAAGAAATACCACACGCGCCAATCGCCATGCGGGTAGTCGGTAAAGCGCGGCGTTTTCGTACCGCCAAGTTCGCGCGCCCAATAGACGATGTCTTCGACCCCGAGCAGAAACAAGAGTGGCGTTGCTTTGATCAAGACCATCCAAAGATTGCTAAGACCTGGCAGTGCATAGACCCACATTTGCGGCACAATTATGCGCCAAAAGCTTTGCTTGCGCGTCATGCCATAGGCTTCAGCAGTTTCGATTTGGGCGCGTGGAACGGCGCGCATGGCTCCGAATAAAACGTTGGCTGCAAAAGCCCCAAAAACGATCGCAAATGTGAGCACGGCCAAGGTGAACCCATAGCTTTCATGCATCCACTGCGGTGCAGATCCGAGCGGCATTTTGGCTGCGTCACAAACGATAAAATCGTTGCCTTGGCGGATCGGTTGATCCCATTGGCTGCATTTCACTTTGTGGCGTAGATATTCGGCTCCTTGATCTAGCGCGATGATAAAGAATAGGAAAAAGGCAATATCAGGTACGCCGCGTACGACAGAAATATACCCCTTACCCAACCAGCGCAGCGGTGCTGTATTCGATCGCGCGGCGGTTGCACCGAAAAAGCCGAAAGCAAGCGCAGTCGGCGCGGTAATTGCCAAAAGCAATAGCACGGTTCCGAAAGAGAAATAGAACCCCATGTGCTTACCCGTCGTGAGGTAGCACGAAAGCCAATAAAAGCGGTCCAGTTGGGAAGGATCACTGCAAAAACTGAACATCACACTTTCTTTTCTTAGATGCTCGTAGGATGAAGGAAGAAAGCAATAAGGCCAAGTCGGAAACGTTAGCAGTCGGTCGTTTTCTGCGCAAAAGAGGAATGTTGATTGGGTGAGTAAAGCAAAGACTATAGTCATCGGCGCTGGCATTATTGGCGCGGCGAGCGCGTTTGAACTGGCGTCTCTTGGCGCGGATGTTTTGGTGATGGATAATGGTCATGCGCGGGCCACTGACGCCAGCTTTGGTTGGATCAACGCTTCCTTCTTTGAGAACCCCGAATATTACGCGCTGCGCCGTGAAGGGATTGCGGCCTATCACCGTCTGCAAAAACGCCTTGATGTTCCTGTGAATTGGACAGGTGGTTTGTGCTGGGAGCATTCGGGTGTAGATTTTGACGTGCAATACGAAGGACTAAAGGCCGTAGGTTACCCGTGCGAAATTTTGGACCGCGCAGCGATTGAAGCGTTAGAGCCGGATTTGGGACCTGTTCCAGAGCGTGCGATTCGCTTTGCGGCTGAAGGGGTTGCAGAGCCCACAACAATTGCGGAGCGTTTGCTGGCGGCCGCAATCAAGCTTGGCGCAAATGTTGCGCGTGGGTTTCAGGTGAAAGGGTTTGAAGAGCGCGGCGGACAGATAAAAGGCGTGCGTACGCAGCAAGGTGTGTTTCATGCGGATCAAGTTCTTGTGGCCGCGGGAACAGGGACGGAAACGTTATTATCTGGCCTGCAAATCAAGCTGCCGATGCTACATCGCCCCGCATTGGTGATTACGACCCAACGCGCAGATTTGAAATTGCGTCATGTGCTTGCGACCGATTTTGGCGAAGTGCGGCAATTGCCGACGGGCGCTTTGATGACGCCTGCCTCGATAGGGCATCAAGGCGATAGTTCCGAGGATCTGGCAGATCATCCCGAAGTGGCGGCAGACAAAGCGATGGCGCGCCTGAGGGCGTTGTTCCCAAAGGCCATGTTAGGCCTTGCGACATCGCAACTCGCGCATCGTCCGATCCCACAGGATGGCTTTCCAGCGGTGGGTGAAGTCGCGCCAGGACTTTACGCAGCGACCATGCATTCGGGGATCACGCTCGGGGCGTTGATGGGCGAATTGATAGGACGGGAAATGTTGCACGGAGTTAGTAATGAAACCGCGCGTTGGCTCGCGCCCTACCGTCCGTCGCGCTTCGCCTAAATAGAAAACGGCGGCACTTGGGACCAAGCACCGCCGTCTCATTAAATTCGAAAGGTTTAGCTTAGAACGTTTCGCCGATTTTCCACTTTTCGATCAACGCATTCAAAGAACCGTCATCCTTCATGGACTGGATCGCCATGTCGAACTTTCCTTTCAACTCACCGTCGCTTTCGCGCAGGCCCATACCGATGCCGCCACCAAGCATCTCTTCTTGCTCGATCAACATTAGGCTGGCGTCTTCCTCAGTGAAAGGTGTGAGGAATGTTTTATCCGCAAGAACGGCGTCCGCTTCACCGTTGCGCACTGCTGCGACCGTCTCTTCAGGTGTTGCGAATTCAACCAATGTCGCCCCTGTGGAAGCGATGTGGGACGCTTGGATCGTGCCCGTTTGTGCCGCGATCACGCCGCCTGTGACGTCAACGTCCATACTAAGTGCGAGATAAGCTGATGGATCTGGCTGTGTGTAGTTTTGTGTGAAATCAATGACTTCATCGCGCTCGTCCGTGATAGACATGCCTGCGATGATTGTGTCGTAGTTGCCGGATACGAGGTTCGGGATGATGCTGTCCCACTCGTTTGTGACCCACTCGCATGTGAGTTCTGCACGTACGCAGAGTTCGTCGCCAAGCTCGCGCTCAAAGCCGTCGACTTCGCCGGCGTCATTGATGAAGTTGTAAGGGGCATATGCGCCCTCTGTCCCCATGCGAATTGTTTTCGCGTGGCTGTCTGCAAACGCCATGCTCGCAACAAGCGTCAGGGCTGTTGTTGTAAGGATAAAGTTTTTCATGTTTTGTCTCCCGTTGAGATTTGGTTTGTTAAATGCTCACGCAGTGCTGGATAAGAACTGCCGCAGGCGGGTTGATTTGGGTGCGCCAAAAAGCGTTTCAGGCGCACCTTCTTCCTCGATCAGGCCTTGGTGCAGGAACACGACGTGATCCGAGACATCCGCGGCCAATTTCATGTCATGTGTAACGATCAACATCGTGCGCCCCTCAGTGGCGAGATCTTTGATCACTTTGATCACCTCTTGCTCTAACTCAGGGTCGAGCGCCGACGTGGGTTCGTCAAACAAAAGCGCTTCAGGTTCCATGCAAAGTGCGCGCGCGATGGCTGCGCGTTGTTGTTGTCCACCTGAAAGCTGCGCGGGATAAACGTCGGATTTGTCACCGATTCCCACCTTATCGAGATAGGCGCGCGCTGCGTTCTCAACCTCGGCCTTGTCGCGCCCTAGTACAGTGACCGGGGCTTCCATCACATTTTGCAAAATCGTCATATGAGACCACAGATTGAACTGTTGAAATACCATCGACAGGTTCGTGCGAATGCGAATGACTTGGGCACGGTCCGACGGGCTGCGCCCATGTCCAACACCTGCCCATTTAACAGGCTCGCCTTTGAAAAGAACGTCGCCTTGTTGACTATCTTCTAACAAATTTGCGCATCTGAGTAGCGTCGATTTGCCAGATCCAGAAGAGCCGATAAGCGAGACGACATCACCGCGTTTGGCAGAAATGGACACACCTTTGATCACTTCAAGATCGCCGTAGGCTTTGTGAAGATCACGTAGCTCAATAACTGTATCGGTGTCGCTCAAATTTTGTCTCGTTCTATTGTCCAATGCGCATCTGGCAGAAAATACGCGGGTTTTGCAATTGCAAAAGACTGAAGTGTGCAACGAATGCGGCCCGATTTACCAAGCGTAAGCTTAGGCTTTCGCAGCCGCCACACGCTGACGCGCCTGGGCGCTGTCCATGTCGTTCACCCCCAACAAGCTCGCGATCAAACGCAACAATGCGTCTTCTTCCTGCTCGCGAACGCCATCTGCAAGAACGACCGACCAAAGCGCTTCGATCACTCCAAGGCGTTCCTCGTACGGCACTGCATCTTTGATCGCGCGGGTGAAGCGCACTGTGTCAGGCGCTTCCTGTTCTAGCGTTTCGGCGTCCTTCATCAAATCATGAACGCCTTGTTTAT
Source organism: Rhodobacteraceae bacterium HTCC2083 (assembly GCA_000156115.1). Classification (GTDB taxonomy): domain Bacteria; phylum Pseudomonadota; class Alphaproteobacteria; order Rhodobacterales; family Rhodobacteraceae; genus Planktotalea. The sequence goes on from DS995276.1 coordinate 2,339,115, forward strand.
CAAGCGCATAGCGCGTGGTAGCAACGCTTTCGATTTGATGCCGTTCAGAGGCGGCATAGTCCCCGTCAGAGCGCGCCACGCGCACCAACAAAGCGGTCAGAGCAAGACGGGCATCGCCATGGTCAAGTGGATCGGGCTCAGGCTGGGTCAGCCTCTTGAGTAAATCAGCAAACATGAGGGTGTTATAGTGCTCTTGTAGTTAAGTGGAAAGGTGTGCGGCCTCTTGCGCACGGGTTTGTGCAGCGGCGCAATCCTCTGGGCGTATGCCAAGGTGGTTTTGCGTGAGGTCCATGACATGGACCTCAACATCCTTCAAAGTGCCGTCCGCATAGACCACATCCCAAAGCGCGTGCACCATGCTCAAGCGATCCTGATAGCTGACACTTTCGCATAAAAGAAATGCGAAATCAGGGGTGTCGGGCGCGAAGGCTTCAAGGCGTTCGCTTTCTGCGCGTAATTGGGCTGCTTCAATCGGCCCGATATCCTGAAATTTTGCGAGAACGCGGTCAATCTGGCTGATCTCTTGCACTGCGTACTTTCTATCTGAAAGAGCAACACGCACCAAAAGCGCGCCAAGCGCGTGGGGGACATCAGCAGGTGGCAAAGGCTTTGGCGCAGTCTCCGTGCGCGGCTCTTTGAAGAGAGCGGTAAAGCGATTGATGACGCTCATGACGGATCATAACCTTCTACGATGGCTATGTCGCCTGCGCTGACTGCGTCGCGAATGGCTTTGGCCTCTTGATAGGCGTCGCTTTCGTAACAGGCGTAAGCGGCTTCAATCGTTGGGAATTCCAGGACAACACTGCGACCGCGCATGTCACCTTCGCGAACCTGTTGCGGGCCGCCACGTACCAAGAATTTAGCGCCAAACTCTTTGAAAGGTGCCGCATTTGCTTGTTGGTAGAGCTTGTATGTCTCCACGTCGTCAATCGTGACATGGCCGATCCAGTAGCCTTTTGGCATGAGTGTGCTCCCCTTTGTCAGAGGTAGGTTAGCCCAACATATCGTAGCCTTCAAAGCGCAAATTATCGACAGAGATTCCCTGCGGATCGGTGTTAAGTAGAAGGACCTCATCAAGGCGCGAGGCAAGACCGAGTGCTGCCATTACTTTATCAAAATCGATTAGCTTTGAGAATGCGAGAGATTAGGGATCTTCAAGACAGACTGGACGATCACAGGTGGCGTGTGCCGCGACAGGGGCAGTTAAAGTCACCGAGAGGCTGGCGAAGAGATAACGCTTAAAGAGACGCTAGCACAGAAACCGTATTATCCAAAGAGCTGTGTGAAGTGCAAAACACTGCGCTTCAGTTGAAACCATTGCAGATTAAACGAGGCGCGAGTTTTCTTTGGCCGCGCGCACGAAATCTTTGAACAATGGATGCGGATCAAACGGTTTCGATTTCAGCTCTGGATGGAACTGCACACCGATGAACCATGGGTGATCTTCCCATTCTACGATCTCTGGCAGTTTGCCGTCAGGTGACATACCCGAAAAGATCAACCCAAGCGTTTCAAGTTTTTCTTTATATGCCGTGTCGACCTCATAACGATGGCGATGGCGCTCTTCGATGGCGGTGTTGCCGTAGATTTCAGCGACTTTCGAGCTTGTGTTCAACGTTGCGTCGTAAGCCCCCAATCGCATCGTGCCGCCTTTGTCGTCATCGGCTTTGCGGTTCACTTTGGCGTTGCCCTGCACCCATTCTTTAAGGTGATAAACGACAGGCTCGAAGCGTTTCTTGCCAGAGGATTCATGATCGAATTCTTCAGAGCCGGCTGAGGCGACACCAGCCACATTGCGCGCGGCCTCGATCACGGCCATTTGCATTCCGAGACAGATGCCAAAATAAGGGATTTTGTTCTCACGCGCATATTGCGCCGCGCGAATTTTACCTTCTGTGCCGCGTTCGCCAAAACCACCGGGTACGAGGATTGCGTGATAGCCTTCCAAATAGGGCGCTGCGTCCTCGCTATCGAAGACTTCAGCATCGACCCAAGACACATTAACTCTAACGCGATTGGCCATGCCGCCATGCGTCAGCGCCTCTTTGAAAGACTTATACGCGTCCTCAAGCTGGGTGTATTTGCCAACAATCGCGACGTTCACTTCGCCGTCAGTGTTGTGAATACGGTCTGCTACATCTTCCCAAACGCGCAGGTCGGGTTTCGGGGCAGGGTTGATGTTGAAAGCGTCCAGAACCGCCTGATCGAGACCCTGCGCGTGATAGGCGAGCGGGGCTTCGTAGATCGATTTCAGATCATAGGCCGCCACGACACTTTCTTTGCGCACGTTACAGAACAGCGCAATCTTCTCACGCTCTTTTTCAGGGATAGGATGCTCTGAGCGGCAGACAAGGATGTCCGGCGCAAGGCCAATGCTTTGCATCTCCTTAACGGAGTGTTGGGTGGGTTTCGTCTTCAACTCACCCGATGCTGCGAGGTAGGGCAGCAGTGTGAGGTGCATGTAGATGCACTGACCGCGCGGGCGATCATGGCTGAACTGACGGATTGCTTCAAAGAAGGGCAGACCTTCGATATCGCCCACAGTGCCGCCAATTTCGCAGAGCATGAAATCAACTTCGTCTTCACCAATCGCGATAAAGTCTTTGATCTCATTGGTGACATGGGGAATGACCTGAATGGTTTTGCCTAAGTAATCGCCACGTCGCTCTTTTTCCAAAACGTTGGTGTAAATGCGCCCCGATGAGATGGAATCGGTTTTACGCGCGGGCACGCCAGTAAAGCGCTCGTAATGACCAAGGTCGAGATCGGTTTCTGCGCCATCGTCGGTGACGAACACTTCGCCATGCTCAAACGGGCTCATCGTGCCGGGATCGACGTTCAAATATGGATCAAGTTTGCGTAGGCGCACCGAAAAGCCGCGTGCTTGCAAGAGGGATCCAAGAGCCGCTGACGCAAGACCTTTGCCGAGGGAGGACACGACACCGCCCGTAATAAAGATAAATCTCGCCATGCTCTGCGTGCTCCCGTGAGGACCAATATGCGCTATTTAGTGGCGCGAAAGTGGTCAATTTCTAAGTGATTTGCATCGAAAAAATACCGATACTCACGGGATTTGAGCGATACAGCAGTCTTGTGAGATTCGCAAGCCAACCGCTACATGATGTTGCGATTAGGCACGTATGCTCAAAAGGTGGTGGTCGAAGAGGTGCTTAGTCTGCGCGTGGTACCAAAGGTGCGTTGTCATCCGCACTCGGTGGAAGCAAATCACTGCCTTCGCCCAAACCTGCTGGCGCTGTTTCTTCAGCCGCTGCGGGTGCATCGCCCAAACGATCTAAAACCGAGCTGCCCGCAGATTTCTGCGCCGCAATAATCGTTAGTGTGATCGATGTAATGATGAACGCAATCGCAAGTATCCATGTGACTTTGCCGAGCGCTGTCGCAGCCGCGCGGCCCGACATTGCGCCGCCACCACCGCCACCGCCGCCCATGCCAAGGCCGCCCCCTTCGGAGCGTTGCATCAAAACGACGCCGATCAAAGCCAAAGCCAAGAGAAGGTGAATGATCAGAACGACGTTTTCCATGGGTGCCTGCGCGTTAGTGGTACAGCGTGCTATCTAGGCAATCATGCGCGTCCGTGCAACCCGTCAAAGCGGCTAAGTCACGTCAAAGTATGTGGCGTTGATCGAGATCGGAAAATTGACAGAGCGCGCGATGAAGCAATGGTTGTGAATGCGACCATGGACATCGTTCGCAAGCGCGGTGTCGCTGTTTGGCGCTAGGCCTATGTTTGGGCGCAGTTCCGCACATATAAAACGACCTGTGCCGTCAGGTAGGCTTTCGCCCGTGCCGATTGGGGTATCTTTGTAAGAATGCACCACGATGCCCGCATCTGACGCGAGGTGCAGGAACCAAAGCATGTGGCATGAACTTAAGGCAGCGATTAGCATATCCTCAGGGTTATACAGGCCTGCGTTGCCGCCAAGGAGGGGATCGTTGGAGCACGCAATCGCTGGTTTTCCTTCGCTTTGCAGTGTCCAATCACGTGTGTAGGCGCGATAACTTGAAGTGCCCGTGCCTTGGTTTCCCGTCCATTTCAACGTGGCGGTGAAGTCATGTTCTTTACTCATCGACGTCATCCATATCTGCTTGACCTGAAATAGCGCGGTGTATGTGTGACCAGCTGAGACCGATGCCGAGCACGAGGCTAAGTGCTACGATGCCTAACCAGAGATTGGCCGCTTGGTTTTCTAAGGAAAGCCCGCCGAATTCATAGGGGACCCAGAGCAGGGCTGCAACCAAAGCAAGCACCAGTGCCATGCCAAACAGTCCGATCGAGCGTAGGGTGGCGCGCATGAAAATGATATAGACGATCAGCAGGATTAGGCCGGATAACACGATCAAGGGCAATTGTTCTGAGAGGTTTGTCAGCGACCAACGAACCAAATTATATTGTGTCGGGTTGTATGTGGCGGCAATCAAAACGAAGGCGATGAGCCAGCGAATGGCGATGCGGATCATGAATGGCTCCTATAAGTTGTTACTGGTTTTGCTGATGTCAGCGCGCATGTCTAGGAGCGGCGCTGTTTGCGGGTGCAGATGAGTTTAGAGGCCGGATGAAGCGGGGCGGTTGTGCATTTCGCGTTGGCTGCGGCGAAATAGGTGTTTCGCTTAGGAGAAGCGCGCACTATACGGGCGCCGGTTTGACGTAATGAAAAAGGTCTATTGGCATGGCGAATGTGGTTGTTGTTGGCGCTCAGTGGGGCGACGAAGGTAAAGGCAAGATTGTCGATTGGCTGAGCGAGCGAGCCGATATCGTTGCGCGGTTCCAAGGTGGGCATAATGCAGGCCACACGTTGGTCGTTGATGGCGAAGTCTATAAATTACACGCGCTCCCGTCTGGTGTCGTACGCGGCGGCAAGCTGTCGGTGATCGGCAATGGCGTCGTTCTAGACCCTTGGCATTTGATGAAAGAGATCGAAACGATCCGTGCGCAGGGTGTTTCGATTACACCAGAGACTTTGATGATCGCAGAGAACACGCCACTGATTCTGCCCATCCACGGCGAATTAGATCGCGCGCGCGAAGAAGCGTCCTCTAAAGGGACCAAGATTGGCACAACGGGGCGCGGCATCGGGCCCGCCTATGAGGATAAAGTCGGTCGTCGTTCCGTGCGTGTTGCTGATTTGGCGGATGAGGCAACACTCGAAGCGCGTGTTGATCGTGCATTGCAGCACCATGATCCATTGCGCAAAGGGCTTGGTATTGAGGCGGTTGATCGCGATGGTTTGATTGCGATGCTGAAAGAGATTGCACCCAAGGTTTTGGAATATGCAGCCCCCGTTTGGAAAGTGCTCAATGAGCGCAAGAAAAAGGGGCAGCGCATTTTGTTTGAAGGGGCGCAGGGTGCGCTTCTGGATATCGACTTTGGTACATATCCGTTTGTGACCTCGTCCAATGTGATCGCAGGGCAGGCGGCGACGGGTGTTGGCGTTGGTCCCGGCTCCATTGATTATGTGTTGGGCATTGTGAAAGCTTATACAACACGTGTCGGCGAAGGGCCGTTCCCGACAGAGCTTGAAGATGCGGATGGTCAACGCCTTGGTGAGCGCGGGCATGAGTTTGGAACGACAACAGGGCGTAAGCGTCGCTGTGGTTGGTTTGATGCGGCTTTAGTGCGTCAGACCTGCGCGACGTCGGGTGTGACAGGGATATCCTTGACGAAATTGGATGTCTTGGATGGGTTTGAGACGCTCAAAATTTGCACGGGCTACATGCTCGAGGGCGAGCGAATCGATTATTTGCCGACAGCAGCGGATCATCAAGCGCGTTGCATGCCAATCTATGAGGAAATGCCGGGCTGGTCCGAGAGCACAGAAGGTGCGCGGTCTTGGGCGGATCTGCCAGCAAATGCGATTAAATATGTGCGCCGCATTGAAGAGTTGATTGATTGCCCCGCTGCCCTAGTTTCTACGTCACCGGAACGCGAGGACACGATCCTTGTCACTGACCCGTTTGAGGACTGATGGCACTTTCTTATAAAGCACGCAGGCGCTGGGCCCTGATCATTTTGTTAATTGGCATGCCGCTCTACATCATCTTCGCGATTGCGGGGGTCGCTTTGCTGTTCAGCTACACGGGGCGTCCGCCGATCGCGATTGAATTCGCGATCTATGTGATTTTAGGCGTTGTTTGGGTGTTTCCGTTCAAGAAAGTTTTCATGGGTGTCGGTCAGGCTGACCCGGATGTAGCTCCAAGCGATCCGCAATAAAGGAGCGGCGGCTCCGAGCAGGAAACCGCCGCTTGTTCACACACCTCTGGCTTGGGAAAATTAGCCGACAGCGCGTGTATCCGGTTTAAAACTGATGCGATCAGACACAGCAAAGCGTCCACCGCTGATCTTTTCGATCTTGCCCTGACGCAAAAGCTGGCCGAAAGAACGCAATCCATCTTCACGAGAGAAATTGTCTTCCTGCACCATGCGTACTTTGGTCATAAGTTGCGGGCGCGAGAATTGTTCCTTGCCCTCAACAAATGCCAAATAAGCAGCAGCAGCTTCGAGAAGGTCTGGAAGCTCTGTCGCGCCCATTTCTTCTGCGAACTCATTGAAGTTGCCACCCTCAGGCGCGAGATCCGCGTTTTGAGGGGCCGCGTCTGCTGGCGTCATGCCTGCTCTGATGCGGCGCGGGCGCACGGGTGTTGGAGCAGGTGCACCAGGTGTCGTGGCCACAGGGGATTCTGTTGCGCTATCCACACGTTGCTCCGCGACAAGTTTCAAAGGCGGGCGCGCAGTGCTTGCGGTGGTATCACTTGCGGATAGGCGACGTACGGGGCGGCGCGGTTGCACAGCACTTTCCAGATCATCGCGGTAGTCGAGTGTTTCATCAACATGTGCGTCGTTCGGGTTAGATTTCTTGTCCGCACGGGCCGATGCTACAGCCGCACGCAGATGGCCAAGCGCATTTCGACGTTTTTTGCCATCGGGCTCTTCCAATTCAGAGCTGGCTTGATCCATCAAGCGATCCATTTCCAAATCGGGCTTGGGTGCGAGATCATCTAATCCTCGCGCTGTCTCAGTCACTGAGTGTGCTGGCTCTAAATCTTGAACGGGCTCAAATGCCTCTTCCTCGACATAGGAGTCTTCTGCGGGCAAGCCTGCGAGCTCTGCTTCAACAGCGGCCAATTCACGAGCTAGCTCATCTTCATCATCGCGGGAAAGGCTGGTGTCTTGGGCTGCATCTTGCATGATCGTGGTGTCGGCACCGTCATCATCGTCTTCTTCGATGTCACCGCTGGCGATGGCAGCCTCAAACTCTTCACGCTTCATCTTGATGACACGTGCGCGAATCGGGGCCTTTGGCGGATCTTGAGGCACCTCTGCTTCAACCGGGGCCGCGTTAACTTCGGCAAAGTCTGCGATTGCATCGGAAAGATCAGTCGTTTCGATATCGAACTCAATGTCCTCGACCATTTCTTGTCTTGCAGTATCCACAGGTATATCTGCGCTGAGCTTGGCCATTACGCCTGAAATTGCATCTTTCGTGACTGCATCGTCATCATTGTCATCCCCGATGGCAGCGTCCATATCGATGGAGGCTGGGGCATCATCCAATTCGAGGATATCTTCCAGATCGGTATCGCCCGGTTGGCCTTGCATGATATCGTCTGCGTGCTCGTCTTCAGAGAAGTCGGGTGTCGCAGGTGTGTCTACAGGCTGGCCGACGACTGCACGAATGCGCGCAAGCTTTGCTGCGACTGAGTCAGGCTCAGGCTGTTCGTCTTGCGCTTGTTTCGTAAGGTTTTCGGCGGCAAGGCTTGCGGCCTCTTCCGCTTCGGCTTTTGCCGCGGCTTCTGCATGACGTTGTGCCTCGGCTTCAGCTTTTGCGTCTGCCTCAGCTGTTACCAATGCATCTGCTTCTTCCTGTGCAAGGCGCGCAGCTTCAGCTTTTGCCTTTTTTGCTTCTTTGGCGAGTCGGGCGTCTTCTTCGGCTTTCAGCTGCAATTTTTGTTGCTCGGCAGCTTCGGCTTTTGCAGCCGCCTCTGCTTGCTTGGCATTTTCTTCTCCGCGCAAGCGCTCAGCCTCAGCCTCTTGCTCGGTTATCTCAGCCAAGCGTGCTTGTTCAAGCGCTTCAGTCTCAGCATCCGCATCATTAAGATTCGTGTCGGCAACAAGAACATCTGCTGCCGGAAGGGCAGTGCGTAGTACGATATTGCCACCGTCCTGATGCGCCTCTACGCGGCGGGACACCTCACGTTCTGCAATGCGTGCCAACATATCTGCGTCGGGGGTTGGGGGTTCAGCACCAAAATATCGGTCATCCGCCGCCAAGTCCCTGAAATACTCAGCGATGGCTTTCATCGTGTCGAACGAATCGTCAAAACCCTCCAATGTGCAGGAGAATGTTCCGTAGGAAACCGTGAGAACTTTGCTCGAATTAACCATGATTTACTCGCTTTACTTAAACTCTTCGTCTCTACTAACTACCCTGTGTCGACCAAAACGGCCCGAATCTGTGACTAACAGCGTATCATTTCGTGGCCCAAATGTGATCTGTTTCGCTGAAAGGTGTTAATCCATTGTGATTTCTAAAATTGTTCATAAATCAAAGCCAATCACTTTGGTTGGGGCTGGGGATGTTGATACAGCTCTTCTCAAACAGGTTATTTCTTTTGCGCCAACTTTGGTCGCTGCGGATGGTGGTGCGGTTCATATACGCGATTTAGGCCTGATGCCCGATGCGGTTATTGGAGATATGGATTCACTTTCTGGCAATTTAAAGGCAGAGTTGCCGAAAACTATTCTGCACTCGATAGCCGAACAGGACAGCACGGATTTCGAAAAATGCCTTATGCGGATTGAAGCACCTGCCATCGTTGGACTTGGCTTTTTGGGCGGGCGTTTGGATCATCAATTGGCCGCGTTTCACGGCTTGGTTCGGTTTCCTAAGCAAAGATGCATTTTGCTTGGGCCTAACGAGTTGGTGTTCTTGTGCCCGCCAGCAATAGACATACCGCTTAACGTTGGCACGCCAGTGTCGTTGTTTCCTTTAGGGGCGGTGACAGGACGCTTGCAGGGTCTCAAGTGGTCCTTTGATATGTTGGATTTTGCTCCGGGTCAGCGCATTGGCACGTCCAATGAGGCGGCAGGGGCAATCCACCTGGAAATGAGCGCACCATATATGTTGTGCATTCTACCTGCGTCATGTTTCGAAATTGTGCTCGCCGCGCTTACGGCACAAACCGACTAAGACTGCGTTCGCGCATCACAATGTAGAGCCCCGCAGAGATCGTGATTGCAATGCCAATCGAGGCAAGCATGTTAGGCAGTTCCATGAAGATCAGCCATCCAATGAAGGTCGCGAAAGGGATTTCGAGGTATTGCATTGGCGCAAGTGTCGCCGAAGGGGCAAAGCGCAATGACCATGTCATCAACAAATGGGCCAACGTGCCGGTGATCCCGATTGATACCAGCATGAGCCATTCGTTTGGTGCAGGTACGCGGAGGTCGAGCTGTGGGATGCCGCTATTGCTGAACACCAACATAACTGGAAGCACGATCGCAACAGCCATAAACCCATTTACGCATTGTAGGCTAATCGGATCGGTCTCTTTCGCAATCTGGCGCGTCACAAGCATGAAGAGCGAGAACACAACGGCCACAACAAGCGGCAAAAGCGCAGGCCAGCCAACGTCGTCAAACGCGGGTTGAATGACAAGCAAAGTTCCAATGAAACCGACGGTGCAGGCGGCAATACGGCGAATGCCAATTTCTTCGCCCAACACATAATGACCCAGCATGAGCATAATGAAGGGCATTACAAAGGCGATCGCCACAGCATCGGCGAGTGGCAAAAACAGCAAAGCTGAGAACATCGCACCTATCCCGATGATATGAAGAACCGTGCGCAGCCATACCAGTGGTCTAATACGCGGCGGCATTTGAAATGTACGCTGGGTGGCTAAGATCACAGGAGCCAGCAAAAGCGCCTGTATGGCAAAGCGCGCTAGGAGCAGAATGCCCAAAGGCACCGTTTGCCCCAGGGTTTTCGCCAACGCATCACCCACAGGGGCTAACACGCAAAATCCTAGCATCAGTAGGATACCTAATAGAGGGCGATCACTGGTCACTTTGCAATCTTAAGTTGAAGTGTTTCGAAAAGCAATTGATACGGTTAAAGTTTTGGTACGTATGCTAACAATTTGGAATGTTGACCGCCAAACCACCTAGCGAGGTTTCTTTATACTTTTCGCTCATATCAACGCCGGTTTGGCGCATGGTTTCAATACACGCATCAAGGGGCACCAGATGTTGCCCGTCACCGCGCAACGCAAGGGAGGCCGCGCTTACCGCCTTGATTGCGCCGAGGCCATTACGCTCAATACAAGGGACTTGCACCAAACCCTTAACCGGATCGCAGGTCATGCCCAAATGATGCTCAAGTGCGATCTCTGCGGCGTTTTCCACTTGCTCGGGTGTGCCGCCCATAACGGCGCATAAGCCCGCGGAAGCCATCGCAGCGGCGCTGCCCACTTCGGCCTGACATCCGGCTTCCGCGCCAGAGATCGAAGCGTTGAACTTCACCAAACCACCAATCGCCGCAGAGGTCAGTAAGAATTCTTCGACCTTGCTCTCTGTTGCGCCTGGCACGTGATCAAGGTAATATCGTATGGTGGCGGGTACGACCCCCGCCGCGCCGTTGGTCGGTGCTGTTACGACTTGCCCGCCTGCGGCGTTCTCCTCATTTACGGCCATCGCATACACGCTCATCCAGTCGTTGATCGTATGTGGCGCGTTTAAGTTCATTCCGCGCTCTGCAAGCAATGCGTCGTGAATGCCCTTAGCTCGACGACGCACGTTCAAACCACCGGGCAGAATACCGTCATGGGTCAAACCTTTGTTGATGCAGTCATTCATTACCTGCCAAATGCGCGCAGTTCCGCTGCGCAGGCTTTCGGTGCACCCGCGCGCAATTTCATTGGTGCGCTTCATCTCGGCGATACTTTTGTTTGCGATTTTCGCCATCTCCAGCATTTCAGCGGCAGATTTGAACGGGTAGGGGACAGGGTCACCTTCGTCGGTATCTTTGCCATCGGCTAATTCTGCCTCAGTCATTACAAAGCCGCCACCAATTGAATAATAGGTTTGCTGGTAAGTGACGTCGCCCTGCGCGTCGGTCGCCATCAGAATCATGCCGTTCGCATGTCCGGGCAGGTTCGGGCCGAAATCGAATTTTAGATCGTTTCTGGGATCGAAGGCGAGCGCGCCAAACCCTTCAGGTGTCACTGTCTTCGTGCGCACAATCTCGGCCATTGCGGCGTCTGCTTTCACGCTATCAAAGGTTTCGGGTATAAATCCGGCTAAGCCCAGCACCGTCGCGCGATCCGTCGCATGGCCGACGCCTGTAAACGCGAGCGAGCCATGCAAAGACGCGCGCAGCCCGTGAAATTCAAATGGAGAAGCACGCAGTTCATCCAAGAAGCGCGCAGCAGCGACCATCGGGCCCATCGTATGAGACGACGACGGGCCAATTCCCACTTTGAACATATCGAAAACGGAGAGAAACATCAGGTGGCACTTCCTACTGGGGGATTGGCGTAAATGGGATTCGAAAAGGGCGTTGGGCCAAGGCCTTCCGCAACTTGCACCGCTTGGACGCTTTGCAAAAGCTCTATTCTTTTGGCTAAGGCACGTAGGGCTGGAAAGGTTTCTACGTCAACCCAATTATCTGCGTACGTGGTAGGATAAAGCTGCGCCCACCGCAGGCACGTGCAGGCATAAATATCGAGGATCGTAGGCGTGGCACCCCCCAAGAGCGTCATTTCTGGGTCAACGATCAAATACTCAATTTGCGCAAAGTCACTTTGGCTGCGCTGGGCTATCCCGTCGCGCAACTTTGCGGCATGCTCGGCTGCGATGAATTTTTCGGGATAAAACATCTGCCGCAAACCAGCGTGCAGGGAATTGGAGATGAAGAAGAGCCACTTCAAACCTTCACCTCTTGCGGCATCATCAGACACCGGAAATATCCCTGCATGACGATCCGCAAGCCAAAGCAGGATCGCACCCGTTTCAAAGATCACACCGTCCGGCGTTTCCAGTGCTGGGATCATGCCCAATGGGTTCAGCGAAAGATAGGCAGGCGCTTGCTGCGCGGCGACGCTGCGATCCACAAGCACGGCCTCATAAGGCGCGCCCAATATTTCCAGCGCAATTCGGATGATCAAAGAGGCGTTATCGGGCGCGTAATGAAGGATATACGGTTTGTTCATGCGGTTTGTTTACGTGCTCTTGGCAGGCTAGCAACGCTGAAAAGCGACATTCCGCTCTCGCGCCCCGCCCCTGCTGTGTTTATAAGGTTACAACTTGTTAAGGAGTCGCATGCCTATGTCCGGAGAATTGTCCCCTATCGACAAAGCGAAATTTGTGGCTGCGAAGCGGGCTGCGGCCTTCGTGGAAGATGGTATGCGCGTGGGTCTGGGAACTGGATCGACTGCCGCTTGGCTGGTGCGTTGCCTTGGTGAAATGGTACGAGACGATGGATTGCGAATTCGTGGCGTTCCGACATCCACACGAACGGCTGTGCTCGCGCGCGAAGTCGGGATCGAGGTTATCTCGCTAGACGAAGCGCGTTGGCTCGACATTACGATTGACGGAGCGGATGAATTTGACGGGGATTTGAACCTGATCAAAGGCGGTGGCGGTGCTTTGTTGCAAGAAAAGATCGTCGCAACCGCGTCTGATCAGATGATCGTCATTGCAGATGCCGGAAAAGAAGTCGAAAATCTTGGGGCGTTCCCACTGCCAATCGAGGTCGTTCCTTTTGGCTGGCAAACGACCCGTGCTTTGGTGGAAGAAACGCTGGTCTCTATGGATGTGCTTGGACGTCAGATTAGCTTGCGGATGAATGGCGGTTCGCCATTTATTACGGATGAGGGGAACTACATCATTGATCTCAACCTCAAGCGCATCGGCAATGCGCGCCAGCTTGCGATGGTCGTTAACCAAATGCCCGGCGTCGTTGAAAACGGTCTGTTTATCGATATTTGTGACGCAGTTGTGATCGGTCATGGGGATGGCAAGGTCGAGGTGCGCGACATAAATACTGGTACAGTGGAACATGAGCGGCTTGATTTTGTGGAAAATGATAATCTTTTCACCGATCTGGCCGACTAAGCGCGGCAGCGCATGACTTAAGGACTTTGCAATGGCATTTGACTACGATCTATTTGTGATTGGTGGCGGCTCTGGCGGCGTGCGCGCGGCGCGTGTGGCAGCGCAGGATACGGGCGTGAAGGTCGCGTTGGCCGAGGAAGATCGCTACGGCGGCACTTGCGTCATTCGCGGCTGTGTTCCCAAAAAATTGATGGTGTTCGCATCTGGTTATGCCGGTCTGGCAGAAGAAGCGCAGGCTTACGGCTGGGATGTGTCGAACAAAGGGTTCGATTGGACAGCCTTTCAGAAAAAGATGCATGCTGAGCTGGATCGCCTTGAGGGGATCTACCGTAGTTTGCTTAAGAACGCAGGTGTTGAAACCTTTGATAGCCGTGCACGCATCGCGGATGCGCATACGGTTGAATTGGCCGACGGTACCCGTAAAACTGCGAAGCATATTCTGATTGCTGTCGGTGGGCGCCCCGTGAAGCTTGCGATTGAGGGCGCAGAGCACGCAATCACCTCGAACGATATTTTCCATTTGGAGCAGCTGCCAAAATCCATACTGATTGTTGGTGGCGGCTATATCGCGTCCGAATTTGCGGGTGTGATGAATGGAATGGGTGTCCAAACCACGCAATTCTATCGCGGCGATCAGATCCTACGCGGCTTTGATGATGAAGCGCGCACAGTGGTTGCCGAAGAAATGGTCGTTAAAGGCGTGAATCTTGAGTTGAACACCAACATCGCAGCAATGCGCCGCGAAGGTGCTGGCATTTGGGTGAAAGACACCAACGGTGTAGAGCGTACATTCGATCAAGTGATGTTCGCCACTGGTCGTGCGCCTAACTCTGATGATTTGGGCCTTGAAGAGGTCGGCGTTAAACTCGGTCGCAATGGTGAGATTGTTGTGGACGAGTATAGCCAAACGGGCGTGCCCTCGATCTATGCGGTGGGCGATGTGACAGACCGTGCGAACCTTACACCTGTTGCTATCAGCGAAGGCATGGCCTTCGTCGAAACTGTGTTCAAAGGCAATCCGACGAAACCTGACCACGAGTTGATCCCAACCGCGATTTTCACGCAGCCTGAAATGGGCACCGTCGGCCTGTCCGAGGAAGAGGCCAAGGCGCAAGGACCGATTGAAGTTTACAGTGCATCGTTTAAGCCCATGCAGCAAAGCTTTGCGGGTCGCGCGGAAAAAGTGTTGATGAAACTCATCGTGTCACGGGAAGATCGCAAGGTTCTGGGCTGTCACATTGTCGCGCCGGGGGCAGGTGAATTGATCCAGCTCGCAGGTATCGCAGTGAAAATGGGGGCAACCAAAGAAGACTTTGATCGTACGGTTGCAGTGCATCCCACAATGTCGGAAGAATTGGTGACTATGAAAACACCGACACGCATGGCTTGAAATTTTGGGAAACCTGACCAATTGAATGAGTAAGGTGGCTCCAACAGATTTAACTAAGAGGAAATAGCTAAAAATGGCTGGTAACAACGGCGGCCCATGGGGTGGCGGTGGAAATAACGGATCAGGCGATGATAATCGCGGATCTGGCAATAACGGCGGTGGTCGTCGCCCCGAAGGGGACGGTCCGCAGATTCCTGAGATCGACGAGCTGATGAAAAAAGGTCAGGAGCAATTGCGCGTTCTGATGGGTGGTCGCGGTGGCGGGAATGGCACCAACGGCTCTGGCGGCGGCGGTGGACCGATGTTGACGCGTGGGACTATTGGTCTTGGCGTGGTCGCTGCAGTTGTGCTTTGGGGCATGGCCAGCTTTTACACTGTGAAACCGGAAGAGCAGTCGGTTGAATTGTTTCTTGGCGCATATTCCTCTACAGGTAATCCTGGTTTGAACTTCGCGCCATGGCCGATTGTTACCAAAGAGGTAATTCCTGTCACGCGAGAGCAAACAGAAGATATTGGCGTTGGCGCGCGTGGCTCCGAAGCGGGTCTGATGCTGACTGGTGACGAAAACATCGTAGACATCGATTTCCAAGTGGTTTGGAACATCACCGATCCTGCGAAGTTCTTGTTCAACCTGCGTGATCCACAAATGACGATCCGTGCGGTGTCTGAATCCGCAATGCGCGAGATTATTGCGCAATCTGAATTGGCCCCGATCCTCAACAGAGACCGTGCAAGCATTGGTGATCGTCTTAAGGATTTGATCCAAAGCACGCTGGATAGCTACGACTCTGGCATGAATGTCGTACGTGTGAACTTTGACAAAGCGGATCCACCTCAACAGGTGATCGATTCATTCCGTGAGGTTCAAGCTGCCGAGCAAGAACGTGACCGCCTTGAAAAGCAAGCGGACGCTTATGCGAACCGTATTGTTGCGGAAGCGCGTGGTGAAGCGGCGCAGGTCTTGGAAGAGGCCGAAGGCTACCGCGCACGCGTTGTGAATGAAGCGACGGGTGAAGCGTCCCGTTTCACAGCCGTTCTGGCCGAGTACGAGAAAGCTCCGGAAGTCACGCGCAAGCGTCTCTACCTCGAGACAATGGAAGAAGTACTAGGGCGTGTTGACAAAATCATCCTCGATGAGAATGGCGGAGGCGGCCAAGGCGTCGTTCCCTACCTTCCGCTTAACGAGCTTCGTAAATCCACCACAGGAGGGAGCAACTAATGCGTAAAACTACATATTTGTTGCCGATTGCGGTGATTGCGATTGCTGGAATTCTGTCATCCATGTTCATCGTGGACGAACGCGAGAAAGCGCTCGTGCTTCAGTTCGGCCGGGTTGTTGATATCAAAGAAGATCCAGGTCTAGCGTTTAAAATTCCGCTGATTCAGGACGTTGTCCGATATGACGACCGTATTCTTAGCCGTGACATCGACCCACTCGAAGTGACGCCTTTGGATGACCGCCGTCTTGTGGTTGACGCGTTTGCGCGTTACCGGATCACTGATGTGAACCAGTTCCGTCAAGCGGTTGGTGCGGGTGGTATTCCTGCAGCGGAAAGCCGTTTGGACAGTATCTTGCGCTCTGAAACGCGTGAAATTCTGGGTTCCGTGTCCTCTAATGACATCCTCAGTACGGATCGTGCGGCGCTAATGCTTCGTATCCGAAATGGTGCGATTTCTGAGGCTCGGGGTCTCGGTATTGAAGTCATTGACGTGCGCTTGAAGCGGACTGACTTGCCTTCTGAAAACCTCGAATCCACCTTTGCGCGTATGCGTGCGGAGCGTGAACGTGAAGCGGCGGACGAGATTGCCCGTGGTAACGAAGCAGCGCAACGTGTGCGTGCTTTGGCAGATCGTACGCAAGTCGAAATCGTTTCCGATGCACGTCGCGATAGCGAAATCACCCGAGGTGAAGCAGACGCCGAACGCAATGCGATCTTCGCAAATGCTTACGGAGCGGATCAGGAGTTCTTTGAATTCTACCGCTCGCTTGAGGCCTATCGCGGGGCGTTGCAGGGCAACAACTCGACAATGGTTCTGTCACCTGACAGCGACTTCTTCAACTACCTGAAGTCGGACTCAAAATCGGAGTAATCTCATGTTTGCCAACATCTTATTGGCAATTGGTTTGGTCTTGATCGTCGAGGGGCTGGTGTACGCACTGGCCCCTTCGCTTGTTGAAGACCTACTCGAAGCTTTGAAAAACCTCTCATTAGAGATGCGCCGTACGTTCGGATTTTTGGTGCTCGTTCTCGGCGTTTGTTTCTTACTCGCTGCGCGCGCGATGGGGGTTGGTTGAAACATTTCTGCTCATGGCAGCGGTTTTGTTCACTTAGTCTTCACATACGCTTGAAACACTGAAATGAGATTTGCGTTGCGCCTGCGGACACCTAGATAGAGGATGAGTATAAGAGCCGGCATCACCGATTGATCCGGCATAGGTTCGGACCAAATAAGGAGGTCTACTACAATGTCTCAGGCAATTGTCCTCTCACAAGACAAACAAGATGAAACACGCAAAGTTCTGCCATGGACTCTGGCCATGGGCCTTAGCGTTGCCTTGCTATTGCTTCAAACGATGAGTGCGGCGGCGCGCGGTGCCCCTGAAAGTTTCGCGGATCTTGCCGAAAAAATCAGCCCTGCGGTGGTGAATATCACCACTTCCACAACAGTTGCGCGCAATACTGCGCCACGCGGTGTCGCGCCCGAAGGCTCGCCTTTTGAAGAGTTTTTCCGCGAATTCCAAGACCGCAATCGTGGTGGCAATGGCGATCGACCGCGCCGCTCCTCCGCGCTCGGCTCTGGTTTTGTAATTTCTGAGGATGGATTTGTGGTCACCAACAACCACGTCATTGACGGTGCGGATGAGATCCTCATCGAATTCTTTGAAGGCGGCGAACTGCCTGCAAAAGTGATCGGTACAGACCCGAACACCGATATCGCATTGCTTAAAGTGGAAACCGACAAGCCGCTTTCTTTCGTCAGCTTTGGCAATAGTGACTTCTCGCGCGTGGGCGATTGGGTCATGGCGATGGGTAACCCGCTTGGGCAGGGATTTTCTGTCTCCGCAGGTATCGTTTCTGCGCGCAATCGTGCGCTCAGCGGATCCTACGATGACTACATCCAGACGGACGCGGCAATTAACCGTGGTAACTCTGGCGGTCCTTTGTTCAACATGGACGGCGACGTGATTGGCGTGAACACTGCTATTTTGTCCCCTAACGGTGGTTCAATCGGGATCGGTTTCTCGATGGCATCCAACGTAGTTGTGAACGTTGTCGATCAACTGAAAGAGTTTGGCGAAACGCGACGTGGTTGGCTTGGTGTGCGTATTCAGGACGTGACGGACGACGTGGCTGAAGCAATTGGTCTCGAAAATGCAGCTGGCGCCCTGGTCACGGATGTGCCCGAGGGCCCATCGATGGAAGCGGGTATCAAAGCGGGCGACGTCATCATGAGCTTTGATGGCAAAGACGTCAGCGACACGCGTTCATTGGTGAAAACAGTTGGCAATACGCAAGTGGGTAAGGCCGTTCGTGTGATCGTGTTCCGTGATGGGAAGACCGAAACCTTGAAAGTGACGCTTGGCCGTCGCGAAGAAGCGGAAGGTGCGGTGCCTGCATCACAACCTGCGGCGCCGGCGGCACCGTCCAAGACCGAAGTGCTTGGTTTGACGATTTCCGAGATCACGGATGAGTTGCGTGATCAACTCGATCTCACGGATAGTGCAAGCGGTTTGGTTATTCAGGACGTGGTCGAAACCAGCAAAGCCTACGAAAAAGGTCTGCGTGCGGGTGATTTGATCACTGAAGCAGGGCAGCAAAAGCTTGCGAGTGTGGAGGATCTGACCAAACAGATTGAGGCCGCGCGTGAGGCTGGCCGCAAGTCGCTCTTGCTATTGGTGCGTCGTGCTGGCGATCCACGCTTTGTCGCATTGGCACTTGAAGAGGGCTAAATCGCCATAAGTACCAAATAGAAGGCCCTGCATACGCGGGGCCTTTTTCGTTTAACCTGCGTCTTCGAAATCGTAAGCGATCAGGCCAAGTTTGCGTGCTGCTGCCAAGGACAAAATTGAGCTATCAAGCCCTTGTGACGCTTGGTATTTGCGAATTGCACTGCGCGTGCGCAGATCGATATAGCCAGAAACACTCCCACGGAAATGCCCACGCGCTTTCAAGGCACGTTGCAAGCTTTCTACAAATTCTGGGGTTAGCGCTGGCGCGCATGGGGTCTCAAACCACAATTCACGACGTTCTTTCGTAATCCGTTGTGATGTTTCGGTTTTATAAACTGCGGGTGCACTTACTGTGCCATCAGTTCGAATTTCAGCTGGTTGAAGCTGTATTTGATGAGTGACGGTTTCAAGTTCTGCGGGTGTCACATGCTTGCCCCAACAACTGCCTTCTTTCGCGCCGGGCGGTGGGGTGGAGTGCGTGTAGACCAATTCGGGCTCATCGTTGAACGCCGCTTTGGTAACTGTTTCCAAGGGGGCTGCACAAGAGGTCACAAAACACAGCGCCGCCATGCCGATCACACACCGGATCACCGCAAAGCGCGGAAATGCGAAAGAGCTGTGCTGCATAACGCCTGTCTCACTGCTTGCCGCCTTAATAGCGATCTAACTTTTGCTTAGCGGTTTTTTTTGCAAAGGCATAGTCACAAGATGAAAGCTGTGCCGGGATGCGTCTTTAAAGGTGCGCGTGATGACGTAAATGGCACTGGAAGGCGCAGGCCTGTGCCGTTAGACAAAGAAAACAGATAGATTAGGGATACTAAAATGGCGAAAATCACATATATCGAGCACGATGGAAAAGAACATGTCGTGGATGTTGCCAATGGCATGACCGTCATGGAAGGCGCGCGCGACAACAACATTCCGGGTATTGAAGCGGATTGCGGCGGTGCATGTGCTTGCTCTACGTGCCACGTTTATGTGGATGCGAGCTGGGTCGAAAAGCTGCCAGCGAAAGACGATATGGAAGTCGATATGCTCGATTTCGCGTTTGAGCCGGATGAAACGCGGTCGCGTTTGACGTGCCAATTGAAGGTAACGGACGCTCTGGAAGGCCTGATCGTTCAGATGCCTGAAAAGCAAATCTAATGCGCTTTGCCGCTGTTTGCGCTTTTGTTTTAAGCTCCATCACTTCTGCAGGCGCGGGCGTGGCTGAGGCCCGTTATTCAGAGCCGACAACGCGGTATGCCCATGGCATCTTGGGCGACACCATCGAATTTGGTGCGCTTGAAATTGTGACTGATGCAGGCAAGGCGATAACCATGCGCCTGCCTGAAACACGCGTGTTCGAGGATCTTGAGCCGCGCTTGTATGACGTGGATCTTGATGGCAGTGCAGAGGTTGTTGTTATCGAATCCAGTATGATTCAAGGTGCGCGTCTGGCGATTTACGATGAGACAGGTCTCGTCTCAGCGACGCCTTATATCGGTCGATCAAACCGTTGGCTCGCGCCACTTGGTGCAGGTGATCTGGACGGCGATGG
The DNA here is from genome assembly GCA_000156115.1 of Rhodobacteraceae bacterium HTCC2083. Lineage (GTDB taxonomy): Bacteria > Pseudomonadota > Alphaproteobacteria > Rhodobacterales > Rhodobacteraceae > Planktotalea. The sequence goes on from DS995276.1 coordinate 2,359,129, forward strand.
CAATATCGAGCTGGCTTATATCGATCGCCCGCATCTTGCGAAAACGCTAAGGATTTGGCGGTTTGAAGATGGTGCGTTGCGCCATGTCGTTGATCAAGCAGGTCTTACAAATCATCGTGTTGGTGAAGATTTCATCTCAGGCGGGATCCTGATTTGTGGTGATGATGCTCCGAGAATTGTGACCGCAAATGCAAATTGGTCGCGCATCATGATCTCGCAGCTTGACGGTAGCAAAGTCACGACGAAAGACGCGGGGCCATTCTCCAAAGCAGGTCTTAGGCAGCGCGCAACGAACTGTCCTTAAAACGTCTCAAAGCGCGCGCCAGCCGATATCACGGCGGAAGAAGCCTTCGGGCCACTCAATCGAATCAACTGCCGCATAAGCGCGTTGATGAGCGTCTGCTAAGCTTTCCCCGCGGGAAGTGACGTTCAAAACCCGACCACCTGCCGCGATTGTCTGACCGTCTTTCTTAGCGGTGCCCGCATGAAAGACTACGTTGAAACTGTCATCGCTGAGCGCATCTAACCCATTGATAACAGAACCATTTTCATAAGCGCTGGGATAACCGTTTGCGGCCATGACCACGGTCATTGCGTGATCGTTCGCCCAATTTACTTGCGCATCGGCGAGAGACTCTTCCGCTGTTGCCAGAAGCAGATCCAAGATTTGGCCCCCTAGTCGCATCATCAAAACCTGACACTCAGGATCGCCAAAGCGTGCATTATATTCAACTAAACGCGGCGCGCCGTCTTTGATCATCAGCCCCGCGTAAAGGACGCCTTGATAGGGCGTGCCACGACGGGCCATCTCCGCCATGCATGGCTTAACAATTTCATCTAACGCGCGTTCAGCAATGGCCTCCGTGAGGACGGGTGCGGGGGAATAGGCCCCCATGCCACCCGTGTTTGGGCCTGTATCGCCTTCGCCCACACGCTTGTGATCTTGTGCGGTGCCGATGGGCAGAACGTTAATCCCATCACAAAGCACGAAGAAAGAGGCTTCTTCGCCCTCCATGAACTCTTCGATCACCACTTCCGCGCCTGCACCGCCAAATGCGCCACCGAACATGTCATCGACTGCCGCAAGTGCCTCGTCGAGGTCCATTGCGACGACAACGCCTTTGCCGGCTGCCAATCCGTCGGCCTTCACCACAATCGGTGCGCCATTTTTGAGGATATACGCCTTGGCGCTCTCGGCATCGGTGAAATGTCCATAGCCCGCAGTCGCGGCATTAGCCGCATCACAAATCTCTTTGGTAAAGGCCTTGGACGCCTCTAGTTGCGCCGCTTCTTTTGAGGGGCCAAAAACCAAGAAACCCGCATTAATTAGATCGTCGGATACGCCTGCAGCCAATGGCGCTTCTGGCCCGATAATCACGAAATCAACCGATTCATTTTGCGCAAATTCTATGACTGCTGCGCTGTCTTCAATGTCGAACGCGGCGCAGGTCGCAATCTTGGCAATGCCGGCATTTCCCGGGGCTACAATCAACTTGTCACACTTCGGATTTTGCATCACAGCCCAGGCCAGCGCATGTTCGCGCCCACCGCCACCCAAGATAAGAATATTCATTGTGCTCTCCTGTTTGCGATGCCTTGGCCTTCTGTCGCTCGCGTTCTAGTCTGGGCGCACCCGATGCACAAGCGAGGCCCTATGTCTGACCTGATCGATGATCCCCGCGAAGGGGCGAATGAGCCAGAATTTACTGTTTCAGAGATTTCGAGCGCGGTGAAACGCACGATTGAAGGTACTTTTGACCATGTGCGCATTCGTGGCGAGGTGGGGCGCGTGGTGCATGCGCGCTCTGGGCATTTGTATTTCGACATTAAGGATGATCGCTCTGTTCTGGGCTGCACCGCTTGGAAAGGGCAGGTCGCCAAGTTGACGGTGATGCCCGAAGAGGGAATGGAAATCATTGCGACTGGGCGTTTGACTACATTTCCGGGGCAATCCAAGTATCAGATGAATGTCCAAGACGTGGCCGTCGCGGGTGAAGGCGCGTTGATGGCGATGTTGGAAAAGCGCAAGAAAAAGCTGAAGGCCGAAGGGATCTTTGACCCCGAGCGCAAGCAAAACATCCCGTTTCTTCCGGAAGTGATCGGAGTTGTGACATCGCCTACCGGTGCGGTTATTCGTGACATCTTGCATCGTTTGCGGGATCGTTTTCCCCGCAAGGTTCTGATCTGGCCTGTTGCAGTGCAAGGCGAGCGTTGTGCGCCAGAAGTGACCCGCGCCATTGACGGCTTCAACGCGTTTACACCCGGCGGGGCTTTACCGCGACCTGATTTGATTATCGTGGCACGCGGCGGTGGCTCGATCGAGGATCTATGGGGGTTCAACGAAGAGATCGTCGCGCGCGCGGCCGCTGGCTCGGCCATTCCTTTGATCTCTGCGGTTGGGCATGAAACCGATACGACATTGATCGATTTCGCGTCCGATCACCGCGCACCGACCCCAACAGCGGCGGCTGAACGCGCGGTGCCTGTGCGCGCAGAATTGCTTGCGCGATTGGAAGAAACCGAAGGGCGTCGTATTTCTGCGATGCGGGCAGCGTTGAATCATCGCGGTGAAAAACTGCGCGATCTATCGCGCGCATTGCCACGCCGAGAAGCGTTGCTGGCGCACTCCCAACAGCGCCTTGATCTCGCCTCTGCGCGTTTGCCAAACGCGCTTATGGCGCGCATCAACTTGGGCCGCACGGGGCTTAGCCAGGCCTCCGGTGCGCTGCGGCCTTCGCTTTTGTCACGCAGTTTGGAGGCGTCGTCTGAGCGCGTGAAAGACCGTGCTGTGCGTCTTGCCCCTGCCTTGGAGCGTAAACGTACTACAGCAGCGATTGATCTTCAGAACCTGAGCAAGCGCTTTGATGCCACTAGGGTCGATGCACAAATTGAATTGCGTCGTCAAAAGCTTAGCGACGTGCTCCATCGTTTCAAACAAGCCGCACATGCACAACAAGATCAACAAACGCGCAAGTTGGACGCCTTAGATCGCCTGAGGTTAACGCTTGGGTATAAGGCGACGTTAGATCGCGGATATGCGGTTGTGCGCAGCGCTGATGGTGATGTTTTGACTACCCAAAAAGCGGCTAAGTCCCACGTAGCGCTCGATATCGAGTTTGCTGATGGCACGCTGAATATCGGCACAGGTCGCCCAGCCAAACCTGCTAAAACAGCAACAGTCAAAACTGATCCCAAAGACCAAGGGTCGCTCTTTTAGACGCCCACTTCTGGTCCTTTGCAATACATCGGATCGCTCGATTGTTCGGCCTCATAAAGCTCTGTGGTTTCGCCTGTGCCCAAAAACGTCGCGCGCAGGCCATTTTTGGTTGCTTCAAATTCCCAACATTGCGGGTCCGGGCGATCCTCGTAGACAAAACAGATGCTTTGCCCCAACGCATACCATTGGCCTGATTTGCAGTTGCCATCTAGGAAGGACCATTCGACGCGCCTGCCGGGCAAGTACCGTTCGGCCCCATAGGCTTCGCCGCCTTCATTAAAGTAAAGCGTCTTGCCATTGGTGTAAGCATCAAACGCATCGCCGGACAATGGGGCCGCGCCAAGCGGTGCGGCGCAAAGGCCTAAAATGAGGGTCACGGGGCTCAATCGCATACTGTGTCCTTTCGTTCCTCTTCAAAGCGTGCCGCAAAGTGCGGATAGTTTCAATCGTACAGCCCTTTCAAATCGCGCAATTCGTCTTTAGGTGAAGGGCATTAGCGGAGTTCTGCCCATGGCGTTTTTTAAGAAACTGAAAGATCGGTTGTTCAATTCATCCTCCAAACTTGAAAAGGGTTTGGATGCTATTGTCGACGATGGTGGCGAAGTGGATGAAAAAACGCCGGTAATTGAAGGCGCCCAAGATACAGTTGTGGCTGCCATCCCTGAAGTTATTCCAGAGCCAGAGCCAGAGCCAGAGCCAGAGCCAGAGCCTGCTGCGGTCATGCCGGCGCCTGAGATGGGCGCGCCGGAACCCGAGGTTGTCACGCCAGAACCAGAGCCCGAACCAAAACCTGTAGCCATCCCGTCACCTGAACCTGCCCCAAAGACAGGTTTCTTGGGCCGGATCATTGGACGCGCGGCCCCCAAGCAGGTGACGCGCCGTGTACTTGATGATGATATGTTGGAGCAGTTGGAAGAATTGCTCATCAGTTCCGACATGGGCGTCGATACGGCCCTTAGGGTCAGCGCGAACATGGCTGAGGGGCGCATGGGGCGTAAACTTTCAACGGAAGAGATCAAAGATCTACTCGCTGCCGAGATTGCCCGCATTATGGAACCCGTGGCAAAACCTCTGCCAATTTATCCGAAAAAACCACAGGTCGTCTTGGTGGTTGGCGTCAATGGGTCTGGAAAGACAACCACAATTGGCAAACTCGCCAGTCAGTTTAAAGCGTCGGGCAAAAACGTGGTCATCGCGGCGGGCGATACATTTCGCGCGGCTGCCGTGGAGCAGCTTCAAGTCTGGGGAACCCGCGCTGGAGTGCCGGTTCTGACAGCACCCGAAGGCTCTGATCCTGCCAGCCTCGCGTTTGATGCGATGGCGCAAGCAGAAGAAGACGGCGCCGACCTTTTGATGATCGACACCGCGGGCCGCTTGCAAAACCGGGCTGATCTCATGGAAGAACTCTCCAAGATCGTACGCGTGATCCAGAAAAAAGACCCAAGCGCGCCGCACAACACGCTCCTCGTGCTAGACGCAACCACAGGTCAAAACGCGTTGAACCAAGTGGAAACCTTCCAGAAACTCGCGGATGTGTCAGGCCTTGTGATGACCAAACTCGATGGCACTGCGAAAGGTGGTGTTCTTGTTGCGCTTGCCGACAAATTTGGCCTGCCCATTCACGCGATTGGTGTGGGTGAACAAATTGATGACCTTGATGCGTTCGATCCTGAAGACTTCGCAAACGCACTCACGGGTCGCACTCTTTGAACTTCATCTTGCCAAGTGAACTCCGGAGGAGACGCCCAAGGTGCGGCGGGGGCTGGCCCTAATGCCTGCTTCAATGACGCTCTCTGACTGGCTGATTTCGCTAGAAGGTACAGAGCATGGCCATACCGTCGCGCTCATACTCGCGCTGTTAGCCGCTTTCCTGCATGCAGTCTTCGGCGCTTTACAAAAAGGCCGTCACGATCCTTGGCTCAGCCGCGGCGCGATTGATGCAAGCTACGGGCTTATGGCCATGCCCGTCGCGCTGTTTGTGGTGCCATGGCCGGAGCCGCATATGTGGCCTGTTTTTGCAGGCGCCTTCATCATCCACCTTGGGTACAAATTGTTGCAAGCCTTTGCTTACACGAAAGGGGCCTACACCGTTGTCTACCCGGTCGTGCGTGGTACAGGGCCACTGTTTGCAGTGTTCGGCGCATATCTGATCTTCGGCGAAACTTTCAACATGCTTCAATGGCTGGGCGTTCTTATTCTGCTCAGCGGCATCTTCGGGCTGGCCGCGTACAACTATTTCTACCTCGTAACGGACCGCGCAACGCTTGTACCCGCACTCTGCCTTGCTTTTGCGACGGGCCTCTTCGTGGCGCTATACACAACTTATGACGCCTACGGCATTCGCGCGACGGCGGATCCGTTTACATTCCTTGCGTGGTTCTTCTTTATCGATAGTATCGCGATCCCTCCCATCGTCTATATGCACTACAAACGCATGCAAAACCCGCCAAGCCTGCCGCCACTAGCGCTTCGTGGTTTCATCGGTGGGTTGATCGCATTTGCGTCGTTCGGCTCAATCATGCTGGCCACACGTCTTGACAAGGTGGGCGAAGCCGCCATCTTGCGAGAAACATCAACAGTCTTTGCGGCCTTGATCGGTTGGTTGGTCTTGAAAGAGACCGTCGGTCCAAGACGGATCGCGCTTATGGCACTTATCGCGCTTGGCGCAGTGATCGTAGAATTTGCAGGCTAAACGCCAAGAAGGGGCCTGATATGGCTGACGAAAAAGACATCAACCCAATCCTGAAGCAAGTTCTAGAACTGGGGCCGACCTTGGTGTTCTTCCTGCTATATCTGCAGATGCGCGATAACACATACACATGGGCGGGGACGGAGTATTCGGGGTTCATCGTCGCCACTGTTGCTTTTGTTCCTGGCTTGCTGATCGCGATGGGTGCGCTTTGGTATCTGACCGGTAAGCTCAGCCGGATGCAGATTTTCACGGCCTTTATGGTCATCTTCTTCGGCGGGCTGACTGCTTATTTTAATGACGAACGCTTCTTCAAAATGAAGACAACGCTTGTTTATGGCTTCTTCGCTGTGATCCTCGGCGTGGGCCTTGTTCAGGGCAAAAGTTACCTCGCATACGTCCTCTCGGACGCATTGCCTATGGCGCATGAGGGGTGGATGATCCTGACGCGGCGCTTGACCATGATGTTTGGTATCCTGGCTATGGGCAATGAAGTTATCTGGCGGACAATGTCGACGGATGCGTGGGTCAAGATCGAGACCTTTGGCTTCCCGATACTACTATTCGGGTTCCTCTGGGTGCAGTTCGCAGCGCTGCACAAATATATGGAAACCGAAGACTAGGCCCAGAATACGAAGGCCTGTTGACGCTGCTGCGCAGCATCCTTAGAAACGGGACGTGGCGATTTGATACCGGATTGTGGGCCACGTTAAATATGCCGCTAAAAGGTCAATGCTCGGGATCCCCGTTTGCTTGACCGCAACGGGGTTTTTTCGTGGGGCAACGCCTTCGCGTATGGAGAACGACATGAGCAACGAGTGGAACACACGCACGAAATTGGTCCATAGCGGCAGCAAGCGCAGCCAGTGGAACGAAGTCAGCGAAGCGATCTTTCTGACCCAAGGCTTTGTCTACGATACGGCCGAGCAAGCAGAAGCGCGCTTTATTAAAGCAGAGCCGGATGAATACATCTATGCGCGCTACGGTAATCCCACCGTTGCGATGTTCGAAGAACGCATGGCCGCGATTGAAGGCTGCGAAGACGGTTTCGCCACGGCCTCTGGCATGGCTGCCGTGAATGGCGCGTTGATGGCGTTCTTGAGTGCAGGCGATCATGTGGTCGGCTCGCGCGCGCTTTTTGGGTCGTGTCTCTACATTCTGGATGAAGTCCTTCCGCGGATGGGGGTTGAGGTCACCTTGGTCGATGGCCGCGATCTTGACGCTTGGAAAGCCGCGATCCGCGCCGACACCAAGTTGGTATTTTTCGAGACGATCTCGAATCCGACCTTGGAGGTTATCGATGTCACATCCGTCAGTGCAATGGCGCATGAGGTTGGGGCCATTGTCGTGGCCGACAATGTGTTTGCCACGCCTGTGTATTCTCAGGTGATTGAGCAAGGCGTTGATATCGTGGTCTATTCCGCGACGAAACATATTGACGGACAAGGGCGCGCCCTTGGTGGGATCATCCTTGGATCGCACGAATTGATCCGTGGCAAGGTTGAGCCCTACATGAAGCACACAGGCGGTGCGATGAGCCCGTTTACCGCGTGGATTATGCTGAAAGGTCTAGAGACAATGGACCTGCGCGTGCGTGCCCAAAGCACGACAGCGGCAGCGCTTGCCGAGGCTTTGGACGGCCATCCCAAGCTCGCGCGTTTGATCTATCCCGGGCATGCCAGCCATCCGCAGAACGATCTTGTGATGCGTCAGATGGGGAACGGTGGCACGATGCTATCAATGGATGTGAAGGGTGGCAAAGAAGCCGCTTTTCGCGCGCTGAACGCACTGAAGATTGCATTGATATCCAACAATCTCGGTGATGCGAAAACTATCGCAACGCCACCTGCTGCGACAACGCATCAGCGTTTACCAGACGATCAAAAACAGTTGCTCGGGATCACGCCGGGTTTGATCCGTCTCAGCCTCGGCATCGAAGACAGCCAAGATGTGATCACGGATATTTTGCAGGCGCTAGAGCACGCATAGATTTAACGCTCTCAGCTTGTGTGCCCATAAAAGCCAAGCCGCTCTTCGTCTGTGAACATTGCGCCGGGTGTTTCGAAGTAAGTCAAAACACTGACCACGCGCGGGCGCTCGCCGATCGCTGGCGTTACGCAATGGGGCGTGTTCACGCCGCGAAATACATTCAAAGTTCCTGCCGCTGCATCAAGGGCTTGCACGTCGGGATCTTCACCGCGCACCAGTTTTTCGACACCGGCATGGTTGGGATCATCCGCGCTACGCAGATCGGTGCGGTACAGAAATGTGCTGCCCTTTATCGGGGCTTGCAGCAATAAGGTCGTCGTAAATTGGGACCGATCAAAGTGCCAGTTCAGCCCTTGCCCGTCGCGGTAGGCTATAACGTTCAAACCAGCGAGCGGATCAGCCATGGGGTAAAGTGCTGCGCGCCGCATGACTGCGGACAGAAAACTGACAAAGGGTTGCCAATCATAGATCTGGCGCACGGGCGTGTCGGAAACCTGATTGCTGCAAAGCGTAAGGTTGGACGTTGAGAACTCTGTGTAAAGCGGCGAATCTGCTGCGACATCGGGGATAGATTTTTTGAAATAAATGTTGTGTTTGCGCTCGTGGCGAAAGGCTTCTGTGTCGAACTTGGGAAGTACGTAGTCGAGCGTTCGCGCAATCGGAGCTGGGTGCATAAAGGCCTCAAGGTTGAACATACCGTCCGCTTTTAGATCCGCTTGGCAACGTTTTACAAGGTCTGCGTATGCCGCGCTGTCGGGCTGATCGAGCGGGTAACGCTCAAGATCAAGAATATCGTGCATCATGCAAACTCCTAAAGTCTCGGCACTCTCGCGAAGCGCTTAAGGTTAGGCAATACGCAAATCACTCCAAAACCTGTCGTGTTTGGCTGCATTGCCTTCGCGTTTTCGTGGGCTGCTTTCTTTATTGCATAGGAAACTGTGTAAAATCACATATATAAGGTGTGACACTGCTCTTGGGGGGCAAGAGATGAATATCCAGACTGACGTCAATGGCGACACCAAAACGGACACGAAAGACGCGAAAGCGGCGTTGGACGTATTGCTGGATTGGGCAAGTCGGGCCAGCTCAAAAGAGATCACAGCGCTTGATCCCCGTTTGCGCGAGCTTCTCGGTGAAAATGCGGGCCGTGAGCTGAACAATATCTACCCCGAAGACTTCAAAAGTGATGCCGCTTACAAAGCGACGCTGCCGGACCTGCAAAATGGGCCAAGTTCGCTTATTCGCGGTTCCAAGCAGCTTATCCAGCATGTTGGTATCTCAAATTTCCGCCTGCCGATCCGCTTTCACACCAAACACGGTGACGATTTGACGCTCGAAACATCTGTAACCGGTACAGTCAGCTTGGGCGCGGACAAGAAGGGCATCAACATGTCGCGTATCATGCGCACGTTCTATCGCCATGCGGAGCAAACCTTTAGCTTCGACGTGATCGAGGATGCGCTGGATGACTATAAATCCGATTTGGAAAGCTTTGATGCGCGACTTCAGATGCGGTTCTCGTTCCCTGTGAAAATCGAAAGTCTGCGTTCTGGTCTGACGGGCTATCAATATTATGATATCGCTTTGGAATTGGCGGAACAAAATGGTGTGCGTCAGAAATTCATGCATGTGGATTATGTGTATTCGTCTACGTGTCCTTGTTCGCTTGAGCTCAGTGAACATGCGCGTCGCGAGCGTGGGCAACTCGCAACACCGCATTCGCAACGCTCGGTTGCACGCATTTCTGTGGAGCTGATTGGCAAACAAATCCTATGGTTTGAGGATCTGATCGAGCACTGCCGCAAAGCCGTTCCGACGGAAACGCAAGTCATGGTGAAACGCGAGGACGAGCAAGCCTTCGCAGAGCTGAACGCCGCAAATCCGATTTTCGTGGAAGACGCCGCGCGTTTGTTTTGTGAGCAACTATTACAAGATAACCGTATCGGGGATTTCCGTGTTGTCGCCTCGCATCAAGAAAGCTTGCATAGCCACGATGCTGTCAGCGTATTGACCGAAGGGTCGAGTTTTGCGGCGACCAGCCTTGATCCCAAACTGTTCAGTACGCTTTTTCACGTTGGATAAGCTTTGCTGCGAGTGCATTGCTGCATTGCAGTATTAACAAAGATACTCAACTATCAATAACTTAGATCACGCCCTATATAATTCTCAACAGAGCTTATAACGATTGAGGTTTCACATGGCTGTTCTCGACTTTGGCGCAACAAGCGCATCTTCTCCCGCTTCTGCATCTTTCTTTAAGCGCGCCGGCGCACACATCATGGACGCGCTCACAAGCTTTGCACATGCACGTGCGCGTACTGCTGAATTGCAATATTACATGGACATGAGCGACGAACAGCTTGCGGCTAAAGGCTTGCGCCGTGATGAAATCGCGCAGCATGTTTTCCGCGACATGTTCATCTAAAAAAGTAATCACTGGAGCAATCCGCGCGGCCATGGTGCGCGCGGGTGCTTGACAGGGCAGGGGTGCTCGGCCAAGCCTGCGCTTTATGTTGGACCTGCGCCCAGTTGGATATGTGATCGGCCTTTTGGTCATGATGCTTGGGATGGCGATGCTGCTCCCTTTGCTCGTAGATCTGGCCGAAGCACGCGGGCATTGGCCTGCGTTTTTACAAAGCGCTCTGATCACCGGTCTTGTCGGTGGCCTTGTCGCACTTTCCTGCTCAAACGGTGTCAAAGAAGGTCTGAGCATTCAGCAAACCTTCTTGCTGACAACGGGCGTATGGCTCGCTTTGCCTGTGTTTGGCGCTTTGCCATTCATGTTTGGCGAGACAGAACTGCGCTTTGTGGATGCGTTTTTTGAGGCAATGTCGGGCCTTACCACAACCGGCTCTACAGTTATTTCTGGTCTTGATGAATTGCCCAAGGGCCTGCTTCTTTGGCGCGGTTTGATGCAGTGGCTAGGCGGTGTTGGTATCATTGTTGTAGCGATGGTGTTCCTGCCCGAGTTACGCGTCGGTGGTATGCAAATCTTCCGTGTGGAAGGCTTTGATACTATGGGAAAAATCCTGCCGCGCGCCACAGCGATTGCCTCGCAAATTTCCTACATCTACGTCGGCATTTCTCTCGTTTGTGCGGTGACCTACATGCTTCTCGGCATGAATGCGTTTGATGCCAGCGTTCATGCGATGACCACGGTCGCGACGGGGGGCTTTGCAAATTATGATGCCTCTTTCGGGCCGTTCTCGGGATCCATCGAATATGCGGCGGCGCTGTTTATGGTGCTCGCAGCACTGCCGTTCGTGCGGTATGTGCAATTGCTCAACGGCAATCAAACCGCCGTCTTCAAAGACGCCCAAGTACGTGGTTTCATGATGACCATCGCTTTCTTAGTGGTGCTCTGCGCGGCGGTGCTCGCTCTTGGTCAAGATCGTGCGTTCGAGCCTGCATTCAGGCGTGCGCTGTTTAACATCGTCTCTATCGTTTCGGGCACGGGCTACGCGAGCGCGGATTACATGCTTTGGGGGCCGTTCTTAATCTCGCTCTTCTTTTTCGCTGGTCTCATTGGCGGTTGCGCTGGATCGACGGCCTGTTCGGTGAAGATCTTCCGCTACCAGCTTTTGTTTGCATCAATCCGCACACAAATGCGCCGGATCCATTCGCCAAACGGCGTGTTCTCGCCCCGATATGAGGGCCGCACGGTCAGTGAAGACGTCCTAAGCTCCGTCATGTCATTTTTCGTTTTCTTTGTGGTGACACTTGGACTTTTGGCCGTCGCCCTAAGCATGACGGGCCTTGATTTGGTCACTGCCTTGTCCGGCGCGTCAGCGGCTTTGGCGAACATTGGCCCCGGTTTAGGGCCAGAAATTGGACCAGCAGGCAACTACGGCGGCCTGAACGACGCCGCGAAATGGCTTTTGGCGTTTGGCATGTTGATCGGGCGTTTAGAATTACTGGCGGTCTACGCCATCCTCACAGTTGGATTTTGGAGAGGCTGATATGCCACAAAGACCTCTAGGTGCCCAGATTTCGCACATGCTAAAAGCGCGCGGCGTGGATGTGATTTTCGGCATTCCCGGCGTGCATAATGTCGAAATGTATCGCGGTATCGAAGAGGCGGGCATCACCCATATCCTTGCGCGCCACGAGCAGGGTGCGGGCTTTATGGCAGATGGCTATGCGCGCGCGACAGGTAAGGCGGGTGTCGCCTATGTGATCACCGGGCCGGGTCTGTGCAACACGATGACGCCATTGGGGCAGGCCTATTCAGACGGCGTGCCGGTACTGGCGATTTCGTCTTGTTTGGATGAAACATCCGCGACACGCGGGCAATTGCACCAGATGTTGGATCAAGCGGGGGCCGCGCGTACGGTTTGTGAGTGGTCCGAAGAGGCGCGCTCCGCCTCCGCTGCGTATCACCTGATTGATCGTGCGTTCACAGAGTTTGCGACAGCGCGCCCGCGTTCCAAACACATTCAGGTGCCGATTGCTTTGGCGGGCAGCCTCGCCGATGATGCGCCTTCGATATTACCGAGACCTGCAAAACCGCAGCCCCCTCAGACGCAATTGACGCAAGCGATTACTATGATCCTAGCAGCGCAAAAACCGATCTTCGTGTTTGGCGGTGGTGCGGTTGCAGGCGCGGATGTGGTGGGCAATTTGCTGTGTATGACGGGCGCTGCGAGTTTCACGACATATGCGGGGCGCGGGGTCGTGCCAGTTGGAGCCCCTTTGGATTTTGGCAGCACCTTAGCACGTTCGGATAGCGCTGCAGTGTTCGCGCAAGCAGATCTCGTGATCGCCGTTGGCACAGAGCTTGCGGAAGTGGATCTATGGCGCAGCGATCTTGGACATAATTGCCCGATGATCCGCGTTGATCTGGACCCGAGCGTTTTGGTGCAAGGCAAGGCAGATGACCTGTTGATCCAAGGCGATGCAGAAGCATTTTTACGCGCTTTGGCAATTTCAATCCCTGCACGTGTGGATAATCGCGATCCGTGTTGGGACGCGGATGTAGTGACTTCTGCCCGTGCGCGTTGGCGTGCGGAAACTGATGCGGAGCGGCCGGGTATTGTGCCAATCTGCGACGCACTTAAAGATGCGCTGCCAGAAGAAACGATGTTCTTTTCAGATATGACCCAATTTGCCTATGTGGCCAAAGAAATATGGGACATGCCAAAGCCCGCGCATTGGCATCACCCCTTTGGATTCGGCACGCTTGGCTATGCATTGCCCGCTGCGATTGGTGGCAAGATTGGGGGCGGGGATCAACCCGTTGTGGCAATCGCGGGGGACTATGGGTTCCAGTACACGTTGCAAGAATTGGGGGTCGCGGTCGAGCTTGGGCTGAGTTTGCCGATTATTTTGTGGGACAATGGCAAGCTGAAAGAGATTGAGGATAGTATGGTGCGCAGTCAGATTGCTCCCAACGCGGTCGTCGCGCGCAATCCTGACTTTTGCAAATTGGCGGAAGCCTACGGAGCTGCAAGCGCGCGCCCCGCAAATCTAGCCGAATTGTCAGAGGTCATGAAAAAAGCGCTGGCCCAACGCGGACCAACGCTTGTTCATGTGACGCCAGAAATTTTGGGCGGCTGAAGCTACTCCCAGCAGCTGACCAAGACGGTCATGTCTGCTGCAAGGCTCGCCAAATCTTCCGTGGGCAGTGCAACACTTTGAGTGGCTTCAGCCGTCTCAACGCCCGCATCTGACAGCATTACGGCGATCACGCTGTTGGGGACAGAAAAACCAACGCCCGCTGGCAATGCGCGGCTTTTCATTTCTTTGGGGGCGAGCATGCCGATGATTGCGCCTGCGGTATCCAGCACTGGACCGCCAACATCACCTGACATCGCTTCCATTTCAAGGCGATTAAGGGTGGTTTCCCCGCCGAGTCCACGTAGATCTGCTAGCCTGCCGAAGGTTAGCGTGGGTGCATTCAAAGCGCCCTCAAACGGGTAGCCTGCAACCGCGACCTCGGTTTTCAAGCGTGGCTGACCATTTCGAAAATTCGCGATGCCTGCTGGCGCAAGCATTTCGTCGGGGCGCAATAGTGCCAAGCCATTGGCATCGTCCGTTGCGCTGATTTGCGCGTCATAGTCGCCTTCTATGGTGATCCGATTGCATGATTGCACTGCATCCAAGGAGGTCAAAGTCGCCCCGTTGGAGGACACGTAAAAGCCGCTGCGTGACAGCTTGGGTGTGCGTATCTTCAAGCCTGAAACCAGATCAATCGCCTGCAACTCATCCATGCCCGCGGTCGGGTCCAGAACGCCCTCAAGACGGGTGAAATTGATCTGCATTTCCCTCAAAAGACGCGTGCGTCGCTCTTCATCACCAGTAGGCCAGATCAGCATGAAGCCTTTGACGTGACCGTCTTTCAAGCTCGCCTCTGTGTGGGAGATAAAGCTGTCGTTCTCGCCAATCAGCGCAAAGTCGTTTTTGTTGCGTTTGCGTTCGCCATCAAGGGGTACGGTTTCGAGTGTTTGTAGGATATCATACAGACCGAACAGCGTGTTTTGATCACCTGTTTGGCTGATTAGGATGACTTTCGCACCTTCCACAAAGCCAGTACCCTCATAATGGGAGAAGGGCGACTCATAACGATCAAACGTGACCGCGCTCGTGGGCAAGGCAATTTCGATACCCGCATCCGTGTCCTCGACAAAACGTAGATCCAAACTATCCAACACAGCATTATACTGCTGGAACAATACAAGCCGTTGTTTCGTGGTCAGAATACCAGTTTTTTCAAAGTTATTCGACTCTTGCCACGCGGCCATGGAATTTCGCGTGCCACGCCCGAAAGAACCATCAATTGCAGCGTTGTAAAACCCAGCCCATTGCAAAGCGATCTGGAGGTTTTTCTTCGCATCACGCGACAGGGCCGCTTCGCTTACGTGGGCCTCGCGGGGTGTTTCGTCTGACACTTCTGGTTTCTGCGCGGGGGCAGGAGCTTCTACGACTGTTTCAGCCTCGCTGGAGAGGGCTGGTGCCAAAGGCGTGACATTCAAAAGATTCGCACCGACGGGCCAGAATTGCTGACGAAATGCAGCGGAGAAAGCGATGAAACTATCACGTGGAATGCGGCCTTCATCGCGGTAATTGCGCAAGACCGATGCCGCGTCTTCTGGTGAATACGGCCCAAGCGCGACGGCGTACCATCCACCGCCGAGCGAGAAGCCGTTCACATCAGGCAGTGCTGCTGCAAAAGAGCGCGCGCGGCTTTCCGCAGCATTCAAGCTCGGTTGTGCTTCAATCTGCACCCATGCGGCGTCTTGCGCATAGGCGGAGCGCAGGGCTGCGAAAAAGATCAAAACGAAAGAAAGAAAAATGCGCTTCATGGAAGTAGCCTCGTAAAACGAACTGCTGGACATGGTTTTTGAATTCACGTGTGTATCGTTCTGCCTTAGGGGCAGATTAAGCGTGGTTTTCGGCAATTTTTAACGAATAGTCCACAGGATATGCACAACATTCTCATGAAAAACACCGTATGTTGATTGATTGACCCTCGCGGATGCAGAGGCTAATCAATCCCAAAGGCGCGCGGTGCGTGCGATCTATCTGGCGGCGACTGTGATGAATTCAGAAAAACCTAAATCATTTCAAGATATTATCTTGCGTTTGCAGTCCTATTGGGCCACGCAAGGCTGTGCTGTGATGCAGCCCTATGATATGGAAGTTGGTGCAGGCACCTTTCATCCGGCTACAACGCTACGCTCGCTTGGCTCGAAACCCTGGGCAGCGGCCTATGTTCAGCCTTCGCGTCGCCCCACGGATGGGCGCTATGGCGAGAACCCGAACCGTTTGCAGCATTACTATCAGTACCAGGTCGTGATCAAACCCAGCCCGCCCGATCTTCAGGCGCTGTACCTCGGTTCGCTTGAGGCCATCGGCGTGGATATGGAGATGCATGACCTCCGCTTTGTGGAGGATGATTGGGAAAGTCCGACGCTTGGCGCGTGGGGGCTTGGCTGGGAAGTCTGGTGTGATGGTATGGAAGTCAGCCAGTTCACCTATTTTCAACAGGTAGGCGGGCATGATTGCGCGCCTGTCGCGGGGGAGTTGACGTACGGTCTCGAGCGCCTGGCGATGTATATTCTGAACTGCGATCACGTGATGGACATGCCCTATAATGATCCGCAATCGCCGATTCCGCTGAGCTATGGCGACGTGTTCAAGCAGACCGAAGAAGAATACGCGCGTTGGAATTTTGATGTGGCCAACACCGATGTGTTGTTGCGCCATTTTGAAGAGGCCGAAGCCGAATGCGCCAATATTCTGGATCAGGCGCATGACGATCCAAAGACCGGCAAACGTATTATCATGGCGCATCCCGCCTACGATCAATGCATCAAGGCGAGCCATATTTTCAACCTGCTTGACGCGCGCGGGGTGATTTCTGTCACTGAACGCCAAGCCTATATCGGTCGCGTGCGCACATTAGCGAAAGCCTGTGCCGATGCCTTTGTGCAAACCAGTGCGGGTGGTCACGTTCAATGAGACTGGGCCAATTTCTAGCGGGGTTCACCGTGTTTTCAGCGCTTTTGGCCGGTGGGGCCATGTATTATTTGCAGGTCTACGCTTTTTACGAAGAGGTCTCTGCGCAAGGCGAAGACATACGAATCGTGTCGTTGATGTCGGGCGAGCCCGAGCCGATTTTGTTCGAGAATTTCCAAGCGATTGACGGCAGCAGCTCGCCCATTCGCTACCGCGCGTGCTTTACCACAGAAATGAGCCACGCATTGCTAACCGAAACCTATGTCGCGTTCGAGAAGGCGGAACCGCGCAATGCGCCGGGTTGGTTTGACTGCTTTGACGCGGAAGCGATTGGTGCAGAATTAGAAGCGGGGACTGCGCTTACGTTCCTGTCGCAAAAGAACTTCGCTTACGGCGTCGACCGCGTTGTCGCCATCACCGAAGACGGTCGCGGCTACGTCTGGCACGAACTCAATGATTGCGGTGCGAAAGCCTATGATGGCTCGCCCACGGGGGAGGCCTGCCCACCTCGTGAAGACGTCGAAGGACAAAACTAATGCCTGATCTCCTGATTGAACTGTTCTCCGAAGAAATCCCCGCACGCATGCAAGGCCGCGCTGCGGATGATCTGAAAAAACTGATGACGGATGGCATGGTTGAGGCGGGTTTGACCTATGCCTCTGCCGCTGCATTTTCGACGCCGCGGCGTTTGTGCCTGACGGTTGAGGGTCTGCTAGCAGAAAGCCCAACCGTGCGTGAAGAGCGCAAAGGTCCCAAAGTCGGCGCACCTGACAAAGCGATTGAAGGGTTCCTGCGTGGTGCAGGTCTCACCCGTGACAAATTGGAAGAGCGCGACACATCCAAAGGTGCGGTCTACTTCGCGAGCTTTGAAAAGCAGGGCCGCCCCGCGCCTGAGATCATCGCTGAGGTGCTGGAACAAACGATCCGCACTTTCCCATGGCCTAAATCCATGCGCTGGGGTACTGGATCATTGCGTTGGGTGCGTCCTTTGCATTCGATCCTTTGCGTGCTTAGTGACGAAGCGAGCAGCGAAGTTGTGCCTTTGGATGTAGACGGGATCACCTCTGGAAAGGCGACATATGGCCATCGTTTCATGGCCCCAAATCAGATAACTGTGAATGGTTTCGAGGATTATGAGGCGCAGCTTAAGCGTGCTTTCGTCGTTCTGAACGCTGGTGAGCGCGCGGATGCAATTTGGGAAGACGCGAAAAACCAAGCCTTCGCCAATGGCTTGGAAGTTGTTGAAGATGCAGGGCTTTTGCGCGAAGTCGCAGGGTTGGTGGAATGGCCTGTTGTATTGATGGGTGAGATCGCCGAAGATTTCTTAGGCTTGCCGCCAGAAGTGTTGCAGACCTCCATGAAAGAACATCAGAAGTTTTTCTCTGTAAAGAACGCCAAAACAGGTCGGATTGAACGCTTTATAACCGTCGCCAACCGCGAAACCGTCGATAATGGTGCAACGATCCTTGCGGGTAACCAAAAGGTCCTGTTCGCGCGCTTGTCTGATGCCAAATTCTTCTGGGAAAACGATTTGCGAGTGGCGACATCCGACATGGCGTCGTGGACGGCTGCGCTCTCTAACGTGACCTTCCACAACAAACTTGGCACGCAGGCAGAACGGATTGAACGTATCGCCGCTTTGGCGCGTGAGTTGGCCCCCGTCGTGGGTGCGGACGCGGATGAAGCTGAGCGCGCGGCGAAGCTTGCCAAGGCTGACTTGAGCTCTGAAATGGTCTATGAATTCCCTGAATTGCAGGGCTTGATGGGTCGTTATTATGCTGAAGCCGCTGGTGAAACTGCGGCAGTGGCGGCCGCGGCTGAAGAGCATTACGCGCCTTTGGGCCCATCCGATGCGGTGCCGACAGCGCCTGTGTCCGTGGCTGTGTCCTTGGCGGATAAGATCGACACGCTTACGGGTTTCTGGGCGATTGATGAGAAGCCTACGGGATCTAAGGATCCGTTTGCTTTGAGACGGGCTGCGCTTGGGATTATTCGCTTGGTGCTAGAGAATGATCTAACAATTAGAAGTAAGCCTTTGTTCACAAAGGCAGATATGCGTGCCGATTCTGACGACCTTCTCTCTTTCTTTCATGACCGTCTCAAAGTTTATTTGCGCGACCAAGGTGTGCGACATGATGTGATCGATGCGTGCATCGCGATGGAGGGCAATGATGATCTCGCTTTGCTCGTCAAACGCGCGGTTGCTTTGGAAGCATTCTTGAAAACCGAAGACGGCACCAACTTGCTGCAAGGATTTAAACGCGCCAACAACATTCTGTCTAAAGAAGAAGACAAGGACGGCGTCGAATATTCCTACGGCGGTGATGTTAAATTCGCGGAAACCGAAGAAGAACGCGCGCTTTTCGCGGCGCTTACGGCGGAAGGGCCTGCGATTGAAACAGCCCTAAAGGCTGAGGATTTCGCGGGGGCTATGAGCGGCATGGCAGGTCTGCGCGCCCCGATTGATGCGTTCTTTGAAGCGGTGCAAGTGAATAGCGACAATCAGACTGTGCGTCGTAATCGTCTGAACTTGCTCAGTGATATTCGCAAACTTGTCGGCTCTGTCGCTGATTTGTCGCGGGTTGAGGGATAAAGGCAGCGCTTGCGTGAACTGAATTGAGGTCTATGCTGCGCGCAACCGTTAAGAGGATGCCGCAGTGCAGAATAATCCGCATACGACGTTGATCACCGCAACAGCGCCCGTGTCGCCCGACACGCACGGCGGGCGCACGAAGTGTTTGCAGCGTTTGGTTCGTTTGGATCTGCCTGTGCCGCGCACTGTGGGTTTGTCGTTTGAGGCGGTCCACAATATCGCGCGCGGCGACATGCCGGATATGCCGCTGCTCTTGTCGCCTTTTGAAGCGGGCGAAATGCTTTGTGTGCGACCATCGTCAGAAGATCCCGATTGGGGTGGTCCAAGCGCCATTTTGAACATCGGTATGAACGAAGCGCGCTTTGATGATTTCGCGAAACGTTTGGGGAAAGACGTGGCCGCGTCGCTTTATGCGCGGTTTGTTCATTCTTATTCCATACAGGTGGCGCGTCTTGATCCAGATGTATTTGACGAAATCGGCGCAGAGGGCGAAGCGTCGTTGAGCGCGGCTTTGCGCGCCTATGAAGAGGAAACCGACGAACCTTTCCCGCAAGATCCTGAGGCGCAATTGGCGGAAGTTCTACGCTCTATGGCGCGCGCGTGGGACGGCACATCTGCGCGCTTGTTGCGTCAGGCGAAGGGCGCGCCTGCGGATGCGGGGCTTGGGCTTGTTGTACAATCCATGGCGCTTGGGTTTGGTAAGGGCGAATGTGGGTCTGGTGTTTTGCAACTGATTGATCGCGAGACTGGCTTGGAGCAGTTGACAGGCCGCTACTTGAGCCAGAGCCAAGGGCGTGACGCGCTAGAGAGCGGCACAAAAGCGCTGTTTTTGGAGCGGGATGCGCGTGGGCCTTCCTTGGAGGAGCTTGCGCCAGAGGCCTTTGCGAGTTTGATCGAATATGCGCGTTTGATGCGCCAGAAGTTGCGTGAAGAAATGCAGGTCGAGTTCGTGATCGAAGACGGGCGGGTGCATTTGTTAGATGGCGTTCGGGTTTCTCGGACCAGCCGCGCCGCTGTCAGAAGTGCGGTGCGTTTGGCCCAAGACGGGATAATCTCGCAGCAAGAAGCCTTGATGCGCGTGCCACCATCCGCGCTGAATGAATTGTTGCACCGTCAAGTAGATCGCAGTGTTGCCTCTGATGTCATGGGGCGCGGCGTTGCGGCAAGTCCTGGCGCGGCTACAGGGCGGATCGTATTTTCCGCGGCGGATGCGCAGGCTTGTGCTGCGCGAGAGGAGGCGTGCGTTTTGGTGCGCCGAGAGACATCGCCCGAAGATATTCGCGGCATGCACGCGGCCAATGCGATTTTGACAGAGCGCGGCGGCATGACCTCGCATGCGGCGGTTATCGGGCGTGGCATCGGGTTGCCTTGCGTGGTTGGTGCGACCGAGATGAGATTCCAATTGAGAAAGAAACTGCTGACGTCTCCCGATGGTCGTGTGTTCAAAGAGGGCGATGTCATCACGATCGATGGCACGCACGGCGAGGTTTTGGCTGGTGCCGTCTCCATGCAGGAAGCAACGTTGGATGATGCGTTTCAAACCTTGCTCACATGGTCGGATGCGGAGCGTGATATCGGTATTCGGGCGAATGCAGACACGCCTGCCGACGCGCAAACTGCGAAAATGTTCCAAGCGCAGGGCATCGGCCTGTGCCGCACTGAGCATATGTTCTTTGAAGATGATCGCCTTACGGTCATGCGCGAAATGATCTTTGCGGAGAACAGCGAAGATCGACGTGCCGCATTGGAGCGCTTGTTGCCGGTACAACGCGCCGATTTCACTGAACTGTTCCGAACTATGGCGGGCATGCCGGTGTGCATTCGCCTGCTTGATCCACCTTTGCACGAGTTTCTGCCCTCCGATCACGCTGGCCATCGTGCTTTGGCCGAAGCGCTTGATATTCCGCTCGCGGATGTTACTCGGCGGGTCGAAGCGATGGGGGAGTACAACCCTATGCTGGGCCTGCGCGGCGTGCGTCTAGGCATCACGGTGCCCGAAATTTACGACATGCAAGTGCGCGCGATCTTTGAGGCGGCGATTGATGTCTCTAAGGAGGGCATGCCGATTGTCCCCGAAATTATGATCCCCTTGGTGTCGGCCAAACGAGAAGTCGAACTCGTGAAGATGCGCGTTGATATTGTCGCGGCGGCTGTGAAGGCCGAAACAGGGGCGGAGTTCGAATACCAGTTGGGCGTCATGGTCGAAACCCCGCGTGCGGCTTTGCGCGCGGAGGATATTGCTGAAAACGTCTCGTTCTTGAGCTTTGGCACCAACGATTTGACCCAAATGACATACGGTTTGTCACGCGATGATGCGGGCCGCTTTATGACCGAGTATGTGCGCCAAGGCGTGTTTGAGGAAGATCCGTTCCACACATTGGATGTGGATGGCGTCGGCGAATTGCTTATTCTCGGGGCCAAACGTGGACGCGCGGCGCGCCCCGCTTTGACATTGTCTATGTGTGGAGAGCACGGGGGCAACACCGAATCGATTGCCTTCTGTAGGGCCGCCGGATTTGACTATGTGTCGTGTTCACCGTTTCGGGTGCCTGTTGCAAGATTAGCAGCAGCGCAATTGGCGATTTTAGACCACTTACAGTAGTGCGCTAAGATTTCGCCACAAGATGTTGAAAAGTTGGCCTTCTTTTTTCTGCCGTTCCGGGCGATGCAACGTCGTGAGTTGGCGTGGGGTGGATTTTTTGCCTTTTGGTGATAACTAACCCAGGACTGAAACAGCACCTGTGAGCCTGATGCGTACGACCTTGATCGCTTGTCTTTTGACCCTTTTCGCACTGCCCGCCTCAGCAGAAGCGTTGTCGGGTGAATTGTCTTCAATGATCAAACGCGATGAAACAGCACTCGCGCGTTTGTCGCAGTCACGCGTTGATGCCTTGTTTAGACGTGTGAGCACGGGCAGTATCGGATCTGTCGAATATACGCGCAGCTTTCTGGACGCCTTACCCGCTGCTAAAGGGGGCAAACACCTGACATGCCTGTCTGAAGCGCTTTATTTTGAAGCGCGTGGTGAGTCGGTAAAGGGGCAATTTGCGGTTGCCGAAGTCATAATGAATCGCGTTGATGATCGTCGTTATCCTGACACGGTGTGCAGCGTCATCAACCAAGGCACGGGCCGTAAGTATGCGTGCCAATTTACTTATACTTGCGATGGTCGTGCAGAGATCATCAAAGAAAAAGCCGCTTACGTGCGCCTGCGCAAAATCGCGAAACTCATGCTGTCTGATATGCCCAAGCCGCTGACCAAAGGTGCCACTCATTATCACACTAAAGCGGTGCGCCCGAAGTGGAGCCGCGTTTTCCCACGGACCGCAACAATTGGGGTTCATCATTTCTATCGTGAACCATCGCGTGTGAGCCGCAACTAGCACTTTACAATTTGAGAAAAACACCTGGGCGCATATGAGTGCGGCTAGGTTAGGCCTCTTGCGGCCAATGAAACGGAGCGTCTCAAGTGAACGACGAGATTAAACAGGCTTTTGAACATCCAAGCGCGCGCTCGCGCGCCAGCGAACCGGATGCTATGCTTGATCGCATTTCACTGCGAGATCACATTGTTTCTGTCGAAATCGGCGCGTTTCAGGCGGAACGCGATATGACGCAGCGGCTTAGCTTTAATGTTGTGGTTGAAGTGCGCCATGTAACTGAAGACCTTGGCGACGACGTGGATCTTATCCTGTCTTATGACAGTGTCACAGAAGCGATTAACATAGAACTCGCAGCGGAGCGTTTGAATTTACTCGAAACGCTGGCCGAACGGATCGCGGATCGCATCTTGAGAGAGCCCCAAGCACAGCGCGTGTTCCTGCGCATCGAAAAGCTGGATCGTGGTGGCGGGGCGCTCGGTGTTGAAATTGTCCGACAGTTGTCAGATGTGGCGCAATCTACGATCCCAGACAATGCGCCTGACCCTGCACGAATTGTCCATCTGAGCGCGGTTGCTTTGGAAAGTGTGCACTTGGGTCATTGGGTGGATCAATTGAGCGCGATGGACGCCCCTTTGATTTTTACGGTGGCTGGGGATGACAAGATTACGGATGTAGGGGCCGAAACGGCACAAGCTCATGTTGACTTGTTAGCGATTGAGCAGAAAGCGTGGGCTTTCGCGGCGCAAGAACCACGCTGCGCCGTCGTCGAAACCCGAACAGAGCTGGACTGGGCTATGAAAAACGACCAAACCTGCGTTTGGGCTCCACGAAAGTTCGTGATGGATGCGGTGGAAAGCCCGATTTCACTGATCAACAGCCCAATAGTTTTGGCGGATTGGTTGGCCACTCAGATTGGTGCGCTGGAAGTGTTGGTGATTGGCGAAGACCTGCCGAACGGTATGAAAACTGCTTGTCGGAGCATCCCTGTTGGGCGCAAAGATATCAGCGCGGCCTAAAACTGCCCAATTCAGAATACGGATCATTATATGACGGACTATTTTAGGCCACTCGCCCAGATGGGAGACGCGCGTCCAAGTGATGCGGTACCTTTGGCTGGGACTCGCAATTGGTTCACCCATGTTGAGCGTTTGAGCCGCACAGATGCGCCCCAAATTATTCCCGTATTAGAGACCCCGCAGGCGTGGCGAGATCTTGTGGGCGCTCCAAGACACTCTATTGCGGGCCTCGATTTCGCCAATCCGGTCATCATGGGCATCCTGAACGTGACGCCTGATAGTTTTTCGGATGGTGGCGCGCATAATGCGCCCGCAAAAGCGGTGCGCGCGGCACTCAAGATGCAAAACGAAGGCGCGCATTTGATCGATATAGGCGGTGAAAGTACACGGCCCGGTGCCTTGGAAGTACCTTATGAGGCAGAAATTGCACGCACGGTTCCCGTTATTGAAGCGATCCGCAAAACGCTTGGTATGCCGATGTCGATTGATACGCGCAAAGCCCGTGTTGCCGATGCAGCGCTGGCTGCAGGTGTAAATATCGTGAATGATGTTTCTGGCTTCAAGTTTGATCCCGGCCTTGGACCCTTGTGCGCCAAATACGCTGCACCTGTGTGTTTGATGCATGCACAAGGCTTGCCAGAAACCATGCAAGATGCACCGCACTATGATGATGTGCTTTTGGATGTGTTTGATGTTTTGGCGGAGCAAATCGAAGTTGCGATGGGTTTTGGTTTATCGCGCAATCAGATCATTGTGGATCCGGGCCTTGGGTTTGGAAAAACCCAAGGTCACAACCTTGCGCTTATTCGTGGATTATCGCTGTTTCATGGCTTAGGATGTGCAGTGATGCTTGGCGCGTCGCGCAAAGGATTTATCCGCGACATCGGACAAGCGCCCATAGCAGAAGATCGCGCGCCTGGTTCGATTGCAGTTGGTCTGGCTGCGGTTCAACAAGGTGTTCACATTTTGAGAGTGCACGATATTTCGCAAACTCGACAAGCACTGGCCTTATTTCAGGCCGCGACGACAGGATTAGATTAATGAGCAGAAAACTATTTGGCACAGATGGCGTACGCGGCAAAGCCAACACCTATCCCATGACCGCAGAAATGGCGCTGCGTATTGGCGCAGCGGCGGGCATTTACTTTCGCCGCAACCATTCCAAAGTACACCGTGTCGTTATCGGCAAAGACACCCGCCGTTCTGGTTATATGCTCGAAAGTGCGCTAACGGCGGGCTTAACATCGACGGGGATGAGCGTGTTTTTGATGGGCCCAATCCCGACCCCAGCGGTTGGCATGTTGACGCCCTCAATGCGTGCGGATTTGGGGATCATGATTTCGGCCAGCCACAATCCCCATGAAGACAACGGCATCAAGTTTTTTGGCCCCGATGGTTACAAACTTTCGGACGAAGCAGAAATGGAGATTGAAGCGCTCGTCGCTTCTGGTGGGGACTTGGTTGAGCCGATGAAAATTGGCCGTACGCGTCATATTTATGATGGCCGCTCTCGCTACAATGAGCGCGTCAAAGCGGCGTTCCCAAGTAATCTTTCGCTTGGTGGTTTGAAAGTTGTCATTGATTGCGCGAATGGTGCGGCCTACCGCGCAGCGCCCGAAGTGCTTTGGGAACTTGGCGCAGAGGTGATCCCTGTCGGGGTGTCACCAAACGGCTATAATATCAACGATAATTGTGGCTCGACCATGCCGATGACTGCCTCTGAGACCGTGATCGCGCATGGTGCCCATGTTGGGATATGTCTGGATGGTGATGCTGATCGTTGCATCATTCTGGACGAGACCGGAAAAGTCGCAGATGGCGATCAATTTATGGGGCTTATTGCGGGGCGCTGGGCACAAGAGGGACGTCTCAAGGGCGATACTTTAGTTGCGACCGTTATGTCCAATCTCGGACTAGAGCGGCACCTTGAAAGTAAGGGTTTGACACTTGCTCGTACAGGCGTGGGCGATCGTTATGTCGTTGAAGAGATGCGTAAAAATGACTTTAATCTAGGCGGCGAACAGTCGGGTCACATCGTGATGACAGATTATGCGACGACAGGTGACGGGCTTATGGCGGGTTTGCAGTTCTTGGGGGAGTTAGCCCGCACGGGGCGCAAAGCGTCCGAGCTGATTTCCGTTTTTGAACCTGTGCCCCAGATGCTCCAGAACGTGCGATATGCAGCGGGTCAGATCCCTTTGGAGGACAGCAAAGTGCAGTCTGTCATTGTCGGGGCTGAAAAAGATCTTAGCGGCAAAGGTCGCTTGCTTATTCGTAAATCAGGAACTGAGCCGCTGATCCGTGTGATGGCGGAATGCGAGGATCCTGATTTACTGAACGAAGTGGTCGAGCGGATCGTTGGCGAAGTGGCGCGTGCGACGGCCTAGCGTCTCAGTGCTGCCAATATCGCGCGACTTTGACTGACGAAAATGCCTAGAAGGACCAGTGCCAGAGCTGTAAAGAGCTGCGCTGGCAAGTCCTCACCCATCAACGTGATCCCGAAGATGACAGACCAGATTGGCACCATATAGCTGGTGATATTCATAAAAAGTGACCCTGCCGTGGTGATCACTCGCACGCGGATGATCGCGCCAATTGCGGTTGGTAGGAGAGCCGCGTAAATCAATGCGGATGTTGGGGTAAATGGGAGAGTGTTCGGCAAAGGCTCTGTAAGCAACGCAAAAGGCACCGTGATTGCTGCGGCAATAGTCATCGTTCCCGCAGCAAATGCAATCGGTGGCATCTTTGGCGCGCGACGTGTCAGGACAGAGCCGACCGCATACCCGCAAGCACAGACGATACAAGCGATGCGACCCCACAAGACGAGATCGCTTTCGCTTGATGAAAAAGCTCCGGGTCCGACGAGGACGATTAGCCCGACAAAGCCGATGATCATGCCAATCACACGGCGAGGTCCGATGCCTTCTTCGGGTGAAAAGATATAGACCAGAGGGAGCACTAAGATCGGCACCGTGCTCATCGCGACGCCAGCAAAGGCGGAAGGCACATGTTGTTGGCCCCATGAGAGCATGGAAAGCGGAATCGCCAAAGCGATTGTTCCAATCAAGCTTATGAACAGCCATCCACGTTTTCCGGCGGTTTTGTGAATTGCTGTAATGGGTTGGCCGATGAATGCGCCAAGAATATTCAGCAAAATTGCTGCGCCCGCGAGTCTACTCGCCGTGAAAAGCCGTGGCCCATATCCCTCTAATGCGGTGGCAATCGCCATAAACGCAGCGCCCCAAATCACACCAAGAAAGATGATCAAAAACCAGTTCAAAAGGCCTGGATTGTCGGGGGTTGGGGTATCGCTCATGCGCAAAAGAAATGACCCCAGCCGAGGCCGGGGTCAATCGCTACTTTGTACTGGTTTTGAAAGCGCTTAGTTCTTCGCTTTGTCGACCATCTTGCCTGCGGAAATCCAAGGCATCATGTCACGTAGCTTGCCGCCGACAACTTCGATCTCGTGCTCGTCGTTAGCGCGGCGCGAAGACTTGATTGTTGGCTGACCAACAGCGTTCTCAAGCATAAAGTCGCGTACGAACTTACCAGACTGAATGTCGCTCAGAACTGCTTTCATGCGGGCCTTTGTCTCGTCGTATGGCAAGATGCGTGGGCCAGAGACGTACTGACCGTATTCAGCAGTGTTGGAGATGGAGTAGTCCATGTTCGCGATGCCGCCTTCATAGATCAGGTCAACGATCAACTTTGTCTCGTGCAAGCACTCGAAATACGCCATCTCAGGCTCGTAGCCTGCTTCGACAAGTGTCTCGAAGCCCATGCGAATGAGTTCAACGATACCACCGCAAAGAACAGCCTGCTCACCGAAGAGGTCTGTTTCGCACTCTTCACGGAAGTCTGTCTCGATAATGCCGGAGCGACCGCCGCCGATTGCGGAGCAGTAGGACAAGCCGATTTCCAGCGCTTTGCCGGATGCGTTTCTGTCTACTGCAACGAGGCATGGCACACCGCCACCCTTGGTGTATTCGCCGCGCACTGTGTGGCCTGGGCCTTTTGGCGCCATCATGATGACGTCGATGCCTTCTTTTGGCTCGATCAAGCCGAAGTGTACGTTCAGACCGTGGGCGAATGCAATTGCAGCGCCTTCACGGATGTTGTCGTGGACGTATTTCTTATACGTGTCTGCCTGAAGTTCGTCGGGCATTGTGAACATGATCACGTCCGCCCAAGCCGCAGCTTCTGCGATTTCCATAACTTTGAGGCCTTCGCCTTCAGCTTTGGCTTTGGACGGGGAGCCCTCGCGCAAAGCCACAACGACGTTCTTCGCGCCGCTGTCACGTAGGTTCAGCGCATGTGCGTGACCTTGGGAGCCATAGCCGAGAATCGCTACTTTGGCTTCTTTGATGAGGTTAACGTCGCAGTCACGATCATAATAAACGCGCATGATATTCGTCCTTTTTGAGTGGAATCAGGTATTGAGTGCAAACTACAGGGTTTGTGGCGTTGAACTTTTTTGGATGGTGATATAATTGATGTTTATCGAATTTATCATTCTTAAAATTTAGGTAAATTATAAAATTCATGCTTGATGACGTAGATCGGCGCATATTGCGACAAATGCAGGCAGCGCCAGAACTGCCAAACGCCGAACTCGCCGCGCGTTGCGATCTGACCAGCGCCACTTGCTATCGCCGGATTGAAAAGATGCAGGCAAGCGGGGTCTTGAAGGGCCAACAAGCCGTCATTGACTGGCAAGCGTTGGGGTATGCGGTAGAGGTCAGCTTGCGCATCACACTCGATAAGACGCAAACTCGTGCTTTTGATGATTTCATCGAAGCGGCGCGTGAAGTACGCCATGTGATCGAGATCCAGACGTTCCTTGGCCGTGTCGATGTGCGCCTGTCCGTTATTTCGCGGGACATGAGCCACTATCAGCAAATCTACCGCGAACAAATTTTAGGCCTGCCGCATATCGCCGATATCGAAGCGCTGATGCATGTCGCGCGGATCAAGCAATCAGAAGGCCTTCCCCTATGATCGAGCTTGACGCAATCGACCGCAAGATCCTCCGTGCCTTGGCCGAAGATGCGACACTTGGGGCGGGGGCATTAGGCCGGCGGTTCGAGATGTCGCAACCCGCAATGTGGCGTCGTGTTAAGCGCTTGCAAGACGCGGGCGCGTTTCGCGCACGGCGCTTGGTTTTGGATGCGGAAAAGCTCGGGTTTGGGGTGACGGTTTTCTTAGGGGTGAAGCTTGCCACCAAAGGTCGCGTCAGCCTTGAGGACTTCGAGCGTGCGGTGAGCGCGATCCCCGAAGTGCAAACAATTGAACATGTGCTTGGGATGTATGACTACCGCTTGCGTGTTGTGGCCCGCGATATTCCCGATTTCGAGCGGGTCTTGCGCCGTCGCATCATGACCTTGCCAGGGGCAGGGGATGTGGAGGCGAATGTCTTGCTCAGTGAAGAGCGCAGGCCCGGTCCATTAGGGTAAAGATCAATAAGAGCATATATCTAAGTCACTTTTCGCCACAACCCATGCGCAGCAAAGGTCCGACCCAAAGCGCACCTACTCAACGAGGAGCTCTGCTGTTTGGTGGCGCGAGATCGTTTGACCGAGGTCTCAACGCGCGATCATTTTTTCGAACGTTTAAGCAATGAGCCGGACGCCTATGGGGTGTCCTTGATGGTGGACATTAGCTTTTTCAAGAAATTGAATGACCCATACGGGCATCTTACCGGAGATCTGGTGATCAAACATGTGGCGCAGATTTTGCAGTGTATGCAAAAGTAGACTTTGCCTTTCCCTGCATGGCTTTCTATCAAGGATGGAAGTAAAATTTGGAGGCGCATGATATGGCATTGTTAGAAAACGTGGACCCGACGGGTCTGGAAGAATTCAGCGTAGTATTTACAGATCGTTCCCTGAACTCGATGTCACAGTCGTTCCAAACGGTGATGACCGATATCTCGTCAATGTTGAAAGACGTGTATCGGGCAGAGGCGGTCGTGCTGATCCCAGGCGGCGGATCCTACGGGATGGAAGCGGTGGCACGTCAGTTTGCACGCGGTGCGGATGTGTTGGTCGTGCGGAACGGCTGGTTTTCTTATCGGTGGAGTCAGATCATCGAAACCGGTGGTTTGACGCGAAGTTGCACGGTAATGAAAGCGCGCCAAACGGGCAACGATACACGCGCACCTTTCGCACCGGCCCCCATCGATGAGGTTGTGGCAGCGATTCACGCGGAGAAACCCGCGATCGTTTTCGCGCCACACGTGGAAACTTCGGCGGGTGTAATTCTGCCTGATGACTACGTCACAGCACTGGCGACAGCCTCGCATGACGTGGGTGCGTTGATGGTTTTGGATTGCATCGCCTCGGGCTGTGCGTGGATCGATATGAAAGCGACAGGCGTCGATGTATTGATATCCGCGCCGCAAAAAGGATGGTCAGCTTCGCCTTCTGCGGGGCTAGTGATGTTATCAGAACGCGCGGTTGCGCGGTTGGAAGAGACCACATCTGACAGTTTCGCGATTGATCTGAAGAAATGGCATCAGATCATGCAAGCCTATGAAAATGGCGGCCATGCCTATCACGCGACAATGCCAACGGATGCCTTGCGTGCGTTCCGCGATACGATGTTGGAAACGAAAGACTACGGATTTGATAAGTTGCGCGATGCGCAATGGCAGCTTGGCAACGAAGTGCGCGCGTATCTTAAGGTCAAGGGCATAACATCCGTTGCAGCAGATGGATTTGGTGCACCGGGGGTTGTGGTCAGCTACACTGATGATCCTGCGATTCAGAATGGCAGCAAGTTTTCCGCCCTTGGTATGCAAATTGCGGCGGGCGTTCCTTTGCAGTGTGATGAGCCTGATGATTTTCGTACGTTCCGTTTGGGTCTGTTCGGTCTCGATAAGCTTTATGATGTGGACGGCACGATGGGACGTCTGCGCAAAGTACTTGATCAAGTTCTTTAACCACAAGCACGATCGCCTTACGTGTTTAGCACGCAAGGCGACTTTTACCCCCGCGCACCAAGGCCAAGTTGCATGATCGATTTCCTTAGTGGCGCAAAACTATAGAGTGCGTTTAACCCCGCGGCGCGCGCATCTCTTAACGGTGGCGCACTTAGCATCGATGTGCGGTTAAGCAATGTAATCCCCGCGATGCGCGTGCGAATATCGGTGATGCGCGCGTTGTGATACGCCGCAAGCATTTCCGCTTCACCCAGACGTTCAGGTTGCGCCAGCGCCAAATCACGCAGCGTGCGAATATCACCAAGCGACATGTTCAAGCCTTGCGCGCCAATTGGTGGCAACACATGCGCGGCTTCTGCGATAAGAGCGATGCGCTCGCCGCTCAAACGCTCTGCGTGTTGACTAATGATCGGCCAAATTGTTCGTTTAGAATTTAGGGTGAGCTGACCCAGAACACCGCAAGACCGCACATTCATAGTCTCTTCAAAGCGGGCTACGTCCAGTTCTGCGAGCGCTTTCGCTTTCGCGCCTTCCTCCATCCACACGATTGCGGAGCTGTGTTTGCCTTCCAAATCAGGCAATGGAACCAAGGTGAAAGGACCGCCTGTGCGGTGAATCTCAGTTGAGACATTCTCATGAGGCTCTGTGTGAGTAACGGAGAAGGCTAGCGCCTTCTGGCCATACCGCGTCGTTTTCACGTCTATTCCAGCGGCCTCACGCATAGGCGATCCGCGCCCGTCTGCAGCGATCACAAGCCGCGCACGAACGCGTGCTCCATCGCTTAGACCAACGCGCGCTTCGCCCGTGCGTGTGAACAGGGTTTTTGCGCCAACGCTTGTTCTATAAGTCACATTCGGTAGCGTTTTCAGATGCGTAGCTATTTCGCGTCGCAAAAGCCAGTTGGGCAGGTTCCACCCGAAAGGCAGCTTTGAAATATCTGCGGCGTTGAATTCCTTAGACATACGCGGCTCAGACACAGGCCCGCCCGCATCAATAATGCGCATAATTTGTAAAGGGGTGGCATGGGCAGAAAGGCGACCCCAAAGGCCGATATCATCAAGAAGCTGACGCGCAGGCTGTAAAAACGCTGTGCTGCGCAGGTCCGCACCCGTCGCATCGCACTCAATGACCGGCGGCGTGGGATCCACACAAAGCACGTCAAGGCCAGCACTCGCCAATGCGGCAGTTGCGGTCAGGCCCGCGATGCCGCCGCCGGAAATGATGATGTCGTAGTCCATTCTCGTCTCCGCTGATGTCCTGAAGATAGGCGTTTGCGCGCAATTTTCCATGGGCAAATCGCCGCAATTTCACACCAGAGCGCGCAAGAATGTTGCCAAATCTGCCGTGTGATATTGAATGTGGTCCTGCGATACGGCCTCTGGTGCCACATGGACCGTCCGCATTCCGAGCGCATGTGGCACGGTCAGATTGCGTGGATCATCTTCGAACATCGCGGCTGTTTTTGTCAAAACCCCGTCCTTGGTAAAGACCGTTTCAAAGGCTGCACTGTCTGGTTTGGGATGAAAATTCGCGTGCTCTACCCCATAGATCGCATCGAATACATCGCTTAAGCCGCGCGCTTTGAGCACGTTTTCAGCGTAGGGCGCGCATCCATTGGTGTAAACGATCTTGCGATTTGGCAACGCTTTGATCGCGTCGCGTAGATTATAATCCGGCGAAAGTACCGTAAAATCAATGTCATGAACATCTGTCAGATAGGGCGTTGGATCAACGTCGTGTTCGCGCATCAGGCCGGCAAGCGTGGTGCCATGGGTGTGCCAATAGTGTTCGCGCAAGTGATCCGCTCGCGCGCGGTCCACACTTAATGCTTCCATCACATAAGCTGTCATGCGCACTTCGATCTGATCAAACAGGCGCATGTGCGGCGGGTAGAGCGTATTATCAAGGTCAAAGACCCACGTGGTCACATCGGAAAAATGGGCTTTTGTCATGTGTTGAGGCTAGCTGGAAACCCAAAGCGCGACAATAGGTTGATCAAAATCAAGGCTGCGCATAGGCTTTGCCTAAGACGGGCAGAGGGAAGTGGTATGAACCAAACGCGCACAGGGCAAACCGATGCCTATTCTCTCATTCTAGAAGCTATTGATATCGGCGTATTCAAGCCCGGTGATCGCTTGGTGGAAAGCGATTTAGCCGACCGTTTTGGTGTTTCTCGCACACCAATTCGTGAAGCTTTGCAACGGCTTGAGACGCAAAACCTGTTGGCACGGGATGGGCGCAGTCTGATTGTTGCCTCACTCTCTCACAATCAAATGTCAGAGCTCTATGTTGTGCGATCAGAGTTGGAAGGACTCGCAGCGCGTCTGGCCGCGCAGCATGCGAGCGCAGAGGAAATTTTGGTTCTGCGCGAAATGGTTGAGGCAGATCGCAAGCTTACAGATGATCCTGCGGCGCTGTCGCGTGCGAACCGACGGTTTCACAAACAGATTCATCTTGCCTCGCACAATAGATTTCTTGTGCGTCAACTTGACCTTGTACACCGCTCAATGGCGCTGATGGCAACCACGTCGCTTGCTGCGGAGGGGCGCGGTGAAGTCGCGATGGAGGAACATCATTCAATCGTTGAAGCCATCGCGAAAGGCGATCAAGAAGCCGCTGGAAAAGCGCTACGGGATCATATTTCGGTAGCCTTTGTCACAAGGCTCAAACTGGATTCAGTTTCTTCTGAATTTGAGTGAACAATCTCGACATCGCTGTGCCCATGCGCGGTTTTTTCCCAATAGAACGGCTTGGTGATGAGTTCCCACGCGCCCTTGTAAATTGCGAGTGTGCCGAGGGCCATATAAGCGCTCATGAAGGGGATCCAAGGGATCAGGTGGCGATGTAATTCCCCTGAGACGGCAACGATATAGACCGTCGTGCTTGTGAACCACATCACGATGAAAGCCACCATTATGGTGTTCAGAAATTCCGCTGGCACTGTTGCATCCATCCACTGCGGTGCACCAAAATACAATGCCATGCAGGACCAGATCAGTGGTGCCAACATGTACTGGCTGATCGACGACAGAAAAAATGCCTGAAAGCCCAAGAATTTCCATGCGCCAAGTTCGAACAGGAGGCGAAATGGGCGGCGCATGTGGGTGAAATAGGTGATGAGGTAGCCCTTCAACCAGCGTGAGCGTTGCTTGATCCATGGCCACGCCTTGTTGTTGGCTTCTTCCAACGTCACTGACGAAATGAGCGTGGTCTGATAGCCCGCTCGCGCCAAGCGGATACCAAGATCCGCGTCTTCTGTGACGTTATGTGCGTCCCATCCGTCTAATTTTTCAAGCACGTTACGGCGAAAAAACACGCTGGTACCGCCAAGTGGAATGGCAAACCCCATGCGTGCGATACCAGGCAGGATCAAGCGAAACCACGTCGCATATTCGATTGCAAAGAAACGCGATAGCGCGTTGGAGCGCGCATTATAAAAATCCAAAACTGCTTGAATACATGCGGTTTTTTCGGATGTTCGCGCGAATAGGTCGACAACTTCTGAGAGTTGGTCAGGATTGGGCGCATCCTCTGCGTCATAGATTCCGATGATATCGCCGCGACAAAACGGCAGAGCATAGTTCATTGCGCGTGGCTTTGTAGTGATCTTCCCAGCAGGCACAATCAAAATGCGCATCCAATTGGGCAGATCTGTGGTCTCAAGATGTGAACGGGTCAGTGTGTCGCTTGCTTCTACGATCAAGATCACGTCAAGCAGGGTCTCCGGATATGTCAGCATGCCGATGTGGCGAAGGAGGGCTTCTAGAATTTCCGTTTCATCGTGAAGTGGGATGAGCAAACTGACCCTTGGAAGTTTTGTCGTCGGAGCCGCTCGGATTTGCTTTTCTGGTTCTTTTACAAAGAGCTGGATGAACGCCGCTGCAGTCTTGATCACGATACCTGTGAAGACCATGACGACCGCAAAGCCAAAGATCGCTCGATATAGTCCCGCGAAAGTGAGCCATTGCAATGCGAGTGCGAGAACCAACATCGGTAGCGCGAAGGCGAGGGTAGTTTTGATTTGGGCAGGCAAACTGCGACAGCTTAGATCTTCTGGCACACGTGTTTCGGCCGTCGTCGCCATGATCGTGCTTGCGCCCACGCGAATGGCTTCAGTGATATGGCTGCGTGTCGCGATCGCCATTTTCACCGGATGTAGATGAGCGGGCAGAGTTGCCTTGGCATTCTCAAATTGCTCAGGGGAACTTGTAGTAAGGATCGTGGTTTCACCTTCCCTGCGCCACGGTACGCATTGCAAGCGCAGGCATTGGTGCGGATCGAGGCCGGTTTGCAGTGTTAAATCAGGTATATCCGATTGCATGTCTATGAAAGGGAGCGAGTTCTGAATCGCAAGTGTTTCGTAAAGTTCTGTTTCGCTAATTTGGCCTTGCGAGACGAGCATGTGGCCAATTTTGACATCATTTATACGTTGATGTCCGAGCGCGAGCAGCAGGTCTGACGTTTTGATCAGACCACGGTCGACAAGTATACGCCCAAGCAGTTGCTTGGTGTGAGGGAGCGGGGCGCATCCACTGGAGTCAACCAGACGGATTTGGGAAGTGTTCATATGAACGCCAAGTTTCTTAACATAACATGACGTTTATGATGCCGTGCTGGTTAACAGCTCGTTAATGGCCTTAGGCGGATTTTTTATCTGCCATGAACTGCGCGAAGCGTTCGAACAGATAGAAACTGTCTTGTGGACCTGGGCTTGCCTCTGGATGATGTTGCACAGAATAGACGGGCCGATTCGCGAGGCGGATACCGCAATTAGAACCGTCAAACAGCGAAATGTGGCTTTCAATGACGCCGTCCGGCAGCGTTTGACTGTCTACGGCAAATCCATGGTTCATCGACGTAATTTCGACCTTGCCCGTATCATGATCTTTAACAGGGTGGTTCGCACCGTGGTGGCCATGACCCATCTTGATTGTCTTTGCGCCAACCGCGAGGGCAAGCATCTGATGTCCGAGGCAAATTCCAAACACTGGTAGATCCTTTTTCTCTAATATCTCTTGGATCATTGGAACCGCATACGCACCCGTCGCGGCGGGATCACCCGGACCGTTGGACAGAAAAACACCATCTGGATTATGCGCCAAAACGTCCTCTGCCGTCGCTGTTGCTGGCAAAACGGTCACATCGCAACCCACAGATGCGAGGCACCGCAGGATATTGCGTTTGGCTCCGAAATCGATGGCAACGACCTTATGCTGAGGCGCGGTTTGCGTCGGATACCCATCCGGCCACGCCCACCGCATTTCATCCCAGCGATAGCTTTGCGCACAGGTGACTTCTTTGGCGAGATCCAAGCCCTCAAGCCCGCTAAACGATTTCGCCTGCGCGACCAAAGCCTCAACATCGAAATTTCCGTCGGGATCATGCGCAAGAGCCGCATGCGGCGCACCCTGTTGACGGATCATCCGCGTCAAGCGGCGTGTATCGATGCCACCAACCGCGATACGACCCCTTGCAGCAAGCCAATCGCCTAATTCTAGGGTATTGCGCCAGTTCGAGGCCTCGGTAGGGTTCCACTTCACCACCATGCCAGCAGCAACGGGATCGGCAGTTTCGTCGTCCTCAACGTTGGTGCCCGTGTTGCCGATGTGGGGGAAGGTAAAAGTCACGATTTGACCCGCATAGGAGGGATCGGTCATAATTTCTTGATAGCCGGTCATCGCCGTGTTGAAGCATAGTTCCGCGACGGTCGTTCCCGTTGCGCCAAATCCGTGGCCGTAAAACACCGTTCCATCAGCGAGTGCGATACAAGCGGTTGGTTTCACGTTGGAATTTGGTGCAGTCAATGTCTGAGCAGATGTGGGCATGTGGCAGTTCCCCAAGGTCTGAACGCGCTAAAAACGCGAGATAAATCTGCGCGAAACTATGTTCCTGCACGCATGAGGTCAAGGGAAAGTCTAAAAAACGAAATCGTTTAATATCAGTATCTTAATTAAAAATGCTTCTCTTGCGCGAAGACGCGGCATTCACTATGGTCCAAGGCTCTCACCAACCAGGGGATGGGTTCGGAGCACGCTATGCGAGACAAGATTAATAAGTTACTCAAACAAGCTATGCGCGATAAGGCGGCCGATCGCCTCTCGACGCTGCGTTTGATCAATGCTGCGATCAAAGATCGTGACATCGCAGCCCGATCTGAGGGCCAAGATGAAGGCGTGGGTGAGGGTGAAGTCCTTGCCATCCTTGGGAAAATGGCGAAGCAACGGCTTGAGAGCGCGCGTGCATACGAAGAGGGGGGGCGCATAGACCTCGCTGAACGAGAGCGTGCCGAAATTATGGTGATCGAAGAGTTCTTGCCGCGTCAACTCAGTGAAAAAGAATCTACAGAAGCTGTGAATATCGCGATTGCCGAGGCCGGCGCAGAATCAATCCGTGATATGGGCAAGGTGATGGGTATTCTTAAGTCACGATACACAGGCCAAATGGATTTCGGTGCGGTTGGACCCGTTGTTAAAGATCGGCTTTGCGCGGGGTAAATGTCAGCTCATTACCCTAAGTTGAAATGCGAGCGGATCACTTTCAGTTTCGTCTCGTCTTTGATCTCGAATCTATCAACAAAACGCGTCTTAAAACTCACGCGCCCCCTGCGCGCGCCAAAATTCTCACCATGGTTTAGCAGATAGAGCACAAGCGACCGTTTTTGCTTTATCAATGAATGTCCACCAAGCGCCGAGAGATATGGAACCATCCTATGTTCGTGTTGGCTGAGGTGGGACATAAATTTCATTTGAAGCGCGAACGTATCTTGGTTTGCATCATAAGGCAGGGCCGCACAGGATCCGCAAAGTTTCCAAAATGCTTTAGCGCTGGGCTGGAAAAGCGATTGCGGGCTGGCTTGCGCAAGTCGATCTCTTTGAACGTCATGCAGGATGCCATGGGTCATGAGTGACCCGGTTGGGTTCGCCAAAAGCGTCGTCACCAATTCGGGATGCGCAATGTCGTCCGCGTCAAATGTTATGCAAAGACCTGCTCCCTTCGCCGAACCAGCGAGGTGTTCATACAGCACTGATAGCTTTGACCACTTATCATTTCCAACGACGTCGCGATCGAATTGGAGGTAGCTCACGCGCGCATCATCAGGAAGATCAGGGGCGACCTGACAGCAGATAACAGCGCGCCAATTCTGGTTGGTCTGCGTGGCGAAGCTTGCGACTGTTGTGTTTAACAACCGCTCAACGACGGACCAGTCTTGAACCATGTCTGGCCCGACGAGGGGGATAAGAAACGTAACATGATCAGGCGCGTTCCAAGTCTCGCCCTGTTTTTCAGAGCACAGCGCCATTGCCGTTGTTTCAACAGGAGTGTTTGTGCCAAGCTGCAACGGCTTGCCCAAAAGCTTCATCGCCAGAAGTTGCAAAAATCTGGTTTTCTTAGGAATTGCGGGGGTTTGGGACATGACGGCGTTTCCAGAGAGGCGTTATCTTGTGTGACTGCTAAGCGTTTCGCACAGATTTGCATAAAGCGCGAGCCGTTCCTCTTCGCTTAGAAAGGCACCGATTTCAACCTCGCGGCCATTGCCAAGCATTGTGACATAGTTTGGCACTGGACCTTCGTTTCGGTGCAAAGTCGGTCTGGCCCAATAGGTGTTGCAGATCCAATCTTGCGCTTCGGTTCTTGGATTGTGCCGCACAAGCCGTGTCTCTTCGGGCGAAATTGTTAAAACTTCCAGAATGCTGCGATCCTTTTGTGAACGGCTGAGCGCATACCAGACCCCCAGAACTGCAATCATAAGAAATGGCAACAGGCCCCAAAGTAGCTTTGTCCCGAGCAGACCAAAGAGGGGCAGAGTGATCATTGTGAATGTCGTCAGAACAAAAGCGGCCAGGCCTTTTGGCGGCAACGATTGGTGCGGCCAAAGGGTCAAGGTTTGAACTTTATCAACCTGTGACGTTTCAGACCAATGATAGGGCATGGGCGTGTCCGGTTATGTGTAATGTTGTGTTACAGTTAGTGGTGTCTTGCCAAAAAGAAAGCCCCAGCGAAACACGCCAGGGCTTTGCAAATTTTCATGTTGACCGAACACTAATGAGCTGGCGTTTTGTCCCATTCTTCCTGCTTTGGAAGGATCTCGAACGTATGTTCTGGGGGTGGGCACGGCAGTGTCCATTCCAGCGTGTCCGCATATTCGTTCCATGGGTTGTTCTGTGTGACGCGTGCGCCCCAGCGGATTGCATAGAACATAACGCCAAAGAAGAAGACGAATGATGCGAAGGAGAGGAACGCGCCCCATGAGGAGACGTAGTTCCAGTAAGCAAACGCTTCAGGGTAATCGATATAGCGACGTGGCATGCCCTGACGACCCAAGAAATGCTGTGGGAAGAAGGTCACGTTTGCACCGATAAACATCGCCCAGAAGTGCAACTTACCAGCCCACTCAGGGTACATGCGACCTGTCATCTTGGGAAAGTAAAAATAGATCCCCGCAAAGATGGCGAAGACTGCACCAAGGCTCATCACATAGTGGAAGTGCGCGACGACGTAGTATGTGTCGTGATACGCACGGTCCACTGCGGCTTGGGACAGAACGATGCCTGTTACGCCACCAACGGTAAAGAGGAACAAGAAACCAAACGCCCAAAGCATGGGTGTTTTAAATTCGATCGAGCCGCCCCACATCGTTGCGATCCAGCTAAAGACTTTGACACCCGTCGGCACAGCAATGACCATTGTCGCCAGCATGAAGTAGGACTGCTGCGTCAACGACATGCCAACCGTATACATGTGGTGCGCCCAAACGACGAAGCCCAATGCACCAATCGCAATGATCGCCCAAACCATTGGCAGGTAGCCAAACACAGGTTTGCGAGAGAAGGTCGCGATGACGTGACTGATGATACCGAAGCCAGGCAAAATGATGATGTAAACTTCAGGGTGACCAAAGAACCAGAGAATATGCTGGTAGAGAATCGGATCACCACCACCTGAGGGATCAAAGAAGGTCGTACCAAAGTTACGATCTGTCAAAAGCATCGTGATCGCGCCCGCTAGCACTGGAAGCGCCAAAAGGATCAACCAAGCCGTGACGAAGATCGACCATGAGAACAACGGCACTTTAAACAATGTCATGCCTGGTGCGCGCATGTTCAAGAATGTCGTGATCATGTTAATCGCACCAAGGATCGAGCTGGCACCAGAAACGTGAACTGCGAAGATCGCGAGATCCATCGACATGCCGCCTTCGTTTACTGACAATGGCGGATACAGAACCCAGCCGACACCCGAGCCAAGCTGGTCATTGCCGCCCGGCGCAAGAACGGAGCAAACCGCCAAAGCTGTACCAGCAACATACATCCAGTAGGAGAGGTTGTTCAAACGCGGGAACGCCATATCCGGCGCGCCAAGCTGCAATGGCATGAAGTAGTTACCAAAGCCGCCAAAGAGCGCGGGAATCACCACGAAGAACATCATCAAGATGCCGTGACCCGTGATCAATACGTTCCAAAGGTGACCGTTTGGCGTACATTCGCTTGCCGCATCTGCAAACATACGTGCGCCTTCGAGGCACATGTACTGAACACCTGGCTCCATAAGCTCAAGGCGCATGTAGACGGTGAAAGCGACTGAAATAAAGCCAACAAGCGCTGACGTGATAAGGTATAGGATACCGATGTCTTTGTGGTTCGTAGACATGAACCAGCGGGTAAAGAAACCGCGCTGATCTTCGTGTTCATGGCCTTGAATGGCTGCGTCTGCCATGCGTGCCTCCTGGTTATATGTAAAATAAGCGCGTAAACGTCCCTTTGCGCGCTTTGTATTCTCGATAGGTTTTAGTTTGCTTCAGCCTCGCGTTCAATGTCTGAGTGCGCCTTTAATGGACATTAATTGTCGCACGTAAGGGCCGTAAATAGGACCCGCACGTTGTCATGCGCTCAAAAGCACGCGAAGTGCGAATTTCTAGTTAAGATTGGCGCTTGAAAAAGAGTTTTTGACCCAAGAGACGATTAAGACGGAAATTTTAGCTCAAAGTTACGCCTCAGTGCGACATCTAAATCGTCCATCGTCACGGGAAGGCCCAGATCCACAAGACTGGTCACACCATGCTCTGTGATTCCGCAAGGAACGATTCCGCTGAAATGGTCTAGATCCGGCTCTACGTTGATGGAAATGCCGTGAAAACTCACCCATTTACGCAACCGAATCCCAATTGCGGCAATTTTGTCTTCGGCCAATTTACCATTTGCCTGCAAAGGTTTCTCCGGCCTTTGCACCCAAACGCCAACGCGGCCACAGCGCATTTCGCCGACCACATTGAAATCAGCGAGAGTTGCGATCACCCAAGCCTCAAGGTTTTGAACAAAGGCACGCACATCGCGGCCACGTTTGCCCACGTCAAGCATGACATAGATCACGCGCTGGCCGGGGCCGTGATAGGTATATTGACCACCACGCTTAGAGGCATGCACGGGGAATCGGTCAGGATCGGTCAGATCGCTCAGCTCCGCAGAGGTGCCTGCCGTATATAAGGGCGGATGCTCTAGCAGCCAGATCAGCTCATCCGCGGTCCCGTCAGCAATCTGAGCCGCGCGCGTTTCCATGCGCGCCACTGCTTCGCTGTAGTCGGTTAAACCGTTGGATATTTTCCACTCTACCATGGGCCCGCTCTATAATGGTTGGCGCGCAGGCGCAATTCCTCGGAGTTGCACACGCTCACAACGGCAAAATCCCCGCGTCTTTCAGATCTTTGATACGAGAGCGGCTCGCCGGCAATACGCGCGCATCCGACAAAGTGAGCAGCGCTTTGTCACCATTGCGTTCTGCTTTGACGATATGCTGCGTTGCAGCCCAATGAGAGCGGTGTATTTGCAACCCCTCAACATCGCCAGTTTCACGCATGGCGTCTCCCAAGCGCATCAGGATCAGGGATGCGCCCTTGGTTGTTGTAACCTCAACATAATGGTCCTGCACAGACATGGAGATCAGCTCACCGCGTTTATGAAGATCTAGACGCTGCAATATGGTGGGTGGCTCAGAGGTATTGATTTGAACGTGTGTTGGCTGGCTGGAGATATGCTGAAATAAAAAGGCAATCACCGCAGCGGTCAAGACAACGGGCCCCATGTGCATCGGTTGCAACGGCACCCCGAACGCGAGCCAATTGATCATGCTGACCGTTAGGCCCACCATGATCGCGGTGGCAAACGGGGCCGCAACCCGTGCGGGCCATGGGGAGTTTTGCCCCCTCAAAAGCGCAAAAATGAAAGCTGAGGCGATAACACCCACCGCAAAAGTCAGCGGCACAGTAATTGCCCAATAGGCCAGCCTTGGTCCAAAGGGAATCGCATCCAACGTGCCAAAAGGACCAGAGACAGCTAGTAAAAGGACGACCGCACAGAGGATCATTTGCGCGATCGGTCGGCTGAAAATCTCCCGCACTTCACGAAGCGCATGTTGCATGGGGCTTTGGGTCACGAAGAACCTCCGCATTTGGGTGCATAGACTGATGACGCGCTGGCACTCGTCGCGCATTGCAGTGTCGTACCGCGAATTTATGCAACAGAAAAAGGACTTTAACCATGCATATCACGCCGCTTATGAATGCGCCCATCATCGTGCAAGCACATGTGATTTGTGCAGTGATTGCGCTTGGCCTTGTGCCTGTGATGTTGTTTCGACGCAAAGGGGATCGCCTTCACGAGATCATTGGCCGAGTTTGGGTCTTGGCGATGGGGCTGACTGCAATCACTTCGTTCGGCATTATGGATATCCGTCTGATCGGCCCGTTTAGCCCGATTCATGGCCTGTCGTTACTGACGCTTTACTCCCTCATAGGCGCAGTGCTTCAGGCGCGTGCAGGGAAAATCGACGCACATAAGAGTCATATCTTGGGTGCGATGGGCGGTCTTGTCGGGGCAGGGGTGTTCACCGTGCTGCCGGGTCGCCTGATGTCGCAGATCTTGTTTTCAAGCTTTGAGGTCGGGGGTTTCGTTGTAATTCTTACCCTTGGGATTGTGGCGCTCGTGATCTGGCGCAATAGATCGCGTCATACGATCTAGGCTTTTCTTGGAAGTTTTGCGACATTCACGGCGTTTTGCTCTTGGCATGTGAAATACGCTCCACTATACGGCTCCAACTTGCTGGTTTTGCGGTCGTGGCGGAATTGGTAGACGCGCAGCGTTGAGGTCGCTGTGAGGTAACACTCGTGGGGGTTCGAGTCCCCCCGACCGCACCAGCAAGTATTGATATATCAAGGGCAAATCGGAAGATTATGCGTTTGATACCTCACTTAATCCCTCTCTAAGTGGTTGATTGCACGATGTTCTGGTCATCTCGGAAGCATTAGAAGTCTTAAAAATGGCAGTTAAGCTCGAAACTTTTCACTCGTCTACTGGTCATGGCTAAATTATCAACACGGTCTTGGGCAACGCGTTGAGGTGCTACAAGGTTTGCTTTGGCCGTTCTGGTCCGCAACGAACCTTACAACTCGTGCGCCGCTTGAGGAGAAAGGGAACAATGAATTAGCAAGACCAGAGAGGTAATGGTGTATAATTCTGCCGATAAAACCACGATAACCCGTCGAAAGTTTCGGGTGCATTTGCCCGCAAAGCTTAAAGGGACTTGGTTTGCGGAAACCATCAGGGCCAAACGTCAAGACCGCGCAAAAAGGCGTACGCTTGATTGCTTCTGACAAATGCACAAGTCTGATCAAAAAAAATTCTTTTTAAGCACGAGCCATCCACACAGGGCCTTCGCTGCCGGAGCTCTAAACAGCGATGGCGTCTGCAAATAGGGGTTTTCGATGAGTCAGCGATCACGTATCGCACTCTTCCAATGTACGCATCCATATCTCTAGACGAGAGCCAAGAATTTGGGCGTGCGGGTCACGCAGGACAGTGTTGTGGTAGCCTGCAATCTCCCAACCGTCTATTTCATCATAGAAATAGTGTGTCCAGGAACGCTTTTGTCGTTCGAGCTGTGCATTTCCCTCGTTAGCGAACGCCAGCAAGCTTCGGTTTCTAGGCAATGCGCGCGGGAGGTAATTTGGGTAAACGACCTTATCAGAAATTCCAGTTCACGCGCCCGTCGGCGCAGAAACGCATGGGCGTTCCGATTACAACTGGAGCCGAAGTGTCAACGTTTGAACAACGGCGAGAAGCACTTAAACAGAATGTAAGGAAACCGAAACTTTCGCGTCGCACGAAGTGGCGGATCTATTAGAACGAATCCGGCAATCCGGCCTCCCAACTCACTCAAGGCGTGGGCAGTTTCAATCGCAAGATATGTGCTCGGGCTATACCCCGCAATGTAGCAGGGCTGGCTTCCTTGCTTTGCAAAGATTGCCTGCGCGGCAAACGCTCGGCGGTCAAGGAGACGGCCAAAGGGTTAGCCTAAGCCATGGTAGCGCCCAAAAGCGAAACCACGTCATCAACGAGCCACAAGCTCCAGTGCTTCATTTTTCTTCTGTGAAAGTAATTACTAGGTTCAAAG
The DNA here is from genome assembly GCA_000156115.1 of Rhodobacteraceae bacterium HTCC2083. Classification (GTDB taxonomy): domain Bacteria; phylum Pseudomonadota; class Alphaproteobacteria; order Rhodobacterales; family Rhodobacteraceae; genus Planktotalea. The sequence goes on from DS995276.1 coordinate 2,402,856, forward strand.
CAGCCACTCTATTGGCAGCAGGCCGATTACGACTATTGATATCTGTTGCATCCAAGTGGTCCCGGGTTCCTCTTGGTAGATGATTTCCTCCCCATCACCTTGAACTTCTCGCCATATCATCTTGTCTTCTGGGGTTAGTTCAGGCTGGTAACTGATTGTCTCGAATGGCCCATCAAATCCAGAGCTCACTTTGCCCGCTATTGTTGGGCTGTCGATCAAGAACCCCATCTCGCAATTTAGCGTGGCAGAGCGTGGATCGAAATTGAATGACCCGATGAAAATTCGCTGATCGTCAATAGCAAAGGTCTTCGCATGCAAGCTGGCACCAGATAGGCCAAAAGGCATTGACTGTATCTCTGCCCCGGTAGTTCCCCCGCGCAGTCTTAATTCATAAAGATGCACACCTGATTCAAGCAGTTCGCGGCGGTATTTGGAGTAGCCCGCATGTACCATCAACACATCTGTTGTATTTAGAGCGTTGGTCAGGATGCGAACATCTATGCCAGCTTCTGCCAGTTTCGAAAACCAAGCGGTGCCTTCATCACCCGGAACGAAATAGGCTGACACCAGATCGAGTTGCGTTTCAACGCCACCGAGAATTTCGCCAAGGCGGGTGATCATCAGTTGCTCGCGTGTGGCAATCCCAATTCCTTTCACGGGGTCATCCGCGACGAGTTGGACATCAGTCCATTCAAGCTGAGTGTTGGCATTGGCATATTCCGAAGCGCTATCATTTACGTCCTGCAGAAATTCAATCGCATCATCGCCGGCGCGTATGTCCATCGCTCGTTCTTCAAAGGCTGTCATGTCACCAGCCGCCTGTAGTATCGTCTCCGCTTCAAAAACTGACTGACTGTTCCAGTATTGATCAAACACCGAAGCTGTTTCCGGAACAATGGTTCCGGTTGCCAAAACATCCATGTCGGCGTAGAAATTGTCGCCTCCAACTTCGAAATATTCGTCCCCGATGTTGCGTCCACCAATGATGGCAACAGAACCGTCAACGATAAGTGATTTGTTATGCATGCGCCGGTTCATTCGAAAAAAGTCGAATGTATAGCCAAGGAGTTTTGGGCTGCGAATTGTTGAAGGATTGAAGAGCCGTATCTCAAAATTCTCATGGGCGTTCAGTGCCGCCATGAAGCCATCCAAACCCGGCACGCCGTTGTCATCCAGCAGCAAGCGGACGCGAACACCGCGATTGGCTGCTTGGTACAGCGCTTCAAGAAGTAAAATGCCCGAGGTGTCATCGTGCCAGATGTAGTATTGCGCGTCGACAGAAGCTTCTGCGGCGGCAATAAGCGCCAGACGGCTAGCAAGAGCATCCTGTCCACTGCGCAGGGGAAGCACCCCTGACTTTCCAGGATGGGCTGAATGTTCTTCAATAGCCTTCGAGCCAATTGTCGTCACCAGGCTTATAGGTATGGCCAAGCTTGGGGCGCGTTTTGAGATATCGGGCAGCGGAAAGAGGAACCGAGCAACCAGAATGGCAACAGCCAGAACACTGGTTAACTTTAGGATCAAGCGTAAAAATCTCTTCATAAGTGAATGCTAAGAAGCAACACTGCGGATGTAAACACAATGAAATTCCAATCTGGAAAAGTCCGGATGTGAAACAGCAAGGCACACACTACCCATTGGCCAATCCACCCACACTGTCCAAAGCAGCCTTTGGCGCAGCCCCAACGAATGTCTCAAAAGTCCCCAGTCCAGACCTAAACCTTGCCAAAATGCAGCGTAATCGATCAATGACCGTTTTCAGGAAGCTGCTGCGCGGCGACTGGCCATGCGCCCAATGTCCGGTAAGGGTCTAAATTTGACCTTAGTGCAATTTGTAGCAAAGGTCCGCGATCCTGAAGGTTTTTCGATGCGGGCCGAGGTGCAATATTTCCTTCCCGCGTGGCGTGCGGCCCGCGTTGACAAACCTCGGAAGGTGGAAGCCGAGATGGCTGGGATCATACTATGGGGAAAGAGCGCAGGCTGATGAGGCGGATGTCACTACGGGCGGGCGGTAGACGGTGTTGGCTACGCTTACGGCATCCATTTTCCGCCATAGAAGTCGCATGTATTCCGCCAATTGAGTACTGATGCTGCAAATCTGACAGTCATTCTGGATGTTGGTCGCAGGCGGTTCTAGCCGATCAGCCAAAGGCGACCGGAGCATATCTGAGTGTGTGAGCAAGCATAGGATCATGCAGCCTGCTCCCGTGGTGGCGCGCGCGACATTGGTTTCTGGCCTCGCCGGAAGATCTCAATAATGCGCATTTGGCCACCGCAGCAGGGGCATGGTTCGCGCAAAGTGAGAGTGATGATCTCGGACTCCGGCTCTGGCGTGTGGGGTTGTTCAGCGTGTTGAACACCGAGCAAGTCTCGGATCGTCGTGATGTTTGTTTTGCGTGCCGAGCTGGCCAGCAGCCCATAGTGGCGGATGCGATGGAATCCATCGGGCAGAACGTGGATCAGGAACCGGCGGATGAACTCGACTGTGGACAAGCGCATAACCTTTTGGCGATCCCCGCTCTTGATCCTGTAATCCTTCCAACGGAACGCAACAGTGTCAGCATCCGCACTGACCAGTCGATGGTTCGAGATCGCGACCCGATGGGTATAGCGGCTGAGATAGGCCAGCACCGCCTCAGGGCCGCCAAATGGGGGTTTGGCATATACCACCCATTCCGTTTTGCGGAACGGGGCGAGCCACTGCGCAAAGGTATCTTGCTGCGCCAAGTGATCGAGATCGCCAAAGAAGGTGAGCTGGCCTGCGCGGTGCGAGTCCTTGAGCCCATCCAGAAACAGGCGTCTGAACAGCCGAGCCAACACCCGAACATGCAGAAAGAACCCCGGTTTGCAGGCGATCCACCTCGTGCCATCCGGCGATAGGCCGCCACCGGGAACGATCATGTGGATGTGGGGATGGTGGGTCAGCGCCGACCCCCAAGTGTGTAGCACGCTGGTCATGCCAACACGGGCACCGAGGCGTTTGGGATCGGCGGCGATGGTCTTCACCGTTTCCGCAGACGCGCGGAACAACAGGCCATAGACCGACCTTGGGTTCCAATACGCAATACGGGCGATCTCTGCGGGCAATGTGAAGACGACGTGGAAGTATTCCACAGGCAGCAGATCCTCGGCGCGCGCCTCCATCCAATCGCGTGCGGCAGGTCCCTGACACTTTGGACAATGCCGGTTCTTACAACTGTTGTACGCGATGTGATGGTGGCCGCACTTGGCGCAACCCGCCACATGCCCGCCGAGTGCCTCGGATCGGCAAGCCTCTATGGCCGACATCACTTTGAGCTGGGGGAGACTGACATGCCCTGCATTGACCTGCCGATACGCAGGCCCATAGTTCCGAAAGACATCTGCGATCTCCAGCCGTGGGCGCGGCAACCGCCGGGGCCGCTACTCCAGGCCTCGCCTGACGGTGTGATCCTGCAACTTCTCCAACATCTCATATGGGCTGACGGTACCGCGAATGGTTTTGGTCGCGACATGTGTATAGCGCGCTGTCGTACTGAGCTTGGAATGCCCCAGAAGCACTTGGATCACCCGTACGTCCGTTCCCGCTTCGAGCAAATGCGTCGCAAAACTGTGGCGCAAGGTGTGCAGCGTGGCCGGTTTATTGATCCCTGCCATATGTTTGGCCGATGTGAAGGCTCGATTCAATTGGCGTGGCGACAAGGCCATGATCTTGGGTTTGCCGGGAAACAGCCAGCCCTCCGGGCGCGCTTCCCGCCAATAATCACGCAGCAGATCAAGCGATCCAGGCGACAGCATCGCTTTGCGATCTTTGTCGTTCTTGCCCTCATCCACATGGATCAGCATCCGGTCACTGTCGATGTCCGAGATCTTGAGATTACAGACTTCGGAGGCCCGCAGGCCAGCGCCATAGCTTATCCCTAGGGCCGCGCGATACTTGAGCCCAGGTCCGGGAACCGCCGCCAGCAGATCGCCAACCTCTTCAACACTCAAGACAACGGGCAGTTTCTTCGCCTTGCGCCGGAACTGCATGAACCGCTTCATCTCTTCGCGCCCACAGGTCATACCGAAGAAGAACCGCAACGACACGATCCTGGCGTTGAACACACCCGTCGAAACCCCGGCATCAGTCATGTGCAGTTGGTACGCCCGCAGCTCATCCGGCGTCGCCGTATCGGGTGACCGCCCGATGAACTCAGAAAAGTACCTGACCGCTCTGATATGGGTTTGCTGGGTCTTTGGGGACATCCCACGAATGCGCATGTCCTCGATCATCCGCGTACGCAGCGGGGTCATCTTTTCCTCTTTCATGGAAACCTCCTGTTATCTGATTGAGAAACCCCAATCGTCAAACAAGTCAGCCAAATCGCAAAATGCGTGCCGTCTCGGTCATCTTAGAACATCAGCTATATGCGCCATTGCCGCGCGAGCGGCTTCGTCCTCCCGCCCTTGGCGACATGCTAATCCGCACATTTTATCTTTAGCAGGCTTAAGTGTTTGCCCCCGCAACCAACACTAATTCGTCGATATTATAAAAGGCTTGAGTGCCACCGCATAAGTCACTTTTGTGGTTTGAGGCCAGCGCGAGGGATAATAGAACTAATAAGGTGCCCTCCAGTACGATGTCGAGCTTGCCTGTCTCAGGGGGGCAGAATGACCCGGTCGTCAAGGCCCCGCAGAGTACTGATCGCAACTAAGCCTTGACGCTAGACGATACTAGAGCCACCTCTCAATGCAGTACTTGAGTTCTGTCTTGTCGAATGGTTTAGCCAAAACTTCGTTTATCCCGGCTTTAACAAAGCGTTCGGCGGCTTCAGTTTCGGCATTGGCTGTCATCGCTATGATTGGAATATCGCGCTTTGCATCGGTCATTGCTCGAATTTCTGTCGCTAGCTGGAGACCATCCATCTCCGGCATCGAAATGTCCGTTAGTACCAAATCATAAAAGTTCTCGTTTATTAGATTGAGGCAATCTAATCCGTTTCCAACGGCGTCAAATCCATATCCAAAAGTCTCAAGAAAGCGAGAAAGAACAAGCAAGTTTATTGAGTTATCTTCTGCAACGAGAAGTCTCTTTTCGGTGATAAATTTTTCCTGCATATCAATTCTCCACCAAAGTAACCGGGATATCCAATTGAAAACATGACCCTTTGTCAGGCTCGCTTTTTAGTGTGATTTTACCTTCCATGAGTTGGGCAAGGCGCGCCGAAATCGCAAGACCAAGTCCGGAGCCTTCATTTGCTCGAGCAAGCTCTGAATCAACTTGAACGAACTCTTTAAAGATAGTCGACTGCAAGCCATCAGCTATCCCGATTCCACTATCTGTGACCGAAATAATGAGCCGAGCCGAGCCAGTGCCGCTTTCGCGAAATTCGGATGTGATGTGGATTTGCCCCTCTTTGGTAAACTTCACTGCGTTTCCGACTAGGTTCAGCATTATTTGACTGATCATTTGTGGATCACCAAGCAACATTTGGTGTGAGACGCTTGTGGTCAACGACAGCCCCTTTTTAATGGCCAAGGACTGAAATAAATCCACAGCACTTTGGGCAAGTTCAGCTGGGTCAAAAGCGCTAGCTTTGCTACTCTCGGCGTTGGCTTCCAATTTCACGAACTGCAACACGCCATCTAGAAGTTTAACCATATTCTTGGCGGTCTTTTGTCCAACAGTAAGCAAATGACGTTGATCTTCTTCTAGCTTTCCATCTTTGATTAATTCCAAAATGCCCATTAGTCCGTGCATTGGCGTTCGCACTTCGTGTGACATAACCGAAAGGAAACTCGATTTAGCCCGTTCCCCCTCAACTGCGGCACTCAATGCCGCGGTCAACTGGTGCTGGTCAGCTTGCAGGTTGGAGATTAATCTATTGAAGCTTGTTCCAAGCAGCTGTGCCTCTGAAATCACTACTGGAGCCTCACTCAGCATGACCCGTGCACCCAAATCGCCATCCGAAACCTTTGCTGCAGCCGAAACAACGTTACGGATTGGTGTTGAGATAAGTTGAGACAACCACCAACTTATAACAATAAGAGCGGCAATCTCGGCCAAGACAATTAACAATGCGGTTTTTTCAGAAGCTTTTGCCCGTGCCTCCAATTCGCTCATGGGCTGCGGCACCATAACTCCCCAGCCGGTTCGAGCGACAAACGTGAAGCCTGATATCATGTCCGCCTGCATTGGCGGTGAATAAAAGATCGCAACACCTGTTTTGCCAGCCATCATCTGCTGAACTACTGATAGCTTACTGGCGTCCTTGGAGGACGCTTGCCATTCTGGGTTTGGGTGCGCAATGACAAGGCCATTTTGATCCACCATCATGGAATGGCCGAGCGCGCCGAATTTTATCGATTTTTGAAGTTCGATTAAATACTGAAGGCTCAAAACCGATACTGCAAACTTGCCGTTTGCCACGATGCGCCCGAGGGCAATGTGTGGTGCGCCATCAAACTGCACTATTCCTGAGAAAACAGATTGGCCAGGATTGATGGATGCCTGCGCACGAAGCTCCTCTATTTGGGTATAAGAAAGACGCTGGGAAGTTGACTTGCTCACAGCCTGAACTTCATTCAGAACATTATCTTTATCGTCCAAGAGTGCAACAAAGCTAAGATCAAATTCGTCGAGGCTCTCGCTGAAATCAGGGCCCTCAGTACTTTCAAGGCTCTTTATTGTGAGTTCGAAAACTGCGACGACGTCATGAGCATAACGTTCCAAAGCAGCGGCTAGGTTTTTTGCAATGATGAGGTGGTTCTCCTCCACATATGCAATTTCTTTTTGGACGGCACTTTTCTCCATCCACTTATAAAGACCCAGCAATGGTAGTACTGATGCTACAATTAGGCTTGAGAAGATCAACCAGCGGATATTCAATCGAAACCTAGCATTTTTCGATCCAGACGCCGTTCTCTCAGAAGTCATTTGAACCTCCTTCGAATTATCTAGCATCGCTTCGCCTTCCTGAATGATCTCTTTGATTAATCATCGATGAGTGACGTCAAGGCCCATCGCTCTTAAAAATGTCTTAGCTGAAAGATGTATAGCCAAAGTTTACAAGTGTAAGGTGGGTCGAAGGATACCCAGCTTATATCTTTGGATTACAATCTGTAATCTTACAGAACGTTTGAGCGGTCTATTTAGATAAAACTTCAGTAGCTTCCGTGATTGACAAGGTATCTTTAAGTTCAACATCAAGCTGCCGGACTGTAGTGTCCATCTTGGTATGACCCAGCTGAAGCTGAAGAGCCCGCAGGTTGCTCGTCTTCTTGTAAATCTGTGTCACCTTGGTGCGCTTCACTGAATGGGTGCTGTAAGCGGTGACCTCTGACCCAATCGATGACACACAAGCTAGCACGATACGGGCACACTGGCGCGTTGGAATATGAAGGCGCTCGTGGAATCGCTCTAGCCAGAGAAATTCGGTCCTGACCATCAGCGGATCTTTCATCCACGTCGCGACCGATGCCCGCGTACGCTCCGAAATTTCAGACCGAACCGGTTTTTGGGTTTTACTTTGCAGAATGTAGCATCTTCCATCCTCTTGGTCAGTTCAGGCCAGATGATGGCGTTTACGCCATGGGTTGGCGGTGCCCAAGATGAGATGGTCAACGTTGTGTCAGCGGCCATTGCGGCCATCGAGGTGACGGAAAATGCAACGGCGGCAATTCCTGTGATCAGTGTATATTTCATGGTACGGTTTCCTCCCTTTATTTTCACAATGCTTAACTCTCCGGTGCGGTACAGAAAGTGTGATGTGGGAAGTTGTCCGTCTAGTGGACGCTTTTTCAGGGCAATGCGGCGGCATGGAGATGACTGAACCCGGTAGCGATCTCTATCGAGGAGTCTTGCAACGCTGTGGCATATCTTGCGATGGCTTGCTCCATGGTCATGGCTTTGGTAACCCAGATTATCGACAAACAGCCAATTGCACGATCATCTGCAAGGATCGGCACCGCGAGACTTGAGGTTTTGGGTCGGAACGACCGTGGACCGCGTGTGGCGTACCCCTGTTTGAAATAGGTCGTCAGGTTTTCGTCCAGCCAGCCGGATTGCAGGAATGGCAAGTCTTCTTGGCAGGGCTCTGCGCGCAGCAAATCAATGATAATTTCTCGCTCGCGTGCGCCACAAACCGACAGGTATGCCCTGCCCGCCGAAGAGCGCAGGATCGGCAGAGAATATCCAACCATCCCGGGATCTACAGAAAGAGGACTGCGGCTATGGGTCGTTTCCTGAATGACCATATGTGCGTCTTCATACGTCGACAGATCCACTGGCCACGCATGGATATCCGTGAACTTTGCAAGAATTGGCACCGCCGCCTGACAGAGCCGCGATCGCATCGGGGCGTTGTCTCCCAGAGCGGCGGCCAAAGGAGACAAGCGCGCACGGGAATCGCTGCCGGAATAGAGAACATACCCCTCTTCCTCTAACGTATGCAGCAAGCGATACACCGTGGGCCGAGGCAGTCCTAACTCTTTGGAAATTTCAGCCGCGCGTGCCGCTCCGGCCTTGTTTATGAACCTGAGAATCTTCAGCCCCCGCGACAAAGCCCGCACGTTCTCTGACTTTGGTGCCATTCACGCCTCACATATCAGGGCAGAAAACCTCTGCATTGAGGCAACATTTCATCCACTCACGACGGTCTGGTCAATAGCACCAAAGATACTTTGTCCGTCCTCGCCCAACATCTCAAACCGGATGGTGTCGCCCGGCTTCATAAATCGCGTAGTGGGTTCCCCGTCGCGAATGGTCTCGATCATACGTTTTTCGGCCAAGCAATTAGAGCCGACTTCGCTGTGGTTTTCGTTGCTCACCGTGCCCGAGCCGATGATCGTTCCCGCCGATAAATCCCGCGTGCGCGCAGCATGCGCAATCAAATCTGGGAACTCAAAAGTCAGGTCTTTTCCCGCGTGGACCCGGCCATATTCTTCACCATTATAATCGGTGAGCAACGGCAGATTAACGCGCCCACTCGTCCAAGCCTCGCCCAATTCGTCTGGCGTGACGCAGACCGGTGAAAACGCGCTGGCGGGTTTGGACTGGAAGAAGCCAAAGCCTTTGACCAGCTCGGGCCGCATGACATGGCGCAGGCTGATGTCATTGCACAGCATGATCAGTTTGATATGCGTTTTGGCTTGCTCAGGCGAGCATCCCATCGGCACGTCATCGGTGATCACTGCAATTTCGCCCTCAAAATCCAGTCCCCAATCTGTGTCCACACACGGGATCGGATCGACGGGGCCAAGGAACCCGTCACCGCCGCCCTGATAGAGCATCGGATCGGTCTCCGAGTTCGCGGGCATCTCTACTCCACGCGCTTTGCGCACCAGCCGCATATGGCTGAGATAAGCGCTGCCATCGGCCCATTGAAACGCACGCGGCAGAGGAGACATAAGCTTTGCCGGTTCATAAGGTATGGTTTCCACGTCGCCTGCCTCTAGATTGCCTGCGAGGTCGTGAAGCGCCGGCGCAACTTGCTGCCAGTTTTCGACGGCCTCACGCAAAGTTGGAACAACATCCATAGCAACGGCCATACATGTCAGATCGCGCGATACAACAACCAGCGCGCCATCGCGGCCGCCGGATTTCAGGGAAGCAAGTTTCATAGTGCAAGTTCTCTTTCTTCATGTCTCAGCATAGGGGAAGGCAGGGCAATCCCGGCAAGGGCTGCAATGTCGATATCCGTCACGGCACTTGCCGCGATGTATCTGTCTGGGCGTATCAGGGCCGCGTTTGCACCAATGGCATCAAGCGCCGATGCAACCTTTGGGTGCTCATCGGCGTCAAACACTGGAAAGTTGCTGGCAATATTGCTTGGCAAACGGTGCCGCAGGATCAGCACAGGCGCGTAGCCCACGGCATCATCCAAAAGGTGTTCATTCGATAGAGCCGGCTGCCCGAACAATTGCCCAGCATGTGGCGTACTCCGAGGTATCAATCCCCCCAAATCACTCGCACCAAGAGGGGGGGCAATCGAGGCCATGCGTGTTCTACCAGTTTGGTCTGTCTGGGCCTGCGATAGGGCTGTCTTGGGGTCGCCGGTGTTGATCAACCCTCCCAAGCGCATTGCCGTTTCGATGAATTGACGCACATTTGAGCCGCGTTCTTCTTGATAACTCTCCAAGAGACCATCAGGGGCGCTGCCCTTGACACACAGCGCTAGTTTCCACGCCAGATTAGCCGCATCGCGAATACCTGCGCACATGCCTTGCCCCATAAACGGAGGCGTCAGATGCGCGGCGTCTCCCGCAATTATCAAGGGTCCTTTGCGCCATTTCTGCGCGACAGCAGAGCGGAATGTATAAACCGCACTGCGCTCCAACGTTGCATCTTGCGGGCCGATCCAAGGTGCCAGAAACTCCCAAATGCGCTTGTCCTGGGTGACCTCCGCGTCGGTTTCACCATCCAACACCGTTATCTCCCAGCGCCGCCGGACACCCGGACTGCGGCAATAGGTCATTGGGCGAATAGGATCACAGAACTGTACCGAATGATCCCCCAGATCAGGCCGATCCCGCTTTAGCAACACGTCAATCACGAGCCAACGCTCTTCAAAACCCAGATCATCCATTCCCGACCTGATTGATTTGCGCACAATAGATCGAGCGCCGTCACAGCCAACTGCAAACTGCGCCTTGATCCGTGTCTGATGACCATCTCCGATGTTACGAGCGACCAAGGTTGCTCCCATCGCTGCCTCTTCGATGCTCGTAACTTCAGTGTTGTTCAACACCACGGCGTTCGAATTGTCTGCAAATTTTTCGCGCAGCAGATGCTCCAGATCAGGCTGGTGCAATCGATAGCTGGCGTGCCACCCCTGCGGCCCGACATCCTGCGGTCGTGGCCAATCCATAAGCAGGTTTCGATCAGCGTCAACAAACCGCATCCCCGGATTGACCCGCACCTTTTCAAGCAGCTGATCAGCAATTCCAACCGCTTGAAAAACCCGCATCGTCTCGCCATCAAAATGCACAGCACGCGGTAGGTGATACATTGCGGCTTCGCGCTCAACCACTGCTACGCGCACCCCGCACCGGGCCAGCAAATTTGCCAGCGTTGCGCCGGTCGGGCCGTAACCCACAATTGCGACGTCGACATCAGTTGTGTTCATTATCCCTTCTCCTGTCCGCGCAGCTCGTAAAGCCATGGGCAATCAATAACCGGCGGCGCGCGCAGCCCATCCGCAGCAGCCCTTAACCTCATATCAATAAAGGGTTTTCGCTCTGGCTCGGGAAGGTACAGTCGATCGTGGCCCCAAAAACTGGGCCCGGCCGTTGTCTCATGCGGCTCCCACGATGCGGGATCAATCATCCGACCCCCCCAACCATTTTCGACAAAAAAACCGGACGGGGTGTTGGCGTAAAAACTGGTCATATGGTCATTGGTGTGGCGGCCCAAAGTATAGGCGATGCCATCTTTTTGCTGACCTGCTAGATCATACCCTTGCCCAACGTCATCGAGGTTTTGATACTCCACCATAAAATGATGGAACCCGGATTTCCCCGAGCCCACGATGGCAAAACTGTGGTGACGCCCGTTGACGTGAAAGAAATACAAAGGGACAGGTTTGAGACCATAATCACTCACCGCAAAACCCAAAACATCGCAGTAAAACGGCAACAAGGCCGTGGCGTCGGGGACATGCAGGACTGCGTGTCCCATTCCAAGAGCGCCAGTCTTAAACCCGTCAATAGGACGCCCAGGTGTGAAAGGCTCTTGCGACTTGTGCGGGTTCCAAACCAATTCGATCCTGTTTCCGGCAGGATCATGTGTCACAATCAATTCGTCGACAAAGCGACGGTCGGCCAGACCTTTGTCGCCAAACGTCACTTTGTGGCCCGCGTTGTCCAATCGGGCTGCAAAATCCTGCAAATCAGATTTTTTCGACACTTCCCAGCCAATGAAGGCCAATGTTTCTCCTGGCTCATCCGAGACAACCAATCGCTGAACAAGGTCATCCATGCGGAATGACAGCTGACGCCCGCCGAAATCGGCCAGTTGCATAGCAAGTACTTTACTCGCGAAGTGCTTCCATTCTTCGGTCCGGTCGGACCGCACGCCAAGATATCCAAGCGATTGTATTGGCATTCCAGATCCTTTCGTAATCTTACACAAAACTAGTAAGAGCCCACGAGAGGAGGAACCACTTACGCAAAGAGCGTCCGCCACGTGGACAATCTGATTTGCCAAACTTTACTGACCGTGCTGCCTAATGGATATCCGATCTTCTTGCGCGTCGATGTAGCGACAAATGTTCGCTGGGAGTGGTTTATACGACGGAGCAGAAAACTTCAGGTTCCAAGCGTGGCTTCAGGAATGGCCGCATTCTCTTCCGCGATGCAGCATTGATCTTACGGCGGCGCGGCGAGTTTTCACGCTGCGAGCGCACGCAGCGCGAATTTGGCACTTCCGGTGTGGGCTGATTGTGTTGAAAAACTCGTTGGTTTCAGCCTTTCGAAGAGGGTTATCGCATTGATTTTACTTGGACGTCTGTATGTCGACCACGATGTTAGCCTGTGGCGGGCACCAACGGCTTGAGTTTTGCGAGTTTCCGAAGGTTTTGGGCGATTGCTGCGAGGGTAAATTCATCTTGGACGCCGTATGGGCCGCGCAATCGGAGCCTGGCCAAGCCAAGGATGCGTTTGAGGTGGGCGAAGAGCATCTCGACTTTCTTTCGGCGGTTCTGTGCGGTTTGATTGAAGTCTGATGCTGTACATTGACGGGCAAATTCTCGGACGATCTCATATTTCTCGCGGTGGATCGCGCGCGCTTCTGTTTTTGGGCAGCATTTGGCTTTTAATGGGCAATCGGTGCAATCAGATTTAAGGGCCCGGTATTTGCGCGCTTTCCATTCTGGAGCGTTCCGGGCGGGATCGGAATAGGTGCGCCTCGTATGCTTCATCTCTTTGCCGCCAGGACAGATGTAGCGGTCGTTCTCATCATCCCAAGTGAAGTCTGATCTGGAGTAGTTCCATCAGTACGCTCGCCCTTATCAAAGACGGGAATGAAGGGCAGGATCTTACGTTTTGTGGTCAGCCAAACAAGGTTGTCAGAAGACCCATAGGCCGTATCTGCGGCGATCCAATCCGGCTTCAAGCCAAAGCACTCTTCGGTTCGGTCGATCATCTTGCGCATGGCACCAACCTCGGCGGTTCTGTTCGAGCGGCTGGCATCCACATCAACGATGATACTGTGATCTGTATCGATCAGATAGTTGGTAGAATAGGCAAAGAAAGCGGGACCTTTGCGTGCGGCTGTCCATTGGCTGGCCGGATCGGCATGAGCAGTGAACTTGGGCTTGGTTGTCGTAGCCGCACCAAAGGCCTCGTCGTCCAAGGTGTCGAGATATTCCCGTACAGCACGTGGTGCATCATCGGGGTCGGTCATACGGGCTGCCCAATCATCAGGGTTGCTGGAGTTCTGTTTCTGGACATCAGCGCTTATCAAACTGGCATCCACGGCAAATCCCTGACCGCCCACGAGCCCTTCCTCCATGCAACGCGCGACGGTCGTCTCAAATACGTGGCGCAGAAGATCACTCTCGCGGAAGCGACCGTGACGGTTCTTGGAAAAGCTGGAGTGATCAGGAATCCGGTCCGTCAGATCAAGGCGACAAAACCATCGATATGCCAGGTTCAGATGCACCTCCTCGCACAGGCGGCGTTCGGACCTGATGCCAGAGCAATACCCAACGAGCAGCATCCGGATCAGTAACTCAGGATCAATTGAAGGACGGCCTGTATGGCTATAGAAATCCGAAAGATGCGCGCGGATGCCGCTCAAATCCACAAACCGATCAATCGACCGCAGCAGGTGATCTTGTGGAACGTGATCCTCCAGAGAGAACTCATAGAACAGCGCCGCTTGCGCCTCCTGCTTTGGTCCCATCATCGCCAAATCCCCCAATCAATAAAGGAATTGAATCAGCGATTGACCATTCGATCAAGCAAGAGTTTTTCAACACAATCGGCTATTTCCTGCCGTTAGCCGCATCGCAGCAATCCAGTCAAACGATCTCGCCCCGACCAACATGAACGGCCCATTGCCGCCATTGACCGACCCTCGGCCATGCTGCAGCGCGGCCCGTCAGACCGGCCATTCGCTGCGACCGCGAAATTTGGGGGTGGCCGGATTCACACAATGCGGACAAAGCGACCATTCCTCATTAGTTTCTGGAGGTCCGCTTTGGACTTTTTTCAGTGAGGTGATCGGCCTGTCGCGATCATAAGGTGATGCTGCTGATGATGCGCACCTATGGTCATTAACCCGAAGAAGCCAAGACCCAACACTTGGCCCATCTCACCCTCAGAACTGGCTCGTACTACCATCTTTGCGCCGCCTTCCATTTCCTCAGCGGCGACGGTCCAATCTGATGTTCCCTGCAACATCGGGCTGTGTGCCAACACCATGCGTCTGATAGAAGCAGCAACTACGTCGTCGCCCGTGACCATGAACGTCACACTTGTCTCATCGACCGACCGCTTAACCGACGCCCTAGTCGTCACGTTATCCATATCCACGAGGTGATCACGCAGTGCTTTGATATCTACCTGCGCCCAATCCGTGTTTGGATCATCACGCAGCAGGGTGACGATCTCGGCAATAGCTGCGAACTGGGATTGTCCCGTTTCGCTTGGTGACCCAGACGTATGCGCATGTTGCGCCATGGCACCCGATGCGACGAATATCATGGCTGCTGATAAAAGACCTAGTTTCATTGAACACTCCTATTTCTTGATCACCCTATCCAACTTAACTCTGATCTTTTATGATCTGGATCACATGCTTTCTGATCCGTTTTCCCATTTGCCCACGACTGCTTGTCGCACAATTGACATGCAAAAGGGGGACGTGCTGTTTCGCCAGAACCAGACAACATCAGGACTTTATCGTGTCGTCTTTGGGTCCGTGACGCTGCAACGCTCAGGGCTGGGTGGCGATACATTGACCCTTCACAGGGCAGTGTCGGGCGGGCTGTTTGCTGAGGCATCAGTCTTCTCAGCGACCTACCATTGCGATGCGATTTGCACCGAGGCTGGAAGTGTCATTAAGATCGAAAAGGCAGATGTCGTTGCAACGATGCAATCCAACCTTGCGTTCTCCGAAGGCTTCACAAGGTTGCTTGCCGTTCAGGTCCAACAGTACCGCGCACATATCGAGTTGCTTGCAATCCCGTCAGCCAAAGAACGCATCTTGGCGGCGGTTCATGCAGGCTACTTCGATGCAACGGTGACCGAGTTGGCGACACGCATCAATCTTAGTCATGAAGCTTGTTATCGCGCACTGCGGGGACTGTGTGACGACGGTCGCATGATCCGTGTTGGCCGTGGGAAATATACGCTGTCATAGCGTCCAGTGCTTTTTGGGTAGGTGTGCCATCAGTGCGGTAGGTTCCTGCTGGCTTGGACTTCTTGTTCCCGTTCAGACCAAGTTGATCTGATGTAGGCAAGGATATCCCATATTTCATCATCGGTGAGTGTTTCGCCAAATGCTGGCATCCCGCTGTTGAACCCAGTGACACCCCTGACCTCCAATGCGGCAGCGCCACCGAACTTGGTGTATTCGAACAGCAACTCATCATCATGGTGCCAAGTGTGACCTGTCCCGTCATGTGGTGGAGCTGGAAGCACACCATCGGCGTTCGGGGACTGCCAGTTCGGCTGTCCCTCAAGGTTGGCACCGTGGCACGATGCGCAGTTGTCTGCATACAGGCTTTGACCCGCAACGATGTCGCGGTGTTCCCAGTTGTGATCAGCAGCGGCTGTGGAGGCCAACGACAGCAGAATTGGGATCGACCACCTCATGCAACGTTCACCCACGTGCGCATCCCACCGACAGCATGGCTGAGCATGTGGCAATGCAGTAGCCAGCGACCAGAGTTGTCAAAGACACAGATGACATCACGGCTTTCACCTGCGTTCACCAGAGTTGTGTCGCGCAGGTCGCCCAAGGCTCCGTTCTCATCAACTTCGTAAAAATGGTGACCGTGCAAGTGGATGCCATGCGGGAACGATGTGTCATTTACCAATGTGATCCGCGCCGTCTCTCCGCTCTGGAATGACCCGAACGGATCGGATTGCAGGTCCGAGATATTGTTGAAGGCCCAGATATTGTCACCGCCGTGTCGTCCGCCCATTGCACCACCCATCATTGTGAGCGTCAGATGTTGTGTCGGTTCAGCAGGTGTCGGCAGGTTGGGCGTTGACAAAGCTATGATCGCTCCAGCTTGCCGATCCGTATTTGTACCAGTCACAACCAGATCAGCCAATCGATATGGTCCCTGACGGGTCAACATATCAAGCCCAACGGGGCCAGTGACATCTACGATCAAGTCTGCCCGTTGTGCTGGTGCAAGAGTAAGTTCCGTCATCGAACGAGGCTCAGACAGAGCCATGCCATCCAAGGCCACGACCGCCCCAGTGACGCCACTCACCGCAACGGGAAAGATACGGTTTGTGGCCGCATTGATCAGTCGGAACCTAACCCGATCCCCAGTCTTCACCTGATCTTGGGACAGGAACGCACGGGCGAAGTTTCCCATGTAACCACCATGGGCGACACTGTGCATATCGGTGAACTCGTCCGACAGGCTGCCATCTTCCTGCATCTGCCAATCCGCCATCAAAACGGTGATGTCGTGATCCACATCTGGGGGCGTTTCATCCTCAACAATCAATGCACCCATCATGCCCCGTGCGACTTGTTCATGAGAAATGTAATGCGAGTGATACCAATAGGTGCCTTCGTCTGGCGGGATAAAGCTGTAGGTTTTGGTATCGGAAGGTTCGATCAATTCTTGCGTCAACATCGGCACCCCGTCCATCTGGTTTTCCAACCTGATGCCGTGCCAATGCACCGCTGTGCCTTCCTCAAGACCGTTCTCGACCTCGATATCCACCCGTTCGCCACGCCGCACCCGCAGTTCTGGACCTGGCATTGACCCGTTGAAGCCCAACATGGACGTTGCCCCATCTCCGTCAGGCAGGATTTGCTGCGTCACCGCTTCTGCCTTCAGTCGTAACGCGCCTTCGGCTGCGAATGTGGGCATGGGTAAGATCGCGGTGGCCGAGGCGGTCGCCAAGAAATGTCGTCTGTTCATGTGGAGCCTCATGTTGGCAAAGTCAGATTTGTTGTCAAAACAGCAGTCGTTCCCAGTACGGCAAGGATGACCAGCCATTCGACTGATATGGATTTGGAAAGATGGTCTGCGGCGGCTGGATCGCCCGCACGAAGCGCAGGTATGAACCGAAGTTTGTTGGCAGCGGCCAGCCCAAGAAGCAAACCGACCAGCAGCACTTTGATAATCAAAGCCTGCCCGTATCCTGTACTAATGAGGGCGGAGAACGAGCCGACCAGTTGATAACTCATATAGCCACCAGCGATAATCAACAGAGGTACACTAACCGAGGCAACAACACCAAATCGATGCCCGACATCCGCAGCCGAAGCGTAGGTGAATGACGACGACGCCAAGCGTTTCAACGGCGTGAGAACCCCGATCCAGAGGGCAACGGCCAGCAAGTGCAACGTCAATGCTATGTCGAGAAGTATAGTATCAAGGGCTGAGACATGTCCGACGTGATCAAACGACCAGATCGCAAGGACACCACCAAACACCGAGACCCAAGTCCCAACACGGCCTATGAACAGGCCAGCGAGCAGCAGACCAAGCCCCACTAAGCGCAACAGCAAAGCCGTGCCTACAGGTGTGGTCCACAACAGGCCCAACATCTCAGGATCGGTCATGCCGCTGACATCGCCCGTTAGATTGGCACCGCGCAGTGAAAAGGCGAGGATTGTTGCCATCAACCCCAAAACTGCGAATACCACGGCCAAACCACGAGTACGATCCAGCCGAAACATCCATGTGGCCATGACCGTTCCAGCCGCAGTCATCACACCAAGATAAAGCGCAAACTTTGTAACGATGGCCGCTAAACCGAATGCATCAGGCATCGTTATTCGACAGTGAAGCTAAAAGTACCGTTCAAGGCATGGCCATCATCCCCAAGTCCGCGCCATTCAACCACGTAAACACCCGCACCCATGTTGTGCATCGGCAATGCGAACTCCTGCGTGAATGCTGTTTGTTCGCCGAGGTCCATATCCATGCTGTGTGTGTCGGCATGTGTGATCGTGACCCGCGTCAGACGAATGTCACCTTTGAAGTCCATCAAGACTTCGGTCGGCATCTCAGCTACTGTCGCCTCATTGGCTGGTGTCGTTGCGTCCAGGGGCGAGTGTGCCATCGCACCTGTTGCCCAAATTCCGATCATGCCTGCGAATAGAAAAGTCTTCATTGTTGTTTCCAGTATTGTTGTTGGGGATCAGTTGATCCCGTTGGCACGTTGCAGTTCCCGAATGTAGGCGATGATCATCGTGACATCGCCCCGTGTTACGCCCTCAACGGGTGGCATGTCACCAAACGGCCAGTGATGTCCCCGAACGCCCATAGCAGCAGCCCGTTGGAACGCTTCGTCGCCGTGGTGACTTGGCTCATAAATGATGTGGACCAACGGCGGTGCTACGCCATCTTGGCCCGCCGCGTTTACCCCGTGGCAAGCTGCGCACTTGGCTTCAAATCCAAGTTGCCCGATCTGGGCGTTCTGCGATAAAGTTTCGGGCAACAGCACATTGGCAAGGACCCCGTTCTCCGTATTGTTAGCGGTGTCAGTCGTGGTTGTCTGTGGTGGTGCGGGCCAAATCGCGTAGCCCACGCTACCCGCAACCAGAATGGCGGCAATAACGATAATGGATTTCATTGAACGCACTGATCCTCATATCTTTCTGATACCGATAATCCTTCCTGTTGGTGGAGGGTCAAACTATTTGTTATCACAGCTTCGAGAGCATCCAGACCGTTATGCCGATCATCATCAAATTTTCGGTAAGCGACACGAACCCCAGTGGAACTTTGCTGTCACCGCCGACACAGGCGCACTTGAGTTCGCGTTTGTCTATGTAGACCGCCTTGAACACACTGATCGCGCCGATGCTTGCTACGATCAACGCTGCTGGTGCAGACAGCCAGGTCAGTACACCTGCCATCATAAGCAGCCCCGCCCCTGTTTCAACGAACGAATAAACGTACCCGTAGCGAACCCACCGCTGCGCCAGCAGATCGTAGTTCAGGAACATCGTGGCGAACCTCTCAACGTCTTGCAGCTTTTGCAGACCCAGCAACACCATTGATATCGAGATGAACCATTCCACTGTCCGTCCCGTGAATGCGGTACCCAACGCCACCCAAGTCACAGCGATGGCCATCAACAAAGCGACCGCGAATAAAGCAATGACAGGCTTATAGGTCGTGGCGTCTTTGGACTTGGTGACCTTTCCTAGATGTGCGCTCAGGTCATCGAAACCGCCGATGCGGGTTTCACCAATAAACGTCTGTGGCGTCGTCTTCACATCATGCTTGGCTTTGAACACATCAACCTCGTCACGGCTGGTGAGGTGGCGATCATCCACTTGATAACCCTGACGTTCCAGCAAGTCTTTCGACTTCAATCCGTAGCGACACATGTGGTCGGTCATCACCATTCGATAGAGGGTGGCAGTTTTGGCGGCGGTATCCTTGGGCATGTATCAAATCCTTATGCGGGTGCAGGCATCCATGAAAATGGCACCCTTGAAACTCATTCATCACCAACCTAATCTCTCCATTAACTGGAAGGTCAAGGGTGGGTTCTATGAATATCTCGGCTGCATCAAAGGCTGCGGGCCTCCCCGTCAAAACCGTGCGCTACTACGCCGACATCGGACTGGTCGAAGCACCGTCGCGATCAGGAGCGGGATACCGCACCTATGACGATGTGACCGTTCGCAAGCTGGTGTTCGTCAGACGATCACGTGCGTTCGGGTTCAGTATCGAAGGATGCCGCGAACTGCTTAGCCTCTATCAAGATCAAGACCGCACCAGTTCGGAAGTGAAACGCATTGCGTCCCAGCGGTTGGAAGAGATTGAAGAGAAGCAACGCGAGCTTCAGTCCCTGCATGATGAGTTGGCGCATTTGGTGACATCTTGCCGTGGCGACCACATGCCCGACTGTCCGATCATCGACTACCTTGGATGAAGTCCAAATTTCTGCATAGCCGACATTCGCTGCGCTACAGAAAAACGGGAGTCAGGGCTCTGAACAGCCGTTAGATCGGTCGCAGCATCTTCGCAGCAGGGGCGTACCGTCACCGACAAGGACGGCCCTTAGCTGCCGTTGGCCGGTCGTCGCGCATGCTGCGGTGCGAGTGGTAGTTCCACCACATTTGCCGACAAGACGCCTGGAACGGGCCTCGTAATCGACTTCGATTCACTCGACAATAGCTTCAATGTTCAAATCAATGGCGTAAACCTATTTGTTGGTGGGCCTGCTGGGGCACCAAATGAATTGGAATTTCAGGCAGACGCGACCTCTGGCCAGACAGTCCGATTTTCTGATGGTGATCAATATGCGATTAATACACAAGAAATCTGGCAACTTGGAAATACGAACGGCGAACCCGTAGTTCGCCTAGAGATAAATCCTGACGGAACGATCTCCTTGTTTGGCGTAAAGGTTGCGAATGGGCCGCTGGAACCTCTAGAGCTTTTCAATGGATTGTCTGTAAATACGGCTGCGATCGATACTGCTTGGAATAACAGCGGTTCCAACACCATTGTTGTTGATCAAGTCCTTACAGGACCCACAAACGCAGCTGGCAACATTGAGGATGTGCCATGTTTTGAATCAGGAACGCTCATTGAGACTTTGCAGGGACCTGTGCGGATAGAAAATCTAAAGGTATCAGATTTGGTTCTCAGCTATGACAACGGTTACAAACCTATTCGTTGGATTGGATCGTGTAGCATAAGTGGAGCCCAAATTCAGGCCAACCCCAACATAAGACCTATTCTGATACGTGCAGATGCATTAGGAATGGGATACCCCAAGCTGGATCTGATTGTATCACCACAACATCGCATTCTTTTGTCTTCACCAATTGCTAAGCGCATTTTTGGTTGCAACGATGTATTCGTTCCCGCGAAAAAGCTTCTTCCACTACGTGGCGTTGAGATAGTTGAGTGCACTCCAGATGGTATTGAATATTGGCACATGCTTTTTGATAATCACGAGGTTGTTTGGTCTAACGGGGCGCCAACCGAAAGCCTATATACTGGACCAGAAGCGTTGAAATCGATCTCTTCGGAGGCGCTCGAGAAGATACGAACGTTGTTTCCAGAGATTTGCGATCCAGACTTCGCGCCTATTTCTGCCCGCTACATTCCGGAAAAAGGCCGACTGATCAAGCAGCTGGTTCAGCGCCATCAGAAGAATAACAAGCCTATCTATTGCTATATTGTACGCTCGACCTTGCTTTCAAAGGGACACAATAATACCGCTACTTTTGCGCCTCTACTAGCCAAGAAACGAACCCACAATATCGTGCTGTTTGTGTTGGGCAAGTTCTGGGCCTGCTTGCGATAGCAGACATCTTTGCACCTTGCAGCATCCGATAATCTGGGCTCGAAGCATGCGTAATTGGGCTACCCTCTATTCTGAGGTCGAGCTCCCGATAGGATCACAGGATATCTGTGAACAAGGGAGATAGAAGATGGAATATTTTGCCGGAATAGACGTATCGCTGCGATCCTGTGCGCTTTGCATTGTTGATGGCAAGGGAAACGTGCTGCTTGAACGAGAGCTGCCTTGTGAGGTCAGCGACATCGCTGAATGCCTTCGCGCATTTCCCTATCCGATTGAACGGGTTGGTTTTGAGGCTGGTACGATGAGTCAGCATCTGTTCTTTGGCCTGACCAAAGTAGGGTTTGACGTCGTTTGTATGGAGGCGCGTCAGGTCAATGCCGCGCTTTCAGCAATGCGCAACAAGACAGACAAGAATGACGCACGCGGCATTGCTCAAGTCCTACGCACCGGCTGGTTCAGCCCTGTTCACATGAAGAGCCGCGAAGCGCATGGCGTCCGTGCCTTGCTGAGCACCCGCAAAGCGCTTCTGAAGAAGACGATGGATCTTGCCAATGAGGTTCGTGGGCTGTTGAAGGTTTTTGGTATTCGCCTCCCAATGACCGTGAAGCACGGCAGCTTCGACGGTGTCGTGCGACCGTTGATCGAGATGGACGAGGTTTTGGTCCATGCTTTGGTGCCGCTGTTGGATGCACGCGTCGCCCTGTACGAACACTTTTTGGAGCTAGATCGCAGGGTCAAACGCGCCGCCAGCCAAGATGAGGTTTGCATGCGGATGATGACGGTGCCAGGCGTCGGACCAATTGCATCTCTCACCTTCAAAGCGGCTGTCGATGATCCGACGCGCTTCAAACGGTCACGGACTGTTGGTGCGCATTTTGGTCTGACACCGCGACGCTACCAGTCTGGTGAACATGACAATCCTGGCCGCATATCGAAAGCTGGGGATCGAGATGTACGCGCAACTTTGTACGCTGCAGCCAACGCTTTGCTTATGCGTACGATGGCGGGGTCCCAGATCAAGTCATGGGGCATGCGTCTGGTGCGCACCAAAGGGCGTCGTCGCGCTGTTGTTGCCGTCGCCCGCAAACTCGCCGTCTTGCTCCACAGGATGTGGACGGATGGCACCGAATTCCGTCAGGAGAACGTAGGAGGCATGGCATGATCTGAACAGCCGGGCCCCAATCCTGACGGGGTCGTCCCTCACCGGACGAGGTTCGTGGAAGAAGCCGAAAATGTCTGCTGCGCATCTTGAAGCGCGTCTCAAAGCAAGGCTCTCCGCGTCCGATCCGACATATGCGTGCAGCGGTGCCAACACGGCATCAACCAGACTGCGAAGAGAAGCGTGACCCGGATGAGTGACAATGACCCGAAAGAAAGAAGGAAAATGAGCTTGACCCAAACACCCAATTAGAGAAGGAGACTTTCATCCCGCCAAACAAACAGGCCCCGCAGGATCGCACCAATGCGGCCTTTCTCAATTTCTAAAGCGTTAAAGCTTAGTCGCCAGACTTCGGAGACGCGCCGCTATGAGAAGAACCGTACTGCTTAGCTGCTTTCTTCTAGTCTGCGATTAGCTCACTTATGTCCGCTCTGCGGAAAAAACCGCTAACCGATTTCTTGTCTTAGCTGATGCAGCATTCCCTCGCACGTGCGTAAATGATTTTTCAGCAGTGCAGCGGATTTCTCCAAACCAGCCTTTCAAGTGGAACATTGAAAGTGACCTGCTCCCCGTGGCCCCCTCATTCATAACGAGTTTGTGCAATGCTACCCAAAGTGTCCCCATTCAGGGCTAGATTTTCCGCACTTTAATCACGCAGACGGGCTGGATACGTCTGGCAAATTCATCAGCGATGGCGGGACTTTGTTCCCGATTGCGCTGTGCGGTCGTTCTTCGTTGTAGTCTCTACCACTGCCCGGAACGCGATTGCTTGCATCGCTGAGAGGGGCGATTTGTACCGATAAGTGCGAGGGTCGAACCGGATCAGCGAACATGCCCCCCCAGATCGATACGCGCCAAACAGTTCTTATCCTATTAACCAGCGTTCGTCATCGAGAGGTCAATGGATACCAGCTTTACGGCAGATCTCGGCAACCGTTGTGCCTTCTTCACCCTGCTTGATAATGAACGCCTTCTGCGCGTCCGTGAACTTCGATGCTTTCATGCGTTTCCGCTCCTCTCCCAGCCCAGGAAAATCTAGCGGTAAACTCTAACCAAAAACGAGGACGTTTTTAGGGATCACAGCATACAAATGGAAAACCATCGACTAAGCATGCGACTTGGCTTCTTTTGATGCGAAATTTGCATTGGGAAAAAAGCCGTAGCACAGGTATTTTAAAGATGAGTTTATCAGGAGTTTTATCATGCATCTTGCCCGTTTCCCACGCGTCCATCTCGCTCACCTTTCAACGCCATTGGAGCCTATGGAGCGGCTTTCAAAAGAGCTGGGTGTTGAACTTTGGATCAAGCGTGACGATTGCACAGGCATGTCGACAGGTGGCAACAAAACGCGCAAGTTGGAATTCTTGATGGCAGAAGCCATTGAGGAAGGTGCCGACATGGTCATGACACAAGGCGCGACGCAGACGAACCATGGTCGCCAAACTGCTGCATTTGCTGCCAAATTGGGGCTGAAGTGTCATATCTTATTAGAAGATCGCACAGGCTATCAGGACGGCAACTACAACACGAACGGCAACGTTTTGCTGGACCACCTTCATGGTGCCACGACGGAGAAATTTGCAGCGGGGCATGACATGCCGGGCGAGATGGAAAAGGCTGCGGAAAAGATGCGCGCTAAGGGTCACAAGGTCTATGTGATCCCAGGTGGTGGGTCCAATCCGACGGGTGCGCTTGGCTATGTAAATGCTGCGTTTGAGCTGGTCTCACAGGCCAACGACCGCGGTATGAAGATAGATCGTTTGGTGCACGCCACGGGCTCATCGGGGACACAGGCGGGACTTGTGACGGGCATGTGCGCGATGAATTCGCAAATCCCTGTCTTGGGAATAGGCACGCGTGCACCGCAGCCTAAACAAGAGCAAATGGTGTTTGATCTGGCGTGTAAAACTGCAGAAAAATTAGGCTGCGCG
Source organism: Rhodobacteraceae bacterium HTCC2083 (assembly GCA_000156115.1). Classification (GTDB taxonomy): domain Bacteria; phylum Pseudomonadota; class Alphaproteobacteria; order Rhodobacterales; family Rhodobacteraceae; genus Planktotalea. The sequence continues at coordinate 2,427,384 of DS995276.1, forward strand.
GGAATTGTTAAGCGCGAAGACGTAATGGCGAATACTGACTATGTCGGTGAGGGTTACGGCATCCCAACCGAAAGCGGAATCGAAGCAATTCGTATGTTCGCAGAGCTTGAAGGTATCCTGCTTGACCCGTGCTATTCAGCCAAAGGTGCTGCGGGCCTGATTGATCTCGCGCGCAAACGCGAATTCAACGGTGAACGTGTGGTGTTCTTGCACACGGGCGGCGCGGCGGCACTAGGTGGATATGACTTCGCGTTTGAACATGCAGAGCGTTGGGTTAATCTCTAGTCTAAAAGCTTCACTCTAAAGCGAATCCCACAATGCCAGGGGTTGGCGTGCAAGCGTTTCGGGATTGGCGAGCGCGGCGATGGTTAGTCGCGCGGACCAGCTTTCGTCCCCGATAGGAACAAGATCCTCAGAGGCAAGCTCGGCTGCAATGGCTGTCTCTGGCATCCATGCGAAACCACTCCCGTTCAGAAGTCTGCGCTTGATAGTTTCGACCAGCCCATCAACGTATATCGTTTCAACATTCATCTGCTTGGGACCCACGACGCTATCGACGACCATTCCTAGAAAAGACGATTGTTCATAGGCCAAGTAGGGAATCGGCGGTCCGCTTTTGTCGTTAAGGTTCCATTTGAACTGCTTCGCCTGCTCTGACGCAGCAACAGGGATCAGCCGTTCGCTGCGTAAATCTTTGCGTGCGAAGGCATCGTCATCGATGCGTGGAGACACAGATGGATGGTAGTAGCACAACATTATGTCCACCGCGCCTTCGATCAAAAGCTCGCAACATGAACTTAACGAATCGGAGATAACCCGCGTACGCAAATCGGGAATATCAATCTGCAATTCCTCTATTCGGTCGGCGAGATAATTAACAGAAATAGTGTGCAGCACAGAAAATCGCACAAAGCGACTGTCGCCCATGTCGGTGTCACGGATCGCTTGGCGTGTCTCCGCTAGCTGCGAAATTGCGCCCATAGCAACCGGTAAAAACTGTCGTCCTGCTTCGGTGATCTGGATCGGATAAGTCGCGCGATTGACCAATGGTAGCCCAACCCAGCTTTCCAAGGCTTTGATTCTGCGACTGAACGCGGATTGGGTGATATTGCGTTCATTCGCGGCGCGCGTGAAGTTTAACGTTCTCGAAAGGCATTCGAAATCACGTAGCCAATTCAAATCCATCGGGGAATCACCTCTCGAAAACTCGAATACTTTTTAGCACTGCTGACAGACTATGCAATTTGCGAATAGTTTGATGATATGTTTGAATTTGCGTGAAAAGAATTTCTCACACTAGAGTTGAGGCGCAAACGTGCAGTGAAACGAACCGCGCGTCTGAACGGATAAGAAATAATTACGACGCCAAAATCGGCGCGACCCAACAGAGGAGATTACCATGAACACGAAATTGAAAACACATGTCTTGGCGGCTGCAGTCAGCGTTATTGCTATGCCTGCATTTGCCGCGGAAGAAGTTAAGATTGGACTGCCATCTTGGACAGGCGCGCAAGCGATTGGACACCTATTGGGCGAGATCGTCACATCCCGTATCGGCGGCACGGTTGAATACGTGCCAGGTAACAACGCGACGATCTTCCAAGCGATGGATCAAGGCAAAGGCGATATCGATGTGCATCCTGATGTTTGGTTGCCTAACCAGCAGAGCTTTACCAAGAAATACGTAGATGGCACTGGTTCTGTAACTTTGTCTTCCAACCCTTACGAGGGCAATCAAGGTTTCTGCGTCAGCAAAGATTTTGGCATGGCCAACAACATTACGGATATCGCTGATCTTGGTCGTCCTGACGTCGCTGCCCTTATGGACAGCGATGGCAACGGCAAAGGCGAGATGTGGATCGGTGCACCCGGCTGGGCTTCTGCTAACGTCAACGAGGTTAAGACGCGTGACTATGGTCTTCTTGACTTCATCGAGCCTATTCGCGCTGAAGAAAGCGTAAAGACTGCGCGTATCAAAGACAGTATCGCAAAGGGCGAAGGCTATGCGTTCTATTGCTACAAGCCGCATGCTGTCTGGTTCATGTTCGATGTAGAAATGCTGAGCGAGCCAACATTTGACGAAGCGAAATACACAATGGTTCAGCCATCTGATGATGCGGACTGGTATGAGAAGTCATCCGTCGCCACTAAAGACGCGTTGAAGAACGTACAAATTGCATGGTCCAATTCACTTGAAGGCCGTTCGCCTGCGATCACGGAATTCTTTAACAATTTCGCTGTGACTGCGGATGATGTCAGTGGCCTCGCGTTTGAGATTTCTGCCAATGGTATGGATCCAGCGGATGCTGCAAAAGCGTGGATCGAAGCAAACTCTGATCGCGTTGACGCGATGCTTGGTCTTTGATCCGACCTAATTCTTTGCGGCACCGGCCATTCGCGTCGGTGCCGCACTTTACACTCCTTCATTCAAATGAGATCCGACATGGCGCAGGACACCGTTGTTGAAATATCCAACGTCTGGAAGATATTTGGCGCGCGTGCTGAGGACGCTTTGAAAGCTGTCCGTGAGCGTGGCTTGACCAAGTCGGAGATACTAACTGAATTTAATGCGGTTGTTGGCGTGGCAGATGTCAGCTTGTCCGTGAACCGTGGCGAGATTTTTTGCATCATGGGTCTTTCTGGTAGCGGGAAGTCAACTTTAGTACGTCACTTCAATCGCCTACTTGAGCCGACCGCTGGTAAAATCGAAATCGAAGGCACCGACGTAATGGCCTTGGGAACGCGTGATTTACAGCAATTTCGCAATCAAAAAATCGGTATGGTCTTCCAGAACTTTGCGCTGATGCCGCATCGATCTGTTTTGGACAACGTGGCGATGCCTTTGGAAATCAGGCAAGTGCCCAAGAACGAACGCATGCGCCAAGCTGCAGCGATCCTTGATATTGTGGAACTGGGCGCGTGGGGCGCGAAGTTCGCCCACGAATTGTCCGGTGGTATGCAACAGCGCGTCGGCCTTGCACGCGCACTTGCCGCCAACCCCGATGTCTTGCTTATGGATGAGCCATTCTCTGCTCTTGATCCTTTGATCCGTCGTCAGCTTCAAGACGAATTCATTCGTCTGAGTAAGATTCTAAAAAAGACTACCATCTTCATCACCCACGATCTTGACGAAGCCGTGCGTATCGGGGATCGCATCGCAATTATGCGCGATGGTAAAATGGTTCAAATGGGAACAGCTGAAGATATCGTGATGGAGCCCGCAGATGATTACGTTGCAGATTTCGTTGCGGGTATATCAAGACTGAAAGTCGTGCATGCTCACGCGGTTATGCAGCCTATTGGGTCATATATTTCGACGCACGGACCTATCAATGCGGACGCGCAACACGTGAAGCAGGATGAAACACTCAGCACGCTCATCAACCTCGCAATCGACGACGACAATCCGATAGTCGTGCAATCTGATGGCAAAGATGCAGGCATCATCACGCGCGCAGACCTATTGCGCACAGTGATCGAAGGAACGGAAGTATCATGAGCGAAATGAATACAAATCTTGGCGTGAACCCGCTGGAAGATACCTCTTCTGACGCCGCTCTTGCCTATGCAAAAAACCGTCGCGAGAATATTCGCACCTTCGTACGCACAAACCCCGAATACTACATCGCCAAGTTCGACAAAATCGGGGCATCGGCCAGATTTACCGCGACGTTTAATGCGATGGCTGGTCTTTTTGGGCCCATCTGGTTCGGCGCAAGGGGATTATGGAGCTGGGCGCTCCCATTCCTCATTCTGGAGGCTTTGGCATTTGTTCAAATCGCACGCGGCTTGTTTGGTGATCTTGCAGCTGATGCGATGGTGCGTATCGCGTCGATTGAGGGCACTTTGGCGTTGCGAAAGCAGCAACTTGCATCTGCGATTGAGAACAATTCCGAAAAGGTGGATGTATACGAACGCACCGTGGACTCGCTTGAAGCCAACATTGGCGGAATCCGCGCAGAAGCAGAAGCAATGGCCGCAGAAGGACCAAGCATCGCGCTGACAGGATTGGTGATCCTTGTCGTCGTTAAACTCGTGCAATCTTTGGTGGCGAATTGGGCGTTAGAAGCACGTTTTTCTGATTGGCTTTCGGATCGTTCCATCCGTTCGGGCATGCCCAAACCGCAAATTATTTTTAGCGCTGTTTTCATGATTTTGATCGTCGCTATCGCCATGTTGCATTATTCATTCCCGGGGCGTTTTTCGCTTCTCAATAGCTTTCCGACCAAGCCTGAAATTCGTCTTGTCAGCATCGACAGAGTCGAAGCGTTCTTTAATTGGGCGGTGCTAAACGGCGAAGCGCTTTTTGACGCGATTACCTACTTTATCCGGTTAGTTTTAGACGCTCTGGAATTGATCTTCGTCAGCACCCCTTGGATCGTTGTCGCCTCGCTGATCATCTTGCTAACTTGGCTCACAGCAGGTGTTCGTATGGCGATATATTCTGGTGCTTTTCTCGCCTATATGGGATTGCTAGGGTTCTGGGACAAAGCGATGACAACTTTGGCTTTGTTAGGTACAGCCGCCTGCTTGTCGATCATTATAGGAATTCCTCTTGGCATGTTCGCTGCGCGTCGTCCTCGATTCTATTCCTTCATCCAGCCAATTATGGATTTCATGCAAACAATGCCGGCCTTTGTCTTTATGATCCCCGTCATCGCCTTTTTTGGCACGGGTAAACCAGCAGCAGTTGTCACAACAATGATTTTTGGAGGTACTCCGGTCGTACGCTTGACCGTGCTAGGCTTGCGCGGAGTTCCAGAAAGCGTGCGAGAAGCGGCGATCAGTTTCGGCGCGAACAAATGGTACTTGCTCACCAAAGTCGACTTACCATTGGCAGGCCCTTCAATCAGAGCAGGTATCAATCAGACAATTATGCTTTCGCTTGCAATGGTGGTTGTGGCCTCATTGATTGGCGCAAAAGGGCTTGGTGAAGATGTCCTTGAGGCATTGCAATATGCGAATGTTGGACAAGGTATCCTAGCTGGTTTCTCCATTCTGTTTTGCGCGATGATCCTTGATCGCATTGTTCAAGGCGGACGCAAATGATCCCAGTTGTTTTTGTCCATGGTTTTATGGGGGGCAGTGGGCAATGGGATGCTCAAAAGGGTGCGCTTGGTAGCCTGGAGATACGCACAATTGATCTGCCCGGTTTTGGCAAAAACGCGCATCTTCCTGCTTTAGATTCAATCGAAGGTAACGCAGATTGGGTGCTAGAAGAATTAACAGCTCAAAAGACACCGCGCTTTTATCTCGTAGGCCATTCGATGGGTGGTATGATAGCTCAGGAAATGGTCGCGAAAGCACCCGAGCGTATTGAGAGATTGGTGCTATACGGTACAGGTGCACAAGGTGTTTTGCCCGGCAGATTTGAATCCATCCAAACGTCCAAAGAGCGTGCGATTGCCGATGGTGCGCGTGCAACGGCACGTCGCATTGCTGCTACTTGGTTCCTTGCTTGTGAAAATGCTGACGCCTATGAAAAATGCGCGCAGATTGCGGAACGCAGCAGCACCCAAGCAATTCTGGCAGGATTGGAAGCGATGAGCCTGTGGAGCGGGTCCGAACATCTCTCAACGTTTGCGATCAGCACTCTTGTTATTTGGGGCGACAACGATCGCACTTACCCTTGGAGCCAAACGGAACAGCTTTGGCAATCTATCTCAAAGTCACACCTAGCGGTGATACCATTCTGCGCCCACGTTCCGCACCTTGAACAGACATACCTGTATAATAGAATCCTGAGCGAATTCTTGAAAAGTTAGGCGGGCATTTTTCAAGACCTAAGAAACCAAAGTCGTTTTTTTATGAGGCAGAGCGAACCTTGGGGTTTTGTTTTCTGTGTTTGCGAACTCTGAACAATTTCGAAAATTCTCTCGCATTCCAAGGGTTGTCTAGGCGCAGCTACAGCGCAACAAACCAGTAAAATGGCTAACTGCCGTCTTTTTCGACCTAGTAGGATCCCTTAATTTGGCTCTTTAACTACCCTATACTCACGGCCCTAAGCTTGCGTTGATCAAAGCCGTTCAACGCTGCGCCAGCAGCCCGAATTGCAGACGTTCATGCAGATGATACCTCAGTATTGGTTTGGGTGTCGGTTCAAAAACACCCAAAACGCTCGAATGGTTTAATAGTCAATTGGCTGCTATTAGTAAAAAACCTACGCACCTGCATTACGCCTAGAAAGCTTCGATAACACTTGATAGGTAATCCAAATGATAGACCATATGAAAATTAACGGTGACCGCCTCAAAGCCATTCGTAAAGGCCGAAAAATGGGGAGGCCAAAACTGGCGAAATTGGTAGGACTTACAGAGCGAAAACTGACGAAAATTGAAGCAGAGACTTCGTGTACTCTGCCACAATCGACCATAGCAAAGCTCTCTGACGTACTCCAAGTCCCAGAGCTGACGCTAACGGGTGACTTTCCTCTGGTTGCGCAAGACCTAAAACCTCTCACAAAATCCCAATGTACGAGTGGTTGCTGTAGTTAAGGGCCCGAAGCTGCCGTGCGCTGTGGCTGCGCCAATGTCAGCTTTCGCGTATTAACAGCGCGGACTCTTTGCGTGATTTTAACACTGTCACGGGCACGTTTAGGCCATATCGTTCGATCTTGCTCACAAATGCAGGAGTAGATTTTCGCTCGAAACCCCATATGTAAAAAAGAAATTCTCGGTCAGGAAAAGTTTCTGGACAACCCTCGGCCATGGCTATTCTAACCTTGCCGTAATTTGAGAGAACGCGTCTCGCGACACTAAAAAGCGAAGTTAAGCGTGGTAAGCGGACCTGCGGGCTTTGTTGCACAAATCGCGTGAAGGATTCACCTCATGAATCCAGCATGTTAGCTGGGAGCCATGAGCAGTTGGTCCCCTACAAAATACAAGACGACAAACTGGTCGTCATACAATGACAGTTTGAAGCGTCGTGGCTCACTTTCTATTTGGTTGGATCCTGAGATGGTTTGGGTACCACCACCGAGCGGCAAGCGTGGTCGGCAACAGAGCGGTGCGTTAGGTGTTTTGCGTTTGCTGAAGACCACCAATTTCACTCAGAAGGCGCACGATTTCTGGCACGCCTTTGCGTTGGCGCAGATTGGAAAATACAAATGGCCGCGCGCCGCGCATGCGTTTTGCGTCCCGCTCCATTACTTCCAAAGACGCGCCAACATGCGGGGCCAGGTCCGTCTTGTTGATAATCAAAACGTCTGATTTTGTGATCGCAGGGCCGCCTTTGCGCGGAATTTCTTCGCCCGCGGCAACGTCGATTACATAAAGCGTAATATCGGCGAGTTCAGGGCTAAACGTGGCAGATAGGTTATCGCCACCGCTTTCGATCAAGACGACGTCGATCTCTGGATGACGCTCTTGCATCTCGGCCACCGCCGTGAGGTTGATCGACGCGTCCTCGCGAATAGCAGTATGCGGACAGCCCCCTGTTTCAACCCCAATGATGCGGTCCAGCGGCAAAACTTGCTGGCGCATGAGCTCTTCCGCGTCCTCTTGCGTGTAGATGTCATTGGTGATCACACCGACGGAAAAGTCATCCCGCAGCACTTCGCACAGCGACGCCATCAAGGTGGTTTTGCCAGCGCCTACAGGGCCGCCGATGCCAACACGCAAAGGTCCGTTCATTTTGCTCATGTGCGGAAGGTCCTTGAATATTGTGTTTCATGTTTCATAGCCGCGATGTCCGCAAGGAACGTTGTAGAAGACAAATGATCGAGATTATGCAACAAAGCCGTCTCCGCAATCTTGATGCAAAGCGGCGTTAGATCGCGGATCAAGCCTTGCCCATCAGATTGTCCAAGTGGAATCAAGCGCATGGCGACTGAGACCAAATTGCTCAGAAAGCTCTGCACATACATCTGTGCTGTCAACTCGAGCGGCAGGTTCGCATATCGCGAAGCGCAGCCAACAGCGACAGGATAAGAGAGCCCCTCAATCGTGAACGCCGACAAAGCAGAGACCGCTTTGCAAAAGGCTGCACCTTGCAGATTGCTCTCTTTCAAGCGCTCTTTTGAAGCCGCAAACGCGCGCGCAATTGCATCTACCTCTTGCACGGCGATCTCATCCTCCGCACGGTAGGACGCAGCCAGAAAAAGCACGTCATTCCACCCTGTTCCATGCTCTAAAACTTGCGCGATCCAAGCCTGTGCAGCGGCGCAGTCAGATACAGAACCGTTATCAATAGCCCACTCCAAGCCATGCGAATAGGCGAACGCCCCTACGGGAAACGCAGGCGAGAACCATTGCGCGAGGGTGAGCGTTTCAGTGGCTGTGGCCAAGGGTGCGTCCGTTTCCATATGCGCCGCCTTCGGGCGTAAAAGGGGCTGAGATTTCAGTTACGCTCGCCCCGAGTTTATGCAGCATGTCCTGCATGACATGGTTGCGTTGGATCACCAATTTACTGCCCTCGATCTGGCAAGGCGTATGACGATTACCAATGTGCCATGCAAGCCTCGTAAGATCGCCGCCGCGAATTTCCAGCAGCTCTTCTTGCGCCGCGCGCACTTCCACGAACGAGCCATCCTCCATCTCTAAGGCATCACCATGATCAAGTGAAGTGGTTTTGCTTAGATCAACTAATACAGCGCGTCCTTCGGCCGTTGTTAAAACTTTGCGCCGCAAGAAACGTTCATCATAGCTCAGCGCCACATGATCCATAGCCCCACTCCAATGCCCATGATGGCGCACAGTTTGGCAAGTTGCCATTATTTCAACAGTCATCGCTTTGCCCCCTTAGAATAGGAAATAGCGCTGCGCCATCGGCAACACTTCTGCGGGTTCACAGGTCAAAAGCTCCCCATTCGCGCGTACTTCGTAGGTTTCTGGATGCACCTCGATATCAGGCGTGGCGGTGTTTAGCTTCAGGTGGGATTTGCCAATATTACGGGTGTTTTTCACCGCAAGCATCTCCTTCGCCAAACCAAGCCGCGCACCAATTCCAGCATCTTGCGCAGCGGCGCTTACGAATGTGACAGCGGAGTTCTCCACGGAGCGACCAAAAGCGCCAAACATAGGGCGCGAATAGACGGGTTGCGGCGTTGGGATAGAAGCGTTCGGATCCCCCATCTGCGCCATCACAATCGTACCACCAAGCAGGACCATCTCAGGTTTCAACCCAAAAAATGCAGGGTTCCAGAGCACCAAGTCAGCGCGTTTGCCCTCCTCGATGCTTCCAATTTCATGCGCGATACCATGCGCAATCGCAGGGTTGATCGTATACTTCGCGATGTAGCGACGCACACGGAAATTGTCATTGTCCCCCGTCTCTTCCGCCAAGCTGCCGCGTTGCTTCTTCATCTTATCTGCGGTTTGCCACGTGCGGATCAAGACTTCGCCAACACGTCCCATCGCCTGACTATCTGATGCGATAATCGAAAAAGCGCCCATGTCATGCAGGATATCTTCCGCCGCAATGGTTTCGCGGCGAATGCGACTTTCGGCAAAAGCCACGTCCTCGGGGATCGATTTATCAAGGTGATGACAGACCATGAGCATATCAAGATGCTCTTCCAGCGTGTTCACCGTAAATGGGCGCGTGGGGTTTGTTGAAGAGGGCAACACATGCTCTTCACCGCAGATCTTGATTATGTCAGGCGCGTGGCCCCCGCCAGCCCCTTCAGTGTGGAACGCGTGGATCGTGCGGCCCTTCATCGCGGCGACGGTGTTCTCTACAAAACCGCTTTCATTCAACGTGTCTGTGTGGATCATCACTTGCACGTCCAAGGCGTCCGCCACGGATAAGCAGCAGTCAATCGCGGCGGGGGTAGTGCCCCAATCCTCGTGCAGTTTCAGCGCACAAGCACCGCCCAAAACTTGCTCCTCCAATGCCGCAGGCAATGAGGCGTTGCCTTTCCCCGCAAAGGCGAGGTTCATCGGAAAAGCATCCGCCGCTTGCAACATACGCCCGATGTGCCAAGGACCCGGCGTGCAAGTCGTCGCCAGCGTGCCGTGCGCGGGCCCTGTTCCACCCCCGAGCATTGTAGTCAGGCCAGAGTGCAGAGCGTCCTCAATCTGTTGCGGGCAAATGAAGTGGATGTGTGAATCAAACCCACCAGCGGTAAGGATACGCCCTTCGCCCGCAATCGCCTCTGTGCCCGGACCGACGATGATATCAACACCCGGTTGCGTATCAGGGTTGCCAGCTTTGCCAATCCTATGGATGCGCCCATCGCGCAGGCCTACATCCGCCTTATAGATCCCAGTATGATCGACGATCAAAGCATTGGTGATGACCGTATCGACAGCTCCCTCCGCGCGGGTTGTTTGCGCTTGGCCCATACCGTCGCGGATCACTTTGCCGCCACCGAACTTCACCTCTTCGCCGTAGAGCAAGGCATTGTCACCCGTGCCTTCGCTGCTCGAAGCACCTGCGCGCTCAGCTGTCAGGTCGCGCTCGACCTCAATTATTAAATCGGTATCGGCTAGGCGCAATCTGTCACCGACAGTTGGGCCAAACATTGCAGCATAATCTGCACGAGAGATGGATGCCGGCATCAGAGCGCTCCCATAATTTTTTGGTTAAATCCGTAAATGCGGCGCGCTCCGCTGACAGGGATCAGGTTTACTTCGCGGCGCTGACCGGGCTCAAAGCGCACAGCCGTGCCAGCAGCGATATCGAGGCGCATGCCGCGCGCAGCCTCGCGATCAAATTCAAGGGCGGCGTTGGATTCTGCGAAGTGGTAATGGCTGCCCACTTGCACAGGTCGATCGCCAGTATTGGCAACCATCAGCACAGTGACAGTCTGGCCTTGGTTCAGTTCGATCATGCCAGACGCGGGAAACAGCTCACCAGGGATCATTGGGGCACCTTTAGGTTTGTCGGATAGGTCATCGAAAGGCTGTTCATCTGACAGCTCCTTTAGCGAATGGGATTGTGGACGGTCACAAGTTTGGTGCCGTCAGGAAAGGTCGCTTCGACCTGCACGTCATAGATCATTTCAGCAATGCCCAGCATGCAGTCGCTCGCTGTTATAACTTCCGCGCCCGCCTGCATCAGATCGGCGACAGACCGCCCGTCGCGCGCGCCCTCAACAACCGCATCGGTGATAAGCGCAATCGCCTCTGGGTGGTTCAGCTTCACGCCACGCTCAAGACGTTTGCGCGCAACTATCGCGGCCATCGCGATCAGGAGTTTGTCTTTTTCTCGGGGAGTCAGGTTCATATCAAATCATCCAGCATCGGGGTATTTCAGTGTGATTGAGCAAGCGCAGCACGGGCACAAGTACCTTGCGCAGCGTAAAACTATCGGGGGCGAGCAGGCGCAAAACCAGTACGTCGTTGGCCAGCAAACTGGCACCAGCGGTGTCGGGAAGCAGCGCACGCACGTCGTCCAAATGCGTTTCCGCAAGCGGGTCGACGAGGACCACACTTGCCATTGCACCAGCGCCGCCCGCGACATTGCTGAGGGTAAGATGCGCAGACACATCCCCCGTAAGGTTTATCGAATCAATGTAGTCAAGTCGCCCATCGCGCATGATCTTGATACGGTCGCGAAACTGACAATTATGTAGCTGCTCGCCCATAGCTGCACGACCAAACACCACAGGTTCAACCATCAAGAGCCGCGCATTGCCGTCCATATTTACGCGCAGGCGACGGTGCAAAGCCGATCCTTCAAACAGGATGGTTTCTTGCGGCATCCAATTCAGTCGCGCGCCGTTTTCGACATTCAGTGAATTGCACACTTGCGCCACTTGATCCGGTTGGGCTTTGTAGGCGCGCTCGCAGGCTTGTGTCGTCAGGGTGAGCGTGCTGTTTACGCCCGCTGTAACGGTCACCCGCATTTTGTCGCCACCAGTTAGGCCACCTGATGTGTTCAGAATGACTGTGTTGAGCGTCGCGTTCGCGCTGCGCGGAAACAGGCAACGCGCAGAGCCTGATTGGTACAGGCGATCCAGAACACTTTGCGTGCCGACCTCTTTGCTGCTTATGCGAACTTCGCCGCGGGCACGTGGCTGGCCTGCATAGTTGGCTTGTGGCGTTATGACGTCGTGCTTGGTGATTGGCTCAGCCTCTTTAACCTTAAAGAATGCTGTTTGTTTCGCCGTGCCAAAGCAGGTGCGCCACCTAAAATGGCAAAAACAATATAGGCACCAGGTCAATCTGCATGGTTTTTAAGCAAATCCACTATATGATGCTTAATTATTGAGCGAATTTTTCCATTTCTCTGAAAAATCCAAGCGCAGCGTTTGCTATTTTCGCTGCAGTGCAGAATCGGTAGTAGTACCTGCAATTAAACCGGAAACGAAATCTGTGGGTGTGTGACGACCGCCGAATTGGACCTCGAAACGGCCGCCACACTTTTGCAACGTAACGCTGCGGGTGCAGCTAACGGAAGTCAGCGCTTTTGCGCAAGGCTTGTCTGCGTGCCCGCGAGGAGACTTTTATGAACTTTCTAAAAACAACGCTCGCTAACTCTGCTGTCTTTGCCGCTTTGACAAGCTCGGCCTTGGCGGCAGATGACACGATCAAGGTAGGTGTTTTGCACTCGCTTTCTGGCACAATGGCCATTTCCGAAACGACCCTTAAAGACACAATGCTGATGCTGATCGATCAGCAAAACGCAAAGGGTGGCCTTCTTGGCAAGCAACTCGAAGCGGTTGTTGTTGATCCAGCTTCTGACTGGCCGCTCTTTGCGGAAAAAGCGCGTGAGCTTTTGAGCGTTCACGAAGTCGACGTGATCTTTGGCAACTGGACATCCGTGTCGCGCAAATCTGTTCTGCCTGTCATCGAAGAGCTGAACGGCCTTTTGTTCTACCCTGTTCAATATGAGGGCGAAGAAAGCTCCAAGAACGTATTTTACACTGGCGCTGCCCCGAACCAGCAGGCGATCCCTGCGACAGATTATTTCCTGGAGGAACTGGGGGTCGAGAAATTCGCTCTGCTCGGCACGGACTATGTCTACCCCAGAACCACCAACAACATTCTTGAAAGCTACCTGCAGCAGAAAGATATCGCGAAAGACGACATCTTTGTGAACTACACGCCATTCGGTCATTCCGATTGGTCCAAGATCGTCGCTGATGTCGTCGCGCTTGGAGCGGATGGAAAAAAAGTTGGTGTGATTTCAACGATCAACGGCGACGCGAACATCGGCTTTTATAAAGAGCTGGCAGCGGCAGGCATTTCTGCGGATGACATTCCGGTCGTTGCCTTCTCCGTTGGTGAAGAAGAGCTTGCGGGTCTCGACACATCCAATCTCGTCGGTCACCTTGCGGCTTGGAACTACTTCCAATCTGCAGACGCAGACGTGAATGCAGAATTCGTGGAAACGTGGAAAGCCACGATGGGCGAAGAGCGTGTGACCAACGATCCGATGGAAGCGCACTACATCGGTTTCAACATGTGGGTGAACGCCGCAACTGAAGCCAGCTCAACCGAAGTGGATGCAGTGCGCGCGGCAATGTACGGACAGGAATTCCCGAACCTGACAGGCGGTACGGCTGTAATGCTCCCGAACCACCACCTCGCCAAACCCGTCTTGATCGGTGAAATACAGGACGACGGTCAATTCGACATTATTTCCCAGACCTCCGAAGTCGCGGGCGATGCTTGGACGGACTTCTTGCCTGAATCAGCAGTTCTCAAATCCGATTGGAAAGAGCTGGGCTGCGGTATGTACAACACCGAAACAAGCACATGCGTTCAGACACTGTCCAACTACTAAGATCTGAAATCTGATTGGTGAGGGCGGTGTGTTCGCCCTTACTACCCCCTGCTTTTGACGCGGAATCCACCGACATGATTAGACTTTTCCTTGCGGGACTCGCATTAATGTTGCCCTGCATGATCGCCAGCGCCCAAACCGCGACACTCCAACCCATTTTGCAAGAGCATGGCGCGCTGATCGCCAAAAGCTCACGCAAGACGATTGCCCCAGCGATTGATGCGATTGCCACCAGCGGCGTGCCGCAAGCGCAGGTATTTCTGGAGCAATGGGCGGGTAAGAACATCTGGATGCGCAAGTCAGATGGTGTGCTCTTCATTGGTGAGAAGTTGGATGCGAAGACATATGCGCTGACGGACATCGATGGCGGTGCAGGCTTTGACGGTGTCGCCAAGTCTGACCTCAAACAGCTCAAACCCAACAGCGGCGTGCGCGCGATGATCCAGACCGCGTTGGTGCAATTCCAACTCAGCGATGATGATCCAGAGCGCCGTCAAGACGCGCTCACCTCGATTGCGCGTGATCCTGAAGCGTCATTACTCGCACATTTGCGCGCCTCGATTGAGGGCGAGACTGATGACGTCTTGCTGGCGCAGAAGCAGCGCCTCGAACGATTGTTGAGCATTGGTTACGATCCTGACACCGCCGTGCGCGTCGCGGCCATCAAAGATATGTCTGGCGATCTGGGCGTCGATGTGCGCGCTGCGTTGAACCCTTTGCTGAGCACCATCCTCGAAGTTACAGACACAGATCTTCCGCAAGGTCGTAACATTGCCAACACGCTGACACCCGAATCGGAGGCACTGTCCGTAACAGCAGCTTACGAACTGCTCGTCGCCAAAGACCTCGCCCCGCCGCTGACAACACCCGACACCCTACGCGCGGCTTTGTCCGCTAACATCGATCAGGGGCGCGTGGGTGGTATTCCCATTGCTCAGCTAGATTCCGATGAGAACCGCGCAAAAGCGTACGCTGCGCTCGCACAAGCGGGCCTTGTATCCCCATTGGTGACAGAGGCCGACGTCAAAACAGCCGTTTCAGAACGCGTCTTCTTTGAAGCCTACAACGAGCCGTCATCAGACGTCACCGACGCCGCAAAGGAGGCGCTGAAAACCATTGAAGCCAAGGTCGCGGCTAATCAAGTTCTCGATCTCACGCTTGATGCGCTCTCGCTCGCGTCAATCTACTTCCTTGCGGCGATTGGCCTTGCGATTACCTTTGGCGTGATGGGCGTCATCAACATGGCGCATGGCGAATTCATCATGATGGGGGCTTACACGGGTTACGTCGTCCAACAGATCATCCCCGATCACACAGTCTCGATCATCGTGGCAATCCCACTTGCCTTCGCAGTCACTTTCGCCGCTGGCGTCGCGATGGAGCGCTTGGTGATCCGTTGGCTCTATTCGCGCCCGTTGGAGACGCTGTTGGCCACCTTCGGCATCTCGATTGTGTTGCAGCAGTTGGCCAAGAATATCTTTGGCACACAAGCGCGCCCACTTACGGCCCCCGGTTGGCTTGATGGTTCATGGGTCATCAATGACGTAGTGTCTATCAGCTACATCCGCATCGCGATCTTTGTGCTTGCTTTCGTGTTCCTCGCCATCTTCCTGTTCATCATGAAGCGCACGCGCTTGGGGCTAGAGACCCGCGCAGTTACGCAAAACCCGCGCATGGCCGCCTCAATGGGGATCAACCCAGGGCGCGTGAACATGCTCACCTTTGGGCTTGGCTCTGGGATTGCGGGCGTTGCTGGCGTTGCGATTGGACTGTTCGCGAAAGTGACATCCGAGCTTGGCAGCGACTACATCGTGCAAAGTTTCATGACCGTGGTTGTCGGCGGCGTAGGCAACATTTGGGGCACCCTTGCGGGCGCGGCGATGATCGGCTTTCTGCAAAAGGGTATTGAGTGGTTCAACCCGTCTAACACCTTGGCGGCGCAAACCTTCATGATCGTTTTCATTATTATTTTTATCCAGTTCCGGCCAAGGGGCATCATCGCCCTCAAAGGCCGTGCGGCAGGGGATTGACCTTATGCAACGCTCTTTTATCGCTCGTAACCCTTCGGTTTTAATCTTCCTCGCATTGCTCGCTTTGTTCACTTTAGTGGTCACGGTTTTGTCCGAAGGATTTGGGGTTGGCGTGATTTCCACCAGCTTTGTGAAGACTCTGGGCAAGACACTTTGCCTGTGCCTTGTCGCGGTCGCGATGGATTTGGTCTGGGGGTTCACAGGGATCCTCAGCCTTGGGCACTTCGCCTTTTTCGGGATTGGTGGATACATGATCGGCATGTGGCTAATGTACGAACGCACGCGCCTGATCGTGGTTAATTCGCTCTCGCAAGCAGAGATTCCGCCGACGCCAACCGAAGTCGTCGATGCCATCGGCAACCAGATCTTCGGCGTGGTCGGATCCAACGAATTTCCCTTAATCTGGGGTTTCGCGGACAGCTTATTCTTGCAACTGATCCTCATGTTACTTGTGCCCAGCCTTTTAGCTTTAGTCTTCGGCTGGCTCGCGTTTCGCAGCCGCGTCGCAGGGGTCTACTTGTCGATCCTAACACAAGCAATGACACTCGCCTTAGCGCTTTACCTTTTCCAAAATGACAGCGGTTTGCGGGGCAACAATGGTTTGTCAGGCTTGCAAAACCTTCCCAACGTCAGCGCGCCACAATCTGTCGTCTCGCTCTGGTTCTTCTGGGGGTCTGCCTTTGCGCTGGGCTTGGGGTATTTGCTGGCCGCATGGCTCGTGAACGGCAAGTTCGGCTCCGTCATTCGCGGCATCAGAGATAATGAGGCGCGCGTGCGCTTCCTTGGCTATTCCGTCGAGATCTATAAATTGGTGATTTTCACGCTCACAGCGATGATCGCGGGCATCGCAGGCGCGCTATATTATCCGCAAGCGGGCATTATCAACCCCGCCGAGATCGCGCCCATCGCGTCGATCTACCTCGCGGTTTGGGTCGCGATTGGTGGACGCGGCAGGCTTTATGGTGCCGTGATCGGCGCTGCCTTGGTGAGCCTTTTGTCTTCTTGGTTCACCGGCGGACAAGCCCCCGACATCCCGCTTGGGTTCTACACGATCAAATGGGTGGATTGGTGGTTGGTCCTGCTTGGTCTTTCTTTCGTCGGCGTCACGATTTTCACGCCCAAAGGCATGGGTGGCTTGGTCGACCTTTGGACAGCGCGGCGCACGCCCAATCGTCATGGTGCGGATCTAGGGCCCAATGCAGGATCCTTGCGCGAGCAGGAGGCAAAACAATGAGCACACTTTTAGAAGTCTCAGGCGTATCCGTCTCCTTCGACGGATTTCGCGCGATCAACAACCTCAGCTTTCGCATCGGTGCCGCCGAAATGCGCGCGGTGATTGGCCCGAATGGTGCGGGCAAAACCACCTTTATGGACATTGTCACAGGCAAGACGAAACCCAATGAGGGCCATGTGCTTTGGGGTGAAAAATCTCAATCGCTTTTGAAAATGAGCGAAGCAAAGATCGCGCAGGCAGGTGTGGGGCGTAAGTTTCAAAAACCCACTGTGTTCGAGGATCAAACGGTTGAAGAAAACCTGCTCATGGCGCTGAAAAAGCCGCGCGGTTGGTTGTCTGTGCTGATGTATCGCCCCTCAATTCGCGATCTTTCTCGGATCAAAGAACTGGCGGATGAAATTGGCCTCAGCGAAGCATTGGCGCGTAAATCAGGTGAGCTAAGCCATGGTCAAAAGCAATGGCTAGAGATCGGCATGTTGCTTGCACAAGAACCGCGCTTGCTTTTGGTTGATGAACCCGCTGCAGGCATGACGCCAGCGGAGCGCGAACAAACCACCGCGATCCTAGTCGAGGCCGCCAAGAATCGTGCGGTTGTGGTGGTCGAACACGACATGGAATTCGTGCGTCGTCTAAACTGTAAAGTGACGGTCCTGCACGAGGGCGCGGTGCTCGCTGAAGGCAGCCTTGATCACGTAACATCAAACCAAGACGTCATCGACGTCTATCTGGGACGCTAAGATGCTGGAACTCAAAGATCTCACATTGCACTACGGCCATTCCCAAATCCTCAACGGGATTTCCATGCAGGCGGCGCAAGGTGAAGTCACTTGCGTTATGGGAACGAATGGCGTGGGCAAAACCAGCTTGCTCCAGGCGATTTCGGGCAGTCATCCGCGTTCTGGTGGCACGATGTCGCTTGATGGTGAAGTGTTGAGCAAACTGCCTGCGCATGTCCTCGCGCGAAAAGGTGTCGGATACGTGCCGCAAGGGCGCGAGATATTTCCACTGATGACAGTGCGCGAAAACCTTGAGACGGGCTTTGCGTGCCTCCCTGCTTCCGAGCATTATATCCCCGATCATATTTATGAGCTGTTTCCCGTCCTAAAGCAGATGCAGACGCGCCGTGGTGGCGATCTTTCTGGCGGGCAACAGCAACAACTCGCCATTGCACGCGCGCTGATTGCCAAGCCGAAACTTTTGCTCCTTGATGAACCAACTGAGGGAATTCAACCCAACATCATTCAGCAAATCGGTGAAGTCATCGGCCATCTGCGCGATCAAGGTGATATGGCGATTGTTTTGGTCGAGCAGTATTTCGAATTTGCTTATAAACTTGCTGATAAGTTCGTCGCTCTACGCCGTGGTGAGGTCGTGTTGCGAGGGTCGCCAGACAAGATAGCACGCTCTAAACTTCTGGACGTTGTTTCCGTGTAATTGGGTGGTTCGGGGCAATACAAACGAAAAGAGTTTGTTTCAGATTTATGTGCCGTACTTTTATTTTATGCGTTTGTGATGCCTTCTAGCGACCACAAGCAATTCCAAACATGTTATATTCTGCTTGGGCTTTGAGTTTTTCGATCGCGTTTGGCAAGACTCGTTTGTGGAGGAACTTGCCTTCTTTAAAAGAATTTTCACGACGCTTTCAGCGTTCAGCTCCAGCTACAAGAATAGAAATTAACAACTGTGACGAGTTGCTAATGATTGTTCAGTTAGGTTAGCCACGCACTCAATTCGTACACTGCCGTTGAATGTTGAAATTGGGTTCGAGGCAAAACACGTACTACGGTATTGACCTTCCGACAAAATGTGCGCGAAGACAGACTGCGTGACACACCATCGGTCCAAATGTCTGCTAACTTGGAAGTGTTCTTACCATTTCGCAAGTGCAGCGAATGGCTCCTTTCCGCCCACTTTGGAAGAACTTTGCGCTCTTGCCCCACTGATTTTAGCGTTTATTGCTCAAAGACCTTTCGCATGATTTCTTTGGATTATGTTTCAAATGATTGTTGTTGAGCCAATTGGAACCGATCCATCGCAAAGGTTGATGGCCATCGTCTAAGGTAAGAATTTGGTCGGTCAATTTTAAGTTTTCGACAGGTGTTTCCCCATCAATGGTAGTAATCAAAGTGCCAGAACCAAAGCACAAAATTTGCCCTGGGGTATATCCAGAATCAATAATCGAGTAGGATAGCCCTCCGTCCAATGTTTCGGTGGCTTGGGCGCTGGGTACGTCCTGCACGTCACCTGGGGTTACATCTATGAAGGTCACGCCATCCATACCGTCCCCACTTCCAATGAACCCAACCCCGTCAGAGATGGCTTGAAACACTGTATCAATATCGCTTGCTTGAAGAGGGTCAGAACTAATGTCATTTGCCTCAACAAGAGCAATCCCATCATTGGCAAGTAAGTATAATCCATCGGTTGGGTTATCGATAAGATAAACATCTTTTCCGGCAATGGTTTGCGTAGGAGTTTTTCCCGCCAGTAAAAATTGATCCCGAAAGCTTGTTGCTCCTCCTTTATAAATGATAACAATCAGATCGCTGACATCGGTGCATGAGCGATCTGCGATTTGTCAGGTTCAATTGGGGCCCAGGGCCTTCTTTTTCGTTCAATCGCTCAAATGTGCTGAAAGTCCGCTGTGCGGACTTTCCAGCCATTCACAGAACTGTCCAACTTTATGCAATTGTCCCTTAGCGCTTCTCACGAAGGAAGATCACACTTTGAATTAATAGGCTGTTTTCACATAAGATAGCCGAGCAGCGCAATCATTGACAACTAAACAGATACAAACATTGGCTTTGAATTTTTCTGGTGGCGATCCACCAGCTTCCTCGCAAGATTGCCACTCTCTATTATTGGGCGCGCCGGCTTCTGATGGTACTCTGGGTCGCATATCTCAGGAAAGAGTGCCTGAATTTCTAAGAGGCTTTCCAAAGGCAGAGCCTTTAATGCCATCGGGCCAGAATATAGGGTTTCAGTTGGCGATCCGTTTGAAAAAACTATTTGATGCTTATCGAACATAAGATGGAAATATCGTACTCCGTTTGGGTTCTCTTGCTGTATTTCTATTCCACTCAGAGTGAGTAGTTTCTTGGCAGGCACCAATACTTCTGTTGAACCGAAAATCCGCTCCGCGATTTTTGAACGTACCAAGACTCTATGCTGAGGTGACACAATCAAATCTTTTTTTGGAAAACCCTCCCCAAGCGCATCGGCTTGGATGCGGATCGGACGAATCTCTGGATTATGTTTCAAATGATTGTTGTTGAGCCAATTGGAACCGATCCATCGCAAAGGTTGATGGCCATCGTCTAAGGTAAGAATTTGGTCGGTCAATTTTAAGTTTTCGACAGGTGTTTCCCCATCAATGGTAGTAATCAAAGTGCCAGAACCAAAGCACAAAATTTGCCCTGGGGTATATCCAGAATCAATAATCGAGTAGGATAGCCCTCCGTCCAATGTTTCGGTGGCTTGGGCGCTGGGTACGTCCTGCACGTCACCTGGGGTTACATCTATGAAGGTCACGCCATCCATACCGTCCCCACTTCCAATGAACCCAACCCCGTCAGAGATGGCTTGAAACACTGTATCAATATCGCTTGCTTGAAGAGGGTCAGAACTAATGTCATTTGCCTCAACAAGAGCAATCCCATCATTGGCAAGTAAGTATAATCCATCGGTTGGGTTATCGATAAGATAAACATCTTTTCCGGCAATGGTTTGCGTAGGAGTTTTTCCCGCCAGTAAAAATTGATCCCGAAAGCTTGTTGCTCCTCCTTTATAAATGATAACAATCAGATCGCTGACATCGGTGCCTTCATCCACAACAACTTCGATAAAGTCCTTGGATGGGTCGGACGTGCTGGTTTCATTCGCTGCCTTGAACTCAGAAATATAAGGGTCGGCCAAAGCAGGTGTCCTTTCGATAAAACGCGGGCAATCTAGCCACTGCTCACTCTTTTTTTTGCAACTTTCAGAAAGTTCAGTAGTGCAATCAAAGTTCTAAGTAACTTTATCCTCGAACACTGGTTCAGTGCCACGATTTCACCCATCGCTTTGCTTCAATCGAGAATTTCTAAGCATTAGATAACAGCAAACCTTTAGTGCGGCAACACTGCGGCTGAGCCTCCCCCTTTGAAGTGGTCCGCCCCTATAGTTAGGAAAGCGGAGGACCTGAGATGGCCATTAAGAGACCAAAGCCCGAAGAGATTGTCGTGAAGTTACGGCAGGTTGAAGTTCTGATGGGGCAAGGCATGCCTCGGATTGACGCAATCAGACAGATCAGTGTGACTGAACAAACCTATTATCGCTGGAAGAAGAAGTATGGCGGAATGGGCACGGAACAACTCAAGGAATTAAAGCGCCTTCAGAAAGAGAACGAACGTCTTCGGCGTGCAGTTTCCGACCTGACGCTGGATAAGTTGATCTTAAGGGAGGCCGCATCGGGAAACTTCTAAGCCCCTCGCGCAGGCGTGCCTGCATCAATCACGTTCGTAGTCAGTTCAAAGTTTCTGAGCGTCGTGTCTGCCGTGTATTAGGCCAACACCGATCCACGCAGCGGCGGTTGCCACAAGGGCGTGCTGACGAAGAACGCTTGGTTGCGGACATGATCGAGTTCACACGCCAGTACGGCCGATATGGCTATCGTCGGGTTGCAGCCCTGCTAAGAGACGCGGGTTGGCAGGTTAATGACAAGCGTGTCGAACGCCTATGGCGACGTGAGGGGCTAAAAGTGCCAATGAAGCAACCAAAGAAAGGACGGCTCTGGCTGAATGACGGATCATGTGTCCGTTTACGTCCCGAGTATCGTAATCACGTCTGGTCATACGACTTCGTTCATCACCGAACTGACGATGGCAGGGCGTTCCGGACGCTTAACATCTTGGACGAGCATAGCCGAGAATGTCTGGCGATCCGAGTGAAACGAAAGCTGAACTCGACCAAAGTCGTCGACGCGCTGACAGATCTGTTCATCCTGCGGGGCGTGCCAGCCTACATTCGGTCGGATAATGGCCCGGAGTTCATTGCTGAGGCCGTCAGAGATTGGATCAAAGCCGTGGGAGCCAAGACGGCTTATATAGAACCTGGATCACCCTGGGAGAACGGATACTGCGAAAGCTTCAACGGGAGAATGCGAGACGAGTTGCTGAACGGAGAAATCTTCTACTCGCTCCGAGAAGCCCAAATCATCATTGAAAGATGGAGGAACCATTACAACACCAAGCGACCACACAGTGCATTGGGCTACCGCCCGCCCGCGCCAGAGGCCATCATCCCGATGGACCAAAGGCCAATCATGCACTAACTTTCAAATTGGACCACTCAAGTGGGGCTGCTCATCATCGCGGCCTCATGCCCACCGCAGGCATCCACGAACATTTCAAACGTCGCGCCGTCAAAGACGTCTTCACCGGGGTGAATTTCGAACCCGATGTCCTGCCCGTGGTCCTTGTAGTGGTTCAAGATTGGGGTCCAGCGGCGACCCAATTCGGCGAATGCTTCTTCCACCAGTCCGGCGGGGCGTTGTGGCCACGGATAAAGGAATGGAAACGCCAAAGATCCTGTGAAGCTAACAGTATGAGATAAACCGAGCCGCTCGGATGCGATTGCGGCTTTCATCATCTGATCAATCGCCCAGTCTTTGCGCGCAGCGGGTTTGCCGTGAAGGTGCGCCGGGGCGAAGGCATCAAAGGCTTCGTCATAGACTGGATTTACAGCGACAAGCTGGCCCTGAAGGTGCGTGGAAAGCTCGGTGATTTCGACGCCAGCGTCATGACAGATTCCTTTAACATCGTCGCAATAAGTTTGACTGTTGGCGGCAGTATCAAGATCAAAGAGACGCGCGTCAAATGTTGGGATTTGCACTCCTTTATAGCCCAGCCCAGCGGCCCAGCCCACGATTTCGCTTAGCGAGTTAAAGGGGGCATCCGCGCCAGCGAATTGGGCAAGAAATAGCCCCGGTCCCTTGATCTGAGTTTCCATAGCGTTCTCCAATGTTATCAAATGTCTGTCGGAATTTCCAAATGCTGCATCAACGGTAGATCTTGGTCCTGTAATTGCTGAATTGCAGCTTTAGCCAGAAAACGACCTGCAAGCCCGACATCCTCGATCTCGACGATAATGTTTTCTCGAAACATCTTAAGGATGGGGATCACTTCCTTGCTATAAACGTCGATGTCCTGACCCAATTTACGCCCGTGTTTTTCGATTGCCACGATGGCTGAAATTGCGGCTTTGGACGACGTGCAAAGCACGGCATCGATCTCTGGCGATTGCTCCAACCTACGCGTCACCCAATGAAGGATGGCCTCGGACGGCTGATCGCTGTCGACATTTTCGGAAATGCGGTACTGGATAGCCAATTGCGCGCCCTTTTGTTTGAGGCCACGCACCATATCCTGTGAATAGTTCTGATTTCGCGGCGGGAGGATCGCGAGGATGTTTTTCCGCCCGCGCTTGGCCAATCGGTGCAGCGCCACACTGATGAAAGCAGTGTTGTCGTAATCGTAATAGGCGTGCTGGTCGGCCCATTTGGTCCGCCCGTGGGTTACGAACGGAAATTGTTTTTTTAGCAGGTAGGCGACGCGCTCGTCTGCGGGTTCTGTCATGTTAAAAATGACTGCATCTGCCGATCTCGTCTCGACGATGTATTTGATCGGACGCAAAGGATCTTCGTCCGGAAACCACGGCAATACGTTCAGGTGAAACTTGGTGCCGCGCAATTCCATGGCAATCGAACTGGTCAATTTGGCCGCATTGTTCAGCACGTCCCCCTCCGCCGGAACGACCAAGGTGATGACATTGGTTTGGCCTGTCCGCAGGCGAAGTCCAGCGCGATTAGGGACATATCCAATAGCCTCTGCAATTCGCGCTACAAGCTGCTTGGTATCTGCGCCGATATCCGACCCGTCGAGCAGCGCGCGTGAGACTGTTGTGACGGCAAGGCCGCTGATCCTTGCAATCGTTTTTAGGGTCGGTCTTTCACCAGCGTTGACCAGACCACGCAACTCATCTTCGCTCAATTTTGCTGCTTTGGTCGCGGTGCTTTTCATCGTGCTTGTTCCTCATGCAAATGTCGCAAAACACTTAGCTGACAGTGTCCCGAATTGGCAATTGATCGCTGGCACCCAGTACAAACAGATCTGCTGCAAGCCTTATAACGAAGTTAAAAAAACACTTGCAAGCACAAACTGTAACGATGTAGTGAACACTGTATCGATACAGATCGGGAGGAATCATCGTGAAACTTACAACTAAACTTATGACCGCCACCGCGATTGTCGCGGCATCCGGCGCATTCGCTGAAGACCTTGAAGTCATGCACTGGTGGACATCTGGCGGCGAAGCTGCTGCCGTCGGCGAATTGGCAAAGGCGTTTGACGCTACTGGAAACACATGGGTCGACGCTGCCATTGCTGGCGGCGATGCTGCGCGTGCCGTTATGGTCAGCCGCTTGACCGGTGGTGATCCAATGGGCGCATTTCAATTCAACCATGGCCGACAGGCAGAAGAGCTGATCGAAGCTGGGCTGCTACGCGACATCACTGATATCGCCGAAGCAGAGGGCTGGACCGATATCATCAACCCGCCGTCATTGTTGGAATCCTGCACCGTTGACGGTCGTATCTATTGTGCACCCGTGAACATCCACTCTTGGCAGTGGCTCT
The DNA here is from genome assembly GCA_000156115.1 of Rhodobacteraceae bacterium HTCC2083. GTDB lineage: Bacteria > Pseudomonadota > Alphaproteobacteria > Rhodobacterales > Rhodobacteraceae > Planktotalea. The sequence goes on from DS995276.1 coordinate 2,451,992, forward strand.
GGTTGTCGCACAAGGCATATGAAGATGCCGGCCTCGACGTGCCAACCAATTGGGATGAGTACGTCGCTTCCGCTGGTGCTTTGAACGACGCTGGCAAGCTCCCGCTCGCAATGGGTCAGCAAGGCTGGCAGCAACGCGGGTTGTTCAACGTCTTGTTTGCCGCACTGGTACCGAACGAAGTATTTTTGGCGGTTTATGATGACAAGGATGCCGATGTCGCCGCAGGTGCGGATGTTGCACGGGTTTTTGCCGCTGCTGCTGATGCTCGCGACATGGCCGCAAATTCCACGGTTCAAAACTGGAACGACGCAACCAACCTGGTGATTACCGGCCAAGCTGGTGGTCAAATCATGGGTGACTGGGCACAAGGTGAATTCGCCGTGGCCGAACAGGTTGCAGGAACAGACTACAGCTGTCTGCCAGGCCTTGGTGTCACTGAGCTTCTGAGCACGGGCGGCGACGCTTTCTACTTCCCCGTCTTGACTGATGAGGCGCAGATCGCAGCACAGTCCGAACTTGCAGCTTTGATGTTGCGTCCGGAAACGCAGGTTGCGTTCAACCTCGCTAAAGGTTCCCTTCCAGTGCGTGGTGACGTCGATTTGTCGGCAGCCAATGACTGCATGCAAAAGGGCCTGGCCCTTCTGGCTGATGGTGCAATTCTGCCCGACACGGCTCAACTGGTCACACCTGACACAGCGGACCAGATCAGCACGTTGTTCATTGAGTTCTTCGCTGACTCATCGATCACAGTCGAAGACGCGCAAGCGCAGTTCGCGAGCATCATCGCGACAGCAAACTAAACTGCAACTAGGGCCGGCCCGCTAATTGCGTGCCGGCACCATGAATACACTTGGTTCGGCATTTGGAATGCTGGCCTTCAAAGGGAGATAGGTCATGTCGTCAACACGCCCGAACCAGTTATTCCGTAATATATCTTCGAAAATTGCAGCGATTCCGATGATCGTGACCGCGCTTTTCGTGTTTGTCGGCGGCACGATCTGGACTGTTGTTTACAGTTTTACCAATTCTGGTCTTCTGCCACGGTTACAATGGGTCGGTCTGGATCAGTACGAACGTTTGTGGGCCACGCGAAAATGGCTCATCTCAATCGAGAACCTTGCGATTTACGGGCTTTGCATGTTGGTGCTGGTTTTTGTGATCGGCTTCATCCTCGCAGCTCTTATTGATCAGAAAATTCGGTTTGAAGACACGATCCGCACGGTCATCCTTTATCCCTATGCGCTCAGTTTTGTTGTTACGGGCCTGGTATGGCAATGGATGCTGAACCCGGAATTTGGGGTGCAGAAGGTTGTTCGTGGTTGGGGGTGGGAGAGTTTCACCTTCGACCCGCTCTATAGTGCGGATATTGCGATCTACGGTGTTTTGATCGCCGGAATTTGGCAGGGCAGCGGGCTTGTTATGGTCCTGATGTTGGCTGGATTGCGCGGTATCGATCAAGATGTCTGGAAGGCATCCCGTGTGGACGGCATTCCGACTTGGAAGGCTTATATTTTCGTCATCATTCCTATGATGCGGCCTGTGTTTGTTACCACGCTGGTCATTGTCGTCACCGGGATCGTCAAGATCTACGATTTGATCGTCGCGCAAACAGGTGGGGGCCCGGGCATATCTACCGAAGTTCCTGCGAAATACGTCTACGATATGATGTTTCAGGCCAACAACCTTGGGCAGGGCTTTGCCGCCTCGACCATGATGCTGGTGACTGTAGCGCTGATCGTCATCCCTTGGGCAATTCTTGAATTCGGAGGCTCGAAGCATCGTGATTGATACTACGTCCGCACCCCTCACCGGTCCGCAGGGTCCAAAGCCGCGCAAGCCCTTTTCGCGCCGCAATATTTTCCTTTATGGCACGCTGATCACCATCGCATTGTTCTATGCGCTACCCCTTTATGTGATGTTCGTTACATCCCTCAAAGGGATGCCGGAAATCCGCCTTGGCAATGTGTTTTCACCCCCACTAGAGGTGACGTTTCAGCCCTGGGTCAAGGCATGGTCAGAGGCTTGCACAGGCTTGACCTGCAACGGGTTGAGCACAGGGTTCTGGAATTCTGTTCAGATCACTATTCCATCCGTGATCTTGTCGATCATCATCGCGTCCGTGAATGGCTATGCATTGTCCAACTGGAAATTCAAAGGCGCTGATGCGTTCTTCACCATCCTGATCTTTGGCGCGTTTATTCCTTATCAGGTCATGCTCTATCCAATTGTCATCATGCTCCGCGAAGTCGGGCTTTATGGCTCTCTTGGCGGGCTGGTTCTTGTCCATACTGTCTTTGGCATGCCGATCCTGACGCTGTTGTTTCGCAACTATTTCACGTCGCTACCCGAGGAGCTGTTCAAAGCCGCGCGGGTGGACGGTGCCGGGTTCTGGGCGATTTACGCGAAAGTCATGGTCCCAATGTCCCTGCCAATCTTTACCGTGGCTGTAATCTTGCAGGTCACAGGTATCTGGAACGATTTCCTGTTTGGTGTCGTTTACACCAGTCCAGACAATTACCCGATGACGGTATCGCTTAATAACATCGTAAACTCCACGCAGGGCGTGAAGGAATACAATGTCAACATGGCAGCCACGATCCTGACAGGTCTCGTGCCGCTCTCCATTTATTTCGTTTCCGGACGATTGTTCGTGCGTGGCATCGCAGCCGGCGCAGTAAAGGGCTGAAAATCATGCAAAACTCTGTTGAAATCAAAAACCTCGACCTGCAATTTGGCGCAGTGAAAGTTCTTCAAAATCTCAATCTTGAGATTGGCAAAGGGGAATTTCTGGTGCTCCTGGGCTCATCGGGTTGCGGGAAATCGACACTGCTGAACTGTATCGCGGGGCTCTTGGATGTGTCCGGTGGTCAGATCCATATTAATGACCGTAATGTCACTTGGGCGGAACCATCCGATCGCGGCATTGGGATGGTGTTCCAATCCTATGCGCTTTATCCGCAGATGACCGTGGAGGGTAACCTTTCGTTTGGCCTAAAAAACGCGAAGCTCCCCAAACCCGAGATTGCAAAGCGGATAAAACACGCCTCGGAAGTCCTACAGATTGAGCCGCTGTTGAAACGCAAACCCGCTGCTCTTTCGGGCGGCCAACGACAGCGGGTCGCCATTGGCCGAGCCTTGGTGCGCGATGTAGATGTGTTCTTATTTGATGAACCGCTGTCAAACCTTGATGCTAAGTTGCGCGCAGACCTTCGGGTTGAGATCAAGCGCCTGCACCACAAGCTTCAGAACACGATGATCTATGTGACCCATGACCAGATTGAAGCGATGACGCTGGCGGATCGTATTGCCATCATGCGCGGCGGTCAGATCATGCAGCTAGGCTCACCGGACGAGATTTATGGCCAGCCGATCAACAAATACGTCGCTGACTTTATCGGCTCACCCTCAATGAATTTCCTTGAAGGGAATATCAAAAACGGGACCTTCGAAATGGGTGAACTGTCGATCCCGCTAGACGGCTATGAATTTGGGGATACAGGCGCTGCAACAGAAGGGGCCGCGACCATGGGCATTCGACCTGAACATGTGGTGACCGGCGAACTGGTTGAAAGCACCCCGTTCCAGGTCGACGTTGAGGTCAACTTGATCGAGCCGACTGGTTCGGACACGCTGGTCGACTGCGAAGTCGCAGGTCACCATTTCCGGGTACGGATGGACGGCCAATCACGGGTGAGCGTCGGGGAAAAACTGCGCCTCGGCTTTGCGCCCGCTAGAGCGTCGTTGTTTGATGCGAAAACCGAATTGCGCCTTTAATCACTTGCCGATGCCCGCGGGTCTGATGCCTGTGTTACCTCTATTAAGGACTGAAAAATGCCTACTATTTCCTACCAGCTCTACTCTTCGCGCAACTGGGACGCGAACGAAACTTTCGCCATGCTTGCCGAGGCGGGCTACAAAGAAGTCGAGGGGGTCGGTCCCCATTACGAAGACACAGCTGCAACCAAAGCCCGCCTCGAGCGCTATGGAATGACCATGCCGACGGGTCATTTCGCCCCTGACTTCATCGAGAGCGATCCCGCTAAAGTCATCGAGATTGCGAAAGCTCTTGGAATTACTTGCGTTATCGCGCCTTTCATTCCACCTGCCGAGCGCCCAACAACAATGTCCGGTTGGACGGCCTTCACGACGCGACTGGCTAAAATGAGTGAACCGATTATCGCGGCAGGTTTGGAATTTGCCTGGCACAACCACGATTTTGAATTCGTTCCGGTCGACGGACAGTTCCCGCTTGATCTGATCGTTGCGGCCTCTCCTGACATCAAATTCGAGCTTGATCTGGCGTGGGTCCATGTAGCTGGGCAGGATCCAGTGGAATGGCTGCAGAAATACAAGGGCCGTATCGTTGCCGCCCATGTAAAGGACGTCGCCCCTAATGGGGATTGCGCCGACGAAGGCGGCTGGGCTGACGTGGGCCATGGCGTCATGGATTGGAAAACAATCAAACCCGCCATGGATGCCGCAGGTGTGACCCGCTACGTCGTCGAACATGACAATCCCAACGACCACGTCCGCATGGCATCACGCTCGCTGGCAAGTGTTCAAGCATTCTAAGGAACACACGATATGATAGATTTCGGTGTAGGCATCATTGGGTGCGGCAATATTTCGGCCTCCTACCTCAAACTGGCTCCTCTTTTTAGAGGGATCGACGTGCGCGCTGTTGCTGACCTTAACATGGAAACAGCACAGGCCCGTGCCGATGAGTTTTCGGTGCGCACAGAGACTATTGCAGGCCTGCTGGCCGCTGATGACATCGACATCATCATCAATCTGACCATTCCGGCAGCACATTTTGGTGTCACCAAGCAGATCCTTGAAGCGGGCAAGCACGCCTATTCCGAAAAGCCCTATGTATTGACCTTGGAGGAGGGTGAGGCCTTGCGCGCCCTGGCAAACGAAAAAGGGCTGCGCGTCGGGTCTGCGCCGGACACATTTCTGGGCGGCGCGCACCAGCTTGCCCGCGCTGCGATCGATGAGAACATGGTCGGCGACATTATCGGTGGCACATGTCACGTGATGTCGCGCGGGATGGAGGCTTGGCACCCTAATCCAGACTTTTTCTTCCAGCCCGGCGGTGGCCCCGTCCTTGACCTCGGACCATATTACGTCACCAATCTTGTGCAGCTCATCGGGCCGGTCAAATCTGTCTCGGCTATGGCGTCCGCTAGCTTCATGACACGCACCATTGGCATTGGGCCAAGAGAGGGCGAGACGGTTCCAGTGGAGACCCCCACCAATATTCATGCTCTTCTGGAATTCCATAACGGCGCGTTGATAACACTCGGCGCTAGCTGGGATGTTTGTGCGCATCGTCATGAGAATATGGAGCTCTATGGTAGCGGTGGCTCGCTTTACCTACCTGACCCGAATTTCTTTGGAGGTGAGGTTCTCCAAGCCAAACAGGTCGATGACCCCACCGAAATCACGCCCCGCAATCATCCGTTTTCAATCTCCAACGCCAAGGACGGGCAAGGCAATGACCGTGCCAATTACCGCTGCGCGGGCCTTGCGGATATGGCGGCAGGTATTGCAGCAGATAGGCCGCATCGGTGTAGCCTTGAACTGGCGACCCATGTCGTTGAGGTGATGACCGCGATTCTGCAGTCAGCCGAAAGTCGGCAATGGGTCGATACGGTCACGACCTGCGACCGTCCGGAGCCACTAACCCCAGATCAAGCCCGCGCCCTATTTGCCTGAAGTTCAGTCCAATGTCAGTCTCTACCAGACCCATCCAGAGTTATGTTTTCATCGTCATGGGCGTGTCTGGCGTTGGCAAGACCACGATTGCACGCAGTCTCGCGGTGCGTCTTGGTGCACAATTCATCGAAGCTGACGACTACCATTCCAGCGAGAACCGAAAGGCAATGGAAAAGGGTATCCCGCTTAACGACAAGATGCGTTTGCCATGGCTTTTGTCGCTGTGCAGCGCCGCAGGTACCGCCCGAGAAACCGGAAACGTCGTTATGGCCTGTTCTGCGCTGAAACGGCAATATCGGGATCTATTTCGCATCCATATCGGACAGGTGCAGTTCGTCTACCTTCATGCCAGCCGCGAGGCCATCGCGTGACGCATGGCAGAAAGATCAGGGCATTTTGTGCCACTGTCCTTGTTGGACACCCAAATCGCGGCTCTGGAACCGCCAACATCTGACGAAGGCATGATCGCGCTCGATGTCACTGCCCCGAAATCAGCGATCGAGCGTGAACTCGAGGAATCCGCTAGAAGGATCCTCTGCCAATACCCATTTTGGTGAATCCCTCAAAGACGAAACATTTTTGCGATGCTCAATCTGAATGGAATCCGACGTTGCACAAAGCAAACTCGATGGGCAGCAAGATCGCGATGCCCAATTTCGCAGTTTCAGTTCTTATGAAAACTGTTTGAATGACCGGAATCACTGCCGCGCAGCAGCACCGGATTTTGACCACCCGAAGCATTCTCGCGCTGCGAGCGCACGCAGCGCGAATTTGGCACTTCCGGTGTGGGCTGATTGTGTTGAAAAACTCGTTGGTTTCAGCCTTTCGAAGAGGGTTATCGCATTGATTTTACTTGGACGTCTGTATGTCGACCACGATGTTAGCCTGTGGCGGGCACCAACGGCTTGAGTTTTGCGAGTTTCCGAAGGTTTTGGGCGATTGCTGCGAGGGTAAATTCATCTTGGACGCCGTATGGGCCGCGCAATCGGAGCCTGGCCAAGCCAAGGATGCGTTTGAGGTGGGCGAAGAGCATCTCGACTTTCTTTCGGCGGTTCTGTGCGGTTTGATTGAAGTCTGATGCTGTACATTGACGGGCAAATTCTCGGACGATCTCATATTTCTCGCGGTGGATCGCGCGCGCTTCTGTTTTTGGGCAGCATTTGGCTTTTAATGGGCAATCGGTGCAATCAGATTTAAGGGCCCGGTATTTGCGCGCTTTCCATTCTGGAGCGTTCCGGGCGGGATCGGAATAGGTGCGCCTCGTATGCTTCATCTCTTTGCCGCCAGGACAGATGTAGCGGTCGTTCTCATCATCCCAAGTGAAGTCTGATCTGGAGTAGTTCCATCAGTACGCTCGCCCTTATCAAAGACGGGAATGAAGGGCAGGATCTTACGTTTTGTGGTCAGCCAAACAAGGTTGTCAGAAGACCCATAGGCCGTATCTGCGGCGATCCAATCCGGCTTCAAGCCAAAGCACTCTTCGGTTCGGTCGATCATCTTGCGCATGGCACCAACCTCGGCGGTTCTGTTCGAGCGGCTGGCATCCACATCAACGATGATACTGTGATCTGTATCGATCAGATAGTTGGTAGAATAGGCAAAGAAAGCGGGACCTTTGCGTGCGGCTGTCCATTGGCTGGCCGGATCGGCATGAGCAGTGAACTTGGGCTTGGTTGTCGTAGCCGCACCAAAGGCCTCGTCGTCCAAGGTGTCGAGATATTCCCGTACAGCACGTGATGCATCATCGGGGTCGGTCATACGGGCTGCCCAATCATCAGGGTTGCTGGAGTTCTGTTTCTGGACATCAGCGCTTATCAAACTGGCATCCACGGCAAATCCCTGACCGCCCACGAGCCCTTCCTCCATGCAACGCGCGACGGTCGTCTCAAATACGTGGCGCAGAAGATCACTCTCGCGGAAGCGACCGTGACGGTTCTTGGAAAAGCTGGAGTGATCAGGAATCCGGTCCGTCAGATCAAGGCGACAAAACCATCGATATGCCAGGTTCAGATGCACCTCCTCGCACAGGCGGCGTTCGGACCTGATGCCAGAGCAATACCCAACGAGCAGCATCCGGATCAGTAACTCAGGATCAATTGAAGGACGGCCTGTATGGCTATAGAAATCCGAAAGATGCGCGCGGATGCCGCTCAAATCCACAAACCGATCAATCGACCGCAGCAGGTGATCTTGTGGAACGTGATCCTCCAGAGAGAACTCATAGAACAGCGCCGCTTGCGCCTCCTGCTTTGGTCCCATCATCGCCAAATCCCCCAATCAATAAAGGAATTGAATCAGCGATTGACCATTCGATCAAGCAAGAGTTTTTCAACACAATCGGCTATTTGCAGACTTTCGCTGCGATTGCATACGAAATCAGCGCCAAATAGGAAGGCGAGAGGCAGCAATGCGGACTTTCCAGACCTTTGCCTGGATCAGGCCAATTGGTGCTTCTGGTTCGTTGTTGACACTCGTTGGTATCTCTGTGGGCAGCCAGTTAGGGTCTCTAGAGAGTCGAATACCTTGCATCGTACGCCACACCACAAGACCGTAAACAGACAGCGCTTGCGGTCAGAACGGTTATTACGATGGAACCAAGGCACAACTATCAAACTGGACCAATCAAACGGGGCTGATCACTCCGGCTGATCCCACCTTTCTTGTCATTCTTTGTCAGCCGCTTACAATCACGTAGCTGCTTTTCGAGCTTGATCCGGCGTTTTGCCTTACCTGCTCCGAGAAGCTCGCGAGCAGGTGGGCCGTTCAGAGCCACGTCATAGCCCTCAATTAAACCAAACATGCTGTGCAAACACATGCGCTCCGAGGCATCAAGTGCATTGAGAACCATTTTACTGATCAAAAGCGACTCCGCTTGGGCGCCGTTGGCTTCAACGACTTCATGACAATCCAAAGCAAAGTGCCACCAATCAACCTGCTTTTTGCCACGCATTTTCCGAATGCCAGGCAAGGTGATAAGACCTTTCGCGGGTACCAGCGCAGGTTCCTTGAAAACATGTTCAAGCTGGCCGGCTTCACCTACCAGGATGCGATGCTGTGAGGAAACGACAAGATCGGTGTGAGGGAGATTGATACCAAGCGCGCCGGCCTTAATCAAAATCGGATAGCTATTCTCACCGTCAATGGCTTGCTCGTCGGTGTGAACCCACCGAATTTCCTGAAAACCGTGGTCTACAGTTGCCACAAAATCTCCGGGTTTCAGAGTCTCCACCTGTCTGGCTCCGAAGGGTGTCTTGATGAGTGTGCCGGGGGCAAAGCAAACTGTGGAAAACTTAATTGTCTCGAAATTCTGGAATGAGATATCCCCAACCGTGCCGCTTTCATCACCAGATGTGATCTGAAACGTGCCAAAAGGGTGTACCGTCCCAGTTCCCGGATCAAAACTGGAGGACAGAATATCGCTCAGTGTTGGTTCGCCAGGGCCACCAAAGCTGATTGGCCCCGTTGACCCAAAATTCGGTGTGAAGAAGCCAACTGAATTGTCATCTAGCCCAGAAACCTGCCAATAATCGACAATCCCTTCGACGACGATCGTGTCAGCTTCAGCACTGTCCTCACCCGCGACGATCTCCTCAATGTCGGTGAGCGTATCGGTGGAGCCGTCAACGGTTTTTGTGACAGTGCCCGATCCACTTTGTGGCCCAGTCCCATCGATAGAAACTCCGATGGTTTCGCCCGGCGCCCCACTTCCTGAGTTTGCATCATATGTGTCCTGGCCCGATCCACCGACAACAGAGTCATTACCTGTCGACATGAGAATGGTATCATCATCATTGCCACCAGAAATCGTGTCGTTTCCATCTCCGCCATCAATCGTATCGGCACCGCTCCCGCCGTCGATGTTATCGTTTTCGTCGACAATGACTGGCGTAACATTTTCGTAATACAGAAACTTACCGTCAGATCCACCAGTCACCATATCGAGGTCACCATCGCCGTCGACATCGACCAACTGAGGGCTTTCGCCATTCAGGTCGATGTAGCCGAAGGGATTGTCAACTGGGCCTACGAAATTCGGATTTTCTGCTGTTCCGCCATTCGTATAATGTCTGACCAGACCCGCCTCGTCAGCAAGAAGAACGTCAAGGTCGCCATCGCCATCCGAGTCACTAAACGTGACCGAGGCGTAGCTTCCTATGTCACCTAAGCCGAACGGATCAATAACCGGGGAGGCAAAAACCGGGCTCTCAGCATCGCCGGTGTTCTCGTAGAAACGGACTCGCCCATCCACGTTGCCAATAAACGCATCCAGATCGCCATCAGCATCAATATCAGCAAAGTCAATTGTGGTCTCAGAGCCGATGTCTGTAAGCCCAAAAGGGTCTGAAACTGATGCCGCGTAACTCGGAGCAGACCCAGTACCAGTGTTCTCGAAGAACACGATGCTGCCTTCGTTGGTACCGACAAAAACATCCATGTCGCCATCATCGTCGATGTCGATAAATTTCGGGCTGGAGACGGCCCCAATGTCACTCAGGCCGAAGGGGTTGGTGGTGAAGCTGGAGTAAGCCGGGGCACTCGCTGTGCCTGTATTCTCCGAGTAGAAGAGATTTCCATCGTTCCCGCCGGATAACAGATCCAGGTCGCCGTCCCCGTCGATATCGGCTAAGGTTGGCATGCTCCAGGTGCCTGCATCAAGGCCATCAAACGGATTGTCTGACCCGGTCTGATTTCCAAATGTAAACTGAACGTCAGAAGCTATACCGCCGCCAAAAAGGAGATCATCACCGGCGCCTCCGTCAATGATGTCTGCTCCGGCGCCACCATAGACGGTATCGTGTCCTTGACCCGCGGATATGGTATCATCTCCACCCAGCGCATCGATGGTGTCATCGTCGCCGTCTACACCATCAACCACGTCACCCTGTGGATCTCCGGTGTAGGCGTCGTCAATAATGTCGTCATCGGAACTGCCCGAAACTACGCCATCGCTGGCAAAGTTAACAACGACAGATGCGTCGCCGGGGTCAACGGTCATTGTGTGGTTTTGTCCGTCAGCGCCCATATACTGGATCGTGTAGATGCCCCCGCTCACCGTAAATGAGGTCGAGTCGTCGATGATAAAGCTGTCTTCTGGACCTTCGTCTTTTATATCTACATTGAAGCTGTCGTCGAAAGCGGACAGATCAAAGTTAAAGCTGTCTGGCTCTACATCTTTTTTGCCAATTTTCGAGATTTCGACGTCTGTCCAGTCTGAAGGATCCTCACTGGCATTGGTGAAACCGTCGGTAAAGAAAACGTCCTGACTGCCTGAGATGTCAGTAGAAGCAAAGTCTTCAACCTCGATCTCAAGCGTACCTTTCTTGTCCGTTGGAAGAGAGCTGTCGATTGTGACATTGATCGTTTCAGCCATGGTTATGTTCCGGCGTCACCATCCCCAGCGGTACATTTGCGATCTTGTCGTTCTGGACGTAGGACGCTTGGCGAAAGTCGGCTCCTTTACCTGCAAGACAAAGAACGCCATCCGGATTGTGCGTCTCAATCCTTTTGAGCATGTCGCGGGCTGCGCGGCACTGGTATTTGTTGCAGGTGTCTGACCGCATTTGGCGGGGCAGGGCGCATCCATCAGGCCCGTGATACAAACAAGACCCCTGTACGTGTTGCTCAGGCAAATACGAGATGTAATTGAGCGCAACCTTTTCTGTCGCCTGTTCGTTGATGTAAAGAGCCGCGCGTTTTGCAGTCTTCGCATCAATAAAGGCTTTGCGACCCAGAGCAAGGGTGCAGCAGTTGCCCTGACAGCCCCTGCATAACGCCTCAAACTCGACCGGTGGCGTGCCTTCGTGTCCGGTTGGCTGGGCCTCTTCCGCGGACACACTGTCGAGTTCCAGTTGCATTAGGTGATCAAACAGGGCCCGAGTTTTTTCGGGGTCGGGTTTTTGAAGTTGCTTGAGCAAGAAGGGGGTATGGCCAACAACCTGAGCCGGGGTGTCCGACTTTTCGTTGTAGGTCCGCAACGCGGTCAATGCCGGGGCTTCGGTGGTTCCGGAGCTAATGGCGAAAGCTGCCCCAACGGCAGCGACCTGCAAAAAGGTCTGGTATTGTTCGCTGTCAGCCCCCGTGGCCGTGCAAAACCCATCGGCCAGTTGCGCGATGCAGCGGTTGGTTTCCGATGGGAACAGGCGAACAAGGGCCCTTGCTGTCAGAAGCAAGTCCCACCCCATAGGCTTGAATTGGCTGTTTTTGAAATCAACGCCGAACAGTTTCCCGTCTCGCGCTACCATGAGGTTTGAAAGGGCCCCGTCATTTTTTGAAAGAACAACCCTTTCGTAAGTAAAGGCGCGCAAAAAATCAGAGTTCTGGTCCAAGCTGAAAGTGCTATAAAACTCACTGTAATGGCGTAGGTAGCGATCCCAGTTCCCTTTTACCTTCTTGAACGGAGCGGCATTGGCAAAATCACCCAGCCACTTGCCAATGGCAAAGCACGTGTAATCCAGAGACTCGCTATCGATCACGTCACGTAGGTTGTCGCCATCAATGTAAGTGATTGCTAGAAAGCCGGCCTCGTCAGAGAAAAACTTCAGATTGGGCACTTTCTCAGACCGCGCATGAGCCCGAAGCGCATCTCGTTCACGCAGGTAGCCAGCACGAGCTTTCGGGCTGTCGACGGGAAAGTGCTTCACGACACATACTTCGCCAGCATATGAAAACTTGAGTGTCGTCGCATGTGAAGAGCGCGCCATCACTGACACGGACATATCGGTTTCGGTTAGGTCAGGCGCGAGTTGTTTTGCAATGGTTCCAGCATGCGAAATGACAAACTTCCGCTGATCTGGTCCACCGACATTGAGTTCTGCGATACTGTTCATTGCCCATCTCCAATAGTCACAGCTTAAAAAAATAGACACTCACGACTGAGACATTCAATAAGCTTGCGCGTCTCATTTGGTTGAAGCGGGGCGACAATGGGGCAATTTGAGGGCTATTGTTCACAAGCTGAGAGCAGAAGTTGACACGCATGTAGTGCATTGTTTGCAAACACCATTCGAATGGCCGCTTTCCTCCCATTCGCTACGAATGCTGCGTTTCAGACCAAAGCCAAGAATGGACCGCACCTGGATACAAAACCTGTTCACTTAAGCCTCTAATACGCTCAACTTCTTCGTAAATTGCTCGGTTTTCGTTGATCGCCCGTTCAATTTTCGCTTTTAAGTTAGCGTCAGAAGTATTGAAATGTGCTGCCAACTCAGCTTCTCGTTCTACCGGAATTTTTTGTCGACAGTATTCACATTTCATATCGGCAGAGTGATCATGAAGCTCTCTGCCAACTTCGACCCAAGCCGCTAGCGCCGGGTTCTTTTTCAATCGCTCGATTGCTGACGATGTTGCGCTTATTTGTAGAATGTTTGAGACGGCGACTACGTGGAGTTCTATCGCGTCAAAAAGTGGTTTTTCAGTCTGCCCTAGACGGATTTGTGGAACCGTGAACTCGGTCAGTTTGTTCATTGCAGACTGTTTCATCGTTTTGGAGGCCTCTGCAAGGTCCTCTAGCTTTAGCTGTTGGAAGGTAACCAGACCGTTGTATGCGTTCTCCGCGTTTCTCTTGTTATATGTCCGTGTCACAGCTCCTTTTGCGGCTTCGGTGATTTTGGGAGCAATGTCTGTGAAGACCTTACCCCTTTGCTTTTCCAACTTCGCTAGTTCAGTCTGTTTCTCAGACAGTTTTTGTGTCATTTTGAGTAGAACGGCTTCGTCGGATTTGACCGTCTCCGCCAAGGTCTTGTTCTCTGCCCCAATCACGTAAATTGGGTCCAAAGTTCCTTCGAGTTGTCCAATATTTGCGTCGACGTACTCTGCATTGAACACTCGTATCTTGCGCGAATAGGGCTTCCCTTGTTGAAAATCTCCATCGTCGGTCTTGATCTTGTATTTCAGACTAGGGAAACTATCAGCCTGCCCCTCGTTTAAGTCTGAAAAGAATCTAGATAGCGTCGTCTTTCCAGACCCATTCAAACCGTAAATAAGGTTGAAGCGTTCGAATTGTGATATGTCTGATGGCTTCTTGTAATTGGAAAATACGCCAAGATTCTCGATTTTATCGAAGTGTCTGATCATTTAATGAATACCCAAATCTATCTGCCAAAAAGAGCGTAGCTAATAATGGAAGGGTGCAACTTAAATATGGTAAAAGCAATGGCCATGCGCACCTAGGTTGTATGTCTGCTTTGCCACAGTCGAGTTATAGACCGCATAACTGCAGCGAAAGTCCGGTTCCCGCCCAATGCAGCCATCTGTGCTTCGCGCAGCATCGGTCAAAGCGGGCTCTAACCGGTCGTTCTCCGCGACGCAGCAGCATCAGCTTAAAGGAGTAGTGACACCCATTCTCACGGCCCAGAGTCGTCTTTTGCTGTGTCATCTAATGCCGAGGAAGAACTTCGTAAGCGACCTTTGGGGAAATCGCTTTGTTGGACGGCACTACCACCTACCAAAGGGGCGGCCTTTAGACGCGCTAGCAAGTCCGGTTCGCGCACCCGCGCCAGGCGTTTGGAGTTTTGGGGCCGTTTTGACGCTGGAAGATCGAATCTGCCAGGGCTTCGTTTGCTGGCTTCTGACCAAGGATTGAGGCTCGCCAGTCAAAGCCGCGGCTACCTGCAGAAGGATGACGAAACCCAGCCAAAAAGCGGCCTGCCCTGTAAACCAAGCTGTAAACCAAGGAGCCCGAATGGGCCAAGACACGTATAAGTCTTTGAGAAGATTGGAGGCGAGTACCGGAATCGAACCGGTGTACGCGGATTTGCAATCCGCTGCATAACCACTCTACCAACTCGCCAGCCAGAGATATCACGCAATTAACTTATCTGGCAAACTGCTGCAAGACCTAAGCGGTGCGAAATTTAGCGAATTGTGCGGAGGTGGGGCGTTGTGGGGGCGCGCGTGATGTGGCACTAAAGTGCAAAGGATTCTGAACGGATGAGTTTAGCCAATGTCTGATTTTGCAGCACGTCGTGTCATGATGGTGGACACCCAAGTTCGCCCCTCCGATGTTACCAAATTTCCAATCATCGATGCGATGCTATCGGTAGAGCGCGAGAACTTTGTTCCGAGTGAGCGCCGCGAAGCGGCTTATGTCGATGGCAACCTTGCGCTGAGTGTGGGGCGTGTTTTGCTTGAGCCGCGCACGCTCGCGAAAATGCTCGACGCTTTGAATTTGCAAAATGATGAGTTGGTGCTCGATATCGGGTCAGGCTATGGCTATTCGGCCGCGATTATCGCTCATATTGCCCAAGCGGTAGTTGCGCTCGAAGCCGATGAGGCGATGGTTGCAGATGCGCAAACTGTGCTGAGCGATGCGGGCGCAGACAGTGTGATCATGAACGCGGGGCCGCTTGAGGCGGGTGTCGCAGAACACGGACCCTACGATGTGATCACCATCCAGGGCGGTGTTGAAGCGGTGCCAGTCGCAATTATCGATCAGCTGAAAGAGGGTGGGCGCATCGCGGCACTCTTTATGACGGGTGCTTTGGGCGAAGTGCGGATTGGTCGCAAAATCGACGGGCAGATGAATTGGCGTCTTGCGTTTAATGCCAGTGCGCCCGTTTTGCCGGGATTCTCAAAGGCGCGTGACTTCGCACTGTAATATTTAAGATCCGCGCGACGGAAGCTGCTGTGTCGCGCGTTAAGACTGTATCAGAGCATCCCGAATGGATGCGGAAATCCTTGGGGGCAGAATGCTCGATCTATTGATGAAGGTGCGACGCACGACTGCACTTGTTGGCCTCTCTTTACTGTCCGCGCAAACGGTGCAGGCCGAAACGCTCTCGGATGCGCTGATCGGGGCGTTCAATCATTCAGGGTTGCTGGAACAAAATCGCGCTCTACTACGTGCAGCAGATGAGGATGTGGCCATCGCAACGGCTTCCCTCCGCCCGATCTTGAATTTCAAGGGCTTTTTGGGCCGCAGTTTTTCACGCACGTCTAATACGTCAAGCGGACTGCTGGTGGATCAAAGCAGCACGACAGCGACGATTGGCATCGCGATGGATCTACTGATCTACGACGGCGGCCAAACCCGATATGCCATTGAATCTGCAAAAGAAAACGTGCTTGGTACGCGTGCGCGCCTGCTGTCGCTGGAGCAATCTGTGCTTTTGCGCGCGATCCAAGCGTTTATGAATGTGCGCGCCACAACCGAAACCGTCGCGTTGCGTCAAAGCAATGTGCGGCTGATCACGCAAGAACTGCGCGCCGCGCGCGATCGCTTTGAAGTTGGTGAGATCACACGCACAGACGTCGCACTGGCCGAGGCGCGCCTTGCCTCTGCCCGCTCCGCTCTTGCAGCAGCAGAAGGGGATTTGATCCGCTCGCACGAAGAATACCGCGCGTCAGTCGGGCATAAGCCTGGCAATCTGCGTCCACCGAAGAACCTGCCCAAAACGGCTAATTCCGTTGAAAAGGCCAAATCCATCGCGGTGCGTGGTCATCCCGATATGCAGGCTGTGCAACATGACGTGGCTGCGGCAGATCTCAATGTAGCGCGTGCGGATGCCGCAATGCGCGGCACTGTGCGCTTGCGCGGCGGGCTGAACCGCACCCAAACGCCGTCGGCGAACACCTCTACTAACGCGGGCTCCTTGTCGCTTGAGGCAACTGTGCCGATCTATCAAGGTGGCCGTCTTAGCGCATTGCATCGCCAAGCAATGGCGCGCCGTGATGCGGCCCGCTCTGGTCTGCACATTACAAGGCATCAGATTCAACAAAACGTTGGCGATGCGTTTGCGCAATTGCGTGTATCCCGCGCATCTCGCGATGCAAGCGAACGTCAAATCCGTGCAGCAACCGTCGCGTTCAGGGGCGTGCGCGAAGAGGCGGCCGTTGGATCACGTACGACGTTGGATGTGCTCAACGCAGAGCAAGAATTGCTCGATGCACGCTCTAGTCTGATCGGTGTGCAAACCAACGAATTCATTGCCGCTTATTCTGCGCTGGCGGCGATGGGCCTGTTGACGGCCGAGCACTTAAACCTGCCTGTGCAGCAGTATGATCCGACCGCCTATTACAAGCTGGTGAAAGACGCACCCGCGCGCAGCGTGCAGGGCGACAAGCTGGATCGCGTCCTGCGCTCGCTTAACAAAAACTAGTTTTAGGCGACTTGCGCGCGAATATTTTTGTCATAGCGCGGTAAAAACTACTGCTAATTCGTTCTATCTGTTGTGAGGATTTGCTTTGGCAGGTATTCTGCATCCGAGGCGAAAATGGAATTATAATGTCAGATCCGGTTACCAATATCGAAATTGAAGACGTATTGTCTTCCATTCGTCGACTTGTGTCTGATGAGGCGCGTGCCGCTGAGCGGGGAGAGAAAGAGCTGTCTTTTTCCTCGGACGTTCCCCTTCAATCCGTTGAATTAGAAGAAGAAAAATCTGACGAGGTGATGGAATCTACCGCCCCTAAAGCCGCGCCCGCACTTGTGCTGACCGCAGCCCTGCGCATCGTGCCGGAGCACGAGAATACTGCGGAAAAGGCCGACTTAGAGAATAACGAACCGGAAGACGAGGGCGCATCAGATGATGACACTTTGATTCTGACGCAGGTGCATTCTGACGATGACACAGGGCAAGTTTTCGCAGAACAGGCAGAAGCTGAGCAAAATGTAGCTGACGATCACGCCGTGGATACCACCGAAGATACGCATGAAAGCGAGGTGAGCGCGCAAGAAGAGCACGACGCACCCGCGCCTGAAATGCGCGATGACGCTGAGGCAGACAACGAAGACCAAGACGCGACGCCTGAAGAGCCCGTCACAATCGAAGATAAAATTGCAGCTCTCGAAGCTCTTATTTCGGGCACTGATAGCGAGTTTGAGCCCGATGGCGCGGAACAGGGGGGCAATGCGGCCCGTCGGCTCCAGTCATTGCCTTGGGAAGACAGCAGCCCGTCACATAGTGGTTTGCAAACTGGCGCTTTGCCCGATCCAGAAATCGTATCGCAAGCAGCGGCCTTTCATGACACTGCAACAGCTTTCGAGCGGGCCCATACCGAAGCGGTCGAAACAGCGCAAGCTGAGCTATCGACGAACGCCAGTGAGACCTTGCTAGAGAACGAAGAAATCGCAAGCGTTGTCGATGAAGAAGCGCTACGCGATATGGTTTCAGAGATTGTGCGTCAGGAATTGCAGGGACCTTTGGGCGAACGCATCACGCGCAACGTGCGTAAACTCGTACGCCGCGAAATTTATCGTGCTTTGGCGGCAAACGAACTCGACTAAGGTCCGCCTCTTAGGGCGCGACCGGCTCTGCCAATTCAAACAACAAATCCAAATCCATGTGGGTTTCCAGATGGCTTGCGAGCTTATCCAGCACCGCCTCCACGTCTGCCGCATAGTTGAAATCTTGCGACGCTAAGTCGCCGATGAAGCTAGCGCGAAAGTCATCCGCGGTGAAAAGGCCGTGCAAATAGCAGCCCATGATCTGCCCGTTTGCGCTTGCTGCACCCTCAGAGCGTCCCCCAATGTCCAACCAAGCGCGTGCGCGATCAGGGCCATCGGTCTCGCCCAGATGGATCTCATAGCCTGCAACAGAATCCCCCGTTGGCGTGTAGGTCGCCGCGGTTAAGGCCAGTCTCTTTTGCTCCGACATGCGGGTCTTCACGTTCAAATGCCCCAAACCCTGAACCGTTGATGGCGCGCCCTCGATACCCAATGGATCCGCGATCTCTGTGCCAAGCATCTGATATCCTCCGCAAATCCCCAACACACGCCCGCCACGGCGAATATGTGCAGTTAAATCAATGTCCCAGCCCTGCGCACGGAAGAACGCGAGGTCTGGAATCGTCGCTTTAGAGCCAGGAATAAGGATCAGATCAGCATCCGCGGGCAGGGGGCGGCCTCGTTCCACGATATCGACACTGATGTTCGGGTCGGCAGACAGTGGATCAAGGTCATCAAAATTCGCGATCCTTGCAAGACGCGGCACGGCGATCTTGAAAGTGCCATCATGCGTTGATGCGATGTCCATCACGTCCTCAGCGGGCAGACGCCACGCATCTTCAAACCACGGAATGACACCCAAAGACGGCCAACCTGTGTGTTCAGTGATCGCTGTTAGGCCGTCATCAAAAAGGCTGACATCGCCACGAAACTTGTTGATGCAAAAAGCTTTTATATGATCCACATCAGTTTTGGGAAGGATCGTTTGCGTGCCGACAAGTTGCGCGATGACGCCGCCGCGATCAATATCACCTGTCAAAACGACAGGCACCTGCGCGGCCTCTGCAAAGCCCATATTGGCAATGTCGCCCGCGCGTAAATTGATCTCTGCGGGGCTGCCTGCACCCTCTATCACAATCAAGTCTGCTGTTTTGGCGAGGCGGTGAAAGCTCTCCAAAACTGCGCTCATCAACTTGGGTTTCGCTTTCGCATAATCACGCGCGCGCAGCGTGTCCCAGCGTTTGCCCTGCACGATCACCTGTGCGCCCGTATCGGTTTCGGGTTTTAACAAAACGGGGTTCATATCCGTATGTGCATCACGTCGCGCGGCTAATGACTGCAAGGCCTGTGCGCGGCCAATTTCGCCACCATCAACAGTGACAGCCGCATTGTTGGACATGTTTTGCGGTTTGAAGGGCGCGACTGATAGCCCACGATTGGCAAAAGCCCGCGCGATTCCAGCCACAAGCATGGATTTCCCCACATTCGAGCCTGCGCCCTGGATCATTATTGCTTTGGTCATGGACAGCCCCCTCATTCACCATCAGACATAGTTGGGAGTGATGCAGAGCGAAAGAGCCATGAACACACCCGCGCATTTGATCTTAGGTTTGGCAGCATTTTCACTCGCGGATAATCGTAAAGTGACGGGAGCTGCGGGTTTTGGCGCGCTTTTGCCGGATCTATCGCTTTATGTCATGGCAGGGGGGGCGCTGGCGATCTTGCAGATCCCGCCGGATGTGGTGTTTGGGCATTTGTATTACTCGAATGCGTGGCAAACGGTGTTCGCGATCGACAACTCGTTTTTACTCTGGGGTTTGGTGCTGGCCTTTGCGCTTTGGCGGAAAGCGCGCGCTGGCGTGGCGTTTGCGGGTGCAGGATTGTTGCACGTTTCGTTGGATTTTCCGCTACATCACGATGATGGTCGCCCGCATTTTTGGCCCGCGAGTGATTGGATTTTTGAAAGTCCCGTCAGCTATTGGGATCGTGCGCATCATGCGGGCTGGGTGCAACCGCTAGAAGTTACTTTGGTCTTTATCTGCGTGGCGGTTCTCTTTCGACGCTTCGCGCGTTGGCCGATGCGGGTGGTTGCACTTGTCCTGCTCGCTATGGAACTGATGGTGGCGCGTGTTTGGATGTTCGTTTTCTAAAAAGAACATGCGTACAAAAAAACGCCCCCGAGAACAGATCGGAGGCGCTTTTGACTTTCGGGTGAAAGCGTTGTTTATGCGGCTTCTGCCTGCTGTGCAGCGTTGCGGCGCTCCGACTCCTCGCGAGACAGGGCGACGGATGTGCGCACACCTTTGGAAACGAAGTCCATCAAGCCTGCGACAACGCGTTCGTTCGGGTCGATGCCCGCGCAAGACAACACTTCACGGCCATCACGCGAACGCGCCCAACGGGCGATTTGCTCAGGACCATTTCCATACTTTTTATCGTCGGCAATTGCATCGTCGAGCGCTGCTAGGACGACTGCCGCAAACAATTTGCGCGCACGGTTGCCTTGCTCAGAATTGTAGGCGGTACCGTCTACGAAATCTCTCATAATTTCGATCCTTATTCTTGCTCTTGTGTTTCCGGCGTAGAGGCTCTTATGACCCATCCTCTCCGATTCGGATACCCTCTATTTGCATAGCACTTATGCGCAATTTGCATGGCTTGCTGCAGGTGCAGCACGAGATATAGCGTTCTTGCACGGGGGCTACCTGCGAGATATAGGGTGCGACAAGATTTCATCAACCTTCTGATATGGTTTTGACACATATGCCCAAGATTAACGGAAACGAAATTCGCCCCGGAAATGTTCTTGAACACAACGAAGGCCTGTGGGCCGCCGTTAAGGTAGATCATGTAAAACCGGGCAAGGGTGGCGCATTTGCACAAGTAGAAATGCGCAACCTTCGTAACGGATCCAAACTGAACGAACGCTTTCGCAGTGCAGACAAGGTAGAACGCGTACGGTTAGAACAAAAAGATCAACAATTCCTGTACGAGTCCGACGGCATGTTAGTGTTCATGGACACGGAAACCTATGAGCAGATTGAACTGCCTGCAGAGCTCCTGGGTGAGCGCCGTCCGTTCTTGCAGGATGGCATGACGATTGTTGTGGAATTTCACGATGAAGAGGCGCTGCACGCGACGATTCCGCAGAAAGTGACCTGCAAGATTGTTGAGACAGAACCGGTCGTCAAAGGTCAGACTGCAGCGAATAGTTTTAAACCTGCGATACTGGAAAACGGTGTGAAGGTTATGGTGCCGCCTTTCGTGGGGCAGGACGAAAGCATCGTCGTGGACACTGTGTCCATGGAGTACTCCGAGCGCGCTTGATAAGCCGCTAAAGCGGGGGATTGCGGCTTTGCCACAAACTCCAAGGCATTTTTGAGACCAGAGAAATTAAGACGCGTAGGTAATCTGCGCGTCTTTTGCTTTTAAAGGGCCCGTTGCGCGATCAAAGCGCACGTAGGCGAGGGCTTTGTCGCCCGACTGGCTAAAGAGCGTGCCGGCGACCTTATCTGCCTCGGTCGTGATGTCGGTACCAATCGGGGCTGAGCCTGTGATTGACACTTGGGCCAGCCCTTTGCGCAGCTGCGTTTTGTGTTTCATGCGCGCGGTCACTTCTTGGCCGACATAGCACCCTTTCTTGAAATCAACACCATTCAGCCGCTCGAACCCCATTTCCAATAGGAAGCTGTCAGGTGTCAGCTCAATACCAGCGCGCGGGACACTATGAGTGACGTTCAAAGCAGTCCAATCCACATCTTGCGCGATTTGCCCATCATAACCGCGCCATCCAAGAGCGGCGAGACGGGGGTCGACGAAAGCGCCTTCTGGGATCGGGCCAAGGCCACGCGAGACCGATCTTTTATCGTCTGCAATGGTCACATCTGCGCGCAATTTGTACATTGTCAGCCGTTTGGCCAGCGCGTCGGTTTGGCTGGCATCCGTATCAAGCAAGATGGCGTCACCGTCCGGCACTAAAAAGAAATCCGCAATGTATTTCCCCTGTGGCGTCAGCATCGCGGTATACACAAGCCCTTGATCCAGCTTTTGCACATCATTGGTGAGCAGGCCTTGCAGGAAAGCTCTTGCATCGGCTCCAGTCACGCGCAGCAGTCGGCGGGTCTCGGGGTGGATCATTTTGCTCTCCCTCAGGCTTTGCCCTAGATATAGGAGGAGTGGAGCGAAGTGAGAAGGGCCAAGGCTATGCGCGCGCCGATTTCTGTGGTTATCCCCGTTTTGAATGCTGAGAAGCAATTGGCGCACTGCGCGGCTGCGTTGATTGAAGGTGTAGAAGCGGGGCTAATCCGCGAGTTGATCGTGACGGATGGTGGGTCTACCGATGAAACGCAGTTGGTTGCGGATGAAGTTGGCGCGGTTTGGATTACAGGCGCGGCCTCGCGCGGGGGGCAACTGAAACGCGGATGTGTGGCAGCGCGTGGCGATTGGATCTTGGTGCTTCACGCCGATACGATCTTGGATGCGGGGTGGAGCGTTGAGGTTTCTACGCATTTGAACTCATCCGATACGCGCTACTTCACGCTGGCGTTTGCGTCGGGCGCTCTGCCCGCTCGATTTGTGGCAGGATGGGCGAACCTGCGGTCACGGCTCTTTGGGTTGCCTTATGGGGACCAAGGATTGCTAATTTCCCGGGCGCTGTATGAGCGTGTGGGGGGGTTCCAAGACATGCCGCTCATGGAGGACGTCGCGATGGCACGGACTTTGCGTGGGGGCTTACGTCCTTTGAAAACCCGTGCGGTGACCAGTGCTACGAAGTATGAAACGAGTGGCTGGATACGACGAGGGTCGCGTAACCTTCTGACACTGCTGCGCTATTTCGCAGGAGTTCCCGTCGAGAAGTTGGCTGCGAGTTACCGCAAGCCCTAAGCTTTCGCCTGCAATTTGTGCAAGGACGCGTATGTACCATCCCGCGCCAACAGGTTGTCGTGGGTGCCTTCCTCCACAACTTTACCGGCGTCCATCACCACGATCTGATCCGCCGACCTGATTGTTGAAAGGCGGTGCGCGATCACTAATGTTGTGCGCCCTTGCGAGAGGCGTTCGAGCGCGGCTTGAACCACCGCTTCGGATTGCGCATCCAGTGCGGAGGTTGCCTCATCCAATAGCAAGATCGGCGTGTCGCGCAGCAGGGCGCGCGCGATGGCGACCCTTTGACGCTGACCGCCTGACAAGGCGGATCCGCGGGGGCCAACGGCTGTGTCGAGACCATTGGGAAGCTGCTCCAAAAAGTCGGACACATGCGCCGCATCAAGCGTCTTTTTCAGCTGTGCTTCGCTCACATCTTTGCGGCCCAGCAAGATATTTTCGCGCAGGGTTTCATCAAACAAAAGCGCATCTTGCGAGACCACCGAAAACAGATCGCGTAAGTCTGTCAGCGCCATTTGCGTCACGGGCACGCCACCCAGTGTTGCATCCCCTGCCTGTGGGTCAGTTAGCCGAGTTAATACGTTGAAAATAGTGGATTTACCTGCGCCGGATGGACCCACAAGCGCAGTTGTTTTACCAGCTCTCGCAGTTAAACTCGTGCCCTGTAAAACGGGTTTGTCGCCATAGCTCAGATGTACGTTGTTCAGCGTAATTTCAGGTGTGCCAACCGGTGCAGGCTGCGGATTGACGGGTGTCTTGTGGACGGGCTCCAGCGCCAATAACTCCATCACGCGTTCTATGCCAGCGGCTGCCGCTTCCCATGTGCCTGTGATCGTGCCGAGGCGCCGCAGGGGTTCGAACGCGAAGCCAAGCGCTGTGAAGAACGCCATGAATTCGCCAACAGTCTTTTCGCCAGAGATGATTTCCCCGCCCCCATAGAGCAATACACCCAAAAAACCGACGCCCGACATGGCATCAATCAAGCCGGGAATAGCGGCTTTTCCAAGCGATGTTGTGACTTCGATCTCTACCCGTTCTTCGTTGAGTTTGGCGTAGTGGCGCGCTTGATATTCTTCCAAGCGATTCAACTTTACTGGCACTATCCCGTGAAACACTTCATCCAGACGTCCTGACTGGCGGGCTGCAAGTTGATGCGCCGTGCGGCTGTGACGGCGCACAAAACGTTGCGCAATAAGCGAGGGCAGGACCAACAAAGGCACACCGATCAAAGCGACGACAGTCCAGCGCCACTCGACGCTCATCGCGACACCAAACAACACGACGACCGCGACCAGATCACGCCCCGCACCCGTAATGATTGCGTTCCAGACTTGGGATACGGCGGAGACATCGCCGATCACACGTTGCATCAACGTGCCAGGGGCATTCAACTGGTGAAAGCTCACATCAAGGCGCATCAAATGGCTCAGAAGATCGCCGCGCATGTCCGCCTCAGATTGCTGCGAGATCCGCGTTAGGATCACTTTCTGGATCACCGACGCCACTGCGCGCACCAGAAAAATCCCAAGGATCACCAGGCCAACCCACCAGAGCGCGCCCTCATCACCAGCGAGAAAAACCGAATCGAACATCGGTTTCATCATCCAACTAAGCAGACCTAGCATCGATCCTTCCAGCGCCATAAAAAACGTCGCCAGCAGCAACATCCAGAAATGCCGGCCGAGATAACTGCGCCAAAGCCAGCGCAGCAAAATGCGACTTGTTTGATCGGGTCGTGCCATATCAGGCAATCTGCGCGGGTGGCGACTTGCTGTCAAAGCCTGACTGGATTACCTCGTGATCATACTCTGTGCGCAACCAAGTCTCAAAATCGATCTCGCCCTTGGCTTGGCGCGCTTGAAACACATCTAGGATGTAGCCCTGAACGCCTGTTTTTGACCATTTCAAGTGGATAAACTTGATGGAGAGCTGCCTTTTAGCCTCTTCAACAGAGACCCCGTCAAACACGATCTGATACATGGCCGCGCAAAATCCTGCGCGATCTGCACCAGATTTGCAATGAAACATGAAAGGCCGCTCAACACTGCGCATTAGATCAAGCACTGCCACGATATTCTCGCGGTTGGCTGCCGTGCGCGCCCAAAGCTTGGTGTTGTGCAGCTTCAACCCCAAGATCCGGCAGCTTTCCTCTTCAAACAGGTAATGCGCGCGCGGGTCTGTGCCGCGCAGGTTGATCACCGATTTGATTCCCAAATCGCGGTAGCGCATAAATCGCTTGTGGGTCGGCTGATTGGACCGCCAAACTCCTACGGACACAGGATAAAAGTTCGTCCAAGGCACACGCAGAAATGCGTGATCAAACATATTGTAGTGCCACTTGGCCTTGCCCCGCTCTTCGGGATCGGTGATGTCGTTGCCAAAGGAATACCGCCATTTGCGTTCCCAATCGCTAAATTTTTTCCCGAGGGTCTTAAACATCAAGCTATCCTACCAAAAAGGGGCGTGGGGCGGATGTAGACCCTAGGCTGGCGTGGTGCAAGTCTGCGCCCTGTTGACGCGCGCTTTGGCTCGGCTAATGTCTGCCTTTATGCAATCGGAGTTCGCATCATGTCCCTCGCAAATGGCCGTACCTATCTTGCTATTCCTGGCCCCTCAGTGGTGCCTGACGCGGTTCTGCGCGCTATGCACCGGGCGTCGCCCAATATTTATGAGGGTGAATTGATCGATATGATGCCGGGTCTTAAGGCGGATCTGCGCCGTGTTGCGCGCACTGAACATCATGTGGCGATCTATATGGGCAATGGCCACGCCGCGTGGGAGGCCGCGCTAAGCAATGTGATTAGCCAAGGCGATCTGGTGCTTGTACCCTCAACAGGGCGCTTTTGTGAAGGCTGGGGCGAGATGGCCGAAGCATTGGGCGCATCGGTAGAACTGCTTGATTTTGGGATGAAATCCCCGATGGACGCTGATGCGATCGAAGCACGCCTTCGCGCAGATACTGAACACAAGATCCAGGCCGTGCTCGCTGTACATGTGGACACCTCGACTTCGATCAAAAGCGACGTAGCGGCGGTGCGCGCCGCGCTTGACGCCGCTGGTCATCCTGCCCTTTTGATGGCTGATTGCATCGCCTCGCTGGGCTGTGATCGCTTTGAGATGGACGCCTGGGGTGTCGATGTGATGGTCACAGCCAGTCAAAAAGGGCTGATGCTGACACCCGGCTTGGGCATGGTTTTCTTCAATGATCGTGCCGCAGAAGTGCGTGCCACGATGACTCGCGTAAGCCGTTATTGGGATTGGACCCCACGTGCGCATCCCGAACATTTTTTCCAGTATTTCGGCGGCACCGCGCCGACGCATCACCTTTATGGTCTGCGCGTTTCACTCGACATGATGATGGCAGAGGGGATGGAAACGATTTGGACCCGCCATGAAAAGCTCGCCAGCGCAATCTGGGGTGCCTGCGAGGCATGGGGGCAGGGCGGTCCTTTGAGTTTGAACGTTGAGAAACGCGCGCACCGATCTTTTGCGGTGACCGCTTTGCGCCTTGGCGGCCCCGATGGCACGCGCTTGCGCCGTTGGAGCGAACATCAGGCTGGCGTTACCCTTGGCATTGGTTTGGGCATGTCCGAACCAGATGATCCCAAAGGCGACGGCTTCTTGCGCATTGGTCATATGGGGCACGTAAATGCGCATATGGTGCTGGGCACGCTCGCCTCTATTCAGGCGGGCTTTGATGCGCTTGATCTGCCTTATGGGGCCGGTGCTTTGGACATGGCAGCGAAAGCGCTGGCGTCTTAGTGCCGCAAACGCGCGAGACGTCGATCCAATAGTTTAATTGAAAAATGCACTGCACTGAATAGTAACAGTGCCGCGACAAAGTCTTTCCATGCTCAAATCACAACTATGATCCACATCAGATTAACCAGCGCCATGATCAGGCAAATGCTTGTGTAGTCGTCGACGCGGTACTGCCTTTTGTCTCTTATTTTGCCCTATTCGCTCAGTCACTGACGGAGTAGCAAAGCAGACCTGAATGTCAGGTAAATTTTTCGCGGATTATGCGTTCTGCGCCGCAATCAGCGCTTTTGGCAGCGCAGTCGACACTAAATCCATCTCCACATCAGGGCCGCAACTGATACGAATGCAACGATCCTGCGGGGCTACAAAGGGCATACGCACGAACACGCCTTGCTCAATCAGGCTCGCCAGCACAGCGCGCGCGAAATCGCCGTCCTTACCGCAATCGACAGCGACAAAGTTCGTGGCAGAGGGCAGCACGCTCAGACCATTCTCTTCAGCAATCGCAGCAATACGCTCTTTGGACGCCTCAACCTGCTGTTGAATATCTCGAAGCCCTGCTTGATCGCGTAGCGCTGCAAGAGCGGCAAGCTGCGCCAAACGATTCATCCCGAAATGGTTGCGGATTTTCTCGAACGCACGGATCAATTCAGGCGCGCCCATCGCATAGCCCACACGCATACCCGCCAGCCCATACCCCTTTGAAAACGTGCGCATCCGAATGACGCCGGGGTGATCAATCGCAAGGTTTGGTACAGCGCTTTGCGGGGCAAGGTCGATATAAGCCTCATCCAGAACTAACAGGCAGCCCTTGGGCAGGTTATCCGCCATATCCTCGATCACAGACCCTTCGTGCCAGGTGCCCATGGGATTGTCTGGGTTCGCAAGATAGATCAGCTTTGCATCACTCTCACGCGCTTTCGCAAGCAACGCATCGGGGTTCTCATAGTCCCCCTTGTAGGGCACCTTATGTAAGGTCCCGCCGAATCCGGCGACATGGTAGTTAAACGTAGGATAGGCCCCCTCAGAGGTCACAACATGATCGCCATCCGTGACCATGAAGCGTACGAGATAGCCCAAAAGACCGTCAATTCCTTCGCCCACAACGATATTTTCAAGGCCAATCTCGTGATGTACGCCGAGCGCTGCGCGTAGATCATGGCTCTCGGGTTCACCGTACATCCATGCCTGGTCTGCACTGTCTTTGATCGCGTTCAGAACGCTCGCTCTTGGACCAAAGCCATTCTCATTTGCGCCAAGTCGCGCCTCAAACTGCGCACCACGTGCGCGCTCTTGGGCTTCGGGGCCAACAAAGGGCACAGAAGTAGGTAGGGTCTGGGCGAGGGCGGTGTAGCGTGGATGTGTCATAGACAAAGGCGTAAGCGGTGGCGCTAAAGGGGGCAAGGTTGAAATCGCCGCCGCGCTTTCTTAGATGAGAATCACTCGCAACTAAGAAGGGGCGCATCATGAAACTTACCCGTAGAGGATTTATCGCCAGTGCGCTTGCGGCTGGCTCCTTGCGGGCATTGCCGCAGATCGCCAGCAAAGCGGGTGGACGCCGCATATTGACACTGGTTTACGACAAATCCCTCGGCATGATGCGCGCGGTTGAGAAAGTTGTGCCCTAGGCGCACGAATGTAGCGTGCCCTAACGTTCCGCTTTTCTTATGCGGGCTATCGCGGCTA
The DNA here is from genome assembly GCA_000156115.1 of Rhodobacteraceae bacterium HTCC2083. Classification (GTDB taxonomy): domain Bacteria; phylum Pseudomonadota; class Alphaproteobacteria; order Rhodobacterales; family Rhodobacteraceae; genus Planktotalea. The sequence continues at coordinate 2,480,205 of DS995276.1, forward strand.
GCGTGAGCCACAGAAACAGGAGCCCGCCCATGCCACGCGTCACCACAACCATCCAAAACCACATTGCCCATGTCGAGCTGACCCGCTCCGACAAAATGAACGCGGTGGATCCGGCCATGCTTGCCGCGATTATCGAAGCAGGCGAAGCCCTGCGCGGCAATACAGATGTGCGCGCGGTGGTTTTGTCAGGGCAGGGCAACGCCTTTTGTGCAGGCCTTGATGTGGCGAGTTTCGCGGCTCTCGCTGGCGGTGATCCCCATGAGATCATGATGCCGCGCACTCGTGGCCCTTCCAACGACTACCAACATGTTTCGATGATCTGGCATCAACTTGAGATGCCTGTAATTGCTGCGCTGCAGGGCGTATGTTTTGGCGCTGGGCTTCAGATCGCCTCTGGCGCGGATATGCGCATTGCGGCACCGGATACACGCATGTCGATCCTTGAAATGAAATGGGGCCTCGTGCCTGATATGGGGGGCATGGTGCTCTGGCCTGCGCTGATGCGCGCTGACGTTTTGCGCCGCTTGACCTACACGGGCGAGGAATTTTCTGGCTCAGATGCAAAGGATTACGGGTTGGTGACAGAGGTATCAAACGACCCTGTGACGCGCGCGTTAGAATTGGCGAAGTTGATTGCCACGAAAAGCCCGACGGCTGTGCGTGCGGGCAAAGCATTGGTGTCCTACGCATTGGAACATGACGCTGAGGCGGTTTTGCTAGAGGAATCACGCGCGCAGGCGTCTTTGGTCGGCACGCCCAACCAGATGGAAGCGGTCATGGCGAATATGCAAAAGCGCGCGCCCAATTTCGGCTAGCTCGATTTTTCGAGAAAAATGATCACGGGTGGGGGAGCAAACGCTGCTCCCCCTAATCTTTTACCCAATCTCGGCCAAACGCGCGAATGCGTCTTTGAGCTTGGCCTCTTCCGCTTCGCGTAGGCTCAGGTTCTTCTTGGTCTCCTCGAGAACTTCCGCAGGCGCACTTTCAGCGAACTTGGGATTGTTCAAACGCCCGCGCAAACCACCAAGCTCCTTGGCGAGTTTCCCGAGCGTTTTCTCAAGCCGCGCTTTTTCAGCCGCTACGTCAATCACACCTTCCAAAGGCAGACCGAAGGTGCCGCCGGAGGCTGCTAGTGCAACTGTGCCTTTGGGCAGATCGTCCACATGCGCGATGCTCTCGATCCGTGCGAACCGCATGATCAACGCTTCGTTTTGATCCCAAGCGGCCTGTGCGGCGGCGTCCATGTCTTTGACAACCAGAGGTATAAACGCGCCAGCGGGCACATTCATTTGCGCGCGGGCAGAGCGGATCGCTTCGATCATCGCGACCGTCCAGCTGAGGTCTGCATCCGCTTGTGGATCGATCAAATCAGCGGCGGTGTAGCTCGGCCATGGCGCGTGCACGATCATCGAAGGGCGCGCTTTCTGGCCCCAGATTTCTTCGGTCACGAAGGGCATGATCGGGTGCAGCATGATCAGGATTTGATCCAAGGCCCACGCATATGTGGCCTTGGTTTCCGCGGCTTCATCCGCTGTGCCCTCGTCCAAAACAGGCTTGGTGAACTCCAAGTATTGCGAGCAGAACGTGTTCCACGTGAACGCATAAAGCGCGTTGGCGGCGTCGTTGAAGCGGTAGGCCTCCAAAGCGTCGTCCACGGTTTCGCGGGTCTTGGCGATCTCGCCCTTGATCCATTTGTTCAACGGGAGGGTTGTTGTTGGGATTGCATCGAAATGCGCAATATTGAACGTGCCTTTGAAATCGCCATAGGTCGCGGCGTTCCAAAGTTTGGTGACGAAGTTGCGGTAACCCTCGATACGTTTTGTATCGAGCTTCAGAACACCACCCAAAGACGCCATCGACGCATTGGTAAAGCGCAGCGCATCCGCTCCGAATTCGTCAATGATCTCCAATGGGTCCACCACGTTGCCCGTGGACTTGGACATCTTCTTGCCCTTCGCATCACGAACGAGGCCGTGCAGGTACACGGTGTCGAACGGCACTTCATCCACGACTGCGAGCTGCATCATCATCATGCGCGCGACCCAGAAGAACAGGATGTCTTGGCCTGTGATTAGGGTAGAGGTTGGGAAGTATTTGCTCAGCTCATCTGTCTGCTCAGGCCAACCGAGCGTGCCGATAGGCCAAAGGCCGGATGAGAACCATGTGTCGAGCACGTCAGGGTCGCGCCAGAGCGGCATCTTATGACCATCAGGCTGCCATGCCGCTTTTGCATCAACCTCTTCGCTGTATTCGTAAGTAGCGCCTTCTTTTGCATCGAATGCAGAATAGTAAGCGTCGGCTAGTTTTGTCGCTTCGTCGAAGTTAGCAGCACAAAAGGAAACAGGCTTCTCAAAGTCATAAGCCCAATCAGATCTTTCCTTGGTTTTGGATGTTAGCGGTTTGCGATCAAGGTCCACAACACTCGGCCCATACCAAACTGGAACTTGATGCCCCCACCAAAGCTGCCGCGAAATGCACCAAGGCTCGATATTCTCAAGCCAGTGGAAATACACCTTCTTATCGCTCTCAGGCATGATCTTGGTCGCGCCAGAGCGCACGGCCTCCAAAGCAGGCTCGACAATCTTAGAGGTCTCAACGAACCACTGATCGGTCAGCATCGGCTCGATCACCACTTTGGAGCGATCGCCAAACGGCTGCATGATCGGCTTGGCCTCGACATACGGCACTTGCGTCACAGTCTCGTTACCATCCTCATCCGTCGCAACATGATCGACCATCACCGCCAAGCCCTCGGCAGAGATATCAGCGATCACTTTCTTACGTGCTTCAAAGCGATCCATGCCGCGATATTCATCTGGTACAAGGTTCATCGCGGCAATCATCGCCTCGTCGAATTCTTGCTCGCCATTGGCAATCGCTTGGGCAATCGCCGCTTCTTCGGCATATGGCTTACCATCGGCGCGCATCGCGGCTTTGGTGTCCATGAGGTTATACATCGGAATGCCGCCGCGCTTGGCGACTTGGTAGTCGTTGAAATCATGCGCGCCAGTGATCTTCACCGCGCCAGAGCCGAAGTCCTTATCAGGGTATTCATCCGTGATGATCGGGATCAAACGGCGCAATTTTTTTGGACCAACTGGAATCTCACAAAGCATCCCAACAATCGGCGCGTAACGCTCGTCTGAGGGATGCACCGCAACTGCGCCATCGCCGAGCATCGTCTCAGGACGCGTGGTCGCGATGGAGATATAATCGCGCTCTTCCTCGAGGGTGACGTTCCCGTCCTCATCCTTCTCAACATATGTATAGGTCGCACCGCCCGCGAGCGGGTATTTGAAGTGCCACATGTGGCCCGCAACTTCGATGTTCTCAACTTCGAGATCAGAAATCGCCGTTTCAAAATGCGGGTCCCAGTTCACGAGGCGTTTGCCGCGATAGATCAGGCCCTTGTTATACATCTCCACGAAGACCTTGATCACGGCGTCATGGAAATTGCCGCCAGCCACATCGGCAGGGGCGTTCGGGGCACCGGACATGGTGAACGCTTCGCGATCCCAATCGCAGGACGCACCAAGACGCTTGAGCTGGTTGATGATCGTGCCGCCGCTCTCGCCTTTCCATTCCCATACTTTTTCAAGGAAGGCATCGCGCCCCATCTCAACGCGCGTGGGTTGCTGGGTTTCGGCCAGCTTACGCTCTACAACCATCTGCGTGGCGATGCCTGCGTGATCGGTTCCGGGCTGCCATAGGGTGTCGAACCCTTGCATGCGCTTCCAGCGGATCATGATATCCTGCAACGTGTTGTTGAACGCGTGACCGATATGCAAAACGCCTGTGACATTCGGGGGCGGGATCATGATGCAAAATGTGGACGCCTCTGGCTTGGCATTCGCGCCCGCTTTGAAACATCCCGCTTTTTCCCAAGCTTCATAGAGGCGGGTCTCTGCGCTCTGCGCGTCGAAATTCTTTTCCATGGCCATCGGCTCGGCGTCCTCAAATACATCTGTGTGTTAGCGCTCTGATAACCAAAGCGCGCGCAAAGGAAAAGGCAATCTGGACATCTGGCACTCGAGGCTTAGGGTTATGTTCCAAAGTGATCGTATGTGCACGGAGCAGACAATGGAAAAATTTGGGAAAAGCCAGCCGATAAAACGCACGGAAGACATCCGGTTTTTGACGGGCGAAGGGCGGTATGTCGATGATATCACGCCACAAAACGCGTTATTTGGAGCGGTCTACCGCGCCCCTGTCGCACATGCTGACATTACTGCGCTGAACGTTGATGACGCGCGCGAGGCTGATGGCGTACACATGGTGCTCACCGCCAATGACCTTCAAGATATGGGCGTCATCCTTCCCATGGCCGCCAGCCTTTTGAAAAAGCGCGATGGCAGTCATGGGGATCGCACTGTGAGACCATTGTTAGCACAGGGACATGTGCGCTTCGTCGGCGAGCCCGTCGCGATGGTCTTTGCAGAGACCCTACAACAAGCGAAAGACGCGGTTGAGCTGATCGAGTTCGATTATGACGAGCTGCCCGTGCATATGGACCTCGCAGCTGGTGGCGCACCTGTGCACGACATCGCCCCAAACAATATCGCGTTCGATTGGGCGCTGGGCCACGAGGATGCGTTTGAAGCGGCCTTCAAAGGTGCCGCGCATCAGATTGATGTGGAGATTGAAGACAACCGGATCATCGTCAATTCGATGGAGCCGCGTGGCTGCTACGCGGAGGTGACTGAGGGCCGCGTGCATGTGGCGCTGAACGGGCAGGGGGTTTGGGCACCGAAAGACCAGCTCGCCAAGCATCTCGGGATGGATGTGGACGATATCCGTGTGACCAATCCCGATACGGGCGGCGGGTTTGGGATGAAAGCGATGATGTATCCCGAATACGCCATTTGCGCCGCCGCTGCGCGCACTTTGGGGCGGCCCGTGCGCTGGATGTCGGAACGCACGGAAGCCATGCTCAGCGACAATGCGGGGCGCGATCTCACCAGCCGTGTGCAAATGGGCTTTGATGCGGATCACAAGCTGGTCGCGTACAAAGTCCACTCCACCGCCAACATGGGCGCATATAATTCACAGTTTGCGCAGCCCATTCAGACAGAGCTGTTCTCCAAAGTCCTCACGGGGTGTTATGACGTGCAAGCGGTGTTCCTACATGTGGAGGGCGTTTACACAAACACCACCCAAGTGGACGCATATCGCGGCGCGGGCCGTCCCGAAGCTATCTACGTGCTGGAACGCGCAATGGATTACGCCGCACGTGCGATCGGCGCGGATCCGTGGGAGCTGCGTCGCCGTAACTTCATCGCCCCGGATGCGTTCCCTTATGCGACGGCAGGACAAGTCACCTATGACGTCGGCGATTTCGGCCGTGTTTTGGGCGTTGCGCAAAATAAATGCGACCTGACCGGCTTTGCAGATCGGCGCAACAAGAGCCAATCCGCAGGTAAATTGCGTGGCATGGGGCTTTGTTACTATATCGAAAGCATTCTGGGCGATCCTTCGGAAACATCAAAAGTGGTGTTCTTCGAGGAAGGGAATCGTGTGCGCATTTATGTCGGCACCCAAAGCAACGGGCAGGGCCATGAAACGGTCTACGCGCAGTTCTTGTCGGATCAAACGGGTATCGCAGCGGATAAGATTGACGTCATTCAAGGCGACAGTGACCTTATCGCCACGGGGGGCGGTACGGGTGGATCACGCTCCGTCACGGTGCAAAACACCGCAACCCTTGCGACGGTTGAAAAGATGATCGCCCAATTTACGCCATTCTTAGCGGATAAGATGGGCGTGAGCGAGGAGAGCATCATGTTTGATGATGAGGCCTTCAGAGCAGATGGCTCTAACGAAAGCTACACAATGATAGAGGTTGCAGAATTGGCGCGTACGGACGGGCGCGAGGATCTGTTGAACATCGAGGCCCGCATCACGCTTGACGCGCGATCTTTCCCAAATGGTGCGCATATTGCTGAGGTGGAGATCGATCCAGAAACCGGCGTCACGCAAGTGGATCGCTATACCGTCGTCGATGATTTTGGAAATCTTATCAACCCAATGCTGGTCGCGGGTCAAGTCCATGGCGGGGTTATCCAAGGCCTCGGCCAAGCGCTGACAGAACGGGTTGTCTATGACGACGAGGGCCAGCTTCTCACGGCAAGTTTTATGGATTACGCAATGCCGCGCGCAGATGATAGCCCGATGATTTCTTTCTCTACAGAAGCGGTGCCAACCGCCACAAATCCGATGGGTATGAAGGGCTGCGGTGAGGCGGGAACAGTCGGCGCTTTGGCGGCGATCGCCAACGCGGTTCAAGACGCGGTTGCACCACTCGGTATCGAAAAAGTTGATATGCCCTTTACCCCACATCGCATGTGGCAGATGATTTCAAAGGCAAACAGGGCGGGCTCTTTTGCGGCTGAGTAAACGCATATCACTCTGGCTCAGTGGTGCTTTGCGCCGTCGCCGTCAAAGCCCGCGCACCGCAGCGCGCGCGGCCCAAACCCATGTGGTGATCCTTGATGGCACCATGTCTTCTTTGGATGACGGGTACGAAACCAACGCAGGGCGCACCTATAAGCTGCTCTGCGAATCCGACCCTGAAATGTCACTTTATTATGAAGCGTGCGTGCAATGGCGCGGGTTGCGCTCTGCGCCGGATGTGATGATGGGGCGCGGAATCAATCGCCAAATTCGCCGCGCTTACGGATTTCTCGCCTCGCGTTATCGCCCAGGAGATCGCATTTTTCTACTTGGTTACTCGCGTGGGGCCTTTGCTGTGCGCTCACTTGCTGGGGTGATTGATCGGGTAGGTTTGCTCACTGCTGCGCATTCAGAAGAAAGACATATACGCACAATTTATCGCATCTACGAAAGTGGTGAAGGACGCGCCGACCACGAACATTTTGTGGCAGAGCATTGCCATAAAAGCGCCCCCATCGAAATGGTGGGTGTTTGGGATACGGTCAAAGCGCTGGGCAATGGTCTGCCTGTGTTCTGGCGGTGGAGTGCGCCTAAACACGCGTTTCACAACCACGATCTGGGTCGCTCCATCCGGCACGGTTTTCACGCACTCGCGCGCGATGAAACACGCAACAGTTACACCCCTGTTCTGTGGACTTGCCCCGAAGATTGGCAAGGCCGCATCGAACAAGTCTGGTTTCCGGGGACCCACGGCGATGTGGGCGGCCAGCTTGGCGGTTTTGAAGCGGCACGCCCGCTCGCCAATATTCCGCTGGTCTGGATGTTGGAGCGAATGGAAAGCTGCGGTTTGGTTTTTCCTGAGGACTGGCGCGCGCGGTTCACGCAAAATCCAAGGGCGGCGTCGGTCTGCACATGGCGCGGGTTTGGCAAGCTGTTCTTATTGCGCAAACGCCGCCGTATCGACACTGACATTTGTGAACGCATACATCATTCCGTTTACGCACGTGAACAGCGCGATCCGCCAACGCTAAACGGTGGCCTAACCGTGCGTCTCAAACGACGCTGGCGTGGCGTTAGCAGCGTTTAATCAAGCGCTGTTTGGCTTTATGATGATGCAAGTCGTTGTTCCTAAAGCGTAAAGTTTGTCATCAGAAACCCCGCGAATTTCGCCATGGGCAATCCCGGTCGAGCGGCCTGTGTGATCGGTGACGCCAATTGCATCAACCTCTGTCCCCAAAGGAATGGGGCGCAGGATATTCACTTTATACTCCAAGGTCGTATAGGCGCTGCCCTTCGGAATTTTCGTCATCACAGCGCAAGCCATGGCACTGTCCAAAAGTGTGCCGTACCAGCCGCCATGGACTGTCCCCATGGGATTGCAATGATTAAACAGTGGTGTGCCACGAAACACGATGCGCCCGTCTCCGACAGTATTGAGTCTATAATTCAGAACTTTACCGATGGGTGGCGCAGGATGCTTGCCGTCCAAAATACCTTGCATAAACGCCACGCCAGTGATGTCGAGCACCTCAGCGAGGGACATCAGATCGTCAAGACTTTGGGCGTAATACATGGGCGCAGCTCCTATTTTTGTCCAAGCTAGAAGGCGTGAGCCCGCGCCGCAATCGTCAATTACGCAACGTTTTGCAGATCCATCTTTGGCGTGACCCCCAGCGCGTGACATACATCACGGGTCAACTCTGGACGGTTCAGCGTATAAAAATGTAACGCATCAACGCCGCCCCCCATCAGATCTGAACACAACTCCGTGCAAATCGCGGTCGCGAGCAGATCGCTGCGACCATCGCGCTCAGCTGTCTTAAAAGCGTCATTCAGCCACTGCGGGATCTCTGTGCCACATCGTTTCGCGAAATTGCGCGTGCCTTTCCAATTCTCGATTGGCAGAATGCCGGGCAGAATAGGTGCTGTGATCCCCGCCTTAACACAGGCATCGCGGAAGCGGAAAAATGTGTCTGCTTCAAAGAAAAATTGAGTGATCGCTTCGCTTGCGCCCGCGTCCAGCTTGGCCTTGAGCCAATCAATATCCGCCTGCGTACTCTCCGCTTCAGGATGGCGGTCTGGATAGGCCCCGACGCGGATCTTGAAATCGCCGGTTGCGCTCAGCGCTTCGATTAGCTCGACAGAATTGGCAAACCCACCCTCAACAGGTGTGAACCTGTCCTGCCCCTTTGGCGCGTCGCCACGCAAGGCTAAGATTTCACGCACGCCTGCTTTGGCGAACTCTTTAGCAATTCCAAGGGTTTCTTCGCGTGTAGCGTTTACACAGGTCAAGTGTGCAGCCACGTTCAGGCCGCTGGATTTATGCAAGGTCGCGACCGCGTCACGGGTCAGATCACGCGTTGTTCCACCCGCGCCGTATGTAACGGAGACAAAGGTCGGATCAAGCGGGGATAAAACCTGCACCGTGTCCCAAAGCCGGAACGACGCCTCTAACGATTGCGGTGGAAAAAACTCGAATGAAACCTGAGGTGCATTCATGATAACCGGATCCTTTATGATTTTCAGTCTTGTTGCATGAAGACGATTGTGAGACAAATTCATATTACTCAAGACTTTCATGAGGTGCGCTCAGGTATGCATATCGAATTCAGACATCTTCGAACGATCAAAGCGATTCACGAGAATGGCGGACTGGCCAAGGCTGCGGATCAATTGCACATCACGCAAAGTGCGCTCAGCCATCAGATCAAGGGCTTGGAAGATCAGGCAGGTGTCGAACTTTTCGTGCGACGTTCCAAGCCGATGAAGCTTTCTGCAGCGGGTTTTCGCTTGTTGCGTCTGGCCGAAAAAATCCTACCAGAGATTGATGCGATGCAGGCCGAATTCAGCGGTTTGCGCGATGGCAAATCGGGCCGTTTGCACATCGCCATTGAATGTCACGCCTGTTTTGAATGGCTTTTTCCAGTGCTCGAAGCGTTCCGCAGACTCTGGCCTGATGTGGATGTGGATATCAAACCCGGGCTTGCTTTTGACGCGCTACCCGCCTTGCAAAAGGAAGAGGTGGATCTGGTCGTCAGTTCCGACCCTGAGGAATTAAAGGGTGTCGAATTCAGCAATCTCTTTGATTATGCGCCTGTTTTTGTGTCTTCTTCCCAGCACCCCTTGGCGCAAAAAACCTATATCGAAGCGGCGGATTTTAGGGGGCAAACCCTAATCACATACCCCGTTGATCGCGCGCGCCTTGATGTTTTTAGCCAGCTTTTGACGCCCGCCAAAGTCGAACCCGCCGCTATTCGGCAAGTGGAATTGACGGCCGTTATTCTTCTGCTCGTCGCCTCCAATCGCGGCATCTCGGTGCTGCCTGATTGGGTCGTGCGCGAGGTGAAATATTCCTCTGACTACGTGACACGCCCGCTTAGTGAAGCGGGCCTCACCCGCCAACTTTTCGCGGCCACACGCGATGAGGATATCACCAAACCCTACATGTTGGACCTGATCCGTTTGGCTAAAGAAGAGGCCGCGAAATTGCAAAGTGCTTAAGCGCTTGGCAAATGGCGCGTGCCTGCCTATACCGCGCGCCTGTACACCTCACATTTCAAGGACGATCCCGCCATGCAAGGCAGCGCAAATCTAAACGTGATGATCAAAGCGGCGCGCAGGGCCGGACGCAACTTGGCCAAGGACTTTCGCGAAGTCGAAAATCTGCAAGTTTCGCGTAAAGGCGCAGGCGATTTCGTCAGTAAAGCGGATCTGTCTGCGGAAAAGATCATCAAAGAAGATTTGATGGACGCGCGGCCCACCTACGGTTGGCTCGCCGAAGAGGGTGGCGCAGATGAAGGGGCAGACCCGACACGTCGCTGGATCGTTGATCCTTTGGATGGCACCACGAATTTTCTACACGGCCTGCCGCATTGGGCCGTCTCTATTGCGCTCGAGCACAAAGGGCAGATCGTTGCGGGTGTTATATATGACCCCACTAAAGACGAGATGTTCGTCGCCGAAAAAGGCGCGGGCGCTTGGATGAACGATCAACGCCTGCGTGTGTCTTCGCGCCATTCGATGATCGAGAGCTTGTTTGCGACGGGCATTCCATTCGGTGGCCGCGCGGATTTACCCGAGACGATCAAAGATGTAGCCAAGATTGCACCCTCCGTTGCAGGTATTCGCCGCTTTGGTGCGGCTGCGCTTGACCTCGCCTATGTGGCTGCGGGCCGCTATGAGGGGTTTTGGGAGCGCCGTTTGAATTCTTGGGATATGGCTGCGGGTCTTGTGATTGTGCGCGAAGCGGGTGGATTTATTGAGCCCTTGAACCCGAAAGGGGACATATTCGCAGACGGTGAAGTGATCTGTGCGAATGAAGCGATCTTCTCTACGTTTGCGAAAGTGATCCGCTCTTAAGGCTTCGAATTGCTTGCGCAATCCGACGTAGGCGAAGGGCTAGACCCTCGCGTTGCCACTTTAGTACGCAGGACCAGCCCCTCGTGCTCCCCGAGGTATTTTTGGACCATAGAAGCGGGATGGCGCAAAATGACATGGCGTTTGTCGATTTCGTTGCGGTGCAGGTGTGCATTTTGAGGGAAGATAAAGTCTATGCGGATGTTGATTTCCTTTGCAGCTTTGTTTCTGTCAGTCGCTTTGTTGCAGCTGTCATCGGGCGGTGTTGGGCCGCTTGATGCTTTGTCTGGCATTGCGCTAGGATTTAGTACGACGCAGATCGGCCTGTTAGGATCGGCCCATTTCGTTGGGTTTTTCATTGGTTGTTGGTGGGCCCCGCGTCTCATGGGGAGTGTCGGGCATAGTCGTGCGTTTGCGGCGTTCACCGCTTCAGGCGCGATTGGGCTTTTGGCCCATATGTTGATCATTGATCCCTACGTTTGGGCGTTGATGCGGATCGCATCCGGCTTGTGTGTGGCGGGGTGCTATACGGTGATCGAGGCGTGGTTGCAGGCCAAAGTGAACAATGAGACGCGCGGGCGTACGATGGGCGTGTACCGGATTGCCGATATGGGTGCGTCCTTGGTGGCGCAATTGATGATCGGCGTGCTCGAACCTGCGTCCTATGTGTCCTACAACTTGCTCGCGCTGTTGTGTTGCGCCGCACTTTTGCCGATGACTTTGACCAAAGTGAGCCAGCCCAAAACACCAAGCGCGCCACGTCTGCGGCCAATGTTGGCGGTGGCACGATCGCCTTTGGCAGCGGCAGGGGTGATTGTCGCCGCGCTTTCAAGTGCGTCCTTTAGGATGGTGGGGCCGATTTATGGGCAAGAGGTCGGGTTGCGCCCCGATCAGATCGCCTATTTTCTTGCGGCTTTCGTTTTGGGCGGCGCTTTGGCGCAGTATCCGATTGGCTGGCTTGCGGATAAGTTCGATCGACGTTGGGTCTTGATTGGATTGTCTGTTGCGGCTGTCATCAGTTGCATGGTGGCCAATGTGATTGGGGCAGGGAGCACGGCTGCGATCATGGCGGGGGCTGTGTTCTTTGGCCTCACCACCTTCCCGATTTACTCGGTCGCCGCGGCACATGCCCATGACTTCGCCTCCGATGATGAGCGGGTTGAATTGTCCGCCGCACTCATGTTCTTCTTTGCGCTTGGCGCGATTGCATCACCGCTGGTGTCGTCGACTTTGATCAATTGGTATGGGCCGTCTGCCTTGTTCATCATGATCGCTGCCGGACATGTGGCGCTAATTTTCTTTGGCCTCTTTAGAATGCGCGCGCGCGACACGGTGTCAGAACGCACGCCCTATGTTTACGCCCCGCGCACGTCCTTCGTGATCGGGCGGTTGTCCAAAGGGTTGCGGCGCAAGCGCTAGGCAATTTCACGAGAATACCTGATTCCTGACCCAAAACTGGCGTATCCTTTTGCGATCCATAGGGAGGCAAAAAAGCGGCAAGTTGACGTGGTGTATAGAAAAGTAGTCTTTCTGATGATGATCGGTGGTGCCTTCGCCATCGGGCAAGCGCTTGCGTTGGGGGTGACGATCGGCCCGTCAAAGCCAGCTTTTGAAGCACCGGATCATAGTCAGTTCGTTGCTTTGCCTGTGGTTCAAAGGAGTGATCCTAAACCGGTTGTGGCGCTTGATTCATTTGAGAGTGCGTGGCGCGACTGGATGGGCATCTACGGCATCACTTCGTCCAGCATTGCGATTGGGCGCGACGGTGACATCTTGCGTTCGCGCGGGGCCAAGCGCGCGCCCTCCACAAGCTTTCCGATGGCAAGCCTGTCAAAATCGATCACGGCGCATTGCTTGAACACGTTTCTTGAGGACAGTCCTTATGACTGGAACAGCACGCTTGGGGAAATGCAGCCTGTCTTGTCAAAACTGAACCTCACACCCGGTGCTGCGATGTTGCAGAAATCACTGACCGAGTTCGCAACGCACACGAGTGGTTTGCCCATGCGTTTGGTTCAAGGAAAAACATCGCTGCAAAACAAGCACTTGGATAGTCAAATCTCGATGACCCGCACAGCGTTGAAAGTGCCGGAAAACTTCAATGCTGAAAGCGGTTATACCTATTCCAACGCGAATTATGCCATCTTGGGCAGCTTGGTCGGCGCGATGTCTGGTGGGTCATACGGGGAGGTCTGCAAGACGCGGATCATGGATCCGGCAAATGCTTTGAACGCAAATGTCTCTGGCCGTATGGCCAAAACGGCGGGCTATGGCGGTTGGCTGGTCTCGGTCGAAGATTATGCGCGCTATGCGATGCATTGGTTCGCGCCGGATGTGCCTTGGGTTAAAGATCCGTACAGCTTCGCGCTTGATCCCGACACGGGCTATGGCATGGGGGCTTGGGTGAGTAACCATAACGATGGATATTTATTTTCCCATGGTGGATCGTGGAAACATGCGGACCATCGGCGCGCGAACTTAGGCTCATACATGATGGTGGGTCCTGATGGGACGGCGATTGTGGTAAGTTGGGATAGCAAGCTTCCATCTGAGGCTTATCGCGACTTGTTCACCGCTTTTTCGCAACATCTGTAGCTGCACGTAGGTCTCTCTTTGCAATGGCCGTTTGAACTGCTCGCGCCAGAGCGTTAAGGGTAGCCAACCCCAACGCAGGACACGACATTATGGCGCGGCATCTCATCACTTCGGCGATTCCTTATATCAACGGGATCAAGCACCTCGGAAATCTCGTGGGCAGCCAATTGCCTGCAGATCTTTATGCACGCTTCCAGCGCGCGCGCGGGCATGAGGTGTTGTTCCTTTGCGCCACAGACGAACACGGCACACCGGCTGAATTGGCCGCTGCGAAAGCTGGAAAACCTGTCGATGAGTACTGCGCTGAAATGTGGGACGTACAGGGTGAGATCGCCAAGGGCTTTCGCATGTCGTTTGATCATTTTGGCCGTTCTTCATCTCAGCAAAACCGCGACCTCACTCAGCACTTTGCAGGGCGTTTGGCGGATGAGGGCCTGATCGAGGAAGTCACCGAGCAGCAGATTTATTCCAATACTGACGAGCGTTTTTTACCGGATCGCTATATCGAGGGCACATGCCCGAATTGCGGGTTCGAGAGCGCGCGTGGCGATCAGTGTGACAATTGCACCAAGCAGCTTGACCCGGTTGACTTGATCAATCCGTATTCAACGATCTCGGGTTCCACCGATCTGGAAATGCGCGAGACCAAGCATTTGTATCTGCGCCAAAGCCAAATGAAAGACCAGCTGAGCGATTGGATCGATAGCAAAGACGATTGGCCTGTGCTGACCACCTCGATTGCGAAGAAGTGGTTGCATGATGGCGATGGTTTGCAGGATCGCGGGATCACGCGGGATCTGAGCTGGGGCGTGCCCGTGAAACGCGGCACAGAGGATTGGCCTGGCATGGAGGGCAAAGTCTTTTATGTGTGGTTTGATGCGCCGATTGAATACATCGCTTGCGCGAAGGAATGGGCCGATGCAAACGGTCTGAGCGACGCGGATTGGCAGCGTTGGTGGCGGACCGATATGGGGGCGGAGGATGTGCGCTACACCCAGTTCATGGGCAAGGATAACATTCCTTTTCATACTTTGAGCTTCCCTGTGACGATCCTAGGCTCGGGCGAGCCATGGAAGCTGGTCGATTACATCAAGGGCTTGAACTACCTCAACTATGATGGCGGTCAGTTCTCTACCTCTCGCGGGCGCGGTGTGTTTATGGATCAAGCCTTGGCGATCTTGCCGAGCGATTATTGGCGATGGTGGCTCCTGAGCCACGTGCCAGAAAGCAGCGATAGCGAATTTACGTGGGAGAATTTCCAAGCCTCTGTGAACAAGGATCTCGCGGATGTACTTGGCAACTTTGTCTCGCGCGTGACTAAGTTCTGCCGCTCCAAATTCGGAGAGGTGGTGCCGGAGGGCGGCACATGGGGCGCACAGGAAGAGGCTTTGATCGCGGAACTCACAACTCGTGTGCGCGCCTATGAGGGCCACATGGATGCCATGGAAGTACGCAAATCCGCGTCTGAATTGCGCGCGATCTGGGTGGCGGGGAATGAGTATTTGCAAGCGGCGGCACCTTGGGTGACGTTCAAAGAGGACCCCGAACAGGCGGCGGCGCAGATCCGTTTGGCTTTGAACTTGATCCGTCTTTATGCGGTTCTGTCAGCGCCGTTCATTCCCGATGCGGCAGAGGATTTGATGAAGGCGATGCATACGGATGATGCACAGTGGCCGGATGATATCAGCGCGGCGCTTGGAAGTTTGGCTGTGGGGGATGCGTTTACTGTGCCCGATGTGACCTTCCGCAAGATTACTGATGACGAGCGTGAAGAGTGGCAGGCACGTTTCGCAGGAGCACGCGACTAGAGGCCGAGTATGACACGCGGCGATGGCAGGATCAGCGCCGCAAGAACGCCAATCGCGGCACCTAGTCCGAAGCGCACGAAAGCTGCGCCAAAACGAGGGGCTGCGACGCTAAGCACACCGCACACAAGGGCGTAAAAGCCGAGAGCTGTGATATCCACGCTCGGAGATAAGCAGAGGCGCGCAGATTTTTCACCTCTTAAGTACGCCAAACGCCCCGCGTAGCATGGAGTGCTGGCAGGGAGGCGTGAGTGTGGGGCGGTAAACGGTGTGGCAGGCCTGCCGAGAACATATCTGTTGATCACATCCAAAGCAGTGCTTTGGGTCTGTTTTAAAACAGGGGCATCTTGACCGGAATGTTTACCGTTAGTTTTAAACAAGATGGGATCGTGGATCGTGCCGTTCTTGAGCTCAGGCCCTGTTTTAGCGTATTGCGCGTTAACACTTTGAAAAGGATGCGCGCGGTGAGCAGGGCATGACGCAAACACATCCAGAGTTACGCGTGGATTTCGTGAACGGCCCTGTCGCGCATCGCCTCCGCTTTGGCGGCGGGCGCGGGCAGGAATTGCCCAAGGCGATGGGCCTGCGCGCGGGCAAGACTCCCACTGTGATTGATGCAACGGCGGGTCTTGGACGAGATGCGTTTTTGCTGGCCTCTTTGGGGGCTGATGTGACGCTGATCGAACGCTCCCCCAAGATGCACGCGTTGCTTGAAGACGCGATGGCACGCGCGACGCAAGAGGGGGGCGATTTCGCAGATATCATGGCGCGCATGACGCTGCTTCACGGCGACGCAAAAGATCTCTTGCCTAATTTGACAGCCGACGCGATCTTAATCGATCCGATGCATCCGCCGCGTAAGAATTCTGCGCTGGTGAAACGTGAATTGCGCCAAGTGCGCGAGATTGTTGGCACGGATGAAGACGCCACTGATTTACTGCGCGTGGCCTTGGAGTGCGCCTTGAAAAGGGTGGTTCTGAAGTGGCCCGCGAAGGCCGATCCGATGGTCGGTGTTCGCGCGTGCTCACATCAGATCATCGGTAAATCAACGCGCTATGATGTGTTTATGGTGGGTGACGCTGCACAAGGCAAGTTTTTGAGGCCGAAAATAAGTTGAGCGGCAAAAGGTAAGGTCATATTGAAAACTGCAACAGCGCTGACAGAGATTGCAATGTTGATCTATTGGGCTTTGGCCATAGGGCTTACACTTGAACTAGTCTCGATTGATCCTGCGCTGATGTATTCTGATTATGAAAACCCCTTGGTCATCGCTTGGAATTGGTCATTTTTCCCAATTGATATTGCGTTTGCTCTTATTGGTTTGAGCGCGCGATTTGCTCGTGTTTCGGGAGCGCTGAAATTCAAACTTGAGATCATTGCGGCCGTGTTAATGTTGTGCGCCGGTCTTATGGCGATTTCTTTTTGGATTGTGACTGCTGATTTTGAGCCGATGTGGTGGGGCATGAATATTTGGCTGGTTCTTCTTGGCACCCTTAATTTGGTGCGTGCCAAGCCGAATTAATCTGCAACGCGCTTACTTCCAGACGTTCGGCGTGACGTAAACGATGTAGTCATCTACGCTTAACATCACATCGCCCTCTTGGATATTCACTTGCACTTTCATGGAACGGTTGGCGAGGTTCTCTAATTCAAGCGTTTCAGCCTCAGCAAGGTTCACGACCTTCAGATTATCGAACCGCGTGGTGCTGTTTTTAATCTTATCCCACCACATTTGCGAGGTGGAGCCATAAGAATAGACGATCACTTGCTTCGATTTCCCACTGGATTGCCGCACGATCTTTTCGCTGGGTAGACCAAGTGCAACCCAAAGCTCCAGCTCGCCACTTAGGCTTTTTTGCCAGATGTCGGGTTCATCGTCACTCGAGAGGCCCTTGGTCATTTCCAAATGCTCATGTGCGTTAAGCGCAAAGGCCAGCACGCGCACCATCAGGCGTTCATCGGTTTCGGATGGATGCTTGGCGATGGTGAGTTTGTGGGTCTCGTAATAATGCCGATCCATGTCAGAGACGCTGAGTTCGACTTTATAGATCGTGGATTTCTGCGCCATTTGGATAGGTCCGGTTTTGTGAGGGTTGGGGCTGGGTAGTTGGTTTGATGGGGGAGGGAAGCCGTTAGTTGTTTAACGTCTCCTTCTCTAATTGGGTGTTTGGGTCAAGCTCATTTTCCTTCTTTCTTTCGGGTCATTGTCACTCATCCGGGTCACGCTTCTCTTCGCAGTCTGGTTGATGCCGTGTTGGCACCGCTGCACGCATATGTCGGATCGGACGCGGAGAGCCTTGCTTTGAGACGCGCTTCAAGATGCGCAGCAGACATTTTCGGCTTCTTCCACGAACCTCGTCCGGTGAGGGACGACCCCGTCAGGATTGGGGCCCGGCTGTTCAGATCATGCCATGCCTCCTACGTTCTCCTGACGGAATTCGGTGCCATCCGTCCACATCCTGTGGAGCAAGACGGCGAGTTTGCGGGCGACGGCAACAACAGCGCGACGACGCCCTTTGGTGCGCACCAGACGCATGCCCCATGACTTGATCTGGGACCCCGCCATCGTACGCATAAGCAAAGCGTTGGCTGCAGCGTACAAAGTTGCGCGTACATCTCGATCCCCAGCTTTCGATATGCGGCCAGGATTGTCATGTTCACCAGACTGGTAGCGTCGCGGTGTCAGACCAAAATGCGCACCAACAGTCCGTGACCGTTTGAAGCGCGTCGGATCATCGACAGCCGCTTTGAAGGTGAGAGATGCAATTGGTCCGACGCCTGGCACCGTCATCATCCGCATGCAAACCTCATCTTGGCTGGCGGCGCGTTTGACCCTGCGATCTAGCTCCAAAAAGTGTTCGTACAGGGCGACGCGTGCATCCAACAGCGGCACCAAAGCATGGACCAAAACCTCGTCCATCTCGATCAACGGTCGCACGACACCGTCGAAGCTGCCGTGCTTCACGGTCATTGGGAGGCGAATACCAAAAACCTTCAACAGCCCACGAACCTCATTGGCAAGATCCATCGTCTTCTTCAGAAGCGCTTTGCGGGTGCTCAGCAAGGCACGGACGCCATGCGCTTCGCGGCTCTTCATGTGAACAGGGCTGAACCAGCCGGTGCGTAGGACTTGAGCAATGCCGCGTGCGTCATTCTTGTCTGTCTTGTTGCGCATTGCTGAAAGCGCGGCATTGACCTGACGCGCCTCCATACAAACGACGTCAAACCCTACTTTGGTCAGGCCAAAGAACAGATGCTGACTCATCGTACCAGCCTCAAAACCAACCCGTTCAATCGGATAGGGAAATGCGCGAAGGCATTCAGCGATGTCGCTGACCTCACAAGGCAGCTCTCGTTCAAGCAGCACGTTTCCCTTGCCATCAACAATGCAAAGCGCACAGGATCGCAGCGATACGTCTATTCCGGCAAAATATTCCATCTTCTATCTCCCTTGTTCACAGATATCCTGTGATCCTATCGGGAGCTCGACCTCAGAATAGAGGGTAGCCCAATTACGCATGCTTCGAGCCCACATTACCTAATTTCTGCGGAGCGGTGAATGGTGGCTCTGCATGCCGAGTCGAAAAAACCGTCAGATATTTCCGTTTAGGTAGTGTGAGGCTATGCTGATTGCTTGATGTGCATCTTATCCAGAAGCGATTCAAATTTCTGAAGATCAAAACCCTTAGCAAGTGCGCGCGCAAACAGCGCCTGTTGTGTTTCAGGTGCAAGCCCATTTTTTGGGGGATCTTGATCCAAATTGGTTGGGAATGAATACCCTTCTGCGGAAGCAGCAATTGCAGCCCTTAGGTTTGAAACCTCTAATGTGTTGTTCTGGTGTGCGGCCAACGCATAGGGGTATAGCAGTTTGCACATCTTTGCGCGCTCTACCGTTTCCATTGCACGCCCGAATGCAGACGACACTTGCAGTAAATTGGCCATTCGGTGAATGTCACTGCTCGTATTTGCCCCAGCCGCATGAAAGAGCGCTGGGTTGAAGAAAAGAGCATCCCCTTGTGCGAGTGGCAATTGAATGTATCGCTTTTCAAATAGCGCCCTGAAATCATCCCGTCTCCAGGCGGCATAGCCTGCGCGGTAGAGCTGTGAGAACGGCAAGAGTTTTGTCGGGCCACTTTCGACCGGCATGTCACAATGCGCGATGGCTCCTTGCAGCGTCAGAGCAGGCGAAAGGTCATGAACGTGTGCGGGATATTCCGCACTGATGTCAGCCGTCTGAAAGCCGAGGTGATAGTCTCGGTGGGCTTGCTGAGCTGCACCGCCGGGGTGAACCAAATTGATCTGCGCGGTCATTTGATAGTTTGGACCAAGCCATGCTTCGCAGGCTGCAGCGATGGACGTGTTGGCGAAGTAGCGCAAAAACACCTCCGGTTCTTCTTCGCAGAGTTTCTGTAAGGAATTCCATATCCTGTCATTGGATCCCGATGCTGCGAAATGGTCACCGCCGCCACCGCTGGCCAGCTTTTCGGTAGCAATGATCTGTTCATAGATCGCAGTGGCCTCGTCCAGAACCGCAGTATCCTCATAGGCCTTGCGCAGAACCAGAACACCTGCGCCCGCCCGGAGGACATGCGCCCATTCAGCCATAATTGCGCGACGTTGCTCTTTGCCTTCAAGCGACGGGCGCAATCTGGACATGTCATAAATTGGGACATTCTTTTGAATGTCTTCGGCGTGCGGAACGGTTGATGGGTTGGCCGTTTGATCAATAAGTGCAGTGAATGCGTTGAGGTCACATGCGGCGCTCTCAAAATACCCTACTTCAATTTCGATGTGGTCGTTCATAGAAAATCTCCCTCTGCTTACTCGAATATGCAGCACTGAAACCTTGATTTGCTTTCTAAAATACATCAAGAACACATCAAATGACGCATCGATTTCCCATCAAAGAAGTTGCCAGACAGTCGGGGCTCAGTACCGCGACAGTCGATCGCGTGATAAACAATCGCGCCAATGTCAGTCCGCAAACAAAGGCACGTGTTGCTGCAGCCATTTCAGAACTTGAGGGCCAAGAGGTACAATTGGCTGCCCGGGGGCGACGTCTGTTTTTCGATTTTGTAATTGAAGCGCCAACGCGTTTTAGCCGTGAAGTCCAGCAAGCTGCGGAACAGGTCTTGCCATCGATTGGAAGCGCTGTGTGCCGCCCAAGGTTCCAAACCCAAGAGACCATGACCGAGGACGATGTCACCGCAGCTTTGTCGCGCATCGCCAAACGGGGCAGCCACGGCGTGTGCATTAAAGCGCGTGATCTGCCGACCATCAGAGCAGCCGTGAATCAATTGATCGCATCGGGCATTCCTGTTATTACGTTGGTCACTGACCTGAACACGACAAAGCGCCTTGCCTATGTCGGCCTTGATAATCAAAGCGCAGGTCGTACAGCAGCCTACCTGATTGCGAGAACAATCGGCGACGGTGACGGGACGGTCCTGACATCAAGAAGCAATGATCGCTTTTTGGGGGAGGAAGAACGAGAAGTTGCGTTTAAGGAGACTCTGGTCCGGCTGTGCCCAAGCCTACGCATCATAGATGCAAGTGGGGGCAGCGGCGTACATGGTAAAACATCACGCATCATGCAAAGTGTTATCGCAGGTCTGGACGAAGTACGTGCCGTATATTCGATGGGTGGTGGTAACACGGCGATTTTGAATGCTCTCGACCAGAACGCGTCATTGCCTGACATATACGTGGCCCACGATCTGGATGACGACAATAGGCGGCTTATCGAAGATGGGCGACTTAGTTTTGTCCTGCACCACGATCTGCGCGAGGATTTACTAAACGTGTTCCAAGCTTTCTTGCATCATCACAAGCTCATGGTCATGCCCGTTTATACAAGCGTATCTCATATTCAGGTTGTCACTCCCGAGAATATTCCACCATTCAAGAGGCGTTTCCAAAAGTGGACATAATTAAATATGTACTGAGCGACCGCTTCGTCCGCACAGCTTACATAGAAGTATCTGAACGATCCAACGATACACCCATCCCCCCTTGCCACAAACTCCCACCCCGACTATACGCCCGCCAGTGGCTATCCGTGCCACGTACGAATCAATCAACGCCGTGTTCGGCCACTCCCGTCGCTGGGGGTCGCATCCGGCAAAGGAGAAGCGACATGAAACTGAATGAACTGCATGACAATCCAGGTGCCACGAAACGACGCAAGCGTATTGGTCGCGGTGTGGGGTCCGGCATGGGTAAGACCGGTGGCCGCGGTATCAAAGGTCAAAAATCCCGCTCAGGTGTAGCGATCAAGGGTTTTGAGGGTGGCCAGATGCCGCTCTACCAACGTCTTCCAAAGCGTGGTTTCAACAACATCAACGCCAAAACACACTCCGTTGTGAACTTGGGCTTGATCCAGAAATTTGTAGACGCAGGCAAGATCGACGCGAAAGCTGCGATTACCGAGGAGAGCCTTGTAGCTTCCGGCCTCGTACGTCGCATCAAAGACGGCATTCGCGTGCTCGCGAAGGGCGAAGTGACGTCCAAGCTAAACATCACAGTGACAGGTGCGTCTAAAGCAGCGGTCGAAGCGGTGGAAAAAGCGGGTGGCTCACTCACGGTCACAAAAGCAGCAGCGGCTGAATAAGAGGTTGTGACGGGGCAGCCTAGCCCCTAAGTAACATTAGACGTTTTCCTAAATGCCGCCTTGCGCTGAAAACGCACAGGGCGGCGTTTTTTATTCGAAAGTGAGCCTTCATGGTATCCGCAGCAGAACAAATGGCAGCCAACACGAGTTGGGCCGCCCTTGGCAAAGCCACTGACCTTCGCAATCGCATCCTATTCACGCTTGGTTTGCTTATCGTTTATCGATTGGGCACGTTTATTCCTGTCCCTGGAATTGATGGCGCCGCGCTGCGTGAATTTATGGAAAGCGCAGGGCAGGGCATTGGTGGCATGGTTTCCATGTTCACAGGTGGTGCTTTGGGCCGTATGGGCATTTTTGCGCTGGGCATTATGCCCTATATCTCGGCCTCTATTATTGTTCAGTTGCTCACCTCCATGGTGCCGCAGCTTGAGCAATTGAAGAAAGAGGGCCAGCAGGGCCAGAAGAAGATCAACCAATACACACGCTACGGCACCGTGGCTTTGGCGACGATGCAGGCTTATGGCCTTGCGGTATCGCTTGAGGCAGGTGGTTTGGTCACTGAAGGTGGCCTATATTTCCGCGCTGCATGTTTGATCACGCTGGTTGGCGGCACGATGTTCCTGATGTGGCTGGGTGAGCAGATCACTGCGCGCGGCATCGGTAACGGTATTTCCCTAATTATTTTCGTCGGCATTATTGCCGAAGTTCCAGCTGCTTTGGCACAGTTCTTCGCATCCGGTCGTTCTGGCGCAATCAGCCCTGCGGTTATCGTGGGCGTTATCTTAATGGTGGTCGTCACCATTGCGTTTGTGGTCTTTATGGAGCGCGCTTTGCGCAAGATCCATATCCAATATCCGCGTCGCCAAGTTGGTATGCGCGTACAGGAGGGCTCCAGCTCGCACCTACCAGTTAAAGTTAACCCTGCTGGTGTTATTCCTGCGATCTTCGCATCATCCTTGCTGCTCTTGCCAGCGACGATTTCTACATTCTCGGGCAACTCGACGGGCCCTGTAATGTCTACGCTCTTGGCATACTTCGGACCGGGTCAGCCCCTGTACCTGTTGTTTTTTGCTGCGATGATTGTTTTCTTCACGTTCTTTTATACATTTAATGTCAGCTTCAAGGTCGATGATGTTGCGGACAATTTGAAGAACCAGAACGGCTTTGTCCCCGGTGTGCGCCCTGGCAAGAAAACGGCTGAGTATCTTGAATTTGTGGTATCACGCTTGCTGGTTCTGGGCTCTGCTTACCTCACTTTGGTTTGCTTGTTGCCAGAAATCATCCGCGGCCAATTCGCCATACCCTTCTATTTTGGTGGAACGTCGGTTTTGATCGTTGTATCCGTAACCATGGATACAATTCAGCAAGTCCAAAGCCATCTGCTGGCACACCAGTACGAAGGTTTGATTCAAAAATCCCAGCTGCGCGGTAAGAGCGGCAAGGGACGCAAGAAACGGAGTCCAATTCGCCGATGACCAATATTATTCTGCTAGGACCTCCCGGCGCGGGTAAAGGTACACAAGCCGCTATGCTTGTTGAAGAACGTGGCATGATCCAGCTCAGCACTGGGGATATGTTGCGCGAAGCAAAAGACAGCGGCACCGAAATGGGCAAGGTCGTAGCAGATGTCATGGCACGCGGTGATCTGGTCACGGACGAGATCGTGATCGGTTTGATTCGCGAGAAATTGCAGGGCGATAAGGCCGGCGGTTTCATTTTCGACGGTTTCCCACGCACATTAGCGCAGGCCGATGTTTTGGGTGCGTTGATGGCAGAACAGGGTGAGACGCTTGATTACGTGATCGAGCTGCAAGTGGACGACGAAGTCTTGGTTGACCGCATCGTTGGTCGCGCCGCTGAAGCGGTTGCCGCAGGCGGGACTGCCCGTGCAGATGACAACGCTGAAAGCCTTAAGATCCGCTTGATGGCGTACTACAAACAAACGTCTCCGCTGATCGGGTATTACCACGCAAAAGGTATGCTTAAGGGTGTCGATGGGCTTGGGACTATGGACGGCGTGAAGGCAGATATTGCGGGTGTTTTAAGTTAACAACCTGCCCCAAGAATGCGTTTGATTTTAGCGAAACTGGAAACACTGCGTTTCCAGTTTTGTTCGTTGTTACGTACGGGCTTGTTAAGTATCTATTTTCCTCATTAATTTGAAGGTGGGATAGACGATATTTGGTTTGCTGGGCTTCTTTGCCCTTTTTGCGATCTTTGGAGGCGATTTGTTTGGCTCTGGCGGTGACTATTCCTCATCCACAAGCGAGAACAACGACGTTGATGAACTCGCCGATCCATCACTCGACAATGACTCTCAGGTAATTGAAGAGCTTGGGGAGCGCACTCTCACCAACACCAACACGTTGTTGGTTGTTGACGACGAAACAGGGCCTCTGACTTGGAGTGAACCCTATGCGGGCGAAACGACGACAGCTGAAGAAGTCGGTGCTTTCGAAGCCGCTTGGGAGCAAGATATCGATACCCGCGAGGATTTCGAAGATTATGCCGAAGAGATTGTGATGCCCCAGTTTTCGGGTGAATTAGTGACGGGAACCGATGGGAGTGATCGGATTTTTGGCACTGACGGTGAAGACGTGGGTATTGGGTGGCGTGGTGATGACAGTATTTTTCTTGGCGATGGCAATGACCGACTAATCGCTTCTTTTGCTGCTGAAAGCGCAGGTGATGATTTCATCAGGGGCGGCAACGGCCAAGACACTCTAGTCGATCATCTAGGGGAAGACACGTTAAGGGGCGATGGGGGCAACGACACCGTCGATGCGCGTGATCATGAACTGGATCCAGGTGCTGACATTTTGTTCGGTGGGTTCGGCAACGATCTGTTGGTGGGTGATGATTGCGACACATTGGAGGGGGGCGCTGGAATGGATGGCTTCCACATTTTTGTGCAATCGGGCAGCGCTGATGCGGTGACGATATCGGACTATAATCCTGCGGATGAGTCCATCGTGGTCTTTGTTGAAGCCGATACACCTATGCGTTCGGGTGAGTATGATCTTGACCTTGTTGCTAATGGCTCTGATACACATATTTTGGTTGAGGGTCGCCTCGTTGCGGTACTGGAAGATGTGACTCAGGCTGATGTGCGTGGTGTTCAGATCGGCAACTATAGAATTAGCTAAGCAAGCAGCTTCAGGGTCGGGCCTTTCCAATAAGGTTTAGAGGGGTCTTGACCTTGCTGTCGACTGGGCCTAAGCAGCGCCATCCCCTACGGGAATACATGGCCGAAACACGCGCGTTTTGATTCGGTCGATCACCTGATCAGCTTAAGCCCTCGGCGCAAACGCCCTGGGCTTTATGTTGTGAAAAAAGGGTCCGGAACTACGGACTCGCAACGAAAAGGAATGCACCACGTGGCACGTATTGCCGGCGTAAACATCCCGACCCATAAACGGGTCCCGATCGCCCTCACATATATCACTGGTATTGGCCCTGCCTCTGCTAAAGCCATCTGCGAAGCTGTTAAAATCGACGAAACACGTCGCGTTAACGAGCTCTCCGATGCGGAAGTTCTCGCGGTTCGCGAGCACATCGACGCAACTTACAACGTTGAAGGCGATCTTCGCCGTGAGACGCAGATGAACATCAAACGTTTGATGGATCTCGGTTGCTACCGCGGCCTGCGTCACCGTCGTAACCTGCCCGTTCGTGGCCAGCGTACATCAACAAATGCTCGTACTCGCAAAGGTCCTGCAAAGGCCATTGCTGGTAAGAAGAAATAAGGGAGGACTGACTTATGGCACGCGAAGCTAAACGCACCAAAAAGAAGGTCTCCAAGAACATCGCCGCTGGCGTTGCTCACGTGAACTCTTCGTTCAACAACACCAAGATCCTTATCTCTGACGTTCAGGGTAACGCGATCTCTTGGTCCTCTGCGGGCACGATGGGCTTTAAAGGCTCACGTAAGTCCACGCCGTATGCGGCGCAGATGGCTGCTGAAGATGCTGGCCGTAAGGCCGCTGAGCACGGCGTGAAAACGCTGGAAGTTGAAGTGCAGGGCCCAGGCTCTGGTCGTGAATCCGCGCTCCGTGCGTTGGCAGCGGCAGGCTTCAACATCACGTCCATCCGTGACGTGACGCCTATGGCTCACAACGGTTGCCGCCCACCAAAGCGCCGCCGCGTCTAAGCACTAATTTCTATGGTAGAGGCTGCGTGTCCGCGTGGCCTCTGCTTCGTCATTTTAACCTCGAGCGTTTTGGTCTTTTGGACATGAGGTCGAAACAAGGATGGAGGGACGTATGATCCACAAAAATTGGGCAGAATTGATCAAGCCAACACAGCTTGATGTAAAGCCAGGCAATGATGCCGGTCGTCAAGCGACTGTAGTTGCGGAACCCCTTGAGCGCGGCTTTGGCCTCACGCTTGGTAATGCGCTGCGCCGTGTATTGATGAGCTCGCTTCAGGGCGCTGCAATCACATCGGTACAGATCGACAACGTTTTGCACGAATTCTCTTCGGTTGCGGGCGTTCGCGAAGATGTCACAGACATCGTTTTGAACCTCAAAGGCGTGTCCTTGCGCATGGAAGTTGAAGGGCCCAAGCGTCTTTCAATCAATGCAAAGGGCCCAGGCATTGTCACCGCGGGTGACATTTCCGACAGCGCTGGCATCGAAGTTCTCAACCGTGAGCACGTGATCTGTCACCTCGACGATGGTGCAGATGTGTATATGGAACTGACCGTGAATACGGGCAAGGGCTATGTGGCTGCTGAGAAGAACAAGCCAGAAGACGCGCCAATCGGTCTTATACCGATCGATGCGATCTATTCGCCTGTTAAGAAGGTTTCTTATGACGTGCAGCCGACCCGCGAAGGCCAGGTGCTCGATTATGACAAACTTACGATGAAAGTCGAAACAGACGGCTCCTTGACGCCTGATGATGCGGTTGCTTACGCGGCGCGCATTTTGCAAGATCAGCTGTCTATCTTCGTGAACTTCGACGAGCCCGAATCCGCATCCGCGAAGGATGAGGATGATGGTCTTGAGTTCAACCCACTTCTGCTGAAGAAAGTGGACGAGCTGGAGCTTTCCGTACGTTCCGCGAACTGCTTGAAGAACGACAACATCGTCTACATCGGCGATCTTATCCAGAAAACCGAAGCAGAAATGCTGCGCACGCCAAACTTCGGCCGCAAGTCTTTGAACGAGATCAAAGAAGTGCTGTCAGGTATGGGCTTGCACCTAGGCATGGACGTTGAGGACTGGCCACCGGACAACATCGAAGATCTTGCGAAGAAATTCGAAGACGCCTTTTAAGAATTGGTAAGGTGCGTCATCTGACGCACCTCACTTTACGACCCGGGCACACCGCCCCAAGGAGAGTAGTGGAGTACGCACCCGCTGCCAGACAAAGCAAAACAGCCCGTAGAGGGCATATATTTGGAGAAGACACATGCGTCACGCAAAAGGTTACCGCCGCCTAAATCGTACTCACGAGCACCGTAAAGCGCTCTGGTCGAACATGGCAGGCTCGCTCATCGAGCATGAGCAAATCAAGACAACTTTGCCTAAGGCAAAAGAACTCAAGCGCATCATGGACAAGCTGATCACACTCGGCAAGCGCGGCGATCTGCACGCGCGTCGTCAGGCTGCGGCTCAGTTGAAGGAAGACAAGGACGTTGCAAAACTGTTCGACATCCTTGGCCCACGCTACGCAGACCGCCCAGGCGGCTACACACGCGTTCTGAAAGCGGGCTTCCGCTACGGTGACATGGCGCCTATGGCTATCATCGAACTGGTTG
Source organism: Rhodobacteraceae bacterium HTCC2083 (assembly GCA_000156115.1). Lineage (GTDB taxonomy): Bacteria > Pseudomonadota > Alphaproteobacteria > Rhodobacterales > Rhodobacteraceae > Planktotalea. The sequence goes on from DS995276.1 coordinate 2,507,725, forward strand.
ACCGTGACGTAGACGCGAAAGGCGCAGCTGACAAAGCACGCGTTGCTGCGGAAGCAGACGCGGACGAGTAAGCTACAGGCTTAACGGTTTAAGATTTAGAAAGGCCCTCGCGTGATGCGGGGGCTTTTTGCGTTTGTGGGGGAGGGGAAGTGGATGGAGACGTTAAGTTTTCTTGGAGGCCAAACCTATACTTTTTCGCGTTTGTTGTTGATGACCCAATTATTGAAGTGACGTCTCAATTCTCGGCTAGGATCATGCCTGCTAACGGCTAAAGATCGAGTGGATTGAAATTTGCGCCCAAGATCAGAAATTAAGCCAACTGAACATCTAAGCTGTCTAGTATTCACGCTTTCAATCGTGATGTAGCCATCCGCCACCCAGCCAGCATACAGTTTGTGACCGGATAACATATTTTTAAGAATTTCACTGAAATATTGTGATGTTACAGAGATTTGCGGTTTTTCGTTGATTGTCTTGGTTCCAACCACCGAAACCTTAATTGTACTTATCTGTTCTTCTTCAAGCCAAGCGCTGTACTGGCCCAAAGCCCAGTAACCATTTAAGTCATTATTCCGACTAACGAATGTAGACAACAGATCGTTGCAGATGCCTTGAAGTTCAGTTCGTCTCGCCATGATGACACTATACACAATTAGGTTTCGTATGCACTTCCAATGGCAACTATGTCCACATTGCGGTCGTTCTTTATCTTTTGAGAGCCTCATAGCCAAGTCACGCACACGGGTGCCCAAACACTATTTAGCGCATTGCTTTGCGGTGTGCAGGTAATTTTTCGCAAACATTGGACATTTTTCAAATAAATCCCGCATATTTATACCTGAAAATAGGATTTTTGCGTCATCCCCGCATGTCACATCTGCTACCCACGTCACCAACCCCAGCAGGAGCGCCCCAAAATGACCACCACCCACGTCTACCAATCCATCGCACGCGCCACGCAAGAGCATGGCGTCGACACTATGTTCGGCCTCATGGGCGATGCGAACCTCTTCATGGTCGACGCATTTGTACGCGAGCATGGGGGCCGCTTTATTCCAGCCGCGCACGAGGGGAGCGCAGTCTTGATGGCGCTGGCTTACGCGCATGTGTCGGGCAAAGTGGGCGTGGCGACGATCACCCATGGACCCGCGTTAACCAACGCGATGACGGCGCTGACAGAAGCGGCAAGGGGGCATGTGCCGATGGTTTTACTTGTGGGGGACACGCCCGTCGATAACCCGCGCCATTTGCAAAGCATTGATCAACGGGAGGTCGTCAAAGCCAGCGGGGCAGGGTTCGAACAACTCCGGTCGCCCGCGACCACGGGCAAGGACGTGGCGCGCGCCTTTTACCGTGCGCAGGTGGAACGCCGCCCAATCGTGCTGAACATGCCCGCGGATTTCATGTGGCAAGAGGTGACGCATGACATGCAAGTACTGGACGTGTTCACAGCACCCGGCGGCGTGGCTGAAGGGGATACGCTAGACAATGCGATTGGGATGATCGCCTCTGCGCGGCGACCTTTGATCCTTGCAGGGGCGGGCGCGATCCATGCGCGCGATCAACTGATTGCGCTCGCGGATCGGCTGGAGGCGCCGTTGGCGACAACCCTGAAAGCCAAGGGATTGTTCAACGATCATCCCTATAACATCGACATCTTTGGCACGCTGTCGACGCCTGCCGCATATGATCTGATCGCGCAATCGGATTGCATCATATGTTTTGGCACCGCTTTGCATGATTTCACAACGGATCGTGGCAAGTTGATGAAAGACAAGCGCATCGTGCAGATTGATGTGGAGCCCGAAGCGATTGGCGGCGGCCTGCATCCTGACGCGGCTTTGGTGGCAGATGCCGGGCTGACGGCAGAAACGATCCTGTGGTGGCTCAACGAGGCGGAGATCGCGGCAAGTGGATTTACCCGCGAACTTGATGTGCCCGCGTTGACCGCGCATCCGGTTGGGTCGCAAAAGAACACCGAAGGATTTGTGAATTATGTTCATGCTTTGGGTCGCTTGGAAGAGGCTTTGCCGAAGGATCGTGTCTTAGTCTCTGATGGCGGGCGTTTCATGACCGAGGTCTGGTGCCGCATTTCTGCGCCTAACCCGCAAAGCTTTGTTGCTACTGTGAATTTCGGAGCGATTGGATTGGGCCTGCAAGAAGCGATTGGCGCAGGGCTTGGCGCACCCGAACGCCCTGTGGTGATGTTTAGCGGCGATGGTGGCTTTATGATGGGCGGGATCAATGAGTTTAATACGGCTGTGCGTCTTGGGCTCGATCTGATTGTGATTATCGCGAACGATTCCGCGTATGGGGCAGAACATATTCAGTTTATCGATCGCAAAATGGACCCGAGCCTGACAGAATTTAATTGGCCCTCTTTTGCAGAGGTAGCGCAGTCCCTGGGTGGGGAGGGTGTCGAGGTGTCCGACACGGAAGAGCTGGAGAGTGCGATTGATGCGATGACAGCGCGCAAGGGCCCGTTCTTGATGGAGCTGAAACTTGATCCAAACGATGTGCCTCGCATGCGGATATAAAGCGCCGCGGAGCCCACAAAAAGCCTAGTCGGTTTTGACTGAATTCACCGTCACATCGGTCCCTGCGGCTGAAAACGGTTTCGCAATCGCGCAGTATTTGGTGGTCTCATCACCGACGTGATCCAAGTCCGCTTGGGACGCCTCGGTTTTGCAATTCATCGTCAAAGTGATTGCAGTAAACGGTACGTCGATTTCGTCCTGAATCAGAACGCCGCGCCGACCACATTTGTGCAGGCGATCAAAGCAGTCATCGCGGCTTCGGTTTGCGTGTGGCCGAGGTTAGTGCCATTGCGCTCAATTGGTTCGTCGATCACGCCGTGCAAATTACGCTCATGGGTTTCTGTGCACGAATGTGTTGGACACTTCGCGCTCGCGCGGTAGGTGACGACGGTTTTCATTTTGATAGCCATGCTGTGGCTACTTTTCAGCGTGTGAGTAAACCTCTTAGACCGCGACTCTCGGCAAACTTTTGTGCAGCGCAGATTCATCTGAGGGCTTAATATTACACAGAAAATTCGATCTGGCTTGGGTTTTGTGAATGAATTACGCCGCTCGGCGGAACAGAACAAGCTGGGTGTTGCAAGCATCACAGGCGACAAGGTCACGCGCCGTTTTAACAGCGCTTGCAAAGCGGCGCGCAAACCAAATACCTTTGGGCAAACGCGCGAATGGAGCAGGCGAATGAAGCAACGCAAATTGGGACAAAGCGGGCCAACGGTCAGTGCAATCGGCTATGGCGCGATGTCATTCACGGATTTTTACGGACCCGCGGATGACGCGGATTCTGCGCGTGTTCTGGACGCCTGTTTGGAGCTGGGTGTTACCCATCTCGATACCTCTAACGCCTATGGCATGGGGCGGTCTGAAACGGTGATCGGCAATTGGCTGCGCGCGCGTGGCGGCGAAAATCCGTTCACAATCGCTACCAAAGTTGGCATCACACGCGATCCTGAGCACCGTTTTAACAACGCGCCTGAGCACCTTACGCAAGAGCTGGATGACAGTCTGAAACGTCTCGGTGTTGAGGCGATTGATCTTTATTATGTGCACCGTCGTGACCTTCGCCACGAGATCGAAGAGGTGACAGAAACCATGGCCGGTTTCGTCAGAGCGGGTAAGATCAAAGCCATCGGTTACTCCGAAATCGCGCCCTCGTCCTTGCGTCGCGCTCATGCGGTGCACCCGATTGCGGCGGTTCAATCGGAATATTCACTGTCAACACGCTCGCCCGAGCTGGGTTTGATCCAGACCTGCGCTGACATTGGGGCGTCTTTGGTGGCCTTTTCGCCGGTGGGGCGCAGCTTGCTGACCGATCGGCCACATAGTCTGGCGGCGGTTCAAGACATGCCGTTCCTCAAAGGAAATCCGCGCTTTATGGAGCCTCATTTGAGTGCGAACTATAGCTACAACGCTGATTTCTGTGCGCTTGCCGCAGATATGGGGATGTCGGCTGCGACGCTCGCGCTGGCTTGGGTCTTGCATCAAGGGCCAGAGGTGATTGCAATCCCGGGCACGCGTAGTATCGCGCATTTGAAAGAACTGGTTGCAGGCGGTAAAATGGACCTCTCCCAAGAGGGTATTGCGCGGATCGAAGCAGTTTTGCCTGTGGGCTGGGCGCATGGGGATCGCTATTCCGCAGCGCAGTGGGTTGGGCCAGAGCGGTATTGTTAAAGCGCAATGGCGCGTCACATTTGAATATTGAGGAACACGAGCCATGAGCGATCAGAGCAACCGTAAGCAATCCATCGTCACACGCGTGGCGCAGGCCTTGCATTTTGTGGAGGCGGAAACAGGCGCGGTCGTGCCTGCGATCCAGCCCGCTGCCACCTATGCGCGTGATGAGAATTACGAAGTGCGCAAGCCCTATTGGTATCGCCGCGATGGCAGCCAAACGACGGTACATGCAGAGGCGATCATTGCGGAACTCGAGAATGGTGCAGAGTCGCTCTTGTTTTCGTCAGGCATGTCGGCTTGCACAGCCGTGATTGAACACCTGCCCACAGGCGCGCATGTGGTCGTGCCCAAGGTCATGTATCACGGTGTTTTGCAGCAAATTCAGAACTACGAGAAGAACAAACGTATCACAGTTAGTCATTATACTGCGGGCAATCTAGGAGAGCTGGCGAGTGCTGTGCGGGCAGGGGAAACGCAACTGGTTTGGGTGGAAACGCCCAACAATCCCAACTGGGAAGTGACTGACATTGCCGCCGCCGCAGAGATTGCCCATGAGGTGGGTGCCAAGCTGATCGCAGATTGCACCGCAACGCCGCCCTCCATGACCCGTGCGCTGGAGTTGGGGGCTGACATCTCTTTCCACTCGGCCACCAAATACCTTAACGGTCATTCTGATATCACGGCAGGGGTTCTGTCGGTGAAAGAGACAGGGCAATTCTGGGATGACATCGCCATGGTGCGCAAATTGCAGGGCACGGTGCTGCATTCGCAAGATGCGTGGCTTTTGATCCGTGGCATGCGCACCTTGTTTCTAAGGGTGGAACGGTCTTGCAAAAACGCGATGGCGATAGCGATGCATTTTGAGGGGCATCCCCATATCGAGGCGGTACTGTATCCCGGTCTTGCTTCTGATCTGGGGCATGAGGTTGCCAAGCGCCAGACAGGTGGGCAATTCGGGGGGATGATGTCGATCATCATCAAAGGCACGGAGCAAACGGCGATTGATGTGACCCGATTTTGCGAGTTGTTTTATCCTGCGACATCGCTTGGCGGAGTGGAAAGTCTGGTGGAGCACCGAAAAACCGTGTCCGGTGAAGGCTTTCCCGTGCATCCGCGTTTGCTGCGTCTGTCCATCGGGATCGAAGAGGCGGATGATCTGATCTACGATCTGGAGCAAGCCTTGGCGCGCGCTTGCGGTTAACTATGAATGCCCCTGCAGATCGCGAGGGGCAGTGAGGCTTAACTGGGCATTTTGTTGAAGGCTTTGAGTGTGTCATCAAGCACGGTCGCCTTCATTTTGCGCGACGTATAGACATTTGCTTTGGGCGCGAATTCTTCGTGCTCGTTGATCAGCCCCGCTCGAATAACGAGCATTCCCGCGCGCGCAGAGTTCTGCGTAAACAAGGGCGTGTCGCATATGCTGCAGAATGCTTGGTCATGGTCGAGCCTGCATTAGAGCTGTGCGAGAAAGTTTTCGGCGTGCCTGTCACGGCTGAGCAGCCCCACTTGAGTGGTCCAATTTGAAAGTTAGTGCATGATTGGCCTTTGGTCCATCGGGATGATGGCCTCTGGCGCGGGCGGGCGTTAGCCCAATGCACTGTGTGGTCGCTTGGTGTTGTAATGGTTCCTCCATCTTTCAATGATGATTTGGGCTTCTCGGAGCGAGTAGAAGATTTCTCCGTTCAGCAACTCGTCTCGCATTCTCCCGTTGAAGCTTTCGCAGTATCCGTTCTCCCAGGGTGATCCAGGTTCTATATAAGCCGTCTTGGCTCCCACGGCTTTGATCCAATCTCTGACGGCCTCAGCAATGAACTCAGGGCCGTTGTCTGAACGGATGTAGGCAGGGAAACCTCGCAAGATGAACAGGTCCGTAAGAGCGTCGATGACCTCCGTCGAGTTCAGCTTTCGTTTCACTCGGATCGCCAGACATTCTCGGCTATGCTCGTCCAAGATGTTAAGCGTCCGAAACGCCCTGCCATCATCTGTCCGGTGATGCACGAAGTCATACGACCAGACGTGATTACGATACTCGGGACGTAAACGGACACATGATCCGTCATTCAGCCAGAGCCGTCCTTTCTTTGGTTGCTTCATTGGCACTTTAAGCCCCTCACGTCGCCATAGGCGTTCGACACGCTTGTCATTAACCTGCCAACCCGCGTCTCTTAGCAGGGCTGCAACCCGACGATAGCCATATCGGCCGTACTGGCGTGTGAACTCGATCATGTCCGCAACCAAGCGTTCTTCGTCAGCACGCCCTTGTGGCAACCGCCGCTGCGTGGATCGGTGTTGGCCTAATACACGGCAGACACGACGCTCAGAAACTTTGAACTGACTACGAACGTGATTGATGCAGGCACGCCTGCGCGAGGGGCTTAGAAGTTTCCCGATGCGGCCTCCCTTAAGATCAACTTATCCAGCGTCAGGTCGGAAACTGCACGCCGAAGACGTTCGTTCTCTTTCTGAAGGCGCTTTAATTCCTTGAGTTGTTCCGTGCCCATTCCGCCATACTTCTTCTTCCAGCGATAATAGGTTTGTTCAGTCACACTGATCTGTCTGATTGCGTCAATCCGAGGCATGCCTTGCCCCATCAGAACTTCAACCTGCCGTAACTTCACGACAATCTCTTCGGGCTTTGGTCTCTTAATGGCCATCTCAGGTCCTCCGCTTTCCTAACTATAGGGGCGGACCACTTCAAAGGGGGAGGCTCAGATCGCCCTAGTCTGAGCCTAACAAAAGTCGCGATTCACGTATCGCTCACAAACCGATTCGCTTTCTGCAATTGCTATCGAATTGACGAAATTCAAGTACGTCGCCACAAGAGCATCAACATTAAAAGACATCCGTGCGCGTTCTTAGTGAGAGATGTCAAACATCCGATCGATTGAGTAGTGATCAAGGTCGCGTGAAACGACACCCTTGGCCCAGATGAGCCGAGGGTCGCTGGTTCCCAAAGATGCTGCGCGAAGCGGAAGATCGGCAATGCCTCGTCCAATCTGCAAAGCATGTTCCCAATCAACCGGAGTGATGTTGCGCCCGTTAACGATTAAGTTTTCTGGCTTAAGGTCACCATGTATGAAGCCTGCCAAATGCGAGGTTGCAACGTTTTCCTTTAGCTTAGTGAGCAGGGTTGGCCATTCAACTTTAGGCGTTTCAGCTAGTGTTCTTCCTGGTAAAAAGGCGCGGCGCATAATGAGTGTAGAGTTGCTTGTATCAACATCAATAATTCTGGGCGCGTTCACACCCGCAAGCCGTGCCATCACGTGACATTCATTTTCCAATAGCGCGCGCGCAATGCCAGTCGCCGCGCTTTTTTCCACGACGTGTTGTGAGTTCCAGATGCCTATTCGAAAATTGGAATTGTTCATATTATCTACCGAAAGGCATCCAATTCTATAGTTACATCAGCAATAACTTATCACGTAGCGCCCACCAACCTCCGGACTCTGAAATAAGAGCAGGCACGTCATATTGACCGAACACACGCGTAAAGCCGCGCTTTCGGAAAATCTCGAACATAACTGCGCTGGCTGGACCATTCGCATTTTTGGTGGCACGTCCACCGCCTATTGTGGACAGTTTCATTTCAACATTCGCGCGCCAGTGAAGTTCCATCGCGACCCTGTTGATGACAGTTCCATAGGTTAATTTCACACCTAATTTTCCTAATGTAGCAGCGACACTGGTCGTTATGCCGACGGCGCCGATTGGGATCGCAGCACCAGCAAGTTGTGTTCCGCGTATCCCTGCTTTGAATGCTTTGGCCGTCATGCAGGTCTTAACCCAATCCTGGATCGTGGTACTGCGTGGGTATTTCTTGGCGATGCCGTGCAACATCTTCATATGGGCTAATGTAGAGCCGGTCGCATTCGTGTGCATTAAAATGCCGGACACATCAACTTGGGTTGCTTGCGAGGCAAGCGTTCCAGCGGCGGCGAGTGATGTTCCGCCTATATTTTTATATGTGCGTGTTGTCATATAGCGCGTTGTGCGCGGAGAGTCAGTATTGTCGAAACCATGCGACAAAAACAGAGGGTTCGGGGGGGATTTAGGATCAAATCCATCAGCTTCCTTTAAGACATCTCTATAAAGATGTATCAAAACAATTGGTGCGCCAATTCCGATTTCGCCACCAATGGCTTCTGCAATTGTCCATGCAATCGACTCTGCGGCATCACCTGTATCACTCAATCTATCAACTCCATCTAACGCTTTTGTTTGCTTCAAGAGGCTTGCGGCCCAAACTAGTGAATTTATTTTTACTGTTTGGAACAGACGATAACGCCTTCGACATTAGTACGCAATTGGTATTGAATAGTACTCTCGTTTAAGAGCAGCACGGAACCAGATCAAGCGGCGTCTTTCATTGTCTTGAGATATCGGTTGCGAGAACGGCTGAGAACGAGGCACGCATTGTTTGAGTAGATCTGAGAAGCTTGTTAGACCCGCTTGGAATAAACGAACGTCTCGTATCTTTCGCACATGCCGACCTTTGGCCGCAAGCCAGCGTTTGCTCGCTTCATCCTGATCGATCGTACCGCCTCGCACCGCGTGCCCTATGATGGCCGAACGGTTCACTGTTGTGCCAATAAGGAGCAATTGCATCAGGTAGCGTACTTTGCTCGCGTCAATCGCATCACCAGACATAATCCAATTGGCGATATGCGCATCATTTGCATGACCTTCGAGCCATTTTGCAGACAGCATTTCGCAAATACCCTCTGCAGACCCAGGATTGGTTGCGATGATACTCGCGACCGGATCGCGCATCTGAGAGAACTGCCAAGTACAATGACCACCAAAATCCGTTGCAGATTTTTGGACGTTTCTAACGAAAGGATAGAGTAACTTGCTTAGCAATGACATGGGCATCTCCAAGTTATAAATCTCGCGCAACCATACGGATTAACAAGTTAAAAACACGGCTTCGATCAGTGAAGTTAGGATCGCGAAATGAATTAGCTTCACGCACTTCTACCCAAGATGAGCGCCACGTGTTTTCAGTTTTGGCCCGCTGCAACCGCGCGGGCATCTCGGGAATTTGTTGGTTCCAGTTGGCTTGACGTTGTTTTGATAGAACGGGGGAATGATCGCTTTAGCCATTGAGCTGCTTGAATTATCGGCCTACCCATATAATTGTGTTGGTTTTTGAGGTATGTGCGCGATAGTTGCGGCAAACAGCGATGGGATTCCACATGCCTGAAGCAGAACAAGTACTTGTCAAGTTATCTATTGATAAGAAAATCGACTTGGATGTCGTGAGTTACATGATTGAGGAAAGCTTGTCTGAAGTGCCGCGCTACGCGATCACCGCTTTGGATCAAGAGTCGAAACTAGATAGCTTTGTTGGAAAAAGCTGTGAAATCAGCTTTGTTAAGGCGGTTTATTCAGACATCGAACCACGCAGTTTCAGCGGTATCATTATGTCAGTTGAACGCACATTAGATGCGGCCGGCTCTGCAAATTTGCAGTTTGTGATTCAACCAGTTTTGGCGGTTCTTGGGCTAAGCGTTCACAGCGCGATCTATCAAAAATCCACGTCGCTTGATATTTTGAAAGAAGTGCTCAAACGCAACGGGCTTGCGAGGGTTAAAGTCGAAGGCACGATTCCCAAGGTGAAACGTGACACTGTCATCCAATACAACGAAAACGACTTGGCGTTTTGCCGACGCATTCTCGCCGAAGAGGGATTGGCGTTTTACTATCACAACGGAAAATCTGCTGAAACCTTGGTGCTGCATGATGTAAGCAAGCCATTTCCAAGCGGATTTGAAGCGATCGAATTAACAGATGTTGAGCTTTCAGACGTCAATCGTATGGAAGCGACACAGCTACATCTAACGCGTGCCCTTGTGCCGGATAAGGTTGAGTTGACCCACTATGACGCGGACAAGGCCAGTTCGGTAGCCTCGGGTGAAAAAAAATCAAGCGAGACTAAATCGCCAGAAACGCCAAGTGTGCTGGAATACCGCCATGTCATCGTTGGTGACCTGAAGAAAAACGAACTCATAACATTGATGCAGGCCAGCCAGCGTCCTGAATTAGCGATATCAGGTCTATGCGCTCATCCAGCTATGCATCTCGGTCAAGAAATCGATATTGCGAGCACGAGCAGCAAGGATATCGAAGGGCGTTATATCCTTTCGAGTATTGTTTACACGCCACTGGACAAGACCAATTTGTCATGCCATTTCAAGGCCGTTCCAGTAAGTCATGTGCCTGCGCCTGAACGGTTGCCCAAGCCGCTTATCGCAGGCGTTCATAATGCAATTGTTGTGGGATCAACTGGCGCTAAAGCGGGCGACATTGCCTGTGATGATCAAGGTCGGGTGTTGGTCGAATTCTTTTGGGACAAAGCGGCAAGCAACAGTGGCTACATCCGTGTTTCAGAACCCTTCGCGGGAAACGGATACGGCGGTCAATTCACCCCGCGTGTTGGTCACGAAGTGCTTGTTTCGTTTTTACATGGCGATCCTGATGCGCCTGTCGTGACGGGCCAAGTCTATACGGAAAAGAATAAACCACCGTTTGTTGAGAAAAATACGACAAAATCCGGTATTCGCACTCAGTTACACGGCGACCCGAACGAGCTGGAATTCGATGACAAAGCAGGTAATGAACTGATTGCAATCCGTGCTGCCAAGAATTTCGAATTGATCGTAGCGGAAAATGTTGAACGTGATGTCACGAAACTTGACACGACGACAATTGGCAAGACAAGCAAGCTTGATATTGGAGAGGATTGGAATGTCACTGTAAAGAAGGCCTATACCAACGATTCCGATGAAATCACTTTGACCGGAAAGACGAAGATAATTTTGAAAGTAGGCTCATCCAAGATCGTGCTTAGCTCTAGCGGCATCGTTATTGATGCACCTAAAGTTGAGATATCGGGTAAGTCTAAATTAGACGTCGCAAGCAAAGGTACGCTGTCCTTGTCCGGCATGTCGAGCACTTTGGAAGCAAAAACCGCACTTAATCTAAAGGGCCTCAATATTTCGGTAAAAGGTCAAGCTATGGCGACGTTTGAATCGCCACTCACCACCGTTAAAGGCTCTGGCATGCTGACGCTTACGGGCGGTATGGCTATGATCAACTAGGATATTGAATGTTACGCAAACTCCCCTTTGAAACCAGCGAACCAATCCTTGAGCGGTTTGATCTTAGCGAAGAGGGCGCTTTGATCGTCGCTCCTGAAATGCCCCCCGAAACTGCGATTGAGGTGCTTTTTAAGGCTGATCTCATGGTTGATATGTTGAAGTATTTTGGCCACGGCATGCCACCGCGTGAAGGTGCTTGCTGGGCGGTTGCAACAATGCGCGATAGCCTGGGTGCGCTAGATACTAAAGATCAAGACGTGCTGACGCTCGCAGAAAAATGGGTTAAAGATCCGCAAGAAGGTTTGCGTATTCAGTTGATGGATGAAGGCGAAACCCGTGATAACGAAGACCCGTTCAGATGGCTATGTTGCGCGATTGCTTGGAATGGATCGGGTAGCATTGGGCCCAAAGGCGGCCCATCAGTCTTGCCTGCGACGGGCTTGCACGCGTCTGCTTTGATAGGGGCTGTATCGCTCTTAGTCGGAACTTCTGAGGACGCACTCGCAGAGGTTCACAAAAGTGCTTATCGATACGGCTTAGAAGTCGCGCAGGGTGGTTGGCCGATGCGAATTGACTGATATTTGATACCGAAAGGATGGGGCTCTATGCCTGGCATGCCAGCATCACGAATTACAGATATGCATGTTTGCCCAATGGTCACGGGGATCGTGCCGCATGTTGGTGGTCCGATTTTGTCGCCAGCAGCGCCAACGGTGCTGATCGGTAAACTTCCATCGGCAGGAATGGGAAGCATGGTCACGTGCGTAGGTCCACCCGATACGGTCGTCAAAGGCAGTGCAACTGTTCTAGTCGGCAAGCGCCCATTGGCCCGCTTGGGGGATAGCTGCGCGCATGGTGGCGCGATCGTGCTTGGATGTCCGACGGTTCTTGCGGGTGGATAGATGCTAATTGCTGCTGAAGCGCAGCCAAACGCGGATCTAAGGTCAAAAACCCGTAAAAGGGTGATGATGTTCTATCGCGTACCCGTTTCAAGCGAAAAGTAGCTCTGTATTTCAAGACATTTTGCTTGCGTGATCAACGCTCATTTCATACAGGTGTACCCTGAACGATCGATTTGTCATTTGGGGATTGTAAAAATTCACGTTTTGTGTGTGAATTAGCTGACTTGGCCAAGACCTTGTTCTCTAATTTTTTATCTACTTGAGGGGCATCTTAGGTCAATGGCATCGATCAATTGGTTCGTTTTTCGCGAAGTTTATTTCAAAATTGTCTTATCAATTTTGGTTGTCATTGCAGCAATGCTGCTTTTGCAAAACTCACTAAACAATTTGAAGCTTCGCTCGCTCGTTGCTGAAGCAACGTCTTCAAAACTGCAGATCACCGCGTCAACAATTGAATCCGCGATTGTGCGTGCAGAAGGCTTGGGATTGGCGATGGATGAAATGGCTGGTTTGCAAGACTTGCTTGATCGCGAACGCGCTCGCGACCAAAGCATTGTGCAGATCGAAGTCGTTTCCCCTATCGGCACTTCTGTGGTGATGTCCGGTGCTATTCCTCCTAATCCAAACGATCCTAAACATGTTGATCGTCTAGCCAAAGAGCGCGAGCAAGCGTTTCGCCGGGTCTTGGGCACGCGCGACAAAGTAACTTTGTTCAATGCGGGACCGCATCTTTACACTGGCCGAGTGATTTACGATTCAAGCGATGCAGTCATGGGCGCAATTGTGCTTACAACGCCGACACGTCAATATTTAAGTCGCGCGAACCGATCGTTGCATAAGATGACGAACGCTTATCTTGCGATATTCACAGTGGTCGCGATTCTGCTTGTTCCGTTCATCATTTTCCAGTTCTCCGGCGTGCGTCATGCCTACCGTGCGCTTGACCCTAACCTGATCGGTACTGACAGTAGAATCGATGATTTACCCGAAGCGGCCCAGAATATTGTTGGTACAATCGAAGCCGGGCAAAGTGCATATTCGAGTGCGTCAGCGGAGTTAGATGAGCTTTTGCAGACATTCACCAAAAAACACAAAACTGGCCAAGCAGGTGACGCATCATGAGCACGGAAAATGCCACCAAAAGTGTTTCTCTGATCTCCGGATTTTCACGTAGATTGTTCTTGAGTACTGCGCTGGCGATGATTATTGCTGCTCTCTTAAGCCTGATCGTCACTGTCGTTTATTTCAATGCAGGTTTGCGCCCATATCTGGTCGATAAAGCCCGTGCGGTCGCGGAATCGGTGCAACAAGATATCCAATACGCGATAAGCATTGGTATTCCTTTTGAAGAAATCCGCGGTTTAGAACAACACATTACCAAGCTTGTTGACGAACATCCTGAAGTCAGAGAAATGCGCGTTGTTGTTGCGTCTGAACAAGCGGACATTCCTAAAAAGGGCGCGTCAGACAGGGTCGCGGAAAGAGACGCAACCACAGAAGAGGGCTTAGGCTATCAAGTTATTACCTCGATAAGTGAAATTGGCTCGATCCTGTTTAGAGCTGGTGATGCGCAGGAAGTTATCTCAGTTGAGATTGTCGAGAATGACACGGTTGTTGCGAAAATAGAATCGGTCGTCGATGAAACCTACATGAACGGAAAAATGACATCTGTGTTTTTTGACACACTCGTTATTCTGATTGCCGTATCACTGGTCGCGTTAGAGGTTGTCGTCGTTTTGTCTGCCTCACAGCTTGCGGAGCCTTTTAGGGTTGTCGAGCGTGCATTGAATAAAAGAGCCGGTGGTGATCTGCGTCAATATGAAGGCGGGATTGGCCGTGGACGGCTCTCGAGCTTTGTCAAAACACTTAACGTTTATAATGCCGCCTTACGAGATCGTGTCAACGCTGCACGAGAGAGCGTGGCAGATGCTGGGCGTAAGGCAAAGCTGAGCAAATTGGCCGAAGGCACAAGTTTATTTATCACTGATAAGCGCCAACAAGCTTCAATTATGGACGCACGTATTCCATTGTTTGTATTTTGTTTCGCCGAAGAGCTGCAAAAATCCTTTTTGCCGCTTTTCGTGGCGGAATTCTATTCTGAGAATGATCTGTTCTCACGTGATATCATGATGGGTTTGCCGATTTCGGCATTTATGTTTGTGATTGCTGTTTTCACCCCTTTTGCGGGTAAACTCGTGGATAAAATCGGCAACAAGCCGCTGTTTTTGGCAGGGCTTTTGCCCGCGATCGCTGGGTATTTGTTTTGTTATTTGGCTCAAAGTGGCAATGATATCCTGATAGGACGTTCGATGACCGCCATTGGTTACGCAGTGATTACGATCAGTTGCCAAAGCTATATTGCGGCGGTTGTCGTTGCTGAAAATCGCGCGCGGGGCATGGCAGTGTTTGTTGGTGTCCTAATGACAGCAACCATGTGCGGTACTGCGATTGGCGCAATTCTTGCTGATTGGCTTGGCTATAAGCCTGTCTTCTTGGTTGCAACTGGATTTGCAGTGATGGCGGGTATCTTGGGGTATAGTATGCTCAGCACAGATTTGCCCGCGCCAGAAAAGAAAAAGGAATCTGTCGGCGTCAGCAGAAGCCCAATCGCGACGTTGTTGCGCAATTCACAGTTTGTTTTGATTGTCTTGTTTTGCGCTATTCCGGCGAAAGTTATTTTGACAGGGTTTCTGTACCTGTTTGTTCCGATCTATTTGGCCAGCTTGGATGCGACCCAGTCTGAAATTGGGCGGGTCATGATGTTGTATTCTCTGATCATCATTCCAATCAGCCCGCTTGCATCCGGTTTTGCCGATCGTCTTAACAAGAACTTATGGATGGTAATCGGTGCGACTATTGCATCCGGAATTGTTCTGCTTGGCCTGTATCAGAGTGCGAGCGTTGCGATGGTGCTAAGCGTGGTTGTTGCCCTTGGTATTGTGCATTCTTTCTTGAAAGCACCGCTTATAGTTGCAGCGATGGAAGCTGCTGAGAAAAGCCCGGACATGACACGCACTGGCGCACTTAGTCTGTTGCGCACGAGCGAGCGGATTGGATCTGTCATTGGACCAGTCGTTGTTGCCGCGTTGCTAGTGGTTCTCGATTTCGGAGAGGTCGCTGCAATATTGGGAATAACGGTGGCAATATTGGGGATCATCATGGCCATCTTGTCTTTCAACAAGAAAGGACCTGAGGCACATGCGTAAGTTTTCAATTGATTGCGTGATCAGCGTACTTTTGTGCCTGTTTGCCGCGACAGGGCAAAGTATTGCACAGGGAAAAGCGAGTGAGACATCACAGCATGTCCATCAAATCCACATGGTCGTATGGCGCGGGTGTGAAGAAGCTTGCCGCGGTTTTATACGCTACTTTGAAGATCGCAAATTGCCAGTAAATGTAACGGTCACGAATGTTGATCGTGACAAAAGCAAGTTGCCGATTATCCAAAAGCAATTGATTGCGGAAGGACCTGATCTTGTTGTTACGTGGGGTACAAGTGTATCGCGCGCCATCTTAGGAACGATAGAAAACAATGGCACAGCCTCTGCACTAGGTGATATTCCCGCGATTTTCATGATCGTCGCCGATCCTGTCGGCTCGAAACTTGTGGATAGTTATAATGCCAGTGGGCGTCCGTTGATTTCAGGCGTTCGCAATCGCGTGCCCGAAGATGTGCAACTTCGATTGTTGTTTGAATATTTCCGCCCAGAAAAAATGGGTGTTGTGAATGATCCAAGCGAGTTGAATTCGACACTCAATACCAACAGTTTGCGCGCGATATCTGAAGAACTGTCGTTTGAATTGGTGGAACATGTTTACGAACTCGACGACGCGGGTGAGATATCTTTAGATCAGGTCCCACTTGCTTTGGCGCATTTGAAACAACGCGGGGCAGACGCGATTTATGTTGGCTCCAGTTCGTTCAATCTGGAACACCGCGAAGCATTTGTAAAAGCTGCGAACGCGCTTGGTCTGCCAGTCTTTAGTGCTTACACGCAAATGGTAAAAGATGCAGGCGCGCTGATGGCCATTGGAACAAGTTACGCCAACGTTGGTCGTCTTGCCGCAGTTCAAGCTGAACAAGTTGTTTTGAATGGTGCGATCCCTGGTGAGCTGAGAATTAAATCGCTTAACCGCTATTCAGTCATTCTTAACATGAAGACGGCGCGTGAATTGTCACTTTATCCGCCATTGTCCTTGTTAACTGTCGCAGAGATTGTACGATGACACATGGTCAACCAATTGGGATTGCGTGGAATGAGTAACTTCGCGAACAATATTTCAGAAGAAGCACCGTTTGGCGTTTTTTTGAAAGGCGAAAAAACCACTTACCGTTCTTTGCGCACGTCGTTCAATTCTGCCCAAGCCAGTTGGCGAAGTTGGTCGGAAACGCCTGAATCTTTAGAGGATCGCGAAAAAGGCGCTAGCAATACCGCAGCATGGGCGGCGCTAGCTGAACTATGCGAAGCTTGTTTGACCGATACATCCAAGGACTTGGAAGTCTTGTCTTGGTATGTTGCGTCGCAAATCCACGTCGCTAACCCATTAGAGAAATGCCGTGACGCACTGCTACTTATGGAAGGCCTTGTTGCCTCAAGTATTGATACGTTGCATCCGATCCCGCCTGTTGAGAAGCTTAAAGGTGAAACGGACGAAGCGCGTGCAAGTGAAATTGCAGAGCTTAAACTGCGACCATTCGTGCAGCTTTTTGGTGAAGTTGAAGGCACTGGATTGCTTAATGGGCCGATCACCAACCTACCTCTTATTGGTGAAGTCACATTCGGTAAATATATCCTCGCTAACAAAGACGGCACGGTTAGTGCATTAGCTGCAGAAGTGGGCACACATATTTCTGCTGAATCAGACGCGTTGACGCTTAAGATTGAAGCACTTCAACAAATGGCACGGTCTATTGTTGCACTAGAAACCAACATCAAAATTTATGCTCAAAGTCACGGGCAAGTCCCACCGCTAATCGGCTATGGCGCGCGTCTTATGAACGATGTGCTCGCGGCCATTCTAACCTTGGTAGAGGGCTTGGGCTTTCCATGGCCCGGAGAAGGTGCCAACGAGGAAGACGCGCCTGCAGAGCAAACCGAAAGTGATGGTGAAACCGTGGTTGATCAAGCGGTACAAAGCGGTGGTGGAGGCGGTGGAGCAGGCTTTAATCCGAATGCTACTGCCTCAAACCGGCATGACGCGCTTGTCGCAATCGCGCAGCTTGCAAAGTATTTTCGCAAATCCGAGCCCCATTCGCCGATCTGTTTGCTGTTGGACCGTGCCGTGCGTTGGGGCAATTTGAATGCCGCGGAACTTTACCGCGAAATCTTGAGCGACGGCAGCGTTGGCATGTCCCAAATGGCATTGATGACGGGCCTTGAAAGCCAAGGATTTGCAGACAACTTCGGGCGCAAAGGGGCAGGGGCTGCAGGTGGGGTCGAGCACCCTGTCCTTGATAACTATGCAGCCGCAATACCCAAACCCGAAACCCCGATAGCGAGCAATAAACAGTTACAGCAACCGGTAATTACTCAGCCAGAAGTCGCTAACGTGCAAGCGAATGTGCCATCGTCAGAATCCGTAGCATCTGCGGACGCTTCAGAGCAGATCGATACACCACCCGAGAATTTACCGGTCGAAGACTTCGAATGGTAGTTAGAGACGATAAATAAACCCCACTGAAAGGATTACTAATGTCTGGTCTATATATGCGCATTGACGGAATCGATAGCTTCAAAGGTATGGCGAGCGTACCTGATATTGCTGGCAAGAAAGGTTTTTTCCCGATTTCTAGCTTCAATGTTGGTTACTCGCGTTCGATCTATGTTGCTGTCGGTGCTGCAGGTGATGCAGAAAGCGGAATTCCTGCGCTAAGTGACGTCACGATTTCGCGTGAACCAGATGCGGCTTCCGCAATCTTGGAAACGCTTTTCTTTGCACCCGGTGAAAAAGGCAAAACAATAGAAATCGTAGAGACACGCACTAATACAAGTGGTGATGGCATTCAGCCCCGTCGCGTAGTGTCTTTGGAGGAAGCGCGTCTTTCTAGCTACTCAACTGACGCCGGTGCATGCTCGATGTCGCTTGCTTATACAACAATCTCTATCACACATTATTTCCAAGATGCGGCTGGTAAAGTTGAAAAAGGCGATGTCGTGAAGTTTGATCTGAAAACTGGCAAGCTGGTTTCTGGCAACCAAGACGCGAAGAAGTAACCCTTTTCTGGAGGATTAAAAATGGCACTTAATGCACAACACAAGCGCGTCAGTAAGAACCGCGTTAGCATCACTTACGATGTTGAAGACGGTGGGTCAGTTCAAAAGAAAGAACTGGCGTTTGTTACAGGAATGATCGGTGGTTATTCTGGTGATCGAACCGACAAAGAACCGCTTGAAGAGCGCACGTTCTATAATGTGGATAAAGACAACTTTAACGACGTAATGACACGCGTCGGCCCACAGCTAACGTTTGCAGTTGAGAACAAAGTTCAGAACGATGGATCCGAATTTGAAGTCGATCTCGATTTCAAATCGATGAAAGATTTCGAACCTGACGCGATTGTGAACAAGGTTGAACCATTGCGCAAGTTGGCGGAAACACGTGAAAAACTTATGACGTTGGTGGCTAAAGCTGATCGTTCGCGTGATTTGGAAAAAGTTCTGAAGGAAATCCTGCAGGATGGTGATTTGGTCAAAGCACTCGGCGACGAGCTTGGTACCGGTAAAGAAGAATAGGGGACGCTGGCTATGTCGGAAAAAGAAGCAGCTGGAGGCGGCGCTGCCGCCGCAGAAGAAGTTGAAGTAAGCTTGCTGGATCGTGCGCTACAAGCGACGGTTCAGACTCCCGAAGATACTACGAAAGAGCTTTTATCAGTTCTAACATCGCAAGCGATGGAAGGCTCTTTGGTTTGGGATCAAAATGTTGGAGTTACAATCCGCAAGGCCGTTGCTGAGATCGACAAACTGATGTCAAAACAGATGTCAGAAATCATGCAGAATGAAAAGTTCCGCACGCTTGAAGGATCTTGGCGTGGTGTGCAGAAGGTTGTGCGTGAGACCGAAGTCGGCACGGCGCAGAAAATCAAACTGGTCGATTATAACAAAGAAGAGTTGCTTGAGCAGTTCGAAGATGCGCCTGCAGTAGATCGCAGCCCGCTTTTCGAAGCGCTTTATCAAGATGAGTTCGGCACAGCGGGTGGTGAGCCATATGGCGCGCTTATTGGTGATTACTACTTTGGTGCGGGCGACGAAGACGTTGCATTACTGACGTATATGGCTGAAACGGCTGCTGCTTGTCACGCACCGTTCGTAGCGGCAGCCGGCTCTGACATGTTTGAATACAAGAGCTTTGAATCATTTGCAGAAGGTCGCCCTGTGGCCGCTGGTTTTGATTCACCATCTTATGCTGCTTGGAATGGCTTCCGTGATAGTGACGAAAGCCGCTATGTTACGCTGACATTGCCATCCACACTTGCGCGTCTTCCATATGGCGCATCAGGTGGAAAAGCGAAGACCTTTGATTTCCACGAACTCGCGACAGATGCGGACGGCAATCAGCGCCCGCAAGATAATAGCGAATTGGTGTGGTCAAATGCCTGCTACGAAATGGCGCTTAAAATGAACCAAGCCTTCACGGCATTTGGTTGGTGTACCGCTATTCGTGGTTTGGATAATGGCGGCAAAGTCGATCAACTTCCAAATCTGACCTACAAGAGCGATGCAGGCGATGTGAAGCAGGCATGTCCGACAGAAGTCAATTTGACAGACGAACGTGAAAAAGAACTGTCTGATCTTGGATTTCTGCCCTTGGTTCACTACAAAAACACAGCTCATGCGGTGTTTATTGGTAGCCAAACTGCACAGCGCCCGAAAACCTTTGTCGATAATGATGCGACGTCTAACGCGGCGATTTCTGCTCGTTTGCCATATATCATGGCTGCCAGCCGGATCGCACATTATCTTAAGGTAATGGGTCGTGACATGCTTGGATCCAACCTGGAAGCTGGAGATATTAAAGCGGATCTTCAGTCATGGATTGACCAGTACACTAATGCTGGTGCTATGGGTAACTCTGAGCGTTCCAAGACGCCACTTGCAGAGAGCACAATTGATGTGATCGAGCAGCCGGGTAAGCCAGGTGCTTATTCAGCAGTGGCCTATTTACGCCCATGGTTGCAGCTTGAAGAACTGTCAACATCAGTTCGCATGGTTGCGAAGATCCCAGGCTAAGGCGATCCATTGATCATTGACGCCTTATATCAAGACGGTGTCCCCCTCGCTACGCATGTGGCGGAGGGGATTAATATAAACGACAATCTGGAGCGGTTGAAGGACCGTTTCCAAATGATTTCCCAACTAACGTCGTTACTGCGCAGAACCGTTTTGGAAATCGATGCTGTTATGAATGCGCAACTTACCGAAATAATTGAAGCCCGCCCATTTCAAGACCTCGAAAGCCGCTGGAGCGGTTTGGCTAGCGTTGTGTGGGCTGCCAACAAGGCCCCTATGTTAAAGATCAAATTGCTTGATCTAAACTGGAATGAACTTTCTAGAGACTTACACTACAACAACGAAATTCGCCGTTCTATCTTGTATCGGCTTTTGGGTCAGAACGAACTTGATACTTTGGGTGGAGAGCCCTTTGGCATTGCTATGATTGATCATGGTTTGTCCACAAGTTTGGACACAGAGTTCGACGACCTTTATACGGCGCAATTGATTTGCAGCATGGGCGAAGCTTGCATGTGCCCGGTCATTATGAGTTTTTCAGACGATTTCTTCGGTGAAACTGACGCGGCTTGGTTTACAGATCTTGAACGTGTCAGCAAGGTTCTGAACGGCGAAGATTATCGGGATTGGCAAGCGCTACGTGAACTTTCCAACGCGCGTTTTTTGGGGATAGTTTTGTCCAAAACCCAATTACGCGGACGCTACCAAGACAGGGAAATGGGGTTCTTGTTTCATCAATGGCCAAGCCAAAGTGATGGGTTATGGGCCACGGGATGTTACGATTTTTTGCGAACTGTCATCGCTGAATATAACAGATGCGCATGGTTTGGCTTTTTGAAACTTGTGACCAATCAGGCTGGCATGGGGGCGGTCCTCAGTCCCAGCCTGCATCCACTGCCCGTTGGCTGCGAGCGAAATGAACGCGCAAACATTCGTATGACGCGCAATCTTGCGCATGCATATTCAGAAAACGGATTGATTGCGATTGCGGAAAGTACCAAGAACAACCTGTTATATTTTGTCGGAAATCGGACTGTGACAAATTGCAATGGCTCTAGCCAAACCGAAGTTGTGACGCAATTACAGTCGGTTATGGTTGCTTGCCGGATCGTTCACTATGTTAAGGTGAAAATCAGATCTTTGATTGGTCAGGTAAAGACAGCAGCGGAATGTGAAGTGACTTTGAACAACTGGTTTGACGCCTATATTTCACCGTCAAGTTCGTCGACAGAATTGCAAGCCAAGTTCCCTCTAAGGGGCGCGCGCGTGAGAGTATCGGATTCCAATTCAGATGCAGCACGTTTCCAGTGTGAAGTGATTGTTCGTCCGCAATACCAGATCGACAATGTCTTAGGAGAAATTGTGCTGAAAACCGATTTCGGGGCCAGCAACCTAGCGGAGCCTGCATAACATGAGCTTTGCAACAGCATTTCTAGCCGCGCGCGCGGATGAGCATACAGAAGCCAAAATTGCAACGAATGTGCAGACGCTATTGCAGTCTATTTCGCCAGAGTTCGAGGTGGATCGGGCTTTGCAAAACGTGCAAGCATCCAACCTTTGTTACGGCGTTCCTATGACTTGGGCGCTTGGAGATGGAGAAAACAGCGCGCAAATGCGAGGTATGTTGCGTGAACGGTTGAACCGTTTTGAACCTCGCTTGTCTGTCCTCTCTGAAATCGAACTTCGTGAAGACACTGATCTAAACACAGTCACGTTTTTCATTGCAGGTGGCATGAAGAAAAAGGCTGGGACGGAAGCTGTGGAAATTGAAACAACGCTTTCGCGTATGGATCAATATGCGGAGGAGGCGTCTTAAATTATGGAGCAAATTCTCCAGTATTACGAAATCGAATTGGACTATATGCGTCGCTCCTTTCAGGAATTTGAAAGGAAGCATCCACAAAAGGCAAAATCATTGGGCATTTCTGCCGGGCGCAGCACTGACCCCGATGTTCAGCGCTTGGCAGATTCACTTGCGTTACATGCTGCACGATTGACGAAGCGGATGGATGAAACGCTGCCAGAAACCGCGCTTGATTTGATCCGTGTTCTGGCTCCTACATTCTTGCTGGGCGCGCCGAGTTATGCAGCGGTCAAGTTAGATGAAAGCACAGATGCTTTGGCCGAGAAAGCCCATCTTGCAGCAGGTACAGAGATGCCGGTTGCTTTGGATGACGGTCTGGAAAAATGTCGCTTTACTGTCGCGCGCAATGTGGACTTGCTTCCGCTCAAAGTGACATCCGCACATTTCGAACGTGCGCCATTTCGTTTTGATGCACCAGCAGATTCTCGCGGGTGCGAAGCTGCAATTTGCATGACATTGCAAGCAATGGTTCCAGGTCAAACCTTGGAAGAATTGGCGATAAAAGCGCTTGAGCTCTATGTCAGTGCTGAAGGTGCTCGAAAACAACGCATCATTGATGTTCTGAGTGGTGATATCGTCGGAATCGGTTACGGGATCGTGCGCGATGGCACGACATCAGGAAAAGAGACTCATCCGCTGAAACATGAGCAGTTTGATCTGAGTATGATCGCTGAAACCAAGACGTTTTTGCCACGCGAAAAGACCCAGATGGCGGCCTTGTCCAGATTGCGTGATTTTCTGGCCTATCCCGATAAGGCGGCTTTTTTCACGTTGTCTGATACTGACCAAAGCTTTGCATACCACGAATGCAGCGCCGTGGAGTTGCGGTTTTTCTTGTCTAATAAGGGGGCTAAGCAACTTAGTGAAGTCTCGACTGGGGATTTTTCGACGAATGTTGTGCCTGTCGTTAACATATATTCCGACCACTCAAGACCCGCGCGATATGATTACGCACGGCTTCAAATGCCGCTCAAACCTGAAACCAGCGACACAATGGAGGTCGATTGCTTGCAAATCACCAACGTGCGCAAACTGACCCCAGGTGGCGAGAAAATTTTGCCCTGCATCACCTCGTCGCAAAGGCGTGCGCTAAGCGATCTACCCATTTGGCAAGAGCGCTATCAAACTGGCGAATTTGACACAGCAAGGCGTGAGATTAGTTTTTCCACGATTGCAGATCAAGGGAGCGATCCGGTGCCTTTGGATTTTGTTGCCGAGATGCTGTGTTCGAACGGAAGGGCTGCGTTTGCAACGCGTCCGGGAACGGAAGTTTTGTTTATGGATGAAGCGCTCGCAGAGTGTCCTTTTAAGCTTATCGATGAACCAACAGCGCCGATCCCACCCGATGTTAAAGTCGAGCGGCTTTGGGATGTTTTATCGATGATCAACGGCAATTATTCGACTGTCTTCAACTCGTCAGACCCAAGTGAAGCACTGAGGGAAGCGTTGCATCTTTCATCGCCCTCCGGTTTTGCGGACGCTGCCAACGCTATTTGGGACGTAAAAGTACGCCAGTCCATCGCACCGATTCGGGTTGGAAAAAAGATGCTTTTGTCGGCTGGTAGCCAAATAGAGGTTGTTCTCGATGCAGAATCTTTGCCTTTCGCCAAGAACGTCTTTGCAACAGCGCTGCATTTTTTCTTCGCTGCGATGATCAGTTATGACCGCTTCTTTTTGCTACAAGTGCGCGAACGTGGGATTGAAAAGCCGTTTAGGGTTTTTCCCAAACAGCATGGGGGCCAATTATGCGGTTAACGGATCGATCCTCACGACGTTTGGTTGATTTTCAAGTCGTCCAAGCGGAAAGGTTGCAAGACCGAAGCTTCAAATCTGCAATAGAGCGCGCTGCGTTTGATCCATTTCCTGATGGAACCCACACCACTGGAGCGAATCAAAGCAGCGGTGCATTGGCGAAAAATAGCGGCATCACAGAACTTGGACTGTCTGGCGGGGCACTTTCGGGGTTTGACAGCGCTTTGCCCGAACACATTCAAGAAGCCCTTCAACGCAGCCTGCATAAAGACGACGAGAGCCTGAAAGATTTTCTTGCCATATTCGATCGCCGTTTGATGCAGATAGATGTTCGTGCGCGAAAGGCATCTGTTTTGGTTGCAACGCAAGATGCTGATGGCAAGGATAGCGTAAACATTATTGATCGATTGCTGCGCATGGTTACGAAAGCCAAAGATGATCAGCGGTATTTGAAGTTGCTGTTCCCTTTGCTCTCTCAAGTTCGCAGCTTGGATGGTTTGCGCGACATGGTGAGTTGGTTGACCGATAGGGACGTGAGTGTCTCTGTTAACTTTGACACAGTTCATTCGATTGATGCCGCAAGCCGCACAACCTTGTCAGCCAAACCAAGCACAAATGCGGGCTTGGGACATGGCACATTGTTAGGGCGATTTGGACGTGCGCCATTGGGGCGGATCGCGATCTCCATCGCTTGTTACGACAGACAAGACCTAGATAAGCTTGCATCTAGCTCGGATTGGTTAACCGAGTTGAAGCAAGTTATCACGTATTTCTTACGCGATCCAGTACCTGTTACTATTTACGCTGATGTTATGCGACACATCTTAAACGCACCACGATTATCTGCCAAAAAGCAGATCGGCGATAGGCTAGGAGCCTATAATCTTCTTAATCCAGAGCGTGCACCTAACCAACGCGCAACAATAAAACTTACTGAAATTTCAATTTAAGGATCACGCAATGGCTAGCTTAACAAAACTTGTCGCACGGCTTTCTCCGTCGCTAAAAGTCTCTTTAGAAAACGGAGTTGGCGAAGCCATCAAACGCAAAGCTGCGGCTGTTGATACCGCGCATTGGCTTTATCATATCTTGTTTGGCAAAGACGTCGAGTTACAGGCGTTCCTCGAAGCACAAGGCGTCAACATGAGCGCGCTTCAATCCGAGCTTGAACGCGCAATGCCTATCGGGTCTGGTGATGGTGGCCGTCAACCAACGATCTCTGGCTCTGTCACAAAATTGATTGAACAAGCCTGGCTTCAAGCCTCGGTAGAGATGAACTTGGGCCAGATAACACCGGAAGTTTTCTTTCTCGCAACACAGCTCCCCAGTTCTCTTGGTGTTCGCGCAGAGCCGCTTGAAGCGTTGAAGTCAATATCGACAGATGCTTTGCAAGCTTTCTGTGCTGAGCGTGGCAAAGCAGTTTTGGCGGCGTCTTCTGGTGGCGGCGGTGGCGTACCTACGGGAATCACCGGTGACGGGACGGCGCTTGAGAAATACACAATAAATCTTACAGAGCGTGCTCGTAACGGTGAATTGGATACCGTTTTAGGACGCACCTCCGAAGTTGCTAAAGCGATCGACGTTCTTTTACGCAAGCGTCAAAACAACCCGATCTTGCTTGGTGCACCAGGCGTCGGAAAAACAGCCGTTGTCGAAGGTCTTGCTCTGAAAATTGCCTCGGGTGAGGTGCCTGAGCAATTGCAAGGGGCCGATCTGGTCAGTTTAGACATGGGATTGTTGCAAGCGGGCGCAAGCGTAAAGGGCGAATTTGAAGAGCGGCTGAAGAACGTAATCAACGAAGTTCAGGCCTCTGAAACGCCAATCATTGTCTTCATTGACGAAGCGCATACAATGATTGGGGCAGGCGGCACAGAAGGCCAGAATGATGCTGCCAACTTGCTTAAGCCAGCATTGGCGCGTGGCGAATTTCGGACCGTTGGTGCAACAACATTTGCTGAATATAAGAAGTATTTTGAAAAAGATCCGGCCCTGTCGCGTCGTTTTCAACCTATCACAATTGAAGAACCCAGCCGTGATGCTGCGATAAACATCCTTCGAGCGGTTGCCGAAGGCCTTAGTAAACATCACGACGTATTTGTGCGTGAAGAAGCAATCAAAGCTGCGGTTGACTTGTCAGTGCGCTTCATGCCAGCGCGTCGCTTGCCGGACAAAGCGATCAGCCTCATGGATACAGCCTGCGCAAGGGTTGCATTGTCACAACACGCACGGCCTGCACAAATCGAAGGGTTGGAAGAAGAACTGCGCTTTATCGAAGCTGAACTTGCAAAGTCGATATCCGACGCGCGGGTCTTTGGTGAGCCTGAGTTCGACCCGACAGAGCTGAATTCAAGCATTGAGGATCTTCGCTCTACTGTGGCGGATCGCATTTCACTTTGGGAGAATCAAAAGGAAAAAGTGGCCCATCGTTTGGAAGCGGCACGTGCGTCCATGGATGATGAGACGGCAACAACACCATTGTTTGAGGGATCCGAGGACGACGAGGACGTGATTGTGCATCCTTGGGTGACACAAGCGACTGTGGCAGAAATCGTGTCTGACTGGACTGGCGTACCTGTGTCCAACTTAGGGGCGAGCGAAGCAGAACGCTTGCTGGCGCTGGAAGATACGCTCAAAGAGCGCGTGATTGGCCAGGATGCAGCAATTAATGCTATCGCGCGGTCTTTGAAAATTTCGCGCGCAGGCTTGACAGATACGCGCAAACCTATCGGTGTGTTTATGATGTGTGGCCCGTCAGGTGTTGGTAAAACTGAAACGGCGCTTGCGATTGCAGATCAGTTCTTTGGCGGCGAAGATGCCGTCACGACGATCAACATGACCGAGTTCAAAGAAGCGCATAAAGTCTCGATGTTGCTTGGTGCGGCTGCTGGATATGTTGGTTATGGCAAAGGCGGCGTTTTAACAGAAGCTGTACGACGTAGGCCATACTGTGTACTTTTGCTTGACGAAATGGAGAAGGCGCACCGTGAAATTCACGACATCTTCTTCCAGATTTTCGACAAAGGTCACATCAGTGACAGTGAAGGAAATGAAGTCGATTTCCGCAATACGATTATCATCATGACGTCGAATGCTGGTGGCGAAGAGATTCGCGACTATATTGATAGTGTTGATCACGATCCGGATTCAGATGAATTGAACGCGCATCTGCGACCATTGCTGCTCGATTTCTTCAGCCCTGCATTTATCGGGCGAACTGAGCTTATCGCATATCGTCCGCTGACACCTGAAGTGGGTGGCATGTTGACAGAAATTCACTTGAATCGCATCAAAAAGCGCATTCATGCGCAATATGGTGCTGCTTTTGCATGGGAACAGAGTTTTGTGGACTACGTCGTGAACTCCAATTCAGACCCGCTTTCGGGTGGACGTGCGTTGGAAGCAATCATCAACAAAAAATTTCTGCCAAAACTGGCTGAGTATTGTATCAGCAAGGTCATTGAGGGTACACAATTGGAAACCATCACTGTTGCCCATGATGGAGAAGAAGTCGTGCTTACTATGGAGTAATGCCATGAACCTTTACCTATTTTGTTCGACCTTGGTCGCCGCGATATTCGCGGCGACTGCTTCGTTTTCCCCAAATGCATTGTCTGCGCAGGTTGCGCAACCATTGCGGCTCGCGACGCAAGACTTGCCTCCTTATCAAATGATCAAAGGCGACAAGATGGTTGGAATTGCTGTTGATCGTGTCAAATGCGTGCTTGATGGGATGAATATCCCTTATGAATTTCATTTGACTTCATGGTCAGAGGCGCAGTTAGGAACCGAAACCGGCAAATTCGATGGGTTTTTTGTGGGTTCGTCTAATTCTTCTCGGGCGCGGTATTCAGTCCCGACAGAGCCAGTCGTCTCGGAAAACCTCGCATGGTACTTGCCAATTAATTCGGAAATTAATCCAAACAATGCCAGAGATAAGTTGCGGGCGAGATATAGTGCAAAGTTTGCTACATCCAAATGGCGTTACCTGCACCGAAACGGCTATAATGTTGTGATGCGCCCGCGAGATGCAGATTCGCTTTTGAATATGTTGTTAGTGGGCGATGTTGATGTGGCCTTAGAGTACGAGCTTATTTTTTCACACTTTATGGCGGAACGTAGTTTGAACGAGAAACAATTTCAGAAAATTCCATTCCGTCGCCAAAATATGGGGGTGCATTTAGCAAAGCGATTTGTTGATTCTAATCCATTGTTCCTGAACCGTTTTAACGCGCGTTTGACGCAATGCGTGGTATCTATTCAATGACTCTGAGCGTTCAACTCATTCAGATTCCGTCGGCCGAAACTGTGCCCAAACGTGAGTTCTACATTAATAATCCAACAATCAAGATTGGTCGGGACTATGCGGCCGATATTTGTTTGCCGGATATGTCAGGAAAGATGTCTCGGATCCACTTGATGGTTTTTCGCCTAGATAGCGGTGGCTACACGGTCACAGACACAAGTACGAATGGTGCCAAGCTCAACAATGAACCACTTGCCAGCAAAGAAGTGCAGTCGCTGAATGATGGCGATGTTTTAAGTTTTGCGGGATACCGGCTTTTGCTTGGGATCGTTGAAAATGTTGTTGCAGACGATTCAATCGAATTCATTTCTGAGCACACATTTGATCGTCAAACGGATGTGTCCAGCACTGAACCGATCTTGGCAGATCAAGAGATTGAAGAACTGCCCCTCGAACCTGATAAAGGGTTTTCGCAGGTTGAAGTCGATATGGATTCTGATTTGTTGTTTGATCCATTTGCGGACGGGCCGACCATTCTTGAAAGCGCCGAAAGCGAAATCGCCAAGCGCGGCGCGTCTGTTATGGACGTTGATTTTGATGAAGCACCACAGGTTTCCAAGATGCCGCAGCATATGGGTGCGAATAGTCTTCAAGATATTTATGCACGTGCGGGCATGCGGCGTGAAAATGTTGTCGAAGCTATGGAGCGGGCGCTGGAGAAATTTCTCAACGAACTTGATCCGGCCGAGCTGCAAGCAGATTACGACGAATATATCCCGATGCTTGCGAGCCGTAAAAAGCGCTACTGGACAATTCATCACCGCCAATTTGCTAAAAAACGAACCAACGGTGAATTCCGCCGCACGTTCATGTCGCTCTTTGCTGAAGAGATGCGCAAACTATGACGCGTCGCCTATCTCAGATTTTGGTACTTTTGTGCGTCACGCTTGTTGTGTTAGTTTCCTGTGGCGACCAAGGGAAAAAGGCTCCGACCAATAAAACGATTGGAATCGAAGCGGGCCCAAATTTAAATCAGTATAACGATTCTGCAAATCCGATTGTCTTGCGCCTGTATCAACTCAGTTCACGCACCGAATTCGAAGCGGCAGAGTTCTGGGGCATTTTCAACAACGACGCCCCTGATCTTGCGGGGACAATTTTGGACAAACGCTCTCTTTCGCCGCTTTATCCGGGCGAGAAACGTTTGGTGGCCTTCGATCTTCAACCGGACGTATTCTATATCGCCGCCTTCGCGGAATTTTCCGATTATGAGAATCAGAACTTCAAGGCTGTTGTTCCGATTAGCGATAAGCGACTTGATAACGGTGTCACTATCTCAGTGACGTCATCTGGTGTATCCATACAGTTCCGCAAGCCTGAAGATGAAAAAGAGGATTCGGAAAAGAAGCCTAGTTTGCTTGCGAAGCTGTTAAAGGGTCTCCTAGGGGGTGGCAAATGACGAATGGATCGGTCGTTTGGAGCGAGGGCATGTTTATTGCGCCTCAGCATTTCCAGCATCTGGATGTGACAGTTCAACGCTACGTCAATGAAGTGGCGCAGTTGGATCTGAGTTATGGGGACTATGGCGCCAGTCTATTAGATATCAATCTCGATATGCTCAAGATAGGCAAAATTGCAATTCGCGATGCGGCCGGTGTTTTTCCCGATCGTTTGTTCTTTCGCCTTTCAAAAGAACTGGTTGCGGATATTCCTGATGGTGTCGTCGAAGAGACCGTCCATTTAGCGATACCACTCGCGATTACTGGCAATGTTCAATTTGGCGAGCAGGGCGAAAAAGTGCGCATGATCAAAACGCGCTCTGAACTTCGCGATCTCAACGATCCCTCAAACGAGGCCATCGATACTGAATTAGCGCATGCCGGGGTTTGTCTGCGTTTGGGTAGCGAAGATTTTTCAGGATTTGCGTCTTTCCCAATTGCGCGCATTTTGGAAAAAACTGCGGAAGGAAGGGTTGTACTTGATCGCTCTTTCGTGCCGCATGTTTTACGCGTCCAAGCTTCGAAAGTCCTGACTGAGCGTTTGGAAGAAACGATTGCGTTGGCTCGAGCACGCGCCTCTAATGCAGCTGGTCGCGTCGCTGCCGACACAGGAACGCGCAGTGAGACCAGCTTGATGACAGAGCGGCAAGAACTGCAGACTCTAAATCGTTGGCTTTTGAAAATGCAAAACGAAGCCGTTGCTGGCTCGATTGGTCCGCGCCGGTTGTTTCTGGACTTGGCCAGTATGTCGGTTGAGCTTGACGCGATTTTAGGGCAGGCGACTGATCCAGACCTGATTTACAATCCTGACAAAATGCCTGCAGCGTTCGAGACTATTTTTGCCAGTCTGCGTAAAAAACTCACTTTGGTGAAACCCGCGAGCGTGATGGCTTTGTCTTGGAACACCGAGTTGTTTGAAGCGCGACGAGTGCTTCGATTGATCATCCCAGGCTCCGTGCTCAGCGAAGGAAGGCGTCCGATCTTGGCACTTAGCGGACCCGACAATGCGCAAGCTTTATCAGAATTGGGACCTTTAGCATGCAAGTTGGCGGGACTTTCCGCAATGCCTGAATTGGTCGCACGTGGTCTTCCGGGCATTGAACTTAAAGCGTTAAGCGTTGCGCCGCCAGAACTGCGCAGCCGTGCCGATGCCGCATTCTTTGCCGTCAACACTAGCAGCGAATTCTGGCAACGGTTTTTAGAAAAACGAGAGGCGCTCGCCTTGCACGTAGATGATCGGATCCGAACAGTGGATGCGATCTTATATATGTTAGACTAGCTATGGACGTAAATCCCCCAGAGACAGCAACAATTACGATCACACCTGAAGGGGTGGCTGAGACTAAAGCCGTGCCTTTAGCGCCTGTTTCTGCGAGTGATTTACAAACTTTTGATCGCACGCTTGCGCATTATTCCGGATCTAAAAACACGCTTATCAATGCATCTGCTGAACTGCTGGCGGTGTGTGGAACGATTTCAAGGATGGAAGCGGGGGATCAACTCAACGCGACTCGACTGGAAATGTCACGCGCAATCATTGATCTAAAATACAAAATTGTACGGATGGATTACCCGCCATCAGTTGCTGAAAACTTATGTCTTTTGTTCGCAATCGCGCTGGATGAGCTTATTCTTGTTAGCCCTTGGGGACCTGAAAGTGGTTGGGAAAACCGCACGCTTGTTGCGGATCTATTCGGTTTTCGCGACGGTGGTGATCGCTTTTACAGCATTGCTGATCGCGCGTTGATGCAACCGCGTGCCTTACGTGAATTCATTGAAATAATCTACATTCTCCTCAAGCTTGGGTTTCGAGGGAAATACAGTCGTAGCAATGAACACGAACGGGATCGCCTAATTGATAGGTTGGAATCCGCGCTAAACTTGTATGTTCAAAAGACAGCCAAAGACCCGATTGGTCGTGCTCTAACTGATAGCACACCACCGTCGCACATAATTCCAACGCGCTATAAACTTATGGCCGCGGGGCTTGCTATTGCAGCGATTACGCTGGTTTTCTTAGGGTTACACCGTCAATCACAGAATTTACTACTTGCAGACTTTTTAGAAAAGCGCGAGATCGCTGAAGGGGCCAGTACGAACAGTTTCGTATTTTCCAGTGAAACCGGCAAAGTCGCAGTTGTGCCGCGCAAATGACCAAAACAAGAGCCATCAAGATCGCTTTGTTGATCTTTCTGATTGTTGCAGTGGTGCAGCTTGGCTGGATCATTGTGACATGGCTGCTTGGAACTCCGTTTGGTCTAGGACGTTACATCTGGCTTGGTATTCTAATTGGAGTGTCTTTGATCGTTTTGATTGTCACTTTGATTTTCCGGACCAGTATTTGGGTCTTCGATCCTGTCATGGTCAAAATGCGCGAGCTGCGCCAGGTAGCAAAAAAGCAGTTTCGTCAAGCTGCGTCACGTGCGCGGGTAATCGATAAGCGAAACGACTGTGTGCCATGGAACCTTTTTCTCGCGATGCGCAAGGAAAGCCGATCAACCTTGATGGCTGAATTGGGCTATGTCGCGTTTGGCGATCCGGTCAGCTATAAGGGCTTGGAGTTTACAACATGGACTTCGCCAACTGCGGTTGCATACCGCGTTGAGATAGATGCAGGCGAAGAGCTGTCTTTTGATCTTCTAGACATCATTTTGAAGCTCCTGTTCAAGGGCCGACCCAGCATGGCTATTAATGCGGGCTACGTCGAATATGAACTCGCCGATCTCATGCGATCTGCGGCCACTGAGGTGGGCAACATAACAACGACGAACCGCATTCTGAATGTTGTTTCAGATCGATTTGGAATAGATGTACCTGTGCATGTCACGCTGACGGGTCTAGAGCATTTGCCAGACCTAGCGCGTGCAGCTATGCTGACTGGGCAAATGGGCGAGGAGACTATATTTGGTGGCTTCTTAGTGCGGGACAAATACAATTTGTCCGACCGTATTGATGATCTGTTTGATGACATGGTCAAAGCTTTAAATGCCAATCAATTGACTGCCCTACAAAAGCAAATCGCACCTGAATTTTGCGCGGCTTTGTCAAATGCACCATTCCAACTTTCCCTTGTTCAAGAACAGCTTAAATCGCGCATGGCTAAGCTGGTACAAGCAAGGCCTCCGCGTCAAAATCCGCTTAACTTGCACAGCATTGCTTTTGTGGGGGGGCGCGTCGAAATGACGGCGGTCGACCCGCTTAGCCAATTGGCGGGCTCACGTTTTTTCAGTTCTGTCCCGCTAACCAGCTTTCTTGATGAAGCAACAGACAGCGTCACAATAGAAAATGCAGGGCTGCTTGCGTCGGCATATCACCGCGAAGGTTTTGTGATTAAGCCCAACAGAGGCCAAAGCGCACAAAGAACGATAAATGCGACAGCTTGGTCATTGGTTCTCTTTGGGATTGTGGCATTGTTTGTCTACCTTGTTTGGGACAATTACAGATCATACACGGCGATCAATGAAAGGCTAAAAACTTCGTTTGAGCGTTATTTCGATGAGGTCGCAAAGCTGACGACAGATTCAGATTTCTTGGTGCAACGTGTCCTGAGCCTGCAGCCGATACGTGAAGAACTTGAAAACTACGACGCGCTCAATGAAATTCCGCGTCGGGCCTATCTTCCCAATTGGTCGATGGAGGATATGTATACCGGACTTTATAAAGAAGAGCTTACCGAAGGTTTGCAAGCCTCTCTAATTAGCTTCATGGAAAAGGAAACATTCGCTTTTAACAGTCTTCAAGATGGTGTCGAGTTGATCAGGCTCGCGGCTGTGGAAACTCAGATGTATTCTGACCAAAGCGAGCATGAAGAAGAATTGATTGCCTACTTTGCGGATGGATTAAGTGCTGAGGGCGAAGTGTCCGGAATCTTTCAATCACAATTGAAGAAAACGCTTGAAGATTTATTCGAGCTGAACGATCCACCAGAAACACGTAATAAAGCGCTTCGAACAGTCGTCAACAAAACACTTTCGGCACTAGATTCAGATGAATTGCTCTATCGCTCGCTCATGCGCCGTTCTACGAATGCAGAGCGGGTTGACTTACGGCAAGTGATCGGGCCGCGTTTCTTCGAAGTCTTTGTGCCAATTGATGATGCGCAGTCCTATTTGGTGCCGCGTGCGTACACGCGCGCTGGGTTTGATCAGTTCTTTGATGATGGCAAAATTGCGCATTTGGGACCGATGATAAACAACTTTACTGATGTGATTGGCACTCTTGATAGCGCCAAAGAAAATGCAATCACACGTGGTGTCAGTCAAAGATATAATGCCGATTATATCGCCAGTTGGAGCGCCTTCCTATCATCGCTGAAATTACGCGAAGCCGCAGATTGGAGCGATGCGCAGATTTTGATGAATGCGCTGACCAACCCGGCTGAAAACCCTGTGAACAGACTGACGTCGGCACTGACACAGAACACCGACATAAAGGTCTTTTTGCCGGTGCCTGAGATGCCTGTTGCTGCAGAGGTTGGTAAAGTACCAAAGCCAGCAGCGGCGGCCACCGCGCCACTTTTGGCACCTGCGTCCTCAAGCTTGGAAGCTGCGGCTGCGTTTAACATTCGTTCGGCTTTTCAACCGTATTTGGTTGCACTACGCGCCGAAGGCGATCAGCTCAGCCAGTTTGATTTGTTTCTGTCCTATGCCCGCGATGTGAACCGCTGGTTGGAAGAAGCTGCAAAAGCACCCAATGGCGCTGGCTCTTATCTGTTTGAGCAATTTCAAGACACCGAAAGCACCAATCCTCTGGCAATCCTCAATTCCTTGGTGATCCGCTCCGAATTGGACATCATTCGCGATTTTGGACGCAGTATTACTAACACGCTTGATGATAGCGCGATGGAGTTTATTTTTGACTATATCGACGGCCAGTGGCAGGAACAAATCTTACAGCCTCATGGTGCGACCTTATCGCAAACCTTCCCGTTTGATCAGTTCTCAGACAGCGATATGCCGCTTGACGAGTTCGCTGATCTGTTCGCTCCCGAGGGCAAGTTAAATACATTTGAAGCGACTTATCTTTCCCGATTTAAGACCCAAAGCGGTGTCTACATGCCACGCAATACGTTCTTGCTGACTGGGCGCACAGATGTGTCTGATTCGACAAAAACCGCGTTCAACCGGTTTGATCAAATTTCTGAAGTTATGTTTGTCGATGGCAAGCCGCATTTAGATTTTGAATTGCGTGCTGGATTTATGGCATCAGAATTAAGCAACCTTTCGTTAACGTCTGGCATTACGCTTTTGCAATTCAGCCATGGCCCAGTTCTTTGGACCAAACAAAAGTGGCCCGTTGCAGGTATAAAAGACAGCGATTTGACACTGCGCATCTTCCAACGCTCGCGGGCTTTAATAAATGAAACCTATAAAGGTCCTTGGTCGTGGTTTCGTTTGACCGAAGATGGCACCGCGTCTTTGAACCCATCCCTGGGTGTCGCCGAGACCAGATTTTCAAGTGAATCGGGTAGTTTGACTTTGCAATTCGAAGCAACTGTACGATTCAATCCATTCGGACCTGGGTTCTTCTCGGATGTCGCATTGCCACAATCGCTATTCAATCGTGCGATACCAGAAGATTTCGATCGCGATGCGTTCGAGCCTTTGGAGATACTTCGGTTATGGTTCGCGCGGGATCCGAATGCAGAGCGTACATTAATTACCGAACGTGGGAGCAATATAGATATTGCCACGCGGTTTGAGCTCCAGCGACGTTTGCAAATTGAGGGTTATTACACTGGCCCGATTGATGGCATCATTGGTGCGAGCACGCGCAATGGCTTAACGGCTTGGCGACGTGACAAAGAGAGTTGATATCGCAGGCTTTGGCGGTTTTGCATCTCAGGGTAAGCCAACTTCAACCACGACTTCACTTTTTAGTCAGTGCGCGCTACCGATATAATTACGGTTGATCCAAGGTCACGACAGATCATGGCAAACTCTGACAAAGTTGCGGTTTTCGGCTTTGGGGCCATGGGATATGGCATTGCGCAGTTCTGAATTTGCGCGAACTCTGCAACTTTTGGGTTTGATATTGTTGAAAGCTAGGTTGAGCGTTTATGCGCTGAGGGCGGTATATAGAATTGAGCTACCCCCCGAAATTCGGACACTGACGTAAGCTAGGATTTGTAGATCTGCTGATCTTCAACAAGAAGGAGATCAGGAATGTCTAAGCGGAAGCAACATCACCCAGAGTTTAAGGCCAAGGTCGCGGTAGAAGCGCTGAAGGGCGAGGAGACAGTCAGCGAGTTGGCCAGTCGGTTCGGAGTTCACCCGACGATGATCCATCAATGTCTGACGTCAGCGCCTATGGGTCCAAATAGGGCTATTTGCTAAGAGAGTGTTCTTGGCTCATCGTAACCACTGAGGAGTGGAAGATGAGACAGACAACTGGAACACGCAAAAGCCCTGGCGAGAAGATCGTCAAAGATATCAAACGGGCCACGCGCAAACATTATTCATCTGAAGAGAAGATCAGGATCGTTCTGGATGGCCTGCGGGGCGAGGATAGCATTGCTGAGCTGTGCCGCCGTGAGGGCATCTCTCAGGGCATTTACTACAAGTGGTCGAAGGACTTCATGGAGGCTGGCAAGAAGCGGCTCGCAGGCGATACAGCGCGGGCTGCGAACACTGACGAGGTGAAGGAACTGCGCCGCGAGGCAAAAGATCTCAAAGAGGTGGTTGCGGAACAGACGCTCGAACTGCGTCTTCTTAAAAAAAGTATGCTGGGAGATAAGGGTTTCCGGGGGGCTAGAACCTAGATAGGTGGGGATTATGAAGAGATCGGTAATCGCCATGGCGACATTTAATAAGCGTAGGGCATGATCCGATGGAGCAATTCTCTACTTGGCTAACAGCCACATTCAACAACCGTGAGCTTGCGATTGGTCTGTGGGTTGCTGCTGGCCTCCTATTCTGCCTCACACGTTCCGAATTGCGGAAGAGCCTATGGTCTGTTCTCAGAGCATTGTTAGCACCGAAGCTGCTTATTTTCTTCGGTGTCATTGCCATGAATGTCGTAGCCTTGTGCTGGGTGCTTGCAGCCATAGGTCTCTGGTCTACGTCTCAGATTCCCGCCACCATTCTTTGGTTTGTCATTGCGGGTTGCGTCATGGGTGGGCGGGCCTTGCAGGCTCAGGAAGACGACGGGCATTTTCGGGGGCTTCTGACGGGCAGTCTTCGGCTTGGCGGAGTATTTGAGTTTATCGTTGTTGCTCAATCGTTCGGGATTGTCACTGAACTGGCACTGGTTCCAATCCTATTTCTTTTGGGTGCAATGCTGGTGATGTCGGAAGCAAAGCCCGAACATGCACAGGTTAAGACACTGCTAGAGTTCGTACTTGCTGCAATCGTCGTCATCTTTTTGTGGAACTCCATCTCGTCAATTTGGGGCCAGCCCGAACAGTTCTTTACGACGGATACAGGCCGCAACTTCATTTTCCCCATCTTAATGACCATTGGCTGCATACCAGTCTTTTACGTTCTGTATTCCTATTCCCACATCGAACAGGCACGTATTCAGATCAACCAAAAGACGTTTCAATCTGACGATTTAAAGCAGTATGCGCGGAAGCGGTTTTTCCTAATTTTCATGCTGCGCCCTTGGTTGCTACGAAGGGCGACACGTCAGTTCCACAACTTGCCTGCCAAATCCAATTCTGATGTCGATCAAATCGTTAGCGACATCCTCAACTACGAACGAGGAGAAGAGCAACCACCTGAAATTGACCCGACGGACGGTTGGAGTCCTTACTTGGCTCGTGACTTTTTAGTGGAACACGGGTTGCGTACAAACGACTATCACAAGGGGTATGATGAGTATTGGGCCAGCGCCAACTATGTCGATCTCGACGATCACATCTTACCCAACAACGCTACCTTTTACATTGAGGGCGAAGAAGGCGTTGTAAAAACCTTAAAGCTAACAGGTAAGTTTCGTGACGAATTTGATGGTGAACTAGGCATGGTCAAACTTCGTGCAATTGCGCGGACCCTTTGCGAAAAGGCCACGGGCAATGCCGAAATCGACCTCGATGCACTCTTGCCAGACGCCGATGATTCCAACGCAAGTATAGATATCAGTGGTGCAGCCATTACGACTTGGGCTGAAAGATATCCTTCAGGCAAGGGTTATGAGGTGTTCTTGACAGTTTCCCGATAAGTCACTTGGTATTTATTGACATGAAAACGAGATCGTATTTTGACGCGAATTAAATCTAAGCCATTGATAGGGTTTCTCATGAACCCATTCGGGGTACATGCCCGCAGCATAGAATTACACGATAGCGAACTGTTGGTCTCTGCTCGGCGTGATCGGCGCATTCAGGTTGGCAGCCTAAAGACCACCCCATCAGTCACAACAGGTTTGATGGGCAGTACCTTAAAAGTTGCTATCGATGACGGAACGAGTGTTGCGCTCAGAGGAGCCAGACATAGTGATGCGATCTCATTCAGAGAAATCGTTCAATCAAACTGGATCGCCTACAACACTGCACGGTTTGAAGCAGAACGCTCGATCATTAATGACATCCTAAGCGTCATTACCAAACTGTCAGAGCCTTCGCGTTACCCATCCGCCTATTTGTTTTCACCGACTTTGGAGAGGGCAAAAGCCCTTAACAGCGAACTTCTTACGAAATTACCAGAAGAAGCCATGGACGAAGACGTTTTGGGCCAAATTCAAACGATTCAGAAGTTCGTGCAAAATGCTGTTGTCATGCGTGATCAGGCAATCAAAAAATTTGAGACGCAGCAAATTCCGAAATGGGCAGGCTTCTTTGACACCTTCGAAAGCAACCCACTGACACCAGAGCAACGTATATCGATCCTTTCTGACGAAGATGCGACCCTTGTGTTGGCTGGGGCTGGATCGGGTAAGACGAGTGTCATCACTGCCAAAGCTGGATACCTGATCAAGTCTGGCATCAGGCGGCCAGAAGAAATCCTGCTACTTGCATTTGCGAGATACGCCGCCAAGGAAATGTCTGAACGGATCGAGGAACGCTGCGGAGAACCCCTAGAAGCCCGTACATTCCATTCTTTGGCCTATGACATCATAGGGACGGTCGAGGGAAGCAAGCCAGCACTAGCGGCACATGCCACCGATGACAAAGCCTTCATGGCACTGATCAAGGAAATCTTGCGCTATCTTGTCCACACCGTTGCTGAGGTATCAAAGTCGATCATTGGATGGTTTTCGTACGCCCGTTTGGAAGGCAAAACCGAGTGGGATTTCAAGAAAAAGCACGATTACTATACCTACGTCGAAAAGATGGACCTTCGCACTCTTCAAGGTGAACAGGTCAAAAGTTTCGAAGAGTTGATGATCGCAAACTGGTTGTTCGAAAACGGCATCGAGTACGAATACGAACCCAATTACGAACACAAAGTGTCAGAAGGCGGTTACCGTGATTACTGCCCAGATTTTCACCTCAAGAACAGCGGTGTCTACATCGAGCATTTTGGGGTGCGACGGACCAAGAAAAACGATGGCACTTATCATCTGACCACAGCACCCTTTGTTGATCGTGACGAATACTTGGAAGGTATGACGTGGAAACGTGAGGTTCACGGTGAACACGACACAACGTTGATTGAGACGTTCAGCTATGAGCGTGAAGATGGGCGTCTTCTTGAAGCTTTGGCTGAGAAAATTGCACCGTTTGAGACACCCAGTCCTCGATCACGGGAGACGTTGTTCAATGTCGTCGTCGAAATGAAACAAGCTGATCCCTTTGTGCAGCTTATCGGCACATTCTTGCGCCATTACAAAGGTGGCGGATACCAGTTAGCCGAGTGTGAGGACAAGGCGGGGAAGCTGAAGCTGGGTAAACGGGCTACTGCGTTCTTATCTATCTTTGAACCGCTCTACGCCGAATATCAGAAGCGGCTGGATGGCCGTATCGATTTCGAAGACATGATCCTGAGGGCATCCAACTATGTGGAAAAAGGAACATACCGCAGCCCATTTAAGCACATATTGGTCGACGAGTTTCAGGATATATCCCGTAGTCGAGGTCGCTTGGTGAAGGCACTGAAGGCACAGCACGATGATGCGAGGGTTTTTGCAGTCGGTGACGACTGGCAATCCATCTACCGCTTCGCTGGGTCTGATATCAATCTAATGCGTGATTTCGGTCATGAATTTGGCGGTGCATTTGATGGGCATTCTGATGTTCATCGTGTTGTCGATCTTGGGCGAACCTTTCGGTCGGTGGACAAGATCGCCCATGCTGCAAAGAAGTTTGTACTTCAGAACCCCGCCCAGTTGGACAAGACCGTCATCCCTGCGGGAACCACCGACGATCCAGCCCTGAAGGTAGTGTCTACCTACCGCCATGACGCAGATGAAAAACTCAAACAGGTATTGCGTCCGCTGCACGAAGGCGCTGCATCAGAAGGCAAACCAACATCTGTACTGCTGCTGGGGCGGTACAGATATTTAGCACCGTCCAACCTCGCACAATTGCGCCGTGAGTTCCCCAACCTCAACATATCATTCAGGACGATCCACTCATCCAAGGGGTTGGAAGCAGACCATGTCATCCTGTTAAGCCTTTACCGAGGCCGAACTGGATTTCCATCCGAAATCGTGGACGACCCGCTGTTGGGTTTGGTGTCACCCGATGCTGAACCGTTCGAGAACGCAGAAGAGCGCCGTGTGATGTATGTAGCCCTGACTCGTGCCCGCCATACCGTAACTCTGATGGGGTCGGCATCAAAGCAATCAGCTTTCGTCTCAGAGCTATTAGACGACCCTGAATACGGTGTTGTTGGCAGTGCAGCATCGGATCAGGTGAACCACACTTGCGGTGAATGCGGCGGGCATCTGTTGGCCTTCCCAACCAAAGACGGTCGCACTTGGTACAGATGTGAACACGCTGACCTCTGTGGTTTTACACTGAATGCTTGCTCAGAATGCGATAGCGGCTTGCCCGAAGAACGAGATGAATCTGGGATGAAGACGTGTACATGCGGTGCGCAGTATCCAAGTTGTCCGCAGTGTGAAAACGGCTGGCTTGTAAAGCGGCGGGGACGGTACGGCAAGTTCTACGGGTGCGTTAGTTACCCTCGCTGCAAGGGAAAGATGAAGGCAAGTTGATTTGGCGCACACACTTTCAGGCGAACAAACTAACCTCGCGGATGCAGTGAGATATTTGTGGATAGAAATCCAAATGAAATGCTAAACTTGCCACTCCAATTTGGGGTCTATCGGAACATACCATAGATCGCGTATCTGTGTATCGTTGCTGTTGGGTGTTGGTTTGGCTTCACGGACTTTGAAAGTCGTAGGAATATTGACCGCATTGCCGAAAATCAACGCATGTTGCTTTGGAAGCGATGGTAGACGCCTCAGAACTGTCTCAGATATGAATGGGGTCATCTGCCTAATTTGCCCCAAATCATCTGGGTTTTGAATCCTGTGAATTATGTAGTTGTTACACTGAGACAGAACGGTCTTTGACAATTCGCTTGGTCGCTGAGACGCCACAATCAAGAACACACCGTACTTACGACCTTCTTTGGCAATGCGCTGAAAGGTCTGCGACGCGTCGATTGCAAACCGACTTGGTTTTTCGGATATATATCGATGTGCCTCTTCCAAGATCAAATGAACAGGCATCTTGTTTCGGGGATCGGCACGGCGCATTCTGTCGAAGATCAAACGAGAAACCACGGATGAAGCCAATTCTACGATTTCATCTGACGCGTCATTAAGATCAATTACACAGAGTTGACGTTGTTTTTGATAGCGACCTGCGGTTCGTTGCAATCCCAATAAACGATCAACGAAGTCGTCAGCGGAGTTCAGCAGCGGATCGTTGCCAGCCGCATCTTCTCTTAAAAATTCGTAGTCAGGTGTATCCATCACCGATTTCAAACGTGTCACCATTGCAGAACAGTAATCTCTGATCTGC
Organism: Rhodobacteraceae bacterium HTCC2083; assembly: GCA_000156115.1. Lineage (GTDB taxonomy): Bacteria > Pseudomonadota > Alphaproteobacteria > Rhodobacterales > Rhodobacteraceae > Planktotalea. The sequence continues at coordinate 2,549,441 of DS995276.1, forward strand.
TTGTTGCCATTGGCCTCCTCGTAATACAGGGCAAGGTCGAGTGCAGCTTGGAGCTTGTCGAATGAGAACGGTTGGTTGGAGTATGCTGGCAACACAGGGTCATCGATCAAAAAGGTTGTCAGATGTTCTGTAAGACCTTCAGAATCTGAAAGTTGCCCATAATTAACGCCGACTGCTTGACGAAGGCGAAGAACAGTAATTTCGGGCGTATTGAAGGTCGAGATCAAGCTGGTAATTCGGTCTGACTTGCTTGGTGAACTTGCGTCACTCTGCAAAATTGAAAGGAGAATCTTTGCGAGAACATGATTGCGCAATGTCGCCAGCACGTCTTGTTCTGGCACGGGTTCAACCACAACGTCGGGATTCACATTCTGGTCCGCAAACAGAGTAGTCAGGCCCAAGGCCGTTCGCAATGCGGGTTGCTGTGATCGCTCACTTGCCCGCAGTAATAAAGCCCATTCATCGACGGTCATGAACCAATGAGGTAGAGTAAATCGCCCTATCATCTCCTGACCTTGACGTTGTGCCGATGCAGGCTCAATCGGTACATCGGGTTCCGTCGCTTTGAAGTAAGACGATTGAACCCAAGCGGGTAACTCATTAAGTGCGCGGCGGTATTCCCCATTCACATCAAAAATAACGAACGCGGCCCCAATCGCGGCGTGAGCCTGTTGCCTCATAAAAACTGATTGAAACACGGATGCGACGGTACATGATTTTCCGCTACCAGTGTTACCGAGCACGGCAAGATGCCCCCCAAACACCGCATCCACATCTGCTTTTACGGGATACCCCTTGAAGACCGATGACGTTCCAATATCAATGGTGTGGGGGATTTGTCCCTGAATAATTTGATCGGTTGCGTTCTCAATGGGGCGGTTTTCCATCGGAGTTTCGACATTGAAAATGCGATCAAGGTCTATCTCACGAGCATACAAAACATCCGCATAAAGTGGTGGGAAGCTTGAAACTCCAAATCGGAAAGACCCACCCTTGATTGGCATGGAGCCTACAGGGACGACATCCAAAAACTTGATCGACGAAATCTTGTCCATTTGCGCTGTCTTGCGACGTTCTGGCCCGCTGTCTTTTTCACGAAGACCTACTACCTCAAGGACTACGTAATCTGATTGCATCGCCGCGACTAGATATGAGCCAAGCGTGGCAACATAATGAATGTCGTCAAACCCCACGACAGTGAAGTTGTCACTCCCGCCATGCAACTCAACGACAAGCTGATCGGCGGCGACGCTAACGATTTTTCCCAGTATTCGTGCGCGATCATCACTCTGCATCGGGTGTACCAACGGTCTTGGACATCAGGGCTTTCATTGCGTCTTCAATGGAGCTTGTGACGATGTCTTCATCGTTGGTTGGCAACAAGTCAGCTACGATGTTTGAGAAATAGTGCGCACGTTCTGCTTGTGACGCCCCTTCGCCCCAAAGGAACCAGATACGGGGATCACCAAGAGCTTTGAGCTTTTTGGTTGTTTCATTTGCATCAACGCTTTCAGGGTCCAAGAAGATCACAAGCTTAAATCCAGGAATGGTCAGTCCTTGGAAGATAATATTGTTCACATGTTCGTCGCCAAAACTGTAACCCATTGTCACAAGAACACTCTGATCTTGAACGACTTGGCGTTGAAACTCGCGAAACATGTCTGCGTAAGGTGAGCCAAAGCTGGCATTCTGCTTGGCTGGCGTCGGATAGATCATTACGCGATCATCATCGGCATTGGGGGCGTGTTTTTCAGTGATCGGGAACAACCCAGTGTCTTCATTCTCAACCCAGTTAACAGACCCGTGCAGCTTGCAGAGATGAATAAATCCATCCACTGCGGACCACCGTTTAGACGAGATGTCCAATTGTTCCGCCAATGCCAAGCGATACACTGAAGGATTGAAAAACCGCTCAACAGTGCCTGTGAAACCATTGGAATATGGGATCGCATTCCTATCCAAGGCACGTTCATTGAAGAGATCATAGTTGGTCGTGAACACCCATGGGGGACGCAATCCACGGCTGCGAGTGCCAACACTTTGGTAGAACTGTCGATATAGGTCTACGACGGTACTGTCGGTCTCAAATTTCCCTGTCGTGCACTTGCGCAAGACGTATTTCTTGACCCCTGCGATGACTTCTTGGATCAATGGTACGCTGCCACTCAGTTCAGTATTGGTTGAAGCGGTACAGAACCGCTCAGCGTTAAGAAGAACGTCCATCAAACGCTCAAGGTTATTACTGTATTCGCCAGCGGAAAGATCAATTCCAACCTGATCTAAGAGTTGGCTCTTCTGTTGAGGAGTGACTGTGGCGCTGGGGTTAGGCATACCCTCAAACCAGCTTTTGAACTCACCTGCCAAAGGTCCCATGGTTGGGATGCCGTGCTCCTCGCCATTCTTCCACATCGACGAGCATCCTGACCCGAACAAAAATGACAGGTTCTGGGCATCAAACAGTTCCGACATTTGCCGCCGAACTTTATCCGCTTGTTCTTCCCAGCCTTGAAGTTCGTCACCTTGAATGATGACCTGTTGAGAACCCTTTAAAAAATGCATTAGAAAACCCTAGCGTGAGTACTGACTATCAATTACACAACCATATATTGTATTTGTAACAATGGGAACGGGCATCATTTTGCTTTTTCGTGCTCTCAAAACCCTATGTTTGCGCATAGAGCGCACCTAAATTTGAACCGCGTATCTTTGAGGTAACTTCGTTGCAGACTGTAACAGATCGAATTGTGAAGATTTCCCGTCATGGTGACATCGTTTTTGTGGGTCCAAATGGCTCTGGGAAATCGCGAACATTAAGAGAACTTTGCCTCAAGCGCGTGAATGACGGTCACAATGTCATTGCAATATCAAACACCCCATATTCTCGGTTGCCAGATTATTCGCGAGAAAACTACAGTCATATTCGCGTTAATCCTGAGATGACTAATAGCATACTGAAATCCTTGATTATTGGTGCTCTCGAGTCCGAATCACGATCCTATTCATCCATGAGAGAAATTCTGTCACATACGGGTTATCAGCCGATGCTCGATGTGAATATTTCAATCGGAAAGCTCAAGTATGCTAATGAAAACAAATTCCATGAAGCCTTAGAGGAAGCGTCTTTACAAAAAGACGTGCCTGATGAAGTGCGTTTTCTTATAGAAAACCTCCATAGGGTGTCTGGGCACCATGAGATTGATTTAGAGAATATTTTTTCATTCTTTGCCGAAAAAGAGTTGATCGCTTTAACCCTCAAATACCAGAGCCAAATCAACCGTATCCTTCGCAATATCAAGGGTAAGGTCAGTGCTTCATTTGGACTCACACGGAAAGATGGGAACCGCATTCCCGTTCACAAAGCGAGTTCTGGAGAACTGACCTTAATCACCTTAGCTATGTTCATCCTGACCAACAGTCATGGCTTGGACTACGTCTTTATTGATGAGCCTGAAAATAGTCTCCATCCACAGTGGCAAAGCAAATTTCTGAGTTTTATCAGCACGGTCTCAAGACAAGAGAACATCAACTATCAGGTCGCCAGCCACTCTCCTGTCTTATTAACTGGAGCACTAACCTCTGAACGCAAAGTAGCAGTCATCCGTTGTCGCCCAGACGGATTTGAAGAACTCCAGCATTTCCAGCAAGAAAGTGATGACAGCGTTGAAGAACTGCTATGGGAAGCTTTTGATGTCGTCACGCCCGCAAGTCGGTTTGTGGCCAAGAGGGTTTCCGATCTTCTTTGGCAGTTGGAGGATGAGCAAATATCTAAAGCGGATGTTGTTCTAGAGATCGAAGATTTCATCAGAAAATCTATCAGCCGCGATCAGGTAAAATTTTTACAAGCGACTATCAAGCTCGTTGATACAATACAAAAGACGAAAGATGAGGGCGATGACGGACCCGCGTGAACCTAAACTTTCGACTTTTTCGTATAGCCTTCTTGAAACAGAGGCAATTGAATGGGCTTTAAAGCAGGCAAACCCTTGGGGGGTCGATACACTACCCAAGACTGGACTTTCGCAACAAGAACGAGACTTTTCGGATACAATCGAAAATCTGAAAGATCGCTTTAAGGCATTTCATTTAGAAAGACAGAACGATTGCTGCTGCTATTGCGCCCAATGGCTTATGGGCAGGCCAATTGAGCAAGATAGAGAACACATCATTCCAAAAGGCAAAAACCGTGAATTGACCTTTACGATTTCCAATCTGGCAGTGGCCTGCAAGACCTGCAACATGAGTGTAAAAGGTACGAAGACCTCACACTTGCGGGGGTTTCGACATGGAGGCTTGCGAGAACCAAACGACGTTCTTAGTCCGAAGAACTACAATATTCCCCACCCAAATATCGACGATTGGACGCTTCATCTTTCGCATACTTTTGAAAAGACAGACATGACAGTAACCGCATCTCACTATAGCACAAAATCAAAAAAGGGCCGCTTTTCTTACTATTTTTTCAAGCTCTATGAACTTGAGATATTCGCTAACACCGAGGAACAGCGACGAATAAAAAGTACACAGTCCTTGCATCCCAAACTAGTCGACCTTCGAGATAAGTTCGGTCAGTAGCAGCAACCGTTACCCAATCTGAGAGTGAAGTCGTTAGATTTCGGAATCAATCCTCATCTTCACTGGAATTACAGTCTTTTAGAAACAAATGACGAAGCATTAAACCGATCAAATTTGCTATACATCTTGCTAAACAATCTGCTAAACACCAAATTCTCAAGTTACTGAAAACAAACAATATTTATCAATAAAATGAGATATCTGGCGGAGACGAAGGGAGGCTCCACCATAAATCTAAACCATTGGCATATAGCGATTTTCCGATACGCTGTTGCTCAGTTTGTCGCACTTATGTGTCACACCTCGCCGGACAATGCAATCTTATCGTTACCAGTAATGAGGGGAGGGCCACTGGTTGGCCTGACCGAAGGTTGTTACCAGTTATATATCCAGCATTAATCTAGAACTAATAATGTTAATTTAATCAATAGCTTACGACAGGTACTCATATATAGAGAGACTGCATTCATGATTGTAGGTGTTCTTGATTGTCCCAAAAGTCATGCAAACGCCCTTGATAGCCAGTTGGATTTAACAGTTCGTCCACATCTACTTCGACCAGCTGTCCTGTTATATTTACCCGTTCTCCATCGCCAATTTGGTAGCTGACTTCTCCCACGGCACCGAATTCAGCCTCAAACGCCTCCTGCATCGCATTCGTAAGGTCATCAAGTAGATCATGATGAACGATGAAGCTGTCGTGGATTGGCAGGCAAGGATGGTCTTGAGCGGCAAATTTCAACATCACCGCCTCAGCAAGCATACTATCTTTATATTGCAGTCGAAGACCAACCCCTGTTCCAAAGTGGTCCTCGAACTCAGGAAAGCAGCTGCCTACATAAAGAAGGAATTCTTTCCAACTCATGCCCATAAGGTTCTCAGAGAAGCCTTCAATTGGGTTAATCTGCGTCCTGCTACGCGAATTTAGAAGTGCATTGAATGCAAGCTTTACAACTCTTCTAGCTTGTCGACCTCCCCATCTAGAATAGCACTTTTCGTATGGGTCAGCAGGGATGGTCTTACCATCGATTGCATATAGCATAGCAGCATGCAGACCTGCATAGTCCACTTCAACAGTCCGCTTTCCGTCGATCAGGATCAGAGGCCGCAGCTTGGAAGGAATACTAATCCACCATGCACCATAAAAACGACCACCCTGTTCCCAGTCATCATTATTGAAAACACGATGTACCGTTCTTGCTGCGAAGTCGAAGGACTGACTAGCTTCTTCCTCGCATTCTCCACTAATAGCAGCTTTGTGCTTGATTAGCTCATTGTCCGGCAGCGCAATGTCAGCCCAATGGTTGCGAAGGGTCGTGTTGATTATCTGAAGTCGATCCCGCGCATCATTGGCGATTTGAATATCGCCATATTCGATCTTTTTCTTTTTATCGTCCTTTAAGACTATTCCCTCAGAGGCGCTGTGCCGACGCAGGAGCGCAACGGAAGAGCCCGCGCCTAGCAAGGCGGTCAAGAGCATTACTGACGCCCTGTGACGCGCTACGCGGCTAGTTTTGCCCATTGGATCATGCCAATAGGGTGTCGATATAATCACAAGGCCTTGGTTGATCAAAATGCCCAGCGCGTCCTGAAAAGTCCTAGCCGAAATGAACGCAGCGCCATAGCGTGATTTGCTCATTGCTTGCAGGGTAGTAGTGCCAGAGGGGATACTGACCTCTAAATCTGGGTGACTTTCATGCGCACGGTACAAGTCCAGTACAATTGCTTTGATTGCAGCATCAAAACTAGGCTGTGCAGTTGACTTGCGTTTCCGTAGACGCACCTCAGCCAATGTCATCTCTTCGCAAAGGTCTTCCAGATACGCTACCAGCTCAGGTGCATCAGTCATCCATTGTGGATCAAACGGGCGTGAGGGCATGGGCGATATCTGTTTCCTTTGGAAAATCCGTTGTTCGAAATACTATGTCTATCCTTAAGCATGCTCTCGGATATGATCATGCTTCAACTGTTTGGTCATCCTGTAGACATGGTTGCAGTCAACAAACACCGGGTATCATGCGGAAAAGTTCTAAGAACCCGCATAGCTCGCTGCAATAAGCTTGAGAATTTTCTCTACATCTTTTTTGGTTTTGATTGTGATCTCAAGATCGCCGGTTCCGAAATGACCAATCTGACGAACGTCTCGCATCATATTCGAATCTAGCTCGACATTGTCGGGGTCAAGGTTAAGATAAACGCGCACAATGCGTTTTTGATTGTAGACTTGGACCGAAGCAAAATTTCGATTCCTACGGAATGCCATGTAATGCTTTTGTGGGTGCAAGGTCACGTCGTCACCTTGCGCTACAAGCTTGCCTGCTAGTTCGTCGTAGATCGCGCGTACGTCTTCGGGTGCTGCTTCGATTTTATCCCCGACTGTGATGACCGCTTTTCCATTCTTTGCATTGCTACGACTTCCCCTGTTTGGAACAGCTTCTTTCAGTTCCTCTGCAAGGGTAGGCAGTACCAAAAGGCGGTGAATAAGGCCTTCAACAGTATCAAGAATTACGGCGATTTGCTCTTTCGTTGGTGCCCAACCACGATGAGCAGCCGCATTGCCTGCTTCAACTACCGGGTTCAGGATTTCTCGCTCCTGTGGCGAAAGTTTGCCTTCTTCCTCTAGTGCTTTGAGGCCTTTTGGGAAGTTACCTTTGTCGCCGACTGTCAGCACAATCAAACGGTCAATTAGCGTTCTTGAGCCAAATGTTGCTAGGTAGTGAGAGCTAGATTGAAGTGATTTGTAAATTTCAGCTGAAATTTCTCTAAGGGTGTCGTCGGGAAGATCATCAAACCATGGGGGAGAAGCCCGGTAAGTTACAGGTGGATAGATTTCCTCGTCCCAAAGTGCCTCGCGATGCTGCTCGCCCGTTGAAGGGTCCTCAAAGTAATCGTAGTGCTCGGAAAAATGGGTTTTCTTGACCAAAGCAACATTCTCACAACCACAGCACTCAACCACGCAGTATCGTGCGCTAAGGCCGGTCCCTGACTTTGTGTCATAGCTCTCTGATTGATGTTCTGCTCGAACAAAGTGGTTCGTTTCACCCTTACAGCGGTTACAAAAGAACTTTTCAGTTTGTAGATCAGGCATTGGCTAATTCTGCTCCCGCGCTCCGCAATATAGCTTCAATTTCAGAGCCAACCCTATTTGGAATTTCCGCTGCTTGAGTGATTTGAACATACTTGAACGTATTCAAGTCAAATGGAACGCTGTCCCCCTCGTTTTTGGGTTCGAAAAGAAAGATCAGCTTGTTCTTTTCATGGTGGCTCAATGCATAGCCCGCCTCAATGAATACATTCGGTCGATGGCCAGTAAGGTCGCAGATGATGATATCAGACGAGGCGATTGCTTCATACATTTTCGTGTGAATGGGGAACGTGCCTCCCTCTTCTGTACCCATGTCCACGAGCTCCAAGCCTATATCGTGAGTTGCAAGCAAGTTCGCTAAAGTTTGACGAAGTTGTTCAAGCCTAAGGTTCGCGCGGCTGAATGCTCCATCTGGTGCATCTTGGGGGGGATACCAACGCGCGAGAAAGACCCTCTTAGGAATGTGCGTCTGTACTGCCTTGAAGGTTTCCAGTAATTGTTCAGCAGGCGACAAGCGGTTTAACAGGCTCGTAATTCCTTGACCGCCTAACCAGTGCCCTAACCGATCAAGCATTGCTACTGAGGCAACAACTTTCTGCTCATGTTCGTCGCCCGGCACTTCTTTCCAAACCCTCGCGGCCAATTCGAAAAAGCCATACGTTCGGCACATAGAAGGATGGTTCACCGTCAGGCGTACCGCAATCTCAGAAAGTCCCGCGAACAGATTTTCAGAAAAATTCGTAAGTGTCGCGCGATCTTCGGCAATAGAAGCGTCCATCGCTATGAGATTGCGTGCGGTTTCCCACAATGCGGTAAGGGGACGTTCTCCAAATTTCTCTCTGGTCGGACCGGGCAGTCCGTCAAGTCTTGCGGACAATAACCGTGTTAGATGCAACTCTGGGCTATAGGCAAACTCATTGTCTGGCAGCATTGCATGCGCTGGGTTTTGTCCAAGCAGCAATTGCAGGCCATGTTCGGATTCTAGAGGAAGTGCTGTACTATTTATCGTGTGAAAAATTAGTGATTCAGCAAAGTCATCCGCATCGTTTGCGGCCTCTCCAAGCAAGATCATGCAAAATGGAGCGAGATACTTTGTTGGCGTGTTCGCGTCTTCTGTGAGTTGTTCAGCCAAGTGTAGTCGATGGTTGCCATCAATGCGCCGAACCAACTTGCCATTCTTGATGGCTTCAAGATGGCTTTTCGCTACCCGAACACGTTGAATGCGACTCGTTTTGTTGGCGTGTTTGCGGCTGATTTGAACTTGGCTATCGGCATGGCTTATTGCACCGAAAACGGTTTCACCTAAGCCAAGATCGTCGGGCCCAACTTCACCGCGTGCAGTTGTAAGATTGACGGGGGACCGCACAGAAAGGATAACTTCGGGTAGAAATCGGCTTTCGCTTTGCTCAAGGTACTTCTTGATATCTTCCGCGTGTTTCTCCGACTCTGGCCTTTGATGTCCAACTACGTTTGCGCCCGCCGCTCCAGTTTCCATTTTGTAGGGGACAGACACTGCAGCTAGATCACGAAGGTCAGCGTAACCACGAATGATTCTGAAAATACCAAGCACGCCTTCGGCAAAAAGCCCTTCGAATTCAATGTACTGTTTGCCACGTGCCAAAGTCAGTTCCCTTCAATCTTCGTTGTGCCTAAAATCATTTTTTCAATTTCCAATTTCCGAAGCTTAAGGTCCGAGCGTGCTTCCGCGATTTCAGCCAAGAGCTTGGTATAATCCTCGGCCACACGTTGTTGCTCTTTGAGGGGAACCATGGGTAGGCGTATATCAGCAAGATTACTGTAATACATGCGTTGCTTAACACCGCCGACGCGGTTGAAATCAACAAGCGACAGAAAATAATCAGTCCGTATTAAAAGCGCCATGAACTCGGGCAGAAACCCCCCAGTCAAACGCCAAACTTGATATTCTGGACTGGTAATAGCCTCGTTTGAAACCTGAGGAACCTTACCCAGTGAACCGACGTTAGCACGCGTCGGATTATGGAAGAACCAGTTCTTTTCAATGCGCTTATAAGGCGCGTTGAACGTGTTCCCCGTTTGATACTTGTTTAGAAAAACACCGTTTTTGTTATTAACGCCGTATACTGGGAATTTCTTTTCCGGTTCGTCCCATGGCTTCACGCTTTCAGTGCATTCCTCGGTGTAGTCTCCGAGCCGTACAAAGTCGGGGTTCGACAATAAGAAGTGTGCTGCCCGACCTGCTTTCATGTCCCATTGTTGAGTCGCTTCGTAACCTGCGACAAAAAATCTCGACTTGCAGGACTGAGTGAAATCGACAGTTTGGCCCTCCATCCATTTCCCTAGATCCCGCGTTAGAGATTCTAGTTTGAGCACGAGAGCGTTCTTTGCCACGTCCCCTGTTCTCCAATAATCGGCGACTTTAACCTGCGCAGAATTGCTAGGTAGCGGAACTTTTGCCTTTTCGAGTTGGGACGGTTGAATTCTTTTTCGGCCCGAAGCGCCGCTAATCATCGAGTTTAAAAGCTTCATAAAAGCATCTGTCCGAAACAGAAGCTTGATATAGTCTGGATCGGTCTTATCCTGATTGACGATATAGACCGGGAACTCGGAGGTAACACACATGTTTTTGATGTCATTTGGAGCTATTCCGATAGCTCCATTTCGTACATCAATTTTGGAAAAGACAACGTCACCGGGGTGGACTCTAAATAATTTACCTTTGACATCGCAGATGCGGGTGGGATCGCGCGGTTCAATACTTCCATCAAATCTGATCGTTAGCAGTGTGACCTCAGTGTCAGGTGAGAAGTAGTCAAGTGCAGCTTCTCGACGCGGAAAGAGTGCCCACCCGAGTTCATGAATGTCTTTTTCATCCCATTGCCAGTTTGCAGCAAACTGGGCAGAAACATTCCATGTAACCGCATCTGAGAATGGAACCGCGATAGGCATTTTTCGCAGCAAGTTCGGCATAGTCATAGAGAACTCGTCCCGGCCAAATCGTTAGGATCATTCTTATAGATTTCGTACCATTCTATACATGAACGCGTGACATTCTCTGGCAATTTTGTGCCTGGCCCGAGTTCGTTAGTATCTTCTTCACCAGTCGCTGAGATACCGACATGTTCAGCCTCGTACATAAAGATTGAATACGGAAACCGGCTCTTTGCCAATTGCCGCGCTTCATCGGATTTCAAGTTGTTCATACGCTTTAGGTATTCACGCAGTTCCTTCTGAAGAACCGTGCGCTTAGTCTTGCCACTGGTCGACTTTGCGTCTTCAATTTCGTCTTTCAGACGCTTCGTTTCCTCATCGATTTCGAAGAAATATTTTTCGTCAACTTCTGAAAACGATGCCTTTCGGATACCAGCGAATTTCTCTTCTTCTTCCGAAGTAAACTTCTTGAGAAATAACAAGGAGCACTTCACGCTTGCACCAGAACTCACGAAGGTTTCCGCTGGCAGGCTTACAACCGCGAGGAGAAAGGCTCGATCTTCGGTAAACTCTCGCACACGAGTAAGCGATGGGTTGTTGAATATGCCTTCTGGTAAGACTATTCCCATTCGTCCACCGGGCTTTAACAAGTCCAAACAACGTTCAATAAACAAAAGCTCAGTTTTGATCTTCGACTTTTCAGTTGCTGGCAATTTAAACATGCTGGCAATCGGTTTGTTTACATGCGCCTTAACTCGATCTTGTGACTCGCGGTACAATTCACCATATTCCGCAAGGTAGCGTCGCTCTGCGGCTGGCGAGACTTCTATTTCAGACGGAAGAATCTTATCGCTGGGTTCTACGTTTGCCCCAAAAGGCGGATTCGTAAGAATGATATCGAAGCGGCCTTCGAAGATGCCGTTGACGTTTAGGAAGCCGTCGTGGTGATGTACCCCTCCATGCCCATCTCCATGCATGATCATGTTCATTTTAGAGGTGCGTGCCATTCGATCATTGGCATCAGTGCCGTAGATACAACGATTGGATAGTTTCCAAAGGCGGGAGCCTTCCACTGATTGGTCAAGATTACTCCGAATATCTTCGTACTTTGCCTTCAGCCTCTTAGCGCGTTCTTCTTCGGCCAGTGATTTGTCCGCTTCGATCTCTTCCTTAAACCTGTTGTACTGCTTATCGGCATCCGCAAGAATACTCTCACGAACAATTTCAAACACACGTATGAGAAAACCGCCCGAACCACTTGCAGGATCGCAGACAATTTCGCCTTCTTGTGGGTCCAACATGTGGACCATGAATTCAACGATGGTTCGGGGAGTAAAGAACTGGCCAATTTCACCACGGAAGGTGCGGCCCAAGAAGCGTTCGAACGCTACACCTTTGACGTCTTCGCTGGTGTCAGAAAGGTTGTATTTTTCTAACTTACGAACAATCTCTTCTCCAGTCGCGGGCTTAAGATTTATACGTTCATCTTCGTCAAAAATCTTGTCTGTCGAATAGTGATCTTTTGTCTGCTGAAACAAGGTGTCCAATGGGTTCTCTGAAAGCTGGCTCTTGAGTACGTCCACAGTGAACAGGTTTGTTTTGCTCCGACGTGTTAGTAACTGGCGTTCAACATATACTTTGGTGAAAAGTACCTTTGCGATCTCATCGAAGGCCGCTGCCGGGTCTTTCTTTTCCCGGTTTCGGATAATGTTGTGGCATTGATGAAGGAGGTCGGCGAATTCTTTCTCCTTGAAGGCACGTAGCTTTTTTAGAAGCTCTTCAATGTCTTTGTCTGACGCGTTACCATGTGGAATATTCTCGATCTCTTCAGTATAACCGGGAACTTTGTCCTTTTTTACACGCCAGTATTTGGTCTCACGCGAATTGTGCGTGACGAAAAACGGAGCACCTACAATCCGCGCGTAATTTTCACCTTGGTCGTAATCTGCAGTCCTAATTGTAACATTGTCTGACTTGCATTCCACAATGATAGATGGCGCGTTTTCATCAACTTTGTCTTGTGTCGTACGCCATAGAACAAAGTCTGCACGCGCGCTGGCACTCCCACGCCCGGTTAGATCCATTTCTTCTGATATTTGATCAAGCGAAAACTGGTAGTCGTTTACGAGAACCAAGAGGTACTCTTGCCGAACCGTTTCTTCCGGTGTTTCCACAAGCCATTTCTTTCGAACGTGGCTGTAGATTTTGCCTTTGTTATCTCGCTTGATCTCAATGTCAGACATGAAGTGCCCCAGATAGTCTCGATTATCGGTTTTTACCTCAGTCCCAAGTAGCTAGAGTAGATGCGTTTGTCATCAGATAGTTGGACACCCGCGAGCATCATCGACGCCTAAAATTTCTATGATTTGGACATATTCAACGATATCTGCGTGTCCTTGGCCAGCTCCAGTCTAACTACAACGATCGAAACTAGCCTAAGCGCACATGGCAATTTGTCTTAGATTATGCAGGATCGTCGACAAAATCAAACTTTGTCGACGCCTTTCCAACATCTGAAACAATCCACTGTAGATCTCAATTAAGCTACTTCATGTAGCCATACCTTCAAATGCAACACCAATATTTTACGAAACATTTTTTCGTGCCCGTATACTATATGTATAGCGCTCAGGTCTTCCCCCATGCCCCCGTCACAACCGGAACCTCTCTATGGTCTCTTTCAATTGTGCTAGTGTGTATCTTTCCCGCATGTAGACTTGGAAGGTGACGCCAGCTTGTTCGTGCCCAACTATGCACTTGGCCTTTTCAGGTGGGGCCTCAGCTTGGATCAACCGTGTGATCATTGTGTGCCGAAAGCTATGGAAGACGTGACGGGGTGTTTTGATACCCAACTTTGGAGTGAAGCTCTCATTGAACCAGCGACCTAAGTTGCGACCATAACCGTTTGATTTAGTAAACCGGTAGTCAGGGAAGAATTGCTTCCCACGTTGGCGCGACTTGTAGAAATCAAGGAAACCAGCTTCAATCAAGGCACTGTGGACTGGCACTTTGCGCTTACTAGCCTTGTTCTTTACTTCTTTTTGATTTTCGCCCTCGTCGGAGATGTTGAAGTACCAGACACCGCCCTCTTCTTGGACATCATCTGTCAGCAGTTGGGCTACTTCGTTCAATCTTGCGCCCGTAAACATACCAATCAGCGTACCCCACTTATGGCTTTCACTTTTCACAAGGCCCATTGTGTTTTGTGTTAGCTCTCTGAACATCAAGTTCATAGCGTCTGGTGCAAACGGAAGCCGCTCTTCCTTCGTCGCCTTGGCACGCCCCACTTTCATGCCATCAAACAACTTGTCATTGATGTAGCCGTTTTTCTTCGCCCATCCGAAGAATGCCGCAAATGCCTGTAAGTACCAGTTCAGCGTTTCAACGCTGATCTTACTAAGGCCAGCAACTTTTGTCGCATCGCGAAGGTTCAAATCACGTGTCGCAGGCATTGTCTTTCGGCGTGCTGGCAACTCCATCATCAACTTCTTGGCCTCTTGCGCATCCTTTTGAGTGATGGATGCCAAAACCCTATCTGCTCCAAATATCTCTAGCAGATGATCCAAGGCGCGGCGGTTCTTATCGGCGGTCTTTCCACGCCAAGTCTGTGCCCGTTCTTGTTCTGACATATAGTCATCAAAGGCGCTGCCAAGTGTAGTCTTATTGGTCGTTTCTAGGGTCTTGGCAACTGTGTGAATTTCACCGCCAAACTCATAACTGTCCAAGGTTTTATAGTGCGCAAGCACTGCTCTAAGATGATCTCGATCAGCCTTTCGTATCTCGCGCAACAAGAATGTTTCATTGTCAGCCCACTGCTCTTGTGTAAGTTCCGCCGCCTTTCGAAAGCCAACAAGATTAAGCATCTGATCCGAAATTTCAGTGTCGCCATCCACCGCTTCATCGTGGAAGTCGATCCCGTTTTGAATGGCCGTGATCTGCATAGGCGACAAGCCACGCTCATTCACCCGATCAACATGCTTGTCTAACACAGATTGGAAAAACTTGCGGACCATTTCCCGCATTTCATTTTGTCTCAGCCCTGCCAATGCACTGCTTTCCTTCAGCTTTTCGCCCGATACTGTAAGCAATCTAGCGAGCCGTCCAGCCTGTTCTGGGCACCGTGTTCGTAAAGATACCCTTAATGTGGTTCGTTTTGGTTGATGATCCGCTAACGGCAACGGCCATCTAAAGTAATAAATGCCGTGGCGTGAGGGACTTAGGTAAGCATCAAATTTCATGGCCGTGTGTTCCACCTATGTGGCGCACCGGACGTTATCAACTTTTAAGCCATTGATTTTAAAGTAAATGGCGGAGACGAAGGGATTCGAACCCTCGAGACCCTTCCGGGCCTACTCCCTTAGCAGGGGAGCGCCTTCGACCACTCGGCCACGTCTCCGTCGTCGGGGATAGCCTTGAAGGGTATTGGGATACAAGTCAGAAAATGCGTGGATTAGCTAAAATTTTAAGACTAGGACAGTTTTGACATTTCGTCGATGAATTGTCGTTTCACATCCTCCGATCGCACTGACATCAGAACGTTCACAGCTGCGCGGCCATCGTGCGCACGCTGCGTCGCGCCGGCGGTGTCGCCATCACAGGGTACGGTTACGGACACGCTTTGGGCGGTGAACAGATCGGGGTGCGTGCAGGCAATAACCGCAGCGGGATCGTGCAGGGAGCAGCCGTCGTGTTTGCCGACTGTCGTGTAGAAATGCAGATAGAAGCGGCTCATCTCGTTGATTATCCCGCCAAGGCGGGGGCTGGCGGCCTCGATCGCGTCGAAATCTTCCGCTGTGCAGAGAATGCGATGGGTCACATCCAGGCCGACCATGGTGATGTTCGCGCCTGACGCAAAAACCCGTTCCGCGGCGTGGGGATCGTGGTAGATGTTGGCCTCCGCGTGCGGGGTGATATTGCCGCCTTCGTCCAACGAACCGCCCATGAGCACGATGCGTGCAACATTACTGGCAAAGTCCGGATCCAGATCGAGCGCATCCGCGATGTTTGTCAAAGGCCCAATTGGACAGACGACAAGTTCGCCTTTGTACTCGCGGGCCATGCGCGCGAGGAAGGCCGCGGCGCTTTCGTCACATGCTTGGCCCTTTGGTGTCTCTGCGAGCAACGTGCCAAAACCCTCATCGCCATGCACGTTATGCGAGGGCGGGAACGCGGGCAAGGCGCGTGGTTTGCTGGCACCTTCGGCCACGCGCACATCAGGCAGGTCTGCCCATTCGAGAAGGCGCAGGGCGTTACGCGTCGCCTGTTCTGTCGTGACATTGCCGAAGATTGAGGTGAGGCCGACCAACTCAATGTCTGGCGCGGCTGCCGCGTAAAAGATCGCCATCGCGTCGTCGATGCCGGGATCTGTGTCGATGATGAGTTTGATTGGTTGTGTCATGTGTTCCGCCTCTTGCCTGGTGAGTATGCTGCGGCTTTGCGTGGCAAGGTGCAATGGTGATTTTATGACGTGCGGGACTGACATTAACAATTGCATCATTAAGTCCAGACGTTACCATTTCGCGTGGGAGACGAGATGCAAATGACTGTTTTAACTTTGGAAATGATGGTGGTACTTGGATTGCTGGCCTTCACCATGTTTTTGTTCGTCTCTGAAATCATCCGCATCGATCTGGCTGCGATCTTAGTGATGGTGATACTCGGCGGCCTGAGCACTTTGCCGGGTCTTGAAAATCTCGCAGAGCGGAGTGAATTGTTTTCTGGCTTCTCGTCCAACGCTGTGATGTCGATTATCGCGGTAATGATTATAGGGGCCGGTTTGGACAAGACGGGCTTGATGTCGAAAGTCGCCGCTCTGATCTTAAAGCGGGGCGGCACGACAGAGGGGCGCATCATCCCGATTGTCTCAACCACGGTTGGTGTGATTAGTTCGTTCATGCAAAACGTTGGGGCGGCGGCGCTGTTTCTGCCTGTCATCAGCCGGATTTCTGCGCGCACTGGGATCCCGATGAGTCGTCTCGCAATGCCTATGGGGTTTTGTGCGATCCTCGGAGGTACGATCACCATGGTTGGATCATCGCCGTTGATTTTGCTTAATGATTTGCTGGTTTCAGCGAATATGACGCTGCCTGCGGACCAACAAATGGAACCGTTCGGATTGTTTTCCGTGACGCCTGTTGGCGTCATGCTTGTCCTGACAGGGGTTTTGTATTTTGTGCTGCTTGGCAAGTGGATTTTGCCCGTCGCGCGAGGTCGTGGTGTGGATGCGGGGGCCGGGCGGTCCATGCAAACCTTCGTGGAAAACACCTATGGCCTGCGCGCGGATATGTTTGAGGTGCGCGTGCCGGAAGGGTCGATCCTGATCGGTCAAAAGCTCGCTGATATCATGGTCGCACATCACCTCTACATTTTGGGAACTTCTTATAAGGGTCATAAGGTGATTGCGCCGATGGCTGACACTTTGATCGAAGCGCCTGCGCGGCTGGCGATCTTGGGCTTGCGGCGCGTGCTTGAGGATGAGTTTGCAGACCCCTACGGGTTAGAGATTTTGCCAGCATTGGACGTCTTCTCGGACGATTTTGCAGCCACACAGTCTGGTGTGGCGGAGGTGGTTATTCCGCCTGGTTCAACCGTGATTGGGCAATCCCCGATTGAGCTGCGTTTGCGTCAAACCCATGGCTTGTCTATCTTGGCGATCCATCGCGGCGAGGAGACGTTGAGCCATGTGGAGACTGAAGATCATATTGCGACACACATTGGGGAGGTGAACCTCCAAGCGGGCGACACCTTGGTCGTGCATGTGCAATGGGATCGGTTGACCCGACTGAAGTCCGATCAGGACTTTGTGGTTGTGACGTCCGATTTCCCGCAAGAGGAGTTGCGCCCGCACAAGGTGAATTGGGCGCTCGGGTTTTTTTTGATGACGCTCAGTTTGATCTTGTTCACGGATCTTTTGTTGTCGCTTGCCTTGCTTGCGGGAGCGATTGGCATGATCCTGTCGCGTGTGCTGTCTATTGATGAAGCCTATGAGGCCGTGAGTTGGAGCACTGTGTTCCTGCTCGCCTCGCTGATACCATTGGGACAAGCGGTGCAAAATACCGGGACTGCCACGTGGATCGCGGAGCAAATTCTGACGCTCCTAGACGGCTGGCCGCTGTGGTCGTTGCAGCTAGGTGTCGCGGTGTTGGCGACAATCTTCACTTTGGTGATGTCGAACGTAGGGGCCACGGTTTTACTGGTGCCTTTGGCGATCTCGATTGCGATTGCAGCGGGGGGCGACCCGGCGATCTTTGCCCTGACAGTCGCGATCTCAACGTCGAATTCGTTCTTGATCCCAACACATCAGGTCAACGCATTGATCATGGGCCCTGCGGGTTATCGCGTTATCGATTTCGTGCGTTCAGGCGGGATCATGACGGTTCTGTTTTTGATCGTGTCGATGACTGGGCTATCGCTGTTCTTTTAATAACCGTTAGGGTGAACACGGCTTTGGTGCCGCGCTACGTCGACACTGTCAAATGATGCAGCAAACAGGCCGCTTACTGAGCCTCAAGGAAGCTATATGCATCAAGAAGCGTTGCGCAAAGCCCCTCAGCGAAGCGATGAGACGTGACATCGATCAAGCTTGGGCTGTGCGGTTTGATATCGCCGATTTCTGCCGATCTGACAGCTATCAATGGGTGTGACAGGGCAAGCAGCTCGCGGTGGCTCGCGCCTTCGCCGTGCTTTAACACGTTGATCGCCAGATAGAATTGGTGGAGCTTGTCAGCAAGGTCGGTTTGACCCGCATCGATCAACCGCGTTTTCAATTTTCGCGAAAAAGGACCGCGTTTGAAATGGTGCTGCAGGCGCGCTTCAAACGTCGAGAAAAGGTCAACCATCATCTCCTCCAAAGACTTGGTTGCCGCCTGCGCGCCTTCAGGGTCATTTGCACCGTGCAATTCGACGATACGCGCTTCGACGGCTTTTGCGGTGTCCTGTGCCAGAGCGATGCGTTCTGGTAGGCTTTGAGAACTTTCCATTAATCTTCTTTCTAAAGTTTGGTTCGTCCATACGCTATCGGTTAAAGAATGATATCCTAAACTGAGCGTTGGGCAGGATCGTTTTGTTTAAAACGGCCCGAGTGTTGCTCGAACCATTGGAAGTTAAAGAGATGCGAGAGCCAAATGGATCAAACAGGCTGCTACGGCGCAGAGCATTGGAGAAATTCCAAAGACGGCAAAGAGGCATAAAATGGCGAAAGCCAAGTTGATTAGGTTTAGGGTGAATACCTAGACAAGTAAGAGTTGCAATAGCCACAATATAAGGAAATTACCTTAGATTAGCGGTGGGCCCAGCTTGGGTTAAGATGTTGTCGACAATAGTAATTTATGAGGAAAGGGGATCATCTTTTGGCGACCGGATAACATGGGGTGACAGCTTAAATGACATCATGTGACGCCGAATGATCCAAGGTTACATCCTAGGACATCTCACCCGATTGTTGAGTTTGGCTACGCTGTAAAAATGGCACGGCTTGATTTGGAAATGGCAAAAGCAAATTACGAGAAGGTAAAGGGCAAGCGAGCATTGGAGGGCAATAGCTTAAACACTTTGGAAAATGGCTATTTCGAAATAGCGAAGGGTTCATTGCACTCTCGAAGTTTGGTCATCGCGGCAATGCTCTTTAAAGTGCTTTGAAAAAAATGAGCAAGTCGAAACAGCCTCTGCAACTGGCATCCTTTCAGAACTATTTTTGGTGTCGTTTGGATCGAAATCGGCGAACGAGAGAAGGATGAAGGGCTTTTGCAGGAAGTAGTGCAGGCGCTTCAGGGTGCCTCAGCAGTGTGGCAGGCCAGTGAAAGAGAAAATCAGAAATTCACTTGGAGCAATCTTGGGAATGCTCCGCAAACTCTAAGTGAATTGACGCTCGATGTAGATGTCTTGAAGCGTGTGATCGACGCACAAGAAAACACGCTGGATTTGAAAGGCAGAGAGCGGGACGTTTTGGATTGGGTGTTGACAGAGAATAACCTTGGCTTAGCGCAGCGCTGGTTAGGTGCGGTCAGCGGCGATCTAGAAATGCTGGAAACAGCGTGCGCATGTTTGCAAGGCGCGAGAGGTTTTTGAGGACGGCTCGGACTATCAAACCCAGCGCTGTGATAAATTGCTTGTGCAGATTGAGGCGGCGGAAGCCGCTTAGTTGTTAAACAAGAAATGCAGCACGTCGCCGTCTTTTACGGTGTAGCCCTTGCCCTCTGCACGCATTTTCCCGGCTTCTTTGCTGCCTTGTTCGCCATTGTGTTCGATGTAGTCGTCATAGGCGATGGTTTCGGCGCGGATGAAGCCTTTTTCAAAGTCACCGTGGATGACGCCTGCGGCTTTGGGGGCGGAGGTGCCTTCGCGGATGGTCCATGCGCGGGCCTCTTTCGGGCCGACCGTGAAGTAGGTTTCCAAGTGCAAAAGATCGTAGCCTGCGCGGATCAAGCGATCTAGGCCTGCTTCCTCTAGGCCCATTTCTTCGAGGAACATTTGCGCTTCTTCAGCGTCGAGCTGGCTTATTTCCTCTTCGATTTGCGCGGAAATGATGACGTGGCTATTGCCTTGAGCCGCGGCCATAGCGGCGACGGCTTCGGAGTGGGCGTTGCCTGTCGCACTTTCAGATTCGCCAACGTTGCAAACGTAAAGCACAGGTTTGGATGTGAGCAGTTGTAGGAGTTTCCATGCACGTAGGTCGTCTTCGTCAACGTCTACGGTGCGGGCGGGCTTACCATCTTCCAGAGCGTTTTGGGCGGCTTCGAGAAGGCGGTCTTGTTGGATGGCTTCTTTGTCGCCACCGCGTGTTTTGCGGGTCAGACCTTGGCGGCGCTTCTCGACGCTTTCCAAATCGGCGAGCATTAATTCGGTTTCGATGGTTTCTGCGTCTTCCACAGGATTTACGCGGCCATCGACGTGGGTCACATCGCCATCTTCAAAGCAGCGCAGCACGTGCGCGATGGCGTCTGTTTCACGGATGTTGGCGAGGAATTGATTGCCGAGACCTTCGCCCTTGGAAGCACCTTTCACGAGACCCGCGATGTCTACGAATGTCATGCGTGTCGGGATGATCTGCTTGGAGCCTGCGATGTCTGCGAGCGTGTCGAGGCGCGCATCTGGCACGGCGACGTCGCCCACATTTGGTTCTATCGTGCAGAAGGGAAAGTTTGCGGCTTGCGCGGCAGCGGTCTTGGTCAAAGCGTTAAAGAGCGTGGATTTACCAACGTTTGGCAGTCCGACGATACCCATTTTGAAACCCATGATGCTCTCCATTTTGTGCACTGCGTTTCCATATGGCAGGTTTTCTGCGTCGTGCAAGGTGATGCTGTGGTAAGCCTTTCTGAAAAGGTTAGGAAGATCGATGAAAGTAACACCATATTTAACATTTGCGGGTAACTGCGCAGAAGCGATGACGTATTATAAGAGTGCTCTTCGTAGCAAGCTTAGCATGGTGATGACCTTTGCGGATATGATGCCAGAGGGCTTGAGCGTTTAGATGGTACATATGACGTTGGAGTTGAGTGATGGGAACCAGTTGCTCGCATCTGACGTGTTCGAGGAGGTGGAGTATAAGGGCGTTGAGGGCGACGCGATGCGTGTGAGCTGCGCTGATGCGGCAGACGCAGAGCGGCTGTTTGGTGGTATGTCCGAGGGTGGCACGGTGCTATGCCTCTAGGCAAGACCGATTGGGCCGCGCTGTTTGGCATGTGTTGCGATCAGTTCGGTGTTGGCTGGATGATCGACGTTGATGCTGGCTAAATGTGTGCTGTGCGCGCTTGTTTGAGCATGCCTAAGGCGCGTGCGAGGTGCCTCCGGCGGGGATATTTTTGGAAATGAAAAGGCTGTCTTAGAAGGGTTCTAGCGATTTTTGCCGAGTTTCGGCGCTCAAGCACTTGCGCAGGGGCGCGCTTTCGCGGCAGATGTGAGGGACGTATTTTTGACAAGGATTGCCCCATGACCCGGATCGATGCGAAATTTGAGAGCTTGCGCGCGCGTGGGAAGAAAGCGTTCGTGTCCTACATCATGGCGGGTGATCCGAACCCTGAAGCGTCTTTAGAGATTATGCGTGGTCTGCCGGACGCGGGTGTCGATATTATCGAGCTTGGTTTGCCATTCACCGATCCGATGGCGGATGGCGCAACTATCCAATTGGCGGGGCAACGCGCGCTTGAAACCGGCATGACCTTGCAAAAGACGCTTGATATGGCGCGCACGTTTCGCGAGGGCGACGATACGACGCCCATCGTTTTGATGGGCTATTACAATCCGATCTATTCCCATGGTGTGGATGCGTTTTTGCGCGACGCCAAAAATGCGGGGATTGATGGGCTGATTGTGGTCGATCTGCCACCCGAAGAGGATGCTGAGCTATGCATCCCTGCTCAAGAGGCTGGTTTGAATTTTATCCGCCTCGCAACGCCTACAACCGACGACGCGCGTTTGCCGCGTGTTTTGCAGAATACGTCGGGTTTTGTGTATTACGTTTCGATCACAGGAATCACCGGTGCGGCGAATGCTGAAGGTGCGGATGTTGGACCGGAGGTCGCGCGAATCAAGTCGCAAACAGATCTGCCTGTCATCGTGGGTTTTGGCATCAAAACACCTGAGAAATCGCGTGAAATCGCAGGTATTTCGGATGGGGCGGTCGTCGGCTCTGCGATTGTTGAAAAGATTGGCGCAGGTGACAGTTCTGCGGATGTGCTGGCCTTTGTGAAATCCCTTTCTGACGGTGCGCACAGCAGCTAGCGGCTTGATCTGTAGTAACAATATTCTAGAATTCGAGGGCGTGCCGAAATGGTGCGTCCTTTTTGTTTGCTCATTTTCGGAAAAACTGGTAAATAAAATTTACCAATTTGGAGTTTGACCATGGCTGTTATCACGGAAATCAACGATCTTAAGCGCATTTATGAGCGTCGTGTCCCGCGTATGTTCTTTGACTATACGGAAAGCGGTAGTTGGACAGAGCAAACGTTTCGCGAAAACAGCTCTGATTTTGACCAGCTTCGATTACGCCAGAGAGTAGCTGTTGATATGACGGGGCGCTCGACTGCGAGCCAAATGATTGGCCAGGATGTGGCGATGCCCGTCGCGCTTGCCCCAGTTGGACTGACTGGAATGCAACATGCGGATGGGGAAATCAAAGCGGCGAAAGCGGCGGAGGCTTTTGGAGTGCCTTTCACTTTGTCGACGATGTCGATTTGCTCGATTGAGGCGGTGGCGGAGCGAACGAGTAAGCCGTTTTGGTTCCAGCTTTACGCAATGAAAGACGAGGATTATGTGCGCCGCTTGGTCGAGCGCGCTAAGGCGGCGAAGTGTTCAGCGTTGGTTATCACGCTGGATCTGCAAATTCTGGGCCAGCGTCATAAAGATTTGAAAAATGGCCTGTCCGCCCCACCCAAGTTGACGCCAAAAACAATTGCGAACATGATGACCAAATGGACTTGGGGTTTGCAAATGTTGGGCACCAAAAACCGCGAATTTGGCAATATTGTTGGCCATGTAGAGGGAATTTCTGACACATCTCAGCTAAGCTCTTGGACCGCTGAGCAGTTTGACCCTGCCTTGGATTGGGACAAAATCGCCAAGATCAAAGAGATGTGGGGCGGTAAAGTCATCCTGAAGGGGATTTTGGACGCAGAAGATGCGAAAATGGCGCTGAAAGTCGGGGCTGATGCGATTGTTGTGTCTAATCACGGTGGGCGTCAGCTGGATGGGGCGATGAGTTCTATTAAGATGCTACAGTCCATTTTGGATGCGGTTGGCGATCACATCGAAGTGCATATGGATGGCGGTATTCGATCCGGTCAGGATGTTTTGAAAGCTTTGGCGATGGGGGCAAAGGGCACCTATATCGGACGCGCCTTTATCTATGGCCTCGGCGCGATGGGACAGGCGGGTGTTACGAAAGCGCTAGAGGTTATTCACAAAGAGCTTGATACGTCGATGGCGCTTTGTGGGAAGCGTAATGTCGGCGAGCTGACGAACGATGCTCTCATGGTCCCGAAAGATTTTTCGGGCGATTGGGTGTAAATTCGAAGAGAATTGGTTTGGCTCTTTGTTTTTTCGTTCACTGCGCAAATTTTATTTAATGTTAAACTATATGCTATGCGCTATGCGCATAGCGCTACCCTCAGTAAGGTCTACCTAAGGTGAGCTTTATTGAGTACCTATATCACAACTTGATTTGCTGCCATACGACCTGACTTGACGCAGCGAATAAGCGAGGGATATCGCGCCGCATGTATTTTAATTTAGTATTAAACTAAAATTACATATCGCGCTTTTTAGGGAAGAGGGACGCATGACCGATTATCATCAAGATATTGACCCAACTGAATCGCAAGAATGGCAAGATGCCATATCGGATGTGATCGAACGGGATGGCGCGGATCGCGCGCATTATTTGCTCGACAAAGCGGTTCAGCAGGCGCGTGCGGCTGGGGCTCAGTTGCCGTTTTCGGCGACGACGCCGTATCAGAATACGATACCGGTGGATGATGAATTGGACGTTCCGGGTGACTTGGATATGGAGTGGCGTATCCGCACGATCAACCGTTGGAACGCTATGGCGACGGTTGTGCGACGCAACAAAGTGAGTAGCGAGTATGGCGGGCATCGGGCATATTGCCTCCTTCGCGAGTTCTGCTGTCATGTATGACATCGGTCTGAACCACTTTTGGCGCTCCAAATCAGCGATCCACGGGGGCGATCTGGTGTTCTTTCAGGGCCATGTGATCCCTGGTATTTACGCACGCTCTTTCATGGAGGGGCGCCTGACTGAAGCGCAGATGGACAACTTCCGATCTGAGGTGAATGGTGGTGGTTTGAGCTCTTATCCGCATCCTTGGTTGATGCCAGATTATTGGCAGTTTCCCACTGTTTCCATGGGTTTAGGTCCGCTTATGGCAATCTATCAAGCGCGCTTTATGAAATATATGCACAATCGTGGGCACATCGATATGGCAGACCGTAAGGTCTGGGTTTTCCTTGGCGACGGTGAGATGGATGAGCCGGAATCGCGCGGCGCGATTGACCTTGCAGCGCGCGAAGGTTTGGATAATCTGATCTTCGTCGTGAACTGCAACTTGCAACGCTTAGACGGACCTGTGCGCGGCAACGGCAAGATCGTGCAAGAGCTTGAAGGCGACTTCCGTGGAGCGGGTTGGAATGTAATCAAACTGCTCTGGGGCAAGGGCTGGGATGCGCTGCTGGAGAAGGACACAACGGGGCGTTTACGCCAGTTGATGGACGAGACGGTGGACGGCGATTATCAGACGTTCAAATCGAAAGATGGGGCGTACATTCGCAAGCACTTCTTCGGAAAATACCCTGAGACAACAGCGCTGGTCGAGGACTGGTCGGACGAGCAAATCTGGGCACTGCGCCGTGGTGGCCATGAGCCGAAGAAGGTTTACACAGCCTTCAAGCGCGCGACAGAGACCAAAGGTCAGCCGACCTGTTTGCTGGTCAAAACTGTCAAAGGCTACGGCATGGGCACGGCGGGCGAGGGCCAAAATACCACGCACCAGCAAAAGAAAATGGCCGAAGATCAGCTTCGTGCTTTCCGTGATCGTTTTCAGATCCCGATTTCAGACGAAGATCTGTCAAAGGCGCCGTTTGTATCGCTCAACAATCAGCAGAAAGCCTATTTGCTGGAGAAGCGCAAAGATCTTGGCGGGGAATTCCCGAAACGTGAATGGCGTGATGCGCCATCTTTGCAAATCCCGCCACTTGAAAAGTTTGATGCTCAACTAAAGAGCACAGGAGATCGCGAAATCTCCACGACTATGGCGTTTGTGCGCATCCTGACAACGCTTCTGCGTGACAAGAATATGGGCAAGCAAGTGGTGCCAATTGTGCCGGACGAGAGCCGCACGTTTGGTATGGAAGGCTTATTCCGTTCGGTTGGGATTTATAACCCAAAAGGCCAGAACTACACGCCGGAAGATCGCGATCAGATGTCCTATTATAAGGAATCCACCGACGGTCAGGTGCTGCAAGAAGGAATCAACGAAGCGGGCGCGATGGCAGATTGGATTGCGGCGGCGACGTCTTATTCCAACCACGGTGTGCCGATGGTGCCGTTTTTTATCTATTATTCCATGTTCGGGTTTCAACGTATTGGCGATCTGGCTTGGGCTGCGGGCGAC
This sequence comes from Rhodobacteraceae bacterium HTCC2083, assembly GCA_000156115.1. Taxonomy (GTDB): domain Bacteria; phylum Pseudomonadota; class Alphaproteobacteria; order Rhodobacterales; family Rhodobacteraceae; genus Planktotalea. The sequence goes on from DS995276.1 coordinate 2,575,130, forward strand.
AGTCGCGCACGTGGTTTTATGCTGGGTGGGACCGCGGGTCGCACCACATTGAATGGCGAAGGTTTGCAGCATGAAGATGGGCATTCCCATATCCTTGCGGGCACGATCCCGAACTGTATTTCTTATGATCCCACTTTCAGCTTTGAGGTTGCTGTGCTGGTTCATCATGGTCTTCAGCGCATGTATGTGGATCAGGAAGATGTGTATTTCTATCTGACACTTATGAACGAGAACTACAGCCACCCAGAGATGCCGATGGGCGCGGAAGAGGGGATCATCAAAGGTCTCTATCGTCTGAGCAAAGCAGCGAAACCTGCGAAGAAGCATGTGAATTTGATGGGTTCTGGCACGATCCTTGTGCAGGCTACGGAAGCTGCAAAAATGCTGGAGGAAGACTTTGGCGTGACGAGTGACATCTGGTCCGCTACTAGCTTTAACGAGTTGGCGCGCGACGGGCAGGATGCAGAACGCCACAACCGTTTGAACCCGCTGGCAGATACGCTGGTGCCTTATGTGACGCAAACACTGAGCGGGGCGAAGGGTCCTGTGATTTGCGCGACCGATTACATGAAGAATTACGCCGAGCAGATCCGCGCCTACGTGCCGCAAGACTTTGTGGTGCTGGGAACGGATGGTTACGGGCGTTCGGACAGTCGCGTGAACCTGCGCCGTTTCTTTGAGGTAGACGCAAACCACATTGCCGCCGCCGCGATGGTGCAGCTTTTCAAAGAGGGGACGGTTTCGGAGAAAGACTTGAAATCCGCGCTTTCTAAATACGACATTGACGGCGCGAAGCCGAACCCCCGTTTGGTTTAATCGGGTAGAGGAGACAAGAAAATGACAATCGAAGTAATAGTCCCCGACATCGGCGATTTCACCGATATTCCCGTGGTTACAGTTTTGGTGAGCGTTGGCGATACAGTCGCGCTTGAAGACCCAATTGTTGAGTTAGAGAGTGACAAAGCAACCATGGAAGTGCCGTCCTCTGCGGCGGGTGTCGTCAAAGAAATTAAGGTGTCCGAGGGCGATAACGTATCTATGGGCAGCTTGATTTTGATCCTTGAGGGTGAAGGTGCAACTGCGGCTCCTGCGGCGGTGCCGGTAGAGGCTCCAGCCCTCACGGTTTCGGCACCCGCTCCAACGGTGGCTGTTACAGATGCAGGCTTTGGCAAAGCGCATGCCAGCCCTTCTGTGCGTGCCTTTGCGCGCAATCTTGAGATTGATCTGGCGAAGGTCAACGGCACTGGTCGTAAGGGTCGCATTCTGCGCGAGGACATCACTAAAGCGTTCAAATCCACAAGCGCGCCTGTGGCGGCTGGAGGTGCATCCGGTGGCATGGGCATTCCAGCGATTCCTGTGATCGATTTCTCCAAATTCGGCCCTGTCGAAGATATGGAAATGCCCCGCATAAAGAAGTTGTCGGGCCCTGCGCTACACCGCTCTTGGCTGAACATTCCACATGTCACGCATAACGACGAAGCAGATATCACCGATCTCGATAAATACCGCAAAGAGATGGATACGATGGCGAAAGAGAATGGTTATCGCGTGACGCTTTTGTCCTTTGTTATCAAGGCGTCAGTCTCTGCTTTGAAAGAACATTGGGAGTTTAACTCTTCCATCCATCCTGATGGCGACAAGCTGATCAAAAAGGACTTTTATAATATCGGTTTTGCCGCTGATACGCCGCAAGGTTTGATGGTTCCGGTGATTAAAGATGCAGATAAAAAGGGTCTGGTGCAGATCTCTAAAGAGCTGATGGAGCTTTCTGCCGCTGCACGCGAGGGCAAGCTTAAAGGGCCTGATATGCAAGGCGCGACTTTCACGATCTCATCCTTGGGCGGTATTGGTGGCACCTCGTTCACACCAATCGTGAACGCACCAGAAGTAGCGATCCTTGGGCTGACACGCTCGAAAATGGCACCTGTCTGGAATGGTGAAGAGTTCGTGCCGCGTCTGATGCAGCCTTTGTCCCTGTCCTATGATCACCGAGCAGTCGATGGCGCTTTGGCGGCGCGGTTCTGCGTGACGCTCAAAGGGTTGCTTGGCGATATGCGCAAGTTGATGTGGTAAGGAAGGTATGACGATGGATATTCAAGTTCCTGATATTGGCGACTTTACCGACATCCCTGTTGTGACTGTTCTGGTTTCTGTTGGAGACAGAGTTGCTGTTGAAGATGCTCTGGTCGAGTTGGAATCTGACAAGGCGACAATGGAAGTGCCATCCCCTTCGGCAGGTGTCGTTAAAGAGATCCTTGTGAGCGAAGGTGACAAGGTTTCGATGGGCAGCGTGATTATGCGCTTTGACGGTGCTGTTGCAGAGTTGGCTGCAAAAGCCACACCTGTAGACGCGCCTGCGGCTGAGGTTCCTGCGGCGGTTGCCGCAACTGGCACAGCCAGCGGCGCGGGTGATGTGCATGCTGAGGTGGTTGTTCTCGGCTCTGGGCCCGGAGGCTATACGGCGGCGTTCCGCGCGGCTGATTTGGGCAAAAGAGTTGTTCTTATCGAGAAAAACCCGACCCTAGGCGGAGTGTGTCTGAACGTCGGGTGTATCCCGTCCAAAGCGCTGTTGCATGTGGCCAAGGTGATTACTGACGCCGAAGATATGGGCGCGCATGGTATCAGCTTTGCCAAGCCGAAGATCGATCTCGACGAGTTGCGCAGCTTTAAAGATAGCGTTGTGGGGCAGCTTACGGGTGGTCTCACAGTGCTCGCGAAAGCGCGCAAAGTGACGACCGTTAAAGGTGCTGGCACCTTTACCGGCCCGAACATGATTGAGGTGATCGAGGACGGCAAAGTCACCACGGTCAGCTTTGATCAATGCATTATTGCAGCAGGTTCCGAACCTGTGCATCTGCCGTTTCTGCCGCATGATGATGAGCGTGTTATTGATTCAACAGGTGCGTTGGAGCTGAAAGATGTCCCCAAGCGGATGTTGGTTCTGGGCGGCGGTATCATCGGGCTTGAGATGGCCTGCGTGTATGATGCGTTGGGCAGCAAAGTGACTATCGTTGAACTGATGGATCAAATCATTCCAGGTGCGGATAAGGACATCGTGAAGCCTTTGCACAACCGCATTAAGGGTCGATACGAAAACATCTTACTTAAGACCAAAGTGACCGCGATGGAGGCCCAAAAGAAGGGGCTTAAAGTTACGTTTGAAGATAGCAACGGCGAGGTCACGACCGATACCTTCGACAAGGTTCTTGTTGCTGTAGGTCGCACGCCAAATGGCAAGAAGATCGATGCTGACAAAGCGGGTGTAGCGGTCGACGAGCGCGGCTTTATCGCTGTAGACAGCCAACAGCGCACGGGAGTGCCGCATATCTTTGCGATTGGCGATCTGGTTGGACAACCGATGCTTGCCCATAAAGCGGTGCATGAGGGCAAAGTCGCCGCAGAAGTTTGCGCCGGCCACAAGCGCCACTTTGATGCGAAACTGATTCCGTCGGTAGCTTACACTGATCCAGAGGTCGCCTGGTGTGGTGTCACCGAGACGGACGCGAAAGCCAAAGGCATCCCTTACGAGAAGGGCGTGTTTCCATGGGCGGCCTCTGGCAAGGCACTTTCCAATGGGCGCTCTGAGGGGATGACCAAGTTGCTGTTTAACCCTGAAGATCAGCGGGTTATCGGAGGCTGTATTGTGGGTGTCCACGCGGGTGACTTAATTGCCGAAGTGGGTCTTGCCATCGAGATGGGCGCGGATGCTGTGGACCTTGGTCACACAATTCATGCGCATCCGACCTTGTCCGAGACCGTGAATTTCGCAGCGGAAATGTTTGAGGGCACGATCACCGATCTGATGCCACCGAAGAAGAAAAAGCACTAAACGCGCACATTCGTTTTGTTTGGTCGCCTGTTCCGATTGGGTGGGCGGCCTTTTTTATTTCAATCGCGTCCGAAGTGCACAATTGTTTCTGTTTTGGCGACAATAAGGCAGGTGCGTTGACAGTTGTGCGAGCATGGTTAACGATTGGCCCTTTCGAGCGCAAAAAACGATTTTACGCAAGCTAGGGTGGGGCGAGATTTCTAGTCGCGCCTTTGGCCGATGGGCCGAAATGGTTTTTTTGATACTTATTCCGCTCGCGTTGGCGAAAGCCTTAGCAGGCTTTTCCGGAGCCGAGTCTGATAGCCTTGCATGCCAAGGACCGTGCACGCGGCATCGCTGGTGGCCAAAGTCGATGTGTCCAGTCAAACCATGACGGTGATACTGCATGGTAAGTGATCTGCCGTTAGCCTGTCTCAACTGCGCGCAAAGGCAAGTATACGCCGCGCGGGAGTTATTCACCGAAAAGCCTGTTGCGCTATCACAAATCCAGCCTCTACAACAACGCGCTGGTGCCCTATTCAATTTTCTTTCGCGGCGATTACGTAGCGCATGGAAGCAATCAAACCTTGCGGCTTGGGCGGCCTGCAATTGCGCGCTGCATGCGGCTTCCTACCTCAAACGCGGCGGTGTTGTTTTCTTTGGTGAAGAAGCACGGTTTCAAGAACACGCATATCGTCTTGCAAAACTGATCAGCCGTACACGGTGCTCCAGCGCTCAATCAGCTTTTGCTGCAAGGCTTTTGCGCGTCTGTTCCACGCACGACCGCCCTGTGGCGCTTCCTTGTTACTTTTCTTGATGCCACGGCGTCTGTTGGTATCCGCGCAAATCATCGCAAAGGCGAGCTGCTTGCCGTCTGGCGCGGTTATATAACCGCTGAGTGCGCTGACAAAGTTCAAGGTTCCAGTTTTGGCATTCACTTTGATCGGGTGATTTTTGATCAATTTGCGTTTTGCATCCCGCATCGCAAAAGGTTTTAGCAATTGCGCAAAGCCAGCACGGCGACGCGCAACGATCATGGCGTTCAACATGCCTTGGGCAGAGACTTTGCTTGCGTCACTCAAGCCTGAATGATCGGTGAAACTTGCGTTGCCCATGCTGAGCGCTGTGTTGGCCCAGCGGCTCATGTCTTTGGCGGAGGCTTTCAGCGATGTTGCGCGCCCGCCGCGTTTGCGGGTGGCAGTAAGCCCGACGACTTCGGCCGTGAGGTTGGTTGAGAATTTGAGCATATCGCGCAAAATCGTGGTCAGTGGCGCACTTGTGTGCGTGACTAAGGCGCGGGTCTTAGGCGATTTGGTGCTGCGCTTGGGGTTCTTTAGGATGATGCCTTGCGATCTTGCGAAGGTCTGAAATACGTCCGCTGCATAGAGGCCTGGTTTGCGCACGGGCAACCAGCGCGATCCGCCTTTTCCCAAAGCGCCACGCGCGACAGTCCATTGATCAAACTTGCCGCCATCTTTGTAGGTGTAGACAGGCAAGTCCCGCGCCGCGATCTGCATTTTCGAGATGTAGACGTTCGGGCGATGCTTGGTAGAGCGCGCATCCATCGTGATCGCATAGCCATTACTGCCGCGGCGCCATTCGAAACACACGCGGTTGAAATTCAGGTTCAAGCCAGAGATCGCAGGATTATAGCTGACGTGATCGGGTTGCGACGGATCGATGTCACGCAGATTTGGGAGCGTGTTGTCCACATAGAAGAATTGCCCGCGCACCTCGCGGATGCCGAGGGATTTCAGTTGGGCTGCCATGCTGGCCAGCGCATTGGTATCAAGGGTTGGATCACCGCCTCCAATCAAGAAGAGATCTTCACTGATGACACCGCCCGCGATGGACCCGTTCGTCGAAATACGTGTGGCAAAGCGATGGTTGGGGCCGAGCGCATCCAGAGCATATAGCGCTGTGATCGCTTTTGCAGTGCTCGCGGGGGGGAGGCCAATGGCTTTGTTTTTGGTTTCAAGCAGCTTGCCTGTGCTAAGGTCTGCAACCGCAAAACCCACGGCACCTCCGAGTTGTGCCGCATCAATCAGCGCTTTGGACGAAGACGCGGTGCGCGCGACTTGGGCAGGTGCGTCCGCACGCGTGCTGCCGCTACGTGCTTGCGGGCGTAGGGAGGAGAGTGGTGCGTTTGCAAACGCCACATGTCCAATTGAGGCGGAGGCGGCAGTCGTCAGAAAAAAACGTCTTGAAAATAATTTGGCCATATAAACGTTAATGCAAATTGTTATGGGCTTAACAAGGCCAGAGAGGCGTAAGAGTGAGGCTTTTTACGGCAATGTGATCGCAAGGCGTGCAAGAATTGCTATATTAGCGGCCTATTGCAGCGTTTGATCATATGTTAGGGACAAGCATGTTGAAAGCCATGTTGATCATGCTCGTCGCGATGAGCGCAATTCCCGCAGGCGATGCTGCGAGCAAGATTTTGACCTCCGACTTGGGTGTTGCTCCCACCTACGTGGTCTGGACGCGCTTTTTGATCGGTGGCTTGGTCATCCTTCCATTTACATGGCGTGCGGGCCTGTCTGTTTGGCGCGATTGGCGGGTGTGGTTTCGTGCTGCACTCATCGGACTTGGGATTAGTTGCATCACACGAGCGTTGCAATTGGCGCCCCTTGCAGATGTGTTTGGCGCGTTTTTCATAGGACCGTTGGTGAGTTTCGTTTTATCCGTGTGGCTGCTGAAAGAGCGGGCGAACATAATACAAGCTGTATTGGTTTTGATCGGTTTTTTTGGTGTGCTCTTCATCGTGCGGCCAGGGTTTGAAGCATCGGCTGGCCTGGGGTGGGCTTTGCTCGCCGGATGCACCTATGGGGCGTTTTTGACGGTGTCGCGTTGGCTTACGGGGTCCGTTGCATTGGGTGGCTTGATGATCACGCAGATGGTCGGCCCGGTGATTTTGGTCAGCCCTTTCGTGATTGGCCAATTCCCTGAATTCACGCCGCAAATCGCGAAATTGACATTGATCAGCGGGCTGGGCTCAATGATCGGCAACGTATTAATGTTGTTTGCCTACAAGATGCATGAGGCGAGCAAACTTGCGCCTTTTGTTTACTTCCAGCTTATATCGGCCGCGGTGTTGGGATGGTTGATCTTTGGCGACTGGCCCGATGCTTGGGTCATCGCTGGGATGACATTGATAATTGTTGCAGGGTGCACGAGTGCGGTTTTACAATCAACTAGGCCAATCGCCGCGCGCGCGTAACTCAGTCGAGGAAATATCACGCATAGGCACGTTGACGAAGGCCCAAGCGGGCGCGTTTGCGTTGGACAGAATGCGCGACTGACGACCTTTCAACAGGGCATGTCGATAGATTTGCGCAGCGGGCGCAGTGCGGCCATCGATGCGCTCGCCGGGGCGAGCGAGAACACCAATAGGAACGGTTTCGATGATTTCGTCCCAATCTTTCCAAAGGTGGAATTGCGCGAGATTGTCCGCGCCCATGAGCCATGTGAAGCGCGCAAAAGGGAATTTGTGACACAACGCGCGAAGGGTTTCAGCGGTGTAGCGTGTGTTCAACTCGGCTTCGATGTTGGAGACGTGCACGCGGGGATGCCGCATAACATCTTTGGCGCGTGCTGTGCGCACGTCCATTGGCGCAGGTCCGCGCTTTTTAAGAGGGTTTCCGGGGGAAACGAGCCACCAGACCTCATCCAGATCGAACCTTTTCAACGCCTCTAGGGTGATATGAACATGGCCCTGATGCGCAGGATCAAAGGAGCCGCCCAAAAGGCCAATGCGTCTGCCGCGTGTAGTTTGTGCTGTTGGGTGCATGGGATGCGTTTAGCGTTTGGGGTACCCCGATGCAATTAGGGGATTGGGCAGTCGTTGATCTCGCTTACTGCCTTGCGCCATGCGGCGGTGGCGTCAAAAGTCTCGTGTTGCCAGTCATCGTCGTATTTACGCGGCCAAGCTCTTCGATCTCAACGCATGTATCCTGAAAGAAAGGATGCTCAGGATCGCGTAGCTTATCGATGGAGGCGCGAATGCCGGTCATTGTCGTGCGATCAAGGAAGGCGAACATCCATTGTGACAACTCACCTAGTACCAAAGTGCACTTTCGTCGCGCACGCGTTGTTGATCGCGTAGCCCGTAAGAGGAGTAGATGTAGTAAACCTGCACAGCGTCGTCATAACGTTGTTCAGTGGCACAAGCGCGCATGATGCGGGCAAGCTCGGACGAGTGCATGTCGTTGCTGATTTCATCTTGAGCGATACAGCCAAATTCACGGGGCAGGGCGTCATTGGCCTTCGCGCCTACCAGCGTCGGTATAAGCAAAGCGGATACCAAAGCGAGTTGACGCATCTGAAACTCCCTATTTATTTGCGCCTACCCTCGCATCACACTATGTGAGATCCAACTGAATTTAGCGTGAGGAACGATCCCATGGCCGCGTATCAATATGTGTATCACATGCAAGGTGTGTCCAAGACCTATCCCGGTGGTAAGAAATGCTTTGAAAACATCCACTTGAACTTCCTCCCCGGTGTGAAAATCGGTGTTGTTGGTGTCAACGGCGCGGGTAAATCGACGCTGCTGAAAATCATGGCGGGCTGGGATAAGGATTTCAGCGGCGAAGCATGGAAGGCTGAGGGCGCGCATGTGGGCTATCTGCCACAGGAACCTAAGCTGGATGAAACGCTCGATGTGCGCGGCAATGTGATGCTGGGGGTCGCTGACAAGAAGGCGACCTTGGATCGCTACAACGAACTTGCGATGAACTATTCTGACGAGACGGCGGATGAGATGGCCGAATTGCAGGATAAGATTGATGCGGAGAACCTGTGGGATCTGGACAGCCAGATCGATGTGTCAATGGAAGCGCTGCGGTGCCCGCCGGATGATGCGGATGTAACGTCGCTTTCTGGTGGTGAGGCGCGCCGCGTTGCGCTTTGCAAACTGTTGCTGGAACAGCCTGACATGCTGCTGCTCGATGAGCCGACAAACCACTTGGACGCTGAAACGATTGCTTGGCTGCAAAAGCACCTGATTGATTACAAAGGCACGATCCTCTGTGTCACGCACGACCGCTATTTCCTTGATGATATCACCAGCTGGATCCTTGAATTGGATCGCGGCAAGGGCATTCCATACGAGGGTAATTATTCTGCATGGCTTGAGCAAAAGGCGAAGCGCCTCTCGCAAGAAGCGCGTGAAGATAAATCCAAGCAAAAGACGCTAGAGCGTGAACTTGAATGGATGCGCCAAGGTGCCAAGGCCCGTCAGGCTAAGTCAAAAGCGCGTATCAGTGCCTATAACGAGTTGGCCGGTCAGTCCGAGCGCGACAAGGTTGGCCGCGCGCAGATCGTTATTCCGAACGGTCCACGTTTGGGCAACAAGGTCATTGAAGTTGAAGGTTTGAAGAAGGCGATGGGCGATAAGCTCTTGGTCGAAAACCTGTCCTTTGATCTGCCCCCCGGCGGTATTGTCGGCGTGATCGGCCCCAACGGCGCGGGTAAGTCCACGCTGTTTAAGATGCTGACAGGGCAGGAAAAACCTGACGCTGGAACGGTTGAATACGGCGACACGGTGCAGCTATCCTACGTCGATCAATCCCGCGACGATCTGGGCGATGATGAGACGGTGTGGGAAGCGATTTCCGGCGGCTCTGAGATCATTGCGCTGGGCGATGCAGAAGTGAATTCGCGCGCTTATTGCTCGTCTTTCAACTTCAAAGGCGGCGATCAGCAGAAGAAAGTTGGCCTCTTGTCAGGTGGTGAGCGCAACCGCGTTCACATGGCGCGTTTGCTGAAAGAGGGCGGTAATGTGCTGCTGCTCGACGAACCGACGAACGACCTCGACGTGGAAACTTTGCGCGCTTTGGAAGACGCTCTGGTCGATTTCGCAGGCTGCGCCGTGGTCATCTCGCACGACCGTTTCTTCCTAGACCGCATCTGCACACACATGCTCGCTTTTGAAGGCGATGCTCATGTGGAGTGGTTTGAGGGCAACTTCGAGGACTACGAAGAAGACAAGAAGCGCCGCTTGGGAGCGGATGCTTTGGAGCCTAAGCGGATTAAGCATAAGAAGTTTGCACGCTGAATCTGGTGGTTCCTCCAAAGAACACTTGCGAACTAAAAGACTATTTAGATGAAGAGCCAGAGGGGGAATTCCCTCTGGTTTACACGTTGCAAATTGGGCGAGTGTTTTGCGCCATTTCTGCTCTTGAGCAATCAACCTACGGAACGTTGATGGTTTATGCCAATGGAGAGACTTTCGAAAAGCTTCACGGGCAGTTGCGAAGTCCTTCGTTCGGACAATTAGTTCAACGTCTTGCTGAAAAGGGTTTGGAAGGCCGTAACCTTCGATACTTGTGAGAAATAAACAGAATTCGAAATCTTTTTGTACATGGCCTTTTCTGGGATTATCCGGTTCCAGGAGAGTTAACTGAGCAGAAAGAATACGCTCAAAATTGATCGCTGACTTAGATGAAATCCATAAGTATTTTCGGCATGCAGAATTATGTCTATGGAGAATTGCTGGACAATCTGGTTCCGTGGATACGGTTGATCTGGGAGAGAGTGGTCGCCTTTACCGATCAAAAGGTATTTTCGAAGACGAATAACTTACCCCTTAGGCACCCACCCAACAATCTGCCCCATCTTCATAGCACCAGCCTGCCTCTTCACCTCACGACCATTCTGCCATACGATCATGGTCGGGATGCCTTTGATGCGCATCTTGCCAGATACCGATTGATGCGCTTGCGTGTTCACTTTCACGAGGCGTGCTTTGCCCGCTAAGGCTCTGGCAGCCTTGTCAAATTCTGGTCCCATCATCTTGCACGGCCCACACCACGGGGCCCAGAAATCCACGACCAAAGGGACGTCGTCGCTCGCGCTGGCTTTCATCAGGATCGCGGGGGTGATTTCAATCGCTTTGGAGGGCATCAGCGCAGCCCCACAGGAGCCGCATTTGGGGCCATCGCTAAGCTTGTCGAACGGAACGCGATTGAGTTGCGCGCATTTGAGACAGGTGAGTTTTTTGCCAGCCATGAAGGGTCCTTAGAATAGCGCGAGCCAGATGCCTGCGAACATCAGCATACCGCCGAGTGCGACCCAAGAATGCCAAATTGCGTAACGGAATGGCAAGGTTTTGCGTGCGTAGAAGACCGTGCCGATGGCGTAGGCCGCGCTACCCGCGAGGATAAGTTTGGGTGTGATGGCGGGCACGTTCGTTAGGTCGGGCAGGGCGAGTAGTCCGATAGCACCTAGTGCAAGATAGGAGGCAGTGGACCATTTTGATTTAATTTCAGCATTGGTGATCTTGTTCCAGATCGCCATGATTGCCAACACCCAGCATAGGGTGAGGATGATGTAGGTGCGTGTGGTGCCTGCTTGGACGAGGAGCGGCGTGAAAGTGCCCGTTATACTGATGTAGATCGCCGCATGATCTATGCGGCGCAGGAGTGTGCGTTTGGCGTGCCATGGTGCAAAATGGTAAAAGCAAGAGGCCTGATTTGAGATGAGGGCGCACAAAACATAGGTTAAGCATGCAAGAAACAGCGGTGTTGAGAGCGTGTTCGAAGCTTTGATCAGGAGTATGACCCCTGCGATCAAGATCGCGCTGATGCCAAACGCGTGGACCGCCATATCTGCGCGGCGATGGGAAACGGTGGGGCTTGGGTACATGTTCTGACTTTGTGTTGTGGCTTGATTGGTTTTCGATAGGCAGCGGAGCGTGGTAAGTCGAGCGTGATTTGGCGTCACATGTCAGGTGTTCTTACCCCACCGCGTTGCGTTTTGTGATAATTCTGGCAAATTATTTCCAGTTTGGAAACGAAGCCATTTAGCGTAACGAGGAACATCGACATGATTTCACGTCGAACATTTATACAGACAGCCGTGGCGGGCACATTTATCCCGCAATTCGCACAGGCTTAATACGCCCCGTTCGTTCTGCCTGAACAGTTCATCCCGCAATATGTGCGTGTGAAGGACGAGTTTGAGCCAGGACAGATAATTGTGCAGCCGCGTTCGCATTTTCTGTATTGGATCGAGGATAAGAACAAAGCGATCCGCTATGGGGTCGGCGTCGGCAAGGCGGGGCTTGAGTTCACTGGCGTTGCAACGATTGATGTGAAGAAAGAATGGCCCACGTGGCGTCCTACGGATGAAATTATTGAACGCTCGCCAAAGTTATACGGCAAATATAAAGGAAATTTGGATGCTATGGAGGGCGGGCCACGAAATCCGCTTGGAGCGCGCGCGCTTTATCTATTTCAAAACGGTCGCGACACCTATTTTCGCATTCATGGCACAACCCAGCCAAGTTCTATCGGGCAATCTGTGTCCAACGGCTGCATCCGTATGATCAATAGCCATGTCACGCATCTTTATGAACGCGCGCCAATTGGGACGAAAGTGACCGTCGTTTAAACGAAATGGTTACGTGATATGACGCGCACGCGCGCCGCGCTCGATCGCGGCGGCGTGGAGGCGGTCTAGGTTTAGTTCGTAACGGATTTCTTCCAGAATGCGTAGTTCGCTTTCTTGTAAGGTTCCGTCTGCGGCGGCTACATCGCAGGACAATGCATAGGCGGTTTCGAACAAACGCTCGGGCAGGTTATCGCGGACAAGCCCGAACAACGCATCAAGCCCGTCCACTTGTTCGAAGAGATCGAACACGGTTTGCGCCATGATGTTCATTCGGTCGATATCGTATTCGGCGAAAACGGGTAGGTTGTTCACCGCACTCTGGATTTTGACCAGCTCGACTGTGCGAATATCCTCGTCGGAGGCGGAGACGGCAATCATCAGCGCAACGAGGCAATCCTGCGGGCTAAGCGGGTGGGGCGTTGATTGAGTCACGGCGTTCGCTTTCAGTTGGGAGGCACCTCATGATGCACTTGCAGAATATTGACGAAATCCTTCGCATTCAATAGGTAGCGCGCATATGCCTGCCCATTGGGGCAGGTTTCTTTTTTGGAGACCTGATATGTCAGATGTGCGCGACGCTGCGATGAGCTCAAAAGCTTGGCCTTTTGAAGAGGCGCGCCGCATTTTGAAACGCTACAACAAAGTGGGTCCTGAGAAGGGCTATGTGCTGTTTGAGACGGGCTATGGTCCGTCGGGTTTGCCGCATATCGGGACATTCGGTGAGGTGTCGCGTACAAGCATGGTCATGCGCGCGTTTCAAGAAATCAGCGATTATCCAACGAAACTTGTATGTTTTTCCGACGATCTTGACGGCATGCGTAAGGTGCCGAGCAATGTTCCCAACCCAGAGAGTTTGACGGAGCATTTGCAAAAACCGCTGACTTCTGTGCCGGATCCATTTGGTGAATTCGAAAGTTTTGGACATCATAACAACGCGATGCTGCGGCGTTTCCTAGATACCTTTGCGTTCGAGTATGATTTTTACAGTGCAACCGAGTTTTACGGATCTGGTCAGTTTGACGAAGTTCTGAAGCGCGCGGTTGATAGATACGATGCGATAATGGAGGTGATGTTGGCGTCTTTGCGTGAAGAGCGGCGTCAGACCTATTCCATTTTCCTGCCGTTCCACCCCGAAACGGGGCGCGTTTTGTATGTGCCAATGAAGTCAATCAATAGCGATGATTATACCATCACTTTTGATGATGAAGAGGGCCGTGAATGGACCGTTCCCGTCACAGGCGGGAATGTGAAGTTGCAGTGGAAGCCGGATTTTGGCGCGCGCTGGGCCGCGCTTGGCGTTGATTTCGAGATGTATGGCAAGGATCACTCCACCAACACGCCGATCTATGACAAGATTTGCCGTATTCTCGGGATGCCTGCGCCCGAGCATTTCACGTACGAATTATTCTTGGATGAAAATGGGCAGAAGATTTCCAAGACTTCTGGCAATGGCGTGTCGATTGATCAGTGGTTGAGCTATGCTTCGTCCGAAAGCCTATCGTATTTCATGTATCAAAAGCCAAAGACGGCGAAGCGGATGCATTTTGATGTGATCCCGAAGGCGGTTGATGAATATCACCAGCAACTGCGGGCTTATGTTGCCCAGGATACGAAAGCGCGTTTGAATAATCCGGTTTGGCATATTCATGGCGGCGATGTGCCGGAGAGCAAAATGGTTGTGCCGTTCTCGATGCTTTTGAACCTCGCTTCCGTGTCGAGTGCGGAAGATAAGGATCAGCTTTGGGGCTTTATCCAGCGTTATGCGCCGGAAGCGAGTGCGGAGACGAACCCTGATATGGATCAAGCCGCAGGGTTTGCGGTGCGGTATTACAATGATTTTGTGAAGCCCGCGAAAGTGTTCCGTGCGCCAAGTGATCTGGAACGAGAGGCGTTGATTGCGCTGCGCGACGGGTTGAAGGAGTGGGACAAAGGGCTGGATGCGGAAGAGCTGCAGAGCTTGGTATTTGCTTGTGGTCGCGAGCGGTTTGATCCGTTGCGGGGCTGGTTCACAGCACTTTATGAGGTGCTGCTTGGGGCAAGTCAGGGACCGCGTTTTGGCGGGTTTATTGCGCTCTACGGTGTCGATGAAACTGTGGCCCTAATCGATCAAGCTCTTGCAGGTGACTTGGTCTGATTTGACTTGTTGAGCCTTTAAGTTAGCTTTTCTGTCATCACGCATGAGGGGAAAGCCGTTATGTTTATTCGACTATCTAGTGCATTTGCTTTGGTTTTGGCGCTTTGTTTCGGTTCGGCACTTGCCGCAGATCAGGCTGACAAACCCGTCATTACCGACACGATCCAAAGTCAGTTTGATGCGCTTGCGAAAGATGATTTCGCGCAGGCCTTTACCTATGCCAGTCCGCTTATTCAACAGCTCTTTGGTTCGCCCCAAAACTTTGGAATGATGGTCACGCAGAGCTATCCGATGGTGCATCGCGCCGAGGATGTGCGGTTTTTGGACCTGCGCACTATCGGGGGAGCACTTTATCAAAAGGTGCAGGTGCGGGACGCCAAAGGCGAGATATTCATTTTCGATTATCAGATGATCCAAAATGAAAACGGATGGAAAATCAACGGTGTACAGCTGGTGACCTCCTCTGGTGTGACTGCCTAAAACTAACCTATCTAATGTACCGTGACGGTGCTGTTACAGGCTCTTAAATCTTCTTAACTAATCTTCCGCCTCCGCTTGACGCACTTTTCTAGTGTCGGGCGTTTGGAAACGGGTGTGCGCGTAGCCGCCCTTTGCGCAAGAGGAAGATTTTATGAACAAGGCGATCACAGACGGTGCAGTTCTTATGCCGCCCGCTTTTTCTCAGGGCTTGACGGTTTGGGCGCGTGGAGATGGAACCCCAGGTTCTGACACATA
Source organism: Rhodobacteraceae bacterium HTCC2083 (assembly GCA_000156115.1). Classification (GTDB taxonomy): domain Bacteria; phylum Pseudomonadota; class Alphaproteobacteria; order Rhodobacterales; family Rhodobacteraceae; genus Planktotalea. Next base: position 2,590,201 of record DS995276.1, read on the forward strand.
TCACGGGACGGCGACGGCGGCCTATGTGCCGTCGGATCTGGATTTTAGCGGTTGCCTTGAGATCCAGAAAACCGATGCGACGCAAAAGCTGCGCTATATGGGCGAAACGCCTCTGCCGCCGGGATGTTACTTGCGAATAACGGCGAAAATCAAAGCGATGAGCGGGCCGCTTCCAACGGTGCGTATCGCGGGTTGGGCCGGTGGACCTGGTGGCGCGCATGTGAGCGGTGTGAATGAGACTGGAAATCCTGTCAGCCTGAGTGCTTATGGCGAAGTGATCGAGATCAGTGCGATTGTCGGCTCTGGTGCGCGCACGGGTGTCGATATGGTTTGGGGCCGTGACCCGCTTTATGGGCATTTCGGGTTGGACATCACCGGGCCAGATGGCGGTGTGATCCGTATTGAAGACATCGAGATTGAAGACATCACCAGAGCGTTTCATCGCAACATGATGAATATCGTAGACGTACGTGATTTTGGAGCAGTAGGCGACGGCGTCACCGATGATCACGCGGCATTTGTTGCGGCAGAACAGGCGGCTGACGGACGCAAGATTTTGGTGCCTGCAGGGACATTTTATATCGGTTCCTCGCTGACCCTAACCGAAGTGGTAGAGTTTGAAGGCAAGCTCACCCAAGATGCCGGCGATATCTTGTCGCTGGTGTCGGACTATGGTTTGCCGAAATACATCGAAGCCTTTGGCGGCGACGAGGAACTGGCTTTTCGAAAGGCGTTTCAGGCGCTTTTGAATAATGCTGATCACGAAACGCTGGATCTTGGTGGTCGGCGTGTCACAATCACCGAACCACTTGATTTGCAGGCGATTGAAGGCTCGCGGAACAGCTTTGCGCAGCGCCGTGTTATTCGAAACGGCCAGCTTTACGTCGCCGATGGTCCAGAATGGGATGTGGATGTCACGACCTCTGCTGCGAGTTATAGTGCGGCCAACGATGATCGTCTAACGGCTGTCACAAATATTGCCAATATTCAGGTCGGATCATTGGTGCAAGGCACGGGTGTTGGGCGTGAAGTCTATGTGCGCGAAGTGAATGTTGCGGCGCAAGAAATCCGATTGTCCGGTCCGCTTTATGATGCGGCAGGGCGTCAGAATTACGGCTTCCAGCGTTTCAAATACGTTTTGGATTTTTCCGGTTTTGATCTGTTTAGCCAGCTTGTTTTGTTGGACCTTGAGATCCTGTGTCGCGGATATGCATCAGGCATTATGATGCCGCGTTCAGGTGTCGCGAATACGTTAAAAAACTGCTTTATCACACGCCCGAAAGATCGTGGTCTTACATCGATCGGGAACGGCTGTCAGGGCATGTTCATTGAGGGTTGCCAATTCATCACCAATGAAGGGGGCACCAACGCGCAAAACCGCACCAGTATCGGGATGAACGCCAACGCGAATGACTTGAAGATTCGCAACAACCGCGTGAGCCAGTTTCGCCATTTCGCGATCCTTGGTGGGCAAAACTATGTGATTTCAGGTAATCACGTGTTTCAAGGCGATAGCGTTGTGGACGGCGCGCGTCTCGCAGGTTTTGTGTTCACCCGTACGAACGTGAACCATACGGTAACCGCAAACTATGTGGACAATTGCCATATCGAATGGACGAATGAATCAACGGCAACCCCCAACAACACGGGTGGGTTCTCGTTCAGTGCTCTGTCTGTTACCAACAATGTGTTTCTATGCACTGATGTGGCACCTTGGTTCTCCTTTATGGTGATCAAGCCCTATGGCACAGGCCACACATTGCGCGGATTTACCATGACGGGGAATATGTTCCGCTCGATCAAGGGGACGATTGATCGGGTTGAACGCGTGAACACAACGTTTGCGTCACTCGAAATGTCTGCAGTGCGCGACGTCACTGTGAACGGCAATATGTTCTTGAATGTTGTGACCGGTACGGAAAACCCACTGACCTTGGATCACACGCAAAGCAACCATAACTCTACATGGTTCATTCCGTTTTCTGGCCGCCTACTGTTTGGGGCGCGCGCGATGCATGTGACGTCTTTGATCAATCGTAGCAAGATCAAGAGTGTGGCGAACGTCAACCAATACACGGTTCCCTGGATTACGCCCGAGAGCGGCGATAATGGTGATATTGTCGAGGTGGCCTGGGAGAAAGATGTGGCTGGAACGGTCACAATCACGGCCCGTATGGATGACTAGCCGGTTCGTTTAATCTCAAAACTCCTGCCAGATCCCGATCTTTAATGCGGGGTCTGGCTTGCCGCGTATTCCAAGGACGACACCGACTTCAAGATGCGTGCTTTTGCCAAGACGATGGGCATAGGCGGGGGTGACGCTGATGCTTTGGACTTCATCGAAGGCTTGAAACGCTGAGATTTGCCCCATTATTTTACCGTGTTTCAAAGATATTCCATAAGTCGCATCAAGGGCATATGCCGCACGATCATCGGCGACAGCCTGCAATGTATGTGCATTCACCGAGATCCAACTATCTTTCTTGAGCGTTTTGAAGCCAATCCCATAAGACAGGCCAAAGCGCGTCACATTGGTGTCGCGGTAGTGCCCGCCGCCGCCATCAACCGCAACTTGGAACGGCGCATCATTTGCGGTGAGCGTGAAACGCAAGAACGCTACGGATTTGAGGCGATTAAGGCGTTTTGCATCGGGTGTGCCTATATCCAAGCCCATCGTAAGGCGCGGCGCGATCCCGTGTTCGAGATATGTGCTGCCATAGATATCGGGTAATTGTAGCTCTCTCTGGTCGGGCCATGTAAAGGTGGCGGCAGACGCGCCAAAGGTTTTGCCCTTGCCGCGCGGCCAAGCCCCCGCATGCACATGCGACGCTGCCAAGCACATCAAAAAACCTGCCAAAGAAAGGACAATTCGATTCATTTATTCTACCACCTACGCTCAGACTTGGCGGTTATGCTGAATAAATAGTTAACGGGTGTCCTGACCCTAGCCATGGAGGTACGTGCGCGGTATTGGGGACACAACAAGAGGACCTGATATGAGCGATTTGATCGAACTGGAACGGCTGATAAAAGCCGACAGTGCGGAGCGCGGGCAAGCGGTTAGCAAGCTTGGCTATTTCTGTGCGCCGTTCAGGCCGGTACGCGGGCCTTTGGCGAACAAGGTAATCAAGGTGTACCGCGGTTTGCGCAACGTGGCAGAGTTGGAGCGCCTTGCGCAATGCCACAGCGATTATGTAGCGGCATTGGAATTGACGGGGGTCGATTTGCCTGCGACCGAGTTTCATTTGCTAGATATCGACGGCACAACTGTTCCGGTGATCGTGCAAGAGGCCTTGCCTAGCGACAGTATGATGCGCCCGCAAATCATTGCCGCAGAACTTGAACAAGCGGTCGAAATGATGGAAGCCGCAGGGCAGGTGATCGCAACCTTTTGGAACAATGCTGATAAAGTCGAGGGGCGCGTTGGTTTTCACCCCTCCATCCGCAACTTTGCCTACCTCGATGGCAAAGCGCTGTTCTTTGATACCTTCCCGCCGCTGATCCATTATTCACGTGATGAAATGGGAAAGATGCTACTAACCTATTCGGACAAGCGGCTGATGCGTTGGGTTGGCCCCTTTATTCAGGGCCGTGTGACGGGTATTCAGGATGAATGGTATTCCGCACCTGAAACGCTAGTTGGGCTTGTTGGAAGTGCGTGTCGCCTGCGTCCCGATGATAGCGTGCGTTTCTTGGAGTGGGGACAGGATTTCGCACGCCGCGCCATGCCGCGCTGGGCCGAAGAGGCGATCCCCGAAATGAAAGCCCCGCCGAAATTGCCTGCCTATTGGACCGGCTTTCGCAAAGTGCTGGGCCTGCAAGGAGAACCAAATGTTTAAGATCATCACCTCATGCGCCGCGATACTTGCACTGGCGGGCTGTGTGTCTGCGCCCAAATCCAGCGGCTCAAACAGCGTAAGCGCCGGCCCCGAGACTTGTTCGAAGTCTGAGTTTGCATCGTTGATGGGCACGCAGATCAATGATGCCGCGCTGCCGCTCACATTGACTTACCGCGTTGTCTGGCCGGACGATCTAGTCACAACGGATTTCGTCGAGGACCGTTTGGAGATCGCTGTGGATGGATCGGGTATCATAACGGGTTTGCGCTGCGGTTAAGACAGGGCAGCGCCCGGCTTGCAGTTTTTGAAGTTTTCGACAGGGGTGTAAGCACCGTTGAGATCAATTTCGCGGAAGGTTTCATCCAAAAGCACTTGTGCAACCTGATTGTCTTGCAAGCCTTTCAGAACATTGCCGAACCCTGCATCTGACACGGACAGGGTTTGTCCATCTATTTGGTGCCATGTCGTTTGGATGAACGGGCCGTTCGGGGCAAAACGGATCGCAAAGACCTCGGCGTTTTGCCAGCCCTCAAGATGCGACAGGTGAAGCGCATACAGCTCACCGTCAAATGTGAGTTTCAGTCCGGTATCTGAGCCTCGATCGGTAACCGTGCAGATGGGCGATATGGAAAACTCCCAAGCGAGGGCAGGGCTGCTAGTGAGCCCCACAATCACCAAGGCTGCGCACAGAAGCCCGCGCATTTAACGCCTCCGCCTTGGCTTCACACCGCCGCGCTGACCGGGGCGACCCGCAGTTGAACGCCCTGCCGCTTTTTGCGCATCGCTGACCGCCTCTTCAATCACCGACTGGCGCGCCAATGGGTCATCAGACACCGCCAAATCAACTGCTTCCAAGCGCTTTACCTCATCGCGCAGGCGCGCAGCTTCTTCAAACTCTAGGTTCTCCGCAGCTTTGCGCATATCGACCCGCAAGCCATCCAGCACGGCCTGCAAATTCGCACCCGCCAAAGGTTTGTCGATCTTAGCGGTGACGCGGTTCATGTCCACGTCGCCCTTGTAGAGACCCGCAAGCACGTCTTCGACGTTCTTTTTCACCGTCGCAGGTGTGATGCCGTGCTCAAGGTTATAGGCTTCCTGCTTGGCGCGGCGGCGATCTGTTTCGCCCAACGCGCGTTCCATGGAGCCTGTAATCTTATCCGCATACATGATCACGCGACCTTCGGCGTTACGCGCGGCGCGGCCAATGGTTTGGATCAGCGAAGTTTCAGAGCGCAAAAAGCCCTCTTTATCTGCGTCGAGAATAGCAACCAAGCCGCACTCTGGAATATCAAGACCCTCGCGCAAAAGGTTAATGCCGATCAGCACATCAAACGCCCCAAGACGCAAATCGCGCAGGATTTCGATACGCTCGATCGTATCGATATCGCTATGCATGTAGCGCACTTTGATGCCCTGTTCGTGCATGTATTCGGTCAGGTCTTCCGACATGCGCTTGGTCAATGTCGTCACTAGCGTACGGAAACCATCCGCAGTGACTTTGCGCACCTCATCCAATAAATCATCGACTTGCGTATCGACGGGACGGATTTCGACCTTGGGGTCCAGCAAACCCGTGGGGCGAATGATCTGTTCTGTAAAAACACCGCCCGTCGCTTCCAGCTCCCACTTAGAGGGGGTCGCACTTACGAAGACAGATTGCGGACGCATTGCGTCCCATTCCTCGAACTTCAGCGGACGGTTGTCCATGCAAGAGGGCAGGCGGAAGCCGTGCTCGGCCAGCGTGAATTTACGACGATAGTCACCCTTATACATACCACCGATTTGCGGCACGGAGACATGGGATTCATCGGCAAACACAATCGCATTGTCGGGGATGAATTCGAATAAAGTGGGGGGCGGCTCCCCCGGTGCGCGGCCCGTTAAGTAGCGCGAATAGTTCTCAATTCCGTTGCACACGCCTGTTGCTTCCAGCATTTCGATGTCAAAATTTGTGCGCTGCTCAAGGCGTTGGGCCTCCAGCAATTTTCCTTCTGCCACCAGTTGATCAAGCCGCATACGCAGCTCTTGCTTAATCTTTTGAACCGCTTGGTTCATTGTCGGTTTCGGCGTCACATAATGCGAATTCGCATAAACCCGCACACGGTCCTTCGTGTCTTTCTTCTCACCCGTGAGGGGGTCAAATTCGACGATGCTTTCCAGCTCGTCGCCGAAGAACGAAAATTTCCATGCGCGATCTTCAAGGTGGGCCGGAAAAATCTCCAGGCTATCGCCGCGCACACGGAATGATCCACGCGCAAAGGCCGCATCATTGCGTTTGTATTGCTGTGCGACCAAATCCTGCATTACGCTGCGCTGGTCGTAATTCTTACCAACCTCTAGGTCCTGCGTCATCGCGCCGTAGGTTTCGACAGACCCGATACCATAAATGCACGAGACAGAGGCGATGATGATCACGTCATCCCGCTCCAACAGCGCGCGGGTGGCAGAGTGGCGCATCCGGTCAATCTGCTCGTTGATCTGGCTTTCCTTCTCGATGAAGGTGTCAGAGCGCGCGACATAAGCTTCGGGTTGATAGTAATCATAAAAGCTGACGAAGTATTCGACAGCATTTTCTGGAAAGAACCCTTTGAATTCGCCGAACAATTGTGCGGCGAGGGTCTTGTTGGGGGCAAGGATAATCGCGGGACGCTGAGTCTGCTGGATCATTTTCGCCATGGTAAAGGTCTTTCCCGTACCCGTCGCGCCCAAGAGCACCTGATCGCGTTCGCCTGCATCAATGCCCTCGCACAGCTCCTTGATGGCGGTGGGTTGATCGCCCGCTGGCTCAAACTCTGATTTCAGTTCAAACGCGATGCCGCCTTCGAGCTTGAGGCGCTCGCGCACATCGCCTTTGGGGGCATTCAATAGGGTATCGGATCCGTCATTGTGAACAAAAGACATGCGCTGCTCGCTCATTTGAGATTTGACTATAAGAAATGATCTCTTTTTGTTCTAATTCAAGAGCACATACCAGCCATTCAGGCGTTAATCCGCGATAAATGACAAAATGATATTGCCATCATCCCCAATGAGAAGTGCTTCGCCTGCGATTTCATCAGGCTGTAATGCGTTCTTGCTTGTTCGCGCAATGCCATAGAACTGACCTTCAACTTGAGCCGTCGTGTTTGCCCCTGTAATGGCAACTTCGGTGCCGTTGTTACTAGGGCGCATATCCGTTCCAGAAAAGCTCGTGCCGGAGATTATGAAACGGTCCATGTCGATGCGATCAAACGCGGGATTAGCAACCGTTTCCTGGGTGAAAGGGTTTTGTGCGGTGCGCACTTCCATATAGCCTTGCATCTGCCGACCCTCGAAATCCACATCGGCACTGAATGTCCCAACGCCTGCAAACCCGGTCCCTGTTTGTGTCGTGTAGGCGTAGACTGAATCGCCTGAATAACTTGCCAGACCAGTTGTGGGCAT
>DS995276.1:2597482-2716128 GCA_000156115.1 Rhodobacteraceae bacterium HTCC2083
CATACTCGTACTGCCCGTTTGGGTTGACCAAACGAAGCGTTACCCCTTCGTTTTCGGCCTCGCCATTGGCGTCAACCCGTTCTCATCAGCGAGCTTGTAGAGGCCATCATCAATGACAAGTTTTCCACCATTGTGGCGCACACGCCCTGTGGCGTTCCGTAGCTGCGCGTTTCCTGTACGCGCGGTCACTGTTGCACCGCGCAACTGGCTGATTGTGTTGCTGGAGCTGCCGATCAAAGGCTCATAACTGGGTAGGTTGGGCACGGTCTGCTCTGGGGGCGTCGCTTCCCTGTCAGTGTCACCTCGGTCGTTTGGCAGGTTGTCTTAAGGGGTGATGCCTTCATTCGACGCGCAGGCGCTTAGGCAGACAAGAAGTAACACAACAGAAAACTTGAGGCTCACAATGGACTTCCTTTGCAACTCTTCGTTCGGATACCGGAATAGATGATTGAACTCAAATTAACCTTTCGCAAAACAGTGTTTCCAAATCTTCGATGTGCTGAAGGGCTCGCCATGAATCGCTATAAATTGTTTGCAATCAAAAGCCCGTACCACTTGCGAAACAAGGCGGTTTCCGCGATATAGAGGTCAATTCGAATGTTTGACTTAGGGCCCTCAGATGCGCGCACGTATTTTCCAACCGTCCAAAACCGCCATGTCTTCCGGCACGGCAAAAACGCATCTTTGGGTCTTGGAACATGCCCCTGCGAGTGCGCGTCAGGTTGATCCTTTGATGGGCTGGACATCGTCTGATGACACGCAAGCGCAGGTAAGACTGCGCTTTGAGAGCAAAGAAGCAGCGCTGGCCTATGCAGAAGCCAACGGCATTGATGCCTCCGTGCGTGAGCCGAATAAGCGCAAAGCCAACATCCGCAAGGGTGGCTACGCAGAGAATTTCGCGACAGACCGTCGGGGTGCTTGGACGCACTAACGTCCGGCAGACTCCTTGTATCAGCGATCGAAACCCGCCAGTTGAGCGGGTTTTTTGTTCGCATTGTATTGCCTAGAACGACGAAAGGCCTCCCGAAGGAGGCCTTGTCATACTAACGGGGTAAGTTAGTCCAATTGGAGCGGGCGAGGCGATTCGAACGCCCGACCTAAACCTTGGCAAGGTTTCGCTCTACCCCTGAGCTACGCCCGCATCCGTTTGGTAATGGCTATTTAGGCCTGTGATCCGACACCCGCAAGAGGAAATATCGCTCTCATGTCACTTTTTTCAAACGGAGCAATATTTCCCTTAAAACAGGGTGTATAACAAAAGCCCGAGCGCGCTGAGCAAGATAATCGTTAGGGTTAAGATCATCCCAAAGACAGGTCCGATCATCACAGGGGGTGGGGCAGAAAAGCCCCAAGCATGTAGCGCGCGCCCAATCACCAGCAACAGCCCCAACAAATGCACTGCAAGCGCCGGTGCGCCAGAAAACTCAACCAGTGCCAACAAGATCACCCCGAATGGAGCGTACTCGATGAAATTGCCCTGCGCGCGCATTCGCTCGAGGAGGCTGTTGTTGCCGTTGTGCCCCATCGAAATCTTGTTGCCACGGCGATAGACAATTACGCGGAGACTGAGCCACAAGAAAACAAACCTCAAAAGCGCAGCATAAAGCGATGTGATTTCTTACATAAGGCCTCCAATAGAAAACGCCCCACCAGAAATGGCAGGGCGCTTTTCATCTTTCTAGTTAAACTCTGGAGTTTGAGGCAGCGCCTCAACCCTTGCGCGTCAGCGCATATCAAGCGCGTGCGCAAGCACGCTCATTCCAGCTCGATCAACAAGTCCTTTGCATCGATCTGAGCGCCTGCTTGCACATGCACCGCCTTGATCACCGCGTCGCGCTCGGCGTGGATGCCGGTTTCCATCTTCATCGCTTCAATCGTGAGTAAGAGATCACCCGCCGCGACTTTGGCCCCGACAGTTGCCGCAACAGACGCCACGACACCCGGCATCGGTGCGCCAATGTGGTTTTCGTCTGCGGGATCGGCTTTGGGCCGTGCGGCTGTTGCTGCTTTGACCGTTCGGTTAGGCACACGAATAACACGGGGTTGACCGTTGAGTTCGAAGAACACTTTCACATCGCCATCATCCAGCGTTTCACCAATGGCTTGCAGGCGGATTTCCAGCGTTTTGCCTGGATCAATCTCAGCTGAAATCTCCTCAGTCGGCTCCATCCCATAAAAGAACGTGCGCGTCGGCAGGACTCGCACAGGGCCATAGGTGCGATGGCGGCCCATGTAATCAAGGAACACCTTCGGATACATCAAATAGCCATTGAGATCCTCATCATCACTCTCACGCCCCTCAAGCAGGTCGCTGAGCTTCGCGCGTTCTGCGTCCAAATCGACAGGTGCAAGTGACTTGCCCGGGCGCTCAACATTGGGCGTATCACCCTTCAGAACTTTCGCGACAATCCCATCTGGGAAGCCACCGGGAGGCTGGCCCAAATTGCCTCGCATCATATCAACTACGCTGTCGGGGAAGGCCACGTCATTCTCGGGGTTTTCCACGTCAGATCGACTTAGACCTTGGCTGACCATCATCAACGCCATGTCGCCGACAACCTTGGAACTTGGCGTCACCTTAACGATATCGCCGAACATGTCGTTCACGTCCGAATAGGTGCGCGCGACCTCTGGCCAACGTTCCTCTAGTCCAAGCGAGCGTGCTTGCGCCTTAAGGTTGGTGAACTGACCGCCGGGCATTTCGTGCAAATATACCTCAGAAGAAGGAGCCTGCTGACCTGTCTCGAAGGCAGCATATTGCGCGCGTACCTGTTCCCAATAGTCCGAAATCCGGCGTACCGATCCGATGTCGATGCCCGTGTCGCGTTCAGTGTGACGCAGGGATTCGACCACTGTGCCCAACGTCGCTTGGCTGGTGTTGCCTGAGAGCGCGTCCATGGCGCAATCCACTGCGTCCACGCCAGCGTCAGAGGCAGCAAGAATGGTCGCGCAGGCAATGCCCGCTGTGTCATGTGTGTGGAAGTGGATCGGCAGGCCAACCTCATCTTTTAAAGCCTTCACCAAGACCCGCGCAGAGGCTGGTTTCAGCAAACCCGCCATATCCTTTAGACCCAAGACATGCGCGCCAGCATCGCGCAGCTCTTTGCCCATTTGCACATAGTATTTCAGATCATATTTAGCGCGATCTGCGTTCAAGATGTCACCGGTGTAGCAAATCGTGCCTTCGCAGACTTTGTTGGCCTCGATCACCGCATCCATCGCGACGCGCATGTTTTCGGTCCAGTTGAGGCTGTCGAATACGCGGAACACATCGACGCCCGTTTGTGCCGCTTGGCGCACAAATTCCTTCACTACATTGTCCGGATAGTTGGTGTATCCGACCCCGTTGGCGGAGCGCAGCAACATCTGTGTCATCACATTTGGCATCGCCGCGCGGATGTCACGTAGACGCTGCCATGGGCATTCTTGCAAAAAGCGATAGGCCACATCAAAAGTCGCGCCACCCCAGCATTCAACCGAGAAAAGCTGCGACATTTCAGAGGCATAGGTTGGTGCCACGCGGATCATATCGATGGAGCGCATGCGCGTCGCGAGCAAGCTTTGATGGCCATCGCGCATCGTTGTGTCTGTCAAAAGAAGCTGCTTTTGCGCACTCATCCAGTCCGCAACCGCTTGCGGCCCCTTGTCCTCTAGCAGATTGCGCGTGCCATATGGCGCGACTTCACCCTTGAAGTCTGGTGCGCGCGGAGTTTTGAGGTCGCTCGCAGGCAAGGGCCGTCCAGCGGTTTCGGGATGGCCGTTGACACTGATATCAGCGATATAAATCAGGATTTTCGTCGCGCGGTCCCGACGTTTTTTAAAATCAAACAGATCGTCTGTGTTGTCGATGAAGGTCGTCGTGTACTCGTTGCTGAGGAATGTGGGGTGTTTCAGCAGGTTCTCAACGAAGGCGATATTGGTGCTGACGCCGCGAATACGAAACTCGCGCAGCGCGCGGTCCATGCGGGCAATCGCAGCCTCAGGCGTTTGTGCGTGGGCGGTTACTTTCATCAACAGGCTGTCATAATAGCGTGTGATGACACCACCGGAATAGGCGGTGCCGCCATCAAGGCGAATGCCCATACCCTGCGCTTCACGGAATGCTGTGATGCGGCCATAGTCGGGGATGAAATTATTGAGGGGATCCTCCGTTGTGATCCGTGTTTGCAGCGCGTGACCATTTAGGCGCACATCATCTTGGGATGCCTTGCCCGTGGCTTCGGCAATCGTTTTGCCCTCGGCAATTTTGATCTGCGCCTGCACGATGTCGATGCCTGTGACTTCTTCCGTCACCGTGTGCTCAACCTGCACGCGCGGGTTCACTTCGATGAAGTAGAACTTTCCGCTGTCCATATCCATCAAAAATTCGACGGTGCCCGCGCATTCATAATTCACATGTGCGCAAATCTTGCGGCCGAGATCGCAAATCTCTGTGCGCTGTTCTTCGCTGAGGTAGGGTGCAGGCGCGCGCTCTACCACTTTTTGATTACGCCGCTGAACGGAGCAATCACGCTCAAACAGGTGATACATGCCACCTTGGCTATCACCGAGGATTTGCACCTCAACGTGCCGTGCGCGTACGATCATCTTTTCGAGATAGCCCTCGTCATTGCCAAACGCCGCTTCCGCCTCACGGCGCCCTTCGAGCACCTTCTCTTCGACTTCATCTTCGGAGTAGATCGGACGCATGCCACGACCGCCGCCGCCCCATGATGCTTTCAGCATCAAAGGATAGCCAACTTCGCCTGCCTCACGCTTGACCGCATCCATATCATTGCCCAGCACTTCAGTTGCGGGCACGACAGGCACGCCCGCGTCCATCGCGACGCGGCGCGCAGAGGCTTTATCACCCAGCGCGCGCATGGTGGCGGCTTTGGGTCCGATAAAGGTGATGCCATTGGCGTCGCAAGCGTCTACGAAATCGGGGTTTTCTGACAGCAAGCCGTAGCCTGGATGGATCGCATCTGCGCCGCAGTCTTTGGCGACGCGAATGATCTCTTCGATCGAGAGATAGGCTGCGACCGGCCCCATGCCTTCGCCAATGCGGTAGGCTTCATCGGCCTTAAAGCGGTGCAGGCCCAACTTATCCTCTTCCGCGTACACGGCGACGGTTTTCTTCCCCAATTCATTGGCCGCGCGCATGATGCGGATGGCGATCTCGCCGCGATTGGCAATGAGGATTTTGTTGAATTCAGTCATGTCAGGCTTCCCGAGAGTATATGTTACGCGTTGTGTACAGGCTAAGTGAGGGGTGCGGTATTCGTAGTATTGGGTGTTTTGCGCTAACAGGAATTTATGGTAGCGCTAAGGGTTCATGTCAGCTGGCCCGTTTCTACTGAGTTGTGGGAGAATCGTTTGAGGCGCGTCGTGTAACTGAGTCAGTCCTAATTGCCCCATATTCGCGCGCAGATCAGATGCGAGCATATCTGCCAAATGCGCAGGGCCTTGCTCGCCAAGTGCGCCAAGCGCGTAATGCCAAGCGCGCCCGAGCATCACAAAATCTGCACCAAGCGCGTAGGCGCGCAGGATATCCAACCCGCCCTCAATCCCGCTATCCATGATCAGCGGCAGCTTCGTCGCGGCGCGGATCTTGGGGAGGACTTCAATCGGGGCAGGGGCCGCATCAAACTGACGACCCGCATGGTTGGAAAGCCAAAGCGCATCAATCCCTGTCGCTTCGGATTTGGTGACATCGCGCACATCCAAGACACCCTTGAGGATGAGCTTTCCGTCCCAATTGTCGCGCAGCCAGTGCACGTACTCCCAATCGGGTGAGGTGCGCAGAAGATAGCCGATATGTGCCGTGCTAGAGCGTTCTTCGCCTGCGTCTTTTACTTGATCAATGTACTTATCCAATGTGCGCATGCGTGGCATTCCAAGACGCGCGGTGCCAAGCGCCCAAGCTGGACATAGCGCGATTTGGGCCAGTAAGCGTGGGGTGATCTTGGGCGGTTGACGTAGCCCGCCGCGAATTTGGCGTTCACGACGGGACGCAACAGGGACATCAACCGTCAGCACCAAAGTGTGAAATCCGTTCGCTTTGACGCGCTCTAACATATCACGGCGAATTCCCTCGTCGCGGGGCGGATAGAGCTGGAACCATCCATGTTGCCCAAGGCTTGGCGCGATATCTTCGGGGGTGCGCGTTGCCACAGTCGATAGGGTATAAGGAATGTCAAGCGTCGCGGCCTTGCTTGCGAGGATCGTTTCCGCATTCGGCCAGATCAGACCCGACATGCCAAGCGGCGCAATCCCGAACGGCAGCGGCAGCGTGTGACCCAGAAAATCAACTGATAGATCTGGTGTGATCTCCCCATGCAAGACGGAAGGCATCATCAGCACCTCATCAAGCTTTGTTCGATTGCGCGCCTTACTCGCTTCGAGCCCCGTGGCGCTGTCGAGGTATTCCCACACGAAATGCGGGATGCGGCGTTTGGCGGCGCGGTGCAGATCCGCGAGGGCAGGGTAGGGCGCGTGTAAATCCATGCTCGTAGTTTTCGCTGCAATGCGGCATTTGTCTAGCAAAAGAATGCGGAACAGATCAAGAACCTCTCTTTTCCTATCGGCTTTTGCGCGCTAGAGTTACGCTCATGAGCAATTTTGACGAAATGGACGCCTTTGAAGGCGCCTCCACGCCCCTCTCCCAACGCGCGATGTCTGCGCGGCCGATGCCGTATTTAGATGGGCTGAATCCCGCGCAACGCGAAGCAGTGGAAACACTGTACGGTCCAGTTTTGATGTTGGCGGGTGCGGGTACAGGCAAAACCAAAGCACTGACCGCGCGCATTGTTCATCTGATGAACGCGGCCAAAGCGCGTCCCAACGAGATTCTGGCGGTCACCTTCACCAACAAAGCTGCGCGCGAGATGAAAAATCGCGTGGGCGGTATGCTTGGTCAATCGATCGAGGGGATGCCGTGGCTTGGCACTTTCCATGCGATTTGTGTGAAGCTGCTGCGCCGACACGCGGAATTGGTGGGGCTTAAGAGCAATTTCACGATCCTTGATACAGATGATCAGATTCGCCTCCTGAAACAGCTTTTGCGCGCTGAAAGCATAGACGATAAACGCTGGCCTGCGCGTATGCTTGCGGGCTTTATTGATGGCTGGAAAAACCGAGCGTTGACACCCGAAAAGGTGCCAAGTGCAGATGCAGGTGCGTTCAACAATCGTGGCACCGAGTTCTACGCGATGTATCAAAAGCGTCTTTTGGAACTCAACGCCGTGGATTTCGGCGATCTGCTGCTGCATGTTGTGACGATTTTCCAGACACATGACGATGTGCTCAATCAATACCAACGCTGGTTCCGCTATATTCTGGTGGACGAGTATCAGGACACGAACGTCGCACAGTATCTCTGGCTGCGCTTGCTCGCGGGCGGGCACAAGAACATCTGCTGCGTTGGGGATGACGATCAATCCATCTACGGTTGGCGCGGGGCAGAAGTGGGCAATATCTTACGCTTTGAGAAGGATTTTCCGGGCGCAAAGGTAGTCCGGCTAGAGCAAAACTACCGCTCCACCCCGCATATATTAGCGGCTGCCTCTAATGTAATTGCTGGCAATGAAGGCCGGCTCGGTAAGGATCTGTGGACTGCCTCGGAAGAGGGCGAAAAAGTCCGTCTGATCGGTCATTGGGACGGTGAGGAAGAGGCGCGCTGGATTGGCGAAGAACTGGAAGCGATGCAATCGGGCACGCGCGGTATGAACCCGATTTCGCTGAATGATATGGCTATTCTTGTGCGCGCGTCCCATCAAATGCGTGCGTTTGAGGATCGTTTTTTGACCATTGGTTTGCCCTACCGCGTTATTGGTGGTCCACGCTTTTACGAGCGCATGGAAATCCGCGATGCCATGGCCTATTTTCGTATTGTGACCTCGCCTGACGATGATCTAGCATTCGAGCGTATCGTGAACACGCCAAAACGTGGCCTTGGAGATAAAGCACAGCAGAAAATTCAGATGGCCGCGCGCGCAAATGGCGTCAGCCTTGTCGAGGGTGCGCGGATCGTTGTGGAGAACAAAGCGATTGGTGGTAAGGGCGGAGCGGAGCTTGCTAAACTGGTCGATGGTCTCGATCGCTGGGCGGCCCTGACGCGCGGGCCACGGGTTGCGACGATCATTGACGATGATGCGGTGTTGGATGATGGTCCGCAAATGTCGGAGCCGGAGTTTGGCCCCCCTGAAATGAGCCATGTAGAATTGGCGCAGGTGATCCTCGATGAAAGTGGCTACACCGCGCATTGGCAGAACGACAAAACCCCCGAAGGACCGGGGCGTCTGGAAAACCTTAAGGAATTGGTAAAAGCGCTGGAGCAATTTGAAAACCTGCAAGGGTTTTTGGAGCACGTCAGCCTGATCATGGACAACACTCAAGAGGACGAAGCTGCTAAAGTCTCGATCATGACGTTGCACGGAGCCAAGGGTCTTGAATTCCCTGCGGTGTTCTTGCCCGGATGGGAGGACGGTTTGTTTCCCTCTCAACGCTCCATGGATGAAAGCGGTCTCAAAGGTCTCGAGGAAGAGCGCCGTCTTGCCTATGTGGGCATCACCCGCGCTGAGGATATTTGCACGATTTCCTTTACGGCCAATCGCATGGTCTTTGGCCAATGGCAAAGCCAATTGCCTTCGCGTTTTATCGACGAATTGCCAGAGGATCACGTTGAGGTGCTGACCCCGCCGGGCCTTTATGGTGGCAACTACGGCGCGGCTGGCATGGGCATGGGAGGCAGTGGTCAAAGTGATCTCGAAAAGCGTGTTCAGGACGCGAATGTCTATAACTCGCCTGGCTGGAAACGCCTACAAGCCCGCAAAGATAACCGCCCAATGTCCCAACCCGCAGAGAGCAAGAACATCACGATCGACATGACGGCTGTGTCGAGTTTTTCAATGGGCGAGCGCGTGTTTCACCAGAAGTTTGGCTATGGTGCGGTGATCGGAATTGAAGGCGACAAGCTTGAGATTGAATTCGAGAAAGCGGGCACGAAAAAGGTCGTCTCACGCTTTGTGGCAGCGGCAGATGCGGCGGATGATATTCCATTTTAGGAGGATCTTTTTATGAGCGGTGAGCACGACTTCCAAACACTTTTGTGCGGCATGTCTGCACAGCTTGTTGAGGGAGTTTACGTTTTCGTGACGATCCCCGAGGGAGCGATGCCGCAAGATCTAACGCCTCGGATGGTTTTTCGCGAATCCGAAGGTGTCACTTTGATTGTCTTACAGGATGAAGCCGTGGCGCATCGCTTGCCGCATGAGTTTCCGAGCCGTATGATCACCCTCAACGTGCACTCCTCGTTGGATGCGGTTGGGTTTATCGCCTTGATCGCAACGAAGCTTGCGGCAGCTGGTATGGGTGTCAATCCGGTGGCAGGATTTTTTCACGATCACATCTTTATTCCCGAAGCTCGTGCAGAGGATGCGATGAATTTGCTTCAAGACCTTGCCGATCAAGGCTCTGAAACCGCAGCTTTTTAAGCTAATGCACAATTCGAAATGTGTGCAATTGCAACACTTCAGCTTGGGCTAACGGCCATGCGACTTTGAAAGTCGTATATTTTCAGTTACCCTCAACGGGATCGTGGCAAAGAGTGCGAATTTTTTAAGTGCATCGTCACTTTTAACAGGCAGAAGATCGAGCGGTTTCCTGCTAAATATTTTTGTCAACGCGTCCTTTTCGACGTGATGGTGTGCGCTATTTTTCTCAGCTAAAGGTGATTTGATGAGTGCTTTTTCAACGACTCTAAAGCAACGTGAAGCGCAGTTTTCGGACAGGCATAGATCTGAACACAGCAACGCGCCCAAAGCGCGCGATGTGCTGACGGTCGAGGATGATCTGGGACCAGGCGCTGTCGCTTTTCAATTGTCCATGAAGGGTAAGCGATTGCTATTTCGCGCGCTTGATCTTGAGCGCAAAGCAAAACTGCGCGCGGCTGACAAGTAGGGGCACGCCATGGCAACCTACACCGTAGAAGCGTTTCGTTGGTCTGGCACGGGCTACAACGCGCTTTATAACACGTCCTATACGGCCGTTTTGGACGACAATGACGGCAGCTTTCAGGGTGGCAGTGACGCGAGTGAAACTGTTGCGATCAACGGCGGTGCCGCGGGATCCACGAACAGCCTGCCTTATGCGATCAATGTGAGTTTTACCGACACCTTGGGCAATCCCCATGTGGAAACCTTCTTTTTTTTCAACACCAGTACAGCGCCGACTGGGTGGTATTTTGTGCCTGCGCCTGGATCGGCCTTCACGGTTGGCGCGACCCTTGGCAGCTATCAAAGTCACACAACGGGTTGGACTTATTCCTCGGTTGTGTGCTTTGCAGAAGGGACGATGATCGAAACGGATCAGGGGCCGTGCCTGGTTGAACGGCTGGAACCTGACGCGCGCATAGCTTTGGCGGGCGGCGGATTCGTGTCTTTGCGGTTGAACCTTCTCAGTGCGGTGAGTGCAGCACAGATGCAGGAATTTGAAACGCTGCGCCCTGTAATGGTGCGCGCAGGTGCGCTTGGGGGAGGGCTCCCTCTGCGGGATTTACGAGTGTCGCGCCAGCATAGAATGCAAGTCAGCTCAGCGATTACAGAGCGTATGTTCGGGTCATCAGACGTGTTGGTCGCGGCCATCAGATTGACCGAGCTTCCGGACATTTATGTTGAGGATCATCAAGATGCGCTGAATTATCATCATTTGGTGTTTGATCATCATCAGGTGGTCCTGGCCGAGGGTGCGCCCGCCGAAAGTTTTTATATAGGACGCGACGCAATTGCAGCGCTCAATCCCGATGCGCGTGGTGAAATTCTGACGCTGTTCCCGCAACTCGCGCGCAAAGCGCGCAAGATGCGCCCCGCTATTCCAATTCCCGAAAGGGTGCAGCAAAAACAACTGATCGCGCGTCATCTACGCAATGAAAAGCCGCTTTTAGGGGCGCTTGCGCAGCATGACGCCCTTGTGCCGCGCGCCACTCTTTAGGTAAGCTCAGCCCATCAAGGTGCTGCCTCGTCAAACAGGTAGAGAATTGGGAAGCTGGTGGAAATCCGGCGCTGCCCCCGCAACGGTGTGGGCGAGAGATTTAGCAAGACCACTGAGGCGTTTAGCCTTGGGAAGGTGCTTTATCATGGTTCGATGCGACCACTCGCTCCAAGCCCGGAAACCAGCCTTGTTACGAAGTCGAAACCGCGGGTGGCGGAGCAGGCGAGAGATGCGCCGCTTGTTTGCTTTGCCCATCTTCTCATCTGCACAGGCACCCGTTCACATACACAAGAACCACGGGGCGTGGGTAAGGAGACAAGATGAGTGCAACACAGATTTTCCATGCATTGCAGGAGTTTGATGGTGGCAGAGCTGCGTCATGCGAGGCCGCGAAAGCAGGCTTTCTAGAGTGGGCGATGGGATTAGGGCTAGAGACGGATGCAGCGTGTGAAGCGCAACGCGCCCTGTTGCATATCGAGGCTTTACCAGAAGATGGGCAAGCCGCACAGCTATTCCTTGAACATCTAAAGTGCGCGAGCCGCGTGTTGCCGCATCCCAAACGTCGCGGCGGTGCTAAAGCGCGACGGCGTATGTTGCACTAACTTTGCACAAATCCGAGGCTTGGTACCGACCAACTCGCGTCGCCTTTGAATGATCTACGACGGTTCCACGCGCTAGGCTCTGTGCAGACTAAAGTGAGATCATATCATGCTAAATGAGGGCAAACAGTGGAGTATTACTCTGCAAAACCGCGTGCAAGAGCTGGGTATTAACCATGCAGTTTTCACATCTGATAGCTCCATCGCCTATCTTGCGGGATTCTGGGGCTTTTGGCATCGAGTTTGGTCGCCCTTCCATGCTTTTGGTGCGCGTGGAGGGCGATCCGATTGTGATCACACCCTTGATGGAAAGCGAAAGGGTCGCGGAAATGACTTGGGTGGAGGACATACGCCGCCGCGAAGATGCAGGGCAAAACAGCTGGGCACTCGCGCTGAATGCGTGTTTGCCTGACGCGCCAAAAGAACTTTGCGTTGAACAGATGGAAATCCCCGCCATTGTTCGACACTTCATTGATGACAGGTACCGGGTGAAAAACTGCGCGACATCGGGCCGATCTTGGGGGCGCAGCGCATGATTAAATCCCCGCTTGAGATCGAAGTGATGAAGCAAACAGGTGAGATTGCCGGAGCAATGATGGTCGCCGCACATGGGTCTTTGCGGGTTGGGGTGCATGAATACGAAAGCGCGCTGGCGGTGATTGACGCAGGGACGCGAAAGGCCGCCGGTTTTCTTACGGATTTGGGCTGGGAGCGCTTTGTGTCGCCAATGATCCAAGGCTTACAAATCATGCAAAGTGGGCGCGACACATCCATGGTGCATCGCCGCGCTTCGGTGAAAACTTATGAAAAAGCGGATCCCGCCTATTTCTGTTTTTGCAATATGGCGCAGTTCAAGCAATACAAACTTGGCTTTGATCGCATGTTTCATGTGGCTGACGTCACCGATGATGCAGCAAAGGTGCAAATGGCAGTGTTTGACGCGCAACAAGCCGCGATCAAACCGGGGTTAAGGCAGAAGATATCGCCGCAGCTGCGAATGAGGTCTATCAGGATCGCGGGTATGAAACGGGATATCGCACGGGACGCTCGATTGGTGTGGCTTACCTCGAAGCACCGGAGTTGAAAGCAGGGGATAAGACTATTCTTCAAGAAGGCATGACCTTTGCCGTTGATGGTGGGATCTCCGTGGATGGGGTAACTGCGGGGCGGATCGGCGAAAGTATTTTGGTGACGGAAACGGGCGCAGACTATCTGACACTATACCCGCGCGAGCTGCTTGTGACGGATCGTTAAAGCATGTGTGATTTTCATTTGGCGCTGGCGCAAGCCCCGTCCGATTTGACCAGCAAATCAGCACGTCTGAAGTGGCTTGAAGCACAATTGCCAGATATTGCGGCGAATGGCACGGATTTGGTTCTTTTGCCTGAATTGTTTGCTTGCGGTTATGGCATTGGTGATCAAATCCATAGCTCGGCAGAGCCGCGTGGGGGCAAAAACGGCGCAAGCTTTGGCACGTTCGGCGCGTCAGTTTAGCGTTGCAATCCACTGAGGTTACGTCGAGCGCGATGGCGATATGCTTTATAATAGCGCCAGTTGCATTGGTCCTGATGAGGGCGAGTTGGTTAATCAACGAAAGCTTGCGATTCCTCCGGGATTTGAGCTGGACTATTTTAGTGCGGGACAGGGCTGTAATCTGTTCACCTGCAAAGGCTTCAAGATCGCAACCCTGATTTGCTATGATGACGAATTTGCCGAAACCGTACGTCATGTTGCCGCGCAAGGCGCAGATTTGGTGCTGGTACCGACGGCGCTTGGCGCGGATTGGGATTGGGTCGCAGAAAAGGTAATGCCCACGCGCGCATTTGAGAATGGTATTTTCTTCGCATATGCGAATGGGGTGGAGACGCAGGGTGAAATGACCTTTCTTGGCAAAAGCGTTATCGCTGGTCCGTCAGGAACAGAACCGAGCCGCGCAGGCAGTGATCCAGAAATTCTACATGCTGCGCTTGATTTGCCTTTGGTCGCAAAAGCACAGTCGCGGCTGCCGTATTTGGCTGATCCTGGGTGGCTAAAGCTGGATTGCCAATAGGCCAACTACAAAAACGAAAAAACGACGATGTGTGGGAGGACACATCGCCGTTCTATGTAAGCACGCCGCTCGAAGGGAGGAGAAAGCGTAGTGCTATGAGTGGTCCGTTCTAGACCGTTGTTTTTAGCGGCAGTAAAATGGGAGGACTTTACTGCCGCCATGTTCGGCCAAGCTCTTTTGGGAGGAGTGAGCTGGCCAATTCTTGAATTCTTTAGATCTTGTACGCTGTGTCCAGAGCAAGGCGGCGGATCATTGAGCGGTGAATGCCCAAGTCAGCCAATTCGCGATCTGAAAGTGTATTCAATTCACGTACCGTTGTGTTGTAAACAATGCGCTTTGCGTTTGCTTCTTTGATTCCAGTCCAGAGTGCAGCGATCTTGTCGCCAAATGTGCTGTGAGCGGAGAATGTGTCTGTGAGGAATGCCATGTGCATCATCCTTTTCTTCAGTTTATGTCGGTCGCTCGGCTGTATGCGTTGCTGTTGGATACGGATATGGAGATTATGCTGCGCTTGCACAATGTCCATTTCTTCAATGCTGCTATGCAGCAATTGCATGGGCGACGTAGGGTTAGCTAACGGTAATCGTTTGCTTATTTTTTGACCATTTGAATAACTTTCTGATTTCGAAGGTTTTTTCCCATATTTCTCTGTTCGCGCTAGCATTCATCTTGTCAGTCCTGTCGGCACTTGCACTTGCACTTGCACTTGCGCTCGCGCGTAAAGCTGCCAGTTATGACAAAACGCAGGTTAGGAGATTGAAATGAGCCAAATAGAGACAGACATTCGCGATGCTTTGGCACGTTTGGCTTTGCCTGATGGTGGCGATTTGATCAGCCGCGATATGATTCGAGCGCTTTCTGTGGACGACGCTACGGTGCGATTTGTGATCGAAGCTCCAAGCCCCGCGATCGCCCAGCAAATGGAACCTTTGCGCAAAGCCGCTGAAACTGCGGTTGCGGCAGTTGTCGGGACGCGCACCGTTAATGCTGCGTTAACTGCGCATGGACCTGCACCTGCAAAACCTGCGCCGCCCAGTTTGAAGATTGGTGGGCATCCCAAACCGCAAGAGGGTGGGCCAGCGCCTGTCTCTGGCGTGGACCGCATTCTCGCGATTGGCTCCGGCAAGGGTGGTGTCGGCAAATCCACGGTATCGTCAAACCTTGCGGTTGCATTGGCGAAGCAAGGCCGCCGTGTCGGCTTGCTCGATGCAGATATATATGGACCATCCCAGCCACGAATGATGGGTGTGAACAAACGTCCTGCTAGCCCTGACGGAAAAACCATCATTCCATTGAAGGCGCATGGCGTCACGATGATGTCGATTGGCCTGATGATGGATCCCGACAAAGCCATCGTGTGGCGTGGTCCCATGCTCATGGGCGCATTGCAGCAAATGCTGGGGCAAGTGGAATGGGGCGAGTTGGATGTGCTCATTGTTGATTTGCCACCGGGCACGGGCGATGTGCAGCTCACGCTTTGCCAGAAAAGTCAGGTCACCGGCGCGATTGTTGTCAGCACGCCTCAAGACGTCGCCCTTCTAGATGCACGCAAAGCGCTGGATATGTTCGCGACGCTAAAGACGCCTGTGTTGGGCCTGATCGAGAACATGTCGATTTTTAAATGTCCTGATTGCGGATCAGAACATGCGATCTTTGGTCAAGGGGGCGTCGCAGCAGAAGCTGAGCGCTTAAAAGTTCCACTACTTGGTGCTTTGCCGATTGACCTTGATACGCGTCTTGCAGGTGATGGCGGTACGCCTATTGCAGCGGGCGAGGGAGATATGGCGCAAGCCTATGCTAAACTTGCTTGTGGTTTAATCGAAGGCGGTGTGGCGTAAACGCGATCGCTATATAGAGCCTGCTTCGACCATATAGTTGCACGCGCTGCACATTGCGGCGTCGTCAGAGGCGAGAAATAAGACCATGCGCGCCACGTAAACCGGATCAATCAAATCAGGCAAACACTGGCGTGAGCGATGCGCCTCAAGCGCTTCTGGCGTAGCCCAAAGCTCTTTTTGCCTCTCTGTCATGATCCAGCCGGGCACGACCGTATTGACGCGAATGCGGTGATCGCCAAGATCGCGCGCCATTGTGCGGGTCATTCCGTGAACCGCGGCTTTGGCCGTGGCGTAGGCGGGAAAACCACCACCGGCCTCCCACCATGAATTCGATCCCATATTGATAATTGAGCCACCGCCCGCCGCGATCATCCCTGGCGCAATCGTTTGGATCGCAAAGAACATGTGGCGCAGATTGGTGTTTTGGCGCTCGTCCCAATAGTCTGGCGTAACGTCCCGCCAATCGTGACGATCATCGCGTGCGGCATTGTTCACCAAAACATGTGCTGGCCCTAATTTGTCCGTTAGTGTCGTGAGGGCAGCTTGAAGTGCGGAGATATCGCGTAGATCGCTTATTTCGTAGCTGACGTTTTCTAATTTCTCCGCCAGATCCGCGCTTGCGGCGTCATCAAGGTCCAGAAAGCCAACTCGCGCACCCTGAGCGGCAAAGGCTTTCACCATCTCAGCGCCAATGCCCTGCGCGCCACCAGATACGATGACGGTTTTGTTCTTGAGGCTAGGATAGATGGCGAAGTTTGGCATAGGCTGTCCTGTCTTGGGAAAAATGAGTAGCTGGCAGCAGCTTTGCAGGTAGTTTCAGCGAACTCAACATCCAGCTAGGGCAAAAGTGCGTGAAGAGCGGAGGCGCTTTGGGAATTCATGGCACAGGGGATCAAATCACACCTATATTGTGGTGTCGCTACAAAGACCCACCTGCAAATATTGGCGTTGAGGACGATTACACGGTGAATCAGGTGTGATTCGTAGGGTGGGGGCGTGATATTGCATCGAAAATTCGTCCCGAATCGAATTATTATGCATAAAGTTGGGAAAATGTGGGAAAAAAATCAAGAATTACGGTCGATCTACATATAGTAGCCAGGCATTATTTTTTCGCTATCAGTGGATCGTGTTCTTGAAGTGTTCTGTCTAAATGTTGTGCGTACAAGTCGCTCAAGGCAACATTTAATAAGCGCTTTCTAATATTTTCTATTGATTACCATCAATTCCCATGTCATCCCTAATGACAGAAGAGGAGAGCGGGTATCACAACAACGGGACGCTAAACGATCCCAGCTAACAAGAACCATTAAGTCAGGTTTCATACAGGCACCCGCCATAATCCTCTCAACCAGATCCGGCGCGCGAGCGAGCAGACATCCCCCCAGGTGGCGCGCGCGATCGGACATTCCCGGCAACGGGACGTCGGCGGATCAAGCAGTGGCAGCAGCTTGATCCGCCTTTAATATTTTTAGGCCTTAGTTTTTGGGCAAGGTTTCGGGGGCAGGGCAAAGGGACGAGTTGGCGTGTCACGCAGATTCAGAGGCGAAAGCCACCATAAGGTGGATACAAAGGGGCGGGTCTCTATCCCAGCCGCTTTTCGTCGTGTAATCGAAGCGGCAGATCCCAATTGGACCGATGGTCTTCCTCCTGAATTGGTCATTGTGTATGGCGATCACCGTCGCAATTACCTTGAGTGTTACACCATGGAAGCGATCGAGGAGGTGGACGCCAAGATCGACGCTCTCCCACGTGGATCTATGCAGCGTAAAATGCTTCAGCGTCTCTTCCATGGCCAATCTTTTCCCACAACGATTGACGAGACTGGTCGCTTGGTTCTTCCCGCGAAGTTGCGTCAAAAAATCGAACTGGATAAAGAAGCCTTCTTTATTGCGGCGGGTGATACTTTCCAGATTTGGAAAACTGAGACTTACGAGGCCGACGAGTTGGCAAAAACCGAAGAGTGGCTTGAAGAGCTGCCCGACGATTTCGATCCGCTCGAGTTTCTTGATAGCGCTCCAACGTCCAGTCCTGCGGAGTGATCCATGACGCAGGCTGCCATTTCTGCCCCTCACATTCCGGTTCTTTTAGGGCCTATCTTAAAAGCGGCTGACCCTATATCTGGCGGTTGGTTGGATGGCACATTCGGGGCAGGTGGCTATACGCGCGCACTTTTGGATGCGGGTGCGGATAGCGTCATTGCGGTAGATCGTGATCCATTAGCCTTTGAAATGGCGCAGCCTTGGGCTGATCAATACGGTGCGCGCTTGATACAGCAACGGGGCGTGTTTTCCGACATGGCCGAGTTCGCTCAGGATTTGGACGGTGTCGTCCTCGACCTTGGGGTCTCCTCGATGCAACTTGATCGGGCGGAGCGTGGCTTTTCCTTCATGCGGGACGGTCCTTTGGACATGCGCATGGGTCAAGAAGGGCAAAGTGCGGCTGACATCGTTAACGATTATGACGCTGAAGAAATTGCTGAAATCCTTTATAATTATGGTGAAGAACGCGCCTCTCGCCGCATTGCGCGCGCGATTGTTGAGCTTCGCGCAGAGACACCTATTACCACGACTTTGCAGCTTGCAGGGTTGATCGAGAAATGTCTGCCCCGCAAGAAACCGGGGCAAAGCCATCCCGCGACACGCAGTTTCCAAGCACTGCGCATTGCGGTGAATGATGAGTACGGCGAGCTTTATCGCGGCCTTATGGCTGCGGAACGCGCTCTTGCGCCAGGTGGTTTGCTGGCCATCGTGACCTTCCATTCCGTGGAAGACCGCATGGCGAAACGTTTCTTGCAATCGCGCGCGGGGACAACGGGTAATGCCAACCGTTTTGCGCCCCAACTTGATGTCGAAAAGCCAGCGTTTGAATTGCTTAGTCGTAAAGCCATAACCGCGTCTGAGTTTGAATTAGAAAACAACGTGCGCGCACGTTCCGCGAAGCTGCGTCTCGCACGCCGCACCGATGCGCATGCGGGTGATATCGCGCCGAAAACGCTTGGCATGCCAATGTTACGAAGGGATCGTTAAATGCGTTCATTGTTATATATTGTGACGGCCCTTGCCGTAATTGGTCTCGCATTCTGGGCTTATCAAGAGAACTATCAAACGCAGGCGGAGGTCGCCAAAACGGAACAAATCAACCGCGAAATCGGCCAAGCGCGCGCGCGTTTGACGGTATTGCGCGCGGAATGGGCTTACTTAAACCGACCTGATCGTTTGCGTGACCTTGCGGATGTGAATTTCGACCGTTTGGGCCTGTCCTCTTTGCGCCCTGATCAATTTGGCAAGGTCGATCAAGTTGCTTTCCCCCGCCCGCCAGAGCCTGAGTTGGTTATCACCAATCCAGTTGACGTCTCTGGCATGAACGGTGGCGAAGACGTGACGCGCGGCGACGGTGTCTTCCCATGATACGCACGCCGCTTCGCCCCCTTGCACGAATTCTGGAAGCGCGTGCCAGTGGTGAAAATCCCGACGCGATCGAGCGTGAAAACCTGCGGATTCGCCACGAACAGATGCGCGACAAAGCTCGCACGCGCGCCGAAGGACGTTTATTGATCCTCTCGGTGATATTCTTTTGCGCGTTTGGCGTCATTGGTGCACGAATGGGCGTGTTGGCCGCGACGGAACCGAGCGAGCCACGCGCGGCGGCAGCGGGCAGCATCATACAAGCGCAACGCGCTGATATTACAGACCGACATGGTCGTATTCTTGCGACGAACTTTGAAACCCACGCGCTTTATGCGCAGCCTTTGCAGATGGTTGACAAAGAGCGTGTTGCGGCTGAATTGGCGGCTATCTTTCCTGATTTGAAGCAGGAGAAACTGCTGAAGGATTTTACGGGTAAGCGTAAGTTCTTGTGGATCAAAAAGAAACTTAGTCCTGAGCAAAAACAAGCGGTGCATAACATTGGCGATCCTGGCCTGTTGTTTGGTCCGCGCGAAATGCGTCTTTACCCCAACGGCAAGCTTGCCGCGCATGTTATGGGTGGTGCAAGTTTCGGGCGTGAGGGCGTACATGCCGCGGAAGTCATCGGTGTTGCTGGCGTTGAAAAATACTTCGACGTTGAGTTGCGCGATCCGGCTCGAAGTGGCGCACCCCTCGCTTTGTCACTTGATCTTACGGTGCAAGCTGCAGCAGAGCGTGTGCTTTATGGTGGTATGAAGCTGATGAACGCCAAAGGTGCTGCGTCGGTTTTGATGGATGTGCACACGGGCGAAATCATCTCGATTGTCAGCCTGCCTGACTTTGACCCCAACGCGCGTCCAAGCCCACTGATTGAAGGCGATGCCTCAGACAGTCCTTTGTTCAATCGTGCCGTGCAGGGGGTGTATGAACTTGGTTCCGCCTACAAGATCTTCACCGCCGCGCAGGCGATGGATCTGAACCTTGTGAACCATCAAACCATGATCGACACAGGCAAGGCTTTGCGCGTCGGTGGGTTCAATATTGGTGAGTTTAAAAAGAAGAATTACGGCGTTTTGAGTGTCGCGGACATCATTGTCAAAAGCTCGAACCGTGGCACGGGTCGTTTGGCGTTGCAGATCGGTGTGAAACGTCAAAAAGAGTTCATGAAGCTGATGGGTTTTATGGATTACACCCCGCTTGAAATCGTTGAGGCAAAAGGTGGCAAGCCGCTTTATCCAGAGCGTTGGACAGATTTGAGCGCGGTTACGATTTCTTATGGCCACGGCATATCGAATTCGCCGCTGCATTTGGCCGCGGGCTATGCTGCGCTGGCAAATGGTGGTACCTATATCAAACCAACAATCGTCAAACGCACGGGAGCTCCGCAAGGTACACGTGTGATGCGCGAAGACACCGCGCGCTATGCGCGTCAGATGCTGCGTAAAGTGGTGACTGAAGGCACGGCAAGCTTTGGCGAAGTGCAGGGCTATGCGGTGGGCGGCAAAACCGGCACTGCCGATAAACCCAAGCCACGCGGCGGATATTATAAAGACAAGGTCATCGCGACGTTTGCGTCACTTTTCCCCGCGCACAATCCAAAATATGTGCTGGTCGTGACCTTGGATGAGCCGAGCGAAACATCTGGCAAAAAACCGCGCAGAACTGCAGGATGGACCGCTGTTCCGGTCGCCGCTGAGATGATTGGCCGCGTCGCTCCGCTTTTGGGGTTAAGACCAGAGATTGAACCGGGTGAATTGGCTGGTATAACGCTTACATCGAATTAAGGGGTGCGCATACGCGTGAACCGCAAGATGTAGGGGTAGCCCATGGCAGCATCAGTGACTTTGCAACAGCTCGGTTTGACCGCGGCGGAGGGGCGTAATCCCGCCATCACGGGTATTGCGGTGGATAGCCGTGAAGTGCAGGCAGGCTTCTTGTTTGCGGCCTTGCCTGGCTCCAAAGTACATGGTGGTGAGTTCATTCAATACGCTTTGCGCATGGACGCGGGCGCGATCCTCACGGATGCGGTCGGTGCCGAAATCGCAGCGGATGAGCTTGCTAATTCCGATGCTGCCATCATTGTCACCGACGATCCGCGCAGCGCTTTGGCCTTTGCGTCGGCGCTTTATTTTGGTGCGCAGCCACAGATTATGACGGCTGTGACAGGCACCAACGGCAAAACGTCGGTGAGCACATTTGTGCGCCAAATTTGGAACCTTCTGGATCTTGAGGCAGTGAACCTTGGCACCACGGGTGTCGAGGGAAGTCTGCATCTCCCGCTCGCGCACACAACACCGGAACCGATAACACTACATCGCACGCTTGCGACCTTGGTTCACGAAGGGATTTCGCATGCGGCAATGGAAGCCTCGTCCCACGGGTTGGATCAACGTCGTCTTGATGGTGTGAACCTCGCTGCTGCTGGCTTTACCAACTTCACTCAGGACCACCTTGATTATCACGGCACATTTGAGGCGTATTTCGACGCGAAAATGGGCTTGTTTACGCGGGTCTTGCAAGATGATGGCGTGGCTGTCGTCAATCTTGACGATCCCAAAGGGGCAGAGGTGGCGATGATCGCTCAAGCCCATGGGCACGAGTTGATCGGCGTGGGTCGGGACCCCGAAGCAGACCTGTGTTTACTGGGGCAACGCTATGATGGCACGGGGCAGTATCTATTGTTCAAATGGCATGATCGACCTTTCCAAGCGCGGCTCAATTTGATTGGTGGTTTTCAGGCAGAGAATGTTTTGCTCGCCGCTGGTCTCGTTATTGCGTGCGGTGAAGACCCTGCGCGGGTGTTTGACACGCTGGGTGATCTCGAAACGGTGCATGGTCGTATGCAATTGGCCGCGACGCGCACCAATGGCGCTGCGGTTTTCGTGGATTACGCGCATACGCCAGACGCCGTCGAAACCGCGCTGAAAGCAATGCGCCCGCATGTGATGGGGCGGCTTGTCGCCTTGATCGGCGCGGGTGGGGATCGTGATAGGGGCAAACGTCCCTTAATGGGACAAGCGGCCACCGAAAATGCCGATCTGGTGTTTGTGACGGATGACAATCCGCGCTCTGAGGACCCCGCGTTAATTCGGGCTGCCGTGATGGGCGGCGCACCAGAGGCAATCGAGGTTGCAGATCGCGCCGAAGCCATTTTGCGCGCGGTTGACGCACTCGGGCCAGGTGATGCGTTGTTGATCGCGGGGAAAGGCCATGAGACGGGGCAAACCGTCGGCGACACAGTGTTTCCGTTTGATGATTGTGAACAGGCCAGCGTTGCGGTTGCCGCTTTAGAGGGAGATCGCGCATGACACTTTGGATAGCCCCAGACGCGGCGAAAGCCACGGGTGGCAAGGCGGTCGGCGACTGGTCGGTGAGTGGCATTTCCATCGACACACGCAGCATCGAGGTGGGCGATTTATTCGTTGCTTTGAAAGCCGCGCGCGACGGACATGAATTCGTGGCGCAAGCGCTGGCCAAAGGGGCAGGGGCTGCCTTGGTTACCCATGTGCCGGAGGGAGTGGCGAAGGATGCGCCTTTGCTGGTGGTCGAGGATGTGTTGAGTGCACTCGAAGATCTGGGCCGCGCAGGTCGCGCCCGCACAGAGGCACGCGTCGTGGCGATCACAGGCTCTGTCGGAAAGACATCCACCAAAGAAATGCTGCGCGATGTTCTGTCAGCGCAAGGGCGCACGCATGCCTCCGTGGCGAGCTACAACAACCATTGGGGCGTGCCTTTGACCTTGGCGCGTATGCCGCAAGACACTGAATTCGCGGTGATCGAGATTGGCATGAACCACCCTGGTGAAATCGCGCCTTTGGCCAAGATGGCGCGTCCGCATGTGAGCTTAATCACTACAGTCGCCGCTGCGCACCTTGAAGCGTTCGACAACATCGACGGCATTGCCGCTGAAAAAGCTGCCATCATGAACGGTTTGGAGCCTGACGGGGTTGCGATTCTCAACGCCGATATCGAGACCGCGCATGTCTTGAAATCTAAGGCTGAGGCTATGCACATAAACGCAGTTTGGTTTGGCGCATCGGCGGATGAATACTGCCTGGAAACATGCGTGTTACGCGGTAACACCACAGTCGTCGAAGCCAATATTCTGGGCACACCGCTGTTGTTCAAAATACAAAGCGCGGGACAGCATTTTGCGATGAACGGGTTGGGGGCTTTGGCGAGTGCTGAAGCGCTTGGCGCTGACCTCGCGCTCGCGGCGCAATCTATCGCGAAGTGGGTGCCTTTTACGGGACGCGGCGCACGTGAAGTGATCGCGCTTGACCCTGCAGACAGCCGCATGACCCTCGAGCTGATTGATGACGCCTATAACGCAAATCCAACCTCGCTGAGCGCGGCTTTGGATGTGCTCGCCGCAGCTGAGGTGACCCATGATATCGGGCGCGTTTCTAAGGGACGGCGCATTGCATACTTGGGGGATATGAAAGAGTTGGGCGACGATGAAAACGCGATGCACGAAGCCGTCGCACGGCTTTCCTGTATTGAGCATTTGGATATGATCCACTGCGTCGGGCCTTTGATGCGCGGTTGCTATGAGGCTTTGCCCGACGCTAAGCGCGGCCACTGGTTTGAGACGAGCGCTGAGATGGCATCCACAGTGGGGCGCGATCTTGATGCAGGCGATGTGGTGTTGGCAAAAGGGTCTTTGTCGATGGGATTGGCCCGCGTAGTAGACGCTGTTCGCAAATTGGGCCATACGGCCAAGAAAGACGCTATGACTGCGCGTGAAAAGGACGATTTTTAATGTTGTATTGGTTAACAGCCCTCTCTGATGGAGGCGATTTTTTCAACCTCTTTCGCTACATCACCTTTCGCGCGGGCGGTGCGTTTTTGACGGCGCTTATTTTCGGATTTGTGTTTGGCAAACCTTTAATCAATGTGTTGCGCCGCCGTCAAGGCAAGGGCCAACCGATCCGCGATGATGGTCCCGAAGGGCATTTCTTGAAGGCGGGCACGCCCACGATGGGCGGGCTTTTGATTGTGGGGGCTTTGCTAACATCGACGCTGTTGTGGGCACGTTTGGATAATCCGTTCGTTCTTATTTGTCTTTTTGTTACAATGTCTTATGGTGCTATCGGGTTCGCAGATGACTACGCGAAAGTGTCAAGGCAAACCACCGCTGGCGTTTCTGGCAAGATCCGTTTGCTGCTTGGCTTTGCCATCGCCGCGATCGCGGGGTTTTGGGCGGCGCAGTATCATCCAGAAGGCTTGCAAAACCAACTGGCCTTGCCGATCTTCAAAGATACACTGATCAATCTGGGCTATTTGTTTATCCCGTTCTGCGTGATTGTGATCGTTGGTGCGGCCAATTCCGTTAATCTTACGGACGGTCTCGACGGTCTTGCAATCATGCCTGTGATGATTGCCTCTGGCACATTGGGCGTCATCGCCTATGCGGTTGGGCGCGTCGATTTTACGGAGTATCTCGACGTACATTACGTCCCCGGAACAGGCGAAATCTTGATCTTCACTGCAGGCATATTCGGCGGCGGTCTTGGCTTTTTGTGGTACAATGCCCCTCCCGCTGCGGTCTTCATGGGCGACACAGGGTCCTTGGCATTGGGTGGCGCTTTGGGGGCCATCGCGGTGTCGACCAAGCACGAATTGGTACTGGCGATTGTGGGTGGCTTGTTCGTGGTCGAAGCGCTCTCGGTGATTATCCAAGTGCTCTACTTCAAACGGACTGGCAAACGTGTGTTCCTGATGGCGCCAATTCATCATCATTATGAGAAAAAGGGTTGGGCCGAGCCACAGATCGTGATCCGCTTCTGGATTATTTCGTTGATCTTGGCGATGATAGGTTTAGCAACCTTGAAGGTACGGTAACGATTTTGGTTGCCTTGTGTGCTGCAGTACACGAGGCAACTTCACCATCTCAGATTGTTTTGAAAGAAGGTTTCCAAAGATCTTCTAGAGTGCTTTGTCTCGCAGTATTGGACGGTGTAAGCCTTCCCAAACGGAGCTATTTCATCTAGCCAGATCGTAAGAATTGGGAGGCTAATCATGATTCCAGTGCAAGGTTATAAAGGCGCACGCGTGGGTGTGCTGGGGCTCGGACGGTCCGGCTTATGCGCCGCGCGTGCTTTGCACGCGGGTGGCGCGATCCCAATCTGTTGGGATGATAATGAAGCAGCCCGTGCAATCGCAGAAGGCGAGGGCTTTGAAACGGCGAAGCTCACTGGTCAAACGCTTGCCAATCTCGCGCTGCTCATCACATCGCCCGGGATTCCACATCTCTACCCGACGCCTAATCCTGTGATCAAAGAGGCACTGCAAATGGGCGTGCCTGTGGATAATGATATATCGCTCTTCTTCCGCTCTTTCGCGACCTCTGAATGGGACAACCTCGACGTCACCCCACGTGTGGTTGCTGTGACCGGATCCAACGGAAAATCCACGACATCGGCTTTGATCCATCATGTATTAGAGCACGCGAATAGACCCACACAATTGGCAGGCAATATCGGGCGCGGTGTGCTCGACATTGATCCCGCGATAGACGGTGAGGTCGTGGTCCTTGAACTCTCGTCCTATCAAACCGACCTCGCGCGTGCTTTAACGCCTGACGTTGCGGTCTTCACCAACCTTTCGCCGGACCACTTGGATCGCCATCAGGGCATGGGCGGCTATTTCGCAGCTAAACGACGTTTGTTCGCCGAAGGTGGACCAGAGCGCGCTATCATCGGCATCGACGAGGATGAGGGACTGTACTTGGCCGGACAAATGGCCGAGGGACCACAGGATGATCGGGTGATCCGCATTTCTGTTGAGCGCAAACTGACCGACTTTGGCTGGGCTGTGTTCGCGAATAAGGGCTTCTTGTCGGAGTATCGCAAGGGGCGTCAAATCGGCTCGATCGATCTGCGCGCCATCAAAGGCCTGCCGGGCGCGCACAACCATCAAAACGCGTGCTGCGCTTATGCGGTGTGTCGCACCTTGGGGCTGGCCCCGCGCGTGATTGAGGCGGGGTTTGCCTCCTATCCGGGCTTGCCGCATCGCTCACAAATTGTCGCGGATGTGGATGGAGTCACTTACGTGAACGATAGCAAAGCGACCAATGTGGATAGCGCGGCGAAGGCCTTGGGCGCGTTCAAAAAGATCCGCTGGATCTGCGGTGGATTGGAAAAAGAAGGCGGCGTTGAGGCTTTGGCGAACGCGGCGGACGAAGTGCTGAAAGCCTATGTGATCGGGCGCGAAGCCTCCAGATTTGCGATGCAATTGGCAGGGGTTAAGACGGAGGTCTGTACCTCGATGGAGGAAGCCGTGGCGCGCGCGATGGAAGATTCGAGCGAGGGCGAAACGGTGTTGCTGGCCCCTGCGGCGGCGAGTTTTGATCAGTATGATAGTTTCGAGAAACGCGGTGAGCATTTCGCACAGTTGGTGCTGGGTGAATTGGCCAAATGAAACACACCCAATTGAGGACTAAGACATGATCCAACCGACGCTTTCCTTCAAAGAAAACCTGCAGCTTTTGCCATCAATCGACACGCTCGCGCGCATCGAGCTTATCGGTACTACTGGCGATGTGATGGCGAGCATCGAAAACCAGCCGGGCAAACAGGGCTCACTGGTGGTTTATCAATATCTTTCCCAAGAATTCGGAAAGATTAACACGGAGGCTGCACAGCACGGTCTGGAAGTTTTTGCGGAACACACGGCAGATGCCAAAGCACGTCCCGGCGCGCATCCAAATATCGATCAATTGCTGGGCATTCTCAATGGGGCTGAGACGCTTCAAGTGCGTTTGATTCCTGCCTAATTCTGAGGGCCTTGGCGCTGTGAAATCGCTCGCAACATGTTAGCTGATCGCGTTCGCCGCCACTTGACCGAACTTGCGGCGCAAGGCCGGTCTGTGACGTACCGCGTGCTTGCGCAACAGCTCGATCTTGAACCGCCCAACACCATTCAACAAGTGACGCGAGCACTTGAACAGCTGATGCAAGAGGATGCTGCGGCAGATCATCCGTTGATCGCAGCACTTGTTGTGAGCAAGGCGGCGGGTGGCATCCCGCGGCAAGGGTTCTTTGAATGCGCGCAGCGAATTGGGTGCTTTCAGGGGGATGCGTTTGGGGCGGAGGCGATCAGCTTTCATGAAGCGGAATTTAAGCGGGCCGTTGCTTATTGGCGGTCTACTGCACTGCAATGAACCTTGGCAGTTGGGCTTAAGGCGACTTACTTCAAGGCGCGCGCCAAAAACTGTTGGGTGTCTTCGTTTTGGGGACGCTCGAAAATCTCTTCTGGCTTGCCTTCTTCAAGGATGCGACCATCTTTCAGAAAACAGACTTTATCCGCGGCTTCACGGGCAAAGCCCATTTCGTGCGTTGCAAGGATCATCGTCATGCCATCTGCCTTTAGAGCGCGCAATGCGTCCAGAACGTCGCCCACGAGCTGAGGGTCGAGGGCGGATGTGATCTCGTCAAACAGCATCACCTCAGGGCGCATAGCCAATGCGCGCACGATGGCGACGCGTTGTTGTTGGCCACCCGACAGTTGGTCCGGATATTTGCCCATGTGTTCGGCCAACCCGAAGCGCGCAAATAGGGCTGTAACTTCGGGCATCAGCTCTGCACGGGATTTTTTGTGGTTGCGGCGCGGGGCGAGCAGGACGTTTTC
This sequence comes from Rhodobacteraceae bacterium HTCC2083, assembly GCA_000156115.1. Classification (GTDB taxonomy): domain Bacteria; phylum Pseudomonadota; class Alphaproteobacteria; order Rhodobacterales; family Rhodobacteraceae; genus Planktotalea. Next base: position 2,624,976 of record DS995276.1, read on the forward strand.
AACGGCTGTCATGTGCGGGAAAAGATTATAGCTTTGGAACACCATGCCAATGCGGCGACGCACGGGTTCAGGGTCCAGACCGGGAATGGAGACGTCCGCGCCATCCAGAAAGATCTCTCCGTCTTCAACAGGTTCCAACAGATTGATGCAGCGTAGAAGTGTTGATTTACCCGCGCCGGATGCGCCGATCAGGCAGACCATTTCCCCCGCATTCACGTCCAGATTAATACCATCACAAACCGTATTATCACCAAAGCGTTTCACCACGTCGCGCAGGGAGAGTTTGGGCATTAGCTGCGCTCCCTGTTTTGTTTGTTCATCAGATAATCGGCATAGCGCGTGGCAGGGATTGTAACGCAGAGAAAGATAACGGCTGCGCCCACATAGGGTGTGAAATTGGCGAGCAGGGATTTAAACACGCCCGCTTGGCGGAAGATCTCAACGGGGCCGATAAAGCTGAGGAGGGCCACGTCTTTTTGCAAAGCGATCAACATATTCATTTGCGCAGGCACCACGCGGCGGATCGCTTGGGGTAGGACCACGAACAGCATGACATCGCGCTCTGCAAGGCCCAGTGATTGCGCGGCCGCGCGTTGGCTTTGATGCACTGATGTAATACCTGAGCGAAAGATTTCCGCGACATAGGCGGAGTAGGTGAGGATAAGCGCGAGGCTGCCCCAAATGTAGGGTGAATTCCATGGGCGCGGGAGGCCTAGGCCGGGGATGCCAAAGCCGATGAGGTAGACCGTAAGGACCACAGGCACGCCGCGGAAGATGTCGGTATAAAGTGCGCCAAAGATGCGTAGCGGGAAGAGCGCAGGAGCGCGTACATCGCGCATCAGCGCCACGGCGAGGCCGAGGATCGCGATGAGGGGCGCGCACCACGCGAAGATGGCGACGTCTAAAAGGAAAGCGTCGAGGAGTTTTGGAAAGGTTTTGAGAAAGACCTCTTTGTTGAAGAAGCTTTTTTGTACCTTTTCCCAACCCGGTGCCATCGGCACCAGAATGAAAATAGCGAGTATCACCAACGCTGTAGAGCCACCCGCAATAAGCAAGGACCGGCGTCGAAGCCGATCCTCATAGAGCTGACGGCGGGTCTTGCCGCCTGTGGTCTGCATGCGCATCAGGCGTTACTTAACCAGTGGAACACCTGTGGTTTGCTGAAGCCATTCGGCTTCAATCGCACCGAGTTTGCCGCTTTCCGTGAGTGCGGCCAGAGCTTCGTCGACGCAAGTCTTCAAGGGGTTGCCGTCTTCCATCAACATGCCGAACTCATCGCCGTCCCCGCTAGCGCTGGCGTCAAATTGACCAATGACTTTGGAGCCTTCTATAACCACTGCGGAGAGATAGAGCGCTGTTGGCAGATCATAGAGGGCCGCGTCGATTTGGTTGGCTTGGATAGCGGCGTTGACGTCTGCGTTGTCACCGTAAAGTAGTAGATCGGAGGTTGGTTGCACCGCATCTGTGAGAACAGTTACGGCGGTTGTCGTGCCGACCGCGCCCCATTTTAGGGCTTTGAGCGCTTCTAGGGTTGGCGCAGTTTCAATCACGTTTGGCCCTGCAAGCACGGCCATGGGGGCTGCGTAGTAAGGGGATGAGAAATCGACGACCTCGTCACGCTCGGGTGTGATGGAATATTGCTGCATGTTCAGATCGAAGTTCTTCACGCCCGGTTGGATCGCTTCGTCGAAAGACGAGCGTACCCAGACGACATCGTCTGCGGCAAAACCCATTTCTTCAGCGACGGCATAGGCAACGGCGGCTTCAAAGCCTTTTCCGCTTTCAGGCGCATCGTCCATGACCCAAGGGTAGTAGGCGGGGTTGCCTGTGGCAAAGGTGATTTTGCCATCCGTGAGCGTCTTGTCAGCGGCGCAATGACCTGCGGCAAATGCGGATGTCGCGGAGAGGGCGAGGGCTAGTCCGGTCGTGAGAATTAGAGTTTTCATATGTGATGTCCTTTGTTCGGGTGTTTGGTGGCCCTGCGTGCTCAGCACACAGGGTTGCTTTCGCTCAGCGCCCTCGAATGCGCGGATCAAGCGCATCACGTAGCCCGTCGCCAAGGTAGTTCACTGAAAGCACAGTTAGGGAAATGGCGATACCAGGCAGCATCACGCGTTCCGGGTATTCGGTCATGCGCGGCACGCTATCAGCAAGCATTTTTCCCCATGTGGGGAAGTCGGATGGGAAGCCCACGCCAAGAAAGCTGAGCGCGCTTTCTGTAATGATCGCAGTCGCAAGACCCAACGTCGCTGAGACCATGATGGGCGACATGATGTTGGGCAGTAAATGGCGCGTGATGATTTTATAAGGCGTCGTGCCGATCGAGCGGGCCGCGAGGATGAATTCGCGCTCTTTCAATGCGAGAATTTCACCGCGCACGATGCGTGCGGTTTGCATCCATGAGGTGATCGCGATGATGCCAACTATCAGCACGAACATGCCTTGCTCTGGCCCAAAGGCCGCGCGCAGGGGTTGGCGGAAAAGGGTTACAGCAACCAACAACAGGGGCAACAGCGGCAAGGACAGTACGAGATCCGTGAAGCGCATCAAAATGCCATCGAGGCGTTTGAAGTAGCCCGACAGCACGCCGATTAGCGTGCCGACGAATAGCGCCAGCACCATCGCGGCCCAACCCACCGCGAGCGATGTGCGCCCGCCTTTTATAATATTGGCCAGCATATCACGCCCTAGATTGTCTGTACCAAAGGGGCGGGCCCACGACACTTTTGCATCGCTGTCCCACAGCCATGTGTAGATCGGGCGTACGTCTTTGTTGCGTATGTCGAGCTTTTGCGGATCAAGTTGCCAGATTAGCGGGCCGAGGATCACGAACAAGGTGATGAAGATCAGGAAGCCTCCACCGAACAACGCGCCTTTGTGTTTGCGGAACTGGTCCCACACGTCTTTCCACTGACTGCGTGGGGGCTGGGACGGTTCTTTGTCCTTGAGCGCTTCGATTGGGTCGAGTTGGGCGATATCAGTCATAGCGGATCCTCGGATCAAGCACGCCGTAGAGAATATCGGCAATCAGGTTAAAGAGTACGATCAGGATCGCAAAGATGAAAGTTAGGGTTAAGACCATCGGGATGTCATTGGCAAATAGAGCGGTGAGCAGAAGCTGCCCGATGCCGTTCACTTTGAACACATTTTCGGTGATGATCGCACCACCAAAGATCGCGGGCATCCCAAGCGCAATGACCGTGACCACGGGGATCATCGAGTTGCGCAAGACGTGGACCATGACGACCACAGCTTCCGACAGTCCTTTGGCGCGGGCAGTGCGCACATAATCTTGGTTGAGATTTTCGAGCATTGACGCACGCATATAACGGCTGATTTGCGCAGTGGTTTGCAGCGCGAGCACCATGACCGGCATGATCATTTGTAAAAACTGCACTTTGAAGCTGGCCCAGTCTGTCACAACATGTGTGGTGTCATAGATCGAGGGGAACCATCCAAGCTGCACCGAGAACAGCACGATCAGCAAAGGCCCCGTAAAGAACGGAGGAATAGAGAAACCGATCATCGACACGAATGTGCCCGCTTGGTCAAACACTGAATACTGGCGATAGGCGGAGTACACGCCAATCGGCAGCGCAATCAGGATGCCCACGATATAGGCCATCCCAACCACCCAAAGCGTTTGCGGCATACGCTGGATCACGATGTCCATCACTGGGCTGCGGGTCTGCCACGAAATGACTCGCTGCACGCCTTCTGTGTGGGCGGTACCCCACAGATAGTCCCAAAACACCATCGGCTCTATGACGAAGAACTGATAAAGCCACTTGAGATAGCGAATATAGCCGGGCTGACCGAGACCAAGTGCTTCACGCATTTTTTCTTTGACCTCGGGTGGTACGGTTAAGGGCACCTGCGCCATCGGATCACCGGGGGCGAGTTCCATCAGCAGAAAAATCACGAGGCTGATAAAGAGCAACGTCGGAATGGACAGAATCAGACGTCTAATCGTGAATGTCAGCATGAGGATCCAGACTTGAGATCGGGTTGATTAGCGACTGCGCCTTGAGAGTATGGCGTCGGGCGAAGCGGCAAACAAACCAGTGGGTTGGGGGAGATACGCCCCGCCAGTGAACGACCAGCAGGGCGCGAAAGCTAATGAATTAGCTTATTTTACACGGTGCCAATCTGCGATGTTCCACAGTTCGCTGTCCCAAACATTTAGAACAACGCCACCGAGTGAGTTTGCATGCGCGGAAACGCGTGCACGGTTCACCAATGGAATGATCGTGTTTGTGTCTTTCGTAACCATATCGTTCATCTTACGCGCGATTTCACCACGCTTGTCGATGTCACCTGTACGGCCAAGCTCATCAATCATCTCGTCATATGCTGGATCGCAGAAACGGTTGATGTTCTCACCCTGCCATTGGCTGGATGGCTTTGGCTCGGCGCCACAGCGATATGCGGCAAGGTACTGCTGCGGATCTGTGCCGTTGAACGTGTTCGCATACATTTCTACGTCTGCGTAGAATTTCTGGAACGTGTCAGGCGATCCGGGATCACCACCGAAGAAGACAGACGCGTCGAGGTTACGAAGCTCTGTTTCAACACCGATCTGGCTCCACCAGTCTTTGATCAACGCTTGGAAGTCCTGACGAACCGCATTTGTGGATGTTTGGTAGAGGATGGAAAGCTTCACGCCGTCCTTCTCACGCACACCGTCGCCGTCGCTATCAACCCAGCCAGCACCGTCGAGCAGCGCTTTTGCGCCATCGAGATCTTGCGTCAAGCAAGCAGTGTTGTCGGATGCATAGATTGCAGGAGCAGGCACGAGGTTACAAGTTGGTGTACCCGCTTTACCGTAGCCAACTTCTGTCAGAAGTGCGCGGTCGATGGAGATAGACAGAGCTTCACGAACCGCAGGATCGCTAAGGAACGGGTGAGGTTCCGCAACCGTAGAGCGCGTCTCTGCTGGCAGATCAGGGCTTGGGTTGGTCATGTTCATCTCAAGACGCTCAACCAACGGGCCGAAACCTGCGATTGCTTTGCCTTTGCCTGCTTCTTCCATCTTCGCGATGACGTCTGGCGCCAACTGAAGGTTCCAAGCGTAATCGAATTCGCCTGTCTCAAGAACAGAACGACCCGCACCATTCGCGTCGCCGCCACCTTTGAAGTTCACTTTCGCGAACGCAGGCTTTGCAGGGTCACGGTAGTTCGGGTTCGCGGACATTTGGATCACGTCGTTTGGACGGAAATCGTCAACCACGAAGGGACCTGTGCCGATTGGGCTAAAGTTTGCCTCTGTGCATTCTGGTGCTTTTGCTCCAAGGCAATCTGCGAATTGTGCCGCTTGGATGATCGGGGACTGACCGCCAACGAAGGGGCCATATGGGTTTGGCTTAGGCTCGCTGAAGGTGACTTTGACAGTCAGATCATCAACCGTTTCTACGCTTTCAACGCCGTCAAAGAACGCCAGCTGCGCGCATCCGCCTTCTGGGTGCATACAATATTCGGCGGTGAACTTCACGTCCGCGGAGGTGAGCGGCGTGCCATCAGACCACAACAGGCCCGGAGCGATTTTCCACGTGATCTGTGTCAGATCCTCGGAAACGCCGCCATTGGCAACTGTTGGGATTTCTGACGCAAGGAAAGGAACCATTTCACCGGTTTCATTGTAACGCGCGAGTGGCTCGATCACGAGGGATGCTGATTCGACGTCCTTTGTGCCGCCAGATAGGAACGGGTTCAGGATGGAAGGCGCTTGCCAATAGATGATGTTCACAGTGCCGTCGGATCCGCGCTCAGCCATAGCCATTGGGGCCATCGCAAAACTCGCAGCAGCACCCAACATGAGTGTACGAAGCTTCATAAAAGTCTCTCCTTGTTATGCAAAAACAGCGCTATATCTGCAGCGCTCCCTTGCGTTCATTGCGGACCGGTTTCGGCCGATCTCGTCCTCACAGCTCGGGAAGATAGCGCAGCGATAATGCGTCAAAAGACGCAAAGTGTACACAAAAGTCCCCCAGCCAATAGCGCCATCGAAACAGAGTTTAAGAAAATTGCAAGCACCTTGCGAGACTGATTTCGTATTGCTTAACAATTTGTTGGTCCCCGTCTTGCGGTGGGGCACTGTGAAACGTCTAAGCTGTTTGACATCGCGCGCGATGTGCCTCTAGCGTATCGAAAGACACGTCGGATGTTGCCGGCTGGGGGACCTCATATGCTCGACCAACCAATTGCACAGATTGAAAACCTAAGGGTTGAATTTCAAACTAAAGACGGACCCGTGGTCGGGGTAGAGGATGTCTCCTTCTCGATAAATCCTGGCGAAACGGTCTGCGTGGTTGGAGAATCAGGGTCTGGCAAATCGGTGTCTTCGCTGTCGTTGATGCGCCTTGTGGAATACGGCGGCGGCGAAATTGCGGGCGGGCGCATGATCTTTGATCGCAAAGACAGTGGCGCGATGGATCTGCGCGACGCGAACCCCGATCTGATGCGCACCATTCGTGGCAATGAAATTGGAATGATCTTTCAAGAGCCGATGACCGCATTGAACCCAGTGTTCACAGTGGGTCGTCAGTTGACCGAAGGCCTGCGGGTGCATCGTGGCATGAGCAAGAAACAAGCAGAAGAACGCGCGTTAGAGCTGATGCGCCAAGTGCGAATTCCTGAACCTGAGAAACGTCTTGACCAATATCCACATGAATTGTCCGGCGGTATGCGCCAGCGCGTGGTGATTGCGATTGCATTGGCGTGCGAGCCGCGTTTGCTGATCGCGGATGAGCCAACGACGGCTTTGGATGTGACCATTCAAGCGGAAATATTAGCACTGATGGATCGACTCAAGCGCGAGACTGGCACGGCCGTGATGTTCATCACCCATGATATGGCCGTCGTCGCGCAGATGGCGGATCGTGTTGTGGTGATGTTCCGGGGCAATAAGGTCGAAGAGGGCACCGTCGAAGAGATTTTCGAAAATCCGCAGCATCCCTATACCAAGGCGCTCTTGGCAGCGGTCCCGAAGCTCGGCGAAATGCGCGGTAAAGCTGCGCCGGAACCGATGAAATTGCTGGGCAGCGATCAGGGCGAGATCAAGCCCATCCTTGGCACGAATGAGCCTCTTTTAGCCGTAACAGGCCTCACAACGCGGTTCCCTGTGACGGGTGGTTTGCTGCGACGCGTGGTTGCGAATGTGCATGCTTCGGAGGATATTTCGTTCACCATCAACAAGGGGCAAACACTATCTTTGGTGGGCGAATCGGGCTGTGGCAAATCTACAGTCGGGCGGTCATTGCTACGTCTGGTTGAGCCTTTGAGCGGGCAGATCACGCTGGATGGCAAAGAGATTATGGAGATGAACCAATCCGAGCTACGCGAAAGCCGTTTGGATATGCAGATGATTTTCCAGGATCCCTTCGCATCGCTGAACCCGCAGATGCAATTGATTGATCAAGTCGCCGAACCCATGCGCAACTATGGAACGGAAATTGGCCAAGCGCTGACGGATCGTGTTGAAATGCTTTTTGATCGTGTGGAACTGCCGCGCTCTTTCTTGCGCCGCTTCCCGCATGAGCTATCGGGTGGTCAACGCCAGCGTGTCGCGATTGCGCGAGCTCTTGCGCTAAACCCCAAGTTGATTGTCGCGGATGAAGCGGTCTCTGCGTTGGACGTGTCCGTGCAGGCGCAGGTGGTCAATTTGATGATGGAGCTTCAGGCAGAAATGGGTCTGAGCTATCTGTTTATTAGTCACGATATGGCTGTGGTGGAACGTGTAAGCCATTATGTGGGCGTGATGTATTTGGGCCGAATCGTTGAAATGGGCCCGCGCGCGGCGGTGTTTGAAGACCCGCGCCACGCTTATACGCAAGCATTGATGAAAGCGGTGCCGATTGCCGATCCGCGTAAACGCAAGGATGAGAAAGACTTGAATTTCAAACCGATCCCGTCGCCGATGCACCCAGTTGGCTACTCGCCCGAGCCGTCGATGTATGAAGAGGTGTCGCCAGAGCATTTCGTGTTGTTGACCAATAGTGGGTATTGAGATGGTTGAAACGCTTACGCCTTTAGAGTTGATGACCAAGCTCATCAGCTTTCCGACCGTGTCGCGCGATAGCAATCTGCCATTGATTGATTGGGTGGAGGAATATCTCACGTCGCACGGTATTACTTGCCACCGCTACTACGATGACGATGAGAACCGTACCGTCGAAAAGGCCGCGTTGTTTGCTCATGTGGGACCGGATCAAGAGGGCGCTATCGTACTGTCTGGTCACACTGACGTGGTGCCGATTGATGGCCAACCTTGGGACACGGATCCTTGGTCCGTCACCGAAAAAGACGGCAGATACTACGGGCGTGGGACCTGCGACATGAAGGGTTTTGACGCCCTCGCGATCTGGGCCTTGGTTGAGGCGCACAAGCGTGGTGTAAAGCGGCCTTTGCAGATTGCCCTTAGCTTTGACGAGGAAATCGGCTGCACAGGTGCGCCGCCTATGATCAATCGCATGCTTGACGTTTTGCCCAAGGCGAGCGCGGTGATCGTGGGTGAGCCCAGCATGATGCAAGCGGTTACGGGACACAAAGGCGGGCGCGGTTACATGACGCATGTGAAGGGCTTCGAGGTGCACTCATCCTTACTGCACACGGGCGTCAACGCGATCATGTATGGATCAAAGTTGATTGATTGGGCCAATGATGTGAACGCCGCGAATATGGCGCAAGAGCCAACAGACGTCGCCGCACAATTCGATCCGCCGTTCACCAGCGCACATGTCGGCGTTATCGAGGGTGGCACTGCACATAATATTACGGCCAAGGACTGCCACTTCGGCCTAGATTTTCGCGTTGTCCCTGGCGAAGATCCCCTTGATTGGCGCGACCGCTATTTCGCGAAAGTCCGCGATGTGGAAGCGATGATGCAAGCTGTGGTGCCCGAAACGTCGATTGAGCTGACCGAGCGTTTTAACGTGCCCCCTTTGGTGCCCGAAGAAAACGGCGAAGCAGAAACACTGGTGCGCCAGATTACGGGCGACAATGCGAGCCACAAGGTGAGTTACGGCACCGAAGCAGGCCAGTTCCAAGAGCGTGGCTATTCCGCTGTGATCTGTGGTCCGGGTGATATCGCGCAAGCGCATCAACCGAATGAGTTTTGCACCGTTGCGCAGTTCAATGCAGGGCACGCCTTTATGGAGAAGCTGCTTGAGCGCCTGATGTAATGGCGTTTCCGATCACTGATCAAAGCCCGATTGAGCATGACGCGCCACTGCCAAGTGACGCGGATGCTGTGGTGATTGGTGGCGGGATTATTGGGGTCATGACCGCTTGGGAATTGGCCAAAGTGGGTCTGAAACCTGTGCTTTTGGAGAAGGGCCGCATCGCGGGGGAGCAATCTTCGCGCAATTGGGGCTGGATCCGTGTACAAGGGCGCGACCTTGCAGAAATCCCCATCATGCTTGAGGCGCAATCCATGTGGCGCGACTTGGATGTGCGCGTTGGTGGGTTAGGCTTGGCACAGACGGGCACACTTTTCATGGCTGCAAAGGACGGCGATATGGCGGGCTTTCAGGAGTGGCTGGACCTCGCCGCCCCGTATCAGCTCAGCTCGAAACTACTCAATGCGCATGAACTGGCAGATCACATTCCGCATGCAAACGCGCGCTGGGCGGGGGCGCTTTATACGCCGAACGATCTGCGCGCGGAGCCTTGGGTGGCCGTGCCCGCTTTGGCGCGCGCGGCGGTAGAGGATGGCGTCACAATCATCGAGAATTGCGCGGTGCGGATGCTTGATATCGAAGGCGGCGCTGTCACAGGGGTGATCACCGAAAAGGGCCGTATTAAGTCGGAACGCGTTGCGCTGGCGGGTGGGTCGTGGTCCTCACTTTTGCTTCGTCGCCATGGCGTGTCGATTCCACAATTGTCCGTACGCGCGACTGTGGCCGCGACCGATGCTTTGCCCGAGGTGGTCAGCGATAGTGGCGTGGATGATCGCCTTGCGTGGCGGCGGCGCGCGGACGGGGGCTATTCGCTAGCGCCGTCAGGATTTCACGAATTGTTCGTTGGCCCTGATGCGTTTCGCGCGGCAATGGGATTTTTGCCGCAGTTGCGCCAAGACCCGCTTGGCACGCGCTATTTGCCCGCTGCCCCTAAGGGGTTTCCTGATGCCTGGGGGACAAAGCGACGGTGGAGCGCGGATAAGCAAAGCCCGTTCGAGAAGATGCGCATCCTCAATCCCAAGCCCAATGCGCGAAAGGTTGAAAAACTCGCACGGGAATTTGCGGGCACTTTCCCCAGCCTTGGTGCGGTGACGATCAAAGACGCATGGGCCGGCATGATTGACGTAATGCCTGATGTTGTGCCTGTGGTGGATGCCTGTGCGGCCCTGCCCAACCTTACGATTTGCACAGGGATGTGCGGACACGGCTTTGGGATTGGGCCTGCGTTTGGGCGGATCACTGCTAAATTGATGCAGGGCAAAGAGACTGGGCATGACTTGAGCCGATTCCGCCTAAGCCGGTTTTCTGATGGCAGCACGTTGGAGTTGGGTCCGAACCTATAGCGCTTGCCCAATGCGGCGAGATAGGACAGGTTGCTGCCAAACAGGGGGAGAGCGCATATGCCAATTCATAATCGTTTCGCAGATTTACACGCTGAAATCACCGAGTGGCGCAGACATCTGCATACGATCCCTGAGTTGAATTTTGACCTGCCTAAAACCGCCGCTTACGTCGAAGAACGCCTGCGCGAGATTGGTGTCGATAGCCTTGAGACGGGTGTTGCACAGACAGGTATGGTCGCGGTGATCAAAGGTAAGACCGACACCTGTGGCCGCGTCATTGGGTTGCGTGCGGATATGGATGCGCTGCCGATCCATGAAACGGCCGAAGTTGATTATAAATCCACGCACGCCGGTAAAATGCACGCTTGTGGCCATGATGGTCACACGGCGATGCTACTCGGAGCCGCTAAATATCTTGTGGAGACGCGTAATTTTGATGGCACTGCAGTGCTGTTGTTCCAACCCGCAGAAGAGGGCGGTGGCGGTGGCAAAGTCATGGTCGATGAGGGCGTGATGGATACATACGGCGTGCAAGAGGTCTATGGCCTGCACAATATGCCCGGCGGTGCCGTGGGTGAATTTGCGATTCGTGCGGGCGGATTGCTCGCGGCAACGGATGAGTTCGCGATCACCATCACTGGCAAAGGCGGGCACGGCGCTGCTCCGCACGAGGCGATTGATCCGAATGTCGCCTCTGCGCATATCCTTTTAGCGTTGCAAAGTATCGCAAGTCGCAATGTTGATCCTTTGGGCAATGTTGTTGTCTCGGTCTGCATGATGAGCAACGACAGTGCTGCGTTTAATGTGATTCCGCAGATGGTAAAACTCGGTGGCACTGTGCGCACGCTTGATCCTAAAGTGCGCGATCTTGTGGAGGGGCGCTTCCAAAAGATCGTCACCGCGACAGCGGAGGCGTATGAGTGCGTCGTCGAGATCAACTATGACCGCGGCTATCCTGTAACCGTGAACACGGAAGAAAACACCGTTTTCGCCGCCGACGTTGCGCGCGCGGTTGCAGGCGGAAGTGCTGTGGATGATGACACGCCGCCGATCATGGCGGGGGAAGATTTTTCCTACATGTTGGAAGCGCGTCCCGGGGCCTATATTTTTCTAGGAAACGGTGAAGAGGGTGCGAATGTGCATCACCCCGACTATGTCTTTAACGATGATGCGATCCCTGCGGGCTGTTCCTGGTTTGCGGGCATGATCGAAACCCGCATGCCTGCTGCTTAAGGAGCCACTGAGATGCCTATCAAAAATCGCCTTGCCGAAATGCTGCCCGAGATCACCGAATGGCGCCGTGATCTGCACGAGCATCCTGAAATCCTGTTTGAAACCCATCGCACTTCAGCGATTGTTGAAGAAAAGCTAAAAGCGTTCGGTTGCGATGAGGTTGTGGGCAAGATTGGCCGCACGGGTGTTGTTGGTGTGATTAAGGGAAAGCAAAACGGCTCTGGCAAAGTGATCGGCCTGCGCGCGGATATGGATGCGTTACCGATCCATGAGGAAACGGGTCTGGACTACGCCTCCAAGACGCCCGACGCGATGCATGCATGTGGTCATGACGGGCACACGGCGATGCTTTTGGGTGCCGCGAAGTATCTAAGCGAGACACGCAATTTCGACGGCACAGTTGTGGTGATTTTCCAACCCGCGGAAGAAGGCGGCGGTGGCGGTCGCGAGATGTGCGAAGATGGCATGATGGAAAAGTTTGGCATTCAAGAAGTCTATGGCATGCATAATTGGCCGGGCCTGCCTGTTGGGGAATTCGCAATCCGTTCTGGTCCATTCTTTGCGGCGGCGGATCTTTTCGAGATCGAGCTGGAGGGCAGGGGCGGTCATGCGGCGAAACCGCATGACACCGTGGATACGACTGTCATGGCGAGCCAGCTGGTGCTGTCTTTGCAGACGATTGCGTCGCGTAATGTGGATCCGGTAGAGCAGCTTGTTGTGTCTGTAACGTCGTTTGAAACATCCTCCAAGGCACACAATGTGATCCCCCAAAAGGTTCACATCAAAGGCACAGTGCGCAGCCTTAGCAACGCTACGCGCGATTTGGCTGAAACGCGGATGGGTGAAATTTGTGCAGGTGTCGCTGCGACCTATGGCGGGCGGATTGATCTGGATTACACGCGCAACTATCCGGTGATGGTGAATTCCGAGGAACAGACTGAGTTCGCAGCGAAAGTGGCTGAAAGCGTGTCAGGCAAGCCAACAGAAGAAGCGCCGCTTGTCATGGGAGGCGAGGACTTCGCCTTCATGCTGGAAGAGCGCCCCGGTGCTTATATCGTTGTCGGCAATGGCGACACGGCGATGGTGCATCACCCTGCGTACAACTTCAACGATGAGACGTCTCCGTCAGGCGCGAGCTGGTGGGCCGAAATTGTTGAGCAACGCATGCCTGCGGCCTAAGCGCCAGTTGCTTTACGTGCTAAGCACGTAAAGCAACCTTTGTCTTGCCCCACACAGATGTCCCGCGTAGACCGCACTCATGAATACACCTGCTACAATCGTCTGCATCAAATGGGGCACGCTTTTCGGCCCTGAATACGTGAACCGCCTCTATTCCGGTGTGCGCCGTAACATGAGCCGTCCTGTCCGGTTTATATGTATGACAGAAGACACGCATGGCTTTCATCCTGACATCGAAACGCTCAACCTGCCCGTGGAGCCGTTCCTAGGTCCGATGAATGACGCATTGGCTGTGGCAAACCGCCAAGGCGCAATGCGCAAAGTGTCCCTATTCAAACCGGGCCTGATCCCTAATCTTGAAGGGCCTGTCTTGGGCTTTGATCTGGATGTGGTGATCACCGGCCGATTGGATGACATATACGACATGGCCCCGGGTAAAATTGCGATGCGCCACGATTGGACCGAAAAACGCAAAGGTCGCCCCACGGGCCATGGATCGGTTTTTCGATATGACCCTGAGGCGCACACATTTCTCTACAATGACCTTGCCGCAAATCCTTATGCGGAGGTCGAAAAAGCACGCGGATCTGAGCAGCGTTACACCTCGCACAAAGCCATGGACAACGACTGCTTTGCATACATCCCACCAGAATGGGTCGTATCCTTCAAATACGACACCAACTCATTCCCAATGAACTACTTGCGGCCATCAACACTCCCCCAAGTCGCGCGCGTGGTTTGCTTTCATGGCCGCCCAAAGATGTCTGACGCACTCACCGGTTATACAGGTCAAATCATCCGCTACGCCAAACCCTGTGCGTGGTTGCAAGATCACTGGATCGACCGCGCCAAAGCGGACCTTGGATCAGATTACGCATAACCCGCAGCTTTCTATCTCTATTAACATCCCCACCGGAGGCTCCGCCATCCGCCAAAATGGGCTGTGCTATTCATTTACGCGCACCGCTTGACGAAATCGTACGCCTGAGCCATTATCTGAACAAGCGTTCAATAAAATTCGGGAGCTACCGCCATGTTCACCCATTCAATGAGTTTCGATCTGGGCGAAGACATCAACGCGCTGCGTGATATGGTGCATCGGTGGGCGCAAGAGCGCGTGAAGCCAATGGCTGGGCAGATCGACGCTGAAAACTCGTTTCCACCAGAGCTTTGGGCCGAGATGGGCGCGCTGGGCCTGCATGGTATTACTGTGGATGAAGAGTTCGACGGCTCCAATATGGGCTACCTCGCGCACGTGATCGCGGTTGAGGAAATCGCGCGGGCCTCGGCCTCCGTGTCGCTCAGCTATGGTGCGCATTCCAATCTTTGTGTGAACCAAATCAGCCTTAACGGTACGTCAGAACAAAAAGCGCGATATCTACCAAAGCTCGTGTCTGGCGAGCATGTGGGCGCACTTGCGATGTCGGAACCGAATGCGGGCAGTGACGTGGTTTCGATGAAGCTGCACGCGGAGAAGCGCAATGATCACTACCGCTTGAACGGCAATAAATACTGGATCACCAATGGCCCAGACGCGGACACCTTGGTGGTTTATGCAAAAACTGATCCGGATGCGGGGTCGAAAGGTATGACAGCGTTCCTTATCGAGAAATCGATGACGGGCTTCTCTACCTCTAACCATTTCGACAAGCTTGGGATGCGTGGCTCCAATACGGCAGAGCTGATCTTTGAGGACGTTCAAGTTCCGTTTGAGAACGTGCTCGGTGAGGAGGGCAAGGGCGTGCGCGTGCTCATGTCTGGTCTCGATTACGAACGCGTGGTGCTCTCCGGCATTGGCACAGGGATCATGGCCGCCTGTCTGGATGAAATCATGCCCTACATGGTTGAGCGTAAGCAATTTGGCCAAAGTATTGGTAATTTCCAACTGATGCAGGGCAAGATCGCCGATATGTACACTAAAATGAACACAGCGCGCGCCTATGTGTATGAGGTCGCAAAGGCCTGTGACAAAGGCCAAGTCACACGTCAAGACGCAGCTGCTTGCGTGCTCTATGCCTCGGAGGAGGCGATGGTTGTCGCGCATCAAGCGGTGCAAGCGATGGGCGGAGCCGGGTTTCTGAATGATAGCCCTGTTGCGCGGATTTTCCGCGATGCCAAATTGATGGAAATTGGTGCAGGCACGTCGGAAATTCGCCGCATGTTGATTGGGCGCGAATTGATGGGAGCGATGAGCTAATGTCCCGCTGGTTACTTTGGATGCCCGTTGCGGCGCTCACGGTGGCCACGGCTTTGTTCGGGTTGCGCGTGGGCGTGCTGACTTCAAACCTCAGTGAAACTGATATGATCAACCAAGCTGCCGAGCGCTATTTAGCAGGTGGGCAGGATAGATCGCTGACCGATTGTAGCGCGCGCCCCAGTGCTGAGCGTGATGTCTGGTTGACTGTCACATGCGTGCCTAAGGCGGGCGCGCCGGAGCTCTATCATGCAAGCCCCCTTGGTCAGCTTAGCCAAGTGCAGTCCGCACGAACAGCGCCAGAGGCCTAGGAAATGCTGGACAAAGGGCGCACCTATGAGGGCTTGTATCGTGAGTTTCGCTGGCACTTACGTGCGCGCCTGAATATGGCGGAGCAGTGTTTGAGGCATCCACCTGATCAAGTGGCGATCCTCGATTTGGAGCAGGGTCCGATATCTTACGGTGTTCTTGAGGGGATGAGCGTGACCTTGGCTACAGCTCTGCAAGAGCGTGGCATAAAGAATGGGGACCGTGTTGGTGTGTTGCGTTCGCAAGACGCATGGACTGCGGCGGCGCATCTTGCGATCTGGTCTCTTGGTGCGATTTCTGTACCGCTTTTTACTTTGTTTCAGGGGCAAGCGCTGGATGCGCGTACTTCGGATGCTGGCGTGTCTTTGATCATCACAGATGCTAACAACGCGCTGCGCACTATGACCGCGCCCGCGCTGGTTCCTGAGGGTTTAGCCCAACTGGCCAACCAAAACCTTTACTATGAAACGACAACGCCCGACACACCCGCCTGCTTGATCTACACATCTGGAACAACTGGCGCGCCGAAGGGGGCGTTGCACGGGCATCGTTTGCTTACGGGGCATTTGCCCGGCGTCGAGATGAGCCATGATTTCCTTGGCCAAAAAGATGATTGCCTTTGGACCCCAGCGGATTGGGCATGGATCGGTGGTCTTTTCGATGTGTTGATGCCCGCGCTCGCACTTGGTGTGCCTGTCGTCGCAGCGCGCTTGCCAAAGTTCACGCCCGAGGCGTGTTTGGACGTCATGTCACGTGCGCCAATCCGCAATGTGTTCTTCCCACCGACTGCGCTGCGGATGCTCAAAGCGGCTGACATTCGGATAGACAGCCTGCGCTCCGTCGCGTCAGGTGGGGAGCCTTTGGGGGCTGAAATGTTAGCCTGGGGCAAACTCGCATTCGGCTTGGATATTAACGAATTTTATGGCCAGACTGAATGCAATATGGTGGCAAGCTCCGCTGCGTCCTTGTTTGCGCCGCGCCCCGGATGCATCGGAAAAGCCGTGCCCGGTTTTGAGATTGCAGTGCTGGACAGGGTTGGCCGCAAGACATTGGGCGAGGGCGACGTGGTGATCCGTAAGGGTGCTGCTTCGATGATGCTTGGATACTGGAACAGGCCCGAAGAGAGTGCCGAGAAGTTCAAAGACGAATGGATGCTGACAGGGGATCGCGGGATTTGGGACGCGGATTATCTGCGCTTCATTGCACGCGAAGATGATGTGATCACGTCATCTGGTTACCGCATTGGCCCCGCTGAAATTGAGGATTGCTTGCTCACTCATGATAGCGTGGCGACCGTGGGGGTGGTTGGTAAACCCGATGCTTTGCGCACAGAGATAGTTAAGGCCTACGTCGTGCTGAAAGAGGGGATCACTGAAAGCGCAGTATTAGCAAATAAACTTCAGGTGTTTGTTAAACAACGCCTCGCATCTTATTCATATCCAAGAGAAATCGAATTCCTTTCTGAATTACCAATGACCGTCACGGGTAAGGTGATACGTAAAGAACTCAAAGCGCGTGCCTGCGCTGAACAGGAGGCTGCACAATGAAATTAACCAGCACAGCGCTGCCAAGCTCCGCCGAGTTTCAAGCCAATGTTGCGGCTCATGAAGAGGCCCTCGCGCAGATCGCAGTGGCTGCGACTGAAGCGGCATTGGGTGGTGGTGAAACCTCGCGCGCGCGTCACATCAGACGCGGTAAAATGCTGCCGCGCGACCGTGTCGCCAACCTTCTAGATGCGGGCTCGCCCTTTCTTGAAATCGGCGCAACTGCGGCGCATGGGCTGTATGACGGCGCGGCCCCAAGTGCAGGCGTGATCGCGGGGATTGGCACGGTAGAGGGCCAAGAGTGCATGATCGTGTGCAACGATGCGACTGTGAAGGGTGGCACCTATTTTCCGATGTCCGTCAAAAAGCACCTGCGTGCGCAGGAGATAGCGGAAGAGAATAACCTGCCCTGCATCTATCTTGTGGATAGCGGTGGTGCGAACTTGCCCAATCAGGATGAAGTCTTTCCAGACCGCGATCACTTCGGGCGCATTTTCTACAATCAAGCAAGGATGAGCGCAAAGGGCATACCGCAGATCGCTGCGGTTATGGGCTCCTGCACGGCGGGTGGTGCCTATGTGCCTGCGATGAGCGATGTGACAATTATCGTGCGCGAACAGGGTACAATATTCCTAGCAGGGCCACCCTTAGTGAAAGCCGCGACAGGGGAAATTGTGTCCTCAGAAGATCTTGGTGGCGGCGATGTGCACACGCGCCTGTCTGGTGTGGCGGATTATCTGGCGGAAGATGACGCGCATGCGCTTGCCCTTGTGCGCCGTGCTGTTAGCCACTTGAACCGTACTAAAACGCAGACGGTTCAATGGCAAAGCTCAGAAGAGCCAGCCTATGATCCTAGCGAATTGTTTGGTGTGGTGCCCGCTGACTTGCGCACGCCTTACGACATCCGCGAGGTGATTGCGCGGGTTGTTGATGGCTCGCGATTTGACGAGTTTAAGCCACGCTATGGCGAGACTTTGGTAACAGGGTTTGCCCACCTCAAAGGCTGTCCTATCGGAATTATTGCCAACAATGGCGTGCTGTTTTCGGAAGCTGCACAGAAGGGTGCGCACTTCGTTGAGTTGTGTTCGCAGCGTAAAATTCCGCTGGTGTTTTTGCAAAATATCACGGGCTTTATGGTCGGGCGAAAGTACGAAAACGAGGGTATCGCACGTCACGGTGCGAAGTTGGTGACGGCGGTCGCAACCACCTCGGTGCCCAAGATTACCATGCTTGTTGGCGGTTCTTTCGGGGCTGGAAATTACGGTATGGCAGGGCGTGCCTATCAGCCTCGTTTCCTTTGGACTTGGCCGAACAGTCGAATTTCTGTGATGGGCGGCCCGCAGGCGGCGGGCGTGCTTGCGACGGTGAAACGCGATGCGATTGAGCGAAAGGGTGGAACATGGTCCGCAAATGAAGAGGCGCAATTCAAACAGCCGACAATTGATATGTTCGAAGAACAAAGCCATCCGCTTTATGCGTCAGCGCGGCTCTGGGATGACGGTGTTATTGACCCGCGAAACACCCGCGATGTACTGGCGCTCAGCTTGTCAGCTGCGTTGAACGCGCCGATTGAAGACACGCGCTTTGGCGTGTTTCGAATGTAGAGAGTTAAGTTATGTTTAACTTTAGAGTTCTTTCGCAAGCATATGAATTAAAAGGATAGTAAAAATGTTTAAGACCATCCTGATTGCCAATCGCGGCGAGATTGCTTGCCGCATTATGCAAACCGCGCAAGCGATGGGAGTGCGCTGTATCGCGGTATATTCCGATGCTGACGCCACTGCGCGCCACGTCGAAATGTCGGATGATGCTATCTATATCGGAGAATCATCGCCTGTTCATAGCTACTTACGTGGCGAGGTTATTATAAAAGCAGCGCGTGCGACGGGTGCCGAAGCAATTCACCCCGGCTATGGCTTTCTGTCCGAGAACCCTGACTTCGTTGAGCAGGTCGAAGCGGCGGGATTAACCTTTATCGGACCAAGCAGCGTTGCAATTCGTGCAATGGGATTAAAAGATGCTGCTAAAGTATTGATGGAAAAGGCAGGTGTGCCGGTTGTGCCAGGTTATCATGGCGCTGATCAAAACGATGATTTACTAGCGCGAGAAGCTGAAAAGATTGGCTACCCCGTCCTGATCAAAGCGGTTGCTGGCGGTGGTGGCAAAGGTATGCGTCTAGTCGAAACTCCGCAGGAATTTGCGGATGCACTGGATAGCGCACGATCAGAAGCGAAAGCAGCGTTTGGAAATTCCGACGTTCTCGTTGAGAAATTCGTAACCAAACCGCGTCATATCGAAGTTCAGGTGTTCGGTGATGGCGAGACTGCGGTGCATCTGTTTGAACGTGACTGCTCGCTACAACGGCGTCATCAGAAGGTGATTGAAGAAGCGCCTGCGCCGGGCATGACTGATGCTGTGCGCCGAGCGATGGGCGACGCGGCAGTGCGCGCAGCTGAGGCGATTGGCTATGCCGGGGCGGGCACGATTGAATTCATCGTCGACGGTTCGGACGGGCTGCGCGAGGACGGGTTCTGGTTCATGGAAATGAACACGCGCTTGCAGGTGGAGCATCCTGTGACAGAGGCTGTGACAGGTGTTGATCTGGTCGAGTGGCAATTGCGCGTGGCTTCGGGAGAGGCCTTACCGCTTAAACAGGAGGAGTTGAGTCTTACAGGCCATTCTTTCGAGGCGCGCATTTATGCGGAGGACGCTGAACAGGATTTTTTGCCTGCAACGGGGCGTTTGGCGCATCTAGAATTTGCGCAGAACGCGCGTGCGGACACTGGGGTGCGTGGGGGGGACGACATCAGCCCGTTTTACGATCCGATGATCGCAAAATTAACGGTGCATGGGTCAACCCGTTCGGTCGCGTTGGCCAAATTGCGCAAAGCCTTGGCGGAAACACAGGTCGCGGGCACTGTGACCAACCTTGGATTCCTACACGCGCTTGCTAGCCATGAAGCGTTCGCAGCTGGTGATGTGGATACGGGTCTAATCGCGCGGGATTATGCGGCGTTGATCGCAAAACCGCCGTTGAGCGCTGCGAACCTTGCGCAAGCTGCAGTGATGGTTGCCGGTGTGGATGATCTCCCTGCATCAGCTGGTTTTTCCCTTTGGGCACCGCTCGCTCGCACGATTACGCTGCGTCGCACCGGCGAAGACTTTTCATGTGTCTTGCGCTTTTCCGGCGCGGATAATGTCACGATTGAAACGCCTCTTGGAACCTGCGGTGCGCAGCGACACAAGACAGGGTGGCAGATTGATCAAACTGCCTTTGAACCCGCAAAACGCATCGAGAACACGGTCTTTATGTTCGGACCAAATAGCATCACTTTCGAGGTCGTTGATCCGCTTGATCGCAGCTCCGATCTTGCTGGTGACATGGACGTTGTGAACGCTCCTATGCCTGGGTTGGTTAAAGCAATGCTTGTGAAAAGCGGACAAAAAATACACACTGGGGATCGAATATCCGTTCTAGAGGCTATGAAAATGGAACATTCGCTACTTGCGCCGCGCGATGGGGTCGTGGCTGAAGTGCTCGCGCAAGAAGGGGATCAAGTTGAGGCAGGTGCCGCGCTTGTGCGCTTGGCACCCGTCGAGGAAGCCGCATCATGAGCCGCATTGTTTTGCACCACTGCCCGCAAACGCGATCGATGCGATCGCTTTGGTTACTTTATGAATTGGATGTGCCGTTTGAAATCGTCGAGCACGCGTTCGACAAAAGCCTACGTGCACCTGCGTATCTATTGGTGTCGCCCGCTGGCCGCGTTCCTGCACTAGAGATTGACGGCGCGCGCATGTTCGAGACGGGAGCGATCACCGAATATCTTTGCGAGCGATTTCCGGAAGTAGGACTTGGACGTGAAGCGGACCATGGGGAGCGTATGGAGTGGTTGGTTTGGGTGCATTTTGCTGAAACCATCAGTCAGCATGTCGCGGCATTGACCCAGCAACACATTGTGTTGCGCGATGATACCATGCGCTCGCCCGCGGTTATGAAGTTGGAAGCGGCGAGATTGTCCAAGTGTTATGATGCGATTGAAGCGCGGCTTAACGCACCGCGCGATACTCTGTTGGATGCTGGGTTTTCAGCAGCGGATATCAGTGTTGGGCAGGCGATGTATTTGGCGCTGAAGTTTTGTACGCTTGAGCAACATCCCAAGACGGCTGCGTGGTTCAAACATTTGCAGTCGCGCGAAGCGTTTCAAAAGAGCCTGCCGGACTCGGATGGTCTGCTTTACACGCAGGACTTCTACGCGCCATGGGATATGCCAGAATGAGCGAGCGGGTTGAATTGTTCGAAGTAGGACCGCGCGATGGCTTGCAAAACGAAGCGACGCCTATTTCGGCGCAGGATAAGATCGCGTTGGTGGATTTGCTTAGCACCGCAGGGTTTCGCAGGATCGAAGTGGCAAGCTTTGTGAGCCCCAAATGGGTGCCGCAAATGGCCACCAGCGCGGATGTCTTGGCAGGGATCACGCGAAGTGAAGGTATTTCTTACGCCGCGTTGACCCCGAATATGCGCGGGCTTGAAGGCGCGATCACAGCCCGCGCGGATGAGGTGGCGATCTTCGGTTCCGCGAGTGAAGGGTTTTCCAAGGCCAATATCAACGCCAGCATTGAAGAAAGTCTGGAGCGGTTTCACCCAATCGCCAAGACCGCGATCGAGCGCGGGATTCCCGTGCGCGGCTACATTTCTTGTGTGATCAACTGCCCCTATGATGGGCCGACCGATCCAACTGCAGTTGGATCGGTCGCGCGGGAGTTACATCAGATGGGCTGCTATGAGCTATCTCTGGGCGACACCACGGGTCATGCTTATCCTGAAGAAATTACCAAAATGCTGTGCGCCGTGAAGGACGTTGTGCCCGACGCTGTCCTAGCGGGGCACTATCATGACACCTCTGGTCGTGCGCTTGCCAATGTCGAGGCATCTTTACAAGAGGGTGTGCGGGTCTTTGATACATCAATTGGTGGTTTGGGCGGCTGTCCGTATGCGCCGGGTGCTTTGGGCAATGTTGCCACTGAGGCTGTCGCCGTGCGTCTGTTGGAACTCGGCTATGAAACGGGGTTGAATAGGGATGTTTTGGCACAGGCAGCGCGTTTTGCAACATCCTTGCGGGGAGAGGCGAAAGTATGACGTTTGAAACCATAAAGCTAAGCTGCGATGAACGTGGTGTGGCGACGCTGACCCTTGCGCGCGCGGACAAGCATAATGCGATGTCGGAATTGATGCTTGACGAGCTAACCGCTGCAGCCAGACAGATCGCAGCGAACAAAGATATCCGCGTTGTTATTTTATCTGCCGAGGGTAAGAGTTTCTGCGCTGGTGGCGATCTCGCGTGGATGCGTGCGCAGATGGATATGGATGCAGGGATGCGCAGCGGGCAGGCGGGTAAGCTGGCCTATATGTTGCAAGCGCTTGATACGCTGCCGCAACCTTTGATTGGGCGCATTCACGGCAATGCTTTTGGTGGTGGTGTCGGGTTGGCGAGTATCTGCGACGTCGCAATCGGGGTCGAGGGGGCGTTGATGGGCCTCACCGAAACGCGGCTTGGGCTGATCCCCGCAACGATTGGACCTTATGTGATTGCACGAATGGGGGCGGCAAATGCGCGGCGGGTCTTCATGTCAGCTCGCCGCTTTGACACTGAGGAAGCGCAAGATCTTGGGCTGTTGGCGAAGGTTGTCGCACCGGATGCGCTTGATGCGGCTGTTGAGGCGGAGGTGATCCCGTATCTTTCCTGCGCGCCAGGCGCTGTGGCAGATGCGAAGGCACTGATCCGCGCACTATCCGCGCCGATTGATGAGAGCGTGATCCAGCATACTATCGGAGCGCTGGCAAATCGGTGGGAAGACCCTGAATCTGGCGAAGGCATCGGAGCATTTTTCGAAAAACGTGCACCTGATTGGTCTAAGGAGCAGAGCTAGCCGGCGGCTTGGCGTATTTTCGATAGGAATCGCAGATATGTCTCGCGATCTTTTGCCTCATGTGATCACAAATTTCTGAGCAAGTTGTCGGATTGATCACTCGGATCTTACAGTTTTTTAAGCCTTTGACCGTTAAGCCCCTAGAAATAAGGGGAATAGCGATACACAGCCTGTTTCAATTGTTGCACGCGTGGAGTTGACCCTCTGTGCGGGGCTCGGTAAACCCCACAACAACTCCAAATTAGCCATTTGCGTGCGCAATCGACAAACAAATGCGCGCGCAAAACCGAAGGGACCCGGTCTTCGTGGAAGATATAGCAAGAGAATACCTCCCAATACTGATCTTTTTAGCCGTTGCTATTGGCCTTGGATTGGTTCTGATCCTTGCAGCCATCGTGATTGCGGTCCGCAATCCTGATCCTGAAAAAGTATCTGCGTATGAATGCGGATTTAACGCCTTTGACGATGCGCGCATGAAGTTCGATGTACGCTTCTATCTGGTCTCGATCTTATTCATCATCTTTGACCTTGAGATCGCATTTCTGTTTCCTTGGGCGGTCGCCTTTAAAGATATTAGTATGGTCGGCTTCTGGTCGATGATGATCTTTCTCGCGGTTTTGACAGCTGGTTTCGCATATGAGTGGAAAAAAGGAGCGTTGGAATGGGAGTGATGTCAGGAACATCAACCGGGATCGCCACTGCTGGCGGGGATCGTGATCACGGCACAGCCGCACTGAACGCAGAGCTTGCGGATAAGGGCTTTCTGCTAACGTCCACGGACGACATTATTAATTGGGCGCGCACAGGTTCGCTCCATTGGATGACCTTTGGTTTGGCCTGTTGTGCGGTTGAGATGATGCACACGTCTATGCCTCGATATGACCTAGAGCGTTTCGGCACAGCGCCGCGCGCTTCCCCACGTCAATCTGATTTGATGATTGTGGCTGGCACGCTGACCAACAAGATGGCGCCTGCTTTACGCAAGGTCTATGACCAGATGCCAGAGCCGCGCTATGTAATCTCCATGGGATCCTGCGCGAATGGTGGCGGTTATTATCACTATTCCTATTCAGTCGTGCGCGGCTGTGATCGCATCGTGCCTGTCGATATCTATGTCCCGGGTTGTCCGCCTACGGCGGAAGCCCTGCTATACGGTATCATGCAACTGCAGCGCAAAATGCGCCGCACCGGAACAATCGCGCGCTAAGGCGCGTTTGAGGAGACGCAGATGAGCGCAGCATTGATAGAACTCGGCACTCACATCGAAGCCAAACGCCCCGACTGCGTGCTGGCTTGGGCGATAGAGCAGGGCGAGTTGAATGTGACCGTGGCCCCTTCAAATATCGTGGGGCTTGTCGATTTTCTGAAAACCGACCCGAATTGCAAGTTTTCGTCTTTGGTTGATATCACGGCGGTGGATTACCCCGAGCGCGGGAAGCGCTTCGATGTGGTGTATCATTTCCTATCCATGTATTTGAACCACCGTATTCGTTTGCGCCTGCAAGTGCGCGAAGATGATATGGTCCCCTCAATCGTGGAGGTGCATCCCAGCGCCAATTGGTTCGAGCGTGAAATCTATGACATGTTCGGCTTGCTGTTCTCGGGCCACCCTGATTTGCGCCGCATCCTGACGGACTACGGTTTTCGTGGGTATCCTTTGCGCAAAGATTTCCCCACGACGGGCTATACCGAAGTGCGCTATGACGAAGTTGAAAAGCGCGTTGTCTATGAGCCTGTGAGTTTGGTGCAAGAATACCGCCAGTTTGATTTTATGTCCCCGTGGGAAGGTGCCAAATATGTGCTTCCGGGTGATGAGAAACAGGAGGAGGCGAAATGATGGACGGCTCCAAATTCGACGACAACTCTGTTGATGCGCTTTCGGGCGAACAGAAAATCCGCAACTTTAACATCAATTTCGGCCCGCAGCACCCTGCGGCGCATGGGGTTCTGCGTCTTGTTCTGGAACTCGACGGCGAAATTGTAGAGCGTTGTGATCCGCATATCGGCTTGCTGCACCGTGGCACAGAAAAGCTGATGGAAAGCCGCACGTACCTGCAAAACCTGCCATACTTCGACCGTCTCGATTATGTGGCCCCGATGAACCAAGAACATGCTTGGTGCCTCGCGATTGAAAAACTCTGCGGTGTTGAAGTGCCGCGCCGCGCCTCGCTGATCCGTGTGCTCTATTCCGAGATTGGCCGCGTGCTGAACCACCTCTTGAACGTCACGACTCAAGCGCTCGACGTTGGCGCGCTCACCCCGCCGCTTTGGGGTTTTGAGCAGCGTGAACAGTTGATGATCTTTTATGAGCGTGCTTGTGGCGCGCGTCTTCATGCCGCCTACTTCCGCCCGGGTGGCGTGCATCAGGACCTGCCAGACGCTTTGCTCGATGATATCGAAGCATGGTCGCATGAGTTTCCAAAGTTCATGGACGATATGCATGGCCTGCTGACTGAGAACCGCATCTTCAAACAGCGTAACGCTGACATTGGTGTGGTCACGGAAGAAGACATCTTAAACTACGGCTTCTCTGGCGTGATGGTGCGCGGCTCTGGTTTCGCGTGGGATTTGCGCCGCGCGCAGCCCTATGAGTGCTACGATGAGTTCGAGTTCCAGATCCCAGTGGGCAAGAACGGGGATTGCTATGATCGCTACCTGTGCCGCATGGAAGAGATGACGCAATCCGTCTCCATTATTAAGCAAGCTATTGCCAAACTGCGCGAAGAGCCCGGTGACGTTATGGCACGCGGTAAACTCACGCCGCCCAAGCGAGGCGATATGAAAACCTCGATGGAAGCCTTAATCCACCACTTCAAACTCTACACCGAGGGCTTTCACGTGCCAGCGGGCGAAGTCTACTGCGCGGTCGAAGCCCCCAAAGGCGAGTTCGGCGTTTACCTTGTCGCGGATGGCTCTAACAAACCCTACCGTTCCAAAATTCGCGCGCCGGGTTTTTTGCACTTGCAGGCGATGGATCACATCACAGTGGGTCACCAGCTCGCCGATGTGGCCGCGATCATTGGTACCATGGACGTCGTCTTCGGCGAAATTGACAGGTAACTGATGATGCGCCTTGCCCTTCCTATCTCTAAAAATATCCCCGCCGGAGGCTCCTATACCTCCATCGCGCACAAAGGGTCGTTCTAATGCTCCGCCGCCTTCACAAAGACCAGCCCGATAGCTTTGCTTTCACCCTTGCGAACCAAGCATGGGCAGAAGCGCAGATTACGAAATACCCTGAGGGACGCCAAGCATCTGCAATCATTCCGCTTTTGTGGCGTGCGCAGGAACAGGAAGGCTGGCTTACGCGTCCGGCGATTGAACATGTGTCTGACATGCTCGGCCTAGCTTACATACGGGGTCTTGAGGTGGCGTCGTTCTATTTTATGTTCCAGCTGCAGCCGGTTGGTTCTGTCGCACACATCCAGATTTGCGGCACGCTGTCGTGCATGATTTGCGGTGCCGAGGATCTTGTTGCGGTTTGCCGCGAGAAAATCTCTAACAAGCCGCACGTGATTAGCGCAGATGGAAAGTTTTCATGGGAAGAGGTGGAATGCCTTGGCGCATGTACGAACGCACCTATGGCGCAAATCGGCAAGGATTATTACGAAGATCTGACCACTGAGGGTCTGGTCAAACTGCTCGACGATATGGCCGCAGGTTCCGTGCCAACACCGGGTCCGCAAAATGGCCGATATTCTTGTGAGCCGCTCTCGGGTTTGAGCAGCCTTAAGGATTACGATAGCGGTAAGACGCAGTATAATGCCTCCGCCCAATTAGCGAGCGACATTGGCGATACGATCAAACGCATTGATGGCACTGAAGTGCCGTTGCTTGCCCCATGGCAGGGTAAAACCGCGTCCAAGCCAACAAACAAATCAAAAGCAGCGGCTGCGAAAAAAACGTCTGTGCCTAAAGCAAAAGCCGCAAACGAAAACCCAGGGGCAACGTCCAAAGCAAAACCTACGTCCAAGCCTGCGACTACACCCACGGAGGCTACAAGCGCCAGAGCGGGCAAGAAACCTCGCACAATGAAAGCACCGCGCAAAGCTGGCGCGGATGATCTCAAAATGATCAAAGGTGTTGGACCAAAAATGGAAAAATTGCTGAACTCGCTCGGCTTCTTCCATTTCGACCAAGTTGCAAAATGGACCGCTGACGAAGTGTTATGGGTCGATCAAAATCTCGAAGGATTCAAAGGTCGCGTCAGCCGTGACAATTGGGTGCAACAAGCCGGAGTGCTTGCAAGCGGGGGCGTCACTGAATTTGCATCCCGTGTTAAAAAAGGGGGCGTCTATTGATGTACCTTATAAACTGGGAGAGTCATAATGAGTGACCTTAAGAAAAAGTCATCCTGCCAAGTGGGATGCTGGGCAATGGCCGCGGCTGCGGGGGTGCTGACGTTTATAATGTTATCAACAATTGGCGATTACAGCTTTTTACCGGCAGTCGTTTTGGGAATTTTGATTTTTGGTTTGTTGGGTCTTTTGTTCAATTGGCTGTTCTGCGCACCGCTCCCAGCGGCGCGTGAAAAAACTGATTTAAGTGCTGCATCTGCTGATGCTGCTTCAACGAGCACAAGCGCATCCAGTGCTTCGAACGCAGGGGCGGCAACAGTCACAAGAGATAGCGCAGCCGCCGATAAAGCAGCTGTAGAGGCCAAAGCTCAAGCTGCTGCTGACAAAAAGGCCAAGGTGGCCGCTGACAAGAAAGCAAAAGCTGCCGCGGACAAGAAAGCCTCAGACAAGAAGACTAAAGCGGATGAAAAAGCCGCAAAAACCAAGGCTGACGCAGATCAGAAGGCGGCTGATAAGAAAGCCAAGGCCGCGAAAACGAAAGCTTACAAAACAGCCGCTGCAAAAGCGGAAGCCGATGCAAAAGCTGGTGAAGATTTCGACGGTGATGACGTGCGCGAAGCGGCCGATGAAGGCACCAAGCCTGCGACGCTTGCGGCCGCACGCGAAGGTGGTGCGGATGATCTCAAGCGGATCAAAGGAATCGGACCAAAACTCGAAAAGCTCTGCAACACGATGGGCTTCTTCCACTTTGATCAAATCGCAGCTTGGACGCCGGATGAGATGGCGTGGGTAAATGCGAACCTAGAAGGGTTCAAAGGCCGTGCGACACGTGACAAATGGATTGATCAGGCCAAACTTTTGGCTGCGGGCAAGGAGACTGAATTCTCCAAGCGCGTAGACAAAGGCTCGGTTTACTAAGGAAACACCCCAATGGGCCAAGACAGAACAGAGGACGCGTTGGCGAAAAAAGGGCGCATGGTTGCGCTTGTTATCGCGGGATCGATGCTTCTTTGGATCTTGGCCCAATGGATCGCACCAATGCTCGGAGTGCCGGGCAGGTTCGTATTTCTCTTCGACTTTGCCGTCCTCGCGGCGCTTATTTGGTCGATGGTTGTGACGTATCAAATCTGGCGTGCGCGTCAGGACACGAAAGGATGACCCTAAGATGCTAGCCGATAAGGATCGCATTTTTACCAACCTCTACGGCATGCATGACCGTACCCTTAAGGGTGCGCAAGCGCGTGGACATTGGGACGGCACAGCCGCGATCATCAAAAAGGGTCGTGATTGGGTCATTGATCAGATGAAAGCCTCAGGCCTGCGTGGGCGCGGTGGCGCTGGTTTCCCGACTGGTTTGAAATGGTCGTTCATGCCCAAGGAAAGCGACGGACGTCCTGCGTATCTTGTTGTGAACGCGGATGAATCTGAGCCGGGCACATGTAAAGATCGCGAGATCATGCGCCATGATCCGCATACGCTGATTGAGGGCTGCCTGATCGCCAGCTTCGCTATGAACGCGAACGCTTGCTACATCTACATTCGCGGCGAGTACATCCGTGAAAAAGAAGCGCTGCAAGCCGCGATTGATGAGGCATATGACGCTGGTCTCGTTGGCAAGAACGCTGCAAAATCCGGTTGGGATTTCGATATCTACCTCCACCACGGGGCAGGAGCTTATATTTGCGGTGAAGAGACGGCGCTCCTTGAAAGCCTTGAGGGCAAAAAAGGCATGCCGCGTATGAAACCGCCGTTCCCAGCGGGCGCGGGTCTTTATGGCTGTCCGACGACTGTGAACAACGTAGAATCGATAGCGGTGGTACCGACGATTTTGCGCCGTGGTCCTGAATGGTTTTCCAGCTTTGGGCGTCCGAACAATGCGGGCACCAAGCTCTTTGCGATCTCTGGCCATGTGAATAACCCATGCGTTGTTGAAGAAGCGATGAGCATTTCATTCGAAGAGCTAATCGAAACCCATTGCGGCGGTATCAAAGGCGGTTGGGATAACCTTAAAGCAGTTATTCCGGGCGGTTCTTCGGTGCCCTGTGTGCGCGGCGAAAAGATGCGCGATGCGACGATGGATTTCGATTATCTACGCAATGATCTTGGCTCTGGTCTGGGTACGGCTGCGGTGATCGTGATGGACAAAGACACAGACATTATCAAAGCGATTTGGCGCCTTGCGAAGTTCTACAAGCATGAATCCTGCGGGCAGTGTACGCCTTGTCGCGAAGGCACAGGCTGGATGATGCGCGTCATGGAACGTTTGGTGCATGGTAATGCTGATCCAAGCGAAATCGATATGTTGTGGGACGTGACCAAACAGGTTGAAGGCCATACGATTTGCGCGCTTGGTGATGCGGCGGCTTGGCCAATCCAAGGGTTGATCAACAACTTCCGCGATGAGATCGAAGATCGAATAAAAGCGCAAATCTCTGGTAAAACCACACGCGCGGTTGCGGCGAAATGATCCGCACAGCGCTCATATGTGGGTCGATTATTGGCCTTTTGGCGGGATGTTCGGATCCTGACAAGCAGGTTTTGTTCGACGGGCAGCAATTTAATGGACGCTTGAAAGCGGACAAAGAGGACAAACGTAATTTTGTCGCCTCTGCTGGACCTGTTAGCCGAAGCCTTGAAGGCGCGCGTGAAGCCGCACGGTTCGAGGGCACGACGTATTGCATTCGCAGATATGGTCGGTCTGATATCGAGTGGGTCGCAAGCCCCGAAGCTGAAGCAACTGCGCTGAATATTGTCGAAGACGTTCTGATCGTGCAAGGACGCTGCGCAGAGTGATGGGATACAACGAAATAAGGGATGTTATTGCATATCAAGCTGTTCAAACCCCATTTGGGGATCAGGTTTTGGCACGCAGCTTTGAAGCTCGCCGAATTTTGAGAGCAGTTTGCATGGCAGGAGAAAACACATGCTTTTGACTCGTACATTCACCGCTTCCCTTTTCGCCATGAGCCTTGCCTTTGCAGCGCCTCTTTCCGCCAAAGGGTTGCAAGATGAAATACAGATCAACAACGGCCTGTTGGCTGTGGGCATTGCCGACGAAATTCGCAATCGCTGTGATAGTATTTCCGCGCGCACGTTTACGGCGCTTGGCTTTTTGAATTCTCTCAAACGCGGCGCGCGTTCCAAGGGCTATTCGAACGATGAAATCAATCGCTACACCAAAAGCAAAACTGAGAAGGCCAAGATGCGTAAACGCGGTCAGGTTTATCTAGCGCAGAATGGTGCTTCCACATCCGATGCCGCATCCATGTGCCGTTTGGGCCGTGCGGAAATTAAGAAACGCAGCCAAATTGGCGTTCTTCTAAGAGCAAGGTAGAACATGTCCGACCTACGCAAGATCATCATCGACGATAACGAAGTCGAAGTAGACGGGGCGATGACCCTTATTCAGGCCTGTGAAGAGGCGGGGGTCGAAATCCCTCGCTTTTGCTATCACGAACGTCTGACGATTGCTGGCAATTGCCGCATGTGTCTTGTTGAGGTCGTGGGTGGTCCACCCAAGCCTGCCGCGTCTTGCGCTATGCAGGTGCGAGATTTGCGCCCCGGTCCAGAAGGTCAGCCACCTGTGGTCAAGACCAACTCGCCCATGGTTAAGAAAGCGCGCGAGGGCGTGATGGAATTTTTGCTGATCAACCACCCGCTTGATTGTCCGATCTGTGATCAGGGTGGCGAGTGCGATTTGCAAGATCAAGCCATGGCCTATGGCGTCGATTTCTCGCGTTTCCGCGAGCCAAAGCGCGCAACGGACGATCTGGATCTAGGCCCACTGGTCGAAACCCATATGACG
This sequence comes from Rhodobacteraceae bacterium HTCC2083, assembly GCA_000156115.1. Lineage (GTDB taxonomy): Bacteria > Pseudomonadota > Alphaproteobacteria > Rhodobacterales > Rhodobacteraceae > Planktotalea. The sequence goes on from DS995276.1 coordinate 2,655,988, forward strand.
CGTTGCATTTCCTGCACCCGTTGTGTGCGCTTCACATCTGAGGTCGCGGGCATCACGCAGATGGGCCAAACAGGTCGCGGCGAGGATGCGGAGATCACGTCTTACTTGGGCGAGACTTTGGATAGTAACTTGCAGGGCAATATCATTGATCTGTGCCCTGTTGGGGCGTTGGTCTCGAAGCCTTACGCCTTTACTGCGCGCCCTTGGGAACTGACAAAGACTGAATCCATTGATGTTATGGATGCGCTTGGCAGCTCTATCCGTGTGGACACAAAGGGCCGTGAAGTGATGCGCATGTTGCCGCGCAATCATGATGGCGTGAACGAAGAGTGGATTTCAGACAAAACGCGTTTTGTTTGGGATGGCCTGCGCCGTCAGCGCCTTGATCGTCCGTATATCCGCGAGAACGGCAAATTACGTGCGTCTAACTGGGGCGAGGCGCTTGGCGCTGCCGCTGCTGCGATGAAGGGCAAGAAAGTTGCGGGATTGATCGGTGATCTGGTCTCTGTCGAAGCGGCGTTTGCGTTGAAGCAATTGGTTCAAGGCATGGGTGGCAATGTTGAGTGCCGCACGGACAAAGCGAAACTGCCTGCGGGCAATCGCTCTGGCTACGTTGGTACGGCAACGATTGAAGATATCGATGTCGCCAACAAAATCCTGCTTGTTGGGACTAATCCCGTGGTTGAAGCCCCTGTCTTGAACGCGCGCATTCGCAAAGCGTGGAGCAAAGGGGCAGATGTCGTCATGGTCGGCGAGAAAGTTGATTTGACTTACGAATACGAACATATGGGCACAGATCGCGCGGCACTCGCGCATGTCTCAGGTCTTGACATGGCGTCTTTGCAGGACTTGAATAGTATTGTCATCGTAGGTCAGGGTGCTTTGCAAGAAGCGGACGGCGAAGCGGTGCTTGGCACTGCTATGGCGATTGCGGAAAAGTCTGGCGGTAAGTTGATGATCTTGCACACAGCCGCAGGTCGCGTTGGTGCGATGGATGCTGGGTGCACCACGGATGGTGGCGTTGAAGCGGCGACTTCGGATGCGGAGGTGATTTATAACCTTGGTTCTGACGAAGTTGACATCGATGCAGGGGCGTTCGTAATTTATCAAGGCAGCCACGGTGATCGTGGGGCGCACCGCGCCGATATCATTCTGCCGGGCGCAGCCTACACTGAAGAGCAGGGCTTGTTCGTTAACACAGAAGGGCGCCCGCAACTTGCGATGCGCGCTGGGTTTGCACCGGGTGAAGCAAAAGAGAACTGGGCAATATTGCGTGCGTTGTCTGCAGAGCTTGATGCGACACTGCCATATGACAGTCTTGCAGCATTGCGCACGGCTTTGATTGCAGACGTTCCCCATCTTGCAGACATCGACGAAGTGCCTGAGAACGAATGGGACGCACTGCCAGCCAAAAAGATGGGCAAAGCAGAATTCCGCAACGCTATCAGCGATTTCTACCTGAGCAACCCGATTGCCCGCGCCTCCGAGTTGATGGCAGAGCTGTCAGCGAATGCAAAAGCGCGCCGTGACGCAGATAAGATTGCTGCAGAGTGAGATCAGCGGCGATCATATCCCCCATGGCACTGGCGCTCGCCAGCGCTGTATCTGGCTGTGAACAGCAAACGGGTGATAAACCTGCGCCGTTCAAGCCGGAATATGACGGCGTGCAAACGCGCCTTCTCGATGATGATTTGGTGAGCTTTCAAGTTAAAATGAAGGGCGCGCGCAACAATTCTGACGTGGACGCTTACGCAGAATGTGCCGCTGCACAGTACGCGTTAATCAGAGGTTATGGTTTTGCGCGTCATTTACGCACAAACACGGCCGAAGAGGGTGGCACATGGGTCGGGGATGCTGTTTACACCATCTCGCCAGCGCTCCCACGCGGGCTGAAAACGATAGATGCAGAAGTCACGGTTTCGGCCTGCGACGAGAACAAGATACCGACGGTGTGAGGACCTAATGTACGACTTTTTCACCACCACAACATTGGGCATGGGCCTGACAATCGTTGGGCAAATCTTCTTGCTCGTGATCCCTTTGCTGCTCGCATTAGCATTCTTGATGTATGCGGACCGTAAAATCTGGGCCGCCGTCATGATGCGCCGCGGACCAAACGTTGTAGGCGTCTTTGGCCTGCTGCAAAGTTTTGCGGATTTCTTGAAATACATCGTTAAGGAAGTTGTCTTCCCTGCCGGCGCGGATAAAGCGGTTTTCTTGATGGCACCGATGGTCACTTTGGTGATGAGCCTGATCGCTTGGGCGGTGATCCCGTTTAACGAAGGCTGGGTGCTGTCGGAGATCAACGTCGCGATCCTTTATGTCTTCGCTGTGTCATCGCTTGAAGTATATGGCGTGATCATGGGCGGTTGGGCGTCTAACTCGAAGTACCCGTTCCTTGGAAGCTTGCGTTCTGCGGCGCAGATGATCTCTTATGAGGTCTCTATCGGATTGATTATTATCGGTATTATCCTGTCGTCTGGATCGATGAACTTCGGTGCAATCGTGGCCGCACAGGATAGCGACTACGGACTGCTCAGCTGGTATTGGCTGCCGCACTTCCCGATGCTGGTGCTTTTTTTCATCTCAGCGCTCGCTGAAACGAACCGCCCACCGTTTGACCTTCCTGAAGCGGAATCTGAATTGGTGGCGGGCTATCAGGTAGAGTATTCGTCAACGCCGTTCCTGCTCTTTATGATCGGCGAGCTCGTCGCTGTCGTTTTGATGTGTGCGCTGATCTCGTTGATGTTCTTTGGTGGATGGTTGTCACCAATCCCAGGTTTGCCCGATGGCATCTTCTGGATGGTGAGCAAAATGTTCTTGGTATTCTTCTTCTTCTCCATGGTGAAAGCGATCACACCGCGCTACCGCTATGACCAATTGATGCGCATTGGTTGGAAAATCTTCCTGCCTACGAGCCTCGCTTGGGTCGTATTCGTCGCATTTGCAGCAAAATTTGGATGGTTCTGGGGCGTTTACGCGCGCTGGACAGTAGGGGGTTAACCAATGGCTGACTTCGATTATGGCCGCGCGGCCAAGTACTTCCTCCTCGCAGACTTTGTGAAAGGTTTCGGTCTTGGCCTGCGCTACATGTTCGCACCGAAAGTGACGTTGAACTACCCGCATGAGAAGGGACCTTTGTCGCCGCGTTTTCGTGGAGAACATGCGCTGCGCCGTTACCCGAATGGGGAAGAACGGTGCATTGCTTGCAAGCTTTGCGAAGCGGTTTGCCCTGCGCAAGCGATCACGATTGATGCAGAGCCACGCGATGACGGCAGCCGGCGTACCACGCGCTATGACATAGACATGACGAAGTGCATTTACTGTGGTTTCTGCCAAGAAGCTTGTCCGGTGGATGCGATTGTCGAAGGGCCAAATTTTGAATTTGCCACCGAAACCCGTGAAGAGCTGTTTTACGACAAGGACAAATTGCTTGAGAATGGCGATCGTTGGGAAGCGCAGATCGCGCGTAACCTCGAGATTGATGCGCCCTACCGATGACTGATGCGAACAACCCCTTTGCCATGATGATGGCCCAAGCTCAGGAGATGGCGAAAGCCCTCAATCCTGCGCTTTCGGGTGCGTCCACGCAGGCAATGGAAAATCTTTGGCCGACAATGACGAAGGACATGATGGAAATGTCTTTCGGCAAAGGTGCGTCCAAAGAGGGGTTGGATGCAAAGACGCGATTGTTGTTGACGCTGGCTGGTTTGACCATGCAAGGCGCACAGAATGAAACGCAGATTAGAATGACCGTGCGCCATGCTGTCGAGGCCGGTGCAACTAAAGATGAAGTGACTGAAAGCATTGCACAAATGTCGATGTTTGCCGGTCTCCCCGCCATGACCCGCGCGATGGAATTCGCGAATGAGGTTTTGCAAGTTAGCAAGGAAGCGCAAACATGAGCGTCGCTGTATTTACCTTTTACCTGTTCGCGATCTGCACGTTCACGGGCGGCCTGTTCACAGTGATCAGCCGCAATCCGGTGCACTCTGTGCTGTGGTTGATCCTTGCCTTCCTGTCATCTGCGGGCTTGTTCGTATTGCTTGGCGCAGAATTCGTGGCGATGCTGTTGATCATCGTTTACGTGGGCGCGGTCGCGGTTTTGTTCTTGTTTGTTGTCATGATGCTCGACATCGATTTTGCGGAGCTGAAAGCGGAAATGGTGAAATACATGCCGCTTGCGTTACTGATTGGCCTTGTTTTACTGATGCAATTCACCATGGCCTTCGGCGTTTGGGAAGCGAGCGATCAAGCTGCGGGCCTGCGCGGAGCGGTCACACCGACGGATGCGCATAACACTGAGGCACTTGGCCTTCTACTTTATGACAAATACTTCCTGATTTTCCAGCTCTCTGGGATGATCCTGCTGGTTGCGATGATTGGCGCGATTGTCTTGACGCTGCGCCACCGTACTGACGTGAAACGTCAAGACGTAATGGCGCAAATGCACCGCGATCCAGCAAAAGCGATGGAGCTTAAAGACGTAAAACCGGGGCAGGGGCTGTGATTGTTCTTGCTGCATACGTCCTATTCGGAGCCGCAATCGGTGCGACGGTTGTGCTCTACTTGAATTCTAAGAATACGAACAATAACAAGGACATCGATAATGATCGGTCTTGAGCATTACCTGACAATCGCGGCAACGCTGTTTGTCATTGGCATTTTTGGGCTCTTTGTGAACCGCAAGAATGTGATCATTCTGCTCATGTCGATTGAGCTGATGCTGCTGGCGGTAAACATTAACCTTGTCGCCTTTTCCAGCTTCCTCGGGGATTTGGTTGGGCAGGTGTTCACGCTCTTCGTTCTGACAGTCGCCGCCGCAGAGGCGGCGATTGGTCTCGCGATACTCGTCTGTTTCTTCCGTACTCGCGGCACTATTGCGGTCGAAGATGTCAACGTGATGAAAGGCTGATCAGATGGAAACGCTCATTCTTTTCGCGCCTCTTATCGGCGCACTTATTGGTGGCTTTGGTTGGCGGTTGATCGGTGAAAAAGGCGCAATGTGGGTGACCACGGGCCTGCTCTTTGTCGCATGTTTCTTTAGCTGGATTGTCTTTTTAGGGCATGACGGCGTCACGGAAAAAGTGCAGATTTTGCGCTGGATCGAAAGTGGTAGCCTGAGTACAGATTGGGCGATCCGTTTGGACCGCCTCACCGCTATTATGCTCATCGTGATTACGACGGTTTCGGCGCTGGTGCACCTTTATTCCTTTGGCTACATGGCTGACGACCCTCAGTGGAAAGAGGGCGAAAGCTACAAGCCACGATTCTTCGCATACCTGTCGTTCTTTACATTTGCGATGTTGATGCTGGTGACCTCTGACAATCTTGTGCAGATGTTCTTTGGTTGGGAAGGGGTTGGCGTCGCGTCCTACCTATTAATCGGGTTTTACTATCGCAAACCCACAGCAAATGCGGCGGCGATCAAAGCGTTCGTGGTGAACCGAGTCGGTGATTTCGGTTTCGCGCTGGGTATCTTTGCTCTGTATTACCTTACGGATAGTGTCAAATTCGACGATATCTTCGCCGCAGTTCCGGCTTTGGCGGAAACAGAGGTCACCTTCCTTTGGGCAGAGTGGAATGCGGCGAACCTGATCGCGGTCCTCTTGTTCATTGGTGCGATGGGTAAATCGGCGCAGTTGTTCTTGCACACATGGTTGCCGGACGCGATGGAAGGTCCGACACCTGTATCCGCATTGATCCACGCGGCGACAATGGTGACTGCGGGTGTGTTCCTTGTGTGCCGCATGTCGCCTTTGATGGAATACGCGCCAGAGGCGACAGCCTTAATTACATTTCTAGGTGCAACGACTGCTTTTGTCGCTGCAACCATCGGTTTGGTGCAAAACGATATCAAGCGCGTGATTGCTTATTCAACGATGTCTCAGCTAGGCTATATGTTTGTGGCCGCGGGCGTTGGTGTTTACTCTGTCGCGATGTTCCACCTCTTCACGCATGCGTTCTTCAAGGCGATGTTGTTCCTTGGGGCAGGTTCGGTCATTCATGCGATGCATCATGAACAGGATATGCGTAACTACGGTGCTCTTCGGAAGAAAATCCCATACACGTTCTGGGCGATGATGATCGGTACATTAGCGATTACAGGCGTTGGTATCCCATTGTCTGGTTGGATCGGCTTTGCAGGTTTTGCGTCTAAAGATGCCGTCATCGAAAGCGCCTATGCGGGCACAGATGGCGGTTATGCCTTCTGGATGCTGGTGATAGCGGCGCTGTTCACAAGTTTTTATAGCTGGCGTTTGATGTTTCTGACCTTCTACGGAAAGGCGCGCGGCGACAAGCATACACATGAGCACGCACATGAAAGCCCGATGGTGATGTTGGTGCCACTTGGTGTTCTCAGCCTTGGTGCAATCTTTGCGGGTGCCATCTGGTACGGCAGCTTCTTTGGTAAAACAAATGAGGTCGCGGGCTTCTTTGGTGTGCCTTACGCGGAAGCGTCAGAGCATGGCGAGAAGGATAATCACTCTGATGATCATGGCGAAACTAGAGTTGACCACGCAACCAAAGACGACGGCAAGAAAAAGAAAACCTCGTACGCATTCACCGGCAAGCCGGGGGAGGGCGCGATTTACACTGGTAAAGACAACCATGTTCTGCACGACGCGCATTATGTCCCGACTTGGGTAAAGCTCAGCCCGTTTATCGCGATGGTGATCGGTTTCTTGTTGGCGATGTGGTTCTACATTTGGGACCCGAAAATGCCCAAGCGTGCTATGGAAACCAACCGTCCACTTTACAACTTCTTGCTCAACAAATGGTACTTTGATGAGCTTTATGACGCTGTCTTCGTCAAGCCAGCCTCTATGATTGGCCGCTTCTTCTGGAAGCGCGGCGATGGGAATGTGATTGACGGTACTTTGAACGGTGTGGCGATGGGTGTTGTGCCCTTCTTCACTCGCCTCGCAGGTCGCGCGCAGTCCGGCTATATCTTTACCTATGCCTTTGCCATGGTGATCGGAATTTTGGTTCTGGTCACTTGGATGACGTTCTCCGGAGGAGCGCACTAATGGATAACCTCCTTTCCATTGTCACTTTCATTCCCGCGCTTGCGGCTCTGATTTTGGCGCTTTTCCTACGTGGTAACGATGAAGCGGCGGCGCGTAATGCCAAGTGGTTGGCTATGATAGCAACAAGCGCTACTTTTTTTGTGTCGCTGTTTATTCTGTTCCAGTTCGATAGCTCCAGCACCGGTTTCCAAATGGTTGAAGAAGCCAGCTGGGTCATGGGCATGCAGTATAAGATGGGCGTGGATGGAATTTCCGTGCTCTTCGTGATGCTGACGACCTTCATGATGCCACTGGTGATCGCGGCGAGCTGGGATGTGAATACGCGCGTCAAAGAATATATGATCGCGTTCTTGCTCTTGGAAACACTTATGCTGGGCGTGTTCATGGCGCTTGATCTTGTCTTGTTCTATGTTTTCTTCGAGGCGGGCCTAATCCCGATGTTCTTGATCATCGGCATTTGGGGCGGCGCGAACCGTATTTATGCGAGTTTCAAGTTCTTCCTCTACACCTTCCTAGGATCAGTTCTGATGTTGGTGGCGATGGTGGCGATGTTCGTGGATGCGGGCACTACTGACATTCCAACGCTGATGACGCATTCCTTCGGCTCTGAGAGCTTCTCACTGCTCGGCATTCAAGTGGTCGGCGGTTTGCAGACGTTGATGTTCCTCGCCTTCTTTGCGAGCTTCGCGGTGAAAATGCCTATGTGGCCTGTACACACATGGCTGCCGGATGCGCACGTTCAGGCACCGACGGCAGGCTCGGTCGTGCTGGCGGCGATCCTGTTGAAGATGGGAGGCTACGGGTTTTTACGCTTTAGCTTGCCAATGTTCCCAGTGGGCGCAGAGGTGATGACACCGCTGATCTTGTGGATGTCTGCGATTGCGATTGTGTACACCTCGCTGGTGGCTCTGGTGCAGGAAGATATGAAAAAGCTTATCGCTTATTCATCTGTCGCGCATATGGGCTACGTCACAATGGGGATTTTTGCAGCGAACCAGCAGGGAATTGACGGCGCGATCTTCCAGATGATCAGCCACGGCTTCATCTCTGGCGCTTTGTTCCTCTGTGTCGGTGTGATCTACGATCGGATGCACACGCGTGAAATTGATGCTTACGGTGGTCTTGTGACACGCATGCCAGCTTACGCACTGATCTTTATGTTCTTCACGATGGCGAACGTGGGCCTGCCGGGTACATCGGGCTTTGTCGGTGAATTCCTGACATTGATCGGCGTCTTCCAAGTCAACACCTGGGTTGCGGCAGTTGCAACGGCGGGTGTTATTCTGTCTGCGGCTTACGCGCTTTGGCTTTATCGCCGTGTTGTGATGGGCGATCTGATCAAAGAAAGCCTGCGCACGATCACCGACATGACAACGCGCGAGCGTGCGATTTTCGCGCCGCTCGTGGTGATGACGCTGCTATTGGGTGTCTATCCTGCGCTCGTCCTCGATATCATCGGCCCTTCGGTTGAAGCGCTGGTGTCCAACTATGAAACGGCACTGGCAAGCGCACAAGACGCGCTCCAGACTGCCGCCACGAACTAAAGAAAGCGCTGCACCATGATACAGGCTGACCTGAACATCATACTGCCGGAAATTAGTCTGTCGCTCTTAGCAATAGGAGCTTTGTTAGGCGCGGTCTACACATCCAAGGACAAAATGGGTCCTTTGCTGGTTTGGGCGACGGCGGCTGTGTTTCTTGCGCTGGCGCTTTGGATCGGCCTGAGCGGCGAAGGTACGAATGAAGCCTTTGGCGGAATGTTCGTCGACGATGCGTTTTCGCGCTTTGCAAAGGTTGCCATTTTGCTGTCCTCTGCTGCCGTGTTGGTGATGAGCCAGGAATATATGCAACGTAAAGGCTTGCTGCGCTTTGAATACCCTGTGCTTGTCGCGCTAAGCGTGGTCGGCATGATGGTCATGGTCTCGGCCGGTGATCTGATGACGCTTTACATGGGCCTCGAATTGCAATCGCTTGCGCTTTACGTGGTGGCGTCCTTGCGTCGCGACAGTGCGCGCTCGACCGAAGCCGGCCTTAAGTATTTCGTCCTTGGCGCGCTTAGCTCTGGTTTGCTGCTCTATGGCGCATCGCTGACATACGGCTACGCTGGTACGACGTTGTTCTCCGGCATCATCCAGACCGCAACAGAGGGTCATATCTCAATTGGCTTGCTCTTTGGCCTGGTGTTCATCATTTCGGGTCTCGCGTTCAAGGTTTCCGCCGTGCCGTTTCACATGTGGACGCCCGACGTTTATGAAGGCGCACCAACGCCGGTCACGGCGTTCTTTGCGACAGCGCCGAAAATCGCGGCTATGGGCCTTTTTGCGCGTGTTTTGCATGACGCGTTCGGTGGGGCTGTCAGCGATTGGAGCCAAGTGATCGCTTTGCTTTCGCTTGTGTCCATGTTCCTTGGTGCCTTCGCAGCCATTGGTCAAACCAACATCAAACGTCTGATGGCCTTCTCGTCCATCGCGCATATGGGCTATGCGCTTATGGGCCTCGCGGCGGGAACGGTTTTGGGTGTTGAAGCGATGCTCGTTTATATGGCGATCTATGTGACGATGAATATCGGAACCTTTGCGTTCATCCTGTCGATGGAGAAGGACGGCCAAGCGGTGACTGATATTGGCGCGCTTAACCAATACGCAAAACGCGAGCCAGGCAAAGCCTTGGCGATGCTGATCTTGCTGTTCTCCATGGCGGGTGTGCCGCCGATGGTTGGCTTCTTTGGCAAGCTTTACGTACTGCGTGCCGCTTATGAGGCGGGGCTTGCATGGCTCGCTGTGGCTGGAGTGATCGCGTCAGTCATCGGAGCCTACTATTACCTGCGTATCGTCTTTTACATGTACTTCGGCGAAGAGCCGGATGAGACTCTCGACAAGAGCAACTCGCCCGTGCTGTGGGGCTTCTTGATGGCTTCGGCAGCCATCATGGTCTTGGGCCTGATCAACCTCTTCGGTGTTGAAAGTGCAGCGGCAGCAGCGGCGGCGACGCTTGTTAACTAAGACAGGCTTTCCACTTGGCTATGGCCGACGCGTGTTGTCCGAGATCGACAGCACCAACGCAGAAGCTGCGCGCATCGCCGGAACGCTTGCAGGACCGGAATGGATCTTGGCTCTGAACCAGACCGCGTCGCGTGGCCGTCGTGGCCGGGCGTGGCACTTTCCCAAAGGTAATTTCGCCGCCACTTTGGTGCTACATCCGCGAGAGGCCCCCGATGTGGTTGCGCTGCGCTCTTTCGTGGCCTCGCTCGCGCTTTATGATGCGCTCGTTGCCTGCGGTGTGCAGGCGCAATCGCTTGCGCTGAAATGGCCAAATGATGTGTTGCTCAATGGTGGCAAAGTCGCTGGAATCTTGCTGGAAAGCATAGGGGCAGGCGGCGGGGTTTCGCATCTCGCGATTGGGATCGGCGTGAACCTTGCGGATGCGCCTCTGGCCTCAGACGTGGAAGCTCTGGCGATGCGACCTGTCTCACTCTTGTCAGAAGCTGGCGTTGCGATCTCACCCGAAGATTTCCTTGATTTGCTGGCCAGCGCCTACGCGCGCCAAGAGAGCCAGTTCACTACCTATGGGTTTGCCGCGATCCGCGACGCTTGGCTCGCACGCGCAGCAAAACTGGGCGAGGTGATCACAGCGCGCACCATGAACAGTGAAACAACTGGCACGTTCGAGACGGTAGACGCACAGGGCAACCTTGTTCTAAAGACCTCTGAGGGCCGTGTGGCAATTGCCGCCGCGGATGTATTTTTCTAAACGCGGAGAGACGCGATGCTTCTGGCGATTGATTGCGGCAATACAAATACGGTGTTTTCAATTTGGGACGGCACGACTTGGCTCTGCACGCTGCGCACCTCAACCCATCACGGGCGTACCGCGGATGCGTATTTCACTTGGTTTTCTACCTTGGTGAAGCACTACGATATCGAACTCGACATTAAAGATGTGATCATTTCAGCGACGGTGCCGCGCGTTGTGTTTAACTTGCGTATTTTTTCGGATCGCTTTTTCAATTGCCGCCCTTTGGTCGTTGGCAAGCCGGAGTGCGCGCTGCCAAATGCGCCACGTGTTGATGCGGGCACGAAGGTAGGTCCTGATCGTTTGGCCAATGCGGCAGGGGCCTATGATCGCCACGGCGGCAATGTGGTCGTTGTGGATTTTGGCACCGCGACCAATTTCGATGTGGTCGCAGAGGATGGCGCATATGTAGGCGGGGTAATTTCGCCTGGCGTGAATCTCTCGCTTGAAGCGCTGGCACTTGGTGCGGCTGCGCTCCCGCATGTGGATATTTCCCAGCCAGAGCATGTAATCGGCGTGAATACGGTCGAATGCATCCAGTCAGGTGTGTTCTGGGGCTATACAGGCCTCATTGAAGGTATTACCAGCCGGATTAAGAATGAATATGGCAAGCCGATGAAAGTGGTTGGCACAGGCGGTCTTGCCCCGCTGTTTGCGTCAGCCGAAAACTTGTTTGATGTGATTGAAGATGACCTGACAATGCATGGTCTGATCGTAATCCACGAGCATAATAAAAAGAACGGATAAACCGAAATGAGCGCAGAGCGTTTGATCTACCTTCCCCTTGGCGGGGCGGGCGAAATTGGCATGAATGCCTATGTGTACGGCTACGGGAAACCGGGCAAAGAAAAACTGATCCTTGTGGATCTTGGCGTGACCTTCCCTGACATGGACGGCACCCCGGGTGTCGATTTGATCCTGCCCGATATTACATGGCTGAAAGAGCGCCGGAATGATTTGGAAGCGATCTTTATCACCCACGCACATGAGGATCATGTTGGTGCGATTGGTCACTTTTATGAGCAACTGAAAGCGCCGATTTATACGCGCGCGTTTACGGCGAATATCGCGCGTCGCAAGCTCGATGAATATGGGGTTGAAGCGAAAGCAGTCACGACTGTTTCCCCGTGGCCTGAAGTTGTGAAAGCGGGACCGTTTAGCGTTGGCTTCTTGCCTATCTCACATTCCATCCCCGAAAGCTCTGGTCTGTGCATCGACAGCCCTGACGGGCGAGTTTTGCACACAGGCGATTTCAAAATCGACAAAACCCCACTGGTGGGCGAAGCGTTTGATGAGCAACTCTGGCGCGATGTATCCAAAGACGGCGTCAAAGCGCTGGTCTGCGATTCAACAAACGTGTTTTCGTTGAATGAAGGCCGCTCCGAAATCACCGTAGGGCCTGAGATTGAAAAATTGATCAAGGATCAGCCTGGCATGGTTGTGGCAACGACCTTCGCCTCGAACGTGGCGCGGGTGAAAACGTTGGCAGAAGCTGGCGTGCGGGCAGGACGGTCTGTCGTGCTCTTGGGTCGTGCGATGCGCCGCATGGTGGAAGCCTCGATCGAAACGGGCGTGCTCAGCGACTTCCCGACCTGCATCAATCCTGAAGACGCAACGCAACTGCCGCGCGAAAATGTGATGCTTCTCGTGACAGGTTCCCAAGGCGAACGCCGCGCGGCCTCTGCGCAATTGGCGCGTGGCAAGTACCAAGGCCTGACGTTGAAAGAAGGCGATACGTTCCTGTTTTCTTCCAAAACGATCCCCGGAAACGAGCGTGGCGTGATATACATTATCAATCAACTCTCTGAAAAGGGTGTGGATGTGATCGACGACAGCTCTGGCCTCTATCATGTTTCGGGTCACGCGAACCGTCCTGATCTTGAAAAGATGCACGAAATCACAAAGCCACAAATGTTGATTCCGATGCACGGCGAACACCGCCACCTGCGCACGCATGTGAAGATCGCTGAAGCCAAGGGATTGAAGGGGGTCGTCGCGGTTAACGGCATGATGATTGACCTCTCAGGCAATGCGCCAAAGGTTGCAGATTACATCGAAACAGGACGCACGTATCTGGACGGTTCCGTGCAAGTCGGCGCGCTTGACGGCGTGGTGCGCGACCGTATGCGCATGGCTATGAATGGACACATCACTGTGACGGTCATCATCGATGAAAACGATGAAATGCTAGGCGATCCATGGTGCGAACTGATGGGCCTTGCGGATCAAGGCAAGTCGCGCGCGCCGCTGGTCGATGTGGTTGAAGAAGACCTCAGCCAGTTAATCGGTCGCTCAAACGGTAAGACCATGCGCGACGACAAGAAGCTGGAAGAGGCGATCAAACGCCAAGTGCGTCAAAGCTGCAATGCCGAGATCGGTAAAAATCCGGAAGTCACGATTGTGGTGTCGCGGCTAGCCTAAAACCGGTTCTTGTCGAGCCAATCAACCAATCTGAAGAGCCGCGCGGTGAGGGATGCTATGTCCTCATCGCGCCACCCTTCCATCATTGCCAGATAATCAGGTAAGAGCGCCTGTTGCACATCTTGAAGATGGGCATGCCCCGCCTGATTGAGAAACACGTGCTTCGCGCGCGCATCGTTTTGCATCGCTTCGAAACGTGCCCAGCCCATGCCCTCAAATTTACTAACATTCTTGGATACGGCAGGTTGTTTCACTTCAACGGCGGCGGCAATCGTGGTCACGCTTTGCCCTTCAGGCATGCGACGGGCGAGGTAATTCAGAACCGAGAATTGTGCCTCCGTAAGGCCAAATCGATCCAGCATTGCGCCCATTCTTGTGTTGAATAACTGTGTGCTGATACTGAGAGCCATCCCAAGTTTCGCATATTTTTTATCGTGTTCTGGTGATTTTCTTTGGCATCTGCTTCGGCACTTTAGGTGCGCTTGAAAACTTGATGTCGTGCTGGCTAATGCAATTCGAGACTGTCATCCCGCAGATGTTGACCTACAACAATTCCAGCTTTGCGGCGCACAAGTTTATCTCGTTCACGATAGCGATAGCACTGGTGATTGCCGCTATTGTCACTGGGTTGATCTCAGGTGGAATGCGGATGATCCGCCCGACGCGAATGGCTTAAAACAAAATAAAAGCCCCAAACCGCTATCTGCGTGTTTGGGGCTTTTTCATTTCAATATTAGTGCTTTAGTTTGCGCTGCGTTCTTCAAAGCTCATAGCGATAAAGCCGGGAAGGTGATCGCCCAATCCCACAACGTTGTTGTTGCCGCCACCACGTCCACGGTTGGAGCGGCTGAGTGTGTTGTTCTCGCGTGGGGCTTGCTTGGGTGCCTCTGGTTTCGGCTCTGCCTTAGCAGGTTCAACCTCAGCCGCAACGACGGGTGCGTCAGCCTGAACTTCCGTTTTTGGCGAATCGTCCTTAGGCTTGTTGCGCGAACGTGCGCGCGTGCGCTTTGGCTTGTCTTCGCGCGCGGGCGATGCGCCATCAGCTCTTGCCTCGCTCGGCGCAGGGGCGTCAGCAGGCTTCAACGGGTTGTCGATGCGCGTGATCTGCTTCTGGATCAGCTTTTCAATCGCGTCGAAATTTTTCTCGTCCCGTGGTACGCAGATCATCACGGCTTTGCCATCGCGACCAGCGCGGCCTGTACGACCAATGCGATGCACATAGTCTTCTGCGTGGCTTGGTACATCAAAGTTGAAAACGTGGCTCACCGAAGGGACATCAAGTCCGCGCGCCGCAACATCAGAGGCAACAAGAAAGCGCAAACCGCCTTCGCGAAAGCCGTCCAAGGTCTTTGTGCGCTGGCTTTGATCGAGATCGCCATGAATGGGCGCTGCATCATATCCATACTTTTTCAATGACTTAGCAACGACATCCACATCCATTTTGCGGTTACAGAAGATGATCGCGTTGGTGCAGGCGTCACCTTCAGCGTCGATCAATTTGCGCAGTGCTTTGCGCTTTTCCGTGCCTTCGCGATCCTTGCGTGAGCCTTTGAACATCATCACGACCTGTTCGATGTTCTCGGACGCGGTCGCCTGACGCGCAACTTCGACGCGAGCAGGGTTGGATAGGAAGGTGTTGGTGATGCGTTCGATTTCTGGGGCCATAGTTGCCGAGAAGAACAGCGTTTGACGGGTAAAGGGCGTTAGGCCAAAGATACGTTCGATATCGGGAATGAAGCCCATGTCGAGCATGCGATCGGCCTCGTCAACGACCATGACCTGCACGCCTGTCAACAACAGTTTGCCGCGCTCAACGTGATCCAGCAGGCGACCGGGTGTTGCGATCAGCACGTCCACGCCCTTGTCGATCAGGCGGTCCTGTTCTTTAAACGACACGCCCCCGATCAAAAGCGCTTTGCTTAGTTTCTTGTGGTATTTCGTATATGTGTCGAAATTTTCGGCAACTTGTGCGGCCAATTCGCGCGTCGGGCAGAGCACCAAAGAGCGCGGCATGCGCGCGCGTGCACGACCTTTGCCCAGCATGGTGATCATCGGCAGCGTGAAGCTCGCGGTTTTACCCGTGCCCGTTTGCGCAATTCCGAGGACATCGCGGCCTTCCAGCGCTGGTGGAATCGCGCCTTCTTGGATCGGGGTTGGGGATTCGTAGCCAGCATCATCGATGGCTTTAAGGACCTTTGGGTCCAGATTCAGATCTGAGAACTTTGTCATGTGTTTCCGTAGCTTACGGACACAATTTGGCCCGTGCATCTAGGTCAGGCCAAATCCGATTGATCGAGTGTCTTTGCACTCCATGGGCCTTGGACGACGGGATAGCGAAAAAGCTGCCTGCGGTCAAATCCCCTTGGATTTATATCGATTTTTAGCGGACTTAGGGACAAGAATAGCGCAGTTTGTTTCCGTTATTGAAACGATGAGTTGCTATTAGTAAATTGCTCATTCAACGCAGCGTCTGGATTAATGTGGTACCAGTGCAAAAGACCAAGCTTTTCGAGCGCTTTGAGCAGGTCAGGCCGCGCTGTACAAACCTCCGTATAAAAAATGCGCAGCTCTTGTGTACCGCCCTTGGCTTCGAGCATGTTTAGAAAGCTGTGCATGTTCAACCCGCCTTTGTCCTGATCAAAAGGCGCGTTTAGCTCGGCGCGATAGGCCCCTTTTGATTTGCGGTAGGCATAGTTTGCTTGCCAAGTGTCCCACGTGTCGCCATGCAGATGGCACAAGCGAGTGTCCGATAGTTCCTGTTGCCCCGGGTTTTTTTGATCGCCAAGAAATGCGTTGTGGATCTTTACTGAAAACCCTTCGATTCCAGTGCGGTAGATCAACTTTCCAGCTACATGGCTAAGGAACCCACCGTTAAGATGTGCACCATAACGAGGGTAGAGCGTTTCGGTAACTTTACGACGCTCTCGCATGGGCAAAACGAAACTCTTGAATGGACGTGGCTCTGTTTGTGGGCCTTCCCACTCCAAAGCTTCAAGGGGACGGATGCGCGCGCAGAGGCAATCCGCGCCCAAAGCCGAAAGTTGCGCTGAAAGCGGCGTATTCCAGACAAGAAATTCGTCATGGTCAATGTGTGCAAGCCATGCAACTTCAACACGTTTGGCATATGCATCGGCCGCGTTCATTGTTTGGCGAGCTTGGTGTGTGTGTGGCCGCCCACCTTTCTTTTGCCAATAGGCCTCATCGGTATCGGTAACGCGCACCTTTGGATGGGTTTTAAGCGCCGCAAAGGTCACAACATCAGCATCATCCAGATAAATGTACACACGATGCGCGCCCTGCTGCAGGTGATAGGCGACAAAACCCAACACCTCCTTAAGTGGCGCTTTGATCGTGCTGACAATGCCCCATTTCAGCTTATTCATTTACAAGACCGGCAAGTGCTTTGAATGACTTAACCCTTATCAGCATTGCGTGCTCTTCCAACACTTTCAGGACTTCGGGGCGTGCTGCGCAGACCTCATCGAACAGCTTGCGCGGGCCGTCTGCCCCTTGCTCGTCCTTTAAGATGTCGATGATATCGCCCAAGCCCAACCGTGCTTGTCCGCGATCCCGATAAGACCCTTTGCTTAGCCGGAAATCGAGGTGCCGCGCAAAACTGTCCCAATCTGGCGCGTGGCGATGGAGCAGGGTCATGTGACCCGAACGCTGCGTGTTTTTCACTTCGATCCCACGTTTTTTGAGCAAGTGCACGCCAAAACGCACATCCTCAACGCCGCAACGGGCAATGGTTTTGCCGATGGTATGACTGATAAAGCCAGAGCGCAGATAGGTGCCAAACGTCGGATAAAGCGCGTCAATGATCGCCTTGTCACAGCCCGCATCGAAGTAAGTACGCCGAAACAGCAGATCGGTCGCGTCATAGCTTTGTGCGATCTCTTCGGCAGGGGGGATGATCAGCGCGTCATTGGTGTCAGGCACGGTGCTGAGTGTGGAAATGATGTCGGCTTCACCAAATATAAATTCATCGCAATCAATGTGGGCCAACCAGTCCAGGGTCGATGAGCGGTACGCAAGGGTGGCGTTAAAGGCTTGGCGTTGTTGGTGTTTTTCCATCACAGGCTTGCCCATGGCCTCCCAATAGGCGCGATCACAGTTGGTAATTTTCACTTTCGGATGCGTGAGGCGTGCGAGATCGGCGTTAGGCAAAGGCGCGTCGAGATAGATGTCGATCATCTCAGCCCCAAGTTGCAAATGATGCGTGATGAAGGGTTTGATCTGAGCGGGACTCGCTTTAATCGTGCTGACAATGCCCCAACTGTGCGACTTTGCTTTGGCGGGCGCGCGCGCAGGCTCAGGATCGTCATTAGCGCTTTGCTTTTGCGCGCGCTGACGTAATTTGCGGCCACGTAGGGTATTAAAGCGGCGAAACACAGTGCCCGGATCGGCATTAATCAGGTTCAAAAGGTGATGCGCGAGTGGGGCAATCACGTCATCCTTCTTGGAGTCGAGCCACAAGCGCCCGAGCATATTCACATCAAGCCCGCCAGACACCAAAGCGTAACGGTCCATGTTCAAGGGCAGCGGCGCAGAGGCCAAGCGTTTCAATTTAAACGCATTATCAGGGGTGAAACCTGAATATAGCCGCTCGGATTCATAGAGCTTCATGGCCGCGAATAACACGTTCATCGAGTGCCCGACACGGCGCTGCACTTCGGTTTGGCCGTGATCGCCAAAGGTGGTGATCGCAGAGACGAGCCAGCGCGGATCGAGATGTTGAAGCATGAAATCAGCCTGTTCAGCCCAGATGCGGGTGAGCAAAGCCATCGTATGTGCAGGCTGATCAGATTTGCGCAGATGGGCGATCAAGAGCCCGTGCAATTTGCAGAGTTCCGGCTGCCCCAGGAATTCTGTGTTCAATTCCAGAGATTTACGTTGATTCCCCGATTGCTGTTTAAATTGGGTAACATGCTCTGGATCAACCTCTTCAACCAGTTTTTTGCGCAACTCTGCGAGATCGGTATCCAAAGGCGCAAGCGCCTCATTCGTCGCAAAGCTCAGCGGTTTTTCGCGGGCTTGCATACGGGAGACGATCGCCTCAAAACCGCCCTCATAGGTCAGGGCGGTGGGCGTTTCATGTGTGTCGTTAGGATCGCTCATACTGCGCAAGATGCCCGCGCGGGGTGTAACCAGCAAGTGCTATTGGAGCATCATTTCCTTTGTCGCGCTGAGTGTGACATCGGGGTAGTCGCGCGCTACGCGGTCTATGTCCCATTGCAGGCGTGTGAGGTAGACAGTGTCGCCGTCATTGTCTGTCGCGATATGGGCTTTGTTGGCCTCCGCGAAGACATCTACCTCCTTTTTGTCGCCCAGAACCCAGCGCGCAGAGGTGAATTGGCTTTGATCGAAGCGCACGGGCAAGCCGTATTCCAACTCAATACGGCTCGCGAGCACTTCAAATTGTAGCGCGCCAACAACACCGACGATATAGCCTGAGCCGAAAGTGGGCTTGAAGACCTTCGCTGCCCCTTCTTCTGCAAATTGCATCAAGGCTTTTTCCAAGTGCTTAGATTTTAACGGATCGCCCGCGCGTACGCCTTGCAACAATTCTGGTGCGAAGGACGGGATACCCGTGACGCGCAGTGCTTCGCCTTCGGTCAGTGTATCGCCGATGCGCAATTGACCGTGGTTGGGGATGCCAATGATGTCGCCGGCCCAGCCTTCCTCTGCTAGCTCGCGATCCGAAGCGAGGAAAAGCACAGGGTTTGAGATCGCCATCGGTTTTTTCGTGCGCACATGGGTCAGTTTCATACCGCGTTTGAAATGGCCGGACGCTAAACGCACAAAGGCTACGCGGTCGCGGTGCTTGGGGTCCATGTTAGCCTGCACTTTGAACACGAAGCCCGCGACTTTCTTCTCTTCAGGCGAAATTTCACGCGGAGAAGCGCGCTGGATCTGCGGCTCCGGCCCGTATGAACCTATGCCATCCATCAATTCCTTAACGCCGAAAGAGTTGATTGCCGAACCGAACCAGATCGGCGTCATATGGCCTTCCAACACGGATTGTGGATCAAGCGTTGGCAGTAATTCACGTGCCATCTCAACTTCTTCTTTGAGTTTGTCGAGCAAATGCGCAGGCACATGTTCCGCAAGCGCAGGATCATCAAGACCGTTGATCTCGATGGAATCCGCGACCTTATTGCGGTCCGCGCGGTCCATCAGCTCTAGCCGGTCATTCAGCATATCATAGCAGCCCATAAAATCAGGGCCGACCCCGATGGGCCAGCTGGCTGGGGTCACGTCGATGGCGAGGTTTTCTTGAATTTCATCAATGATATCAAACGTATCACGGCTTTCACGGTCCATCTTGTTACAAAACGTCAGGATCGGCAGGTCGCGCATTCGGCAAACTTCGAATAACTTCTGCGTCTGACTTTCCACACCTTTGGCACCATCGATCACCATCACGGCAGCGTCTACCGCGGTAAGCGTGCGGTAGGTGTCCTCGGAGAAGTCGGAGTGACCGGGCGTATCCACTAGATTGTAGCGGAAGTGTTTGAAATCAAATGACATCGCGGATGCAGAGACCGAAATCCCACGATCCTTTTCCATTTGCATAAAGTCAGATCGTGTGCGCCGTGCTTCGCCTTTTGCGCGGACTTGTCCAGCCATTTGGATAGCGCCACCAAAGAGTAGGAACTTCTCCGTCAGCGTCGTCTTTCCCGCGTCAGGGTGCGAGATGATCGCGAACGTGCGACGACGTGCAATTTCGGCAGGAAGCTCGGGGCGGTTTGTGGCGGTGTCTAACATGAGGCTGCTATATGATTGAGCGGCGCGCTTGGCAACGGGGGCACGAATTTTCTAGAAAGTTTGGATCAGCGCTTAGACGCTTTGCGCAACTTATCCGCAGCATCCGGTCCTAGCAGTTCAGACCCGACCTCGAATTCCTGATGCAGCCAGCCGGAATGGCCGTTTAGCGTTTCCAGCACGTCTTCACTGACCGTATCCGTCAAAGCCGCGCGTGTGCGTGTGTCCACTAGCAAGGTTTCGGCCGCGATACCTTCGGCGTAGATGATCTGGTGTTGATCAAAGAGCAGTTGAAAATAGTCAATAAAACCACCGTCTTGCTGGGTCACCGTGTCGCCGTTCACCAAGTGGCGGGCTTTCACCAGCACTTCTGAGCGGCCTGCGCCCAAAGCGTCGCGGCGCTGGTAAATGAACAGGCGGTGATCGGGGCTAAGCAACAGATCGTTGGTGTTATTCAGCGTGCCCGCCTTAATCACAATCGGGGCGAAATCGCCGACCGCGCGCACTGTGTGTTGGCCGATCCAGCGGATTACTTGACCGCCATCATCGCGCGTCAGGACTTTGTCGCCGACCTGAAGCTCTTCGATCGGACGTTGCGCGCCGGAACTCATGGTGATGTTGGTGCCGCGCGAGAACGATACGCAGGCGACTTGCGCCAATTTGCGGGCCGCATTGTCCACATCAACGCCGACCAAATTATAGTGACCATTTGCAATCAGTGGGGCGAGAGGGACGACATGAATGTTCTCAACAAGATCCTCGGCGTCCAGTTCAACAAGCAGCAGCATTTCCAAGGTTGAACTGTCGCTGCTCATCACAGTGAGGCAACTATCAACGAAGACACGTGCAAAAGGTGTGCCCACTTCGGTATCTTCCGCGATTGTGTAGGTGCCGTCGGGTTTGGCAAGCAAGGACAGGCGGCGGCGTTCGGCGAGATTGCTAAGTTCGTAGACATCATCAAGCA
The DNA here is from genome assembly GCA_000156115.1 of Rhodobacteraceae bacterium HTCC2083. Lineage (GTDB taxonomy): Bacteria > Pseudomonadota > Alphaproteobacteria > Rhodobacterales > Rhodobacteraceae > Planktotalea. The sequence continues at coordinate 2,676,961 of DS995276.1, forward strand.
TCACTTCGGCGGCAAAGCTCAGTGTGTCATCGATATTAGCACCGTCAATAACGAGAAACTCTTCTGCGCGATACACAGGAATGCTCTGCGCGAGGGCACTGCCGGAGTTGCTGCTTGCATTCATTCGAAACACTCGTCTAACTAAATATTGCGCTCCTGTCTTCTCATGAAAATGCGGCAGGTTACAGACTTAACTACGGCCATAGCGGGCAAAACAGCCGCAAAACGCGCCTAAATGATAGGAAACGACATGGATCTTGGAATAAAAGGCCGACGTGCAGTTGTATGTGCGTCAAGCAAGGGCTTGGGGCGCGGTTGCGCGGAGGCATTAGCAGCAGCAGGGTGTGATCTTGTTTTAAACGCGCGCGGGGCTGAGGCGCTAGAGCAAACAGCAGCAGATATTCGTGCGAAATACGGCGTGAACGTTGAGGCAGTTGCCGCAGATATTACGACCGAAGAGGGGCGCGCAGAGGTTCTGAAAGCCGCAGGCGAGGTAGATATTCTAGTGAATAACGCAGGTGGCCCACCCCCCGGTATGTGGTCCGATTGGGAGCGTGACGATTTCATCAAAGCGCTTGATGCGAATATGCTGGCGCCTATTGCGATGATCAAAGCGCTAGTGCCTGCGATGATGGATCGCGGCTGGGGTCGTGTGGTGAACATCACGTCGCAGTCCGTGAAAGCGCCAATTGGGGTGCTTGGACTGTCCAATTCCGCGCGTGCAGGATTGACGGGTTATGTTGCTGGCACATCGCGCCAAGTTGCGGGATCTGGGGTAAATATCAACAATCTGCTACCGGGTATCCACGCGACGGATCGTGCCGTGTCGCTTGATGGCGGTGTCGCAAAAGCGCAGGGCATTACCTCTGAAGAGGCGAAAGTTAACCGCTGCAAAACTATTCCAGCCGGGCGTTACGGCACTGCGGATGAGTTCGGTGCGACCTGCGCCTTCTTGTGTTCAACCCATGCGGCATTCATCGTCGGGCAAAACATTCTGCATGATGGCGGCGGTGTAAACGCGACCTTCTAACGCTCTACCAAAAAGCCGCCTACAAAGGCGGTTGCGTCGTCGGCCCCGTGAAACACACCGACGGCGCTGCTAGCGCCGACCTGACCTTTAAGCGCTGCAGCTCGTTTGTTGAAAAACGCCGACCCAGTGACCATTTTGTCGCTGAATGTGCCATCAATGGTCAAGACTTCGTCTGTACCGTGCAGCGTGCCAAATGTGAAATCTGCGCGTAACGTGATGCGACCGCGTGTGCTTTGCACGTCGCCGTATTCGCGGCTTACGCCGTCAGATTTTCCCGCCTCATGTATCTCGTAAGGGCCGCTCATCGCGGCAAACCCGGTGGGTGGCAAGGCCCCAAGGTCGGTCTCTTCTAGAATGCCACCCACCGCGCTAAACGCAGTGCCTTCGCGACCAAGTTCAAAGGCATATCCGTTGCCCGCATCGTCTTGAAACCCGCCTTTGAAGATTGTTCTCAATGATGCGTTGAAGGTGCCATCGGCTTTTGGAGTGCCAAAATCAGAAGTTAGTGTCGTGTTGGCCTCAAACTTAGCAAGCTGTTCTTCAGTCGGCGTGGCGTCGAAATCGGTTTGTTCTGTTTCATCTTCGGCGTTGTCGCAACCTGCCAAAGCAAGACAGAGAAGCAATAAAAACAGCGTGCGTGATGAGAAAATAAAGCGTGGCATACACGAAAGAGACCCTTTGAAAAGCAGTGGCATTAACCATTGCATGATCAAGGTTACTGCGGGGTTAATACTCTCAAAAGCGCAGATTGGGTCGTGTAAGCGTGCGACCATGGCTCACATTTTTGTCAGCACCGCAGGTAGGCCCTGTTCAGCGATGATCGCATCTGTCAGCAGGTTCCCATTAACTTACCGATAGGACTTTGACATGACAGCCAGCTTTGTTGTTGCGATCTTCGCGGCGATTATCCTTGCGAGCCTTCTGGCCGCACCGCGTCGCGTGACCGTTGATGGCTTCTTTGGCGGGCAATCCGACACAGGCCAAGCACCGAAATTGCTGACCCTCGTTTTGAGCCAAGTCACCACATGGATATTTGCGCGATCCCTGATGAATGCGGCTATCTTGGGGTATTTCTACGGGATGGCCGGAACGCTGGCCTACGCGGCCTACTACGGGTCCTTTCTGACGGGTGGCTTCGTCGTGGCGCGCCTGCGTGCAGGTGGGGCTGAATCAGTGCAAGACTGGCTTGGCACGCGGTTCAGACGGCTCGGCACGAGCTGTTACAATCTGGTGATCGCGCTGCGCTTATTATCCGAAGTCTTCGCCAATCTCATCGTTGTCGGCTTGATCTTTTCTGCTGTTCTGCCCGAAATTGCACTGGCGAAAGAACTTTCCATCGCACTCGTGGCACTGCTCGGACTTGCTTATTCCGCATGGGGCGGCTTGAGCGCGGCGTTGCGCACGGATGTGTTGCAAATGGCCGTTTTCCTTGTCGTATTCACCGTTGCTTTCATCGCCATGCTGCTTAGCCCCAGCTTCGATCTGGGGGCGGTCCTGACGGCGCAGGGCACGTCGGGCAGCTACAATGGCTGGATATTGATGGCGGTCGCTGCGCTGCAAGTGTTCTCTTATCCCGTGCATGATCCCGTCATGATGGACCGCGGTTTCCTCGCGGACGAAAAGACCACGCGACGGTCGTTCTTTCATGCGTTTTGGCTCTCGGCCTTGTGCATTATCGCCTTCGGCATGTTCGGTATCCAAGCGAGCCTTGCGGGTGCAGACTACGAAGGCCAGCTTATTGGCACTTGGGCAGGCATGTTCCCGTCATGGATCTTCGCGGCTTTGCTGATCTCGCTGTTGATTTCTGCGCTCAGCACGTTGGATTCGGCTCTGTCATCCGCCTCGCGCTTGTGCGTAGAAGAGCTGGCCCTTGCGCCGCGCAGCCTCAATGGCGGACGCGCAGTGATGATCCTCTTCATGCTGGCAGGGGCGGCGCTGACGCTTTGGGGCAATGCCACCTTGTTTGATGCGGTCGCGGTTAGCGGAACTGCTTCGATGTTCCTCACGCCTGTTCTGATTGTGGGCTTGGTGATGGGCCGCACAGTCGCGCTTTGGTCCTATCTGGTGGCCTTTGGTGCAGCGCTTATCGGCGCGACCCTATACTTTGCACGCGCTGCGGATTGGGCAGCGGCGGTCCTGCCAGAGGGGCACAAATACGAACAACTCTTGGCGATTTGTATCATAGTCCTAATCGTTGGGTTTGTTGCGGTTTTCGCAGGTGCGCGACGACCTGCAGAAGAGGTTGAACCAGCGGAGTGAGGCTGCTAGGAAAAGCCATTCTTGATAAAATCCATCAAGTTTTTTGACTTCGGCTTTCAAACGTAGGATCCAACCATGCTAGCCACATCGGCGCGCCTCGAGATCAAACGCCTCACGCGCCAATTCAATGGGGCCTGCGTCGTTGACGACGTGAGCCTTAGCATCCAAGCTGGGCAGGTGACCTGTCTTTTGGGACCTTCTGGCTGTGGCAAATCCACGACATTGCGGATGATTGCCGGGGTCGATCGGCAGGACAGCGGTGAAATCTGGGTTGATGGCACACTTGTGTGCGACGGCAGCTTCAGCATGCCCGCGGAGCAACGGGGCATCGGCTTGATGTTTCAGGATTTCGCACTTTTCCCTCATATGAGCGTGGCGGATAACGTCGCCTTCGGTTTGACCGGTCCACGCGCAGAAAAACGTCTTCGTGTTGAGGAATTGCTTAAAAAAGTTGGCCTGATGCGTCTGATCGATGCTTATCCGCATCAATTGTCAGGAGGGGAGCAGCAACGAGTCGCGCTTGCACGCGCTCTAGCACCACGCCCCAAAATTATGCTGATGGACGAGCCATTTTCGGGCCTCGACAATCGTTTGCGAGATGGGGTTCGCGATGAAACACTGGCCTTGCTCAAGGAAGAGGGGACAGCGGTTCTCTTAGTGACACATGAGCCTGAAGAAGCGATGCGCATGGCAGATGAAATTGCGCTAATGCGTGGTGGTAATATCGTGCAACGCGGCGCGCCCTACAATATTTATAACTCCCCAGCGGATCTTGAAGCGGTAGGGTTTTTTAGTGATATCAACGTGATCCAAAGCTCTGCAAATGGGGCCTTGGCGGATACGCCGTTTGGACAGTTCCTTGCCCCAGGCGTGCCGGACGGGGCTGATGTTGACATCGTTTTTCGCCCACAACATGTGAAGATCGACTTCGATCGTGGTGGCAAAGGGCCTTTGCCGACGGTCAGCGATGGGGTCGCAGCGCGTGCCATCGTGCAGCGTGCGCGCTTTATCGGCTCGCAAAGCCTTGTGGAGTTTATCATGGATGACGGCGAAACGGTGATCCATGCAACTGTGCCCAACGTGTTCTTGCCCAAAGCTGACACGCCGCTTTGGCTCACAATCCGACGTGATCGCTGCTTTATTTTTCAGTCAAAATCAAATTAACATAGCTGTTTTCACAACTATCGGCGCTTTTACGCAGCAAATACGCGTTTCTCCCTTTTAACACAGCCGACAAGACAATAGATACATCAAGAACATGGACGCAGAGTTGCGTTCATAGCAAGATTTAGGGAGACACTCATGCTTAACAATATCGGCCTTCCTGGCCTTCTTTTGATCGCCGTTGTGGTCCTCGTGCTGTTTGGCCGCGGCAAAATTAGCTCGCTCATGGGCGAAGTCGGCAAGGGCATCACGTCCTTTAAAAAAGGTGTCAACGAAGGCACGGCCGAGCTTGAGGAGGACGCGGCTGAGGTCGCAAAAGACGTGACGCCTAGCGAGACAGACAAGGTCTAATCGACAATGTTTGATTTGGGCATGACGGAGCTTTTGGTGATCGGCGTTGTCGCGTTGATCGTCATTGGGCCTAAGGACTTACCGATGCTGTTCCGCAAGGTCGGGCAGTATGTGGGCAAGGCCAAGGGCATGGCGCGCGAATTTTCTCGCGCGATGGATCAAGCTGCTGACGACAGCGGCATGAAGGAAGCGACGTCAAGCTTCAAAGATATGACCAGCGCCAAGAATATGGGGCTGGACGATATCAATGATGCCACGAAAGAATTTAAAAAGTGGGACATTGATAGCGAAACCGGTAAGCTCGCGGAAGAGCGTGCGGCAAACGCCAAGAAGATCCACGAATTGACCGCCAAACGAGCTGAAGAACGCCTTGCTGAACAAGCAAAGCGTGCTGAGGATGCCAAGGCGGAAGAAGCTGCGCCAAAGAAAACCGCAAAGAAACCTACGACGAAAAAGCCAGCGGCGAAAAAGCCAGCCGCTGCAAAGAAAGCTGCGGTCCCAAAAGCTACGCCCAAGAAAACCGCTCCCAAAAAGGCGGCCGCTAAAAAGACCGCACCCAAAGCGGCAAAGGACACTGCATGAGCAACACGGACGAGGTCGAAGACAGCTCCGCCCCCTTGATCGAGCATCTGGCAGAGCTGCGCACACGGCTGATCCGCGCTGTTGGCGCATTCGTTGTGGGTATCGTTCTGGCTTTCATCGTGGCGGAACCGATCCTCGAATTCCTGCTGGCCCCGATTGAAGACACTCTGCGCGATTTGGGCGATCCGAACCCGACGCTGCAATACACATCTCCGCAAGAATATCTGTTTACGCTGTTCCGCATTTCGATGGTTTTCGGCTTTATTCTGGCGTTTCCGGTCATCGCGTTCCAGCTTTGGCGCTTCGTCGCGCCCGGCCTCTACCGCAAAGAGCAAAATGCGTTTTTACCATTTTTGATTGCATCCCCGGTGATGTTCCTATTGGGCGCGTCTTTCGCACAATTCGTTGTGACGCCCTTGGCTATGAATTTCTTCTTGGGCTTTGCGGACATCAGTTCGATCTTTACCGGCCTATTGATGAGCGTCGGTGGCAATATTCCGGCAGGCGAAGCACTGCCCCCCACAGGTGGTCTATTCACGGAGCCACCAGTTGACAGCAACGGCGTGCGCATCACCTTCTTTGGTAAGGTGAACGAAAGCCTTGATATCACGCTGAAATTCATCATCGCTTTTGGAATGTGTTTCCAACTTCCCGTGCTTTTGACCTTGATGGGCAAAGCGGGTCTGGTCAGCTCTGAGGGCCTCGGCGCAGTGCGCAAATACGCAATGGTTGGTATCTTGCTGCTCGCAGCGCTCGTGACGCCACCAGATGTCATCACCCAGTTAATCCTGTTCACTGTTGTATATGGTCTCTATGAAATCTCGATTTTCCTTGTGCGTTATGTCGAAAGCAATCGCGAAGAAAAGCTGCGCGAAGAAGGCTATTACGACGATGATGAGGAAGAGTTTGACGACCCTCTTGTGAAGGAGTTCGACGAGGAGGCCGACAAGTGAGCGAACCTTTAGATCGTATCGCAGAAGCGCTGGAGCGTTTGGCACCAGCACCTTTGGCGGCCCCCGACTTTTCCGCTGCGCATGCTTTTGTGTGGCAAACGGGACCGGATGCACTGGTCCCTGTGGCAGAAGTGAACCGAGTACCTCTCGAACTATTGGTTGGCATCAGGCGTGCTCGCGATACATTGCTGGCCAACACACGGCAGTTTGCAAATGGGTATCCTGCGAATAACGCTTTGCTTTGGGGCGCGCGGGGGATGGGCAAATCGTCCTTGGTGAAGGCCGTGCACGCTCAGATTCTCGAAGACGGTCAAAATCTGAAGATCGTTGAATTGCAGCGCGAAGATTTGCCAAGTGTGGGTCGTTTGCTTGCCCTTTTGCGAGATGTGCCTGAACGCTTCGTGCTCTACTGCGATGATCTGTCATTTAGCCATGATGATCAGCACTATAAGTCGCTGAAAGCGGTGCTTGACGGTGGGATCGAGGGGCGGCCGGAAAATGTCTTGCTCTATGCGACATCCAACAGACGTCATTTGATGCCGCGCGATATGATCGAGAATGAGCAATCCAGCGGGATCAACCCTGGTGAAGCGGTTGAAGAAAAAGTGTCGCTCTCAGATCGCTTTGGTCTGTGGCTGGGCTTTCATCCTTGTGATCAGGATGCGTATTTGGCGATGATCGATGGTTATTGTGAAAACGCGGGCCTCAAGATCGATCCTGCGCAATTGTGCGCGGAAGCGATTGAATGGCAAGCCACGCGCGGATCGCGCTCGGGGCGCGTAGCGTGGCAGTTCTTCTGTGATCTCGCTGGTCGGCACAATCACAGCTTTTGAGGGCACGAATTTTCTAGAAAATTTGAAATCCTGATTTTTCTTGAAAAACCGCTCTTATTGCAAATAGGGCAGTGGATCTACGCTATCAAAACCATCGCGCACTTCAAAATGCAAGAAATCAGAGCTGCCAGATCGCACACTCGCCAATTGCTGGCCGCGCGAAACTATGTCGCCCTTTTTCACTTTCAAACCATCGACGTTGGCATAAACCGTAAGCAAATTATTCGGGTGTTTCACGACGATAATCGGTAGATTATCCGTGTTTTCGGTGATCGCTGCCACTGTGCCTGCGGCGGCGGCATTAACAGATGTGCCTGCACTTGCGCCAATGCCAATGCCGTCGTTCTTGCCCTTCGCGTATTCACGAATGATCGGGCCTTGCACTGGGAAGGCCATGCGCCCTTTGCTTGCAGCTTTCGTTGGCTTGGCAAGAACTGGAGCTGCTGGGGCTACGACTGCAGCCGCAGCCACTTCTGTTTTCTCTTCAGGCAAGGGTGTCGCGGCAGAGGGCGGGGTCGGCGTAGGGGAGCCGGCACCGGGAGTTGTAGTCGCCGCCAAAGGTGTACCTGCGTCGGTCTGTTGATCTTGCGCAACTGGGATCAAGAGGAACTGACCTTCGCGCACGGCGAGGTCTTTGCCAAGCCCGTTCCAATCCGCAAGCGAACGCACGGACACATTGTAAAGCCGCGCAATGGTAATGAGCAGCCCCACTTGAGTGGTCCAATTTGAAAGTTAGTGCATGATTGGCCTTTGGTCCATCGGGATGATGGCCTCTGGCGCGGGCGGGCGGTAGCCCAATGCACTGTGTGGTCGCTTGGTGTTGTAATGGTTCCTCCATCTTTCAATGATGATTTGGGCTTCTCGGAGCGAGTAGAAGATTTCACCGTTCAGCAACTCGTCTCGCATTCTCCCGTTGAAGCTTTCGCAGTATCCGTTCTCCCAGGGTGATCCAGGTTCTATATAAGCCGTCTTGGCTCCCACGGCTTTGATCCAATCTCTGACGGCCTCAGCAATGAACTCAGGGCCGTTGTCTGAACGGATGTAGGCAGGGAAACCTCGCAAGATGAACAGGTCCGTAAGAGCGTCGATGACCTCCGTCGAGTTCAGCTTTCGTTTCACTCGGATCGCCAGACATTCTCGGCTATGCTCGTCCAAGATGTTAAGCGTCCGAAACGCCCTGCCATCATCTGTCCGGTGATGCACGAAGTCATACGACCAGACGTGATTACGATACTCGGGACGTAAACGGACACATGATCCGTCATTCAGCCAGAGCCGTCCTTTCTTTGGTTGCTTCATTGGCACTTTAAGCCCCTCACGTCGCCATAGGCGTTCGACACGCTTGTCATTAACCTGCCAACCCGCGTCTCTCAGCAGGGCTGCAACCCGACGATAGCCATATCGGCCGTACTGGCGTGTGAACTCGATCATGTCCGCAACCAAGCGTTCTTCGTCAGCACGCCCTTGTGGCAACCGCCGCTGCGTGGATCGGTGTTGGCCTAATACACGGCAGACACGACGCTCAGAAACTTTGAACTGACTACGAACGTGATTGATGCAGGCACGCCTGCGCGAGGGGCTTAGAAGTTTCCCGATGCGGCCTCCCTTAAGATCAACTTATCCAGCGTCAGGTCGGAAACTGCACGCCGAAGACGTTCGTTCTCTTTCTGAAGGCGCTTTAATTCCTTGAGTTGTTCCGTGCCCATTCCGCCATACTTCTTCTTCCAGCGATAATAGGTTTGTTCAGTCACACTGATCTGTCTGATTGCGTCAATCCGAGGCATGCCTTGCCCCATCAGAACTTCAACCTGCCGTAACTTCACGACAATCTCTTCGGGCTTTGGTCTCTTAATGGCCATCTCAGGTCCTCCGCTTTCCTAACTATAGGGGCGGACCACTTCAAAGGGGGAGGCTCAGTAAAGGCGGTTTCGCCGCGCACAACTTGATGGCGCACAGGTTCTTGTCCTGTTGGCTTTGCCGCAGGCAGCGCCGTGGTACTAACGGGGGTGTTGTCGATCGCGCTCTGTGCCAATGCTGTGATATCAACAGCGCCTGGCGCTGTGGCAACGCCCGATTGTGCTCCACCGGGTAGGGTTGAGACTGGATTGCGCAGCGCGAGGACTTCGTTTTTGCGCAGCGCGGTTTCCGGGGACAGACCGTTATAGCGTGCAAGGTCGATCGCATCAGCGCCAATCCGCGCAGCAACGCTGCTCACGGTGTCGTCACGCCGAGCGACGGCGACTTGGTAATTTGGATAGGTGATGACACCGCGTTCATCAGGGCGTGGGCGATCTTGGGTCGCATTGATAGCCGCAATCGTAGTATCGAATTTGTTGCCCATAGAGCCGCGTAGATCTAAATCAAACCCGTCCGAACAAGCACTTAGCGTTAAAAATGCGGTGCCACACATAATGGCGCGCAAAGGTAATTTGCTTGCAAAAATCGTCATCTCGATGTCCTCAATCGCGCGGTGTTGATCACTGCGTCTTGGAAATTTGACGCCTTATAGCAGATTTATCCGTCGCGTCCCAGCCCTTCTATAAGCGGAACAAAGCGCACGGGGCGCAACTCATCATATTCAAAGCCGTACTCATGACGGCTGACACGTATCAAACTTTGCACTGCATCCGATTGCCCCACAGGAACTACCATTATGCCACCCACTTTGAGCTGTGAAAGCAACGGGCCGGGGGGATCTTCGGCAGCGGCCGTGACTAGAATGCGATCAAACGGCGCTTGATCGGGCAGTCCGTGACTGCCGTCTGCAGTGAAGGCGGTAATATTGGTGAGACCCAACGCGTCAAAAACTTCTCGCGCCTCATTTACGAGGCGCTTGTGGCGATCAACCGTATAGATGCGGCGCGCGACATGGCTAAGAACCGCAGCTTGATAGCCGGAGCCTGTTCCGACTTCCAACACGGTATCGCGCGGCCCTGCTTTCAAGGCTTGCGTCATCAGACCCACTACAGAGGGTTGGCTGATCGTTTGCCCGCATGGGATCGGTAGAGGCATGTCCTCATAGGCGCGCTCGGAAAATAGGCCGCGAATGAAGGCCGCTCGATCCACTTTTTCCATAGCCGTCAAGACACGGGCATCGGTCACGCCTTTTGAGCGCAGCGCGAAGAGGAACTGCATCAATGTGGTCGCATCGGTCATAGGTTTGTAGCGAAGCTTTCAAGTGCATCATGCGCTGTGAGATCTGCGCGCATTGGCGTGACAGAAATGTAGCCGTCCAAGTTCACGGCGGCATCTGTGCCATTGCTGGGACGCACACGCTGATCGCCACCTTTAATCCATAGAAAACGCCGGTTTGATGGGGACATGTGGGGTTCAACCCCGAAGTAAACATCAGGACGCCGGCCTTGGCGGGCGACTTGCACGCCTTTCACTTCTTTTGCGGGTACTGGGGGGAAATTGATGTTGAATAACAGACGGTAATCGCCTTGATCGTCGGGCACTTGCGCCAATATGCGGCGCACGACATCCGCGCCATGTACGGCTGAGGCCTCAAACGGATCATCAATATCCGCATTATGCACACCGTAGTATTGCGACAACGCGATGGAGGTCACGCCCTGCAAAGCGCCCTCAATCGCAGCACCGATTGTGCCGGAATAGAGCGTGTTTTCCGCTGAATTATTGCCACGATTGACGCCGGAGAGGATCAAATCGGGGCGCGCATCTTTCATCACATCATGCAGGCCCACAAGCACACAGTCAGCGGGCGATCCTTCGGTGGCATACCGACGCTCGCCCATTTTGGAGACCATCATCGGATGCGTGTAGCTGATGCAATGCCCGACGCCGGATTGCTCGAACGCTGGGGCGACGACCCAGACTTCGCCATCTTTGCCCGCAAGCTCGTTTGCGACACCTTCTAGGGTTTTCAAACCCGGTGCATTGATTCCATCGTCATTGGTGATGAGTATACGCATATCAGCCCCTTTGCCCACTTGCCTGATCCTTAGTGGAGGGGCGTGGATGCGTAAAGGCTTTAGGCGTTGATCACGCGTTCAAGCAACTCTGCGGCCACATCACGGGGATGAGCGAGCGCGCTACGATCTTCGCCGGGATGAAAACGCGACCGCGTGGCTGTAGACATGGCGGGGGGCGTTTCGATCAAAACCCGTGGGCCAGTTGTCTCGGTTTCGCGCGCCCAAGCCTTCGCCAAATACATTTGCGCAGCCTTCGAGGCGGCATAGCTGCCGTGAAATTTCTCGCCAATGGTCTGATCGTCAAAGAAAACGGCCGTACTGGCCTCTCCCAAAAGCGGGGAAACATAAGGAATAAGCAACCCCATAGACGTCGCATTGATGGCAATGGATTTCGCCCAGTCTTTCGCATCAATATGTGCCGCTGGCGTCAAAGGAGCCGCGTGAACCGCGGTGTGTGCCCAAAGATCAATGCTGCCCCAGCGATCATAGATCGAACGGCAAAGCTGCGCCATCGCGCCCTCATTGGTGATGTCCATGGGGGCGAGGGTGGCTTGGCCACCACAGGCTTGGATCTTGTCATCAAGATCTTCGAGTGCACCTGTTGTGCGCGCGACAGCAACCACGTGGTGAGTCTTTGCCAGCGCTTCTGCCAGTGCAAATCCAAGGCCGCGAGATGCGCCAGTGACCAGTGCTATTTTGCTCATGTGGGTGCCTCCGGCGGGAATAATTTAGGAAAGGGAAGGGGCTTACGGGATTATTCTGCTGCTTTTAGCTCGAATCCTTTGGTGATTTGATCTGAGGGTGTCACAGGGTATTCGCCCGAGAAACACGCGTCGCAGTATTGCGGGCATTTCGCGTTGCGCCCTTCTGCTTCACCCACCGCGCGGTAGAGGCCGTCGAGCGAGATAAATTTTAAACTGTCCACGGTGAGATGCTGACGCATTTCCTCGGGACTCATGGTCGCGGCCAACAGTTTGTCGCGCTGCGGTGTGTCCACGCCATAAAAACAGGGCCATGCTGTGGGCGGAGAAGCTATGCGGAAATGTACCTCGGCGGCACCTGCGTCAAGAATCATCTCCTTGATCTTGCGCGATGTCGTGCCGCGCACAACGCTATCGTCTACCAAAATGACCCGTTTGCCTTTGATCAACGCGCGGTTCACGTTGAGTTTCAGGCGCACTCCCATGTTACGGATCTGCTCTGTCGGCTCGATAAATGTGCGGCCCATGTATTGGTTGCGAATGATCCCCATCGCGTAAGGAATGCCGCTTTGCTGACTGAACCCGATTGCTGCAGGCGTGCCGCTGTCTGGCACGGGACAGACGATATCCGCCTCTACAGGGCTTTCTTTCGCCAGTTCCACACCGATTTGACGGCGGGTTTCATAGACAGATTGCCCATCGATAATGCTGTCAGGGCGCGAGAAGTATACGTGTTCAAAGATGCAGAACCGCGAATTTTGGTGACGGAACGGGAAGTGGCTTTCTACCCCATTATTAGCGGTGATCACGACCATCTCACCAGGTTCGATAGAGCGGACATACTCAGCGCCGATGATATCAAGCCCACAAGTTTCAGAACTGAGAACCCAGCCGTCACCCTCAAGTTTGCCCAAGACCAAAGGACGCACGCCCAAAGGATCACGCACGCCGATCAGCTTCGTGCGCGTCATGGCGACGATGGAAAACGCGCCCTCCACTCGGCGCAGCGCGTCTTCCATGCGTTCTGGAATATTGCGCTGCATAGAGCGGGCCATCAGGTGGATGATGCACTCGGAATCAGAGGAGCTTTGAAAGATTGAACCACGCTCGATCAGCTCTTTGCGCAAGGCGTCTGCGTTGGTGATATTGCCGTTATGGGCAATCGCGGCGCCACCCATGGAAAATTCGCCAAAGAAGGGTTGGACATCTCGGATCACCGCACCCTTAGAGCCAGCCGTGGAATAGCGCACATGTCCAATTGCCAAGGGACCGGGGAGCGTTTCCATCAGGGAGGCTTTGGTGAAATTATCGCGCACATAGCCAAAGCGACGTGCGGAGTTGAACCCTTGTTCAGGATCATGGCTGACGATCCCGCCCGCTTCTTGACCGCGATGTTGCAAGGCATGCAGGCCGAGCGCGACAAAATTGGCAGCATCTGTGACACCGACAACGCCAAACACGCCGCACTCCTCCTTCAGTTTATCGTCATCAAAGGGGTGGGCAGGCGGCATAATATGGGACAAGGCGAGCAGCTCCGTATCCGAGGTCATAACAGATGCGAGCTTCATAGACCGAACCGCTGTACGAGTCACCCGCTCATCACGGGTAACTTTGAGTTATTCTGTAAGCGTTCCGCAGGTGCCGACAAGCTGTTCGTACTGGGTCGTGATCCAGCCAAGCGCTTGCTCTGGGTTGCGGTCTTCAATCTGGCCGGTCATCCGCGCGAAAACTTTCGCGGAGCGGCTTTCATCGACCATGGTGATATCTTGCTGGGTGATCACCGTCTCATAAACGAAGAAAGCGACCGCGACCAACAGGATGCCGCGCAACACGCCGAACAAAAAACCAAAGCCTTGATCAAGCCCGCCAAGGGCCGAGCGTTGCACGAGCGATGAGAACAAGGGCGTAAAGAGCGAGGTCACAATCAGTGCGATTGCAAACACAACCGCGAAGGCCGCGATGATTGCTAATTCGCAGCTGTCTGCCAGGAATTCACCGATGACAGGAATTTCTTTGACCAAAGGTTCGACTTGCGGCGCGAACATGAACGCAAGGATCGCCGCAGCGAACCAGCCAGCGATCGCCAAACCTTCGCGCACGAAGCCGCGTGAATAGGCCAGCAAAGCAGAGAGCACGATGATAATCGCAACCACACCGTCAATAATAGTAAAACCTTCCATAGGTCCGCTCGCTTTCTTGCCTTAAGTCGCGCATTAGCCTGCGCCGAATACATCGCCGACAAAAGCCGTCAGATCGCTCATTTGATTGAGCGTGATTCTCCTGACGTTCACACCTTTACCACCCGCCGGAGCAAGTGCGCATGTAAAACCAAGTTTTTGCGCTTCCTTCAACCTAATTTCGGTCTGCGGCGCGGGTCTCAGCGCACCGGAGAGGCTGATTTCGCCGAACACCACAGTTTCTGCGGGTAAAGCGGCGTCTTCACGCGCACTTAAAAGTGCAGCCGCAACCGCAAGGTCGGCGGCGGGTTCGGTGATCTTCATACCACCCGCAACGTTGAGATAGACATCAAGGCCGGTGAACGGAATACCCACGCGCGCCTCGAGCACGGCGAGAATCATTGCAAGGCGCCCACCATCCCAGCCGACAACCGTACGGCGGGGTTGGGAGTGAGGAGACGGCGCAACTAGTGCCTGCAGTTCGACCAAGACGGGACGTGTGCCTTCGACGCCCGCAAAAACCACAGAGCCGGGCGAAGGCGTGCCGCGTTCGCTGAGGAACAAGGCGGAGGGGTTTGTGACCTGCGCCAGACCAGCGCCGGTCATTTCAAACACGCCGATTTCGTCCGACGGACCAAAGCGGTTTTTCACAGCGCGCAAAATGCGGAATTGATGACCGCGCTCTCCCTCGAAATAGAGTACTGTGTCCACCATATGCTCAACCACACGCGGCCCCGCAATTTGGCCGTCTTTGGTGACATGCCCCACAAGGATCACCGCCATACCTTGGCGTTTCGCGAAACTGGTCAATTCATGTGCGGCGGCGCGGACTTGGGCAACGCTGCCCGGTGCACTGCCGATGGAATCAGACCACATGGTTTGAATGGAATCGATGATTGCCAGCTGGGGCTTTTCAATTTCGAGCGTTGTAAGAATGTCGCGCAGATTTGTTTCTGCGGCCAATTGTACAGGCGCGTCTGTGAGTCCAAGACGTTGCGCCCGCATACGGACTTGCGCACTGGCTTCTTCGCCGCTGACGTAAATGGTTTTCAGTCCTGATTTGGCGAACTCCGCTGCAGCTTGTAACAGCAAGGTCGATTTTCCGATGCCGGGATCACCGCCGACCAGTGTCGCAGAGGCGGGAACAAGGCCGCCCCCCAAAACGCGGTCCAATTCATCCAGGCCAGAGTTGGTGCGTGGGGGCGGTGCCTCTTCTGTGCTGAGGTTGGTGAGTTGCACCGCACGTCCGCGAACGGTGCCGAGGCCTGCTTTGGCGGGGCCTGAAGTGCTCAGACCTGCGTCCTCTACAATGGAATTCCATGCGCCACAGGCTTCGCAACGCCCCGACCATTTGGAGGTGATGTTGCCGCAGTCATTGCACGAGAAGGAGGGTTTTTTAGCCATGCGCCCTTGTGACGAAACTGTGCCGCGCCGTCAAACCAAACTCGCGCTATTCTGCGGCATGGGGCAGCGAGATTACCGTATCTTGAGGTGTTTTCGTCACGACTTCTAACGCAAGTGAGGGCAAGACGTTGGCCAGATCAGCGACCAAACGATCAATCTGGGTGCGCGCGACGCTTGCGTCCATTTCGACCTGGCTTAGCCAGCCTTTTAGCTAGGTCGAGACGAGCTTGGCTCCTTCTAAACGCAAGTTGAATTCGCCGATTTCGTGCTGGCGCTCTTTCAAAACAGTGCGCACGCGTTCGACTTTGCGATCGGAATAGATCACGGCAAGCTCAGCTGAAATATGGCTCATCTGTGAGGCCGCTTCCAACATCGCGGGTTCTAGCTGACCCAGATCAGGATGGTCGCATAGAAAGCCCAATCGCTCGCGTACAGCATAAAATTCGCCCGACAGTTTGAACGCGCCGGAGCGATCCTCTGCATGCGCAATCGCATATGCTTAGCAACGTTTTCCATGCCAATCTGGAAGGAGCGGTGTGATGTCTAAAGCTTGGCGATGCGCTGATGCGAGGGCAGGAGAAAACACCAGCCGACAAGCAATATACTGATGGCAGATTGCACCAGAATACCCGCCTAAGGGTAGATCGTTTCGCCAAAAGTAACAGACCAGTTTAGCCATTCCGCGTATCCAAAAGCGCAAGCGATGGTGTAAACGGTGGCGCTCGCAGCCAGCGCGATAAGCAAAAAGAACGTCAGGCGCTGCATGAGCCATGGCGCAATATGCCAAACATTGGCAAAAGCAAGCGTACGTAAACCCTCCAAAGGTTATAGGCGGATAATAGTCGACAGATCGCATGCTCATAGGGGGTATGATGCGCCTGGGCGCTCAAACTTTAATTTTCTTCTATTCAGACGCGGAATTCAGGATCGGTTATTGGATAATAAGCCCAAAAACAACTGGACTAAGATACACCCGGTAAACAAATACAATCCCCAAGCAGTCTCGATTCGGCCGACGCCAATTCCTTTTGCGACGGTGATATATACCGCAATTAGGAAAATGTCTGCCATGGCGAGCTTGCTGAGCAGACTGAGCGCAGGCTTGACCCGTGCGCTTAGCAGCCCGAAATGCAAAAGCGCGAGGCCAAGAGTTTTCACATAAGGTGCGAAGAGCGCGAAAAAGGTGACCATAAGCGCCAGCGCAACATCGCTTTTCCAAAGGCTTTGCAGACCAGAAATCACGCTGATTTCGCTCAGACCAAACAGCGGTAGCAGCCCTGCGCGCATAAGCGGGGCAAACCAGGCGATGGGAAAGGCGATAAGCAACGCCAAATTGATCAATTTGGGCAGGGTGTTCATAACAGCGTAAAGGCCCACAATCCGAAAAAGCCGAGCGCGCAGAGCAAGTGGAGAAGGTCCAGCCCCCACCATTTGCGTCCCTGAAGGCGATAGGTCAGTGCAAAGAGCAGGGACACAAGGACTGGCAAAGCCATACCCGAGCCTGCGTTGAAAATACCTTGGTTTAGGATCAAAGAGGCCATACGCCCGATCCCTGTCCCATTGAGGCCCGCGATGGGTGGCACATACTTCGCAGCGATCCCGATGAGGGCGATGACAACAGTCGCAAGAGCAGCAATCCTTGACGGACCCTTGGCCACGAAGATGCGCACCAGTGCGAGCGCACCGATGACTTCGATATAGAAGAACGTCTTGATCATCAAAAATGTGAGGATCGTGTAGTTCGGTTCAAATAGGGTGCTAAAATTGTTCACATTCGTAACGTGCCGGTTCAGGCCTTGTGATGCAAGTAGGGCGCTGGTCCGAATTTTCGTCGAAAATTCGTGGCCCTCTCGTTAGCGCACTGCCTCAATAGGCCCGTCAGCGCGTCCATGAATGAATTGCTCCAAATAGGGATCGCCCGCATGATCCATATCAGCGACCGCACCGCTCCATTGAATGACGCCGTCGTGCAGCATCGCGACATTATTCGCAATCGCGCGCACAGAAGTCATATCATGAGTGATCGTCATTGCCGTTGCCCCCATTTCAACAACGATTTCGCGGATCAGATCGTTAATCACGCCGGACATGATCGGGTCCAGTCCCGTTGTCGGTTCGTCAAAGAAAATGATCTCGGGCTCCGCCGCAATCGCGCGGGCTAGGCCTACGCGTTTTTGCATGCCGCCCGACAATTCTGCGGGCAGGCGATCGGCCACATCCGGCTTCAATCCAACGCGTCGCAATTTCTCAATCGCGATTTCGCGCGCTTCCTCTTTAGGACGCTTGAGCGCGCCGCGCATCAACCGAAAGGCAACGTTTTGCCAAACCGGTAGGCTGTCAAACAAGGCACCGCCTTGGAACAACATGCCAAAGCGCGCCAAAAAGGCGTCGCGTTCCGCCGTTGCCGCGTCTTGACCGTCCACCGTGATTGTCCCGCTATCTGGCGTTACCAAACCCAGCACCGACTTCAGCGCCACGGACTTGCCCGTGCCAGAACCACCAATGATCACCATCGAAGTGCCGCGCGCGATCTCTAGGTTCACGCCTTGTAAGACGTGATTGTTGCCAAAGGATTTTTTGACGTTGGCAAGCGTGATCATATCGAGAAAAACACCCCTGTAAGCACGAAGTTGGCCGCTAGGATAAGGATCGCAGCGGCTTCAACAGAGCCTTTGGTTGCTGCCCCAACCCCTTGCGCGCCTCGTCCTGAATTCATGCCGTAATAACAACCCATCAAGGTCGCGATTGTCCCAAAGACTGCGCCTTTAGCGAGCGACGAAAATACGTCTCGCGGTTCTAAGAAATCGAAAGTGTTCACAAGATAAGTGGTAGAGTTGAACTCCAGGGTGCCAGTGGCGACCAAGTAGCCGCCCAATATGCCGATCACATCGCCCACGCCCACCAAGACAGGGACGCAAATGAGGCCAGCCAAAACCCGTGGCACGGTCAAATATTGCATCGGATGGGTCGAGAGCGTGACCAAGGCATCGATCTGTTCGGTCACTTTCATCGTCGCAATTTCCGCGGCAATTGAAGAGGTTACGCGCGCGGCGATCATCAGGCCGACCAACACGGGCCCAAGTTCACGCACCATGCCAATCGCAACGATTTGCGGCACCACGGCTTCCGCGTTAAATCGTGCGCCCCCTGCGTAGATTTGCAAAGCAAGCGCGCCGCCAGTGAAGACCGCAGTAAGGCCGACCACGGGCAAAGAAAGCCAGCCAACATTCAAGATCGCGATGCCAAGCTCGCGCAGATAAAAGGGTCTGCGAAAGATGTGGTGCAGGGTGCTGAACGCGTAGATCGAGATACGCCCCAATGCGGCAAGCAGATTAAGCGCCGCAGCGCCAAGACTTGCGAGGGGGCGGGTGAGTATAGTCATCCCACATACCGACGGGAATAGCGCGCGCCCAGCGAAGTCAGGATTTCATAGCCAATCGTGCCCGCATTTTGCGCCAAAGTCTCGATAGATTGTTGCGGTCCGAGCAGTTCCAGCGCGCTCGGTAAATCGCTCACGTCCGTGACATCAATACAAATGCTATCCATTGAAATTCGGCCTGCAACAGGCACGGCGGTTCCATTGGCGAAGAAGTGGGTTTTTGGCCCCATCACCCGCAAAATGCCGTCCGCGTATCCACATGACACCGTCACAATGCGACTGTCACGCTCTGCAATCCACGTGTTGCCATAACCCACGCTTTCGCCTGCTAACACATCGCGGGTCTGGATGATCGGTAGAGACAGCGACACAACGGGTGTCGCATCGGCAAAGGGTAGCCCGCCGTAAAGGCCAATACCAGGTCGTGTCACATCGAAATGATACTCAGGCCCCAGCAAAATGCCACCAGTCGCGGCCAAAGAGCGGGGCGCATCAATGCCATCGGTCATCTCGATAAAGGCGGCCAATTGTTGCGCGTTCATTGGATGGCTCGGGTCATCCGCGCAGGCCAGATGGGACATGATCAGCATCGGGTTTTGCGGCAGGACCAGTGATTTCACGGCTTCCCATTCGCCCGCTTCCATGCCGAGGCGATTCATCCCTGTATCAAGCTGGATGCCAAAGGGCGTGCCGGGCAGGGCTTCGAAGTGGCGGAGCATTTGATCAATGGAGCTGAGTAGCGGGATCAAATGCAAGTCTGCGATCATATCAGTGTCACCTGACATATGACCGGACAAAATGTAAATTTCGGGATCAGGCCCAATGGCTTGCCGGATGTCTGCCGCTTCTTCAGCCACGGCGACAAAGAACTTGCGCGCGCCGGTTTGGGCCAAGCGCCGTGCGGCCCGCCCGATGCCAGTTCCGTATGCGTCGGCTTTGACGACAGCGCCGGTTTCGGCCGTGCTGAAGCGGTCAAGCGCGCTCCAGTTCGCGGCTATTGCCGCCAGATCGATTGATAAAGTTCCAGTTCCCATAAGGTGATGTGTTTGCCACGACAGGGCTGCGCGTCAAGGGTAAAAGGTCACTCGCGATAGAGCGATCGCCTTCGCCAGCCGCAATCGGGCAAATCTGCGCAGGTGATCACAGCCATTTTGGCCAACATTTGGCTGACAGTATTAGTAAGTGACACATCGCTGTCAAAGCTGTTGTAAATGAGGCCCGCATGAACCGAAAGCGCCTCCTCCATCACGGCTGTCCAGCTTGGATCTGCCGCGCTGGTTTCTTCGGCCGTATAAATCAGATGGGTCACATCGGCCGCATAAGCGCTTTGTTTGTCTTCGCTAAATGCTGGGCTTTGTCCGGGATCGCTAAACTGCGGGTGCTGCATAGAAAGCGCCAAATGCTCGCGGTATAAATCGCGCGCGCCTTGCTCTAGGGTTTGTTGTTGCGCCGCATCGATTTGTAGCTTGACTCCAAACTAAAGCGAGGATCGCGATCAGCACCGTAATCAGTGCAGGGACCGCTTCGCTGCTGTCTGCGTTGCGTTTGAACCAAGTCATCGGGTGTCCTCAGCAGGTTTGTGCGCGTCATAAGTTGCTTCCAATTCGCCGCGTAGAAATGTGCCAAAGTTGATTGGTTCAAACCGTGAAGTGTTACCTGACATTGGTGTAATCATTGCGTTGACATGCGGGTCGTAAAAGAACGGGCAAGAGTAACGTTCGCGTCCGCTGGTATTGATCACCCGGTGCGGTGTTGATCGCAAAACCCCGCCGGAGAGGCGATGCAGCATGTCGCCAACATTCACTACAAAAGCATCTTCGCGCGGCGGGACATCGATCCATTTGCCCTCAGGCGCAAGCACTTGCAAGCCGCCGACATCGTCCGTGGCGAGGAAGGTCAAAGCGCCGAAATCCGTATGCGGGGCAGAACCATATAAATCCTCTGCGCGCTGTGCGGGCGAAGGGGGATAGTGCAGCAAGCGCAACCATGTGGTGGGCGGGTCAAACATTTCAATCGCGCTGGGGTTTGTATCGATGGCCCGCAAAGCGATCTGCATCAAGCGGTTGCCGAGCGTGCACATTTCGCTGTGATACTGCTCTAGCGTGGTGCGAAATCCGTTGAGGGCCGGCCACTTGTTAGGGCCGGACAAATAGACATCGGGCATGACAGTTTCATCTTCGCGCATCATCATGAAGCTGCTGGATTGGTTGGGCTTGGTGACCTTCGCCAAGGTAGAATTTACATCCGTTGAAGCGGCCATCGGGATATAGCCGCGATGGGTGTGATCCACCTCGACTCTGCGCTTTTGTGCCTCTGGCAAAGAATGAAATTCTGCGGAGGCGTCAAACAACGCAGTGCGCATTGCAGGATCAATGCCGTGGCCAATCAGATAGGCAAAGCCGACTTCGCTATAGACTTTGAGAAATTCGCGCTCGATGTCAGGGGTGCGCAGATCAAGGACGGGGATCGCGGCTGTCATGCGTTTGGCAGCTGTTGGGGCGCGCAATGGATACCACCGCCAACCTCGCCAAGTACATCGACGTTCAGCGTTACGATCTCACGACCCGGATTATGACGCGCCAATGCAGTGCGCGCGATATTATCTGTTTCACGATCCCCGAATTCCGCGACGACCACAGCGCCATTACAGGCGTAGAAGTTTGCATAGGAGGCCACGAAATCGATGCTTTTCACGCGGCGATACTCAGGCTCTGGGATCACCACAAGCTCTAACCCTGCGATCTTGAGAATGTCGCAGGTTTCATAAGCAGCGGCGTGAAAAGGGTCTTCCCAATCGGGATTATCCGGCTGGTTGATCAACGCGCGGCACGCACGTGTGAAGCGCGCCAGTGAATCAATGTTATAATCAGCGATATCTTTACCCCAAACGCCATCCGCCCAGCTCACCCACTTCGCGCCGTAAGCAGTCAGCAAGCGGCGCTCAATCGCGTCGCGGCTTAACCCTAGGTTGCGGTTCTTGTTCACCCAAGAACTCTCATGCACGATAGGTAGCCCGTGCCCGTCATGCTCCACCCCCCCGCTTCGCCTTTTAAACCGCTCTCCACCGGATCAAACGCCAAACGATCCGCAATCGCGCCAGCAACTTTGCCGTCGTGCGCATGCACCTGTTTGTTACTCCAGCCATTTAATTCTAGATGGCTGACAACACGCTTCGATCCTTTATGGGCAATCAAAGGCCATGCATCGCGCGCCCAAAGATCTTCCGCGGGGACATCCCAAAGCGTCACGTCGCGGCTGAGCAGCTTTTTTGCAGGGGCCTGATCAGAGGCAGCGGCGAGCATGATCACAGGCTCGAATGCGGCGATTGCATTGGCGATATTGGCGATTGTGTGCTGCAAGATATCCAGAAACGCCTTTTTGGGATGAAATTTTCGACTGGCTGGCCACATCATGAAGGTCGCTTCGTGAGAACCTTCTTCGGGGCGAACGTGGAGAGGCAGGCTGGCCGTTGCAGGACCCGCCATTGAAAGTGCTGCACTCGCCGCGAGAAAATTGGGTCGCTTCATGGGTACGCACTCCGTCTTCGTAAGGCCCAAATTGCAACGTGCAAAAGTGTGCAGCAGATGATCCAGAGCGCACCCGTTGAGAGTGATATGAAAGGGGCCGTCGCTCCAAAGGCAGCGCCTAACAACATGCCTTTGAGTAGCGCGAAGACTGTGCCGACAAACGCGCCCGCCAATCCGCCCGATATCCACGCCGCCAAAGGTGTCAGTAGCGTGCCAAGTAAGCCTTCACGACCAAACCAACCGCTCATTAGAAAGCCAGCGAGAGCTGCACCAAGGGAGGAGAGGGCGAGGAACAAAAGGTCCTTGCTCGTTACATTTTCATGCGGTGCATTTTCCAATTCTAAGATGATTGCGCTTGCTGTTACCGCACCAAAGAGAGCGGCCCAAAGCCGGAAAAGCCAACTGTCAGCGCGCAACCAATCCATGGCTTGGTGCAACATCACTTGGCTTGGAGTGGGCTTAGAAGCTTTGATCGTCCGATCCTACCTGCCAGGATTTCGCCAAATTGCCAAAGCGCGTGAATTGGGCCTCGAAACTAAGTTCCACCGTGCCAATGGGGCCGTGACGTTGCTTGCCGATGATCACTTCTGCTTTGCCATGCAGGCGGGACATGTCGTCCTGCCACTGCGCCATTGCTTCAAGGTTGTCATCATCGGGCTTTTCACGTTCTTTGTAATACTCACCGCGATAGACGAACATTACGACATCCGCGTCCTGCTCAATCGAGCCTGATTCACGTAGGTCAGAGAGTTGCGGACGCTTGTCTTCGCGGTTTTCAACCTGACGCGAGAGCTGGGAGAGGGCAATCACGGGGATCTGCAATTCCTTTGCGATGGCTTTGAGGCCCATGGAAATCTCGCCAATCTCTTGGACACGGTTTTCCGACGTGCCGCGCACCAGTTGGAGGTAGTCGATGATCAACACATCCAAACCGTGTGTGCGCTTCAGGCGACGCGCGCGGGCAGAAAGCTGTGCAATCGGGATCGCGGCGGTGTCGTCTATGTAGAGCGGGCATGCCTCGAGCTCTTTCGCGGCTTCAACGAAACGGCGGAATTCAAACTCTTCCATGTCGCCTTGGCGGATCTTGTGGGATGAAATTTCAGACGCCTCGGATAAAATACGTCCGGCGAGCTGCTCGGCGCTCATCTCAAGCGAGAAGAAGCCGACGACGCCACCATCCACAGCCCCTTCTGTGCCATCGGCGAGCTTACCCTGTCGGAAAGCTTTGGCGATGTTGAAGGCGATGTTGGTGGCGAGCGATGTCTTACCCATAGACGGGCGACCCGCGAGGATCAGAAGGTCGGATTTATGCAAACCGCCCAGCATTTTGTCCATATCGCTAAGGCCTGTGGAGACACCTGCCATGCCGCCCCCGCGCTCATAAGCGGCATTGGCCACGTTCACCGCATCGGTGATTGCGCGCAAGAAGGACTGAAACCCACTGTCAGAGCTGCCTTTTTCTGCGAGCTTATACAGCTCTTGCTCCGCCTCAACGATTTGCTCTGCGGGCTCAGACGCGACATCGACGCGCGCGGCTTTCGAGGCGATATCACGCCCGAGGCCCATCAATTCGCGCCGGATCGCAAGATCATAGATGATCTGCGCATAATCGCGTGCGGCAAAAGCCGAAATCGCAGCGCCCGCGAGACGGGCAAGATATGCGGGGCCACCGAGTTCTTTCAGACCCTCATCATCTTCAAGAAACGCCTTGAGCGTGACGGGGGAAGCCAGATTGTTCTTCGCGATACGCGCGGCGGCGACTTCATAGATGCGCTGGTGCACGGGATCAAAGAAATGGCGCGGCTGGATGATCGACGCGACGCGGTCATAGATATCGTTGTTGGTCAGGATCGCGCCCAGCAATTGTTGTTCGGCCTCAATGGAATTGGGCATGGTTTCAGCGGTGGCAACATCCACCTGCGTTTGATTGATTGACGCGATTTCGTTCATGACAGACCCCTCACATTCCCCGATGTGTTCTTACAAAACGGACGGGGGCAGGTGCAAATTGTATGTTTCTGTGGATAACCCGAAATCACGCGGAAAACCACAGTATGTTGTGGGTGCGCGCGGATCGTCGCTTAGTCCTTGTGGTTAAAAAAGAACTAACGTGTTGAAGATCAGATTAATTTTCCGGATGCCTTAGGCCTTTTTGTGGGCGTCCTGCCATGCACGCGGATTATTGAGGAACGCTTCGACGCCTGCCAAAGTCTCCGCATCAAACGCGCCTTGCGCTTTTGCTTCCGCCAGCACATCCCACCATGTACACAGGTGATGCAAGGTAACCCCGTGATCCCCGAGCGTTTTTTCGGTTTCAGGGAAAATGTCGTAGTAAAAGATCACAGCCGTATGCGCGCAACTCGCGCCGGATTCACGAATCGCATCTACGAAATTGAGTTTGGAGCCCCCATCTGTCGTGAGATCCTCGACCAGTAGAACACGTTGGCCTTCGCTCATATCGCCTTCGATCCGAGCACCGCGTCCGTGCCCTTTCGGCTTTTTGCGCACATAGGTCATGGGCAGTGCCATCCGTTCGGCCACAAGGGCTGCGTAAGAAATACCCGCGGTTTCACCGCCTGCGATATTATCGAACGCCTCAAAGCCTGCGTTGCGCATGACTGTGACGGTCATGAAGTCCATCAGCGTTGATCGGATGCGCGGATAAGAATTGGGTTTGCGGCAGTCAATGTAGGTCGGGCTTGGCAGGCCAGACGAGAGAACGAAGGGTGTTTCAGCGTTGAAATGCACCGCTTTGATTTCAAGCAGCATCCGCGCGGTGAGGCGGGCGATTTCGGATTGGTTGGGGAAGCTGGAAGGGATCATAGCAGTGCTCTTATTTGTGGGTGCGGGGCGAGGGTTCAGCCCCTCACGCTCCCCGGGATATTTATGGAAATAAAAAGATCAAGGGGTGACAGACCACTCGAGCGCGAAACCCGGATCGAAGATCGTGACTTCACCGACACCTGTGATGATTTTCTCAGGGTAGGTTGGCGGGGTTTTGGCGAGGGTGATGTGGTCTTTGTTCGGGGCAAGGCCGTAGTGGGCAGGGCCATTGAGGGAGGCGAAAGCTTCTAGCTTGTTGAGCGCGTTTTGCTGGTCGAACACATGGGCGAGGATCGACATGGTGTTAGTAGCGGTAAAGCAGCCCGCGCATCCGCATGCGTTTTCTTTCAGCACATCCGTATGAGGGGCTGAATCCGTGCCAAGGAAGAAGCGCGCCTCGCCAGAGGTGGCAGCATCAACCAGCGCTTCGCGGTGCAGTTCTCGTTTTGCCACGGGCAAGCAATAGTAGTGCGGTTTAATCCCGCCCACGAGCATGTGGTTGCGGTTGATGACCAAATGGTGCGTGGTGATCGTCGCGCCGAGGCTGTCGTCTTGGGCACGCGCGTAATCAACTGCGTCTTTGGTGGTGATATGTTCCATCGTGACCTTGAGGCCGGGCGTGGCGTGTCTGATGGGATCAAGAATCTTGTCGATGAAGACGGCTTCGCGATCGAAGATGTCAACCTCTGGATCGGTCACTTCGCCGTGCAGACACAGCGGCAAACCGATCTCAGCCATCACATCAAGAACCGGCTGTACACGCGCGAAGTTGCGCACGCCACTGGCGGAATTTGTGGTTGCACCCGCGGGGTAGAGTTTGACCGCTTTGATCAAGCCGCTCGCGTGTGCAGCGCGCATATCCTCCGGGTCCGTATCCTCTGTCAGATAGAGGGTCATCAAAGGCTCGAACGTCATACCCTCGGGGAGTGCTGCGAGAATGCGCGCTCGGTAGGCAAGCGCGTCCGCGCTTGTTACCACAGGTGGCACGAGGTTGGGCATAATGATAGCACGCGCGAAATGACGTGCAGTTTCAGGCAAGACCGCGCGCAGCATATCGCCATCGCGCAAGTGAAGATGCCAATCGTCAGGACGGCGGAGTGTGAGGCTATTTGTCATGCTGGTTCGCATACACCGAAGCTGCGTGAAGGGCTAGGGGTTTGCGTGTTGTCTTGCTTGGGGATAATGCTCTGTGCAGCAAATAGGAGTCGCGTCATGATTTTCACCTTAATCGTCGGTTTTGTTGTCGGAGTGTTTTTCGCGCAAGCGAGCGGGTTTTTGAACGGCGTGCTAAAGCGCGCTGGAATCGATTTGGATGACGCACAATCAAATATTGTGACGTTTGCGCTGGTGCTTGCGGGGGCCGCGATTATTTTATCTCTGATCGGTGTACGCAATTATCCGGTCTTGCTGTGTATCGGTGCGGTCATTGGTGTCGCACGAAAGTCGCTTTTGGCACGGGTGTCCTCTCTGCGCTCATAATTAAGACGGCTGTCCTAAATCACATCTACGCACATTCACCCGAAGACGTTTGGCGGGTCGTCACTGATTTTGGCTGCTTGCAAGACGCTGTGCGCGGATTGCTCATGTTTGAAGGGCTGCCCGAAGGATCGCTCCAAGAACGTCAGGTCGTGGATGTGAAAGTGTCCATGTTCGGGGTTTTGCCCGCACAACCCTACCGCATGGAGTTCATCGCTTTTGATCCCAAAAATCTCACCTTCACCTCAAACGAGGTCGGCATGGGTATCAAACACTGGCAACATCGCCTGTGTATCGTGCCGCGTGCCAACGGCGCTGAGTTGATTGATGAAATCGAAATTGAGGCAGGATGGCGTACTGGCATGGTCGCAGCTTGGGCGCGGTTTATGTATGCGCGCCGACACGGGCCGCGCGTGCGTATGCTTGCTGTTCAGTCGGCTTACGGTGTTTGGGGCGTTTGATCGGCGATGAATGCTGCGATTTTCTCGCTACGTTTTTTAAAGCGGGGCGCCAGCAGTTTCGTCGTAGCATGATCGCAGACGGCTTTGGCGAATCCCCATCGCTTCACATCTTCTAGATCCCCAAGGAGCGCGCGCAAGTAAGTGCGATCACGGCGGCGCAGGCGATGCAGACGATAGAATTCGGCAGGAACAGAGGTTTCTGAGCCGACTGCAACGAGCAGGGGATAAAGAATTTCAAGGCGCATCATTTGCAAATCAAGCGCGACGCCAAAGTAGGGCATTCGCAATTTATCAACGTTCGCTCGCGTGAAAAGTGCCGTATGCATCGCGTCCAATTCAATGCGCGGGTCATATATGACCGTCGCACGTGCAGCAGCGTCTAGCATGTCGGGCGCATAGCCATAGCGATCACTAAAACTGACGCGGCGCATGCGACGAAAGCGATCATCCCATTCGCTGACCCGTGGATCAAGGCTGGCTTGCGGACTCAGCGCAAGGACATGTGCACCCGGCGCGGCAACAGAAAAGGCGCAAGCCGCGTAGCCACAAGATCCTGCGCCGTAAAAGATCACACGGTCAAAGTCTTCAAAAAAGCCATCATCGACCAGGCGGTCAAAATACCGAAAGACGGACGGGTCGCGGAACCAAGTTTTGCCGTCACTGAACAAGCTCAACAGAGACCAGTCGTGTTCACGTACCATTTCAAAGCCGATGGGATGTGATTTGTTTTTCATCGATTGAACCGATTGTACAGTTTCAAACGTTACCAGCAGTGTTTTGCCAGCATCAATAAATGCCGCATTGTGCTTGGCACTAAGGGGTTGGAAATATCCGACCTCATCCGCAAGCTCCTCAAGGGCACCAAGCCATGCCTGACCGGTCTGGCTCGGTAGTGATTCATTGAGCATTTGATGCGTTTCTGGCATTGGATCGGCTCCTGCACGATTCGTAAAGCCCGTCTTTTTCAGGCTATCCATGATGAATGTGGCACACAAATGGGGCAGCATTGGGAAAAGGGTGCGCCTAAGGTTTGTCAAATTGCGGCGATTTCAGCCTCGCTTTGCATTGCCACTGGGCGCGAATTGGCGCAAGTTTCGTGCTCACCGGATGGCAAGAAAACCAAATAGGATTGCGCCTAATGAACGATGCCCGTTTTAATCAAATCCCCGAACAAGCGCTTGCTTGGCATCGTGCTGGGCTGGGTGCGGCTTTGGCAACTGTGATCGAAACTTGGGGCAGCGCACCGCGCCGTGTGGGCAGTCAATTGGCGATCAACGGGCGGGGCGAAATTGTCGGATCTGTCTCGGGTGGTTGTGTTGAAGGGGCGGTCATCGTTGAGGCGCAAGAAGCGATCAAAAAAGGCGATGTGCTTGAATTGGAGTTCGGGGTTTCGGACGATGATGCGTTTGCGGTGGGCTTGGCCTGCGGTGGCACGATCCGTATTTTGGTGGAGCCCATTGGCGCGGCCCTAAGTGAAGAAATTCTGGCCCAATTGGTAGCCGCGCGCGCGGCGCGAGAGCCCGTGGCCTATGTCGCAGACCTCGACAGCGGTGCGCGTGCTTTGCAACGCGACGGGTTCGACACGCGATTTGCGATGGATCGCTCGGGTTTTGAACGCGAAACACGGCAGTTCGTGGCCATCCAAAACCCGCCTTTGCGTTTAATTATCGTCGGGGCCGTGCATATCGCGCAAGCGCTGGTGCCGATGGCGCAAATGGCGGGGTACGATCCGTTGGTGATTGATCCACGCGAAAGCTTCGC
The DNA here is from genome assembly GCA_000156115.1 of Rhodobacteraceae bacterium HTCC2083. GTDB lineage: Bacteria > Pseudomonadota > Alphaproteobacteria > Rhodobacterales > Rhodobacteraceae > Planktotalea. Next base: position 2,705,777 of record DS995276.1, read on the forward strand.
AGCCCAAGCGCGGTTTCCTGATGTGGAAATCTCAAATGAGTGGCCAAGTGATGCGGTGGAAGCCACTGGTCTTGATGCGCGCACCGCACTTGTTTTGTTGACCCATGATCCCAAGCTTGACGACCCTGTTTTGCACCATGCGCTGACTTCAGACGTGGCCTATATAGGTGCGCTTGGATCCAAGCGTACGCAGGCCAAGCGGTTGGAACGCTTGCAGAACGCAGGGTTCACTTCAGAACAATGCGCGCTTATTCATGGACCGATTGGCCTAGATATCGGCGCGAGCAGCCCGTCTGAAATCGCGATTTCGATCATTGCCGAGATGACGCAAGTGCTCCGCAAAGGCCTCGCATGATTTTTGCCGAGCGCCCAACAACAGACACGCAGGGCAGTATTTTGGCCCATTCTATAGAGCTGCCAAAGGGACTACTACGCAAGGGAGCGGTGGTGGCTGTGGAACACATCGACGCGTTGCTGAATGCGGGCATCGAACGGGTGACGGTCGCCACTTTGGAAGTGGGCGATGTCGAAGAAAACGACGCCGCGCGACGACTTGGGGAGGCTCTTTTGGACGGGGCAAACGGGCTTCGCGCAACCGCCGCCGCGACAGGACGGGTGAACATTATGGCGGATCATGCGGGCGTGGCACTTTTGGATGTGGAGCAGCTCACGCAGATGAACGCCCTGAACCCGATGATCACTTTCGCGAGCGTGCCTGATCACCATCAAATGCATCAAGGCGGAATGTTGGGGACGGTGAAAATCATCTCTTATGCCGTGCCGGATATTGATTTGGAAGCGGCCTGCGCGCTGGCGAGCGGAGCGGTCAAGCTCGCCGCACCCACTTCGATGAGCGTGTCGCTGATCATCACACAAATCCGCGAAAATGCGGATGAGACGAAAGCAATCGCAGCCACCGAGGCCCGTTTGAACGCACTAGATGCGCTTTTGGTCGAAACGGTGACGTGCCCACATGGAATCGCACCGCTCACGAGAACGATCCAGAAGGCGCAGGGCGATCTCATTCTTATTTTGACTGGCTCTGCAACGTCGGACCCTGCTGATGTGGCGCCTGCCGCGCTTGTCAACGCGGGGGGGCATCTGATCCGCTTTGGAATGCCGGTTGATCCCGGAAACCTTTTGTTTATCGGTGATTTAGACGGGCGCAGTGTGATTGGCCTGCCGGGATGTGCGCGTTCGCCCGCATTGAACGGCGCTGATAAAGTATTGAGCCGTGTGCTTTGTGGCGTGCCTGTCAGCAGCGCAGATATTGCAGGTATGGGTGTCGGTGGGTTGTTGAAAGAAATACCGACGCGGCCACGCCCAAGGCGGGCCAAATAGGATTCGCATAAGTTGGGTGTTTTGATGTGCTGCGCGGGACCCCACATCGACGAGAGTTTAGGCATCCCACAAAACCGATCTTTGAAAACAAAAAGTCCGGCACATTGGCCGGACTTTCAGGGTTTTAAAAAAGGCTCGGATTATTTCGGTAATGGGCCGATCAACATTACCATCTGACGGCCTTCCATCTTTGGGAAGTTCTCGACACGGCCATGTTCTTTGGTGTCGGCAGCAACGCGCTCTAACAACTCGCGACCAAGGTTAAGGTGCGCCATCTCACGACCGCGGAAACGCAAAGTGACTTTCACTTTATCTCCGTTTTCCAAGAACTTATAGACGTTGCGCATCTTCACTTCATAGTCATTCGTATCCGTGTTTGGACGGAACTTGACCTCTTTGATCTCGATGATCTTCTGCTTCTTACGCGCTTCGGCTTCACGCTTTTGCGTCTCGTATTTGAACTTACCAAAGTCCATAATTTTGCAGACGGGCGGATTGGCGTTGGGGGAAATTTCCACCAGATCAAGACCAACTTCTTCGGCCATGATCAGGGCTTTTGCAGGGTGGATTACCCCAACGTTTTCACCTTCTGCGCCAATCAGGCGGATCTCAGGAGAGCGGATTTTATCGTTAACACGAGGTCCGGTGTCGCGCTGTGGTGGCGCATTGTGTGGTCTGCGGGCTATGGTATTTATCCTTAGATGGCTTTAAATTCAAAGCCGTAGGGTAAAGGTTGCGTGCGCAGTCTTCAAGCGCCAAATCGCTGATCTTGGGTCGTTTGGGCATGTTTTCCCCTTGTGTTTAAACGCGCAAGCGCTCATTTCGCGATCGCAGCATTCAGGAACGTGTGCTGAATGCGAAAAGTTTATCTCAAGGGAAAGTTTCATGAAGAATTTGATTTGGGTTGTCCTGGCAGCTGTCGTGTTGGGCGGCGGTTACATGGTTTACGCCAACAACGCAGCTGAGAAAGCCGCGATGGCGCAAGCTGAAGCAGACAAAGCCGCAGAAGTTGCCGCCGCTGCTGCTAAGGTAGAAGAAGAGGCGGCCGCCGCTGCTGCGAAGCTGGAAGAGGAAGCCGCTGTCGCTGCAAAAGCAGAAGCCGATGCCGTGGCAGCCGCCGCCGAAGAAGCTGCCGCCGCTGAAGCTGCGGAACCAGCAACCGCAGAAGCCGCAGAAGCAACAGAAACAGTAGCCGCTGCAACAGAAGAAGCTGCTGGCGGCATGGCTGATTTGCTGACACCAGAAGGCTTCAACTTGGACAAAGTCGGTGAGATGATAGATGGTTCCGAGCTTGGCGCTTTGAAGAAAACTGCGCTCAAAACAGCCCTGGACGGCGCAAAGGACAATCCTGAGCTCCTCAATGGTGTGCTTGAGCAAATCAAAACTGCGCTTGGCATGTAAGTCAAAGCCCTGCTTTGTTGAAACCCTAAAACTTCGCATTTGGGTGCGGGGTTTTTTCTTGCCAAATCGCGTCCGAACAAGCTCCATTGTAGGTGTAAAGGAGCTGATATGCACATAATGAAACTTTCAGGACCCTTTGGCGTTGAAATCACATCGATTAATTTGAATGCTCTCTCGAAGGATTGGTTCATCTCTCTGCGCGATGCACTTTTCAGCTACGGCGTCGTTGTGATCCGAAATCAATCCCTCACACCGGATGCACATATTGCACTGGCAAAGCGGTTTGGCACCGTCGACATAAACCGTTTTTTACTCCTGTCGCGAGTCATCCCAATATAGCCGAAGTGCCCACATCGCCCGATATGAAGCGGGTTATCGGCGGGACGTGGCACACGGATCATTTTTATGATCCGGCCCCTGCAATGTGCTCGATCCTCGCAGCGCGCACATTTGCCGCCCTTTGGTGGGGATGCTTTGTTTGCCTCCATGACTGCCGCTTATGAAGGTTTAAGTACTGGCTTGAAGGCGACGCTGCTTAATTTGAACGCTATACATTCCGATGGCAGTTTTGCAGAGAGCAAAGTTGGTATTGATGCGGAAACTTCGGCCTTTCGTGCGCCGATAAAACACCCGGTCGTCATTGCGCACCCCGATACTGGCGCGCCTTGTCTTTATGTAAACGGCGATTTCACGGTTCAGTTTGAGGGGTGGAGTGCTTGGGAAAGTGCGCCTTTGTTGGCCATGCTATATGCTCATGCGACACGGCCCGAATATACCTGCGCATTGCATGGAAAGAGAGCTGCATCGCAATCTGGGATAAACTTTTGGTCCAGCATTCAGCCTGTGCGGATTACGCTGCCCATGCGCGTTTGATGCATCGCATCACGATAGAAGGTGTGCCGCTGGCGCGCTACTGGTCTGTGGGTTAACCATCAGATGATATTCGCTAAAACGTTTCGCTCGCGAAACGTTTTCGTAGGGTGCGTGATATCACGCACCCTTTGATGTCAGTCCAGAAACGCCTTCTCAACCACATATTGCGCTGGCTTTGAATTCGCCCCTTCTTCAAGTCCTGCCGCTTCCAGCATCGCTTTGAGTTCAAGATTAAACGCAAGATTGCCGCAAATCATCGCGCGGTCGTTTTCCGCACTTAGTGGTTCTACACCCAGCTCTGCATAGGCGTCGCCAGAGTTGATCAGATCAGTGATCCGCCCCATTTTCGCGCTCTCTTCGCGCGTCGTGGTGGGGTAGTATTTGATCTTTTTCCAAAACTCATCGCCAATCACCTCGTTGAGCAATTCATCATGCTCCAAGGCCTCGATCAGCTCGCGTCCATAGGTCAGCTCACCCGCAGTGCGGCAGGTGTGTGTAATGATCACCTCGTCGTAATCCTCATAGGTTTGAGGTTCGCGAAGAAGCGACGCAAAGGGCGCGAAGCCCGTGCCTGTCGCAAAGAACCACAACCTTTTGCCGGGGATCAGCGCGTCATGCACCAATGTGCCCACAGGTTTGGGGCGCAAAATGATCTCGTCGCCCACTCCGATGTGTTGCAATTTGGAGGTCAGCGGGCCGTCGGGCACTTTGATCGAATAAAATTCAAGCTCCTCATCCCATGACGGCGAGGCGATGGAATAGGCGCGCAAAAGTGGTTTCGCTTTGCCGGTTTTCTCGTTCACGTCGCCCATAAGGCCAATCATCACAAACTCGCCCGAGCGAAAGCGCATGGAAGCGGGGCGCGTCATGCGAAACGAGAACAGGCGATCCGTCCAATGTTTCACCTGTGTCACGGTTTGTGCGTCAGGAAGCGTGGGCGTCTTAGGGGCGGTTTGAGTGGTCACGGAGGTCATCTCATTCATATGTGTACAAACGGAATTTAAGTTCCGTTTCCTCGTGTAATATGGATTTTCTGTTTTGGGAAGGGTAGGCGCGCGGCCTAGCCGCGTAGGCGTGCCTGATAGTCGTCCGCTTGCCAATCGCTACGCGCAAGCCAATCCGGCTCAGGCTGGCGCTGCGCAAGGCTTGCGTTGATCTCAACCTCGTCAAAGCCCGCGCGGCGAGCCATGGCGTATTGATCTGCGATAATGTGCCCCTTTGCACGCAAGCGACCTGTGTAGCCGCGCAGGCGCAACTGACGCGCGATGGTAAAGCCACGCCCATCTGCGAAACTGGGAAAGTCCACGCGGATCATCGTGATTTGATCCGAAATCTCCAGTGTTGTTGGGTCAGCTTCACTGGCAAGATCTAGTGCGGTGATACCGTCAAACCTAGCGGTGAAATCATCAAGGTTAAAGCCTGTGTCAGTGATCAATGTGTTCATCTTAAACTGCCTTTTCTGAGATCGCGTCCTGCTTCAAGGCGCGGGAAATGTGAATGCCGCATTCGTCTTTGGCTGTGCCGCGCCAACGCCCGGTTCTAGGATCCTCGCCGCTTAGTGTGGCACTTGTGCAAGGCGAGCAGCCGATAGAAAGAAAACCACGTGCGACCAAAGGATGCGGCAAAAGGGCGTGATCGCGCATGTACTGCGCAACATCTTGGGCGCTCCAATGGGCTAATGGATTAATCTTGAGCTGTTGGCTTTGGCCGTCGATCTCAAACACATTCATCTTGGCGCGGCTAACACTTTGATGACGTTTGCGTCCTGTAATCCACCCGTCAAACCCCTTGAGCGCGAGGGTCAAAGGCTGGGTCTTGCGAAGGTCGCAACAGGCATCGGGAGCATGGGAGTAGAGCGCGCCGTAAGGGTCGGTCTCTGCAATGGCATTGGCGTCAGGTTTGATCGTTCTGAGGTCTTGTAAGCCAAGTTCGCTCGCGAGTTCACGCTGGTATTGTAAGGTTTCATTAAAATGTTTGCCTGTGTCTAAAAACAACACCGGCATGTCAGGGACAAGCTGTGCCGCAAGGTGTAGCAGCACAGCTGAATCTGCACCAAAGCCAGAAACCAGCGCGATTTGTCCAACTTGTGGATCGCTTTGCCCAAGACGGATCGCGCTTGTGGCCTCTAATGCACGATGTTCGCGCGAAAGACGCTCATTTAGTGGCTCATGCGGCATTTGCGCGAGCTTTCTCATCGGTGTAAAGCGCCGCTTTGAAAGGGGCGAGGCCTAGGCGACGGTAGGTTTGGATGAAGATTTCTTCGTCATTCTCGCGGAGCTCAATATAGGTCGCTACCAGACGTTCAATCGCTGGGATGATGTCATCCGCTGAGAAACCCGGTCCCGCCCGTTCGCCAATCGTGGCAGTTTCTGTGTGATCGCCGCCAAGCGTGATCTGGTAGCTTTCCACGCCAGCACGATCGAGGCCGAGAATGCCGATATGGGCTACATGGTGATGGCCGCAGGCGTTAATGCAGCCGGAAATTTTAATCTTCAACTCGCCAATTTCATGCTCGAGTTTCAACTCGTCAAAACGGGTCGCAATTTGCTGCGCAATTGGGATAGAGCGTGCAGTCGCAAGGGCGCAGTAATCCATTCCGGGGCAAGCGATGATGTCGGAGATCAGACCGATGTTAGCCGTGCCCAAGCCGTTTGCTTTAAGGATGTTATGCACCTCTGGCAGGTCGGACTTATGGATATGGGGGAGGATCACGTTCTGCTCGTGAGAGATGCGCAACTCATCATGACCAAAGCGCGTGGCAATATCCGCAAGCACACGCATTTGAGCAGAACTCGCATCGCCCGGTGTCGCGCCATGAGCTTTCATGGAGACGGTCACGATCGCATAGCCGTCCGCCTTGTGGTCGTGCAGATTTGTATCAGACCAAGCTCGGAACACGGGGTCGCTTTTGTAGGCGGCCTCATACGTCTCAATAGGTTTCACCGCGAAATTAGGCGCGGCGAAAGCGGCCTCAATCCCTTTGAATAACTCCTGATCAATGCCGTTGAAGCGGGCTTTGATCGCAACAAAGCGCTCGTTAACGAGGTCGCGGATTTTGTCTAAGCCGTTCTCGTGTACGGTGATTTTGATGCGGGCTTTGTATTTGTTGTCGCGACGTCCAAGCAGGTTATAGACGCTCACGATCGCCTCTAGATACGGCAGTAGATCTTCACGTGGCAAGAACTCAGCGATGACTTTACCAAGCATCGGTGTGCGGCCCAGACCACCGCCAACAATAATTTCAAAACCTGCGACACCGCCGCGTTCGAGCATGCGCAGCCCGATATCATGCGCACGCGTTACGGCGCGATCGCTCTCGGACCCTGTAACGGCTACTTTGAATTTGCGTGGCAGGAACTGGAACTCGGGGTGATCAGTGGACCATTGACGGATCAGTTCGGCCACAGGGCGTGGATCGGCAATTTCATCGGCGGCAGCACCCGCGAAATGGTCCGCGGTGACATTGCGGATGGTGTTGCCAGATGTCTGGATCGCGTGCATTTCCACGGTCCCAAGTTCGTCGAGCATATCGGGAATATCGCGCAACTCAGGCCAATTGTATTGGATGTTCTGGCGCGTGGTGAAATGGCCATATCCCTTGTCATACTTGTCCGCGAGATGCGCGAGCATATTCATTTGTCCGCTGTTGAGCGTGCCATAAGGAATGGCCACACGCAGCATGTAAGCGTGAAGTTGCAAATAAACGCCGTTCATTAGGCGCAGGGGTTTGAATTCATCCTCGGTCAGATGGCCGGCTATGCGGCGCTCCACTTGTGCGCGGAACTGTGCGTTGCGCGAGGCGAGAAAGCTCTTGTCGAAATCACTATATGCGTACATCAGAATTGCTCCTGTTTGCCATGTGCGTAATTGGACGGGCCTTTGCGGCGAAAGGCCTCGCGAAAGTGGGTTGGTTCAGGGCCGTCTGGGCCGTCTTGCATGTCCGCAAGGTAGGCTCCGACGATCACGCCTGTTTGCGCTTGGGCTTGCAGCAGGCGTAGGTCTGCGTCGGCTTCATCCATCAGCAAAACCGCGTCTTTCAAGGAACGCGTCCAACGATCATCGTTGGTGAGGTAAACAACATCGCCCTCTAAAAGCGCGTTTGCGGTGACGACTTTGGGCGTGAAAGAATGGGACATTATGCGAATTCCTCTTGTGGGAGATCGGCGAGTGAACTTGCAGCTTCGCGCGGGGCGAGGCCAAGGAAAATGACCGCAGGGCCTGTGACAGCAGTGATCTCCGCTAGGGTTTCGACGGTTGCTGGAATGATGCGTTGATCAGGGCGCGATGCGTTCTCGATTAGGGTGACGGGGGTCAAGCGATCCGCACCGTGCATCAGCAAGCGTCCTTGTACGAAACGCGCGGCTTTCTTGCCCATGTAGATCGCGGCGACCGCGTCCGGTTTTGCAAGTGTCGCCCAATCATGATCTGCGAAACCCTTCATGTCGTGTCCTGTTAGGAACCGGACAGACCCATTGCGTCCACGGCGTGTGAAGCTTTGCCCGATGCTTGCGACCGCAGCGGAGGCAGCCGTTATGCCCGGGATAATAGAGTAAGCGATATCATGGGCTTGACAGGTTTCAATTTCTTCATCAAGGCGGCCAAAGATGGTAGGATCACCAGATTTGAGCCGCACAACCTGAGCGCCGCTCTGAGTGTGTTCTGCGATCAGCGTGTTGATGTGATCTTGGCTCATGAAGGGGCCAAAACCCTCTTTGCCTGCATCGATAATCAGTGCTTCGCGGCGCGCAAGTTCAAGGATTTCACCAGTGACGAGGCGGTCGTGGATAATGACATCCGCCTCATCAATAGCTTTGCGCGCTTTGAGGGTAAGGAGTTCGGAATCCCCAGGACCTGCACCAACAAAAGCGATATGTGCGGTGCGGGATTTCTGGGCAATATGCTTGCTGAGTGTGGCGCCAAGGGCCGCCTGGATATTGGTCTCACTGTCAGCTTTGGGGCCGCTGTTGAAATAATAGTCCCGCCAAAAGTCGCGGCGCGCGCGGCCCATTGGCAGCACATTTGCGGCCTTGCGAAAGGTTTTGCCGATACGCGCGAGTGTGCCGAGCTTTTGCGGCAAACGTTCTTCGAGATCTGCTTTGATCGCGCGGGCGAGCACAGGTGCTGCGCCTTCTGTTCCGATTGCGATCGTGACGGGATCACGATCCACGATGGCAGGGGTGATGAATTGGCTGTCGCCGAGATTATCGACGATGTTCACCATCGCACCATCAGCGCGGGCGATTTTAAAGGTACGCGCATCAAGGACGTCATCCTCATCTGCGGCATAGGCCAGCACGGCACACATAGCATCACCTGGCGCGATGGAGCGTGCAATATAGGAGAGCTTGCCTGCCGCGTGCCACTGTTCGATCTCGGGAGCCGCTGTGGGGCTGAACACTGTGATGCGCGCGGTTGTTTTGAGGAGGAGGCGGAGTTTCGCCAATGCGGCCTCACCACCGCCTGCGAGGATCACACGGCGACCTGCGAGGGCGACGAAGATTGGGAAGTGATCCATAAGGCGGCTCCATTCAGTTGATTTCTAGCCGTTATATAGGAAGATATTCTGATTTTTTACTAGATGCTGGGGTTTGATAGGGAAGTTATTTTGCAATGAGTATATTTTTAGTCTATACGTTCTGATAATGAGAGGAATTGCGAATGGCTACCCGAATAGACGATACAGATCGAAAAATCCTACGCGCGCTTCAAGTGGATGCGGACCGGTCGCTGGATGAAATCGCCCGTGAAGTAGGGTCGAGCAAGACGCCCGTGTGGAATCGTATCCGCAAAATGCGTGAGGCGGGCATTATAGGGGCGCAGACAGTACAACTGGATGCTGAGGCTTTGGGATTTGAGGCCTGTTTCTTTGTATTGATCCGCACGTCGGAGCATGACGCGAGCTGGCAAGCGGCGTTTCTGAAGGCGCTTTTGGAGCGCGCGGAGGTGCAAGAAGCGCATCGTTTGGCAGGGGATATTGATTATATTTTGAAAGTGCGCGTGCAGAATGCGCGGGCCTATGATGTGTTTTATCAAGCGCTGATTTCAGAGGTGAAGGTGCATAATGTGACAGCACTTTTGTCGATGGAGGAGATCAAAAGTACGACGGCCCTCCCGGTTTAGTACTTCGAATTGCTATTGCATTCCGACTGGCGTTCACTTCTTTATCACGTTTGATACCACCCACCCTGATGTGCAAATCGCAGATTGGTTGCGCGAACGCTATCCTGCAGAAATGACTGTCGTGGTACAGCATTGGTTCGACAATCTCGATATTCGCGATGACGGCTTTTCGATCACTTTGAACTTTGGCGACGCGCCAGAACCGCTGAATATCCCTTTTGATGCACTTCGCACTTTTGTTGATCCCTCCGTCGAATTCGGCCTGCGTTTTGAGGCGGACGAGGACGATGAAGAAGAACCAGCGCTGCATTCTGTTGACCAAGAGGCTCCCGAAACCGAACCTGCTGAGATCATGCTCGTCGATGAAGAAGATGCCCCTAAGAAGGATGCAGAGATCGTATCTTTGGATGCGTTTCGCAAGTAAGGCGCGCGTTTTTACCTTTCTTTAATTGCACGCACATAGCTTTTCAGCGTAAACGGCATGCAATTGTATACCAGCCCCCGCATCTCAGAGCGTCCCATGTCCACGACCCGCACAGAAACCGACAGCTTTGGCCCATTAGAGGTTCCGACGGATAAGTATTGGGGCGCACAAACACAGCGCTCTTTGATGAACT
>DS995276.1:2717848-2810750 GCA_000156115.1 Rhodobacteraceae bacterium HTCC2083
TGGCATGAAGCAGATGTCTGCAAATGTTGCGCTTGAGTCCCCAACAGATGCGAATGGCCTTAAGTTCCGCGTTCAGAACTCTGACGTTCTCAAAGCGCAGATGGCAGCGATTGGCGGATCTCCGCAGCCGATGGCTTTCTCTGAGGTTTACGGCGCATTGCAGACAGGCGTTGTGGATGGTCAGGAAAACACATGGTCCAACATCTACGGCAAGAAGTTCTTTGAAGTGCAGGATGGCGTCACTGAAACCAACCACGGTATCATTGACTATCTTGTTGTGACGTCCACGGATTTCTGGGACGGTCTGCCGGATGACGTGCGCAGCCAATTGGGCACGATTGTCGAGGAAGTGACGGCGACACGTAACTCCGAATCCACTGCTGTGAACGCAGCTGCACGTCAGTCCATTCTGGATGCGGGCGGTGTTGTACGTGAGCTGACCGCTGAGCAGCGTCAAGAGTGGGTCACCACGATGATGCCTGTGTGGGACCAGTTCAAAGAGGACGTGGGTCAAGAGAACATCGACGCCGCGCAAGCGATCAACGCGAAGCACTAATTCCACGTTATGTGGTTCACTCCGGCGCATGCATCCGTGCCGGAGTGAGATATGAATTCACCCAGAACAGAATAGGGAGGCACCGGCATGTCTGCGCATTTTGAGCCGCAAACTGCATTGGGCCGCGCTGTGAATGAGATCGAAGAGACAGCGATTGCGCTGATCCTTGGCCTCATGACCTTGATCACCTTTACCAATGTGGTCCTGCGCTATGGCTTCAACACAGGGTTAATCTGGGGGCTTGAGATGGTCTCCTTCCTTTTTGCTTGGCTGGTATTATTTGGCATCAGCTACGCGGTGAAAGTGACCGCGCATTTGGGTGTCGATGCGATCATTAACCTCTTCGGCACGCCCGTGAAACGGGTCTTTGCGATTATCGCCATTGCAGTGTGTATCGCTTACGCGTTTTTATTGCTTAAAGGATCGTGGGATTACTGGGCACCCTTCGCAGGGTTTGATGCCACATCCGGTCGCTGGTTCCCGACGGGGTTCGAGAATAGCCGCGATCAGGCGTGGTATGAGGTGGATGACATCTATCTGCCAGAAGTTCTGCGGTTCCTTGAGGACATGTTCAATCAGGGCGAAGAATACGAGAAAATTCCACGTTTCATTCCTTATGCGATGTTGCCATTTGGGGCTGCACTATTGCTATTCCGCTTTGTTCAAGTGGGCATTCGCGTTGTGCGTGGCAAACAAGCGACAATCATCGTGAGTCACGAAGCAGAAGATGCCGTCGAAGACGTCGCACATCTCAATCGGGAGGGCTAAGGCATGGAAGTTGCAGTTCTTTTTGCCATGGTGATCGGTCTTATGCTGGTCGGTGTCCCAATCGCGATCTCGCTTGGCTTTTCATCGATCATCTTTTTGTTGGTGCTAAGTGACACTTCGCTTGCCTCAATCGCGCAGACGTTTTTCCAAGCGATGGCAGGGCACTACACGCTACTTGCGATCCCGTTCTTCATTCTAGCCTCTAGCTTTATGTCCACAGGCGGCGTTGCGGCTCGGATCATTCGTTTCTCGATTGCCATTGTTGGCCATCTGCCTGGAGGCCTGGCAATCGCGGGTGTCTTCGCGTGTATGCTCTTCGCAGCGCTCTCAGGCTCTAGCCCTGCGACAGTTGTTGCCATCGGCTCCATCGTCATCGCGGGCATGGTGCAGGTGGGCTATACTAAGGACTTCGCGGCTGGTGTAATCGCCAACGCTGGTACGCTTGGTATCCTCATTCCGCCGTCCATCGTGATGGTTGTCTATGCCTCTGCCACGGATGTTTCCGTGGGCCGTATGTTCCTTGCGGGCGTCATCCCGGGTCTGATGGCTGGAACGATGTTGATGGTGACGATCTATGCCATCGCGAAAATGCGCAACATGCCCAAAGGCGAGTGGAAGGGCTGGGGTGAAGTCTGGGCTTCAGGTGCGGAAGCAGGCTGGGGCTTGTTTCTGATCGTGATCATCTTAGGCGGCATCTACGGTGGTATCTTCACTCCGACAGAGGCCGCGGCCGTGGCCGCGGTCTATGCGTTCTTTATTGCGAACTTTATCTATCGCGATATGGGTCCGCTTTATAAAGGTGAGGGGCTGCGCAATCTAAGTCTGCTTGAAAAGCCTATCGCTTTGGTCACTGCGTTCTTCCACAAAGACACGCGCGATACGTTGTTTGAAGCAGGCAAGTTGACGGTGACCTTGATGTTCATCATTGCCAACGCGTTGATCTTGAAGCATGTCCTGACTGACGAGCAAATCCCACAGCAGATCGCAGGTGCGATGTTGCAAGCGGGCTTTGGTGCGGTGATGTTCCTGGTGATCGTCAATGTGATCCTGCTGATCGGTGGTCAGTTTATGGAGCCGTCAGGTTTGATCGTGATCGTCGCGCCGTTGGTGTTCCCGATTGCGATTGAGTTGGGGATTGATCCGATCCACCTTGGTATCATCATGGTTGTGAACATGGAGATCGGGATGATTACGCCGCCTGTAGGTCTCAACCTGTTTGTGACCTCTGGTGTGGCTGGCATGCCAATGATGCGCGTTGTGAAAGCGGCGCTGCCGTTCCTCGCCGTACTCTTCGTTTTCCTGATTATGGTCACGTATATACCGGCGATTTCGACCTTCTTGCCGACCTACTTTATGGGGCCGGAGATCATAACGAAGTAGATTGGCCTTACGCGAAAAAATTTAAATCGCGGCCCAAGCAACTGAGCCGCGATTTTTGTATCTAAAGAGCCATTGGTTAGGTCAAATCCGAGACAGGCTCTTCTTCAAATAGTCGTGCCCTTGAGAGTGTTGTAAACGCCGTATGCCATCACCACTTTTTTATGTTCATTGTCTTCTGTGATCCCTGTAAACTTTGCAAGAATACGCTGCTTTGGTCGCCAATTTTGATCTAGGAAGCCTTTCGAGAAGTTTTCGGAAAAATCGGCGCCGATCAAGGTTTTGGAGCTTTAGTGAAAGAATAGGATTTCATCCATGGCAAATGGATCTGTCACATGGAATTGATCGATTTCACCTAGCCATGCGTCTGGTGCCGTTTGTGTAAGGGCTGTCTGAAACGTGAGATCATCATGCTTTCTCACAGTCGACGCGGGTCCCCAAAGTCTGGCATTTGGAAAACTTTCTTGCCAATCAATTAGAAATAGATGGTGAATTTGTTTGGGCTGATCAGATGTTTAACCTGCCCAAGCACTTCGATCTTTGCGGCTAAGGCTTCGCCAAAATCGATAGGCGACCAGATCCAAATATCACCGTTCTCAAGTCGAACGACTACACTGCGGATCGGATAGGGAAAGCCGTGAAAATCAACGCAGTTTCCTTCGGCGATCCAAAGATTTTCCGCAAAACTATCAAGCACACCCTAGACCTTTGATCTATGATTATGGCGATGTGCTTTAGAGTTTAGCCCTTTACCGCACCCGCTGTGAGGCCTGACACGATCTGACGTTGGAAGACGAGGATCATCACGAACAAGGGCGCAGTCACCGACACAACCGCTGAGACCGCGAACATCACATTACCTTTGGTCTGCGTGGTGCCAAGGAAGCTGCCGATCTTTGGGATCATCGTTTGGTTGTCTTGGTTCAACAACAGTGTCGTCACCGCAAAATCATTATAAGCGAGAAGGAACGAGAACAGGCCTGTCGTGATCACGCCGGGCCACATGACGGGCACGATCACATGCCGGAAGGCTTGGAAACGGTTGCATCCGTCTACCATCGCGCTCTCGTCCAGATCTTGCGGGATGTTTTTGAAGAAGGAATGCAGCATCCAAAGCGTGAAGGGCTGGTTGATCGCGATCAATACGACGATGGCTGTAGGCAGATAGCCCCACATGTTGAATTCGAAAAACACTGGTAGGTAGCCTGAGACTAAGGTGATCTGCGGTAAGGCGCGAAAGACCAATGCGATAATTAGGAACCAGAACGCATAACGGTGTGGTGAGCGCGAAAGCGCGTAGCCCCCCAGCGTGCCAAGGGTCAGTGATATGGTCACCACAAAAAAGCACACGAGAGTGGAGTTCCAAGCCGCGCGCCAGAACTCTTCCTCGATCCATGCCCCATAGTACCCGCTGCCCGTAACGCTGCCGCCGGTTTCCGTTTGGGTCAGCTCACCTGTCAGGGCCGCAGCCCAATTGGCTTTGGAGAAAAAATCACCCTCGACCTTGAACGATCCCCAGAGCGTCCACAAGAACGGGAAGGCTGCAAGAACAAGCCACGCGCCCAAGACGACCGTAATGAAAAGTGTGAGCGGGAGGGGTTTCTTATGTGCTTTGCTAGACATGTTTTATTTCCGCCCAAAGTCGCGCCATGTGCGGATCAGCACAGGGGTCAAAAGAATTATAACGCCGATCACTGTCAGCACAGAGGTCGCAGCCGCCGAAGACAACTGACGGGTCTCGCCTCCAAGGTCATTAAAGATCGCCCAGCTGAGCGAGGTCGCATGTGCAGAGGCTGAAAAGCTGATGATCGGTTCAAAGACGCGGAAGTTATCCATCAATTGCATCAGCGCGATGAAGGTTGTCAGCGGCAGGAGGTGGGGCAGGACAACATAGCGAATGCGCTGCGCGCGCGAAGCACCATCGATCATCGCGGATTCTAGCGTTTCTGTATTCACCGTTTGCAAGCCTGCGTAATAGACGATGAAGGCGAAGGGGGCGGAGTGCCACACGCCGTAAACCATAAGCATAATCCACATCAGCGGCGTTGACGCTTTAATCGACAGGTTTGGATCACCGGAAATGTCTTGTAAAAACGCCCCCACAATGCCTCGCGCGTCGACCATCCAAAACAGGATCAGCGCGCCCACAAGCGGTGTGATCATCATTGGCAATAGGGAGACAAAGATAAGCTGTCCTCGGATCAATTTTGTGGCGCTGTTGACGGCCACGGCGATCAAAAAGCCGAGGATAATGACAAGCGGTGTCACAACGAAGGTGAAGGTGAGCGTAAAAGCCATCGCTTTGTAGAATGGAAGATTCAGCATACGTCCACCGAAATCGCGCCAGCCTCGGGCTGCGTTCCAAGCGTCGCCGACCTCATTTACGGCCAAGTGGCCGCGATCCATATAGGTGGTGAGACCTGCGAATTGCCCAAGCGGTTTGGCGTCGCGCAACGATTCGGTCGCTTCTTGGTCTACTGTTGTGGATTGGCGACAACCAAAAGGGCCGCAGTTTTCGACTTCGATGATGACCTGTTCATGCGAGACGTGAAGTGACTGCACGACGATCGAAACCATCGGTAAAAAGATGAAAAGCAGCATTGCCAAAGCTGAGGGAAGAACGAACCAGAAGAATGTTTTGTGCTTCATCGCTGGCGCTTTCACTTATGGAAAATAGGGTGTTTTTTTGGGGGGAGGGTAAGAGGGGCAGACGCACTGCCCCTCCCTTAAAGATAGGACCGCTCAGTATCTACTGAAGGAAGCCTTTTTCTTTTGCTGCAGAGGAGTAAGCCGCTTCGATATCTGTCAGTGCTTGCTCTGCGCTTTCTTTGCCTTGCAAGAAATCGCCGATGTTGTCGCCAAGCGCCGTGTGCAGAAGGCCCATGAATGGTAACATTGGGTATGGCTGCGCGCTCATGTTGATCGCTGCGAATACGCCGTCGTTGACCGGACCAGGTGTGTAGCCGTCGATCATCCAAACCGCTTGCGTCATTGTTTCATCGGTCAAGATGCTTGGGCTCACGCCGTTTTTCATCGCAAGGAATGTTGCTGTAGCATCTTCGTCAGACACGTTCTTTGCAACAGTCCAGCCGTCCCACCAAAGCGTGGATGCTGGGATAGAGCCGCCGCCGACAGTCATAGGCGCGCCAACTTTGATGTTTTCATAGACTTCCGGCTCAGCACCTTCGTCGTCCATGAGGTTGCCCATGCGAGAGCCCCACATGTTCATCATCATCACGTTGCCCGCTTCCATTTCCGCGTTTGTCGCGTTGGAATCGTGCGTCAGGTAGTCAGGGTTCATATACGCAGTCAGCGCCTTCATCATCTCAAGTGCTGCTTTACCTTGACCATTGTTGATCGCAACTTCGGCAGAGCCAGGCTTGAAGAATTCGCCGCCGTGGCCGATGTACATGTTCACGAACTCTTCCGCGAGGTTCCAGCCAGCTTTGTAAGCGCCGCCGATTGGGTTCTCTGCGATGCCCATTTCGCGCATTTTCTCAGCCGCTGCGAGCATGTCTTCGTATGTTGCTGGTGGCTCCATGCCGATTTTCTCAAGCGCATCTGCGCGGTATGCGAGCGTTTGAGCGTTGGCCATGAAAGCAACCGCATAGATTTTGCCGTCGATTGTGATCAACTGGTTCTTTGGGATGTCCGCGCCGTGTGCGGCGACGAGATCATCCAAAGGACGCACAACATCTTCGTTGATCAACGCAACAACTGACGAGTTGGCGATAATCGCAGATGTGTACTCTGCTGGATCGCCGGACATGCCCGCAACGTTAATCTTCTGGTGGTCTGCTGTAAGGTTTGAAGACACGTCCAAACCTGCACAAGACGCGGCGCCCGCCGCGACTGTTTTAATTGCTGGGAATTCATTGCCAACGATGCTGACGCGACCTGCGTCAACGCCGCAAGACGCCATTGCTGTTGTGCCGGACAGAACAGCGAATGCTGTCGTCGCCGCGAAATTTTTCCAAGAATACATGGTTCAAGAACCTCCGTGTGTGTTGTGTGGCCTGCTTTTCGAGCCGTTTGTTCTTATCTTATGATGCGAATATGACGAATCGCCAAGTGCTTGCATACGATTGCAAGACTATGCCACGAATCGAAAAGCGTGCAAGGAATAATCTGAGGTTCCACGTTGTAAGCGCTAACAAACAAAGGCTTGCGCGAAGAAACGATTCGCGGATAAGGTTTGTGCATTCGTATGCAAAAAGGGAACTCCCAATGGCCGAAATTCAGCTGCGTAACCTCTCAAAACGATGGGGCGACTTCGTTGGTGTTCACGATTTTGATCTGACCATAGCCGATCAGGAGTTTCTGGTGCTTCTCGGCCCCTCGGGTTGTGGAAAAACTACAACGATGCGGATGATTGCCGGTCTTGAAGATGCCAGCGGGGGCGACATTATTGTTGATGGCGTTCGCGTTAACGATCTTGATCCCAAGGATCGCGACGTGGCGATGGTGTTCCAAAGTTACGCGCTGTACCCCAACATGAACGTATATGAAAATATCCGCTTTCCCTTAAAGGTGCGTAAGTCTGATCCTGCCGAGCAAGACGCACGCGTACGGCGCGCGGCCGAGATGGTTGAGTTGACAGAATTTCTAGACCGCCGCCCGGCTGAGCTGTCTGGTGGTCAACGCCAGCGTGTTGCTTTGGCCCGAGCGATTGTGCGTCGCCCAAATGTGTTCTTGATGGATGAACCGCTCTCGAATTTGGACGCGAAGCTGCGTGTGTCGACACGTGCACAGATCAAAAACCTCTCGCATGAGCTGAAAGTGACGACGGTGTACGTGACGCACGATCAGATTGAGGCGATGACCCTCGCGGACCGCGTTGTTGTTATGTTCAAAGGCATCGTCCAACAGGTCGCAACGCCGACAGAGATTTACGATCGCCCCGCAAATACGTTCGTGGCGAGCTTTATCGGTAACCCTGCGATGAACCTGATTGAGGGTGAATTAAGGGGCGGTGTCTTTACCGCACCTAATGTCAGCATCCCTGGGCTGGATGGTCCTGATGGCCCGATCACGCTTGGCTTTCGCGCAGAAGACGCAAGCCTTGGGTCTGACGGCGGTGCAGGCCAATTGAAAGCTGCGGTTTATTCACTTGAGCTGCTTGGAGATTCAACCATGGTCACTGTCAAAATCGAGGGTGCATTGGTGTCAATCAAGGCGGACAAAACTTTCCGTGCAGAGATTGGGGACGAGATCGTCGGAGGAATTTCAGCGGGCATTTGCCATTTGTTTGACGCCACTTCCGGTGAACGGCTTTGAACGAAACTGAAGCTATGCGTTGGTTTTCCATTATGGGCTTGGATCTCTGACCTGCGACATATGCTGTTTACAGAAATAACCCGCGTCTAACGCGGCGAAACGACGAGGATGAAATCAATGGCCATCACAACGCTCAAAGCCGGCAAACCCGAAGAGGAACGCGCAGAAGATGATGCTAAGGTGCGCGGTATTGTTGAGGATACGCTGAGAGATATTGAGGTGCGCGGCGATACGGCTGTGCGCGAGTTGAGCGCGAAGTTCGACAAGTATGAACCTGAGAACTTCCGTTTGAACCAATCCGAAATCGACGCTGCGATGAGCAAAGTTTCTGCGCGCGATATGGAGGATATCAAATTCGCGCAGGTCCAAATTCGCCGTTTCGCCGAAGCGCAGCGCGCGTCAATGACGGATATCGAAGTGGAAACCATGCCGGGTGTAGTGCTGGGCCACAAGAATATCCCTGTACAATCAGTGGGTTGCTATGTGCCAGGTGGTAAGTTCCCGATGGTCGCTTCTGCGCATATGTCGGTGCTTACGGCCAATGTTGCGCAGGTTCCTCGGATCATCGCGTCTGCTCCTCCAATGAACGGTGAACCGCATCCGGCAATTGTTGCGGCGATGCATATGGGCGGCGCACACGAGATTTACGTGATGGGTGGCATGCAAGCGGTGGGTGCGATGGCGATTGGTACGGAAACGATCAAACCTGTGGATATGCTGGTCGGTCCGGGCAATGCCTTTGTTGCTGAGGCCAAGCGTCAGCTCTTTGGTCGCGTCGGTATCGATTTGTTCGCGGGTCCGACGGAAACAATGGTGATCGCTGACGACACTGTTGATGCAGAAATGTGCGCGACGGATTTGTTGGGGCAGGCGGAGCATGGTTATAACTCGCCTGCGGTCTTGCTCACGAATTCGAAGAGATTGGCCGAAGAAACCTTGGTCGAGATCGAACGCATTCTCGAAATTCTTCCAACCAAAGAGACCGCTCGCACAAGCTGGGAAGACTACGGCGAAGTTATCCTGTGCGACTCCTATGACGAAATGCTGACCGTCGCCAACGATATTGCCTCCGAGCACGTCCAAGTTATGACGGACCGCGATGATTGGTTCCTTGAAAATATGCATTCCTACGGGGCTTTGTTCCTGGGGCCGCGCACAAATGTAGCCAATGGCGACAAGGTGATTGGTACGAACCACACGCTGCCAACGAAGAAAGCAGGGCGCTACACAGGTGGCCTTTGGGTCGGCAAGTTCTTAAAAACGCACAGTTATCAGCGTGTCACTACAGATGAAGCTGCAGCAGAGATTGGTGCATATGGCTCGCGATTGTGTATGCTGGAAGGGTTCGTGGGTCATGCAGAACAGTGCAACCTGAGGGTCCGTCGTTATGGCGGTAAGAACGTGCCATATGGAACGGCCGCTGAATGAACTCCGATGCCCTGAAAATACTGATCAAGCCGTTCCAATCGGCGATGATGGATGTTGAAGAGACTGCCACTCGCAAGGCGATGCACGACTTGTTTGCACCCGATGCGGAACTTCATATGTGCCATCCGTTTGGCGATTTGATGGGACCAGACGCGCTTTGGAGCACTTGCATCGAACCGCTTCATGCCGCCATGCCCGACCTTGAGCGCCGCGATATGATCGTACTTGCTGGCACCACGCCAGAGGGGCGCGACTGGATCGGCTGCATGGGTAACTACATGGGCACGTTCATAGCGCCCTTCATGGATATTCCCCCGACGGGGCATTTGGCGCATATGCGTTATCACGAGTTTTATCAGCTCAAAGATGGCGAGATCACCTCGATGCAAGCAATCTGGGATATGCCGGAGCTGATGATGCAAACAGGCGCGTGGCCGATGGCCCCGCAACTCGGCAAGTTTCTCTGCACACCTGCGCCGATGAGTGGCGACGGGTTGAACGTTTCTGGCGATGGTCAAGCGACCATGGATCATGTGATGGGCATGCTGACTGCTCTGTGCAAATACCCAAGCGATCCTGATCCTGCGGTCATGGAACTGGATGAGTTTTGGCATCCCCGTTTCAACTGGTACGGGCCTGCCGGCATCGGCACCATGCGCGGCATTTCGGGGTTCCGCAATTGGCACCAGATCCCATTCCTTCGCGGTATGCCGGATCGCAAGCTGGATGCGATGGGCGATTTGATGTCGGAGTGGTTCGGGCAAGGCGAATACGTCTGCGAAACGGGGTGGCCAAATATGCGCCTGACGCTGTCTGATGATGGTTGGATGGGCATTGCCCCTGCGGGTAAAGAGGTGCTGCTGCGAAGTTTAGACTTCTGGCGCATGGAAAACGGGTTGATTCGTGAAAACTGGGTGCTCGTGGATCTACTGGATCTCTACGCTCAAGTTGGTGTTGATGTCTTCGCGCGACTGCGGGAATTCAACAAAGCCCTTAACTTGGGGCCAATCACAGTGCCAAGCGGCATGAGCCAATGATGACACTCAAGGCGACTTCGCTCGACGTTGCGCGCCTTGCTGGTGTGAGCCAATCTGCGGTGAGCCGAGTGTTTTCTGGGGCCTCCGCGTCAAAATCAACTGCGTTGAAGGTGCGCAAAGCGGCGGATGAACTGGGGTATCGCCCCAATTCGTTGGCGCGGGCGATGATCACGGGAAAAAGTCGGATTATTGGGCTGGTAGTGGCTTATCTGGATAATCAGTTTTATCCAGTTGCGCTTGAGCGGCTCTCGAATGCGCTGAAGGCTGAGGGTTATCATATCCTTGTTTTTATGGCCGAAAATGCCCAAGACAGTATCAGCAACGTTGTCGAAGAGCTCATCGACTATCAAGTGGATGGCATCATCGCTGCCTCTGTCGCGATGTCGTCCGATCTCACCCAACGCTGCGCTGTTGCGGGGATTCCTGTGGTGATGTTCAATCGTGGGCAGGATGGATCTGGGCATAGCTCGATTACCTCTGCCAACATTGAGGGTGGTCGGCGCGTTGCAGATTTTCTGGTTAGAGCGGGTCACAAAAGGATTGCGCATATTGCGGGATGGGATGGCTCTTCCACAGGGCGGGATCGTCGTCGCGGGTTTTGCGACGGGCTGGCGGAGCATGATTGCGCGCCTCTAGCGATTATCGATGGTATGTTCAATCGCGATGTGGCGAGCGAGGCGGCACGCGTTTTGATGGCGCGCGCAGATGCGCCTGATGCGATTTTTGTCGGCAATGATCACATGGCTTTTGCGGTGATGGACATGCTACGTCATGAACTCGGGCTACGCGTGCCTCAAGATCTCTCTGTAATCGGCTACGATGACGTGCCACTGGCGGAATGGGCTGCCTATGATTTAACCACTGTGCGCCAACCTGTGCGCCGTATGGTGGAGGCGACGGTGGAGACGTTGATCGGCAAGATCGAAGATCCCGAGCGCCCCACTCAAAAGATTGAAATTGACGGGCCGCTGATCGCACGCGGCTCTGCGCGCAAACCAGAAGGGTGGA
This sequence comes from Rhodobacteraceae bacterium HTCC2083, assembly GCA_000156115.1. GTDB lineage: Bacteria > Pseudomonadota > Alphaproteobacteria > Rhodobacterales > Rhodobacteraceae > Planktotalea. Next base: position 2,729,300 of record DS995276.1, read on the forward strand.
CGCAATGAAGGGCTTTTCAAACCGCTGGAGTGATTTTCCAGACTATATCCTAGGGATCACGCATGAAATCTGGGAAGAGCGGCAGTTGCGCACGCTCGATCACTACTATGCAGAAGACATTGTGATGCGCTTTCCTTCTGGTTTGGCGCAGGGCAACGCTGGCGTGATTGATGGCACCATGGCGACCTTAGCGGAATTTCCTGATCGTCAATTGATGGGCGAAGATGTGATTTGGTCTGGGGATGAAGAGACGGGCTATTTGTCCTCGCACCGCATCCTCACAACAGGGACGCATCTGGGCAATGGAGCTTTTGGCGAGGCGACAGGTGAAAGTTTCACGATCCGTGCGATTGCCGATTGTGCTGCCAAAGAGGACACCATTTATGATGAATGGCTGATCCGCGATGTGGCGGGCTTGGCAGAGCAGCTTGGTTGGGACCCCAAAGAGTATGCTGCTGAAATGATCCGCCGCGAGGGCGGTGTCGAAAGCTGCGTGCGTCCATTCACACCTGATCAGGACGTCGACGGCGGTTATCATGCGCGCGGCAATGATAATATTTGGGGGCAGCGTTATGCGGGAATTCTGAATGATATCATGGATAAGCGTATGGAGACAATACGCGCACGCTATGACCGCGCGTGCTCGCTCGGCTACCCGCGTGTGATGTTTGATTATGGCTGGGATGCGGCTGAATTATTCTGGATGGGTCTGCGCTCATCTTTTCCGACCGCCAAGTTCGAAATTCACCACCAGATTGGCCGCGAAGATGAAATGATGCCGCCGCGTTCCGCGCTGCGTTGGTCTTTGACCGGCACACACAGTGGCTTTGGCACTTTTGGCACGCCCACGGGCGCAGAAGTGCACATCATGGGGATGAGCCATGCAGAGTTTGGCCCCTTTGGACACGCCGATGGCACTATCAGGCGCGAGTTCGCTTTGATCGACGAAGTGGCTGTTTGGAAACAGATTTTAATGCATACAGGAGACATCTGATGACCCCACAAGAGATGGAAAAGCGCATCGTGCGCTATGGCGATTTGATGCCCTGCAAGACGGCCTTTATCGACGCGCACACGCCCGGCTCGGATCAAAAAGAGAATTTCACAATCATCGGTGGCGGTGTGTCCGAAAGCCCTGATCAACACGTCCATATCGGCATTCCGCATGGCTTTAATATTGGCGCGGCGGGTCAACCGCCGAAATGCCGCAACTCGCTGCACAGCCACCGCACGGCGGAGGTGTTCTTTGTTCTGAAAGGGCGCTGGCGCTTCTTTTGGGGGCGCTATGGCGATGCGGGTGAAATTTTACTGGAAGAAGGCGACATCATCAACATCCCAACGGGTATCTTCCGCGGGTTTGAAAACGTGGGCACGGACTATGGGATGATCATGGCCGTGCTTGGTGGCGATGATGCAGGCGGTGGCGTGATTTGGGCCCCTCAAGTGATTGAAGATGCGAAAGATCACGGCTTGGTTCTGGGCGACAATGGCTCCCTTTATGACACGAAAAAGGGTGCGGTTTTGCCGGATGGCGTGAAACCGATGCCTTTGCTGACCGAGGAAGAGCTGAAATCCTATCCAGAGCCGACAACGGCCGAAGTCACGCCCCATTATGTCGCGCGCTATTGGGATCTGATGTCCTTGGCAGACCGCAAACCCGCCAAAGTGATTGGCGAGAATGGAAAGCTCAAAGACAAGCCCGGCTTTGAGGTCGATTTCATCACGCGCGGCTCTGCATCCGAGGCGATGCATAGCCACGACAAACCATCTGTCTTGATGCCCATGCGCGGTCACTGGTGCGTTGAGTGGGAAGGCGGCAGGGCCACGCTTGCGCCGGGCGATACGATGAGCATGCCTGAAAATATCAGTCACCGTGCGATGCCGTCGATGTCGGGCGAAGCCTCGCTCTATCATGTGATTGCAACAGATGACGCTGCTGGCGCGACTTGGAAGGAATAAGACCATGAGCAAGATACTAACGACCCACGTAGGATCATTGCCGCGCAGCCAAGAGGTGGTGGATTTCATCTTCGCGCGCGAAAATAATGAGGACTATGACACCGCCGAATTTGATGCTTGCATGACCAAAGCCGTATCCGAAACTGTACGCAAACAGGTTGAGGCAGGGATTGATATCGTCGCGGATGGCGAGACTTCCAAGATCAGTTACGCGACCTACGTGAAAGACCGCTACACTGGCTTTGCGGGCGACAGTGATCGCAACGCACCGGGGGATTTGAAGCTTTTCCCGAAGTTCCTAGAGCGTCTCGCCGATGATGGCGGTACGCCGCAATACGCGCGTCCGAAATGTGTGGATGAGGTGAAATCTAAAGGGCAGGGTGAGCTGGAGAAAGATATCGCCAACCTCAAAGCAGGCATGGCAGAACATGGCGCAGAACATGGCTTTATGAATGCCGCATCGCCTGGTGTTATCTCTCTGTTTTTGCAGAATGATTACTACAAGAATCGCGAGGCGTATTTGGCTGCTTTAGCGGATGTAATGAAGGCGGAATATGAAACGATTGTTGCGTCCGGCCTTGATCTACAACTTGATTGCCCTGATCTCGCGCTCAGCCGTCACATGCTGTTCATGGATCTCTCGGACCTGGAATTCCTGAAGATTGCGAACATGCATGTGGAGGCGTTGAACCATGCGCTCAGCGATATTCCGGCAGAAAAAGTGCGCCTGCACATTTGCTGGGGCAACTACGAAGGCCCGCATGTCTGCGATATTTCCATGGCTAAAATGTTCGACACGTTGATGACTGTGAAGCCAAGTAAGGTGCTATTTGAAACGTCCAATCCGCGTCATGGCCATGAGTGGGCTGTGTTCCGTGATCGCAAAGCTGATATCCCCGATAATAAGGTTCTTGTTCCGGGCGTTGTCGACTCGACGACGAACTTTGTCGAGCATCCTGAATTGGTTGCGCAGCGTATCGAGCGGTTTAAGAATATCGTTGGATCCGAGCGAGTGATCGCGGGTTCCGACTGTGGCTTCGGCACGTTTGCAGGCTTTGGCGCGGTAGATCCCGATATCGCCTATGCGAAATTGAAATCACTCGCGGATGGGGCGGCGCTCACATGATGGATGATGAACTCCTGAACCTGCTGCGCAGTGTTGACACACCGAGCGTGTGCAACGCAATTGAGGTCGCGCAAGGGCAGCGCGGCTTTAATGGGTTCACGCGCGGTACTATGTTGGCCTCTGCACCGGATCAGGTCATGGCAGGTTATGCTGTGACCGCGAAGATCAAAGCGCTCGCACCGCCGGATGAAACTGCGGATGTCATTCGCGCGCGACGCATGGCCTACTATAGAGCGATGTCAGAGGGGCCAAAGCCCTCGATTGCTGTGGTCGAGGACGAAGATTTTCCAAATTGCATCGGCGCATATTGGGGCGAGGTGAACACGACCGTGCACAAGGGTTTTGGCATGAGTGGCGCACTGACCAATGGTGTGATGCGTGATTTGGGCGATTTGGCCCCGAATTTCCCTGTGGTCGCAGGTTCTATCGGGCCAAGCCATGGATTTGTACACGTAACGGAGTTGGGTACGCCCGTGAAGATCTTTGGCTTAATCGTTGCGCATGGCGACTTCGTACATGCAGATCGCCACGGTGCGGTGGTTATTCCACCAGAGGTGCTGCCAAAACTCGGCGCGGCTTTGGAGACCATGTTCGCAGCTGAAAAGATCGTACTTGAGCCTGCACGTGAAGAGGGCTTCGATTTCGAGGCTTTCGAGAAAGCGTGGAGCGCGTTTGAGAAGGCGCGCACGTAAAACACACACGGCGCGCTTAATCTGTGCGTCGCGACCATACTCTTAGCTCTGAAACGAAAGACGCCACTGGCATCCCGTAGGGGACTCTTTGACAGGTCTCCTAAACTCCCAATTTTTATTGATTTATTGGATTTTATATGAGTACCTACGGGAAAAACCTACGGGAAATGTGATGTCAAAGCTACCGCCTTATCTGGAAAAGCCTTGGAATGTTTATCATGCAACGTTGAAAGTTCCAAAGGATGTCCAATCGTTTATTGGACGCAAAAAATTCTACAAAAGTCTGGAAACAGACAGCGTTGGTGAAGCCAATATACGAAAGTTACCCGTCATTGCTGAGTGGAAAACACAAATTAAGGTGGCTCGTGCTGCTCAAAAAGATGGCCAAAACCTAAGCGTTGATGAGCAAGTTGCCTACTACAAGGGTGAGATAGAGCGGAACTTTAAGGGGTATGAAGCTGACGGTCTCATGTTGGTTCACGACATTTTGGATGAAAAATACCTGAGAAATCACAATCAACAAGATATGACGGTTATTCCAGCAAGGACGGATACAACTGATGCTGAGAAGAAAGCTGCGTACACGATTTTGAATAGGGTGTCAGGTGATTGGACTGCAACGCACGAGAGGGTTGATGAGTTCATCGCACAGGCGCAGTACACCCCACAAACTGCCGACGAGTGTCGAACCAACTTACGGCTTTTTTGTGATAGGTTTGCAGTCTTTGAGGTTATCTCGGAAGAACAAGTCGAAGCGTGGATACTTGAGCTTTTGCAGGGGCTGCAATTACGTACTGTGAAGAAGAAGATCGGGTTCGTGCGTACATATTGGAACTACTGCAAGAAACGTCGTTACACGACTGCAAACCCCAGTGCGGTACTGACCGACAGTATGTACCCAAAGGTACAGAAGACAAAAGCAACCGTAACTGAGGTTGTGAAGGCAAAACGAAAAGCCTTCACAGTTGACGACTACCACAAATTACTGAGTGCAAAACCTGACGATCATGCTTTGTGTGACTTGATAAGGCTCGCTGCCTATACTGGTTGCCGTCGGGAAGAGGTTTGCTCCATGCCTTTGCGTAACGTCCTCAGTGATCGGTGAAGATGCTAAGACTGAATCAGGTTGGCGAGAAATTCCAATTCATTCTGAAATTAAACAGTTTGTGGCTCGTTTGGTTAGCGAAAGTACCGATGGTTTTCTCCTTTCAGGTTTGGATGGCACGAAAAACAAATACGGTAAGCGAGGTAACGCTGTCGGCCGCCGCTTTTTAAGGCTGCGAGATCAGTTTTATAATCACCAATATGTACTTCACAGTTTCAGAAAGACTTTGGCGTCACAAATGCAGGCCGCTGGCGTACACGAGGCACATGCGGCTCAAATTATTGGGCATGAAATCGATACGATAACATATGGTTTGTATGCTACCGACATTGGTTTTCCAGCAAAGGTGGCTGCCATGGAGAAATGCTCGTATCTCGTTGGACCGCAATCGTAAAACCTTGTCACCTAGCTCACAGGTTTTCACAAACGTGCTGACCCTCGCTTAGCCGTCTTTGTGGTGTTGCCGTGGCATGTTTGACGTAACCCATGTCCTTCAGCTGACGCTGAGTAGCCAAAGTTCGCGATATCAGATTAGCGTAGAAAGTAGTAACTTCCTTTTGGTGCTTTTTTATTTACGTTTTTCATTATTCTATTACCAATCATGTAGAACACTTGGCATTCTTCTTTAAGAATGGTAGAGCTTATTTGCCCCTCGCGGCAGAACTTTTTACCCTTCCAGTACCAAGTGCCTTTAAACTTTCCGTCAGGTGTCTTGGCCTCAAGGGTTCCATTGCTCTTTATCTTCAAAGACGTGTTTCCCCATGCATTAGTCCACTGTTTGTTAGCAATTAACTTCTGGAAGGTAGCTAAGTCTTTCACTTGCTTGGCCTCTTGGGCAACTGCGGACGTGACTAAGCCCAAGAAAAGCGCAAGTGCGATGGCGAGATGTCTCATGTAGTCCTCCTACCGAATTAACTTGATCAGGATCCTACGCGACCCCTCTCTAGTATCAGCCTAATACTACAAAGACCTTTGTGAGGCAATCCACAGCCACATTCTGCGTACTCAGCCTACGAAGCTTGCCAATGTGGTAACGGATCACATCCCAGCTGCAGCAAAAATGCGGGATATCAACAAATACCCAGTTCTCGACAAGAAGGTCATTCTCTCGCCGCCACCAGTCACAGACACGCATGAATACCCGCTCTTGCGTGTGTCCTTGCCCTAGGAATGGCTTCACGTTGACACCGGTTAAGGATGGCCAACCGCCCGATCGAGCAGAATGATCAAAGAGCCTCTCTGAGAGCAGCACCTCGCTGTTCCCACGGACGCTCTCCTGTGTCCGACCGTCAAGGGTAGCTCCCTTGGCACAACTTAGCTTCAAACAATGAGGAAAATGTTATAACAAACAATGTCAAACAAGCCTCCTGTTCTCCTATGTCTGACGACTAGAGGATGTCACGCAAGTCACTCTCTAGCGAAAGGATCAAACGAAAGACACTCGAAGCGCGGCGCTTGCATTACCGCCAGCACTCTGCAAGACGAAGTAAATTTGATGAGCCAGCCTCTCTCTGAGCTTAAGCCGCCTTTGGTTCCAAAAATCTGACCACGGACTCTATTTATAAGGCTGGTGAGGTCTTGCAGGTGCTTCAGGCCACTAGCCTTTCCAGCTAGCCCCCCATTGAAAACTCGGGTCACAAACTTGTTGTCAGGGCCAAGCGAAATTGTCTGCTTACGACCTGCATTACGTCCCTTGGTTATCGTGCGCTTGAATGTTGATGACGTATAGCTGGGGATGTCGATGAAGGTGCGTTTTAGCAAAGCGTTGTAGGCATGAAGCTGTGACCTGAGGGTATCTAGCAAGGCAAGCTCATCTGATGGCAGCTGCTCCTCACTGTACTCAATCTTTCGATTGGTATCGTCATCCGGGTCATCAACGTATTTGTCGTGAAGGATGATGCACTCTTCATTGGCATGGGTATCGATGTCGTGCAGGTCGAGGGTGAGATCGTTAAATAAGCATCTCAGGGTTTCTGTATGCCTGATCCGTGTCGTGTAGTTTCTAGTTCGATGGTCTCGGCTGTGAAATGGCTTCAGTTCCACGATGTAACTTGCCTCAACCAACATCGCTTCAACATCTACAACTTTGCGTGGAATATGGAGGCCATTATACCGGCTACCGACTGTGTACGCCTTTCTGCCTTTACTGAATCCAACACTGATGGATGGGTCTTTGAGCCACTTCACGTAGAGGTCGAGTATAAGAACCCTGAGGCTTTCTTTTACGGTCCGTTTGGCCTTGCGATTGCCTTTAGGTTCTAACACCAACAATCCAGCTTCCTCGTACAACTGATCGCACAAGGCTTTAATCTCTGGATGGTCCGACCATGTGTGAACATCCAGAGGTTCTGAGTTCCAGCGGTCAATCTTGGGAAGGTCATCTGTCATTGGCTCACCTCATTTTGCAGTCAATCCAACAGGTGTGACCCAATAAATCAATGCACGTTACATACGCCTAACTTGGTGAGACTACTGTCGGGCATACTCAGAAATATTATTGGTGAACAAAGGGCGTATCCGGTGTTTAGTTCACCCGAGGTATAGCGTTAGATCAGCACTATGACCCGTATCAGATTGACTATCTTGCAGACTTAACCTGTCGCCATGCCTTTGGTTTTGAAAAGGGCAATTCTGTCGTAGGGGCATATTCCTTTGGTAGTGGGCTAACCTCATATTCCCCTGTTACCCCCATAGGCATGATGTCGTGTGAAAGCCAGATAGCTAGTTAGATGAACCTTCACAGTTGGTCTTTCTCTGACCCATGCACCGGTAACACAGGGGTGTAGCCCAGTCTCACTAGGTCCAGATCGTATGATCTTCCATTTGAGATACCTTCATCAGTCGTTTTATGGGCAGTTCTGTCTCAATAGCTTGCTCCACTACTGATACAGCAGTAGTATCAGATAGACCTTAGGGTCTAATGATTCGTCAGATGGAGACACACGCTATGCTTATCGGATATGCCAGAACCAGCACCACAGACCAACACGCAGGCTTTGAAGCTCAGCTCATGGAACTGAAAGCGTATGGCTGTGAGCGTATGTATCAAGAGCAAGTCAGTGCTGTAGCATCACGACAAGAACTAGAGCGTGCCATTGATATGCTACGTGAGGGTGACAAGCTGGTGGTGACTAAGCTGGACCGCTTGGCCCGTAACGTAATGCACATGGGTGAGCTGCTGGAACAGATTGAAGCAAAGGGCGCTGGCCTTGTGATCCTGTCTTTAGGTTCAGAGACAGTTGATACGTCTACGGCAACAGGCAAGCTCATCCTGAACATGATGGTGTCAGTCGCTCAGTTTGAACGTGAGATGATGAAGGAACGTCAGGTAGAGGGCATCAAGAGAGCGCAAGCAGAAGGCAAGTACAAAGGCCGGGTTCCTACAGCGATGAAGCAAGCGGAAAAGGTGAAGGCTTTGGTAGATGCTGGTGTGACCAGAGTTCAGGTGCAGGAACAGCTTGGGATCAGTAAGGCCAGTTACTACCGCTGCTTGAAGGTTGCTTAAGCCAAGACTCTAGAATGGCCTAACGTCGGATACTTTGGTGGGGGCGTGGGACCCTCCAGAAAATACGCAGGTGAATCCGTCTCGCTTGGTTTGCCCATATGAATCCAAGACAAAGATTTAGTAAGCCCGTCAACGGATGTTCATGTCTGTATGCTATCCCACACCTCCAGCGCTTGCCCCCAAGGTGTATAGCCATTGGAGCGCTGGGGTGCGCAGTCGTTGACAATTGTTACCATTGGTATGATCTTGATACTAACTTAATATTGGAGAATAGAATGCAGACTAAATTTTTGGCAGTCTTGCCCGCTTTGGCGATCTTGACGGCATGTGTTGGCAGTAGCAACAACAATGCGGGGGGCACCACACCCGCAACAGTGGTAATTCCAACGGGTGCAGCAGCAGGTTCCGTAATTTTGGCTGCGGGCCAAACGGCGGAAGTTTCAACGGAGGACGCGTTGGCCTTAGATTTTAACAGCTCAGCTGTGGGAGCAGTAGTTGAGCTTACAGATGGCCTACTTGAGGGAATAAAATTTACTGTCCAAGAATCGGTTGGAGGACTAAAGACCGTCGTTGTAGAAGGTGGTGAAGGCGGCGATGACGGTGATCACGAATTAATTGCCGCTGAAAACCTTAACCTTTTCTTAAAGGCTGCCCTTAACACGCTTGACGCAGAAGAGGAAAACGTGGTCCAGATTTCTGAAAATGGTGACGTGGGTTATACGGAGTATAATGAGAGAAGCCGAGGGACAAGCAGCCGGCAGACTTACTACAGCACTATTTATACAGACGAGGATACGTATTTGGAAGCAAAAGCGGGAAGTGCTGAAGTTGGCGGCGAGGAAACGGTCGCTTTGCAAATTATTCGGAACTTTGACGACACATTTGCAGCGCCAACAGGTGACTTCACCTATGTGGGTCCTACGGATGTTTTCATTAGGCGTGCTGACGACTCAGATACTGATCCGTATCGCACTACCACTAGCCAAATGAGCGTTGATTTTGGTGACAACACGGGCAGCTACAGCGCCAGTGGTTTCGAAAGTGTAGACCCAGATCTCCCAGAGCGAGTTATTTCGGTGCAAAGTGATTTTGCGGTGAACTCAACGACGGGGACCTTATCTGGCTCCAGTGGAACTGCATCTGTAGATGGAGATAATCAAACTTTTGCTATCGAAGGTGCGTTTAGCCCCAATGCTGATGCGGTTGCAGGCATTATTGCACCCCAAGCTGGCGATCTTGAAGGCGGTATCTTTATCATGGAATCGCGTTAAGCAAAATGCCCCGCTTAATATCACTCAAACTAATGATGGCAGCCTTAGGGCTGTTATTTTGCTTCCCAACAGGTGTCCTAGCTGCGTGCTACGGTGACGGTGCTAGTGGACGGCTGGGGAACTACTGTGCTTTGGATAAAATCCAAGGTGCTAGAGTTCATATTCGTACAGTGCAGTTGATTGACTACAAGCTCAAACTTGAGGGCAGCACGAACGGCTTAGGCTTGCCATCAAGGCCAGCTGCTAGCACTGTCCAGAAAGCGATATATCCAATTTTATCGTACTCAAACAACATCAACGGCGGCAATTCACCAGAGCCTCTCGTGCTTGGCAATCTTGTGTTTAACGGCGACGAAGAGTTTGTTCGCAAAGAAGGCGTTATCGCTGGATTTGGCGCTGGGCTGAGTGGGCGCTACGTTCACGCAGACGGCAAGTATTTCACATACGGTGTTAATGCTAGTTATGCGCACAGCCCTAAGTATGGACTTGGAGTAGCAACAACCAGTGCAAACTTATCCAGCATCAATCATATTAAGAATTGGTGGTACTTAGACGTACACGCAAATACGTCGCGAGTGCGCAAAGACATTAGCGATGCAACAAATAGCAACCTTAGCATCATTACTTCCAAAATGTTCGAGCCAAGTGATAGCACTTACAGCGAAGCTAGCTTTGGTATAAACCGCTATTTTGCCGAAAGCTATAATCAAAACCAGCTTCTTTTTGGCTATAAAACCATTCATGCAAACGGCGTTTACAGTGCATTCAACCTTACAGTTGGAGACGCAGTAGAAAACGAATTGGCTACTAAGTTTGCGTTGAGTGGGCAGATAGTGACGCAATTGGCGAAAAAGCCTCTAAAATTGTCAGCATCTTATTCGCAAGCGGATGGTGGCGTGCTGCTTGGTGTTGAGCGTGATGAAACAACTATAAGTGTGTCTGCATCCTATCCGATTTGGAAGAGCTTGGCTGCAAGCATCGGGTACAAAAAGACAGACAGCACAATAGATTACTTTGACATCAGCACGCCGAGTTTTGGCTTACAGTTTGCCGCTATTTCGTTCTAACGGTAGCATTATCGGCAAACCGCCTCGTACTTTTACGACAATACCGCCACTTAGGTCTGTACTCATGGCGAGGGTGCGTTGATGGAGTTTGCTCTATTGCGATGCGCCGCTGGGCCAACCAACTTTCTCCCATACAGGAATGCAGTTGGCCCTACTGGCGAAGGCTTACGTCATTCTGACCTCTTAGGCTCTCCCCATGAACATAAAGCTATCGGCTGTATCTGACAAAAACATGGACCTTACGTGCAGTGCATGTGGTCATGAGTTCAGCTACAAGATTGCTGATCTGATGCTAACGACTAGCGATGACACAACTACCCATGAAGTGCGTCAGAGAGCCGTATGCAGAAGCTGTGGTGTCAGGGAGATGGAGAGTATCAGCTGGTGTAGATGCGCCTGTACGGCCCTCTATGTAAGCCTCAGCGCCATTTCTAGTGCAACGACCAGTCTACGTGGTTGATTGATTCGCGAAGCCCCTTGAGGGCTAGACCATCAAGCGTATGAAGGCAGGGTGGTAGACGCCTAGAGGAGTGTTTGAATGGACTAGGGCGTTTGGTCACCAGTTCATTCTATCCGTTGTTTAGTTTGTGGAGCTGATACGGGGCGATGGAAGGGATCGGTCTTCGCTGAGTAGTCATAAACTGTCGCTGGGTGGGAAAACCTACGGGAAAAACCTACGGGAAATAGCTGCGAAAATTAACGATAATTCTTATGTAAATAAGGGCTAAGACGCCACTGGCATCCCGTAGGGGAATCGAACCCCTCTTTCCAGGTTGAAAACCTGGCGTCCTAACCGATAGACGAACGGGACGCGCTGTGGCGTGAGGAGACGTTTAGGCAAAGTCGCCGAGCCGCGCAAGAGGTAAAATCAGGTTTTTGTTTAGAAGTTTTTGGCGCTTAAATTACGCAGGAGCGGCGTCTTCTAAACGCAACTGTGGGTTTTGACGTCCGCCCCATGAATTGACCTCGAGACGGCCTGCGAGGTGGAAGCGTTTGCCGCCATGTTTCTCTAAAGCCGGACCAAGGGGCGTGTCCATTGCGCCAAAGCAAATCGCATCAATGCGCGCACCTAAGCCGTCGCCAAAGCTGATCTTAAGGTGGGTTTCGCCAACGCGCTTGGTGAACTTGAGTTCCACATCGGGAAAGGCAAAGCGCGGAGCAGGGGCACCTGCGCCGAAAGGGCCTGCTTTTTCCAGCTGTTCTATCAATTCGATCTGGGCAGCACCGGGCATAAGCATGCCATCAAGTCGCAGATCAGCGGGACCTGCATCTCCCGCGCCTTGTTTTGCCATCAATTCGGACAGGCGGGCCATAGCGGGTTCCAGCTGCGCGCGACTTAGCGAGAGGCCTGCTGCCATTTTATGACCACCGCCTTTTTCGATGAGACCTTCGTGTGCGAGCTTTTGAATTGCAGCCCCCAGATCTACGCCAGAAATCGAGCGGCCCGATCCTTTGCCCGCATCGCCGTCAAACCCGATGACAATTGCAGGGCGATGTGCTGCGTCCTTGAGGCGGGAGGCAACAATACCAACTACGCCAGCGTGCCAGCCCTCACCCGCGGCCCAAACGAGTGGCTCGTCAAAGCCACGTTCTTCCGCTTGCTCCAGCGCGGCGGCGCGAACGTTGTTTTCGATCTCGCGGCGTTCGGTGTTGAGCATATCAAGGCGCTCAGCCATGGCCTTGGCCTCATGTGGGTCGCGTGTGGCAAGCAGGCGCGCGCCTAGATCGGCCTTACCAATACGGCCACCAGCATTGACACGTGGGCCAAGTAGGAAGCCAAGGTGATACGAACTGGGCGCTGTGTCCATGCGCGAGACATCGGCGAGTGCGGTGATCCCTGTGCGTTCGCGGCGCGCCATGACGGTGAGGCCTTGGCGTACCAACGCGCGATTCACACCGATCAAAGGCGCGACATCGGCAACAGTGCCAAGGGCCACAAGATCGAGCATATTCAGAAGGTTAGGGCCGGTCGCGTTGTCGATCCTAAGCTGTCGGCCCGCTTCAACAAGCATTAAGAACACAACGCCAGCCGCACAGAGATGCGCGAGATCACCGGTTTCATCGGCGCGGTTCGGGTTCACAACGGCATGCGCAGGAGGCAGGGTTTCGCCGCCCAAATGATGATCAAGCACAACCACATCCGCGCCGACAGCGGCGGTGATAGGTCCATGAGACAGAGTTCCACAATCGACGCAAATGATCAGATCATGTGCTGCCGCGAGCATGGCCATAGCTTCGTCATTTGGGCCGTAGCCTTCGTCGATACGGTCAGGAATATAGAGTGTTGCGGATTGATCGAAATGGCGCAGCCAGTCGATGATCAGCGCGGCAGAAGTGCCGCCATCCACATCATAATCTGCGAAGATTGCGATTTTCTGGCGGGCTTTGACGGCGGCGAGAATGCGCGCTGTGGCCTTTTCCATGTCCCTGAGGGAACGCGGATTGGGCAACAGATCCTTCAAAGTTGGTGCAAGAAAAGCGTCGGCATCTTGCGGCGTGACGCCGCGCTTGGCGAGCACATTGCACAAGGGAGCCGGCAAGCCCGTGGCTTGGGCAATCGCTTCGCCTTGGCGCGCGACTTTGAGGTCGGGACCGACCCAACGGCGGCCTGTCAAAGAACGCTCGACGTTAAGGAAGGGTCCCATACTTTCAGGCGTTTACAGGCAGGCGGTAGGTCATGCGACGCACGGAGCCGGTTTTTGAACGCATCAGCAGCGTTTCTGTAGTGATATAGCCGACTTCGCGTTTGATCGCAGGCAACAATGTACCGCCTGTGACGCCTGTGGCCGCGAAGATGACATCCTGTGTGACCATATCATCGCGCGTGTAGATGCGATCGTAATTTGTGATGCCCGCTTTGCTGGCGCGGCGACGCTCATCGTCATTGCGAAACAAAAGTCGGCCAAACATTTGACCACCCATGCATTTTAGCGCCGATGCGGCAAGCACCCCCTCTGGGGCACCGCCCGTGCCCATATACATGTCGATGCCTGTAAGATCGGATTCAGCGCAGTGCATGACGCCCGCCACATCACCGTCAGTGATCAAGCGGATCGAAGCACCAGTAGAGCGTACTTCAGCGATCATTTCCTCATGGCGTGGGCGTTCCAGCATACACACAGTAATGTCGGACGGCGCACAGCCTTTTTCGGTGGCGAGCGCTGAAACGCGCGTGGCGTAGGGCATATCTAGGGCGACAATACCCTCTGCGAAACCTGGACCAATCGCGAGTTTGTCCATGTAAACATCAGGCGCGTGCAGCATGGAGTCACGCGGGCCCATCGCGATCACGGTCAATGCGTTGGGCATATCTTTAGCGGTGAGCGTTGTGCCTTCCAGCGGGTCAAGCGCGATATCGACGGCAGGTCCGGAGCCTGTGCCAACTTCTTCACCAATGTAGAGCATGGGCGCTTCATCACGTTCGCCTTCGCCAATCACAACGACACCTGCGATCTCTAGCAGATTGAGCTGTTCGCGCATCGCATTGACCGCAGCTTGGTCTGCCGCTTTTTCATCGCCGCGCCCGATCAATCTAGCGGACGCAATCGCGGCTTGCTCAGCCACGCGCGCGAGGCCGAGGGAGAGCATGCGGTCATTGAAATCGACAGAATTATTCATTGGAGTGGTCCTTCTTCGCTTATCTCAGAGTGACCTAGCGACGCGGGGCTTGCAAGAAGAGATACTGGCGCTTGGCTCTTATGGTGGGAGCGAGAAGGCCAGCCCTCTCGCGCTCTCCCGAGGTATTTTCAGACCAAAAAGGGCTTTAGAGCCTTAGAGGTTTTCGATACGCAGCGCGACTGGGCGTGTCGCCACCACCTCGCTTTTGCCGATTTGCGTCAGTGCTTCATCAAGGGTTTGGCGCATGCACTTATGCGTCACGATCAACACCGGCGCGGTTTCATCCGCGTGGCCAAGTTGGCGCATACGATCAATGGAAATTCCTGCCTCACCCAGGATCGTCGCAATCTTCGCCATTGCACCGGGCTTGTCTTTGAGGCCAACGCGTAAATAGAAAGGCGCGGGGCTAGCGGCCTTTGCTGAGGTGGCTTTTTGTAGTTGATCTGCGGGAATGCCAAAGGTGGGAATACGGATGCCGCGTGCGATATCCATTACATCGCCCATTACCGCGCTGGCTGTGGGCCCCATGCCTGCACCTGGTCCTCGTAGTACGATTTGCTCAACGTGATTGCCTTCGATCACCACCATATTGGTGCCACCTTCAAGCTGACCGAGTGGCGATGCGGAGGGCACAAGACATGGCGTCATGCGTTGTTCCAAGCCGCGTCCTGTCATTTGGGTGACGCCCAGCAATTTGATGCGAAAGCCCATGTCAGCGGCGTGATTGATGTCTTGGAGTTCGATCCGTTGGATGCCCTCGAGTTCGACCGCGTCGAAATCAACCTGCGTACCAAAAGCAATCGAGGCGAGCAGCGCCAGTTTGTGACTCGCATCAATCCCTCCCACATCAAGGTTGGGATCCGCTTCCAGATAGCCAAGCTCGGCGCATTCATCAAAGAGGGCGTTGTAGCCGCGGCCCGACTTTTCCATATTGGTCAGGATGTAGTTACAAGTGCCGTTCATCACGCCCATCACGCGGGTGATTTCATTGCCTGCTAGACCTTCAAGCAAGGATTTGATCACTGGAATGCCGCCTGCGACGGCAGCCTCGTAGCGGATAATGCTATCGTTCGCTTCAGCCATTTGAGCGAGAGCTTGGCCGTGATGCGCGAGCAAGGCTTTGTTGGCGGTGACCACATCTTTGCCAAGGGCGAGCGCTGCTTCGACCGCGGCTTTCGCAACGCCCGTGTCGCCACCGATCAGTTCGACGAAAACATCCACATCGTCGCGTTTGGCCAGGGCGACCGCATCAGTTTCCCAAGCATAGCCTGAAAGTGAAACTCCACGGTCGCGCGATTGGTCCCGCGCGCTGACCGCTGAAATCACAACGTCGCGTCCTGCGCGTGCACTCAGAAGGGCGGCTTGCTGGCGGATTATTTTGACCACGCCAGTGCCGACCGTGCCCAAACCTGCAATGCCAAGACGGAGAGGGGAATTCTGGCTCATGAGGTGGGCTCCTTAAAATGGGTGCGCGCGAGGCGGCTCGTTCTGTTGGCTTTACTGCTGTGCGGGCGTCTGTGCAATGAAGCTTTGCGCAGATTTCAGCGATTATTCTGGCAGCATTGGCGGGTTTATCCCACCTTCCATGCGTTTGCGTAGCGCATCATCGATAATCGGATCAGCGGCGGCTTGCGCCTCGCGACGAGCATTCAGCGCATCGAGGCGATCAAGCACGGGATCATTCGCCTTTTCCGCCTGTTCAGAGGACGCAACGGGCGTGTCTTGAAGCGTATCGCGACGGCTAGTGAGATTGTTTTCAACCTCATCCGTGATCGTCGCTTCGGGTTCTTTTAAGAGAATGTCGAGGGGGACGAACTTGGGATAGGGGGTTTTGTTGTCAAATTGCGCCTCCGAAACTTCGAGTTCTGGAAATTTCTTGCACGCAGGAAGGGCTGAACAAAGAAGCACAGCGATCAAAAGGGTGGGGCAGAGACGAAAGGTCATAGACGTGCATTCCAACAAAGACCCCGTCTTTTGGCGCAGAGTGCTGGGACTGACAAGGGTGTGACGGTTTTTGGTTTTTTCTGAACGGATGTTCAGTTAACGTCTTCAAATGGCACGCACTCAAGGATCCCATTCGGCCTCAACAGGGCCAAAAATTCGCGCATCGGCGCAGCGCTTATTTGCGCAACATGGCTACGCCGCTGTTTCCATGCGCCAAATCGCGGCGGACGTGGGGGTGCAGGCGGGTGCACTTTATAATTATATTCCCGACAAGCAGGCGCTTTTGTTCGAGCTAATGAAGCGGCACATGGATGATCTGCTGGCCGCGCGGTGTGCGCAAAAACCTGCCGAAAGCGCGTTGGCAGCACTTGAAGCGTTCACGCGGTTTCACATCGGGTTTCATTTGGATCGCCCTGACGCTGTTTTTATTGCCTATATGGAGCTGCGCAATCTGAGCGATGACAATTTCGCGGAAATTGAGAGGTTGCGGACCCAGTATGAAGGGGAATTGACGCAAATTTTGGACCATGGGTTGGCCGAGAGGGTATTTGATATGACCGACCTAAAGGTAGCCACGCGCGCTGTCATTGCGATGCTCACGGGGGTGACCACATGGTACCGTGACAGCGGCGCGCTCAGCCGGAGCGAGGTTGAGGACATTTATTGGCAAATGGTGCACAATGCGGTTCGGCTTACATAAGGCCTAGTGCGCGGGCTTAATAAACGTGCCGTTGCGCAGCTCTTTGACGGCTTGCATTAGCTCCTCGCGAGTGTTCATCACGATTGGCCCATGCCACGCGACAGGTTCCTTCAGCGGCTGTCCCGAGATTAGCAAAAAGCGCACACCAGTGTCACCAGCTTGAACCGTGACCTCTTCGGACGCTCCAAATTTTACGAGCGTGCGGTTGCCCGACAGATCGCGAATATTGACCTCTTCGCCGCCAACTTCCTTTTCCAAGAGTACCCCCATCGGTGCAGAGGCATCTGCAAACGCAGCACTGCCTTCGAAGACATAAGCGAACGCACGTCTGTGGTGACTTAGCTTGAAGGTTTTATTCACGCCAGCAGGCACGAAGACATCAATGTATTGCGGGTCTGCGGCGATGCCATCGACGGGACCACGCTTGCCCCAGAATTCGCCGACCACGACTTTGACGCGTGTGCCATCGTCGTCAATAACCTCGGGGATTTCTTTATTTTTAACGTCCTGGTAGCGCGGCGCCGTCATCTTGAGGGACGAAGGCAAGTTCGCCCAAAGCTGAAATCCATGCATTTGTCCTTGCGCGTTCCCATGCGGCATTTCCTGATGCATGATCCCTGAACCTGCGGTCATCCATTGCACATCACCTGCGCCGAGCGCGCCTGTGTTGCCAAGGCTATCTTCGTGATCAACCGTGCCATTCAGAACATATGTGATCGTTTCGATGCCTCTGTGTGGATGCCAAGGAAAGCCTTTTTCGAACTTGTCAGGATGATCGCCGCGAAAGTCATCGAAAAGGAGAAAAGGATCCAATTCGGTCGGGTCCTGAAACCCGAAAGCGCGGTGCAAGTGGACGCCAGCGCCTTCCAGGGTTGGCGTAGCTTGTGAAGTTTCAAAGCGGGAACTGACGGACATGTAGACCTCCTATTGGTGTTTGGGGAGGATGTAGAGCTTACAGTGAGATTGCACAATTCCGCATACGAAATCACCTTGCGTGCACTGACGCACGGTCGCCTTACGTGCTGCAGCACGTAAGGCGACTGGACCTAGCCGCCTGTGTGGCTCATATGGCGTGTGACTTGGCCATCCGCCTTCTGGCGCGAATAGTCGAAATCATGGCCCTTCGGTTTCAAACCGATAGCGTCATGTATCGCGTGCTTTAAAGGTGCGTTGTCTTTCGGGTTGTTGCGCAAAGCCGCGCGCAGATCTGCCATGTCTTCTTGACCTAAGCACAAATAAAGCTCGCCCGTGCAGGTCAAGCGCACGCGATTACAGCTTTCGCAGAAATTATGCGTGAGCGGTGTAATGAAGCCGATCTTTTGACCCGTCTCCTCCAAGCGCACATAGCGCGCAGGGCCGCCCGTGCGCTCGCTGAGTTCGGTCAACGTGTAGCGCTCCGCGAGTTGCCTGCGTAGATCCTTCAGCGACCAATATTGCCCCACACGATCCTCATTTCCAAGATCGCCCATTGGCATCACTTCAATCCAAGTCAGAGCAATATCACGGCTTGCACACCACTCGGTCATTGTGATCAGCTCGTCTTCGTTGAAATCTTTTAACGCAACCGCGTTGATTTTTACTTTCAAACCAGCCGCTAGTGCGGCGTCGATCCCTTTTAGGACCTGTGCCAGACGGCCCCAACGGGTCACCCGTGCGAACTTTTCTTCATTCAAAGTATCAAGAGATACGTTCACGCGGCGCACGCCTGCGGCGTAAAGCGGCTCTGCAAAGCGTGCGAGCTGACTTCCGTTAGTGGTGAGCGTGAGTTCCTTTAACGCGCCACTGTCCAAATGGCGGCTCATGCTTTGGAAAAATGTCATGATATCACGTCGCACAAGCGGTTCCCCCCCCGTGATACGTAGCTTTTTCACGCCGAGATCTACAAATGTGGAGCACATGCGATCCAACTCTTCGAGGGTCAGCAGTTCTTTCTTGGGCAAGAACTGCATGTTTTCGCTCATGCAATAGACGCAGCGAAAATCGCAACGATCTGTCACAGAGACGCGCAAATAGGTGATGGCGCGGGCGAAAGGGTCAATCAGAGGTGTGTTCATGCTCATAAACTAATGCGCGCACTGAAGCGCCGCAAGAGGAGTTCCACACATGTGCGAACACGTTATTGCGTTCTGCGCTGGAGGGCTTAATCATGCCTTTATGGCTCGTATCTTATTAATTGCCGCGTGTTTTGCGCTTACTGCTTGTGCGCAGGCCCCGAAACAGGTGGACGCCCCCGAAATGGTTGCTCCATCGAGCGATCAATTGCGTCCAAAAGTGCGCCCTGCCGGTTTAGGTCGTGTGGTTCCAAAAGAGGCACGCACGGTGGAAGAGTTTGATGTCACCACCGCGCAAGAGCGTGAAGAGGCTGCTGCGGTTCCTGTAGCAACAGTAGAAAAACGACTTGGATTGACGGTTGCTTCGCTTGGCGATCCGACCCAAGCGGGATTTTGGATCAAAACGCCATTGGTGAGTGCTGCTGGAAAAGGCCGTGTAGTCTATCCCGGCACTGGCAAATCCGTGCAAGTCTATATGACTCCGATTGAAGGCTCAGGTTCCGCAGGCAGCCGTTTGTCCCTTGCCGCGTTCCGTTTAATCGAAGCGCCCTTGACCGAACTTCCCGAAATCGAAGTCTTTTCAGGTGGTTAAGCTCTGAGTAGCTTTCTTGCTGCGTCCTTGCGGGCAAAAGGTTTCATCGTGTCGCCGTATTGGTCAAGGAAAATGCTTACACGCGCGGCATCGTGTTTGCCAAGCTCGCGCAGCCACCATGAAATCGATTTTTGGATAAACCAGGTGTGATCGTCGACATAGCTTGCAGCCCAACCTAGAATGCGCTCTCTCGCGTCTAATTCTGCTTGCTTTGGATTGTTTTGTTTGGTCCAGGGCAGGGTGATCACCAAGGCCGCGCGTCGTGTCCACATGTGATCCGAGGTTGTCCAAGCCTCAATCTCATCTAGCCGTATAGGATCCGCGACCAGCCGTTTTTGTCCCGCCATGCAAGCGTGATCAGCGATGGCCCAGCTGTCAAAACTGGGTACCCAACTTTTGATTAACTCCCAAGCTGCATCGTCAGGTCGTATGCGCGCCTGTGTCAAAAGCTTGGAGGCCGCCAAGCGTGCTTCAAAAATATCCGTATGCCACAGTTCTTTCGCAAGGCGTACGCGCGAGTTTACATCAAGATCGGAGCGCCAGTTCTTGGTGAGCTCATTCACATCAGGGTTGGCGATTCCAAGATACTCACGTTTGCTCTTGTGGTATTTTGCCATGCCGTCTGCTCGGCCTGGCTCGATGCGTGCGCTCAATGCGTCAAGGGCCTCTTCAAGGGTCATTCGACAGTCACGGACTTCGCGAGGTTGCGCGGCTGATCCACATCTGTGCCTTTCGCGACAGCAGTATGATAAGCCAGAAGCTGGGCAGGGATAGAGTAGATGATCGGTGTGATCAAAGGATCACACTCGGGCATTACGATTTCTCCCCACACATCGCCCGCGATTTTTAATCCTTTACGGTCAGAAATCAAAAGTACTTTGCCAGAGCGGGCCATGACCTCTTGCATATTGGATATAGACTTGTCGTAAAGCTCATCGGATGGTGCTAAAACGACGACTGGTACTTTCTTGTCAATTAGCGCAATCGGACCATGTTTGAGTTCACCTGATGCATAAGCCTCGGCATGTATATAGCTGATTTCTTTTAATTTTAATGCGCCCTCATGGGCGATTGGATACATCAAGCCACGTCCCAGAAACAAGATGTCGCGCGCTTGTGAAAGTTTGCGTGCGTGGTGCTTGATAGCATCTGATTGCTCTAGCGCGACGTTCAAAAGTCCGGGCGCAGAGCGCATTGCGTTGGCTGCGTCTTTCAGTTCTGTCTCAGACATCGTACCGCGATCTTGCGCAGCTTTTAGCGCCAATGATAACAAAACGGTAAGCTGGCACGTGAAAGCTTTGGTTGAGGCCACGCCAATTTCGACGCCCGCGAAAATCGGGTAGGTTTGATCGCTTTCACGCGCGATGGAGCTTTCCGCAACATTGGTCACAGACAGGATCTTGTCGGCCTTACCCGCGCAGTAGCGCAGCGCTGCTAGTGTGTCAGCAGTTTCACCGGATTGGCTGACGAACAAGGCGGCGGTTTGCTTGGGGATCGGCGGTTCACGGTAGCGAAACTCTGAAGCCACATCGACTTCAACGGGAATGCGCGCAAGTTTTTCAAACCAGTATTTTGCGGTAAGACAGGCATAGAATGCTGTGCCGCAGGCGACCATGCTCAAGCGTTCAATCTTTGAGAAATCAATATTACCACCGGGCAGAGCGATTTGATCACCGCCTGCAGGGAGATAGTTGTTCACGGCGGCCCCGACAACGGCTGGCTGCTCTGTGATTTCTTTCGCCATATAGTGGTCAAAACCAGCCTTATCGACCTTGGCTGTATCAATCTCGATAACGCGCATTTCGCGGCCGACTTGGTGACCTGCGTTGTCCCATATGAGCAAGCTGTCACGGGTCAGAACGGCGCGGTCACCTTCCTCTAAGTATGTGATGCGATTGGTTAAAGGGGCTAATGCGATTGCGTCGGAGCCGATGTACATTTCCTTCGATCCATGTCCAATGGCAAGCGGCGAGCCTTTGCGTGCGGCGATCATCAGGTCTTCTTCGCCGTGGAACAAAAATGCCAAAGCAAACGCACCGTCTAGTCGGGAAATAGTCTTCTCAGCCGCGTCAGCTGGGCTAAGGCCGCTTTCCATGTAGTGCTGCGTGAGCAGAGCAACGGTTTCTGTATCCGTCTCGGTGACGAAATTGATACCGTATCCTGCAAGTTCTTCACGCAATTCACGGAAATTTTCGATGATGCCATTGTGCACGACAGCGACAGGACCAGCTTGGTGGGGATGCGCGTTGTCCGTTGTCGGCGATCCATGCGTGGCCCAGCGGGTGTGGCCGATACCTGACTTGCCCGCGAGCGGTTCGTGCACCAGAAGGTCAGAGAGATTAACCAATTTACCAACGGCGCGGCGACGATCTAGTACGCCATTGTTTACAGTTGCAATTCCCGCGCTGTCATAGCCACGGTATTCGAGGCGACGGAGCGCTTCGACAAGGGTTGGCGCCACTTCGTGCTGTCCAAGCACCCCAATAATTCCGCACATTATAATACTTCTTTTTTACTGTTATTTTTCTTTTTCTTTAACATATCGAATAATTTAACTGCTAAGCCTGTTTTGTTGATTTGCTTGCTACGTGCAATCGCCAAAGCATCATCAGGCACGTCTTGTGTCACCACAGTGCCGCTTGCCGTCATGGCATTTGCGCCAATAGCAACAGGGGCGACCAGCAAGGTGTTAGACCCGATAAAGCTGTCTTCGCCGATTTCTGTGTGATGCTTCATCACGCCGTCATAGTTGCAAGTAATTGTGCCCGCACCGATGTTCGCGCGCGCACCCACATGGGCGTCGCCGACGTAGGACAGGTGATTAACTTTCGCGCCCTCATCAATTACCGCATTCTTGATTTCAACGAAGTTGCCAACGCGGGTGAATTCAGCAAGTTCTGTCCCCGGGCGCAAGCGTGCGTAAGGGCCAACGGTCGCGCCACGACTAACGTGACAGCCCTCTAAGTGACTGAACGCACGGATATTTGCGCCGTTCTCAACCGTGACCGAAGCGCCAAAAACAACGTTCGGTTCGATGATCGTGTCAGGACCAATATGCGTGTCGTGGGACAGATAAACCGTGTCTGGCGCGTGTAGTGTGACACCGGCTTCCATCAATGCGACACGTGCTTTGCTTTGAAAGATTGCGTCGGCTTCTGCGAGCTGTACGCGGGAATTTACACCAAGCGTTTCGCTTTCATCGCAGGTTACTGAGGTCGCATTCAGACCTTTCCTTTGGGCTATTTCGACGATGTCGGTGAGGTAATATTCACCAGACGCATTGTCGTTCCCAACCGCAGCGATAAGATCGAAAAGGATGGCTGATTTTGCGCAGATAACGCCGCTGTTACAAAGGGTTATTTGACGCTCTTCATCTGATGCATCTTTGAATTCCACGATTTTTTTAAGGTGCTCACCTTCCATGATTAGACGTCCATAACGGCCCGGATCAGCGGCTTCAAAGCCCAAGACAACAACATCATGGTCCGAACGTGCTGCGGTCATATGCTCCAACGTTTTAGGATTGATGAAGGGTGTATCCCCATAAAGAACTAGCGCATCACCGTCGAAATCAAACAGAACCTCTTTCGCCTGAGCTACCGCGTGCGCCGTACCCAACTGCTCGGTCTGCAAAACCACGTCCGCAGTCTCATCAAACGCTTTTGCCGCATCGCTGACCTGTTCAGCGCCGTGACCTGCGACGATGATCGTTTTCGCAGGATCTAAAGTTGCACCGCTTTTCATCGCGTGCACCAACATTGGTGCGCCCGCAATGTGATGCAGAACCTTGGGCAGATCAGATTTCATTCGGGTGCCCTTGCCAGCAGCAAGGATAATCAGAGCAATGCTCATAATAGGGAATACTCTTTGCAATTTGTTAAGGCTCGTTCTACCTAAACTTTGAGATGCTGCAAGGCGTGTGAGTTCACACAAGATTGCGGCGTGTAACAAGCGCTTAACCTTGAGGGGTCAGCGATTTCTGGCAGGAGAGCGCATGCGCACCGTTATTTTCGACCTTGATGGAACGCTTGCAGATACGAGCGGAGATCTTTTGGCTGCCGCGAACACCTGTTTTGAGAGCCTCGGGATGGCTGTGCGTCTGAAGCCTGAAACGGATGCGGGCGTGGCGTTGCGCGGGGGGCGCGCAATGTTGTCACTTGGTATTGAGCGTGAAACGGGCCAAGCTGCCGACCCAGAGCTTTTGAATGCGCAATATCAGCCTTTGTTG
Source organism: Rhodobacteraceae bacterium HTCC2083 (assembly GCA_000156115.1). Classification (GTDB taxonomy): domain Bacteria; phylum Pseudomonadota; class Alphaproteobacteria; order Rhodobacterales; family Rhodobacteraceae; genus Planktotalea. The sequence goes on from DS995276.1 coordinate 2,753,158, forward strand.
CGCGCCTATGAGCAAGCGATAGATGTGCACACAAGGCTTTATGATGGCGCGATGAATGCGGTGGAGCAGTTGCGCACAGATGGTTTCAAGGTAGGTATTTGCACAAACAAGCCGGAATATCTGGCCGAGATCTTGATGACGAAGTTGGGTGTGCGGGATGCGTTTGGTTCTTTGATCGGCGCAGACACGCTGCCCGTGCGCAAACCTGACCCAGAGCCGTTCTTTGAAGCGGTGCGGCGTGCGGGGGGCGATGTGAAACGCTCCTGCTTGATTGGGGATACGATTACGGATCACAAAACCGCGCGCGCAGCGGGCGTACCAAGTGTGCTGGTGACATTCGGGCCGGGCGCGACTGCGGGGCAAGCGGATATTCGCGCATTGAGACCCGATGCGTTGCTAGATCACTTCGTAAATTTGCCTGCTATGGCCACGAAATTATTGGGACCTTAGAGATGAGTGAAAAATTCCAAGGCAGTTTTACGCAACAAGAGCCGATCCCTGACGCTGGGATCGAGGCGGCGCTGCAAATTCTGAAATCTGGCCGGTTGCACCGATACAATATCGCCGAAGGCGAACATGGCGAAACTGCATTGCTCGAGCAGGAATTCGCAGCCTCTGTGGATGCCAAATACTGTCTTGCAGTGGCCTCTGGTGGATATGCGATGGCGACAGCCTTACGCGCGGTTGGGGTGAAAGCAGGCGACAAAGTCCTGAGCAATGCGTTCACATTAGCTCCTGTGCCCGGATCGATTGCCGCTGTTGGCGGCGTGCCTGTGTTCGTAGGTGTGACCCGCGATCTTACGATAGATCTGGATGATTTGGCGGCGAAAGCCGATCTCGCGGATGTGTTGATGCTGAGCCACATGCGTGGCCACATGTGTGACATGGATCGCTTGATGGCGATTTGTGACGCGGCAGGGATCACTGTGATCGAGGATTGCGCGCATACTATGGGCGCGAAGTGGGGCGATACGTTCTCGGGTCGTCATGGTGTGATGGGTTGTTATTCGTGTCAAACCTACAAGCATGTGAACTCGGGTGAGGGTGGTTTGCTGGTCTCGGATGATGATGAATTGATGGCGCGCGCGATAATGCTATCGGGCAGTTACATGTTTTTTGAGCGGCATTTGGCGGGACCGCCCAAAGAGGCATTCGCGAATATCAAATATGAAACGCCCAATATTTCAGGTCGAATGGATCATTTGCGCGCGGCTATTTTACGCCCGCAATTGGCAGATTTAGACACGCAGGTCACGCGCTGGAATGAACGCTACGTCGCTGTTGAGGACGGATTGCAAGACACGCCGGGGCTCACGGTGGTGAAACGGCACGAAAAAGAGAGCTACGTTGGCTCGTCGATCCAATTCTTGCTGGAAGGGTGGAGCGATGCGGCTGTGAATGATGCCATTGCGCGTTGCGGTGCGCGTGGGGTTGAGTTGAAGTGGTTTGGCGGCGCAGAACCTGTCGCGTTCACGTCTCGCTATGACAGTTGGCGCTATGCCCCCTCCGAGCCGATGCTTGCGACCGATGACATTTTGCGTGGCATTGTGGATATGCGCTTACCGCTGACTTTTAGCATTGAGGATTGCCAGCAGATCGCGCGGATTATTCGTGCTGAGGTTTCAGCTGTTTATCAAGGGCAGGATTCGTGAAACACAAAGTCCACAGTGCCTCTTCGCGCCGTTATCAATGGCCCACATGGGCGACGCTTGGCCTGTGCTATGGGCTGTTTGCGATATCTACAACTTGGGTTGCAGCATTTTGGATGCCTTTGGGCGTTGCCTTGGCGGTTCTTTCAATAGCGCTGCATTCGTCACTGACCCATGAGGTTATGCATGGGCATCCGTTCAAGAATATTCACTTGAACGCGGCTTTGGTTTTTCCAGCGCTCAGTTTCACCATTCCTTACATGCGGTTTCGTGATACGCATCTTGCGCATCACGTGGATAGCCGTTTGACCGATCCCTACGATGATCCTGAAAGCTGTTATTTAGATCCGAAAGTGTGGTCTGGCCTTAACCGATTAGAGCGTGTTTTGTTGATCTTTAACAACACTTTACTAGGTCGTTTGGTGGTGGGACCTGCAATTGGGCAGTATGCTTTTATGCGAGGCGATTTGCGCCTGATCAAAGCGGGAGATCGCCGTGTGTTGGTTGGATGGATTTGGCATATCCCAGCTGTTGCTTTGCCGCTTTGGTGGATTGTTGAGATCAGCGTAATGCCTGTTTGGGCCTACTTGATTGCGGTTTATTTCGGCCTCTCAATATTGAAGATCCGCACGTATTTGGAGCATCGCGCGCATACCTTAAGTCGCGGTAGAACCGTAATCATCGAAGATCGCGGTATTCTCGCATTTTTGTTTTTAAACAATAATTTCCATTCGGTGCACCATATGCATCCTGATGTGTGTTGGTATGATCTGCCCGTCCTTTACGAGAGCGAAAAAGACCGGTTTTTAGCGGTGAATGAAGGCTATCATTATCGATCCTACGGCGATGTTTTTCGTCGCTATTTCTTCAAGGCGAAAGAGCCTGTAGCCCATCCGCTCTGGTCCTCTCACGGCTGATCGGGCATAGGCAGATTCATGGAACTTTGGGTTTACGCCACAATTGGCGCGACGATCTTTCAGACGTTGCGCTTTATGCTACAAAAGAAATTGAGCATGGGTGCGTTGAGCACGGGCGGTGCGACGTTCGCGCGTTTTGCCTATTCTGCCCCACTATTGGCAGCTGTCTTGGCGGCTTGGTTGGTGGCGAGCGACACGGAGCTGCCGGCTTTGAGCGCGCGGTTTTGGACGATGGGCGCGATTGGCGGCTTGGCGCAGATCTTGGCGACTGTGTGCGTGGTTGCTTTGTTTCGTGAACGCAATTTCGCGGTGGGGATTACATTCAAGAAGACCGAAGTCGTTCAAGCCGCTTTAATCGGCTTCATAATCTTAGGCGAAGGCGTCTCGATCCTTGGGTTGGTGGCGATCTTGGTCGGCCTGACAGGCGTTTTGCTGCTGTCCAGCGCGCCAGAGGCGAAAGGATCTTTGCAAGAGCGGTTGTTTACGCGTGCGGCGGGGCTAGGCTTGGCATCGGGTTTGTTGTTTGCGATCTCCGGCGTCACCTACCGAGCGGCCACGTTGGAGGTCGGGGCAGATGCGCCTTTGCTGCGCGCGGCTGTGACCTTGTCGGCAGTAACTTTGATGCAATTCTGCGCGATGAGCCTTTGGTTGCGCGTCTTTGAGCAAGGTCAAATTTGAGCAGTTTGGGGCGCAAGGCGCAAAGCCCTTTGGATTGGCTTGATGAGTCTTGGAGGATCTTTGGGCTGGTTTTTGGCGTTCACTTTGCAAACGGCCGCCTACGTGAAGGCCTTGGGGCAGATCGAGTTGATCTTTTCGCTTATGGTGTCTGTGTTGGTATTCAAAGAACGGTTAAGCATGCGCGAAGGTATCGCGATTGGATTTCTGTCAGCCAGTGTTTTGCTTTTGATTTTGGTGGTACGCTAGATTTCGGATGATGAGGGGGCGCTGCCCCCGTGGTATTTAAGGACCAAAGAAGCGTTTAGGGTTTGAGTGCGTGTTCGAGTGGGGAGTTACCTGCGAGGCGTAAGAACAGGCTTTCTTCTTCAGTGTTGAGGAACATCGGCACGCTGTCTGGCGTTGCTTCTTTAGAGCTGCGCCCTGCGACTTCGGCAAGTACGACTTCCGTGATAAAGGGCAAATCGAACTTGCGCACGTCTTCCAGTGCAATCCATTGCAAGTGAGAAAGTTCATCCGACGCGTTGGAGAAATCGTCGATATCGCCGTGCAGTGCCTCTGCATCGATCAGAAAGAAGCGCGCATCAAAGCGGCGCGGCCGGCCCGGCGGTGTGATCGCGCGGAACACAAATTGAAGCGCGGAGGCGTCGGGCAGGTGGCCTGTGGCGGCATATTCTGTCCAATCTGCAGGCGGAGTGCTGTCCCATACGCCTTTTTTTCCAAGGATGAGGCCGGTTTCTTCCCAGAGTTCACGGATCGCAGCCACGCCAAGCGCATGTGTGCGATCCGCATCGGTTTTCTGGGTGAGATGCGTGTGGCAACGTGGATTGATCTTTCCTGCAAGCGGGATGTCTACGTCTGCCGCATCGACAGCGCCACCGGGAAACACGAACTTATTCGGCATAAACGCCGCTTTTGCCCCGCGTTGGCCCATCAAGATACGCGGTGCCGTGTGGCGATCACGTAGCACAATTACCGTGCTGGCGTGGCGTATCGCGGTCTTGTCGATGGGTGGGCTGTTGCTCATGTTGCGTCCTGATGTGCGAAGCCGAACATGCGTTTGGCCCATTGATAGCCCACGATTGCGCCTTTGAAGCGTGGCAACAAGTAGAGCGACAAGAACACCGCGATGCTTGCAAATAATGTGAATAGCACCATCGGTTCGGGGCGGAAATGTACGAAAACGATGTGCATGAAGATCGTCGCAATATGTCCGACAATCAAAATCGTCAGGTAAGCAGGGCCATCATCGGCACGCGCGGCGCTGAAATCTTGGTTACAGTTTGAGCAGCTCTCGCGCATTTTGAGATAGCTGTGCAGCACACGACCTTCACCGCAATTGGGGCATTTTCCACGCCATCCACGGCGCAATGCGGGCCAAAGCGCACGCTCTCCGTGCTGCTCGTTTATTGAAACCATAAGGGGACCTCCTGAGAACGCGCAATGATTTGAAACGTCTATGCCATGAAAATGTAACCAAAGCACCCTGTTTCAACGGGATTTCGTGATCTTGCGGCGCGATGTCGCGAGATGAATTAAAAAAGTTGAAAAAACTGCGACGGAAGTTTTCGCGTGCCGCGTTTGACCTACCACAGCAGGCAAAAAATGCCTTACACCTTGAGGCCCGCGTTTGGGCGAATTGACTGGAGACGATCAGATGACAACGATTTCACGCATGACAGCACGCATCGCATTGACAGGCATGGTTATTGCAACAGGATTTGCCGCGCAGGCCGCAACGGGTGAGGGCGAAGTGAAAGAGGGCAAGATGCGTCACGATCGGCCAAGCTTCAGCACAATTGATAAGGATGACAATGGCGCAATGACTCGCGAAGAGATGGCAGCGCATGCACGCGTGCGGTTCGATAAAGTGGACACGAACGGTGATGGTATGCTGAGCGCAGAAGAGGTGGGCCAGTCTGTTCGCAAGCGCGCAGAAAAACGTGCCAAGAAAATGATTAAGCGCCATGATACGAATAGCGACGGTATGGTGAGTTTTGAAGAAATGTCCAAAGGACGCTCGGAAGGGCGCGGTGCCAAGATGTTTGATTGGGCGGATGCGGATGGCAATGGCTCGATCTCTGAGGAAGAGTTCGCAGAGATGGCAAAGCATGGCAAGCGTGGTAAGCACAAGAAGCAAAAAAGCGGCGAGTAACTTCGCCTAAATAGAACTGGACCTGCCCCTGAAGTGGGGCAGGTTCGTCAATTGGATTAACGGATAATCTAAGACGCGCATGACGATGGCTTTAGATCACAGCATAGATATCAGCGATGACGCGCTTTTGCAGCTCTATGCAAACGGTGATCAAGCCGCCGCGCGTCAGTTGACACTGCGCTTGGCCCCGCGCGCCTTCAAGCAAGCCTATCGGATGTTGGGTGTTCAGGCGGATGCCGAAGATGTGGCGCAAGAGGCAATGATGCGCGTTTGGAAAATTGCACCGGAGTGGCGCAGTGGCGAGGCGAAGGTGACGACGTGGCTTTACCGCGTGGTTGCAAACCTCTGTCTTGATCGGTTGCGCAAAGTGCAAAGCACCTCGCTTGATGCAATTGACGAGCCAATCGATCCAAGCCCCAGTGCCGCCGATGATATGCAAAGCAATGCGCGCCTTGATGCGTTGCAAGCGGCCTTGATTGCATTGCCCGAGCGCCAAAGACAGGCCCTTGTGTTGCGTCATATCGAAGAATTGGCGAACCCCGAGATTGCTGATGTGATGGAGATAAGCGTCGAAGCGGTCGAGAGCCTAACGTCGCGTGGCAAACGCGCGCTGACGCAGATATTAAAGGGGCGTAAAGCCGCCCTCGGATTTGAAGGAGATGCGCCATGAGCGATGAGACTGAGCTAAACAAGATGTTCGACCTCACCAGACGCACACCGCCAGAGCCATCGCCAGACTTTATGGCGCGCATCTTAAGCGATGCGGATGCGATGCAGCCAGCTTCGCTTGGTGTGCTGACGGAAACTGCTACAAAACGCGGGATCTTCAGAGATATGTTTTCCGGGCTAGGTGAGGCGATTGGCGGCTGGCCTGCTTTCGCAGGGCTTGCAACGGCTGCGGTAACAGGCGTTTGGATCGGGATAAGCCCGCCGCAATTGCTGATAGAGCCGTTTGGCACTGTGCTGGGCACGGATTCAAGCGCGTTCTCGGAGGTTCTGGAGTACGGTGATGGCTTCGATTTTACATTGTTTAAAGGGTGAGCGGAATGAGTGACGACCCGAATAAAGTAGTGACTCCCGCTAAGCTGAAAAAGCGGTTTCGCATTCTTTTGGGGGTGTCTTTGGCGTTGAACCTGATGGTGATCGGTGCGGTTGTGGGCGTCATCTCCAAAGGGCCTGGCAGACAAGGCGGTGGGCCAGGTATGCGCGAAACGGCCTTTCCCTATGTGGGGGCCTTTGATCGCGCTGACAAGCGTGCGATGCGCCAAGAAATGAGGGCGCGTTTGTCATATCGCAGCGAAGCGCGCGCTGCGCATCAGGCTTCATACCGGGCATTTCTAGAATTGTTGCGTGCAGAGACGTTTGATGCGGCTGCTGCATCTTCCGTGATGAGCGCGCAGTTCGAACGCGCACAGCGGCTTCAAACAATTGGACGCGAGCTCTCGATCCAGCGGATCAGTGATATGAGCGTTGAGAAGCGCGCAGCCTATGCGGACCGTTTGGAGTATCGTTTGGACAATCCAAAGAAACGCGGCAAGCGCAAAGACCGTTGAAGCCGCACAGATTTTAGGGAATGGTCCGCAAGAAACAAAAGGAGTGCGAGCGATGGCCTTGTCACGCGAATCTGCGGAAGTGTTTGCGCTACATGCGTTAGGCTGGATTGTTGGTCAGGAAGAGGATGTTTTGCCTGCTTTCCTTGGCGCGACCGGCTCTAGCGAAGCGGATATTCGTGAACGTGTCGGCGATCCCGAATTCCAGCTTTGTGTTCTTGATTTTTTGATGATGGATGATCTGTGGATCATTTCGTGTTGCGACGCGTTGCAAGTGCCCTATGAGCGTGTCGCCGAGGCGCGACAAGCGATGCCCGGTGGTGCGGAGGTGAGCTGGACATGAGCAATGTTGCTGACAACTTTAAGGGTGTCTTGTTTGACAAGGACGGCACGCTTTTCGATTTTCGCGGGACGTGGGATGTATGGGCCGCAGGGTTCTTTCCGAAGTTATGTGGGGGTGATGAGGACCTGCTCAGAGAGCTGGTGCATGCGTTGCGCTTTGATCTGGAGAAACAAGAATTTCAGTCAAACTCAATTGCGATCGCGGGTAGTAATCATGAGATTTCGCAAGTCATTGCGCGGGTCCTAAAGCGCAAGGATGTAGATCAGGTTGAACATGAACTGGCCGAAAGTGCAGCTGTTGCGCCGCTAGCTCCTGCGGTTGATCTTGCACCGTTTCTACAAGGTCTCAAAGACTCAGGCTACAAATTGGGTGTGATGACCAATGACGCCGAAGCAGTGGCCGAGGCGCATTTAGGCGCAGCGGGCGTGCGTGACTTGTTTGACTTCGTTTGTGGCTTTGACAGCGGGTTTGGCGCAAAGCCTGACCCAGAACCTTTGCTGGCGTTTTGTCGTCATGTGCAAGTGGACCCGTTCCATACTGTCATGCTCGGCGATAGCACCCATGATCTGCAAGCCGCACGGGCAGCAGGCATGGCGGCGGTCGGCGTTCTCACGGGCGTTGCGCGCGCGGCTGAATTGGCGCCGCATGCAGATGCGGTTTTGGCTGATATTGGTGAACTTCCCACGTGGTTGATCGAAAAGTCAGGGCGTCGATAGGCGATTACGACAATATAAGTCGCGGTTAGGCTGTTAAAGCCTCGCATCCTTGCGTTTGATACTCATAGCAGATTGGAGAGTATGATGGCGGCAACTGGCAATCGACGTAAACGGGGTGGTGGGCGCGCAGGCGCAGCGACACGGCGGGGCAGTGCTGCGATTGAACAGAGCCTTTGGCGGCTTCCTGTCAATATAGATCGCCCGACGGAACCTCTGGATGAAAACGGCATTGCTGCGATTCATGATGGGGCCATGCGCATCCTTGAAGAGATCGGCATCGCCTTTCTAAACCCCGAAGCGATTGAGATCCTGCGCAAAAGCGGTGGTTGCGAGATTGATGGCGAAATCGTGCGTATGGGACGTGACTTCGTGATGGAGAAAATTGCGCTAGCCCCCAGCCAATTCGACATTACCCCGCGAAATCCTGATCGTAAGATTACTGTGGGTGGCAAACATCTTCTCTTTGGCAATGTCTCGTCCCCGCCCAACTATTGGGACATGGCGCTGGGTAAAAAGGTGCCTGGTACGCGCGAGATGTGTCAGAATCTTTTGAAGCTCACGCAATATTTTAACTGTATTCACTTCGCGGGTGGTTATCCGGTGGAACCCGTGGATGTGCATGCCTCTGTGCGCCATTTGGATGTGCTTTATGACAAGCTGACGATTACCGACAAGGTGATGCACGCCTATAGTCTTGGAAAAGAGCGAGTTGAGGATGTGATGGAGATGGTGCGCATCGCGGGCGGTCTCAGCCATGAAGAGTTCAACGCCAAGCCGCGTATGTATACTAACATCAACTCCACCTCGCCGCTGAAACACGATTTTCCGATGATCGACGGGTGGATGCGTCTTGCGCGACGTGGTCAGGCACTTGTGGTGACGCCGTTTACTTTGGCAGGGGCGATGGCCCCTGTGACGATGTCCGGCGCTGTTGCGCAATCTTTGGCGGAAGCTTTGTGTGCGGTGGTCCTCGCTCAGTTGATCAACCCTGGCTGTCCATGTGTGATTGGTACATTCACCTCCAACGTGGACATGAAAAGCGGCGCTCCTGCGTTTGGCACGCCCGAATATATGCGAGCGACGCAAATGACAGGCCAAATGGCGCGTTTCTATGATCTGCCGATGCGTTCTAGCGGCGTTTGTGCGGCCAACGTGCCTGACGGGCAGGCTATGTGGGAGACATCGAATAGCCTCTGGGCCTCTGTTCAGTCTGGCACGAACATGGTCTATCACGCGGCGGGCTGGCTTGAGGGTGGTTTGATCGCATCCCCTGAGAAATTCATTATGGATTGCGAAGTGTTGCAACAGATCCAGCGTTATATGGAACCTGCTACATTCGCGACGAGCCCTGATGACATTGCTTTGGATGCGATTAAATCAGTTGGAAACGACGGTCATTTCTTTGGCATCCAACATACGCAAGATCGCTACACCACCGCATTCTATCAGCCCTTCCTGAGTGATTGGAAAAACTATGAAGGTTGGGAGGTCGCAGGCGGCATTTGGACCCCAGAGCGTGCACATAATCTGTTCCTTCAAATTCTTGAAGAGTTCGAAGAGCCACCCATGGACGACGCAATCCTCGAAGAGCTGGCAGACTTTGTCGCACGACGTAAGTCCGAGGGCGGAGCACCAACAGATTTCTAAGAAAGATTGCCGATTACTTAACTGATTTGCTTGGATGTTAGGCGTTTAGCTCTCTGTTCCTTAACCGCATTAGTTCTTTGTTAAGACCCACAAGGCAAAACTTGCCCTGAAGACATAGTAGGGTACTGGGAATGCACGGGTTAATTAACAAGTCGATTGAGGCTTTTGTAAAAGACACTTACGGAGACGACGCTTGGCGGGCCATCGGTGCAAAAGCAGACCTTGAGGATCTGTCTTTTGAAGCGATGATGGTGTATGATACGCCGGTTACCACTCGGATTGTCGTCTGTGCCACTGAAGTCCTGAATGTCGACTGTGCAGATTTCCTGCAAACCTTGGTACATATTTGGTGTCGCAACCCACGCAACAAGCGGTGCGGCGATTGTTGCGTTTTGGTGGTGTTGATTTCGTCGATTTCCTCTATTCCTTAGACGATTTACATGACCGCGCGCGCTTGGCCGTGCCGGATCTGTTTTTGCCAAATCTAGAATTGCGCGAACATACAGTTAATCAATTCAGTTTGACGATAAGATCTGATCTTCTGGGCTTTGGTCATGTCCTGATTGGGCTGCTTACTGCGATGGCTGATGACTATGGCGCACTGGTTATGCTGGAATATGGTGGCAGTCAGGAAGGCGTGGAAACAATTGCAATAGCACTGCTTGAAAGCGCGTTTGCGGCTGGTAACAGGTTCGAGTTGGGGGCGCGCGCGTGATTGTGGATCGTGGTTTGACGCAAGCCCCAGCTTTGAATTGGGCTGCACTTGAACCTGCGTTTGATATTTTGTGCCCGATGCATTTGCGACTAACCCACACCGGACATATTGTGCATGTTGCGCCGACTTTGAAGAAAATGCGTGCTGACATAGACCTGATCGGAAAGCGGTTTCTTGAAGTGTTTCGCCTTGATCGCCCAAGGTCGGTGAAAAGCATGGGCGAACTCACGCAACGCGCGCGCAGCAAGCTGCACCTGGAGTTGCGCGATGAACCGTTTACGGCGCTAAAAGGCGTGCTAGTTCAGCTGCCAGATGGGCAGGGCGCGTTGGTGAACCTGTCTTTTGGAATCTCGGTTGTGGAAGGCGTTCAAGATTACGGTTTAAACAGTGCGGATTTTGCGGCAACGGATTTAGCAATTGAAATGCTGTATCTCGTGGAAGCGAAGTCAGCGGCGATGGATGCGTCGCGCAATCTTAATCACCGCTTGCAAGGGGCGAAACTTGCAGCAGAAGAACAGGCCGCCACGGATACATTGACCGGCTTGAAGAACCGCCGCGCCGCAGATCATATTTTAGCGGCCGCCTTGGCGGAAGACAGTGAGTTCTCGCTGATGAACCTCGATTTGGATTTCTTCAAGTCAGTGAATGATACCCAAGGACATGCAGCGGGCGATTACGTTTTGCAGGAGGTGGCCAAGGTCATGCGTGCGGAAACCCGCAAGGGCGATATGATTGCGCGGGTGGGAGGCGACGAATTTATGTTCCTAATTGATGGGCTTACGAAGAAGGAAAAATTGCTTGAGATTGCAAATCGTCTCATCCGAGGGATCGAAAAACCCATCGCGTTTGAGCAGACACAATGTCACATTTCCGCAAGTATCGGGATTGCAATGCGCTCTCGGGGGGATTCCGAGGGGTTGGATGCATTGATGTTGTGCTCGGATCGCGCGCTTTATGCGTCAAAAAGCAAGGGGCGCGCCTGTGCAACGTTTTTTGAGGAATTGGATGAAGAGACTTAGAAAGCCTCTATCAAGCACAACCTGCGCGTCGAAGCCTTAAGGCATTGCTGACTACGAACACGCTTGAAAATGCCATTGCGAGAGCGGCAAGTGCGGGGGACAGTAGAAGTCCAAACATAGGATAGAGCGCGCCCGCGGCAACGGGGATCAGAAGCGCATTGTAGCCGAAGGCCCAGAACAGGTTTTGGCGAATATTACGCAGGGTCGCTGAACTGATGTCAAAGGCGGCAACAACGGCGTTCGGATCCCCCGCGAGTAAGACTACATCTGCGGCTTCGATCGCTACATCTGTGCCGGTGCCGATTGCGATGCCAACGTTTGCGGATGCGAGGGCGGGCGCGTCATTGATGCCATCACCTACGAAAGCAACAGGGCCATCATATTGCAACGCGCGAATGGCGTCGGCTTTGCCACCTGGCAAAACACCTGCGATGACGTGATCTAGGCCCAATTTATCTGCGACGGATTGCGCAGTTAAGTGAGTATCACCAGTGATCATTACGGTTTGAATGCCGGATTTCTTTAGGGCGGTGATTGTCGCTTCGGCGGTGTCTTTTAGCGGATCAGAGATTTCGAATTGGGCGGCTAGTTTGCCGTCCAACGCCATAAGAATTTCTGTGCCCTTAGCGCGCGTTGCGTCATGCGCGTCGAGATCGACGCCCTTGGCTGCGAGTAATGCACGGTTGCCGATTAAAACACTTTTGCCATCAATCATTGCGCTAACGCCACCCCCCGTCGCACTTTCAAACGCTTCGGTTGGCGCAACGGGGATATCACGCGCGTGCGCATGGGCCACGATTGCCTGTGCTAGCGGGTGTTCCGAATTGACTTCGACAGAGGCGGCAAGGGCCAGCGCGCTTTGTTCATCCAGTGTGTCGAACAGATGAATGCCTGTCACGCTTGGTTTGCCTTGTGTCAGGGTGCCTGTTTTGTCAAAGGCAACTGTTTTGATGCCCTGGAGTTCTTGTAAGGCCGCGCCTTTTGCGAAAAGCACGCCCAGTTCAGCTGCGCGACCTGCGCCGACCATGATCGACATAGGCGTGGCCAATCCCATTGCACATGGGCAAGCGATAATCAGGACCGCGACACCAGCGACAAGTGCGTGACTTAACGCCGGATCAGGGCCTAAAAATAACCAAGCGAGGATTGTCAGCGCCGCGAGAGCCAAGACCGCAGGGACAAACCATGCGGTGACTCTATTGACCAAGTTTTGCACGGGTAGTCGCGCGCCTTGCGCCTTTTGTACCATCTCGATGATTTGGCTGAGGACCGTATCCGCTCCAATGGCATGCGCTTTGAAGGCGAAACTGCCTGTGCTATTCACAGTGCCTGCGGTGACATGCGCGCCTGTAGTCTTTTGCACCGCAAGCGGTTCGCCGGTTAGCATGCTTTCATCCACCCAACTGTCGCCAGATGTGACGATACCGTCCACTGCGATCCGCTCACCCGGGCGGACGTGAATGATGTCGCCTAGGGTAAGGGATTCAATCGCGATTTCTTGACGTGTGCCATCGCGCTCCACCGTCGCGCTGTTGGGGCGCAGCGCGATAAGGCGGGCGATGGCTGCACCTGTACGTCCCTTTGCACGCGCTTCCATCCAGCGACCTGCGAGGATCAGGGTTATGATGACGGCTGCGGCCTCGAAATACACATTACGGGCGGATTGCGGCAGTAGGTTTGGTTCGAAAAGCACGAGGGTGGAGTAAAAGAAGGCGGCGCCGGAGCCGAGGACTACTAATGCGTTCATGTCAGGTTGCCATGTGCGCAGAGCCTTTAGGCCGGCTGTCCAGATAGCTCGACCGGGGATGCACAGAACCAGAGCAGTTAGCGCAAATTGCACCATCCAGCTGCTTTGGATCCCTATGGTGCTGGAAATCCAATGCTGAAAGGCCGGAAACGCATGTCCGCCCATTTCAAAAATGAACACGGGAAAGGTAAGAAGGGCGGCTATGATAAAGGCGCGCTTATTGGATGCGGCGTCGTCGGTATGACTGACGCTAGGGTGTGACGTGGCAGTATCATCCACAAGGGTCGCGTTTTTCCCGCTGTCCTGCACCGCAAGAATTAGTGCGCTGGATGGGGTGCCCAAAGCTAAAACAACCGCTTGACCCGTCGCGAGATTCACATCGGCAGATAAGACCCCAGCAGGTTTCAAAAGCGCTGCTTCCACGCGAGAGATACAGGATGCGCAACTCATCCCATGGATATCAAACCGGGTCGTGGCGGGCTGTGCAGGTTTCCCGACCGCCTCGAGGGCGTCGACCAGCGTTTGGGCCTCAGTATTGGCCTCAAAAAAAACATCCGCTTGCCCGGTCGCGAAATTAACCTGTGCGTCTGACACCCCCACAACGCTGCTTAACGCAGTTTCAGCGCGCACAGAACAGGAGGCGCAGTTAAGTCCAGTCACAGGGAAGGTTAGGCGGGTGGTCATAAGCCAAAGTCCTGACAAATGGGATAAGGGCGTTTTTAAGTAACGGCAGAGCGAACCTGAAAGCGATCTTCTCTATAGCTGTGTGTTTTCAGAATATCTTCAAGGATGTCGACCGCCTTTAGGATTTCCGCTTCCCCAATAAATAGGGGGGTAATCCCGAACCGCATCATGTTGGGCGCGCGGAAATCACCGATCACTTTGCGCTCGATCAAGGCTTGCATGCAGGGATAGCCGTGCTCGAATTCGAACGACACGTGTGAGCCGCGCTCGTCCATATTGCGCGGACCCGCGAGGGTGACACCATCACAGCGGCTTTCGACCTCGTGGATGAACAACTCCATCAATTCAATAGAGCGGGTGCGCACATCATTAAGATCAACGTCTTCCCAAATATCCAAAGCGGCTTCGAGAATTGCGAAGGAGGCGATAGAGGGCGTGCCAATGCGCATACGGTCAATCTTGCCGGGCATTGGGCGGTAGTCTGTATCAAAGGCAAACGGCGCTTCATGGCCGTACCATCCGGACAGTACTGGCTCGACGGTCTCAATAAGGCGGGGGGCTACATAGATGAACGCCGGACCACCGGGACCCGCATTGAAAAACTTGTAAGTACAGCCAACCGCGAAATCGACATCTGTGCCTAAGACGTCCACGGGGATAGCGCCTGCGGAATGCGCAAGGTCCCAAACCACAACAGCGCCGACACTATGGGCTTTGTCGATGATCGCTTTCATATCATGCTTGCGACCTGTGCGGTAATCCACCTCTGTGAGGGTCACGACGGCAACCTCATCGGTGATTGCGTCTAGAACTGCCGCAGGCGCGACCGTGCGAAGCTTGTAACCGTCTTCTTTCAGTTTCACCAAGCCCTGCACCATATAAAGGTCGGTGGGGAAGTTACCCGTGTCGGAGAGGATCAACTTACGATCCGGCACCAGCGCCAGTCCCGCTCCCACTGCTTGAAACACTTTGATAGAAAGCGTGTCACTGACCACAACGCTGTCTTTGGGCGCACCGATCAATTTGCCAATGCGATCGCCTATGGTGTTGGTTTGCATGAACCACCCCTTGGTATTCCACCCTTTGATCAGCTCTGTGCGCCATTCCTCGTTCATGAACCGCATCATTGCGTCTGGTCCAGCCTTGGGCATTGGGCCTAGGGAGTTGCCGTTGAGGTAAATCATACCTTCAGGGATATCGAGCATAGCGCGGGTTTTGGCAAAATTGGTCATGAGAACGCTCCCTCTGAGGTTTGTTATATAGTGGTGGACCAGATGCATGGAGGCAAGGCAAGGGTGCAAAGCTGCTCAATTTCCGGATAGAGCTAGAGAGTTAATCAAATTGCTTCACGCGCTGGGCAAAGTGGTCTATCGAAACTGCGCATGACAGATCA
Organism: Rhodobacteraceae bacterium HTCC2083; assembly: GCA_000156115.1. Classification (GTDB taxonomy): domain Bacteria; phylum Pseudomonadota; class Alphaproteobacteria; order Rhodobacterales; family Rhodobacteraceae; genus Planktotalea. Next base: position 2,768,368 of record DS995276.1, read on the forward strand.
GATCATACATACTACTGCCGTTATTGCCCGTGCTGCCCGCTTAAGCGTAGCACCGATGATGGAGTGGACGGATAGGCATTGTCGCTTCTTTCATCGACAGATGTCGTCACGTGCGCTTTTGTACACGGAAATGGTCACCTCGCCTGCGCTTGTCCGCGGTGGTGCGTTGCATTTGCTGAAATATTCAACTGTGGAACATCCTGTGGCCTTGCAGCTTGGTGGCTCTGATCCTGCGGAATTGGCAGAAGCTGCGCGCATCGGTGCAGAGCATGGCTACGCGGAGATCAACCTCAACGTTGGGTGTCCATCGGATCGTGTGCAAAACGGCGCGTTCGGTGCGATTCTAATGCGTGATCCTAAGCTAGTCGCAGAGTGCTGCGCGGCGATGATCAAAGCGTCCGCAGTAGAAGTGACTGTGAAATGCCGCATAGGAGTGGATGATCAAACCCCGAGCGACGTACTGCCAGAGTTCCTCGCGCGCGTTGCTGGGGCAGGGGTTGGACGGTTCACAATCCACGCGCGCAAAGCTTGGCTACAGGGGCTAAGCCCAAAGGAAAATCGCGATATTCCACCACTTGATTATGGTCTGGTGCAACAGATGAAGGGGCTGTTTCCTGCGCTGCACCTCAGCCTCAATGGCGGCATCACGACGCTCGCACAGGCGCAAGACGCACTGGAGCGGGGAATGGATGGTGTGATGATCGGACGTGCGGCCTATCACCAGCCCGCGGATATACTGATGGAGGCGGATCATATGATCTATGGCGCACCCAAGGTTGAGCGCACACGCGAAGATATTGTGATGGAGATGCTGCCTTATATCGATGCGCATATCGCGGAGGGTGGCAAGCTGGGACAAGTCACGCGTCATATGTTGGGTATATTCGCGGGCCAACCGGGCGCGCGTTATTGGAAACGTCATCTTTCAGAAAATGCGCATAAACACTCCTCTGGATCGCATACGGTTGTCGATGCTATCGAAATGATGCACGCAGCGAGAGATAATTTGACGGCGTGAACGCACGCGGATGAAAAGGCAAAACCATGACTGATCCGATGCTCCTTGTACAAATGCTCGTTCTCTTGTTGATCACGGGGGCCGTGGCTGGCGTGCTTGCTGGCCTATTGGGTGTCGGTGGCGGCATCGTGTTGGTGCCCGCATTCTTTTATGTGTTCGGTGCGCTGGGCTATGATGGGCCGCAGTTGATGCAAATGTGCCTTGGGACCTCGCTTGCGACGATCATTGTTACCTCCGTGCGCTCTGTATTGAGCCATAATAAAAAGGGCGCTGTGGGTTGGGATATTTTGCGAACTTGGGCACCAGGCATTGTGATTGGGGCCGGGCTGGGCGTGATGGTCGCCGCGAGCATGCGATCAGGTGCGCTACAAATGATATTTGGGGTTTTGGCATTTATCGTAGGGCTTTACATGACATTTGGTCGTTCGTCTTGGCGTGTGTCAGAGGACATGCCGACGGGTGTAAAGCGGATGATCTCTTCGCCCATCCTTGGATTTATGTCTGTGCTGATGGGCATCGGCGGCGGCAGTTTCGGCGTGCCGTTCATGTCGCTGCACGGCGTGGCGATCCACCGCGCAGTGGCGACGGCGGCGGGATTTGGCGTGCTGATCGCGGTGCCTGCGGTCATCGGATTTTTGTTCGTGCCGATTGACCCTGCGATGCGCCCGCCATTCACTGTGGGGGCGGTAAACCTGATCGCCTTCGTCGTGGTAATTGCGATGACGTTACTGACTGCGCCCTGGGGTGTGAAACTGGCTCACGCGATGGATGCTGGGCCTTTGAAGAAAGCGTTTGGCGTGTTCTTGACCTTTGTCGCGCTGAACATGTTGCGCAAAGCCTTGGGGTTTTGAAGCAGTTCGCGCAGGACGGGTTTTGCGTTTTTGACGCGGATCCCCGTGTTCTAGAATGGGCTGACGCAGCTGCGGACGTTGCGCGAGACATGTTACAAGACGCAGACATGCGCGCGCTTTGGCTACGCCATCAGGATACGTGGTTCGTGGGTGTTGATGCCTTGTCGAACGCAGTGGATGGATCTGTTTCAAATGTCCCTCTCGCAGGTCCATGGGAGGCGTTGATCACACAGCCAAAGCACTGGCATAGGGCTCAAGTCTCTGTTGTCTTTGAAGGATATCCCAAACAAGACGTTGGTGAGAGCGACGCAAACCATCGCTTTCGTATCAATCGCGCCGCCGCGCATGTGGATGGGATTTTGTTAGAAGACGGGCGGCGCTATCTGCGGGAACCACATAGCTTTGTTTTAGGGATTCCCTTGGGGGATAGCACGGCGTCGCCTTTGGTGGTCTGGCCCCGCAGTCACATTTTGATGCGCGATGCATTGCGTGACATTATCGGGGATAAAGATCCGAAATCTGTTGATCTAACAGAAGGATATAAAACTGCGCGCGCAAGCGTATTTGCGCAGATTGATCCGATTGAAGTGACTGTTGTCAAAGGACAATCAGTCTTGCTGCACCGTCACATACTACACGGCGTTGCTCCTTGGAAAGCCACGGACAGTGCCCCAGATGAGGGTCGCATGGTTGCCTATTTCAGGCCAGAATATCCAGAGACAGATATGTGGTTAAGCATCGCTTAACCTTCCTATCTCTAAAAATATCTCCGCCGGAGGCATCAAATCTTTTAGAGCGCGTCATTCAAGTGGGCGCTGCGAAGTGTTTAGACAGCTTCAAACCTTGGCCTTGGTAGTTCGAGGCAATGCTCGACCCATATAGCTGCGCTGGGATTTCGGACATATGTTCGTAAATCAAACGTCCCACCACCTGACTATGTTCCAATACGAAAGGTGCCTCGTGACAGCGCACTTCCAACACGCCGCGTGATCCTGTGCCACCGGCCTCAGAATGGCCAAAGCCCGGATCAAAGAAGCCCGCGTAATGTACGCGAAACTCACCAACCATCGCCAAATATGGAGCCATTTCAGCAGCATAGGCGGGTGGGATATGCACCGCTTCTCGACTAACCAGAATATAAAATGCGCCCGGATCAAGGATAATTTGACCGTCTTTGCAGCGCACTTCTTCCCAGTATTCAGCAGGGTCATAATGGCCAATATTATCAAGATCGATTACACCCGTATGCGGTTTGGCTCGGTAGCCGACGAGGTCAGTGCCATCAAGCTTAAGATCAACGGAAAAGCCGAGACCGTCATCGATCAAAGCGTCACCGTTCACCAAAACATCGCTGGCGTGCAGCTTAGTGAGGGCTGTGTTGTCCAAGATAGCTTGCCCCTCGCGAAAACGGATCTGGTTCAGTCGCATCCCGGGGCGCACAAGAACCGAAAACGAGCGTGGGCAAATTTCGGCGTAGAGCGGACCTTTGTAACCTGGCGCAATGCGATCAAATTCTGCGCCGCCATCGGTGATCGTGCGCGTAAGAAGATCGAGGCGACCCGTAGAGCTTTTGGCGTTCGCGACCGCTTGCAAATCATCGGGCAGATTAAGACGCTCCATCAGAGGAACAACGTAGACACATCCCTTTTCTAGCACCGCGCCATCGGTGAGATCAATCTGGTGCATCTCGAATTCTTTTAGTCGATCTTCTACGCGGCGCCCATGTCCTGCAAGGAAGGATGCTCGCACGCGGTAGGCCACACTGCCAAGGCGCAGGTCAAGGCTAGCAGGTTGAATTTGTTCTGGAATAATCGAAGGCGTGCCGCTGAGTTGTCCAGCAGTAATCATCTGCTCAAGTCGTTGGCTGGGTAGAACACCTGTCATCTTGCGTCTCCGGTGGCCCGCTCAGACCAAGATCGAGGCGGGCAAAAAGATATGACCGGATCGGCAGGCAAAGTATAAGTGGTCGGGCTAGCAGGACTCGAACCTGCGACCTTCCGTCCCCCAGACGGACGCGCTACCAGACTGCGCCATAGCCCGACGCTCAATGCTAGGTGGTTTACTTGAACTATGCGTGGGGGCAAGGGCAAAATGACCGCTTAATGGTTTTGCATGCGCTCGCGCAGCGCGCGCAGTTGAGACAGGTGTTCCGAAACTTGAGCAGCCAGTTCAGGCGCGATCTGTCGTGTCCCCGGAAGTGCGGCCAGCACGCCTGGAGGGGCTGTGTAGCTGTCAAGTTCCGGCGCAATCTTGGCGGCAGAGGGGATGTCGAGGGCAGGTGCGGCTTGCTCTGGTGGTGTTGCCTCGACTGGTACTGGCGGCCTGTCCTCAACAGTGGTTGCAGGCGTATCCGTATGAGTGCTCTCACGATGCGCAAACATCGGCAGCTGCGTTTCCGCACTTTCAAGCTCAGGTTCTGACGCTGGTTCTAAGTTTTCTAGCTCGGCCTCCGGCGGGTTCACCGGTTCAAAATACGCCTCTGGATTGATGGTGAGCTTTTGTGCCTCTGGTGTCTCATCCGCACTGGCAACATCTGTTATTTCCGGCTCTGGCGTTTCGACCGTGGCTGCAGGCGTTGGTGTGCGGCGTAAGAAGGCGGGCATGGCATCGCTACCAAATGCAGGCGTGTCGGTTGAGTTGTCGGTCGTTGGTGCAGCTGTAATGGTCTCTTGCGCAGCTACCTCGGGTACGTTTGGCTCTTCGGGTGTGACAGGTGCCTCTGGAACATAGGGTTCAATATCTGGAGGGGTTGTCGCGACGGGTTCGCTTCGGTTGGGAAAAGATAAAACTGTTGGCGCAGGGACGACCATGGGCTCGGGCTGTGCGTCGGATTCGAACGCTGCTTCTGCAACGATGTCTTCTTCGTCACGTAGGGCTTCATCCAGCGGCTGCGACAGCGCTGCTACATGCTTAACCCCATGTTCGCGCAGCAATTTTTGCGCACCTTTGATTGTTAATCCATCGTCGTGTAGCAGCTTCTTGATGCCCCCTAAAAGCTGCATATCCGCAGGTCGGTAATAGCGCCGCCCACCTGCGCGTTTCACAGGTTTCACTTGGGTAAACTTGCTTTCCCAGAACCGCAGCACATGCGCAGGCGTTTCCATCCATTCTGCAACTTCACTTATCGTGCGAAAGGCGTCTTTGGATTTGGGCATTAAAAGCCTGCTCCTGAATTAGCGCTTGTTGCCAGAGGCCACGCGGTCTTTCATCAGATGAGATGGACGGAAGGTCAAAACGCGGCGTGGATTGATCGGCACTTCCTGTCCGGTTTTTGGATTGCGTCCAACGCGGGCGGCTTTGTCACGCACGCTAAAGGTTCCAAAGGATGAAATCTTCACCTGCTCGCCTTCAACTAATGCATCGGACAAGTGAGTGAGTATGTTTTCCACCAATTCAGCGGATTCATTGCGCGACAGGCCCACTTCACGAAACACAGCTTCGCTTAGGTCCATTCGCGTTAAAGTCTTTTCAGTCATAAGTGGCCCCCAAGGCAATTCATCTACTCTAGAGGCATTGCGATTTTTGAGTCAAGAGTGGGGGAGGTAGATTAACGATGGAAAGGTCTATCTATCAACGGTTTACCAGCGTAGAACGACTGCGCCCCAAGCCAGACCACCACCAATAGCTTCGGTAACGACCAAATCGCCTTGCTTCAACTTACCTTCGGCTTTGCCAACAGACAGCGCTAGAGGGATTGATGCTGCAGAGGTGTTGCCGTGGTCTTGCACGGTCACAATTACGTTTTCCATGGGCATATTCATCTTCTTGGCAGTGCCCTTGATGATGCGAATGTTGGCCTGATGTGGTACGACCCAATCAACGTCCTCAGATGTGACCCCCGCGCTATCCATCGCTGTGTGCGCGGTCGCGGCCAGTTTTTCTATCGCATGCCGGAAGACTTCCTTACCCTCCATGCGCAGATAACCCGTTGTTTTTGTTGATACACCGCCATCGACGTAAAGGATGTCGCGGTAGGTTCCATCAGAGTTGAGATCGGTCGCCAAAACCCCGCGATCTTGCGCAGTTCCGTCGCCGTCTGCTGCTTCGAGGATCAGGGCACCCGCGCCATCGCCAAACAAAACGCAAGTGCCGCGATCTGTCCAATCCATGATGCGGCTGAAAGTTTCCGCGCCGATTACCATGACCCGTTTAGCCGTCCCCGACACGATCAACGCGTTGGCGTTGGCAAGGGCAAAGACAAAGCCCGCGCAGACCGCTTGAATGTCAAATGCAAAGCCGCCTGTCATCCCGATTTGGTGTTGCACCATCGTCGCGGCAGAGGGGAAGGTAAGGTCAGGCGTCGACGTTGCAACAATCAGCGCATCGAGGTCGTTTGCCTCAAGACCTGCATCTTTCAAGGCTGCGCGCGCGGCGTGAGAGGCGAGGTGCGATGTGGTTTCATCTTCGGCCGCGAAATGACGTCGCTCAATGCCAGAGCGAGAGATGATCCAGTCATTGCTGGTCTCAAGCGTTTTTTCAAAATGCGCGTTCGGGACGACATTCTCAGGCAAATAATGCCCAACGCCTTTTATATGCGCACGTTTCATTTGCTTGGGCTCTCCTCGGCGATGCTTTTGGCCGCAGCCTGTGTGCTGGCCGCAATGCGTTTAGCTAGTCTGTCTGAAAAGCCGGACTGTGCAAGTCGAAACGCAAGGTTAATCGCTGCATCGACGCCTGTTTCATCGGCGGAACCATGTGATTTTACAACTGTACCGTTTAGGCCTAAGAAAACGCCACCATTCACGCGACGTGGATCAATGCGCTTTTGCAGGCGTTTCATTGAGGTCAGAGCCAAAAGACCTGCAAGTTTGGACAGCAACGAGTAGTTGAACGCTTCTTTCAAGCGATCCCCAATCAGACTTGCGGTACCTTCGCCAGTTTTCAGCGCAACATTGCCAGTGAAACCGTCCGTTACGATCACATCAGCTCGATCCCCGGGGATATCGCCGCCCTCGACGAAACCGACATATTCGAAATCAGCAGCTTCTGCTTGGCGCTCAATCAACTCGCCTGCATCATGCAGTTCATTGCGGCCTTTGTGCTCTTCTGTACCCACGTTTAGTAGGCCGACGCGCGGGCGTTTCACGTTGAGACCGTTGCGTGCATAGGAGACGCCCATCAAGGCGTATTGCAGCAAATCAGTCGCGTCCGCACGGATATCCGCACCGACATCGAGCATCACGTTGAAGCCATGCTCCGAGCGCGAGGGCCACAAGATGCCAATCGCGGGGCGGTTCACACCAGGAAGTTTGCGCAGTCGGATCATGCTCATCGCCATCAACGCGCCCGTGTTGCCGCAAGACACGCACGCCGCAGCCTCACCGCTGCGCACTGCTTCGATTGCGGACCACATGGACGTGTTTTTGCCCGTGCGCAGCGTTTGGCTGGGTTTGTCGGACATTTCGACGACATCGGGCACATCGCAGATATCGTAAAGACCGACCAACTCTTTGCGTTTGGCAAACAGTGGGGTCAAAGTCGCGGCAGGGCCGTGGACAATGAAGCCGAGGTCGGGATTCTTACGCGCAGAACGACAAATACCGGCGACAATTGCCGCCGGTCCTTCATCGCCGCCCATCGCGTCGATAGATAAAATAATACGTTTACGATCAGAGTGGGGCAAATCATCGGTTTGATCAGTCGCCACAGTCATTTAAACGTACCTCGCGGATCAGTTATGCCGCGTCTTCGTCCAGATCGATCTCGTCTGCTTGTGCAACGATCTCTTTGTCCGCGTAGTGACCGCAAGACGGGCACACGTGGTGTGGGCGCTTCAGCTCACCGCAGTTAGAGCACTCGTTTGGGTTCGCTGCAACCAGTGCGTCATGTGCGCGACGGTTGTTGCGGCGCGATTTAGATACTTTGTTCTGCTGGACAGCCATGTCGCAACCTATCAATGTTCGGGGCCACCTAAGGGCCGTTTTCTGGGTCTAGCAGGCTCATATGCGAGGCTCGCGTGCCTGTCCAACCCTAAATTCGTCTGAGCGCGCGAAAATAGGGAAGATCATGACTTTCGCAAGCGATTCTTTGGGTAAGTCATCAGGGACGCAAAACGCCCACATCCTTAAGGGTTTCATAGCTTGGAAACCACATATCGTCATGTGGTGTTTCAAAAGCTCGCCGTGCAAAGGACTGGCGATAGAAGTTTGGTCACTTCTTACCCGCGCCGCCACCAACCTCAACGATATGATCGTGATCCACGAGGTTCCATGTGACACCTTCATTGCGGTAAATGTGTTTGCCTAGGTGCGTGTAGTTGCCCACATCATGTGCAAGGCGCTCGCCAACAACGATGCATCGAAACGTCTCGGTGCCTGCGTTGGTTAATGAGTGCGCGACGCCGCCTTTGCGGTAGCCGATAAAATCGCCGGCGCTTATAATTTAGGTGTCTTCACCCGATTAAGCCGTTGCAGTGCCGTTAAGGACATAAATGCATTCGTCTTCAAAGTGATGCATCTCGTGTTCTGTGCTGTCATGGCCCGGCTTGATTTCGATAATGTGAAAGCCGAAGCCGGTAAGACCCGGCAGATCGCCAAGGGACTTATTGATGCGTTTGGCAATTTTTATTGAGAAAATGGGTTGTAGGGGTTCCTGCTATGGCCTCAATTTCATCTGCGGTGATCAGATAAGTATCATCGCTCATTCCTTGCCCTCTAGTTTGTCTTTCAAAGCGGCGAGACCCGCGAAGGGTTTGATCGCCTCTTCATCCAACGCGGTTTTGCCGGGTTCTGTGATGTTAACTGTGCCAAGTTCAGCGCCCTCAGCGCGCGGATAGTCGGGCAGTTCTAGCGCAAGCGCTTCACTCAGCACACGCCACAGATCAATAGCACGGCCCAAAGGTTCGATTGAATCATCCTCAAGCATTGCCGTGCCGCCAAACTCATCTTCCTCAGCGTCAGCCTCTGCGCCGCGCTCGGGCATGTCTGCGACGAAGCGGCGGGTGATTTCTGTCTCGATCCGTGTTGTCACGGGCTCTAGCGTGATAGTGCAGGGCTGTACCGCCGTCGCGCCAAGCTCTGTGACAAGTAGGAAATCATGTTTGCCAGTGGGGGTCAGTTGGCCCTTGAGACTAACTTTGCGCAATCCGTTGAGCTTCAGATCCTGCATCAGGGCTCTGGTCTGTGCGCTATCTGGGCACAAATCTATTTGTGTGCGCTTGCGCTTGGTCAGGGCGCTGACATCCAAAACGAGATCGGGATAGCGAGGTGTCTCTTCCATGAGCAGAGATTTTCCTTTCTTGAACGTTGGGCGTTCGTGTCGTATCGAGATAACAAGGCAGAGCAAGCCAAGACAAGAGGGCACATCTCATGCGGGCAACAGATATATCAAGAAAAGCAGGCGTCGCCCTGTTATTTAGCGCGGCACTTTCAGCATGTAGCGCAAATTTTCGCAATCACGGGTACGTCCCGCTCGAGGAAGATCTAACTCAGATTACCGTCGGCGTAGATACGCGCGACACTGTGGCTGAGCTGGTGGGCACACCGTCATCGGCAGGGGTGTTGAATGACAGCGGGTATTACTACGTGCGCAGTCGTGTGAAGCACTTCACCTGGCAAAAGCCAGAAGTGATTGATCGTCAGGTTGTTGCCGTGAGTTTCAATAACGGGGGCATCGTTGAAAACATCGGTCGCTACACGTTGCAAGACGGGGCTGTGATCCCCTTGGCGCGTCGTATCACACGTAACGGTCAGGATGTGAGCTTTATCAAGAGTATCCTGTCGAAAGTTGGCGGTTTCTCTGCGGCTGATGTGATCAATTAAGCTCCACTGTATGGCGTCATCCCGTGGGTGACATCGCAAAACTGTAGATATTGAATAGTCACATTGGCGTTCTCAATGACAATGACGCCGAGACGCGGTGCTTTTTGTGCTTGCTCGAAGCTATCCCATGTCCAAGCGGATCTAGGGACAGCGGCCTGAAATGAGACTGCGCCCAATGTCGCGTAAGGAATCCCATGGATCACGTCCGAACAAGGCCGATGAACGTGTCCCATGAACAAGTGTGTCACGTTTTGATGGCGTGCGAAGGCACCACTTTATACCTCTATTTTCCATAAAAACATAGATTATCAGTTATAATCACCGATATGGGGTCATTTTACGGGAACGCTTTGCAGTTTTTCGAAGTTCTCGAAGGTTGGCTACGCAGCATCGCTTCACAAGGTTGATTCCGTCAGAAACGTCCCTGTATGGTCAGTCAAAAGCGTCGAAAACGAACCTAACACAGAGAGCCAATGGACCTTTTAGTGACATGGCCGTGCGGCCTTAAGCGTATTTTGGTGTCTGTGGTCACCTTTCGATGACTGGTGTAACTTCGAAATTCCCCATTTCCAGAATTGGATCGAACGCAGCATCAAGCTGCTCAAAGGTATCGGCCTCAAGTATCATAAAAGCTGTATGCTCAAGTCGGTTGGAATAGCTTCCATGTACTTTGATCCCATGATCGCTAACTTTTGCTAATGTATCCCTGAATAACGGAAATTTCTCTGGATGGTGTGCTTGGCAGGTGGAATAATCATGCGTGAGTTTTACCATGAATAACATTTTTAATCCTCCAATAACTACGGACGGCTGTCGAAAAAAAGTTCAGGTAGTGGAGGCGGCGGCGCACTTACATCTAATCCATGAACTTCGGCGGCAAATTCAGCAAATTCAGGGGGCATTGTAGACATGATTTGTGCCCAACTCGCAGCAGGATCGTCACCTTCCATGGTAATAATAAGAAAATCACCAGCTGGTGTATGCTGTAAGAATGATCGTTCATGAACACCTGCTGCCTCTCGTGAGTTTGCAAAGTCGGGTGTAGCTTTTACCTGGTCCATCATCGCTTTCCACTTGTCCATTTTGCCCGGTAAGATTGGCATACACACAGCTAATATTGGCATTTTCTTCTCTCCTTGCTTATGTTTTAAATCACTTGATTGGTGTCGCCCCAGTTTCGACGCGAATTATTTTCCCATCTTTTATGTGATTAACCACCAGCACAGCTTCAGATGTCCCATCTGGAAACTTCATGAACGAATGCTCAACCATGATTTCATCATTTTCATAAAGACATCTCTGATCATGGAACTGCAGAGCGTCGCTTTGCATCATTTGAGTCAGCGTTGGAGTCCAATCTACCTTACTAATTTCAGTACCTGATTGATGGCGGACAAACACGAAGTCTTCATGCAAACAGGCTAAATACATATCAATATTTTTGGAATCTTGCGCGGCCTTAATTTTTCCATACAGCGACATCGCTACTCTCCCCACATCCCTGCAAATTCGTAAACAACGGCACGACTACCACCGACACACCAAGCATCGTGATTAGGTGAAATGGCGTAAGCATCACCAGCAGAGTAGGTTGCTTCGGAACCATCGTCACAGATGCAATGGATCGTACCTTCAATGATTATACCAGTGTGTGTTGCTTGACAGCTGGGGGTCCCAACTATCGGTTTAATATCAGTGGACCATTTCCAGTCTGGTGCCAGTGTCAGCTTCATTACGCGCTGACCCAGAACGTTTACTGCCTCCATCCGAGCGTTGGGCATTTCCTTGGATTCGTCAGCCTGTGTTGCAAAACTTTTAACTTCAATTGGCATACTGATACTCCTTATTTTGCGTTTAATCGAACAATTTGGGATAAAATAATGCAGACTATTGCTATTTAGTTTATCCCAATTAGTTGTGCGTTACCGAGTGAAAGACTCTCCACTCATCTGTGTGATCACTGTAGATTCCAAGATAGCGCCTGCGGCGGCTCTTTTTGCCTTGAGTTCCTCATGGCCACCAAATGCTTTCATAGCTTCGAGAGATTCAAAGTCGATTATGACTGTTAACTTGTTGTCATTATCTTTCTCAGTTCCGGCGAAAACAAGCTTCCCTCCAAGCGCATTTAACGTTGCCTCATTCTCGTAGAACATATCTTTCCAAGGTTGAAACCCATTAGACAAATCCTGAGTTAGTCTTACTATCATGTTTGGTACTCCCGTGTTGTTAGCCGCTCAGTTGAGTTTCTGAGCTATGTACTGTTCAATTATTTAAAGGACTAAGCCTCCATACAGCAAAGCGGTGCATAAGAAGGCAGTTAGCCAAGCACCGGTTCTGAGCCAAGCGATCCCAAAAGCATAAAGTGTGACATATGCAATTCGAGCTAGCAAAAACGTAAGCATTATCTGAGCAGTCAAATCATTAGCTGCATCGTATAGGTGGGTCATCAAAACCGCAGGGGTGATTAAAGCGAGTGCAAAAAGTGAGTTATTAGTTGCGCGCTCCAATCGTCCGGCAAGGCCTGTTAGAATGAGATTTTCGCGATTGCCGGCAAGCGTTGATAAGCCAACCTGCTGTGCTGCGGCCAAGACCTGCGTCAAGGTAACTATAATGGTGAACGAGCCATAGAGCGCGAGATAAAGTATAGAGCTTGGCAAGTTGTTAACCTCCGTTGAGCGTGTTTCTTCTTGATCGAAGAGCCATCAGAAATCGTTGTGGTTTAACGCATATTGAAACCGGTAAGCCATCGAGGCTTTTAGAGTAACGGTAGGCCTTAAAGCTACACCACCAACGTTGACACCGTGCGGATGGACAATCTAGTCTGTATATCAAAGTGGTTCGGGTGCTAATATGCTAAACATAAATATCGTAGAAAAGGAGATGTGCCCGATTGGGCTCGCGGGGTATCTGCTAGTTGATAAATGGGTTCCTGTAATTATCCGTGACATAGCGTTGTTTGACAGGCGCGGCTTCAACGAGATTTTGAAAAATAATCGTGAAGGAATTTCTTCGGCATCGCTCTCGTCACGCCTGCAATACATGGTGCAGCTGGACCTATTGAATGTCCAAAAATCGGACGATCATGCTCAGAAGAAACTTTATTTCCTTTCTGAAGCAGGAATAGCTTTCGTGCCTATTCTGTTTCACTTGGCTAGTTGGACTGCCAAATTTAGAAACCCAGCGCCGGACATTGTTGAACTCACCAGCCCATTTCATTCTGCACAAGGTGACTTGCAAGAGAAGTTAATTGATCGATTGCGCCAGATTCATGTGACTAAGACAATGGAACCAACGCCTCTTTGGTGGCTGGCGGACAAGCTCTAAATTTGCAGTTACATTCGGTAGGGGTTCGAAAATTTCAGCTTGGGCGCTGACGTGGTAATCTCCCTATTTTTATTGGGGTCCAGCGGTAGACTCTACGCGGCTGCTTTCAGTTTCATTGCGGGTGAGATGCCGCCGATGCCCATGTTGGGTCGCTCGTTGTTGTAAGTCCAGAGCCATTGTGTGGCCTGATGTAGGCTGGAACACCGCGCAGGATGAACAGGTCCGTGAGAGCATCGATGACCTCAGTCGAGTTGAGCTTTCGTTTCACCCTGATCGCGATGCATTCCCGGCTGTGTCCTGCGGTGCCCCTAGATTTGCAGACGGATTGCTTGGTAATTTTGGCACCAAGGAGAGGCGGATATTAACAAGGGAATACGGTTTACAGACGAGTTTAAACAGGACGCTGTGGCGCAGGTTGTTCAGCGTGGTTATGCGGTCAGCGAAGTGGCTGAGCGGTTGGGGATCAGTACCAAGTCGCTTTCTACGTGGAAGTCGCAGTTTGCGAAGTCGCCTCGTGTCAGATCGGAGGTTGCGGATCAGGCCGCTGAGATCTGGCGGTTGAAGCGCGAGCTGGCACGCGTCACCGAGGAGCGCACCGTTCTAAAAAAGGCGACCGCGATCTTCGCGCGCGCGTCTCAGTGAAGTACGCGTTTATTGAGGCGCACCGTACAGAGTTTTCTGTTCGGTAAATGCGTCGAGTGCTGATGGTCCATTTCAGCGGGTTCTATGCATGGCTTAAAGAACCGTTAAGCCAGCGTGTGCTTGAAGATGCTCGTCAGACGGAGTTGATCCAGCAGGCATGGACCGATAGCGGTAAAGTCTATGGATATCGCAAATTGGCAGACGACCTGCGCGATGCTGGCGAGACCTGTTCAGAGAACCGTGTGGCACGTTTGGCCGGCTTCGCAGGCATTGCAGCGCAGATCGGATACAAACGTCAACCGAGGCGGTTCGGTGGCAAGCCATCGGTTGTCGCGGACGCGACGCTGGATCGGCAGTTCGAAGTTGATGCCCCTGACCATATTTGGGTGATCGACATTACCTACATCAGGACCCATGAAGGCTGGCCGTACCTCGCTGTGGTCATCGGCCTATTCACAAGGCGTGTCGTGGGCTGGTCGATGCAGTTTCGCATGACAACCGACCTAGCTCTACAAGCATTGCTGGTCGCCGTTTGGCGGCGCAAACCAAAGCATAGGTTCTTGATCCATTCTGACCAAGGTTCCCAATTCACTGGCAAAGAGTGGCAATCGTTTCTCAGTAAACACAATCTGGATGCCAGCATGAGTAGCCGAGGGAATTGCCATGATAACGCAGTCGCCGAGAGCTTAATTCATTTGCTGAAACGTGAACGCATCAGACAGTGGACGTACACCACGCGCGACGCATCAAGGCAAGACGTGTTCGATTACATCGAGATGTTCTACAACCCGATCCGCAAGCACACCAACAACGGCATGCTGTCGCCAGTTGACTATGAAACAGAACAGAGGAAAATGAATGAGGCAGGCGTCTAGGAAACTAGAGGCACCTTAACTATACGAATGGGAACGCTTCTAAAACTTCACTAGACCGCACGGCGCACACAACGGCCAAACCCCTTACGAAGTTCTCAGAGACAAGCTAAAGTAGCAACACAAGTGACCTGAAGCACTCATACAAACCAACCAGAGCTTAAAGTGCTCGAGCCGCTTTGAAGTCTAACTTTATATGACGGCTGTATTGCTAAGTGGAAATAAGTGTATGAAAAATATATCAATGATTTTGGCATGTATTTTCTTAGTATGCTCAAGTGCATATGCGTCGTCGCCCGAAGTTAAGAACGTTCAATATTTACTCAATCAAATAGGCTTTAATGCGGGGAAGGAAGATGGCTTATATGGGAATACCACTAAGAAAGCACTCGTTGATTTCTATGCATCTCAGGGAAAAATCTTTGACGGTAGCGCCGATCAAAACGAAATTTCCGATTTAATATTAGAAAATTCGAAATTTATGCCAACAAAAAATAAAATTAAATTTGCAAATTTTTACTATACTACCAAAATACAATCATGTCAGGCTATGGGGGTAAGAAGTTTTAAAGATAGTTACAATATCAAGAAAGTAGAGGGACTTATTGGCTACGACTGGCCAACGGATCATGATCAAAATAGTAACTCTCGGGACGTGATACATAAAAATATTACTCAACCAATTAAATTTTTATTACAGGCTACACATAACGCGATTTCAGAAAATGATGTGGCTTCAATAGATATAGCCACCAAACTTTTAGTTAGAATTGCAGAAGCGGACACGCTTTACGATAGCATAGGTTACATAGCTGTTAAACAAAAACCGCGATGCTACGCAAACGGTGATTATAGGTCGAAGTGTTGGTACCATGAATATGAATTTGCGCGAGGTGTCTTTTCAAATTTTATGATAGCGGCTATTTGGTTGCGAGCACAACTGACCCCACATGAATTTGAATTGGTAGATCGGTATATAAACAAAATGTATGATAAATTTATTCGCCCAACCGAGTTTAAAGAACAGGAGCAAGGGCTTTATCAAATGGCTAATGGCGGCCTTTCAATTTTGATTTATGCTTCATGGATGAACGACAAGGACCTTGCTGCTGAGGAAATCAAGTTTAGGTTCAAAGAACTAAATCGAATAATTTTCTTAGATGGCTATATTGACAATAATTCTTTTAGGGGTGTGCGTTCTCAATGGTACCATTCATATGGTCTAGATATCGCCTTAGGGTATATCTACATAGCTGACCTTTGGGGAGCCGAAACCCCTGAGACGTTACATTACAAGTTGGTTAACTCAGGTAAGATAGCAAATCTTGCTATAACAGATTGGCAAAAGTTCAAGAGTAGAAAATTTACTGGTCCAAACCGTAATGCTCTAAAAGGAAAGGAGCATGCAATAAAACATACCCACCAAATGGCAATTTCGATCGATAAACTAATGCTTATCGTCACTGGCGTTAAACTAGAAAATGACCCCATTTACCTCAGGAAACGCGAATATCACGCAAAGGATGGGATCGATGATTTGATTGGGTTTAATGCAAACTGTATTTAAACCACATTCCGCCCTTGGCGGCAAACTACCCGCTGTGATCTACTGGCAGCGAAATTAAGCCGCCAACCCCGATCAGCAGGCGCAAAGAGTAGCTTAATTCACGCCAGAATCCTACCTTGTATGGCAGTTTGAAAGTTAGTTCCCACAAGAAGAATCTGAGGTTATTTTTGCTGGGTTTGGCGGCGATGTTGATAGGGCTAGTCGCCTGTATAAGGACCTCACTGACGGTTATGCGGGACACATGACTGTGGAAGAGCTTATCAAAGCAGGTAAGGAATGACATATGGCTGGTATGATCAAAAAAATATAAATTGAAGAAGACCTTCGCAGGGCATCAGAGGTTAGACGAGACTGTGAAAGCCAAGACTTCCTACTTGTCAGATGAGTTCAAACATCAAATCAGCGAAGTGTCAGGTCAGAACAAGGCTAGGGAAAAATCCCTCGGAGATACGCAGGAGAGTGCTGTTGATAAGCTGAACCGTGAGCGTGGTGATGGTGGTGGAGACCAAATCAGGTCTTTAAAGGGGTAGAAGGCAACCCCCTGTCAGTGGTTCTGCGAGGTTCTCTACGAGGTTGTTTTAAGATTTTGCGCCCCAGATTTTCTCTAAAAATTCAACAGTTACTGATTGTTTTGGTTCCGTGCGAGGGCATCAAAGAACGTTTCATGATCTTCAAGCATATTTGCGTCTTGTTGTGATAGTCCCAAGGCAAGCGGCGGGTGATGCATAAAGATCAGCGCAGGTTTGTTTGGGGTATTGCCCAAAGTTTCATCTAGCCAAGCAAGTCGTGTTGCGCAGAGCTGGCCTGCGTGTGAGCCGACCTTATGCGTATCGAGACAGATCACAGTCTCAACTGAGGTTCCAATCGCGTGCTGGATCAAATCGGGCATTGTGGTTTTTGGCAGGGGCAGGTGATCGCGCTGTTGGCGCTCTCGTAATTGGAAAAACCGGAACCTTCGATTTTTACAGCACCTTTTGCCGCGCCCTATACTCCTCAGGATCATGTCCCGCGAGATCGTCTGAGATTACTAGCGTATCTGTATCCGCATAATGTGCGTTCGCGTACTCCAGTGTCGTTTTCAAGCGCATACGCGGATCAAGCCCATAAATACGCCCCACACGTTGCAAATGTGGGTCGGATATCCAGACGATCTTGATCATGCGCATTCCTTTGGTGGGGGTGTCTAGACCTTAAGTTGGGACGCGGCTTTTGCAAGCTCTGTGATTGCCGCCCAATCGCGCGCGTTGATCAAATCTTTTGGGCAGACCCAGCTACCACCTGCGCAGATCGTGTTGGACAGGCTCAGATAATCATCTGCGTTTTTTGGGCTGACGCCGCCCGTGGGGCAGAACCGGACCTGCGGAATAGGGGAGCCGATTGCTTTCAATGCAGCCGCGCCGCCTGAGGCTTCGGCGGGGAAGAATTTTTGCACCGTATAGCCACGCTCTAACAAGCGCATGGATTCAGAGGCCGTGGCCGCGCCAGGAAGCAACGGAAGATCCGCTGCTTCGCAGGCATCAAGCAAAGTATCGGTTGCACCGGGGGAGACACCAAACCGCGCGCCCGCAGCGACCGCTGCGGTGACATCTGTGGGGGTGAGCAAGGTGCCCGCTCCTACAACGCCGCCCTCAACCTTTGCCATCTCAGCGATGACCTCAAGGGCTGCATCTGTGCGCAATGTGACCTCAAGCGCAGGCAAACCGCCTGAGACAAGCGCACGGGCAAGGTCTTGCGCGATGTTCGCGTCCTCGACGACCAATACAGGTACGATGGGGGCAAGTTGGCAAATCTCAAGCGCTTTTGCGCTGGCGTCTTGTGGGGTGATCATCTGTGCAATTCCTTATACAACGACGCCTGCGCCCGTATCAGCGCTGCCAACAGTTTGGCGGAAGACATCAAAAAGTTCACGGCCAACGCCGTTGCCATTGTGGCTAAGATCAGGGGTGGCAGGCGCGCGATCCATCGCATCTTTGGTGAGGCATTCTAGGGTTCCATTCGTCGCATCGACGCGAATGATATCACCATTTTGTATACGCGAGAGTGGACCGCCGGCAGCGGCTTCTGGGCTTACATGGATGCAAGAGGGCACTTTACCTGAGGCACCTGACATGCGCCCATCAGTGACAAGCGCGACGTTAATGCCGCGTTGCTGAGTGACGGAGAGCGCAGGGGTGAGGCCATGAAGCTCGGGCATACCGTTGGCCTTGGGTCCTTGGAAACGCACAACAATGACCAGATCAGAGGTGAACTCGCCGGCTTTAAAGGCCTCTTTTACCGCGTTCTGGCTCTCAAACACGCGCGCGGGGGCTTCGACCACGTGACGCTCGGGGGCGACGGCAGAGACCTTCATCATACCATGCCCCAAATTGCCTTTAAGTTGTTTAAGACCTCCGGTCGCTTGGAACGGATCGTCAGCAGTGCGCAGGATCTTGTCATTCGCGCTGTCCTTTGCGCCGTCACGGAAGATCAAGGCACCGCCATCAAGAGCAGGTTCCTGAGCGTGCAGGCCAAGACCATCGCCTGCCACTGTCTTCACATCTTCATGCAGCAGACCCGCGTCCAGCAAACGGCCAATCATATAGGGCAGGCCACCTGCGGCGTGGAAATGGTTCACATCCGCGAGACCGTTTGGATAGACTTTCGCCATCAGCGGCACGATTGAGGAGATCGCATCGAAATCCTCAAGGCGAAGATCTACACCCGCGGCGCGTGCCATAGCAGGCAAATGCAGCACGAGATTGGTTGAACCGCCCGTCGCCATCAACCCGACAATGCCGTTCACAAAGGCTTTTGCGTCCAAGATATCACAGACGGGACGATAATCTTTGCCAAGGGCGGTGATCGCCAAAGCGCGTGTTGCTGCTTCGCGCGTAAGGGCATCTCGTAGTTCGGTGCCGGGATTGACGAAAGAGGATCCAGGTAAATGCAGGCCCATAAACTCCATCAGCATCTGGTTGGAGTTGGCTGTTCCGTAAAATGTACATGTGCCTGCGGAGTGATATGAGGCCATTTCCGCCTTCATCAGCGCTGCGCGATCGACCTTGCCCTGGGCAAATTCATTGCGCACGCGCGCCTTTTCATCGTTGGGCAAACCTGATTGCATGGGCCCTGCGGGCACAAAGATGCCCGGAATGTAACCGAAGGTTGCGGCCGCGATAATCAAACCGGGCACGATTTTGTCGCAGACACCCAAATAGGCGGCGGCATCGAATGTGTTGTGCGACAAGCCGATGCCTGCGGCCAAGGCAATCACGTCGCGTGAGAAAAGCGACAGCTCCATGCCAGTCTGACCTTGGGTGACACCATCACACATGGCGGGCACTCCGCCAGCGACTTGGGCCGTGCCACCTGCGGCTCGCGCGGCTTTTTTTAGGATCGCAGGATAGTCTTCGAACGGTTGATGCGCTGAGAGCATATCGTTGTAAGCAGTCACAATCCCAAGGTTCGGCGTAGGCGTTTCTGCCAGACTTTGTTGTGCGTCGCCCATTGCGGCATAGGCATGAGCTTGATTGCCGCATGTCAGATGCGCGCGTCGCGGACCTTCCTTAGCGGCGGCGCGCATATGGGACATATATTTGGAACGACGATCATGGGAGCGATCCAAAATGCGATCTGTTGTCTGTGAAAGTACTGAATGCAAGCTCATGTGCGAAGTCGTCCTATTGCCCAAAAGGTGTGAGTCTAGCGTGATTTTCTGTTCTATAACTTATGTTAGCGCTAACGTCGAGTGATCCTGAGAGGCCAGTCCAAAATATTTTGGCCTGCTATTAGGAGTAATAAAGTTCATCAATAGCCATGTTTCGACCCTCTAATGATCACGCCCCAGTCACGTCGCTGCCCCATTTCCGCCTCTCTTCACCACCATCTTGTGGTTGCACACAGAAAAAAGCCATGACCAGATAGTCAGGAGGACGAAATGAAGAGAATTCGCATAGCCATGATGGCCCTTGCCGCAGTCGCTGTATCAGCCTGCTCCGGTCCGCAGACGGCCAGCCGAAACGCAACAAATGACGTTACAATAAAAGCGACGCAAGTGTCACAGCCCGAAGGCTACACTGCGCAGCATGGCGTTTTTGTTCCAGACATCAATATTGCACGGATTACAGTCGATGTTCCGCGTTCTTTGCAAGTGTCCGAAAAGAACAGCTACTATCCCAAGGGCGATATTGTATGGCGTGGTGATCTGTTTGGTGACCGCCATGAACAAGTAGCAGCAATTTTAGATCAAAGCGCGCGTAATGCAGCGGTCAAGCTTCAAGGAAGTCGTCCCGTACATGTTCACTTTCAAGTCACCCGCTTTCACGGTGTGTCCGAAAAAGCTCGCTACAACACAGGTGGCGTTCATAATATAAACTTCCTTGTGACGCTTCTTGACCCTGAAACAGGTGCGACACTCCGACCTGCGCGTCTGGTGGTCTCCAACCTTGATGCGCTGCGTGGGAATGAAGCGATCCAAGCCGATGGCCGCGGGGATACGCAGAAACACCGCGTGACCAACTTCTTGTCGCAGGTTATCCAAACCGAACTCACGCAACCACACGGCTATGTGGACGGCAATTCGGGGTTCTTTGTTGCCTTAAACCGCAACTGATCCTTTTCAGTTAGTGATGAAATCGCTAAGGGGACGCTATGATAGCGTCCTCTTTTCCCGTCCTTCGCCTTAAACCCAAAGCCAACGCCCGTGCGATCCGTCACGGTGCACCTTGGGTTTATGATAATGAACTCGTGCTTGATCGGCGCAGTAAAAACCTCGCACCCGGAACGATTGCCGTGCTGGAGGATGCAGAACGCAATCCGATGGGTCTGGTCGCCACCAACCCACTGTCACGCATCACCGCACGTATGATTGAGCGCGATGTCAGCGTAGCAATTGATCAAGCTTGGTTCGCAGCGAAGATAAAACGCGCCCTCGAATTGCGAGAGCGTCTGTTCGATCACCCCTTCTATCGCTTGATCCATGCGGAAGCCGATGGTCTGCCGGGCTTAGTGGTTGACCGTTTTGATAGTGCTTTGGTCGTGCAGCCGAACGCTGCGTGGCTTGAGGTTCTGATAGAGCCGCTGGCAACGGCTTTGGCAGAGGTCACAGGCGCAACTACAATCCTTAAAAATGCAGCAGGGCGCACGCGTGTGCTTGAAGGCTTAGATGACGAAAACGGGGTGCTTTTGGGCACGGCACCTAATGCCCCTGTTATGGTCCCGATGAATGGCGCGCATTATGCCGCGGATCTGACGGGTGGTCAGAAAACCGGCCTGTTTTACGATCAGCGTCCTAACCACGCATTTGCTGCACGCTTGAGCGAGGGCGCGGATGTTTTGGACGTGTTTTCACACGTGGGCGGGTTCGGCTTGGCGGCCCTTGCGGGGGGAGCAAAATCTGCACTTTGCGTGGATGGCTCCGCACCTGCGCTGGCTTTGGCTGAGCTGGGTGCGAAAGACGCCGGATTTGGCGATACGATGAGCACGCGCAAAGGCGACGCCTTTGATGTGTTGGAAGCTTTGGGCAAAGACGGCGCGCAATATGATGTCGTGATCTGTGATCCGCCCGCATTCGCGCCGGGCAAAGCAAAGCTGGAAGTAGGTTTGCGCGCCTATGAGCGTCTTGCAAAAATGGCGGCCCCTTTGGTGAAAGAGGGCGGCTATTTGGTACTGTGTTCTTGTTCGCATGCGGCGGATCTCGGTAAATTCCGCTTCGCCTGCACGCGTGGCATAGGTCGTGCGGATCGCGCAGGGTCGCTTATTCATACGGGCTTTGCGGGGCCGGATCACCCGTTGATGCCGCAATTGGCGGAAAGTGGTTATCTCAAAGCGTTGTTCTATCGTCTGTGAAACTGCTTCTGGATACATGCGTGTTGTATCCGACGGTGATGCGCGAGATGTTGATAGGCGCTGCGAAAGCACGCGCATTTGAACCACTTTGGTCTGCGCGCATCCTTGAAGAATGGCGGCGCGCGGCTCTTAAACATGGCGAGATCGCCGCGCTGCAAGTGGAAAGTGAAGCTGTGTTCCTAAAGATCGCCTTTCCCAAGGCATCGGTGCAGATCGCAGAGGATCAGCACGCGCGGTTCTGGTTACCTGACCCTTCAGACATCCATGTGCTCGCGGCTGCGGTGATTGGCGGCGCTGATGGGATCGTCACCTTAAACAACAAAGACTTCCCCGAGGATATTCTAGCAGAAGAGTGCCTGACACGCGTCAACCCTGATTCCTTATTACTTGGGATTTGGCAAACGGACCCTGATATGGTGACTGCGTTGGCGCAGGAGGCGTTGGACAAAGCCAATCAGTTTTCCGACAAACTTTGGACGATGAAAACGCTGTTGAAAAAGGCGCGGTTACATCGGCTTGGGGCTGCGTTGGCAATGGCCTAGTGGCGCGGCTTAGCGCCAGCGGCCTTCGAGCTTTTCAAGCGCAGCAATACGCTCTTCCGTCTTTGGATGACTTAATAACCATGCAGGCGCGCGTCCGGCTTGGCTTTTGGTTAAGGCGTCAAGTTTGCGAAACAAGGAGATTTGAGCGCTGACGCCGATCCCAGATTTTGTCAGCAACGCGGCCGCATAAGCATCGGCTTCATACTCGTCACTGCGCGACAAGCGTGCCGCAAGTAAGGATGTTAGCATGTTGGCAATCCAAGGCCCAACACCGGGAATAAACCGACCGATCACCATCGCAAGGGCGGTGCGTAAGGCATTCTGACCGGAAAAATCGATCATCCGCCGACGCGAATGCCCCAAGGCGACATGGCCCAGCTCGTGGGCTATCACAGAGGCAAGCTCATCACCGCTCACATCGCCGTTGAGAAACTTTTTGTAGAACCCGCGTGTGATGAAAATGCGACCATCGGGGGCGGCAAGGCCGTTAACTGGCTCAATCTCATAGATATGTACGCGAATGCGCTGGAGATCGAGGGAGGTCGCCATTGCATGCATAATCGGTTCTAGAGTGGGATCCGCCAGTTCGGTGGACTGCGCGTCCAATTCCCGGCTCGTGCGCCAGACGGAAAAACGATACATTGCTATGCCATAGGTAATGGCGAGCAGGATGGGGGCAAATTTGAACATGCCTTAGATATGTGGTGCAACAGGCGCTGCGGCAAGTGATCAGCCGAGGAATATGCCGACTATCACCATCATCAGGCCAATCACCGACAAGAACAGTGATCCCAGGTTAAGCGGTAGAACTTTTTGCACCGCTGCACGCAGGCCTTTATCGTCCAAACCCGCCTTGCGTGCGCGATTGACGCGGATAATGCTCACAACAAGACCCAAAAGTCCCAAGCAAGACACTGCGGCCCCTGACCAGATCAAACCATCCATTGCGCTTATCCTTTGCACGTTTTCAACGCGCATCGCCTAACCTGCACAGGTCCTTCCCGCAAGCCCTTGCGGCGTCGCGGGCAGAGCGCTAGAGAAAGGTTCATTCTTTTCTAATGCTCGGAGTTCCAAATGTCAGATGTAATCAGCGATACCAGCTACCGAGTGACCGCAGACGAGCTTCGTCAATTTATCGAACGTCTTGAGCGTCTTGATCAAGAAAAGAAGGATCTTGCGGAGCAAAGTAAGGAAGTCATGGCCGAAGCCAAAGGGCGCGGATATGATACCAAAGTCATTCGCAAGGTCATCGCACTCCGCAAGCGCGAACCAGACGATATCGCAGAAGAAGAAGCGGTTTTGGAAATGTATAAAGAAGCGCTTGGGATGCAGGGCTAACCGCGCGGCTTTAAATTAAGGTGCGAGCAGTTCGACACCGGGAATGCGATTGATCGTAAACAGATCTTCTTCGTATTGCTCAGTCAGTTGCTCAATCAGCGGGTTAGTCCAGCCGTCTAGGTCAAACTCTTCCTCGACCATATCGTCGATTGCAAACTTATCCAAAAACGCGGTGATCACCCGCCGCGTTTGCATTTCGGTCATTTCGGGATGGCTCTCAAGATAACCTTTAAAGCGGGTCATACCCTCCACACTCATGATTTCCGCGAGCAGGTCATAACCACCCTCAATAGGCTCATTCGCGGAGAGACCTGCAATCTCGCGTACCAATTCCCCCCAAATCATCGGGGTATCTTCATTGCACCACACGGTGATGCGCACGTTTGGTGCTTGTTGGCGGATATTGGTGATGAGATCGGACCACAGAATGTCGCTTGGATCAGCGCCATCGAGGAACTCGATGAACTGCGTGTGCGGCGTCGCAGCATACATCGCGGGCAGGTGGGTTGCAGGGTTGCGAATACTTAGAAAAAGCTCGACCTCATCATCAGGAAACAGATGTGTTAAATAGGCAAGCCTTGACCCCGCCAAAGGATAAATCCGGCCTTTGTTGAAGGCAATTTTGGGCACGCAAAAAAAGTTCTCACTATTCAGGATCAGCCGATCCACTTCAGTAGCGTCGATATCCATAATCGCATCGAGAAAAGCCATGCGCGAATCCGGTCCGACCCCGCGCTTGGAGAGCGCTTTAACGGTCGCGCTTAGCAATTGGCGGTAATGGCGCGGACGTGGCAAGGCAATCCCGCGCTCCTGAAACGCCGCTCGATTTTTGAAGAGCGTTTTAAGAAGCCTACCGTCATCCGTACAATGAGCGCCCGCGTGGAGTATGACCTGCATGTGTGCCTGCTTTTCGCTGATCTGCTTTGGAGGTGCAGTATAAATGGTTTTGGCGACATTTAAAACGATTTCATGGCATGTGTGAGTGATGTTGTTGCACCTCGGAATTGGGAATCTGACCTGCCTCCCGAAACTTTCCTCAGTTTGGTGTAGAGTTTACTCAACCTTTCGACGGCGCAAACAAGTGCGAAAGAACCGATTTCATGCGGCTCAGATCATCGAGATGATCAAAGAACAGTAAGCCGCGTGCGGTTGCAGACGAAAATGCCAAATTGAAACGTCTGCTTGCGGACACGATGCTGGACAACGTCAAACCGCACTCAGTGCTGGAAAACCAGACATCACTGAATCGCGCCGAGCATTTGAGCAATTTGAGGGTTTCTCGCACGACGCGCTTGCCTAAAACGAAACCGAGGAATTTGAAATCCAAACTCGCAAACTCTCGTTATGAATGAGGGAGTCTAGGGGAGCAGGTCAGGAGCAAAATAGCCGTTCACCAGAGCGCTGATCTTGGTTCACGTGGGCAGGTTGCATCAAAGAGAAGGGATTGGCAGATTTTTTTCGACTTTTATAAAAAACCCTCTTGCGAGCAAGCCAGTCTCTTTGTATTCGCATCCGCAGTGCCCCTATAGCTCAGCTGGTAGAGCAATTGATTTGTAATCAATAGGTCCGCGGTTCGAGTCCGTGTGGGGGCACCACTTAATCAATGACTTAGCAGTTTTCGATTGAGTCTTCGTGTTTTTCAGCGAGACGCTCAGCGAGACAAAGTGTCGTAGAATTACGCTATTCAGCGTTATGGATGACTTGTTTTTCACACCCAATTTATGCCACGCGCGCCTGCACACGCGCGGCTGTGTGTCGTTGGCGTGAGCCTGCGCCCTCGAAGTAGTCTGCCTGATGAACTCGAAGCCTTTGTCGGTCACTACAATCATCAGCGCTACCACGAGAGCCTGAACAACGTCACACCTGCTGACGTCTACACGGGCCGAGGCCAAACAATCCTGCTTGAACGGGAGAAGACAAAAAGGAGGACTTTGAAACTAAGGCGCTTGCAGCAGCCTAAATCTGCTGCCTAACTAAACACAGATGAGCGATGACTCCTCGAAGTCAAAACGCTCTCTGTCTCAAACTATATGATGACGGACACCCATGAGGTACGTCAGAGGTCTGCGTCCCGAATATAAAATCGACGGCAGCAGGAATTCCTTTAGGATAATTGGATGTTTTTAAACCTCAGAAAAGTTGGAGTATGTTAAGCCAAGTGGTTCTGATAAAATAGGCTCGAGGACATCAAGCAAACCTGTTTCACCACGGTATTGAAGATATGCCTGATGATCTTCTTTACTGTCCCATCTTTCGTACAGGTACAATGTGCCCCCATCCTCAGAAATGGAAGTTTCAACCAATTTACAGCCCTTGTATGATCGGGTCACGGTAAGGCCATCAGGCGATTTTAGTATATCCAAGAGATCGTTAACTTTACCGTCATTACATACAAACTTTGCGACTACACAGATCATTTTAGTACCCCTCATAAACTGTATCTCCAACACTATGTAGTGGAAGTGGTTAATCTAGTCTAAATATGGGAGCAGTCGGCCTTCGACACCACAGCCCACAAGGTTCGTCAGAGGGCCAGATGCAATATGTTGTTTATAGACCTTGTGCAGCTTGGGGAACGCCATCGACGTGCAGGCTATAGCTGTAAAAGCGGTTGGATGGGCGAGTGGCTGGCACCGTAATAATCACGAGGATGTCCGTGTCTGTCCGTCTGGAAGAGGCGCTGGCCGCGTCAGATATGTCTGCTAGATAGGGCGGGCGTCCGATTGAAAGACATAGCTCCTGAAACGGCTGCTCTATGCCAATCGATGTGGGTTTATCTGCTCTCTGATTAGTCTCTAGGGCTGAGTTCGGAGTAATCAGCCATCGGGTGGGGGTAGGGTGACGCATATGACGCTTTTTTCTAATGCGCGCTCTATTCAAAAAAACATATTTTCTGATGAATATATTTTTTCACCATAGACCGTGCATTAGAAAAAAGCGTCACCAGCGTCACCAGGTGGCGTTTTGCACCTGCCCGCGTTGGCCCTCCCTACAGCGGACTTGGCCCCGCCTGCGCTGAGGTGCGCTTCATGCATGACGATCAGTATGAGTGGAGATTGTTATTCTAGAGCGGACATTCATACGTGCAGCAGAGAATGGCCGTAGAGAGACCTTCGCTGCACGATGATCGAACGGCAGGTCTCCGTCACTGGAGCGAAATTCATGATATTTGCAACGACTCGACGCGGTCATAAAAACAAGGCTCATAGATTGGTGCATAAATCAGGTGCGCAATGCTGCTGAATGATTTAGGGTATCCTCATGCTTATCGGTTACGCCAGAGTGTCCAGCCAGGGACAATCCCTTGATCTCCAAATCGGTGCCTTGAACACAGTCAAAGCAGACAAGATCTTTCGTGAAGTGGCATCAGGAAGGACAGTCAAAGGTCGACCTCAATTGGAACGTGCCATCGATGCTTTGGGGGCAGGGGACATCCTCGTCATTGCTGAATGGGACAGGGCGACCAGATCAATGATGGATGGGATCAATATCATCCAGCGCGTCGCGGACAGATCAGCGACCGTCAAGGTCTTGGACAAACCTTGGCTCGACTTAACGACCCCGATGGGCAAGGGCATTCTGGCCTTTCTTTCAGCTTTGGCTGAAGACGAGCGGGAACGCATCACCCGACGCGCCAATGAAGGCCGCCAGATCGCAATCGCAAACGGAACCAAGTTTGGACGTAAGCCAAAGCTCACAGACCATCAGCGTCAACTTGCACGCCAGCGCATGGCAGATGGTGATACTTGCCGCGCCATAGCGCGGGACCTGGGCGTCGCTCACACGACGATTTCAAGACTACGATGACGGGAATTAGTGCGGAGCGATCAACACCATTGGCGGATTCCGGTCATTCGCCGCAAGCGCATCTCTATCTTGCCGCTGGGTTGGTAGCGGACGTTCAGTTGGCCTTGAAACGACGGTTTCTTCTGCGCTGCCGCAAGTCGGCTGTGAGCCCATTGTTTCGAATGCTGCGTGGCAAACAGAAGGATGCTTTGCGCGTAAAACTGCCATTCGTTTTTCTTGGGGTGGATATTGTTTCGCATCTCTATTGTGCCTGCCTACTTCCGCCAAATGCGGTTTCGATTTCGACGATATTGCCCTGATTAAGTGCGATATCGCTGGCGAAATGATGAACCTCAACTGTCCCATTGGACCGGTTTATGCGAAGCTGGTTTTTGCCGCCAATTGAATCATTCTGAATGGACCAAACAGGGACGTTGGCATGAGAGTACCCAACTGAAAGCATCGCCGAATTGCGCAACAAATAAGAAACGCGCACACCAGCGCCACCAGAAAACTCACCTTTCCGCTCAGGACCAAAGGACAGCGTTTTCTCCAATACAACAAACCCATAGCGGGCTTCCGCGATCTCGACTGGACAGTTAAACGTGTCGCCGTGGTTGGTTGAGAACATTGCATTCTGACCTGCACGTTTGGATGTCGCGCCCCATCCACCCATCTGTGGTTCGACCATCGCATAGCGGCGTCCGGTATCGGGGTGCTGGCCTGCAATAACCGTGCCAAAAATCGAGGCGAAATGGCCCGCAGGAAGCAAGTTTGGCATCGCCTCAGCCAATCCGTGCCACAGCATGTCGATCAGCTTCATGCGGGTCTCGAAATAATATGCATGCGCCGCGATGGGGCCCGCGTGGAAAAGCGTTCCGGGTGTCGTCAGAACGTCCAAAGCGGCAAATGATCCCGCATTTGCAAAACGATCGTCGTCCACAAGTGCTTTGAAAAAGACTTGGCAAGCCACCACCGCTCCGTCGCGGCTCAGGTTATAGGGGCCATTTGCCTCGGTTGGTGCATCGCGCAGATCAATGGTCATACGGTCATCTGTGATCGTAATCGCAGCGGTCCAGAACGTACCGTCGTCCTGTTCTTCGACGCAGGGGTAGTGACCGGATGGCAGTGCGCAAAGCCCTGCATTGCTGCGTCGTGCGCCGATGGTTCGGGCGGCCTCGATTGCGGCGTTGAGCGGGTCGCGACCGTGCCGTTCACAGAGCTGCTGAATGGTTGCCGCCGCACGGCGTCCAGCCGACACTTGCGCCCAAAGATCGCCACGCACAAAATCAGGCAAGCGACTGTTGATGGCGATAATATCCACCACCGCCTCGTTGCGCACGCCCGCCTCGAACAGGCGGATGATGGGCAGGCGTAAACCCTCAGAAATTATCTCGGTTGTTTTAGTGGACATTGATCCAGGCGTGCGCCCGCCAATATCGCCCCAATGCGCAATGGACGCGACCCAAGCAACACGCTCCCCTTGCCAGAAAACAGGTTGTGCCACCACGACATCATTCAGATGGGTCACGCCGCCATGGTTGGGATCGTTCGTCAGATAGATATCGCCCTCGACAATCGTATCGCCCAGTTTTGCGATAATCGCTTGAACCGACTTGTCCAAGACCCCGATGAAAGACGGGATGCCCGCACCAGAGCTGACCAACTGCCCGTCGCGGTCCAAAACGCCGGTGCCAACATCAAGGACCTCGTAGATGATCGGGCTCATCGCGGTTTTACGCAACACCTCGAACATCTCGATCGCAGCCGCATCCAGCACCTGAGCAATGACGTCCAAGGTGAAACGGTCAACCATCGATGACCCTCAAATCACGAGGAAGGTCGGACAGAATTTCAGGGCCGTCGGCACGCAAAATCACAATGTCCTCAAGGCGTATGCCAAAGCGCCCGGGCAGGTAAATTCCGGGCTCGATTGAAAACACCATCCCTTCCTCAAGGACAGTTTGGGACGATGCCGTGATGTAGGGCGTTTCGTGAATTTCGACGCCCATTCCATGACCCGTGCGGTGCATGAAATAATCGCCGTAACCTGCGTCTGTGATGACACCGCGCGCGGCATCATCGACCACATGCGCCTTAACCCCCGGACGGGCGGCGGCCATGGCGGCTTGGACGGCGGCTTCGACAATTGCATGAATTTCGAGGTAGCCTTCGGGCGGTGTGCCCATCACCGCCATGCGGGTCATGTCGCTGGAATAGCCGTCTTTGCCGCCGCCAATATCCATTACTACCGCATCGCCGCCCTTTAGGGTCGTTTCGCCTGTGTGGTGGTGCGGGAATGCGCCATTGCCGCCAGCGCCGACGATTGCAAACAGTGGTTTCACCTCTTGGGAGGCAAAGCTGTCGTGTATGATGTCAGCGACCTGTGTCTCCGACATTCCGATCTTCATCGCGGCCCAAGCCGCCTGCATCGCGGTGTCAGCTGACACGGCATTGCGTTTCAATTTGCCGTATTCATCCGCGTCTTTGCGCATGCGTAGCGCACCGACGGTGGTTGCGGTGAACTGGCGTTTGGCATCAGGCAAGGCGTCTTGCGCCAATCCGGCAAAATCTGCGCGCATGGTTTCATCCAACACGATGCTTTTGGCGGCCATGGCACCAGATTTTTTCAGTAATGCGGCGAATGCTGCGTCTGGTCCGTCTGCATCGCCCCATGTGTGGAACGGCAGGTCGGTTTGTTGGGCGGCACTTTCGGCCTCTAGCGACGGCATCAAAAATCCCGCGTAGGATTGCGTGACACACAACAACAACGGGCGTTCATCCCCATGCGGACGCACATCAAGCAACCAAGCAAGGTGCGCACCCGGCCCGAGGGCCACAAGGTCCACGCCCTGTTCGACCATGGTGTCTCGAAGCTGATCTAATCTGGTCATTTTATGTCCCTTCAAGCCTTGGGTTCGTCGACGGCATTACCCTATGATGTGCATACCGCCGATACCGATCTATTGGCCCATCATTCCCCAAACCCATGAATTTCGCGCGCGCGTTCAGGTGTAACAAACCCGTTCTTGATGTCCAGTGCCACCGTTTCGGGCGCGCGCTTTTTGGGATCACCAAAACCCGCACCCGATGACGTGATCACACGGACAACATCGTCCGTGGTCAGGTCTAGGCCCGAGACGAAGGCGTAATGCTCACGCTCACCAGCCGCTTTATCGACCTCGATGAAGTTCCCCGACCCTTCGGACCCGCCATTCAGCGGCCAAGGTTTCACGACGGATCGTGTATACCCAGCGGTCAAGAAACCACTTTGCGTCCGAATGCGGTATTCAAGAACCAGCCCCCGTCCTCCATTGTATTCACCCTCGCCGCCGGGGGCGGTGTTGAGCGCCATCTTGTCGATGTACAACCCATTGCGCGCCTCGGAGATTTCGGCGGGCGTGTTGTAGGTTTCACCGTGGAAGCCTGAGAAAATACACGGGTTCCCATCGCGGCCCTCCCATGCGCCCCAGCCACCGATTTGCGGTTCAATGATCGTGTATTGGCGACCCGTGTCGGGATGGATACCGCCGACAAATGTGCCGCAGATCGAACTGAAGTGACCAGCAGGCAAACGTTCAGGAATATGAGGTGCCAGACAGCGCCAGATCAGGTCATAAACCCGTACTTCGGTTTCAAAATAGAACCCGATGGCGGCGGGCTCTTGGGCGTGGAACACGGTGCCTTCGGTCGTCAGCACTTTTAGGGGCCTGAACGACCCTTCATTGGCGGGCGTTTCAGGATCAGTGACCGACTTGAACAACATCTGCGCGCAGACAATCGTCCCGTCGCGGCTGGTGTTGGTGCAGCCATCATCTTGGGCCGGATTGTCGCGCAAATCAACGATGAATTCGTCATCCGTGATTGTGATTTTCACATTATAAGTGCGGCCATCGTCTTGGGGTTCTGACAACTCGAACGTGCCTTTTGGCAGTTTGGCGAGTTCGGCAAGCGCTGTCTTTTCGCCAAAGTCCATAAAGCTGTCCATCGCCGCCTTAAACGTGGCGGGCGTGTATTTCACCGACAGATCTTCTAGGCGTTTCGCCCCGATGCGCACGGCGGCAATCGCAGCCCAAACATCGCCCAATAGAAAGTCAGGCATCCGGCTGTTGCAGGTGATAATGTCCATCACGGCTTGATCCGTCACGCCTTCGCGGATCAGTTTCACGGCTGGCAAGCGCAGCCCTTCTTGGAAAATCTCAGTCGCGTCGCCTGACAATGATCCCGGGGCCATACCACCGACGTCAGAGTTATGCGCGATGTTGGCTGTCCACGCGATGATCGCGCCATCTGCAAAGACCGGCATCGCCAGCACAAGGTCATTGAGATGCGTGACGCCGCCGTGCCACGGATCGTTGGTGATGAAAACATCGTTCGGTTTGATGTCCTCGCCGAACTTGGACAGGATAAACTGCACCGATTTGTCCAAGACGCCGATAAACGCAGGAATACCCGCGCCCGAGGACGCGATCCGCCCCTGTGCGTCCGTGATCCCCGTGCCCATATCGAGCACCTCGTAGATGATTGATGACATGGCGGTTTTGCGCATTGCTGCGAACATCTCGTCCGACGTTGCTTGCAGCGAGTTTTGAATGATTTCGAGTGTGATTGGATCGCTCATGACTGACCCTCCAATAGGATATGAATGTTGCCATAGGCATCAATGGACACGGTATTGGTGGGGTGGATAACCACGGTCGTTCCGGGGTCTTCAATGATCGCGGGACCATCGAACGCCATGCCTGCACGGAGTTTTTCACCATCATAAATCGTGGCGGGATGCTTGCCTTCGAGGGCGTAATCGACGTCGCGGGTGCCTTTCACAGCCCCGCTCGCATCGGCGTCCCCCAGTGGCGCGGGAATCATTTCCAGCTTGCCAACCTCGGCGCGCGCAACAAGGTGGATGCCCACCATTTCAACGGGGGCACCCAGACGGTATGTATATTCGCGCTCATAAGCCTCGTGAAAATCATCCATGATTTTTGACAGCGCGCCATCTGTGACAGTGCCATCAAGCAAGACCTCGGTGGTGTGTTCTTGGTTTTGATAGCGGAATTTTCCATAGCGCAAGAACGTCAACCGCGCAGGATCAATGCCTTCGGATTTGAATGTGGCGCGGGCTTCGTCTTCGGCACTTGCAAAGACAGCTTCGATCCCCGTCGCAGACCCTTCGGACAGATCGGCAAGTTGCGTCACAAAATAGTCGCGGCGCAGGTCGGACATCATCATGCCCCATGCGGAAAACACGGATGCTGCGGCTGGCACGACGACCTTTTTGACTTGTAGTTCCTGACCCAAGGCAACAGCGTGCATCGCCCCGCCGCCACCAAACGCCAATAGGGTAAAGTCGCGGGTGTCGTGGCCACGGTTCAGCGACACCAGTTTCAGCGCATTGACCATGTTGTTATTGGCAATACGTACGATGCCTTGCGCGGCTTCATCGGTGGACACGCCCAGTTTGTCGCCAACCTGTTTTAAGGCTTTTCCAGCGCTGTCCATATCCGCATCAATGGCACCACCACAAAAGTAATCTTTGTTGATGCGACCCAGCCAAAGGTTTGCATCCGTTGTGGTCGCACTATTGCCCCCCTTGCCGTAGGCCGCAGGGCCCGGCAAAGCACCCGCCGATTGCGGGCCGACGTGCAGTTTGTCAAAGTCATCGACCCAAGCGATTGACCCGCCGCCATTGCCGATTTCGACCAGATCAACAACAGGCACCATGATCGGATAACCCGCAGATTTGCGGGACCGTTCGATCCAATAATCCGTCATGATGCGGACTTCGCCGCCCTCAATCAGCGAACATTTTGCGGTGGTGCCGCCAATATCAAGCGCGAGGATATCAGGCTCATCAATCAGTTTGCCAAGTTCGGCAGCACCCCAAAACCCTGAGGCAGGGCCGCTTTCGACCATCGTGATCGGCACGGCAGAGGTCGCCTCAAGGCTGTCGACACCGCAGTTTGACTGCATGATGTATGGGCTTTGCGGCAGGCCCTGTTCGCGCAGGCTTTTGTCCAAATTGCCCAGATACCGCGCGGCAACAGGTTGCACATAGGCGGAGAGAACGGCGGTGTTGGACCGCTCGTATTCACGCCATTCGCGGGTGATTTGATGGCTCGCCACAACAGAGACGTCGGGCCAAAGGCGCTGAACTTCGGCCAAGACGGCCTCTTCGTGGGCGGTATTCGCATAGGAATGAAGCAATGAAATCGCGACGGCCTGCACGCCCTCAGTGCGGAAGTGATCCACGATGTCGGACACGCCCGATAGGTCCAGCGGGATGCGCTCTGTCCCAAGATACGTCATGCGACCGGGAACCTCGGCGCGCAGGTAGCGTGGCACAAACGGTTCGGGCTTTTCATAGTGCAGATTAAAGAAATCGGGGCGGTTGCCGCGTGCAATTTCAATTGTGTCGCGAAAACCCTCGGTTGTGATCAGGCCAACGGTCACGCCTTTGCGCTCGGTCAGGGCATTGATAACCACCGTGGTGCCGTGAACCATGAAATCCACGTCTTTTGGGTCAATGTTGCCCTTGGCCATAACATTCAACACGCCCGCCTCAAAGTTGGGCGGCGTGGTGTCAGACTTAGCCGTTGTGATCTTCATGCCCTCTGGGCCTGTTTCAATAGCGACGAGATCGGTAAAGGTGCCGCCAACATCGGTAGCAATACGTTTGGTGGTTGTCATATCAATTGGCCCCTTTGGTCATGTAATCATCAAGAAGAAACGCCAGCGCGCCGGCCTGCTTAAGGCCTTCCGCCGCAGCGACGCGTTCAGGCGTAAAATGGCCCGCGTCGTGCAAACAATTGAGTGTTCCGATGACATTACCGTTCACCACAATCGGCACATTCATGCAGCTTTCGCAGCCGAGTGATTTGATCAACGCGTGGTCCGGAAACACTGCCGCAATTTCTTCTATAGAGTTGGCGACAAATATCTCTTGTCGGCCCTGCACCTGCTCTGTCCACGCATTATCCTCGATGGGTTTTTCGCCGCTGGCGGCGTAGGCGTCTGGCATGTTGGAATAGTTGCGCCGTGCGACGCCGCGGTCGTGGTCTACTTCCATAAGGGTGAACAGTTTTACGCCGATAGCCTGATCAACGAGGGCTTCAAGGGCCTTGAATGTGGCCATCGGTTGGTCCCTCGAAGCCATGGCTTTGGTGATATCGGTCATACGCCCTCCGCAAGTTTGTTTCTGAGATTGAGTTCTGCCGCGTCCACGACGGGCACTGCGCCGATCAATTGACGGGTATAAGCGGCCTGTGGAGCCGAGAATATTTGTGTAGTTTCGCCAAGTTCGACCAACTGGCCAGATTGGAAAACCGCCACGCGGTCGGCCACGTTGCGCACAACGGCCAGATCGTGAGTGATGAAGATATAGGTCAGGCCCCGTACGACACGCAGATCGTTGAGCAAGCGCAGGACACGAGCTTGGACAAGAACATCCAACGCGGATGTCGGTTCATCCAACACCAAAAATCGTGGATCGCAGGCAAGTGCGCGGGCGATGCTGACGCGCTGACGTTGCCCGCCCGAAAGGGACGCAGGCGCGCGCGTGCGCATATCACCAGACAGGCCAACGGCGTCAAGCGCATCTTCGACTACGCCCCACCGTCCGGATTTCTCACCGATATCGTAAACGTCCAATCCCAACCGCA
Organism: Rhodobacteraceae bacterium HTCC2083; assembly: GCA_000156115.1. GTDB lineage: Bacteria > Pseudomonadota > Alphaproteobacteria > Rhodobacterales > Rhodobacteraceae > Planktotalea. The sequence goes on from DS995276.1 coordinate 2,803,552, forward strand.
CCGACGCCCCGATGGATCGTTTGGGATTAAGTGAGGACAATGGGTTTTGCTGTACCAGTTGAATACGGCGGCGTTGTTCGGCGCTGCGCTTGGCGGACAGGGCCTGCCCATCAAACGTAATCTCGCCGGACGTTGCTGCCAGTATCCCAAGGATCATATTGGCAATCGTGGTTTTGCCAGACCCGCTTTCGCCGACGATGGCAAGGCATTCGCCCGCCTGCACATCCAGCGTCACATCGCTTACGGCATGAACAGGGCCTGTGGGTGTTTCAAATGTCTTCGTCAAACCGTTGAGGGAAAGAAGGGTCATAACGCGCCCCCGTGGCTTATGCGCGGCGCGAGGAAATCATCACTGACCTCCGGCACTTCGGGCAATCCTGCACCCGTGATTCGTGGCACGGCAGACATAAGGGCGCGGGTGTAGGCGTGTTGCGGGTTGGCAAATAATGCGTCCGTCGGTCCATCTTCGACGATGTTGCCGCGATAGATTACATAGACGCGGTCCGCGAATTCACGAACGACACCAAGGTTGTGCGAGATGAACAGCACGGACGTGCCGTTTTGCTCAACCAAGTCGCGTATCAGCGTCAAAGTTTGGGCTTGGACTGACACATCAAGCGCCGTGCCCGGCTCGTCCGCCAACAGCAATTTGGGTGTGTTGGCCAGCGCCATGGCGATCATCACCCTTTGGTTCATGCCACCCGACAGTTGAAACGGATAGGCCCCCAAAACACGGGCAGGATCGGGGATCGCGACCTCGTCCAGCAGGGTTGTGGCGCGGGCATGACTGGCTGCTTTAGACAGTTTGGGATCGCGACGGCGCAAGACTTCGGTGAATTGATTGCCGATGGTGAACATCGGGTTCAGCGCGGATGTCGGATCTTGGAAAATCATCGACATTTCCGTTCCACGCAAACCCGCGCGGTCACGGGCAGACATGGCGTTGATGTCTTGGCCGTCGAACTGAACTGTACCGCTGATGCGGGCGGTTCGGGTTTCCTGCAACAGCCCCAAGACGATACGCGCCGTCACAGATTTACCTGACCCACTTTCACCAACCAAGGCCACTTTTTCACCGGCGGCGATATCAAGGTCGATGCCGTGCAAGACATCAACATGTCCGGTCAGTGTTTTGAAGCCAAGGTGCAGGTCTTTGATGTGCAGAATGCTCATTCATCTACTCCCAACACATCGCGAAGCCCGTCGCCCAGCAGGTTAAACCCAAACACAGCGACCAGAATGGCAAGGCCGGGGAAAACCGTCAGCCACCAGCTGTCGGGAAGATACCGCGCACCTTCAGCGACCATCGATCCAAGGTCAGCGGTGGGCGGTTGCACACCCAAACCGAGGAACGACAGCGACGAGGCGATGATAATCACAAAGCCCATATCGAGCGTCATCTTGGTGATGATCGCGGGCAGGCAATTGGGTAGAATTTCGCGAAATGCGATGTGGCCAGCGCCTGCGCCAATGACTTCGGCAGCCAGCACGTAGCCTTCTTCGCGTTCGCCCCGTGCAATTGAATAGACCAACCGCGCGTACCACGGCCACCACATCGCGGTGACGGCCAGCATGGCGTTGGTCAAAGTGGGCTCCAACACACCCATCATCGCGATGGCCAAGACCAGCGGTGGAATTGACAGGAAAACATCAACGATGCGCATCAAGATCATCTCAAGCCAGCCACCGATATAGCCTGCCAGCAAGCCGATCATTGTGCCGATCGGAACAGCGATGGCAAGGACGACGACGCCCAGTGTCAGACTGATCTGATAGGCAAACAAGATGCGGCTGAAAATGTCGCGGCCCACCAGATCGGTTCCCATCCAATTGCGCGCCGAGGGGGCGCGGTTGTTGTTGAGAAAATCTACGACAGCGCCATTATGGGTTGGGAATGGTGCGATCCAAGGCGCGAAAATCGCGGCCAGAGTGATAAGACAGACAAGGATAAGCCCCAAAAGGCTAAGCGGATTTGCCGCCAGAATACGAAGCGTGCGGATCATGATGCACCTCGCGTGGAATACCGGATGCGCGGGTTCAGGAAGGCGATCATCAAATCGACAATGATGTTCACGATCAAGAATGTGATGGCGATGATCAGGACCGTGCCCATGATCGCGTTCAGGTCTTTGCGCAGGATCACCGCGACGCCGTAGCGCGACAGGCCGGGCCATGCAAAGACAGCTTCTACCAGAAATGCGTTGCCCAGCATGGCGGCAAAATCGAGCCCGATGATGGTCAGGGACGGGATCAGTGACGGCTTGAACGCGTAACTGCGTGCGATGCGCGACGGAAAGAACCCGTAAGCCTGCGCCATCTCGATATAAGGCTTTTCATAGGTCTCGACCATGTTGGCGCGGGTCAGACGCGCGGCTTGACCGATGCCAGAAAGTGACAAGGCGATTGCGGGCAAAATGAGGTGATGCACGGCACTGCCGAAGGCCGCCCAATTGCCCACCAAAAGCGTGTCGATTGTCAGAAAACCAGTGGTGCGTTCAATGTCATAGATGTCCGATATGCGCCCCGCGATAGGGAACAGCGGCAGGTAGAATGCAAACAGCAACATCAAGATCACGGCCCAAACAAAACCGGGTGCTGATACGGTCAATAGGGCAATGACACGAACCAAATGATCCTGCCAACGCCCCCGATGCCGAGCGGCTAGAATACCCAATGGCAAACCGAAAGCCACCATGATGAACCCCGCCAAGAACACCAATTCTAATGTCGCAGGCAGGAATTGCGCGATGTCTTGGGTGACGGGGCGATTGGTATAAAGCGACATGCCCAAATCGCCGCGCAGCACATCGGCTACGAAATGTCCGTATTGCACAGGCAGCGATGCATCCAGATGCATCTCGGCCCGCAGGCTCGCGATTTGCTCTGCATTGGCGTTTGGGCCAAGAGCGATGCGGGCTGGATCACCGGGGATGATCCGCGCAATCGCGAAGATCAGCATCGAGACACCAACAAGCACAATGAGAGAGATGCCTAGCCGATTCAACAGCAGGCGGAGAATTCCAGACATTTGGAGCTTTCGCAATTAAAGGAGGCAGAGGTAGCATAAAAAAGTGGGGCGCAAACAGCGTGCCTGCGCCCCAGTTCAGGGAGATTATTCGCCAGTCATTTCCATCAGGCGGAAGCTGAAGCCCATGCCATCAAGACCGAACGCCATAGCCGGATCGCTGAGTGCTGGAACTTTCACACGGTTGGACGCTGCAAAGACAGACTGACGGTCAAAGCCGTAGATTGTCGGTGCAACCGCCATCAGGCGCGCGTTCAATGCGGAGTAAGCCGCCTCGCGTTCTGCGTCAGATGTGGCCGTTCGGCCCGCGTCCAAAGCTGCATCGACCTCTGCATCGTTCAGGTATTCCGGCGACTGCCATGTGCCCGGCGTGGAGGAGTGATACATGCCGTAAAGCAGCGTATCAGGATCACCTGTAACCGCATTCACGAACAGCTGGCTGATGTGCGGTGTGCTTTCTGCATTCGAGACCTGCTCGGCAAACAAAGCCCATGGAAGCTTGGTTATGCTTGACGAAATGCCCACTTCGTTAAAGTTGGACTGCATCAACAACGCGAAACGCTCTTCCAGTGGAACTTCTGCGATCCAGCTGATTTCGAGGTTCATCTCGGCAGGGTCGTAGGGGCAATCTGCAAGGTAGGCCTTCGCCGCATCAAGATCCTGTGCTTGCGCCATGTCAGCGCCATTTGCCCCAAACATGCCGACCGGAATAGCACCCGTTGCAGGGCTACCGCCAGACACGTCATCATTGATCGCAATCATCTGAATGGCTGTGCCGTAATCAAACACCGCACTCAGCGCCAAACGACAGTTCACATTATCAAGCGGTGCTTTTTGCGTGTTCATCTTGAAATAGAACCCGCCTGTGCCGCTTTCGGTCAGCAGCTGCGCGCCGTCTTTTGCGAGTGCCTGCACCACTTCCGGTGGCAACCACTGGCTGGCAATATCGTGCTCGCCTTGGGCGACCAACGTGCGGACCGTCGCAGGCTCAAGTCCGTAGCGCAGGCGCACTGTATCTGGGGCAACGTCCGCAACATTAAGGAAATAGCTGTCTGATTTCGCCATAACCGTTTCTTCTTGCGGGTTATGTGAGGTTACGGAGTACGCCCCCGTGCCAGCACCGTTGGCGGACAGGAATTCTTCGCCCCACTCGCTGTCAGAATTGGCTTTGACATGCGCCATATCGACAATCGGAAGACGGACCAACGACGCAATGAACGGCGCGTAAGGTGTTTCAAGCGTCAAGGTGACGGTCGTGTCATCAACAGCCGCGGCTTTGACGCCAGCAAAAAGATACGACAGACCAGCACCAAGTGCTTGCATCCGCTCAACCGAATAAACCACGTCGGCAGCAGTCATCTTGTTGCCCGACTGGAACATCACGTCATCGCGCAAAGTGAACGTGTATGTCGACCCGTCAACCTCCCAACCAGCGGCAAGGTGTGGCGTATGCCCGGGACCGCCCTGCGCAGGCAGCACAAGCGTATCATAGACATTGAACATCAGGATGCTGTCAGCATAGTCGGATGCTTTCGCAGGATCGAGTTCACCAACGGCCACTTCATCAAGCCGCAAAACGGTTTCGGCAAATGCAGGGCTGGCCAACGCCGTGGCCGCGCAAAGCGCCGTTATTAGAGCTTTATTTTTCATCATTGTTAGTTTCTCCGGTTGGATAGGTTGCAACCTCTTGAGGTGAGGCCTTTTTGTGAATTGGGGCGGGTGCATCGCCAAAAACATCCATGGTGCCACACCACAGAATAGACGCAGTTGATGTTCCGTGGTTCCAAGTTGAATGCACGCGGCAGCTTTCAAAGTGAATTGAGTCGCCCTTGCGCAAAACTTCAGCTACGCCTTCAATCTCAACGGTGATTTCACCGTCAAGAATATAGAACATCTCTTCACCATGATGGCTGATCGGTTCCATCCGGTGTCCCGGTGTTTCATGCACGAGGACAGAATGGAGCTTTGATCCCGCAAAAGACGTTGAAAGCCGCTCATATGATACGTCGGCATCGGCCACAGAATAGGCCAAACGGCTAGCTTCGTGTGTGGTTTGGCTGCCAGCGCTTGGTTGCTGAAGAAAGTGACCGATTTCAGTGTCGAGAGCGGCGGCAATAGACGCAAGAGAGCCTAAAGAAGGCGATGTAAGCCCGCGTTCGACTTGACTGATGAAACCAACAGACAGGCCAGCGGCGTCTGCCACACTTTGCATCGTAAGCGTAAGCTCTTTGCGCCTAGCGCGCAACGACGCACCAAGATCAGGCGCTGATTTATCTTTCAATTGGGCGTTGTTTTTTAGCATAGGTAAAAAATGCAACGATTCCCATCCTATGTCAACATTTTTTAGTATAGGTAAAAATATTAGAGTTCTGGAATTGCGGCGCTTTGTCAAAAAGGGCGGTAAGCTGCCATTAGCGCGGCCGCAGCGAATGCACACTTCGTCCCGCTACTCGGTCACTCGCACTTGGAGAATGCTGCGCGACGCACGAACGGCTGGTCTGGTGAAGCGGCGGCGCAGCATCCGAGTGTTGCGTGGAAGTCGGCTGTGGGCCGTCCTTGTCTGGGAAGGTGTGCCCCTGATGCGTAAATGCTGCGACCGATCTAATGGCGGCAGTGAGCCCAAAGTGACATGTTTTCTGCGCAGCGGCGAATGTTGGCTTGTGGGCCGGATGGTTGGTGACAGGGTTAAGCGGTTCCCAATAAATCGCGGGCTATACGCTCGAAGATCGCGCAGCCGATGGGGATCAAGTCGTCCGGAAAATCATAATCGGGATTGTGTAGCGCTGCATAGTCTTCGCCCGGCCCCAAGCATAGCATAGCTGCTTTGGCGTCCCAGCCAAACACGCCAAAATCTTCTGACGCGCGCATGGGAACACCCGCATTGCCATAAGCGACGTCGATTGCATCCATAGCTGTTGTTGCCACGTCGTAGGCGTCTGGATCATTGATGGAGGCAGCAAAGTTATCGCAAACTTCAAAATTCACACTAAGACCGAATTTTTCTGCCGCCGTATTGGCAAGCGTGCGAGCTGCTGTTTCTAGGCTTTCCATGCCCTCATCGCCTGCCGTCCGCAATGTGGCGAAAATCTCGCCTTCACCAGGAGACACCCCAAATGATGGCTCGCCAATTTTTACATGGGTTATCGTAACCAGCCGGAAACTATCATCAAGCGATCCGCCCTGTCCTAGGGCGTCGAGGGCAGGGATCAACTCAGCAATAGCCTGCGCCGGAGAAACACCATCCTCTGGGTCGGCTGCATGGGCGGTTTTGCCAGTGAGTTTAATCTTAAGCCCCAATGAAGCGCAGTTAATCAGCCCAGCACAGGTCGACACATTCCCGAAGGGCCGTCCGGGCTCGATGTGGATTGCAAACGCCCAATCCGCCTTAATTTCTTGATAAGCAGGATCAGCGACCACGGCCTTTGCGCCGCTGCCGTCTTCTTCAGCGGGTTGAAACATGAGAATGACACGCCCTTGCGCGACCGGTTGGCGAGAAATCACGCGTCCCAACGCGAGAAGCATTGTCATATGGCCGTCATGACCGCAAACGTGGCTCTTTCCGTGGGTCTGTGACAACCAGGCGATGTCATTGCGTTCCTCAATTGGCAACGCATCAAGCTCGGCCCGAAAAAGAACTGACGGCCCAACTTTGCCGCTGTCAAAAACCGCAGCCACGCCATGACCACCTAATCCAGTCAAGATACGAGTTGGTGACAGCGCTTTTAGTTCATCTGCAATTTTACTGGCTGTTTCTACTTCTTCCCCGGACAATTCTGGATGGCGGTGAAGTTCACGGCGAAATTCAGTTAGTTCCATCAAGTCAAGATTTGTTAGCATATGTTGCTCTGCTTTCGAGGTCAGTTCAGCTGATCAACCATTCCTAAATCAGAACTGGGAACATTCGCCAAGCACCATACAATAAAATGAGGTTGTGTAGTTTAGCATAGCCATCATTGATAATTGTATTGGGAATGGCAGCAAAGTCCGCGTTGTGTGAGTTCAGACAAGCCGCAACGAACGGTACGTATTCCCGAACCAGTCGTTGGTGCATAACGCGGCTAAGGTCGGCTGAGTTCGGAGCAATCAGCCATCGGGTGGGGTAGGGTGACGCATGTGACGCATATTCTTACCGCGCGCTCTATTCAAAAAAACATATTTTCTAATGAATATATTT
>DS995276.1:2810770-2852939 GCA_000156115.1 Rhodobacteraceae bacterium HTCC2083
TCACATGCGTCACCCGAAAGCTTTTTGCACCTGCCCGCGGTGGCCATCCCTACCGCGGACTTAGCCCCGTCTGCGCTGAGGTGCGATTTATGCAGGACGATCAGTATGAGTGGAGACTGTTATTCTATAGCCGACATTCATACGTGACGCAGAGAATGGCCGTAGAGAGCCCACTTTGACCGATGCTGCGCGACGCAAAGATGGCTGCATTTCGAGGAAAACAGACATTCGCTGCGCCCACAAACTAAATTGGACAACTTAAAGAAAGCAGACACTCATGACTGCGATCTATTTTTTGCGATCTGCATCCGCAGCTAACGGAAAGAAAAATCCCAAATTACCAGATGCCGCAAACTGTTCCAATGTCCACAACAGGAGGTGTAGTATCCTTGCAGGTTGTGCCTAGAGCTAGATCGTCGATCAAACCATAGCCATACGTGACGCTCTAAAAATCCTACGTTCTATCGACATGGCTGAGCAACTTCGCATACAAACTTTGAATGGGCCCACTTGTGATTGCTTTGACGCCGTCGAGCTGGGTTTGCAAAGAGGTGCGACAAATTTTGGGTAAAGGCTTTCAAAAAGGCATAACGCTTCGGCACTTGCGTGCTTTGGTGGCACTCTCAGACCTGAAGCTGGTCGCACGGGTTTCCGAAGCGCTAGGGGTGACGCAGCCAGCCGTGTCAAAGCAGATTGCTGAGTTGGAAAAGATCGTTGGCGTGCCTGTCGTCACACGGGATCGCAACCGCTTGTATCTGACACCCATCGGTATCCGCCTTGCAGATCATGCGCGCCAAGCACTTGGCCAACTTGATCGCGCGGCATTTGACATTGAAGCGATGACCAGTGGCGTTTCTGGGTCTGTCTCAATAGGCGTTGTCAGTTCGGTTGCACCGACCTTGCTGCCCGGAACGATTGCACTGTTTAAGCGCAGCACGCCGCAAGCGAACGTATCTGTTTCCGAAGGGCATTTTGTTGAACTCTTGCCGCAGCTCGAGGCGGGTGCCTTGGATCTAGTGATCGCGAGGATATGGCAGCCGCAGGAATTGGCTGAGATTGACCAAATGGCATTGTTCTCCGAACCTATCGTCGTAGTGGCTGGGCGAAATCATCCGATTGCGCAATCCAGTGAAGTAGAATGGGCAGATGTCATCAATTATCCATGGATATTGCCACAATCAAACTCAGTTGCGCGACAAGCCGTAGACGCGCTCTTTGCGTCGAATGGACTGCCTCCACCCAACAATACAATTGCATCCTTGTCGCTTGCTTTGAACCTGGAACTTTTACAGGCGATGCCCGCGCTTGGCTTGTTGCCGGCGAGGCTTGCTCAGGCGCAGGCAGCGCGAGGTCAGACTGTGATCCTACCGCTTGAAACGCAGGACTTGTTGTCGGAAGCACGCTGTTTTTGGCGTAAAGATCAAGTCTCGAAGAACGCGACACTTTCGTTGTTCTTGAAATGCCTTCAACAAGCCACTGAAGACATAAATACCATTCCTTTTGGTTAACGTTGTTGGTGTATATTTCAATTTTGTTAGCGCTCGGCGTTCTTTATCGTAACCAAGCGCGCAGTTTGGGAGGGCTTGGGTGTCTGTTCGGATCACAAACAAAATTGGTAGAGACCTTTGAGCCAAGAGGGTTTACTTGCGCGCTCGGCTTGCGACGTTCTCGCAGCTTTTGAAGCCAAAAGCTTGACGCCAAGTGAGTATCTGGCAGCCTGCCTCGAAGCAATTTCATGTTATAACCCCAAGATAAACGCATTGGCTGCAATGGACGTTGATGCTGCAATTGTTTTGGCAGCAGCCGCAACGAAGCGTTGGGAGACCGGATGCCCGATGGGGCCGCTCGACGGATTACCGATTGGCGTAAAGGATTTACAGAACACCAAAGGTCTTCTGACAACCCACGGCAGCGTCCGAACGCGTGGTTTTGTGCCCGACGAAGATTTGCTGATGGTTGGGCGTCTGCGTGCAGCAGGTGCAATCGTACTTGCCAAAACAAACGTTCCTGAAATGGGTGCCGGAGGCAACAGCCGTAATCCGGTTTGGGGTGCGACGGGCAATCCTTTTGATGCAAATCTCATTGCGGGCGGCTCGTCTGGTGGTTCTGCCTCAGCGCTTGCGGCCAACCTCTTGCCGCTCTGTACGGGGTCGGACACAGGCGGCTCGCTCCGAATGCCAGCAGCACTTTGCGGCGTTGTCGGGTATCGTCCGTCAGTTGATGTGATCGCCCATCCCACGCGGCCTTTGGGGTGGTCTGGCATATCGGTACTTGGTCCAATGGCGCGTACGGTGGATGACCTGACGCTGATGCTTGATGTATGTCAGGGCGACGATCCGGACGATCCGCTTTCTGCTCCCTCTGTCAAAGGCCGATTCATAAATCTGATATCGGCTGACTTGAAAGACTTGCGCGTTGGCTTCAGCGAGGATTTTGGCGGCGCACCTGTAGATCAGAGCATTCGTGAGACCTTTCAAGACCGCCTAGATAATCTGCGACCACACGTTAAAGAGTGTCGTGCCGCCGATCTAAACTTAGGGGATATGGACCGTTGCTTCGATATTCTACGCGCCGAGAGTTTTGGTGCCGCATTTGGCAAGGCCGTTCAAGAAGACCCCGACAGCTTTGGTTCTCATATCAAAGATAACGTTGCACTTGGGCGCTCCATGTCATTGGCCGACCGGGGCTGGGCGCATGCCGAACAGACGCGTATTCTGCGCAAGTTCAACAAGCTGATGAATGACTTCGATCTGATTGTTCTACCTACGTCACCTGTATCACCGTTTCGTTGGACTCAATCCTACGCCCATGAAATCGATGGTCAGAACATGGACATATATTATCGCTGGCTGGCGCTATGCTATCGCGGGTCTCTCACGGGTGGGCCATCGATTACACTGCCTTGTGGACGGGATGCGGATGGCATGCCCTTTGGCCTTCAAATGTTGGGGGCCGTGCGCTGCGATGAGCGCCTGTTGGCTGCCGCAAAAGCGGTTGAAACCCATTTCGAAAGCGTGGCGGAGACAGCACGGCCTTTAGCGGATATGGAAAACCTCGCCTATTCGACTGTGGATCTACGCTCTATCGTGACCCATCCACCTATTTGGACCGCAAAAACAGCTTCCAAAACGCAGCCACTGCGCACGGCGGTGTAATATGTGGCTGGTCCCCTTCATCTTTGTTCTGTTGCTGATCAGTGGCACGGCATTTGCTTATCTGATGGGGGCGGTATCTGTCCTAACCTTTGTTGCTGTCGACAAAACACAGTTTCTCTCGATCCTGCCACAACGTATTTTCGCCCAGCTGGACGTCTTCGCCTTTATGGCGATGCCACTGTTTATCCTGACCGCTGAAATCATGAGCCGCGCAGGCGTTACGCGCAGCTTGATCGATTTTGCTATGGCCATTGTTGGTCGGTTTCGCGGTGGCTTGGGTCATGTGAATATCCTCACCAGTGTGTTTTTTGCTGGCATCTCGGGCTCAGCCATTGCCGATAGCGCCGCTTTGTCGCGCACTTTCGTGCCGGAAATGAAGGCACGTGGCTATGATCCCTATTACGCAGGGGCGATCACGGCGGCATCCTCGATGATCGGGCCAATCATTCCGCCGTCTATCATCATGATCATCTATGGTGGTCTAACGGGGGCTTCTGTAGCAGCCCTGTTCATTGCTGGTGTGATCCCCGGTTTGATGCTTGCAGCAGCACTAATGCTTTTGAACGCGATCATCGCGCAGATCAAAGGGCATCCGGGCGGGACATCTGACGATCTGCCGCGTTTCTTGCCCAGCTTGCTGAACGCAGCACCTGCTTTGTGCCTGCCTGTGGTGATCCTTGGCTCACTTGTCTTCGGGCTGGCAACACCAACGGAAGGATCGGCAATCGCTGTGTTCTTCGCGCTCTTGGCCGGACAATTCTACAATGGACTCAACTGGCGCATGATCTTTGACGCGGTGGAGGCCACTGCAAAGATGACTGGCACGATCTTTATCATTCTCGCAGCGATTTCGGTGCTGGGCTATTTAGCGGGGCAATTGGGCTGGTCGCAGGCTTTGGCGAATTGGGTGGAGTCTTTTGGGCTGACGGGCACAAAGTACCTCGTCTTCCTAATCGGTATTTTCCTGATTGCGGGCATGTTCATGGACACGCCCGTGGCCCTGACCCTGCTGATCCCGTTGTTCGCACCCCAAGCACTGGACCAAGGCATAAGCCCGATCCACCTTGGCATCGTGTTGTGTTTCAATCTGTGCGTTGGTCTGATTACGCCACCGCTGGGCAAATGCCTTGTGGTCGTATCGGCGCTCACAAATCTTAGTTACTGGCGGCTGGCTTATGCTGTGTTGCCCTTCATTTTCGTTCAGGTGCTGTTGTTGCTGGCGCTGGTCTATTGGCCCGCGCTCAGTCTTACGTTGCCACGCCTGTTCGGATTTTCTGTGAACTAACCAAACCTAAGGGAGGACGACCAATGAAACTCAAGGCACTTACACTGGCGGCATTGCTCGCGATGGCTACATCTGCTTCAGCAGAGGTCAAAATTGCACTGGACAGCAAACCGGATCTGGAAACATCAGGCTCTTACAACTGGGCATTCGCCTTTGGCAACGCGCTCAAAGAGGCAGGTATGGACGTGCGCGAAATGCCACGCGGCTCTGTCGGCAACGAAGCCGAAAAATTCGATCAAGTTTCAACTGGCTTGCTCGAAGTATCACTCTCAGACGTACGCGCCGTCGCACAGGTTGATCCTTTTATCTATGGGGTTCGCTTGCCATATATTTTCAGCGACATTGGACACATGGACCGCGCCTTGGCTGCCGGAGATGTTTACACGCGCATCAATGAAAACCTTGCCAAACAAGACGCGGTTCTTTTGGCTTTGGCACCGCTTGGGCCAGCCTCTGGGGTGATTACGACAACGCAAGCTGTGCGCTCACCCGCGGATATGGCCAGCCTGCGGATGCGGGCTTTGGATGATGCGCAAATTGCGATGTATCAGGCGTGGGGGTCCAGCGGCACAATCGTGCCTTGGGGCGAAGTCCCAGCGGGCCTGCAAACAGGTGTGATCGACGGGTACCTGAATTCGCCTTTCATACCGGTGATGTTCGGTCAAACGGACTTCATTAAGAATTTCGCCAATGCCGATGTGATCTGGCCGCTGCGGGCCGTAATTGTCTCAAAGGCTTGGCATGACGGATTGTCTGACGCGGACCGTGCTGCAGTGGATGCGGCGGTTGTCACAGCTGATGCGGCAGCACGCGAATGGCTCGCGGCAGCATCGGTAAACGGGTTGACCGCGCTTGAGGAAAAAGGCGTAACAGTTCAGCGCCTGACACCTGAGGAACGCGCGGTTTTCCGCGAAGCATCATTGCCAGTCTACGATTCAGACCTGATGTCAGCGGAAGACACTGCACTTTGGAAAAAGCTCTCTGACGATAACCGCTAAACTAGTAGGCGGGCTGCACCCTGCGGCCCGCCCTCCATTCCCGGAGAGACACATGCGCAACTTTATCATTAGCACTAGCGACAGCTTGCATCTGCTCATGCGCCGCGTTGCTGTCATTGCAGTTTGTGTGATGTTCGTGACAGTCGTGGTGCAGATCATCGCGCGCTATGTTTTCTCTTCGCCCCCCGTCTGGACCGAAGATGTCGCCCGCTACGCGATGGTGTGGACCGGATTGCTGGGCGCGACGCTATCTTTCAAGACTCAATCAGATGCGGTGTTGATGCAAAGCGTTTTCCCTGAACCACCTCATGTTTTGGCGTCTTTTGCGAAAGCTATCCAAAGCGTCGCTGTGCTGACTTTCATCCTGCCCGTGATCTATTTTTGCTTCATCGGCCTGCGGGGAGGATTTGCAAAAGGGTACCTTGCACGGCAATCAGGCCTGACAGCAGATACGTTGGGGATTCCAATGGTCTGGATTTCTGTGGCGGTTCCTTTGTCCATGATCATCATACTGATCCACCTCTTTGCTAGATGGGCAGGAGATGATGCGGCAGAAGATAAAACCGTACAGCTCGACTGAAATACCTCTGGTCGATCAATCTTCCAAACTGCTGCAACCGGTCAAGCGGACCAAATCTATTTAAGGCGCTGGAAGCGGTGCTAAGCGCAATTTGCATAGTTTTAGATGCGAATTATCCAGTAGTGGATTCAGGGGAAATCGAAGGCAGCGGCCATTGATTCGAAAGCGCCAAAGGTTTGAAAAGTCCCGTACTCTGTCAGTTTATGCGCGTAGCAGCGAAAGGGCGCTTTAAGACCCACTTTATTCTACTGGCTTGAATGGCTGCTCTGGTGAAACCTGCTGCACTTCAAAATCCATCCTGCTAAAACTATGAGGAAGTGCTGCGTCAGAGACATGCCCAAACCTCAATGTAGGGAAGTCCGCGTTGTGTGATTTCAGACGAGCCGCAGCGAACGGCACGTATTCACGAACCAATCGTTGGTGCGTAACGCGGCTGAGGTCGGCTGGGTGCGGAGTGATCAGCTATCGGGTGGGGGTAGCTTGCTCGTTTCGCGAGGCCTGCCGCGCCATGACGATGGACACCCATTTAGGGGGGTGTCCTCGTCCGTCTGGATGGGAGGCGGACAAGGGGCGGACGTGTCCGCTAGGTGTCTTTGCTGCCTTTGATTGAGAACCCAATTTGTGTCAGTCGTCTTGAGCGCTCCTCTAGCCATTTAGGCACATGAGGTCGAGACTGATTAGTGAGGATACTTCGCGAAGGCAAACGCGGGATTAGCCAAAGTAGAGCGAGGGGAGCGATTTCTACATAACTTACATAACCAATGCTCGCTTCAGCCCCCTTAATTCCAATTACCTCTTAATAATTGCATAAAAACAGTGGTTTAGGGGGTATTAATAAGGTTCAGCTTAAAGGCTCAACTTGCTCCACCTCTTCCCCCTAATTGGACTGGAAATAGCGCCACGGCGGTTTGCTCCACCGTGGCGCTCTTCTCTTTTTTGCGTATTAAAGTGGTAATTTTGGCTCAGGTAAGGGGAGTGCAAAGATCGTCCTCCCTTTATGATCACCTGAGGTGAACTTTAACCCTGTGCTCTTGAAGCCTGCAGCGTTTAACGCGCCTCTTAGCCGATGTTGGAGCTGTGGAGACATCTTGACGGCTGAAGTGTCCTCATCATCCGAGGCAACAGCAGCCAGTGCCTCCCGCATACAGGTTTCACTCTTCCCTGATGTTTCAAGCCACTCTGCGACCTCATCGAACAAAGGGTCCACGGAGGCGCGCTGCAGCTGCTGATTTTTAGCAAGACTTTCTTCAGCGCTGGTTAACCACCAGCGCTCGCCCGCATCGTAGAGTGCTTTGGCTGCCGTCCAAATTTTATCTCGGTCGCTGCGGATGGCATCGATATCTACAGTGTCGAGTTTGATTGGCCAGAACCGTCGATTGCCTGTCTCGTCTCGCAAGTAATCCATGCGGTTAGTCGTTCCCACAAATATGCATCTACGTTGGTAGATCACTTCATTGCGCCCATATGCTGGCCTAAACTTCTCCTCCGTGCGCGTTATGTAAGCTTTTACCTGCTCTACAGCGGACTTGGATACTGAGGATAGCTCTGCCAGTTCGATGATCCATTTGCCTCGGACGTAATCTGATGCATCTTTGGTATCGAGCCTTGGCACAGTATCACCAAAATATTCATCGCCACAAAGTGTACGAACTGCGGTTGATTTCCCTACGCCTTGGGGACCTTCAAGTATCAAAGCGTGATCGGCTTTACAGCCTGGCTCGATCGCTCGCGCGACGGCAGAGATCAGCCACTTTTGGAACACTAATTCTGAGTAACGCAGAGTATCGGGATGCTCGTTCCATTTGTATAACCCGAAGTGTGTCTCAACAACACTGGCGAGATACTTACGGGCGTTTTCTGCCGACTGCTTTTGTAATCCCTGCAGGTAGTGATGAATGGGTGAGATCTTGTGCTCTCGCGCAGCTAAAGCAATTGCGTCAAAGACATCGCTTTTTATTACTTTTGCCCATTTGAGCCGACGGTTTAACCAAACCCTCACGTGGCCTACATCCTCATCGCGCAATGGTCTAGGTCGATGTAGTTTTGGATTGCCTCGGCTACCTGGCAGAGGACGTGTCACTATGTACTGCTCAGTCAGTTCATTAAAAGCAAAGACGCCACTCCATTCGGAAAGGCCGTCCAAAATTGTGACTATGTTGCTGAGCGACTGCACGATTCTGTGATCATTTGTGTCTAGCTTAAGTTGGTCGAGCCTTTGCGCTTTGCGGCCGTCGCCAAATTCGATGGGTTCTGACTGAGTCAATTTCTTGATGTCCATTACTCTGCTCCCCACCGGCTCAAAAGTGCATGCAGCCGCAATTGATTATACCCCGACCTTTTACAGTAATCCGTTATAGCCGGTCTCTCGTTGCCAGCATGTTCACATGCAACGAATACGTCCCATGCGTCGTAAGTGACCCATCCTCTCGCTGTACGCTTCCCAACGCGCCCATCGTCGCTGCTTGTGAAGCTAACGGCGCGTTGACCATACACATGTACTGCTGGTCCCTTGCTTTTGGAAAAAGGTGAGGCATAAGAAGTTCCGCCACGTGAAAGCCACCCGTATTCAAGAAGGACGGACGTCAAGTCGTGATCTGCGTTGAACTGCTCAATCGGTGTGGGCATACTGGGCTGCTCTCGCAGCTTAAGTCGCGCCGCTGCCCGTCGTTCGGACACAGCCGCTGCCTCAGACTGCGCTTTGGCTTCTATCTGCGCATTTAGCATTGCGCGTTCTTGAAGCGCCAAGGGTGGGGCTTGAAGCATATTTTCTTTAACAACTCGGGTCTGATAAAACAGCGGGCGTCCATCGCTGTCTCGCATCTCCAGCGGCACGTTAGGTAAGAAGGCCATCTGAGCAGGTCCCTGCATCGCGCTGTCACAAGCGATGCCATGTTCCTGTAGAAGCTCGAACAGTGCGCGTTGCAGCTGCTCATACTGGTTACCGCTTATCGGCGTAAGGCAAGGCACGATGGCGCGCCATTTGGGAGCCTCTGCTGATGCGCTGCTTGTGGAGTATATAATGCGAGCACAGTAGCCAAAGACGGCTGTAAAGGCCGCATCCACAGCGGTCAGTGTTGGCCCGCCTTCGTCTACATCTACGACGAATGAGTGGAATTGGCCATGCTGGCGCTGCACTTCATGTGAGCGTGCATCTGAGCTGGTGTAACTGGAGGCTACAAAAGCTGGCGCGTCAAGCTTAGTCACAGCGAGAGGGCAGTCAGTCATCTCAGCGATGTCCGCAAAGGTCACAGCATTATAGTCTGTTCCATTTGAACTGCGTGTATCGCGGTACCCGTTTATGCGGAGAAGTTTAAGTGTGCTGTCCATGGGAGAGCCTTTCAATTGAGGCGCACCGAAAAACATGCTACAGATTGACCAGACAAACGCATCCCAAAGAATTTGTTAGATCGAACTGACCGCGCGCTTTCGAGTGCGCGGTTTTTCTATGAGCGGGAGTGCTCTTTTGCGTATTCGCGAAAAGACGAGGGCAGGGCGTCGAGGAGCTGCTCCTCTGATGGCTCTGAGAGCAGTCCTCGGTCCGAACAGGCAGCTATGAGCGCATCTCGGGTTGTCGAGTAGCTCTTACCAGCCCACGTGCCTGTGTTCGGGAATGGGACCGAGCGCTTTTGCAAAATCCACTGAAGGCCGTCCTTGCAGATGATCACGCGCCAGCGGGGTGCGAGCTGGGTGATGACTTTTGCATAATTGTCGTCGCGCTCTCTGTGTGAGGGAGGCTGTGGTAAGCTACCCCCGCTGTTTTGTGATGGGGTGGGGGGTGTTGAGATGTTACCCATAATCATCCCTCCGCCTGCTTATACGCATATGCGCCAAGCAGCTTGGCTTCTGCATGCTGCATAAGCTCATCTACTTCGTAGATTGTCGCCTTGTTTGGCCGTCTCACGGTCAATGGCCACCGCTCCAGAGTGCGCGGGCTTATGGGGAAGAAGTGGTGGGTGATGATCGCAGCCGCCGTCGCCTTGTCTGCATAAGTAGGGAGCGGCTGTTCGGGCTGCCATGCGGGTGTTTTGCGCATCAAAATGTTCCTCTTAGTGTGTCCTCGAGCAACATACGGCGGCACAAGACTGTACTCCCTTAATGTGGATTTTTTTCAAGTTTGATTATTTGAGGTTTTTTAAAAAGGCGCGATACTTCTGCAGATGGTTCTTAACTTGCACTTCTGAGATGCCGAATGCTTCAGCAACTTCTCTTCGAATGCGTATGCTGCTCCCATGGGACTTATTTATGCGCAATAAGCGAGATGGAGTTCCGTGAGTACCAGCTGGTTGTCCAAGAGCTGCGACTTCGTCACTGACCGATCTGGTGTGTTCTTTATAATCATTGGAGCCAATAAAGTCTTTGCGCTCATCCAGCGGGATAGCATTTATGTAATCATAAAATTCTTGAAGGTTCGTTTGCTCTACCAATAGGGCTTGCTTCTGATTGCTGTACTCTTGCTGTTCGAGTTTGATGCAGGCTTGGCCGACCTTCATGGCGAGGTCAGAGTCGACCGGCTTTCGCCCAGCACCCTTGCGCTTGCCCCCATGGGTTTTCTTATCATTCATTTGCTGTTGGTGGTGTCATTCCCCACTTCTCCAATAGTTTGCCCCACTGGGCCATAACATCGCGACGTTTCTCGAGGTTCTTTGCTTTCTGATAGTGGCGCATCACGCCACCACGCGTCGCGCTCTGCTTGTGGTTCAGAAGGCTATCAATAATGCTTTCAGACGTATCAGTGTGCTCAGCCATGAGTGTTGAGAAGGTTCGCCTTAAGTCGTGAAGGATAAAGTGATCTATCCCAGACGCCTTTCGAACACAGCGGTTGAAGTGGCTCCAAGCAGACATCTGCGCACCATCAAGTGATGAAAGGGGGAAGACAAATCGGCTCTGCTCTTGAGGGAAGGCCCAGATAACGTTTGCGGCAATCTTGCTGAGAGGCATAACAAAATGCTCTGAGTTCTTTGTATCGTGATGAGTGAAGTGAAGCTCTGAGCGATCTGCGTCTACCTGATCCCACCTCAATTTAGCGGCTTCTCCAGCCCGTAGGGGAGTCGAAATCATGAACCGAAGATAGCGCTGATAAATTGGCTTGAGCCCTTCAGCGTGCCAAAGACTGGCAAGTTGCTCTGGAGAGAAAAAGTTCTCCCTAGGTGGTGGAGGCTTTGGCTTGCGCCTCTTAGAGACGGCAACGACAGAGTTTGTCGTGACTACTTCTTCATCTAACAAATAATCGAGAAAGCGTGACATAGCACCAAGCCTTTGTCGACCTGTCGCAGGACGTTCTCGATACATGTCTGCTAAATCGCGCATATGCCGAGGTGTTATCGCATTTGGGTAGGCGTCCAGAAGGAACAACTCCTGAAGCACGAAGAGAACATTGCGTACTTCGTCTTGTTTGTATTTTGTCTGCCCTGACTTCATTTGCTCACGCGTGTATCGCTCTAACCACTGCGAACACGTCTTTTTTTGCGCCTCTTCGCTTCTACGCATTTGATCGTTAGCTCTGAGGGTTAGGGCAGGGTCCTCACCAGCTCTTATTTGCGATTTGATGGTCTCTGCTGCCAGCCGTGCTTCTGCAGGCGACATCGACATTGGGTCACCTATTTTAATAGTCCGCTGTGGATGACGCTTGCCGCCGTCGATGTAGCCGCGTTTGCGATAGGCGTATGTCCAGCTGCAGCTTTTGTTGTTGATAACAAGTTTGAGGCCAGAGCAGACTTGATCGGAAAGTGTTATCCTCTCACTTAGCAAACGCTGTTCTTTGAGGTACCTATCAATCGAACGTTGGTCGATTTTACATTTGATGTTTTTTGTTGGCATATTCAGCGAGACGCTCAGCGAGACAAAGTTGCGGGCTTTAGCGTAGGTTAGTGAGGATGAGCGTTAGACGCAATGTGTAAAAACAAGTTATAAAAAAGGTAAAATCTGCTCAAAAGCCTTGTTGAGCTGATGTGGTTAGTTTGATGAGCAACTGATTTGTAATCAATAGGTCCGCGGTTCGAGTCCGTGTGGGGGCACCACTTAATCCTGAAATTATATTTATTTACAATAACATGAGACTTTCATGTATATTTTTATCCACCTAAATATACACCCTTTGTCTGTCGAGCTTTAGTATGATGTTTGATTTGGGCTAAAGTCTATGCCACGCGCGCCTGCACACGCGCGGCGGTGTGCTGCTGGTGTGAGCTTGCGCCCTCTAAGTGGTCTGCCTTATGACCTCGTCGATCACTACAATCACCAGCGTTACCACGAGAGCATCAACAACGTCACACCCGCCGACGTCTACTTCGGGCGTGACAAAGCCATTCTACAGCAAAGGGAAAGGATCAAACGAAAGACGCTCGAAACGCGACGCTTGCATCGCCGCCAGCAAGCCGCATAATCAAACAAACCGGATGAGCCAAACTCTCTCTTAGTTTAGGCAGCCATTGACCCCAAAAACCCTTACGACGGACAGTAATCACCATGAAGATATTTCACAGGTCTTTGGCGGCATCGGCCTTCGGTATCGGTCTTCTGTCGGGTTCAAGCCTCGCGTTAGCGGACGGCAACAATCACCTAACGGGCATCGACTTGTCTCACCACAACGACATTGCAGACTGGTCGGAAATCAAGTCCTCTGAGCTTTCCTTCATCATCCTGAAGGCCACGGACGGAATGGACTATCTGGACCCGACGTTCACCGACCGATACAACACGTTGGCGGCGACCGGCATGATCCGGGGCGCTTACCATTTCTACGAAACGAACGACGACCCGAACGTCCAAGCCGACTGGTTCATCAAAAACGTCCCGCTGCAGGAAGGTGACCTCCCGCCGATCGTCGACATAGAACGCGTAAAGGCTCCAGTTTCAAATAGCCTCCATCGAGACTTCAAAACGTTCCTTGAAAGGCTTGAAGATCACTACGGATTCAAACCGATCATCTACACCGGCACCAACTTCTGGGACCATGTGATGAAGGAACATCTGCCGAATTACCGCCTATGGATAGCGCAGTACGGCGCAGACAGTCCTACTATCCCTGATGGCTGGCATACTTGGACGATTTGGCAGCATACCGAAACTCAGATAGTCTCGGGAATAAACGGAAACACTGATGGCAGCCGCTTCAATGGCGATATCGACGATCTTCGGTCGGTATTGCTAACCGAAGATTAGGATTGTTGCGGCTCGGCGCAGGTTGGGAGTTTGCAAAGTCCAGCACCTCCGTGCGGATGATTGAGAGCGACCGGCCCTTTGCCGACGCACGCCTTGGTGCCAAAAAAGTGACGACGGACTTAAGAAGGACAGTATGTAGAGATATGACGAGTGACCCGAACGATCTGACTGCCTTCCTTGATGAAGCATGGCGTCACCTTCAACGAGGTGTAGCAGACAGCCGTTCACCAGCGCGCTACCCTACGTTTGCAACAGTAGCTGCAGATGGAACACCCGAGGCGCGTACCGTGGCACTGCGAGGCGCTTCTCGGTCTTTATATACGTTAGAGGTTCACACTGACATAGCTACAGCCAAAGTCGCTGCGCTGAAACACTCTCCTAAAGCCGCGTTTCTCGTTTGGTTGCCGCGCGCTAATTTACAAATTCGGATTACAACAACTGTGGACATCCAGACGGGGTCAGCCGTTGATGAGCAATGGAATCATATTCCGGCAGCATCGCGCGTTTCTTATGGCACTGAACCAACGCCGGGCACCGTCATTTCAGACGTATATGCCTATGAAAAACCGAGTAAGCGTGAACGTTTTGCGGTTTTGATGTGCAATATGTTGTCCATAGACCTTGTGCAGCTTGGGGAACGCCATCGAAGAGCAAGCTTTAGGCGTGAAAAAGACTGGATGGGCGAGTGGCTAGCCCCGTAATTGTGGATGCCTGATGGTGCGCTGAGGGTGTCGGACGTGTCCGCTAAATGGGGTGGGCGTTTGGATAAAATCCATTGGTCCCGAAGAGCTAGCTCTACGTTAATAGTTATGGGTTTATCTGCTCCCTGATTAGTCTCTAGGGCTGGGTGTGGAGTGATCAGCCATCGCGTGGGGGTAGGGTGACGCATGTGACGCATATTCTTACTGCGCTCTCTATTCAAAAAAACATATTTTCTAATGAATATATTTTTTCACCATAGACCGTGCATTAGGAAAAAGCGTCACATGCGTCACCCGAAAGCTTTTTGCACCTGCCCGCGGTGGCCATCCCTACAGCGGATTTGGCCCCGCCTGCGCTGAGGTGCGCTTCATGCAAGACTATCAGTGTGGTGGAGACTATTCTTCTAGAGCGGACATTCATACGTGAAGCAGAGAATGGCCGCTTGGAGCCCATTCTGTGAATTCGATTTTCACGCTGCGCGCGCTCGCAGCATGAAAACCCGCTGCACCGCCGCGAAATTTCTGCTGCATCGCATAAGCGATTGTGGTCATTCGCACAGTCTGCAGCACATCTTAAGCCGCGAATTCACAGTGCCGGGGACAAACCGGGCATTCGCGGCGGCTGCGCCAATGATTGCTTTGCGTCCTTCGCGATCGCTGTATAAAGACATCTTGGGTGAAACGAGTAAGTTCGTTGCACTTGCGAGATGGTCGTCAGCAACAAGAACTGAGTTGATGAAGAGGTATTAAGCTAATCAACTGATTTGGGACAAAAGTTGCATCAGTAACGCTCCGTCCTTGGTATCAAATTGTTCCGCCAATGCACGGTCTTCTTCTTCGACGTCCTGTCGGACTTGAAGCATCCGTCTGCGTCCCAAGTTTGTCAAAAGCAGGTTGATCTGGCGTTGATCGGCAGTTGCGATCTGGCGATGGACCAATCCATCAGACACCATTCTGTCTACGAGCTTACTCAACGCGGGCGGATTGAGCAGCGCCTGCTTTGCTAGCTCTCCCATGGAAAGCTTAGTACCTGCGTCAAGGCATTCCATGACCCGCCATGCCTCAATTTGAATGCCTTGCTTTTTCAGGCGAACAGTCAGCAATTGAGTAACCGCCCTATGCGCCGCAGCCAATGCATACGAAAGGTGATTGCCAAGAGGGTTAAGCTCGGTCGTCATTGTCAGCCTCGGTAAATCGTTCAAAGTGAATTTAGTTGACTTGGAAAGCAAATTCAATTGCAATGTGCCAATTCGCCGTGCAAACTTGAGAAGGATGTGGCCCTGGGACGCCTAACAGCAGAGCTGGCTCTTCCAATCGAACTCGCGGATCTGCGCGAGAGCGGCCATCTGCACGAGTCGGGCAGCTTCAATGTAGCGCTTCTTATTCCGATGTGTGGGCCAGCTGGCATTTGGGCACCGTCTTGCATTTCGAGTGCCCAAGTCGCAGCGGCAGAATTGAACCGCACCAATGGAATTCAAGGTCGCCGTGTTCAGTTGATCATGATTGATGCAGCGATCGAGGCCGGTGAGCCAATCGAAGAAATCATTAATGAACTGATCGAGCTCGGGGCAATTGATGCGATTGTGGGAATGCACCTGAGCGCTGTGCGCCAAAGGTTGTCCAAAGTGGTGCGTCAACGCATTCCCTACATCTACACGCCGCTGTATGAGGGCGGAGAAACGACGCCGGGCTTATTTGCCATTGGTGAAACTCCTCAAGAACAACTCGGCCCTGCGATGGCGATGCTTCAGCAGGCATTCCGGCCACGCAAATGGGCGCTGATTGGGAACGACTATGTCTGGCCGCGCAGCTCGCACAGTTTTGCTAAAACCTGCCTGAAGCAGATGAATGTGGATTTGGCGATGGAGTGCTATGTGCCATTCGGGCTGCCCAGCATGACTGGTTTGGTCGATAGATTGGAAGCTTCGGGCGCTGACGCAGTGCTTGTGTCACTGGTTGGGCAAGACGCTGTCAATTTCAACCGCGTGTTCGGTCGGCGTGGCCTACATAAATCGATTCTTCGTTTGTCCTGCGCGTTGGAGGAAAATGGTTTGATGGCCTGTGGAGAGGGTAATCTGGAGCGGCTGTTTTCTGTCTCCTCTTACTTTGGCTCCATTTCCACCGACGCGAATGCATGCTTCAAGGAACGGTATTATGCGATGCATGGGGAAATCGGGCCCGCGTTGAATGCGCTTGGACAATCAACTTATGAAGGCTTGCATTACTTGTCAGTGCTCTTGCGCGACTTTGGCGACATTTGGCGAGGACGTTCCACGCAGGACGGTCTGCCTGTGATTCACGAAAGTGGTCGCAGTTTTGAGCGAAATGGCAAAAAAGAGCGCCCGTCCATCTACTTAGCACGTGCCGATGGCGTACAATTTTGTGACTTTAAGTTACTGTAATACATTAATAACATGGGAAATATTTTCCTATTCAAATAAAATGCTTGAAATGGAAAGTAAAATCTCACACCGTAGCATCAACTGATTTGATGCGTTGGTCTTCGTGCCAGACGCGGTGGGGGAACTTATTTTGTACTGGCTCTTAGCTCTCGTCATTTTGGCAATCGTTCTGCTGATGGGTATATGGTTTCTTCAGCGGTTTTACGCAAAAGCATCTTTGGAAAGTGCGCTCGTGCGCACCGGAATGGGCGGTCGGCGCGTGATGACGGATGGCGGCTGCGTGGTGCTTCCGATTGTGCATCAATCACAACGCGTGTCGATGCAGACCAATACCGTAACGGTGTCGCGCTCAGGGCGCGAGGCGGTGCTCACATCCGATCCTTTGCGCGCTGACATCACAATGAAATTCGAGCTCCGCGTCGCATCAGATACAGACAATATCGCGACGGCTGCGCAGGCGTTTGGCAATCGAATTGCTCGGGGAGGCGAGGTATTTGAGGATGCGCTCGCAGGTCCTTTGGCCAACGCGATCCAGACGGCTGCTGCATCGCGCGATTTGAACAATATCCACCTAGAGCGTGCTGAATTTACCCAAGAGGTTGCGCGCGTTGCGTCTGAGCACGCTGGACGCCTTGGGCTAGAGCTGGTGACAGCCGCGCTTGTCTCAATTGACCAAAGTGATTTTTCAGGGCGGGATGAAAACAACACCTTCAATGCACGCGGTATGCGGCGTTTGGCGGAGATGGTCGCAGAAGAACGCGAGGCCCGTATACAGGTCGAAACGTCGACAGAAGTTGCCGTGCGCGAGCATCGTTTGGCCCAGCATCAACGCCAGATGGAGTTGCTACGGGCAGAGCGTGAAACAGAGATTGCTCAGCAAGAACACCTGACCAAACTGGAAGCCGAAGCGGAAAGTCGAGCGTTGCAAGCGCACTCAGAAGCGCGACATGCCTCCGAGACCAGTCGCATCCAGCAGGAGCAAGAAACCGAAGCTGCGAAGGTCACCAGCGACGAGGCACTACGCAAGGTTGAGATGCGTGCTCTGCTAGAACTGGAAGAGGCGAGAATAGCCAACGGTATCAAGCTGTCGCAGTCGCGAACCAAAGAGGCAAAAGCGCAAGCCGAAGAGGAAGAAGCCCGTGCGCAGGTGATTCTGGCTGCCGAAAACGTTCAGGCGCAAAAGGAACGCGCGGTCACGATGCGCGAAAAGGAAATCGAAAAGCTCAAGCAAGATCGCGATATTGAGCTTGAAGACGCACGTGTCAAAAGCGACGTCAACACGCTGCTTGCCAAAGCACAGGCTGATGCATCGGCCCGCACCGCCAGCGCACATGCTGAGCAATCCGCAATGGAGGCCGAAGCGGCAGGCAGAGTTGCCCTTAATTCGGCTGAGAACACGCTTAGCGATGCGGTGATCCGCATGCGCCTTGAAGAACGCAAACTCGATAAAATGCCTGAGATCATGACCCAGATGATGAAGCCTGTGGAAAAAATTGACTCAATCCGTATCAACCAGATCAGCGGACCCGGCGGCGGCGCTGGATCTCCAGGCAGCGACGGGGTCGACAGCGCCTTTGGGGCAGCGATGGACCAAATACTTGGAATGGCAGTGCGCCTGCCTGCGATGAAGCAAATGGGCGAAGAGATTGGCATGGATTTTGACGTACCTACCGCAGGGCGCACCGCAGATTATGCCAACCGTATTAAGGCAAAAGACGAACCAAAACCCAACCCTAAAGCCGAAAAATCCAAAGAGTGATCATAAGTCACCTCTTACCTTAAACCAATCAACGGAGGACTTTTAATGTCTATGAATAGGCGAGAATTACTTAGCGGCGCAGCAGCGCTTAGCACCGCGGCAATGTTGCCCCAGGCAGCGATGGCGGCGGATACAATCCAATTGGGATCAATCCTAGATACATCCGGCATCTTTGATGCCTATGGCAAGCCAATGGATCAAGCGATGCGCTTGGCTGTGAAAGAGATAAACGATGCGGGCGGCTTGCTCGGAAAACAGGTCGAAGTTGCCGCCTATGATACCCAATCTGACATGGCGCTTTATTCGCAATATGCGCAGCAATTGACCCGTCAGGACAAAGTTGACGTCGTACATGGCGGCATTCTGTCTGCCTCGCGTGAAGCGATACGCCAGACCATGCGCAAGACCAAGACCTTGTACTTCTACAACGTGCAATACGAAGGCGGCGTCTGCGATCGCAATATTTTTGTAACGGGTGTGACCCCTGCCCAGCAGGTCGAAGTGTTGGTGCCTTATGCGATGAAGAAATCCGGACCCAAGGTGCATATCCTTGCGGCTGATTACAACTACGGCCACATCACGGCACGCTGGATTCAGAAGTTTGTAGAAGAGAATGGCGGCGAGGTCGTTGCGACTGATTTCTTCCCGCTCGATGTTGCTGATTTCGGCTCTACTATCACCAAGATTCAGCAAACCGCGCCGGATCTGGTGTTTGCCCCGCTCGTGGGCGGTGCGCATCTGTCCTTCTTCCGCCAATGGTCGGCTGCGGGCATGAAAGACAAGATCCCTCTCGCGTCGACGACGATGGGCGTAGGCAACGAACACAAGGTGCTGACGCCTGAAGAGGGCAACGGCATCATGGTCGCCTACAACTACAGCCAAGAGCTGGACACACCTGCCAACATTGCGTTCAAAGCAAAGTGGCAGGCGGAATATGGCGATACGACTGCGATCCATGAATTGGCCGTGTCGACCTATCAGGGCATCATGCTTTGGGCCGCAGGTGTGCGCAAAGCAGGCAGCATCGAGCGCGACGCGGTCGTGGATGCGCTTGAGACGGGCATTTCCATCGAGGGTCCAGCAGGCAAGGTCACCATTGATCCGCAAACCCACCATGCCACAGTCGATGTGCACATAATGGAGTTTGAGGGCCAAGGTATGACCGTGATTGAAACCCTGCCTCAGCGCGCGCCAATTGACACTCAGGCCGTTTGCGATTTGCAAGCCAACCCTGGCGATAACACCCAATACGAGATCGAAATCTGATCTTTTTGGGTTCTCCCTGTCAGGGCGGTGTGAGCCGCCCTGATCCTCTCCTTTCAGACGTTGGGCACTATGGACCTCAGTTTCGTTATACTTGTTGAAGTGCTTTATGGCGTTGCGTCGCTGGTGTTGATCAGTGCCGGATTGGCCGTGGTTTTTGGGATGATGAAAGTCATCAACCTCGCGCATGGTGAATTTATGATGATGGGCGGCTATGCTACCATTACCGCTGTCGGGCTAGGCGTGAATGTCTTTGTTGCCATGCTCGTCATCGCGCCCCTTGTCGTTGGGTTGATCGGATTGATCGTCGAGCGCTTGGTGATACGCCATCTCTACGGGCGCTTGGTCGATACGATGCTGGCCACTTGGGGGTTAAGCTTGGTCTTTATTGGGCTGGCAACGATGATTTTCGGCAATACAACGACAGGTATCTCGACCCCGATCCCCGGCTTTGCGTTCGGTGGTTACCAGGTCAATGGCTACAATTTTTTTATTATTATCGTGTCCATCGTACTGGTCATCGCCATGTATGCTGTGCTGCGCGGGACACGCGCAGGCTTGATCGCGCGTGGCACGATGCAACGCTCTGATATGGCGGCTGCACTTGGCTATAGTCCGGACCGCATTTACATGATGACATTCTTCTGCGGCTCGGCCTTGTCCGGACTTGCAGGTGCCGTTTTGGCCCCTTTGGTCGGCCTCGTTCCGACTTCCGGCGGGGCTTACATTGCCAAAGCATTTATCACCGTGATCGCGGGCGGTCCGTCTCTGATCGCAGGTCTTGTGAGTTCTGCGACCTCGTTCGGCCTCGTCAGCCAGTTTTTCACTTTCGCCATCTCGCCGGTCATCGGTGAAGTCGCACTGTTGATCGCCGCTGTCGTCTTACTGCGCACCATGCCGCAAGGGATCACTGGTCGTTTTTTCCAAGGCAAATTGTGATGGGTCGCAGCGTGTTGCACGATGTGATAATCACGCTGGTGGTTTCAGCATTGCTGATTTGGCTGCTGCCGTTGATGATCAGCACATATACGCTGACTGTACTTGTGATCTACGGCATGCTCGGCCTTAGCCTAGGGTTGATCTGGGGCTTTGGCGGGATCTTATGCTTTGGTCAAGCCGCTTTCTTCGGTTTGGGCGCTTACACCTACGCCATCGCTGCCATCAATATTGGTGAGAGTACGCTGCCGATGATCCTCGCGGTTCTGGTGCCAGCGGTGTTCGCGGCTCTGCTCGGAGCAATGATGTTTTACGGGCGACTGGCGGATGTTTATCTAGGTGTCATCACGCTGGTTGTCACGCTGATCCTGTTCAAATTTGTGAACTCAACCGCGGGTCCGCAATACGTGATCGGCAACGCGCGATTGGGCGGCTTCAACGGCATCCCCGGCTTTCAGACGCTCAACGTGCCGGGTGATCCGACTGCATATATCTGGGGCGATCCCTATTTCTACGTTTGCGCGGTCGCGCTGGTAATCGTTTTCTTATTGGTTACTTGGCTGCTTCGCTCTTCATTCGGGCGTATTGCGGTCGGCATTCGAGAAAACGAAGTGCGCATGGGCCTGATGGGCTACGACGTAGCCACGCGTAAAACGGTATTGTTTGCAATAGGGGCTGCCATCGCCGGACTGGCCGGCGCGCTATTCGCCAATTGGGGCGAGATCGTCACGCCCAACCTATTTTCGCTGGGCCAATCGGCCGAGATCATTATTTGGTGCATCGTGGGCGGCCTTGGCACGCGATTTGGGCCAATTGTTGGAGCCGCCGGATTGGCATACCTCAAGTTCATGCTGGGCCAGCAAAGTATGATCGACAATACGCTAGTCTTGGGTCTGATCCTTGTGCTGTTTGTTTTGTTCTTACCGCGCGGCCTCGTGCCAGCAGTTGCGTCGCTTTTGAACAGCATTTTTGGCGGCACAAAGCGCAAGCCAAAACCTCGCCGGATGAGGAGAGCGCGGCATGGCTGAAACGGTTTTAGAAACCAGCGGACTGACGATGCGGTTTGGCGGTGTAACGGCAAGCGATAATGTCAATTTCAAGCTGAAGGCCCGCGAGCTGCGCTGTTTGATCGGACCTAATGGTGCGGGTAAATCGACCTTCTTCAAATGTGTGACGGGATTGCTGACACCAACTGAAGGCCACGTCTATATGCGCGGTCAAGAGGTTACAGGATGGCAACCGCATCAGATTGCCTCGCTCGGCGTAGGCATCAAAACCCAGACACCGAACGTCATGGACGCGCTCAGTGTACATGAAAATATCTGGCTGGCGGCTCGGCGATTTTACAACGTTGTTGAGGCTCGAGAGCGCGCGGATTCGATCATTGATCGACTGGCATTGGGCACAATTGCACGCACGCAACTGGGACAGTTAGCCCACGGCGAACGCCAGCGCGTCGAACTGGGGATTGTAGCGGTAGCCGACCCTTGGCTCGTGCTGCTCGATGAACCCGCCGCTGGAATGAGCGCGCAGGACGTTGATCGCATGACTGAGATCATCCACGAACTCACTCGCTTCGCAGCCGTCGTAATCGTCGAGCACGACATGCAATTTATCCGCTCCATCGCGCAAACCGTGACCGTATTCCATCAAGGTGCTGTGTTGATGGAGGACAATGTCGAACGAGTCATGTCGGATCCCCAAGTGCGCGCCGTTTATCTAGGAAAGAAAGCGTGATGTCTGAAGATCGCGAAATATTGCTATCTGCCAAGGGACTGTCCGGTGGATATGGCCGCGTGCCGATCTTGCATGGCATTGACCTTGATGTCGCCGAAAACGAAGTCGTTGGCGTGTTGGGTCATAACGGCATGGGCAAGACGACGCTTTTGAAAACATTGATGGGCTTTCTTCCTGCGGGCTCGGGACAAGTTCGCTATGACCAAAACGATATCACGCGGCTTCCGCCCAATGAGCGCAGCCAAATGGGCATCGGTTATGTGCCGCAAGGGCGCGGTATTTTTCCGCAACTTTCTGTGCGCGACAACCTGCGCTTTGCTTGGCACGATCATGGCAATGGGTCCGAGCATGATGTGATCGAAGCGGTGCTGGCTGATTTTCCACGCCTCTCGCGCCTGCTAGACCGCGAGGGCGGTGCCTTGTCTGGGGGCGAGCAACAATTGCTCTCACTGGCGCGTTGTCTGATGGGCGATCCGGACTTTTTACTGCTCGATGAGCCGACAGAAGGCATCCAACCCTCCATCATCGAGGAAATGTCTGAAACTTTGTTGACGCTGCGCCAAACTCGGGGGCTGTCCATTTTTCTGGTTGAGCAGAACTTTGACTTTATCGCTGACTTGTCTGACCGCGTTTTGGTGTTGGAACGTGGACGGATCACAGGCGAGCTGACGCGCGAAGAGCTGTCAGATCAATCTAAGGTCGATCAATTTCTGGGCTTTGGCGCTGCACGCGGCACACGTCAAAACACCGCGCGAGCGCAGACACAGGCCGCTGCGCCACAACGCGTCGAAACATTTGCCCAACAACCAGGCGCTCCTGCGCCCACCCGATCGCAACCCTCAGTATCAACGGTGACAGCAATGACTATCAAACGCCCTACTCTTGCTCAAATGCGCACCATGGCCGAACGGTTCGGGATGAGCCTATCGGACCAGGATCTGAGTGAATACACAGAGATCATCGAGCCCTACATGCAGGCTTATGACAGGTTGGACGCGATGCCCGACAACTTGCCCGAAGTGCGCTATCCACGTAGCCCCGGCCGTTTTCCTGATCCAAGCGAAAACCCGTTGAATGCATGGTACGTCAAAACCGAGGTACGCGGCGCGCCTGATGGCAAATTGCGTGGCAAGAGGATTGCACTAAAGGACACAATCTGCCTTGCGGGTGTACCGCTGATGAATGGCTCATCCATCATGGAAGGCTACACGCCAGAAATTGACGCCACAATCGTCACGCGGATGCTCGACGCGGGCGCTATCATCGCAGGCAAAGCGCATTGCGAGAACTTTTGCCTCTCTGGCGGTTCACACACCAATGCCAAAGGCCCAATCCATAACCCCTACAAACGCGGCTATATGGCAGGTGGCTCCTCTGCCGGATCTGCTGCGTTGGTTGCAGCAGGCGAGGTGGATATGGCGATTGCTGGCGATCAAGGCGGCTCTATCCGCATCCCTGCATCCAATTGCGGCTGTTACGGGATGAAACCTACTCACGGTTTGGTGCCCTATACTGGCGCAATGCCTATTGAACAAACCATTGACCACCTTGGCCCTATCACAAACACTGTTGCGGATAACGCTTTGTTATTGGAAGTTTTGGCAGGCGAGGACGGTCTTGATCCACGCCAGTACAAACCTAAGGTCTATAGCTACACCGAGGTGCTGGGTCGCGGTGCTCACGGTATGCGCATAGGAGTTTTAAGTGAGGGCTTCGGCCATCCCAATTCAGAGGTGGACGTTGATAAAAAGGTGATGCAAGCCATCGAGCGTTTTCGCGAGCTCGGCGCGCACGTGGAGGATGTCTCTGTTCCCGAACATCACACCGCGATGGATGCATGGACTGCGATCACGCTTGAGGGGCTGCAAGACGGCATGATGTGGGGCAATTCCACTGGAACCAATTACCGCGGTCTGTTCCTGCCTTCAATGACCGATCACATGGCGCAATGGAAAGGCCGCGCAGATGAACTGAGCCATTCTCTGAAGGCTTGCATGTTCGTTGGGGAGCATTTCCAGCAGCAATACCGTGGACGTTTTTACGGCAAAGCGCAAAACATTATGCGCCGGTGCAATGAACGATATTTGGCCGCGCTCAAGCAATATGACTTGTTGCTCATGCCAACGCTGCCAATCAAACCGCAGGAACATCCGCCTGCTGATTGCTCGCTTGGTCTATACGTGCAGCGTGCCTTTGAAATGGTGCCAAACACGGCACCCTTTAACGGTGGCCTGCCTGCGATGAGCATCCCTTGCGGCTTTAGCGAAGGGCTGCCAATCGGATTACAATTGGTCGGGCCACATTACGGCGAGATGAAAATTTATCAGGCAGCCCACGCCTTTGAGCAATCTGGTGATTGGCGCGATATGTAAGGAGCCCTCACGATGACGATCCTTAACGAAAGTATTGCAAGCCGGATCCAGAATTTCGGATTGGATCAAGATGCATCTGTGCAAAGTAACCTCGCGAGCCGCGATGGAAAATCATATGTGCAAGGCGCGAAGCATCCTGAACTTGCCTACGCCACGATCCCGCAGCTTTTGCGCGATGCCGTGTCCAGATATGGTCCACGCGATGCGCTGATCTTTCCAGATGCGCGCCTGAGCTATTATGACCTTGATCGCGCTGTAGATGCGTTGGCGGCGGGTTTTCTGGCACTTGGGCTGGAAAAAGGGGATCGTCTTGGCATCTGGTCGCCAAACCGGCTTGAGTGGGTTTTGACCCAGTTTGCCACCGCGCGTATTGGCGTGATCTTGGTGAACATCAACCCGGCGTATCGGTTGTCTGAGTTGGAATATGCGCTGAACAAAGTTGGCTGCAAAGCCTTGGTTCTGGCGCAATCTTTCAAATCGTCTGATTACCTGGAAATGATCCGCGCTTTAGCGCCAGAGTTGGCAAATGCGGAGCGCGGACGGCTACACGCAGCCAGATTGCCAAACCTGCGCCACGTGATCTTGATGGACGAAGCGCCAGGTGACAGCGGTGTCTGGACCTTTGCCGAGGTGTCAACGCTTGGTGGGCCAGCGCAGCAATTACGCCTGCCCGAGATCGATCGCACGCTTCAACCGGATGAAGCGATCAACATTCAGTTCACTTCTGGCACAACGGGCCAACCGAAAGGAGCGACGCTTTCGCATTACAACATCGTCAACAATGCGCGTTTTGTAACGGATCGGATCAAACTGACAGAGAACGACCGTCTCGCCATTCCGGTGCCGCTCTATCACTGCTTCGGTATGGTCATGGGCGTTCTTGGCGGCGTAAGCAAAGGTTCGGCACTGATCTTTCCGGGTGAAGCATTTGATGCGAAGCAAACGCTTGATGCACTTGCCACTGAGCGCTGTAGCGCCCTTTACGGTGTGCCGACAATGTTCGTTGCGATGCTGCAGGAGCTGTACGGCACACCACGCGATCTCTCTGCTTTGCGCACAGGCGTGATGGCCGGCGCACCTTGCCCTGTTGATGTGATGAAACAAGTCAACGACCGGATGCACATGAAGGAGGTCACAATCTGCTACGGCATGACCGAAACCGCGCCAGTTTCGTTCCAAAGCTTTGTTGATGACACCACCCAAAGGCGTTGTGAAACCGTCGGGCGTGTGCATCCGCATCTGGAGGTCAAGATAGTCGATGAGGCCGGTCAAATCGTGCCGGTAGGCGTCCAAGGCGAACTGTGCACGCGGGGCTATTCGGTGATGAAAGGCTATTGGGAAGATACCGCCCGCACATCAGACGCCATCCGCGATGGTTGGATGCATACTGGCGATCTAGCGGTGCTTGATGAGGGGGGATTTTGCTCCATTACGGGCAGGGTCAAAGACATGATTATCCGAGGCGGCGAAAACATCTATCCACGTGAGATCGAAGAGTTCTTGTTCAGCCACCCCGACGTGAGTGAAGTACAGGTCTTTGGCGTGCCGGATACGCGACTGGGGGAAGAAGTCTGCGCATGGGTTGTTGCCAAAACAAGTGGTGGGGTCACAAGAGAGGCCCTGCGCGTATTCTGCGATGGTCAGATCGCCCATTTCAAAGTGCCACGCCATATTCGCATCGTGGATGAATTGCCGATGACGATCACCGGCAAACCACAGAAGTTCGTCATGCGTGACCGGATGATAGAAGAATTGGGCGGGGGTTCTGCCGGCTGACTCTCCGGTGCTATGTAGGCTTACGAAAGGCGCGCGAACTGCTTACAGCAGTCTTTGGTGCAAACGCGGCGAATTCACGCTTCGTCCGCACAGTGTGGGTTCGATGGGACTTGGAACATGCAGTCGCAGCGAAAGTCCGGTCTGGTGAAGCAGCACCGCAGCGTTTGATGGCATCGCCAATGGCCTCAATGGGCCGTCCTTGTCGGTGACGGTAAGCCTCTACTGCGAAAATGCTGCGACCGATCTAATGGCGGCTTAGAGCCGATTGTGTTGAAAAACTCGTTGGTTTCAGCCTTTCGAAGAGGGTTATCGCATTGATTTTACTTGGACGTCTGTATGTCGACCACGATGTTAGCCTGTGGCGGGCACCAACGGCTTGAGTTTTGCGAGTTTCCGAAGGTTTTGGGCGATTGCTGCGAGGGTAAATTCATCTTGGACGCCGTATGGGCCGCGCAATCGGAGCCTGGCCAAGCCAAGGATGCGTTTGAGGTGGGCGAAGAGCATCTCGACTTTCTTTCGGCGGTTCTGTGCGGTTTGATTGAAGTCTGATGCTGTACATTGACGGGCAAATTCTCGGACGATCTCATATTTCTCGCGGTGGATCGCGCGCGCTTCTGTTTTTGGGCAGCATTTGGCTTTTAATGGGCAATCGGTGCAATCAGATTTAAGGGCCCGGTATTTGCGCGCTTTCCATTCTGGAGCGTTCCGGGCGGGATCGGAATAGGTGCGCCTCGTATGCTTCATCTCTTTGCCGCCAGGACAGATGTAGCGGTCGTTCTCATCATCCCAAGTGAAGTCTGATCTGGAGTAGTTCCATCAGTACGCTCGCCCTTATCAAAGACGGGAATGAAGGGCAGGATCTTACGTTTTGTGGTCAGCCAAACAAGGTTGTCAGAAGACCCATAGGCCGTATCTGCGGCGATCCAATCCGGCTTCAAGCCAAAGCACTCTTCGGTTCGGTCGATCATCTTGCGCATGGCACCAACCTCGGCGGTTCTGTTCGAGCGGCTGGCATCCACATCAACGATGATACTGTGATCTGTATCGATCAGATAGTTGGTAGAATAGGCAAAGAAAGCGGGACCTTTGCGTGCGGCTGTCCATTGGCTGGCCGGATCGGCATGAGCAGTGAACTTGGGCTTGGTTGTCGTAGCCGCACCAAAGGCCTCGTCGTCCAAGGTGTCGAGATATTCCCGTACAGCACGTGGTGCATCATCGGGGTCGGTCATACGGGCTGCCCAATCATCAGGGTTGCTGGAGTTCTGTTTCTGGACATCAGCGCTTATCAAACTGGCATCCACGGCAAATCCCTGACCGCCCACGAGCCCTTCCTCCATGCAACGCGCGACGGTCGTCTCAAATACGTGGCGCAGAAGATCACTCTCGCGGAAGCGACCGTGACGGTTCTTGGAAAAGCTGGAGTGATCAGGAATCCGGTCCGTCAGATCAAGGCGACAAAACCATCGATATGCCAGGTTCAGATGCACCTCCTCGCACAGGCGGCGTTCGGACCTGATGCCAGAGCAATACCCAACGAGCAGCATCCGGATCAGTAACTCAGGATCAATTGAAGGACGGCCTGTATGGCTATAGAAATCCGAAAGATGCGCGCGGATGCCGCTCAAATCCACAAACCGATCAATCGACCGCAGCAGGTGATCTTGTGGAACGTGATCCTCCAGAGAGAACTCATAGAACAGCGCCGCTTGCGCCTCCTGCTTTGGTCCCATCATCGCCAAATCCCCCAATCAATAAAGGAATTGAATCAGCGATTGACCATTCGATCAAGCAAGAGTTTTTCAACACAATCAGCCCAAACTGTGAGTTCGGTTTTCCTGCTGCGTGCGCTCGCAGCGTGGAAAATGCTGCGTCAGCGTAAAATTCGGTGCTGCCGAGTAGGAGTGTAAGCCGTATAACTTCAGGGCTCGTTTTAAAGTAGCGAAATGGAGAGTGTTTTGTCATCGAAAGGACGCTATAAAGTCTCCCTGCCCGCTTCAAGCAAGTTCAATCTGACAAAGCCTAGAACAGTTGCATGTAGCACTATCATTCCATTTTAACGGTTGCAGCGCTCCCAAGCGAGGGACGCAGACGCTCCAACGCCTCATCCGAGTACCCCAACTCGCGCGCGACAGCATCGTTGTGCTCGCCGATTTGCGGTAGGTCACGATAGAGGCTGGGCCGGGTGCCACCGTACTCAAATGGGAGTGTTGGAACCTGCGTTCGCACGCCGTTGCTTAGGGTTACTTCGACCGTTGCACCGGTGTGGTTTACATGAGGGTCGTCGAAAAGCTGGTCCGGCCGTAGGATCGGCGCGAAGGGCAGTCCGACGCGGCCACAGTTCGTGGCGGCTTGCGACAGGCCTTGCCCTCCAAACAAGTCGCGCAGGCGCGGCATGAACGCATCTCGGCGCGCCACCCGCTGCGCATTGGTCTGAAGTTCTGCGTCCTGAAGCAGATCGTCCAGGCCGAATACCTTGCAAAATTGAGACCACTGCTTGTCGCTGACCACGCCAACAAAAATCTTCTCACCATCGGCCGTCTCGAATACGTCGTAGACCGCCCAGGCAGATACACGCTCGGGCATAGGTGCCGCGGGGACTCCAGTTTGGCGGTATTGCACCATGTGTTGAGCGACGAGGAACATGTTGTTCTCGAACAAACCCGCACGGACGAAGGTGCCTTTGCCCGTGCGCTGGCGTTCCCACAGCGCGGCCTGAATTGCAATTACCCCAAATAGTCCACCCATCACATCATTAACCGAAGCACCAGCACGCAACGGGCACCCTTCAGGTCCCGTCATGTAAGCGAGCCCACCCATCATTTGCACCACTTCATCAAGAGCAGCGCGCTGCTCGTAAGGTCCACTGAGAAAGCCTTTCAGCGCGCAGTAGACTAAGCTAGGGTTAATCTCTTGCATTGCATCATAACCAAGGCCGAGACGATCCAGCACCCCTACACCAAAGTTCTCTATAAGAACGTCAGATTCTCGCACGAGGTGAGTGGCAAACTTGAGACCCTCAACGGACTTTAAATTCACTGAGATGCTCCGCTTGTTGCGGTTGTAGGTTCCAAAATAGCCCGCGCCCGATCCAGGTAGGCGGCGGGTCTTGTCGCCCCCTGGAGCAGGTTCAACTTTGACCACATCAGCACCGAGGTCGGCTAGAATTAGGCCGCAAGTTGGACCCATCACCATGTGGCTGAATTCGACGACCCTGACACCCTCGAGGGGGCGTGGCGCACTAGTCATGTTGCGCTCTTGTTGCCAGCATAGGTAAAGCCCTTGGGCAAGCCGACCTCCGGGACGTTGCCATAAATGGCCTCGTTCGGCAGCCCGCATAGCAGTACCTCGCGTGCGATGATCAACGCATCTACATCGATTCCTGTGCGCAGGCCCATCGCTTCCAGCATAAAGACTAGGTCCTCGGTCACAATGTTGCCGGTGGCGCCCGGCGCATAGGGGCAACCGCCAAGTCCGCCAAGCGAGGAATCGAATGTGGTCACGTCAACTTCAAGGGCGGCCACAACGTTGGCAAGGCCTTGTCCACGCGTGTTGTGCAGATGCGCACCTGCCATTTTCTCCGCACCAATCTCGCCACGCAGGCGGGCGAACATCCGTTTAATCTGGGCTGGATTGGCATAGCCAGTCGTGTCCGAAAGACCAATGCTGTCCGCGCCCGCCTTTGACAGTAGGCCCGCCATCTCGATCACCCAATCCTCAGACACCTTACCCTCGAAAGTGCAGCCAAACGCGGTCGAAATGCCGACCTCAACATCTGGACGCTGCTCGACAGGCAGTGCATCGCGAAACGCACAAACACGGCGAACCTCTTCGATCGCCTCTTCGGGAGTCTTGCCAATATTATTGAGGCTATGCGCCCGCGAGGCTGAAATCGGCATGGTCAACTTGCGCGTACCCGCTGCAATGGCGTTTTCTGCACCCTTGAGGTTGGGAACCAGCGCCAGAACCGTGAGCCCCTCAATCTTGTTCGCTTCTTTAACGAGTGCTGCGCAATCGGCCATCTGCGGCAGCAGGCGGGAGGACACGAAAGATCCTACTTCGATCTCCCGAAGCCCCGAGGCTGCCAGCGCTTTGATCCATTTGAGTTTGGCCTCTGTCGGCATCGTGCGCTTGATGCTCTGTAGCCCGTCTCGTGGGCCGACCTCACTCACCAATATGTCAATATCCTGAGGCACGGCGCTTCCACCCTTTGCAAATTCTATACTGATAGGACGTCATATCGCACCTTCCTCTTTCAAGGCTGATATCTGAGTATAGTCATAACCAAGCTCGCCGAGGATATCGTTTGTATGCTCGCCCAAGGTTGGGGGCGGCGCATTGACACTTGGGGCTATGCCATCAAGCTTGGCACCGATGCCGACAAGCTGCAGATCCTCCGGGCCAACACGGTGGGTTTGCAGCAGACCACGATCCGCAATTTGCGGATGTGCGAGCGCCTCGGGCACCGACCAGACAGGCCCCGCTGGAACCCCCCGTGATGTTAGTTTTTCGACCCACTCATGGGTGGGGGCAGTGGCAAATGCCGCCTCCAATTCGGCGGTCAGCGCGGGCCGGTTGGCCAGCCGGTTCTTGCGGTCAACAAAACGTGGGTCCTGCGCAAGGGCGGGTTTGCCGACGATCTGGCACAATGCCTCGAACTGTTCTTGCTTGTTGGCGGCAATGTTCATCACACCATCGGCGGTTCTGAATGTGCCGGACGGGCTGGCAGTGAAATTATCATTGCCGTTCGGCGCTGGGGTCTGACCGGCGATCAGATGGTTCGACACCACCCATCCCATTGTCGCGATGACAGCCTCAAGCATCGAGACGTCAATAAAGGTTCCACGGTTCTCCGCCTTGTTGGCGAGGGCGGCGGTTACGGCGAAGGCAGCAGTCATGCCACCAATCGTATCCCCCATCGGATACCCCACTCGGTAAGGTGCGGTTTTTGCGTCACCTGTGATCGACATCACGCCACTCATCCCCTGAACGATCTGATCATAGGCAGGCAGTTTCGCCAGCGGGCCATCCTGGCCGAAACCTGAGATGGCACAATAAACAAGGCGAGGGTTTGCCTCGCGAAGCGTTTCATAATCAAGGTCCAGACGTGCCATCACGCCGGGGCGAAAATTCTCGACCAAGGCATCGGCCTTTTGTACCAATTCTTTCAGGATGCGTTTTCCAGATGCCGATTTTAGGTTCAAGGTGATAGACCGTTTGCCCGGGTTTTGCGCCAGAAAGGATATGCCCATAAGGTTGGCGTTACGTGCGGGATCAGCCCCAAGCTGGCGCGCAAGATCACCTGCACCCGGAGTTTCGACTTTGATCACGTCAGCCCCCATATGAGCCAGTTGGTGACAGCAGAACGGACCGGCCAGCACATTGGTCAGATCAAGAATACGAAAGCCTTTTAGTGGTGCCTGCGTCATTGTCTGCGCCCCTCGTGCACGACCTTGGCTGCCGTAAAGAATTCGCGGCAGTAGCTGCCTTTTTCTGGCGCGCCATAAGATGATCCTTTTCGGCCGGTAAATGGCGCGTGAAAATCCATGCCTGCGGTGGGCAGATTGACCTGTATCATACCTGCCTCAGCGTTTTGCGTGAAGTGATCGATCTTGGCCGAATCCCGCGAGACGATGCCAGCTGACAACCCGAATTCGCAGTCGTTGGCGGTGGCAAGGGCAGCATCATAATCGGTGACGCGCAATACAGCGGCGATTGGGCCAAAGATTTCGTTCCGCGCCACGGCTGCCTGCGGCGACACATCCGTAAACAAGGCCGGAGCAAAATAATGTCCGGAGTTTTTGGATTTGACTGCGCCGCCACCGGCGGCAAGCGTTGCGCCTTCATCCACGGCTTGAGAAACGTATCGTTTGTCGATAGCGAGCTGCGGCGCACTGGCCACCGGGCCAATTTGGGTTTCCGCTGCACGCGCATCACCGACCCTAAGATCTTTCATTGCCACGGTCATCGCGGTGACAAATTGATCGTGTATTCCTTCGGTGACGATCAGGCGAGAAGAGGCCGTACAGCGTTGCCCGGTTGAGAAAAAACTGCCCTGAATAGCGCAGTGTACCGCCAGGTCCAGATCCGCATCATCCAGCACAATCAATGGGTTTTTGCCCCCCATTTCAAGCTGCATCTTGGCCCCGCGAGCGAACAGCGCAGCACCAATATTGCGCCCAACTGGTGTGGAGCCGGTGAACGTGACACCTGAGACCTTGGGATGGGCAACAATCGCTTCGCCTACGTCTCTGCCCGTGCCCATTACCAGATTAAAAACGCCCTCGGGCAGGCCTGCGCGAGCTATGATGTCAGACATCATCCATGCCGACCCCGGCACCAGTTCTGCAGGTTTGAACACGACTGTATTGCCATAGGCCAGCGCTGGTGCGATTTTCCATGCCGGGATCGCCAGCGGGAAATTCCAAGGCGTGATCACGCCCACGACGCCAATTGGTTCGCGCAGAACCTTAAGCGACACGCCGCTCCGCAGAGATTGGTAAATATCGCCGGTTGTGCGATAGGCCTCGGCGGCGAAGTATTTGAACAAATGCCCCGCGCGATGCGCTTCGGCCGTGGCCTCGGGCAGGGTTTTGCCCTCTTCGCGGGCCAGCATGTCGCCCAACTCGTCCACACGTGCGAGGATTTCCGATCCGATGCGATCCAGCGCTTCGAACCGGACCAGAGGCGATGTGGTACGCCATTTGGGGAAGGCGGTGGCTGCGGCCTCAATCGCCTCAGCGGTCTGGCAGGCGCTGGCCCGAGCATAGTCGCCAATTGTGTCGCTCAGATCAGATGGGTTGATATTGGGGGCTGCATCGCGGCCAGCGGTCCATGTGCCGGCGATATAGTTGGGAAAGGGGTCGACAGTCATAGTATCTCCTCAAGAACGGGTCGCCACCCGATATCCTCATGCCGGTGGTCCACGGTGTTGACGTAGAAATAGATCGGGCCATGATAGCCCCGGCAAACGCGCCCGTCCGCACGGCTGGCGACAGGTTCAGCCGTCCAGCTGACCGCACCGAACCAGTTCCACAATCTGTTATGGCTGGAGTTCAGATGATCCGTGCTGAGCGGTGTTGCATCATTGCTCGGGTCCGGCTGAGGCGCGTTTGATGCACCACTGCCCCCCACCAAGGCATCCCATTCATTGGGGCTAGTCGCCCCGCGGTAAGGGTCATCGCATGGCGTATCACCGCCGGTCATCAATCGGCAGCGAAACTGCCTGCCATCAATCGACACTTGAGCGCCAAAGACATACCCGGTTTCATCCAGATCTTGCCAACTGATGCGGCTCATTAGCATCCGGTCAGCCACCAGAAGCTGAGTGCCACCCTGATTGAACACATGCCAATTCAGGCGCGCGCGCGGGTCCTTGGGGCTGTCTGTGAGGGACCAATTGTCCCAATTCGGGTCACGTTCGAATTCTGGGAGGTTACCGGGTTGCAGGCCTTCATAAGGGCAAAGTGCTGCAAGATCCGTGATCCAAGGCCGCGTTGCCGGAGCAAGAATTTGCCCCGCATGAGATAGCCCACCCAAGCGGCGGGTGCCGATGTACTCTGTCATTGCGCTGTCACCGAACACGTACGGAAGCGGCGCAGTATCTGGAACAGCATTTCCGCTGCCAGAAATTCTGTGCGCTCCGAGGGATCAAGCGGCGGTGAGACCTCGACAATGTCCAACCCGCCCAAGGGTGCATCAGTCAATCCGTCCAGCAAATCGTAGTATTGACGAGGAGTAATACCGCTATGCACGATGGAACCCGTACCGGGAAGATACCCTGCATCCATCGCATCAATGTCAATCGACAGATAAAGCTCGTCGCACCCCTGCATGGCATGGGCAAGCGCTTGGCGCATGACCTCTACCGGGCCCAGCTTATGCACATCAGAAGCCGAAAACACTTTCCCGCCTTGTTCTTCGATCAAGACCAAGT
Source organism: Rhodobacteraceae bacterium HTCC2083 (assembly GCA_000156115.1). Lineage (GTDB taxonomy): Bacteria > Pseudomonadota > Alphaproteobacteria > Rhodobacterales > Rhodobacteraceae > Planktotalea. The sequence continues at coordinate 2,844,829 of DS995276.1, forward strand.
CACCGCCATCGACCCAGCCAGCGATGCCGACCCAGACCATGTTGGACACATCTATGTTGGGTAGTTCAGAAATCCGGCGGGCATTGGTTGCGTGGTTGAGGCTGCCCCATGCCCCCAATCTGTCAGAGAAATCCAGATGACCGTCGATCTGGATATACCCAAAGCGCGCGTTAGGGGCGCGTTTGGCCAGACCACGAGAATACCCCAGACAAGCCGGAAAACTGTTATAGTGATCGCCTCCCAATGCCAGGGGGATCGCACCAGCCGCGCTCAACCCTTCGGTCATAGCGGCGATGGCCTGCGTCGTTGCATCAACGTCTTGCGCTGTGATCTCTGCATCCCCGCAATCCACCAACCAATCGATTGCTGGCACGGTACGGCGGCTTGTGTCTGGATCAACACTTGCCCCTTGCGGACGTATGGATTGCAGCAGCGTTGTCGCGCGGCGCAGTGCATCTGGCCCGAACCTCGTGCCTAGGCGGCTTGAATGCGTCCAATCGCTCGGCATGCCCACCACGCCAATCTGACCTACACTGACGTCACCCACGCAGCGCAAAGGCCCATCAAACAGGCGATATCCTGGTTGAGACAGGGGCGGGTGAGATGTCGATATCGCAGCAGTCATGTGGTTACGCTTTCCTTGGAAATTTGACGCGTCGGAGGGGCAATTCCAAATCCGAGGCGCGCATAGATAAATGCCAAAAGGGCCGTGACCATTAGTCGTTGGCCGACCTTCACCACCCCCATGCCGGGCCTGTTCGGGTTCAGGCCGGTTAGCATGATGGCGCTGACGTCAAGCTGCCCTAGGGCGCTAAGCCAATGCGACACGGTATCAAGATCGCACCCCCCCAACCGGGGTTGATCACAAAGGGCGCTGAGCGATGTTTCAAACACGGATAAATCAAACCGGACAAACAACGGTCTTGATGCATCTCGCCAATGGGTTAGCTCAATCAGCTGCATGGCCGTGTTTGATGTCTGTGTCGGTATAGTACCGTCCGACAAGGGCGCTATGTGAAAGTCGCCTGCATCACGCGGCTTACCGCCAAGTTGCGCTGTCTGACACATAGGGAGCGCGCTCTGCACGGTCTCAGATAAGTGATCTGAACCGCCCAAAATAACGGCACAAGCACCAGTGTTGTTGATCTGACTTGCGGCCGCCCTCAAGGCTGCATGAACTGCGTCTTCCGACCCCAGAGAGATATCGCCAAGATCACATAACCGCTCATGCAACCCGTCGGTCGATATGTCTTGGCGTGCATCAATATCAACCGGATGGCTAAATTGCGGGTTTGCATGCCAGCCAAAATATACTGAGGTTTCGCGCAATGCGCGCGGCGCCAGGGATTGCCCGGCATGCGGCGCGCCGGTGTCTTCAAACGGGACGCCCAGCACCGCCAGATCGTCGGGCCTGACATCGCAGATTGCTTTGGTCTGAGCGCGCATGAAAGACAAATGTCCTGCCATGCGCGGCAATGGGGCCGACCGTAAAGGCATCAAGGCGCTCCTTTCTCAAGGCGCTCAGTCACCGCCTGCAAGATCGCCAGTGCCGCGCGGGTTTCCGTGCTGCCACGATTATCTAGTGCCGGGGCGAGTCCGAAAACCGCCGCAGCAATTACACAGCCCGGAGTGGCGTGGATTTGCGCAATCATCTGTGTGGGAGATTGACCGCTCAGGCGACGCGGTTGCGACATCCATTTGCCAGCAAGCTCTTTTAAATCCACACGCAGAATGGTCGGTTGATCATCGGATAGATTGCTTGCGATGCCCTCCGCGACCGAAACGACAGGAACATTCGCCCCCGTGATCTTTTGTCCCGCGAATCCAAGCGCTTTGAGGCCGCTGGAATCGCCGCCAACCAGCACCATGCGCGCTCCGGTTTCCAGAACCGCACCGCATTGCGCGATAACTGCGGAAAAATGCTTGTCCGGCTCTAGCGGAAATACATTCACATCCCCCAGATCGATGGCGTTCGCGGGTGCCTTTCCGGACTGGGAAGCGTATCGTAACTGTCTTGCGAGGTAGCGTTGCCCTGCCGCTGGCCGGTCAAGATTGTCACAAAAATAACCAACCATCGCGATCTGATCGGGCACGAGATCTTCCAGATCGCCAACAGGCACGCCCAGAAAACTCGGGATCGTATCAAATTGTATGTGCGCCGCATCACCCATCGCGCAGTGCCGCGTTCAGGGTTTCAATGGCTGCCAATTCCGACATACCTCGCGTATCACGCGCAGGCGCAAGGCCAGTGATCACAATCGCCTGCCAGCTACAGAGCATTGCACCGATTACGGCCACCAGCGTTTCGGGTTTCATCCCAGCAGGATTGAGACCGACAACACCTGCCGCGTGTCCCAGATCAATGACCGACATGTCGATCCAGAGGACAGCGCGCTCGGGGCTTTCAGAAAACTCGCCGTGCCCTTCGTCCAAATGGCGGGCAGTACGCCAACCCATCTTGCGCTGGCTGATCTGATCCCAGACATCGGCAGGTTGCGCGCCGTTCAAGCCCACCCAGATCGTGTTTGCTTGTCGGGCTGCGACATCACCTCGGGCCATTGGCATGGCCGCAACAACCGGCAAATCAGGGATGGCGTGTAGCACCGCCAAGGCAACATCTGACGCACCACCCAGAACAACTGGCACAACGTCGTTATCCACCAATTGCGTCACAAGCTGCATCAAAGCATCGGACCAATCACCCGACAGATCCAAATTTCCCAGATCCCGACCATTTACAGGCAGATCAGCGCCAAGCTGCCCGGTCATCCTGCGCAACGCATCCGGTGCTAAAGAGGCTCCCATACGCGGTCCGTTGCTGACTTCGCTTGGGACACCCAGAACCCCGACATTGCCCGCTTCACATTGCGACACCTCGCCAAAGGGCAAGCCGCCATACCCGGCTATCATCAATCGTTTCTGCGCGTTACTCATGACCTGTTGCCTTTATTGATTGCGATTTCCAATTGCGTGCGAAGTGGCTACAAACAGGCACACAATTGCGTCGAAAGGTCTGCCCATGTCCGACAAACCCCAAGCCCCGGACACAACAGGTGGTGTCGAAGCGGTTGAACGTGCATTGCGTGTGCTGGATTGCTTTGAGCCCGGCGATGCAGGTCTGTCCCTGAAAGAAGTTGCGGACCGCAGCGGGGTCAACAAAGCGACGATCCTGCGTCTGAGCGTCTCGCTTGAGAAGTTTGGCCACATCACACGAGACGCCGAAGGCCTGTTTCACCTCGGCCCATCTTTGTGGCGTCTTGGATCCGTATTTCGCCAGAACCTGCGCATGGGGCCTGTTGTGCGCCCGGTGTTGGCGGAGCTGGTAAAATCTACGGGGGAAAGTGCGTCGTTTTACGTGCAGCGCAGCAATTCCGGCGTCTGCCTTTATCGTGTCAATTCGCACAGGCTTGCGCGGGATCATGTCGAAGAAGGCGAGATTATACCGCTGAGCATGGGCTCGTCTGGTCAGGTGCTGGATGCTTTTTCCTTGTGCAAAGGCAAACAGGCCGCCGACATTCGCAAGGCTGGGTATTATCTGAGCCTTGGCGAGCGTGATCCCGACGTCGCTGGATTGTCTGTTCCTGTGCTTGGGCTCGAAGGTGAGTTGCTGGGCGCGGTCAGCCTGTCGGGTCTGCGCGCCCGCTTCAGCAAAACTGCTGTCGAAGGCTACCGCGCTGCGGTTCTGGATGCTGCCCGCCAGATCCGGGTTGAGTTTGGCGAAAGATAATCGGCGCATCATTTCGTCTTGTCCTTTCCCCGACCGATCAACTGAACGCCGATGAGCATCCCGACCGACACAACAATCAGGCAGGTCGAAATCGCAGCAATGGTCGGATCAAGCTGATCGCGCAGGGAATTGAACATGCGGCGCGTAATCGTGGCATTGTCTCCACCCGAGATCAGCATCGAAATCACCACCTCATCCAGCGACGTGATAAAAGCCAAAAAGGCCCCTGTCTGGATCGAGAATTTGACCTGCGGCACTGTCACCGTCCACAACGCATAAGCCCGTGATGCCCCAAGGCTGCGCGCCGCCAGTTCCTGATCGAAATCATAGTTTTGCAAGCCCGACATGACAGTCACGATCACGAAAGGTAGCGCCAGCGCCGTATGGGCGATCACAATTCCGGTAAGCGTGTAATTGAGCCCCAGCTTGGCATACAGGCTGAACACGCCGACGGCGATCAGGATCACCGGTACAACAATGGGCATGATCACGAGGATCTGGGCAGTGTTCCGGATCCGAGGGGTCGAACAATGCAGGCCGTAGGCACAAAGTGAGCCCAAAGGTGTTGCGATTGCGGTGGTGAGTACAGCTGCGATCAAGGATGTTTTGGTGGCGCTCATCCATTCCGAGGACGTGAAATAGGCCGTGTACCAGCGAAATGAGAATGACGTTGGCGGGAATTCCAGAAATGAGGCTCCAGAAAACGACATCGGGATCACGATCAGTGTGGGCAGGATCAGAAAGAACAGCACCGCGATGCCGACGACCGTCAGCCACAGACCGTCAATTTTACGTTGTCCGACTTGTTCCATATCAGGGTCCTCAGCGCATAAATAGTTTGTCGAGACCGAAGACTCGGTTCATCAGCCAGATCATCACCAGTGCCAGCAGCAACAGGACAACACCCAAGGCTGATGCAGCCCCCCAATTGGAATAGACTGTGATGGTGCTTTCGATCCGCTGCGCGAGCATCTGCACGCGTCCTCCACCCAGCAAAGCAGGCGTGACGTAAAACCCAAGCGACAGGATGAAGACCAGCACGATACCGGCAAAAAGACCCGGCAACGACATTGGGAAAAACACTCGCCAGAACGCTCCGCGCGGGCTGGAGCCGAGCCCAACAGCGGCGCGAACCAGATCGGTGTCAATGCTACGCATCGTGGCATAAAGCGGCAAAATCAGAAACGGCAGCATGATATGCACCATGCCAATGATTGATCCTGTCAGGTTATGCGCCAGTTGCAGCGGCTCTTCGATAATGCCCATCGACATCAGCGACGAATTGATGACGCCATTGCGCTGCAACAAAACCAGCCAAGCGTAGGTCCGCACCAGAACCGACGTCCAAAACGGGACCAATACGAACACCATCAAAATGGCAGCCGTTCTATCCGGCACCTTGGTCAGCCAGTAACACAGCGGATACCCCAGAAGGACACAGATCACCGTCACGGCAATACTGATCTGAAAGGTGACCACAAAGGTTCGCCTGTACAAAGCGCTCTCAAAAATGCGCGCGTAGTTTTCTAAGCTGGGTTCGCCCGCCGCATTGTAAAACGACAGCGACGATAGCCAGAAAATCGGTAGAAACACGACAATCAGAATGGCGAGAACGGCGGGCATCGACAGCCCCAAAAACGTCAGGCGTTCACGGCGTTCTTCGGATTTCAGCGTGCTCGCGTTCTGAAGTTCTATGACGCTCATGCCACATGCTCCGGCACGATGATTGTGTCTTCGGGATGCAAGGCAAGGCCGATGCGTTCACCCTTTGAGGGCAGACCCGTCTGGCCCGCGCGATTGGCGGGGACGCGTACGTTGATCTGGCCTGCGCTGTCGTGCTGAACAATCACCAGTACGCTATCGCCTTGATAGATGATGTCGTGGACATGGCCGGATAAATCATTGGCAGTTTCAGGCACAGCGCCTGCGGTGACCTCCAGCAACTCTGGTCGGATCACCAGACGATGACCACCGCGACCGATGGCAATGGGCAAGTCAGATTTAAGCAAGCGCCCACCCAGTTGCGCCTTATCGTTGGTCACCTCCACCGGTAAGGAAACCGACTCCCCGATAAAGTCCGCTACAAAGAAACTGTGAGGCTGACGGTAAAGACGCTCTGGCGTTTCGACCTGCTCAATCCGCCCGTGATTAACCACTGCAATCCGGTCCGACATTGTCAGAGCTTCGCGTTGGTCATGGGTTACATAGACGACGGTCGCATCCAGCTTTTGGTGCAGCGCCTTCAATTCGATCTGCATATCTTCGCGTAGTTTTTTGTCGAGCGCGGACAGGGGTTCATCCATCAGGATGATCTGCGGCTCGAATACCATGGCGCGGGCAAGGGCAACGCGCTGTCTTTGGCCGCCGGACAATTGGGTGATGCGCCGATCCCCGTAACCGCCAAGCTGTACGGTATCCAACGCCCGCTCGGCGCGGGTCTTTTGATCGCTTTTGGAAACGCCGCGCACTTTTAATGGATAGGCCACGTTTTCAGCTACGGTCATGAAGGGAAACAGCGCATAGCTTTGAAAAACCATGCCAAGGCCGCGCTTGTGCGGTGGTGTTGCAATCATTTCTTGATCGCCAAATCGGATTGACCCGCCATCGGGGCGCACAAATCCAGCGAGCGCCATCAATAGTGTCGTTTTGCCAGAGCCGGATGGCCCAAGCAGTGTCAGGAATTCACCCGCAGCAATATTCAGCGATACATCAAGGAGCGCTTTGACCGATCCATAAGCTTTGCTCAGGTTGGCGATGTCGATGGGAAGGGATTGGGCTGCAGTGGTCATTCGGTTTCCTGACTTGAGAAAATTGGGCGCAGCGTAAAACGCACTGCGCCCAATTGGATTATTGCTGGATCAGCGTGTCGAACTCTTCGGTCAACTCACCCAATTGGCCGATGTAAAAGGCCGGGTCGACAAGAAGCTGCTTATCGTAGTTGCTCGGATGTGTGTTAACCAACAGAGCCTGCTCGTCCGAGATAATGCCAGTGTCAAACGCGCCCGTATTCACTGGACCCAGCGGCATCGTGACCGCCAGCCGCGCCTGCGCTTCGGCACTGAGCAGCTCATTAATCAGACGCATTGCATTCTCGACATTAGGCGCGCCTTTGGGCACCAGCAGGCAATCGACATCCATCGTGCCACCATCAAATGCGTAAGCCACCTCAATGCCGGATCCGATCACGCTTTCCACACGGTTATGGCCCATGTGGATTACGTCTACCTCACCGTCGCGCAGCAATTGTGCGGATTGTGATCCGCCACGATACCAAACGGTGACTTCGGGTGCGATTTCTCCCAGTTTGGCCCAAGCACGCGCGATGCCTTCGTCCGTGGCCAGCATGTCATAGACTTCTGCCATAGGTACACCATCGGCCATAAGGGCAGCCTCAAGGTTATAGTTCACCTTGCCGTGCATGCCGCGCTTGCCGGGGAAGTTTTCCAGATCCCAGAACTCTGCCCAATTGGATGGTCCGGCACCGTCAAATGCGTCGGTGCGGTAGGCAATCACTTTAGTGAAGTTGATAAAGCCAATGTAGTTCTCATGGATCAGTTCTTCGGGGATACCCGTTGTGTCGACGATTGAATAATCAATCGGCTCAAGGCTGCCTTCGCGGCTGAGTGTTTCGCAGGAGGGTAAATCTTGCTCGGTCACATCCCATGCGACGGCACCCGCTGTGATTTGTGCGCGTACGTCCTGAATACCGTTTGTCGTATCTTCCTTGACGGTGACATTCAGCGCACTGGCTGCAGGTTCCAGCATCGCTGAGCGCAAGGCATCCTGAAATGAGCCTCCCCAGGATGCAAACACCACATCACCTTCGGCAAATGCAGGCGCGGCCATGACCATGCTGCTGGCCACGAGGCTGGCGGCAAGCGACAGTCTTCTCTCTACTTTTTTCATGTCAATTTCTCCCTAGATTGTTGTTTAGTTGGTGGCCGCCTACGTCTGCGACAAATTAGCTGACTCTCAATGTTGCGTTTCGTTGGTCAAAACGTCGTTTCATTTAAGCTATGGGTGATGATCCATTTGGTCAACACCTTTCTTGACTGGTGCGAAGGTTCATATCCAAGCCGCCGTCAGCGAAAAGATATGATCAGCCCACATTGTGTGGTTGGTTCGCTGTTCATCAAGATTAGTTCCGTCGAGTGGCTGCTTTGACGGCGCGTGCGATCCGCGCCGCGGCGTTGGCTTTGCCACGAATGCGAAAGGATGCTGCGTGAGCGAAAGCCGCAGATGCATAAGGCCGGTTTGTCCCGCGTTGTGTGAGTTCAGACCAGCCGCAGCGAACGGCGCGTATTCCCGAACCAGTCGTTGGTGCATAACTCGGCTAAGGTCGGCTGGGTGCGGGGTGATCAGCCATCGGGTGGGGTAGGGTGAC
>DS995276.1:2853010-2898157 GCA_000156115.1 Rhodobacteraceae bacterium HTCC2083
AGGAATATGCGTCACCAGCGTCACCAGCGTCACCAGCGTCACCAGCGTCACCAGCGTCACCAGCGTCACCAGCGTCACCAGCGTCACCAGCGTCACCAGCGTCACCAGCGTCACCAGGGAGCGTTTTGCACCTGACCGCGATGGCCCTCCCTACAGCGGACTTGGCCCCGCCTGCACTGAGGTGTGCTTTATGCATGACGATCAGTATGCGTGGAGACTGTTATTCTATAGCCGACATTCATATGTGACGCAGCAAATGGCCGTAGAGAGCCCCAAGTCACCGATGCTGCAAAATGTGCAAATGACAGCTTCTCCAAGCATAGCGGGCGTTCATTTCTGAACTGCAATACCAATCTTTAATCGTGTGGCGACCTCGGGCGACCGATTACTTCGCCAGAATTTTCGCAAGCTGCGCAGCTGATGTGACGCCGTCAATAAGCCGGGTGTGTCCGATATTACCAACGTGGGCTGGAATATGCCCCATTCCGGCGCAGCCAAGAACGACTGTATCAACTTTATCTTCGGTGACAGCACGTTTGATTTCGCCAACCACTACATCCGCCGTTCCGGCTGGATCGATTTCCAGATCTAACACGGGAACACCACTGGCACGGACGCGGGCCAGTTGGGATGTGAAGCCATAAGCGTGGATGTTCTTTTCCAGTATGGGCACAGAAACGTCTAAAGTGGTCACGACAGAAAATTTGGCTCCTGAAAGCACAGCCATGTGATAGGCTGCTTGGCCAATACCAATGACTGGACAGGATGCGATATCGCGGGCGGCGTCCAGCCCGGTGTCATCAAAGCAGCCAATAATAATGGCCTTTGCGCCTGCATCAGAGGCTTTGCGCACTAGCGTCAACAACGGCGGGATACAGGCCGCGCCGTCTTCAGGGCCTTGGATCGCGGCTGGTCCTTCGACAGAGGTCCACCCTTCCAGCTCGACGCCTGCAAATGATGCCGTTTCAACCATGGCTTTGGTCATGGCGTCTGTGCTGTTGGGATTGATCAGGACAATCATTAGACGGCTTTTCCGGCGTCGCTGCCTGCGCGTGCTTTACGTCGGTTGCTCAAAAGTGCAAGGGCGAGGAATATGCCGATAATCAGAAGGGAGAACACTGTCGTCAGCGTGCCAAGCGCGTAAAGCACAGGCGATGTGACATTCGTCGTCATCCCGTAGATTTCTAAAGGCAGCGTGTTGTAGCTACCCGCCGTTAGCAGGGTGCGCGCGAATTCGTCATAACTGAGCGTGAAGCCAAACAAGGCGACGCCAATCAGCGAGGGTGCAATTATCGGCAATACAACATGGCGGATTGTCTGCCATGGGGATGCCCCAAGATCGCGGGCGGCTTCCTCAAAGCTTTTGTCGAAACGGTTAAAGACTGCGAACATGATCAGCAGGCCGAACGGCAGCGTCCATGTCAGTTGCGCGCCAAAACCGGAGGTCGACCAATGCACGTTGAGCCCGCTTTGCGAAAACAGCAAGCCCACACCCAGCGAGACAAGGATCGACGGGATCACCAGCGCCGTTATGATAAGGTAGAACAGAATGCCCGAGCCTACGAATTTCTTGCGAAATGCCAGGCCGCCCATAACCGAGACGACCACTGTTGTGACCATGACCATCAGACCCAACAAGATTGAACGGCGAAAGCTGCCCCAAATGTCGCCGACAGCCTGTTGTTCAAACAAGTCATAGAACCAATACATCGACACGCCGCGCATCGGGAATGTCAGCCCGCCACCCTCGCCTTGGAACGATAGAATGCCGATGGTCAGGGTCGGACCGTAAAGGAACATCACAAACAGCGCGAAGAAAGCGGATAGCAGGTAAAATGATCTGGCGCGCGGTTCCATTACAGTTCCTTCCGGATGTCGACAAAGCGCAACAAGATGCCGATGGTGATCAGCACAGTCGCGAGCAGCACGATGGCGGTGGCAGACGCGCTTGGGTATTGGAGCAGTGCAATGTCGTTCGATATCAGGCGGCCCACGTTGGCGGATTGACTGCCGCTCATGAAGCGCACAGTGATGAAGTCGCCCATTACCAGCGTCACCACGAAAATAGTGCCGATCATGATTCCCGGTTTCGTCAGCGGTATGATCACGTTCCACAGGATTTGCGCACCGCTTGCGCCTGCATCACGTGCAGCCTCGATCAGGGATTTGTCGATCCGCATCATCGTGTTGAAGATCGGGACGACCATGAACAGCGTGTAGAGGTGCACAAAAGCGAGGATGACGGCGAAATCTGAAAACAACAACCACTCGACCGGTTCGTCTATGACGCCCCAAGACATCAAGGTTGTGTTGGCGATGCCATTGCGCCCCAGAAACGGAATCCAGCTGATCATGCGGATGATGTTGGAGGTCCAGAACGGGATTGTGCACAGCAGGAATAGTGCGATTTGCCATGTCAGGCTGCGAATGTGGAATGCCAGATAATAGGCTACGGTGAACCCTATGACCAAGGTAAAGGCCCATGTGATGAACGCATATTTGAACGTATTGAGAAAGACGGTGTAGGTGACGGGCGACCCAAACAGGAACGCGTAGTTGTCCCATTCTAAGGCCGGAATGATCGAGAATTCTGTTGCCCGCCAAAAGCTGACGATCACGATCAGCACAATCGGCATCACGAGAAAAACCAGCAAAATGGCGGCAAGGGGCGACACCATAAGCCAGCCGGTCACATTGCGATTTTCTAACAGCTTTTTCATGAGTATTCTTTGTATTGTATGGGGTGGGTGCACCCCGTAAGGCGCACCCGTTGGTCGTTCTTAAGCGGCGATAAATTCGTTCCACTTGCGGACCATGTATTGGTTTTCGTCCATGACAGAGTTCCAGCACACAACTGATCCCATGCGATCAAGGAAGGCCCCACCATCGCGAACTTCGCCTGCACCGGCCAGTTTGTCGCCAGTTGGGGACAAGATGTCACCTTCCGCGGCTTTGCCTTCGTACCAGAAACCCCATTCGTCTGCGGTCATGAACTCTTTCGACGTTTCAGGAACAGCAGAGTAATAGCCCTGACGCATCAGATAACCGCCGACCCAGCCGGAGAGGTACCAGTTGATGTATTCATAAGCTGCTTCCAGCTCCAAACCAGAAAGTGCAGCAGAGATGCCCAAACCACCACCCCACGAGCGGTAGCCTTCTTCCAAAGGCTGGTAGACGCATGGGACACCTTGCGATTTGACCGCCGTGATCGCTGGAGACCACATGGACTGGATCACAACTTCGCCGGACGCCATCAGGTTGACGCTTTCATCAAAGGACTTCCAGAATGCGCGGAACTGACCGTTTTTCTTGGCTTCGGTGAAGATGCCAAGCGTCAGGTCGATCTCTTCTTTCGTCATGTTGCCTTTGTCGGGGTAGGTGTATTCGCCCATGGATTCCACGACCATCGCCATGTCCATGATCCCGATAGACGAGATGTCGAGGATTGATGCCTTGCCTTTAAATTCAGGGTTTAAAAGTTCGGACCAGTTGTTGATCGGACGGCCAATTAGGTCAGGGCGGATGCCCAGCGTGTCAGCGTTGTAGATTGTCGGGATCAGGGTCATCCAACCTGATTCCTCGTCCACAAAGTCAGTGCCGTTCGGCCCTGATGTGAAGCCGACAGTGTGCGGTGCTGTGCCCTGTGCAATCGTGCTTGTCGGTGTCAAAAGGCCGCTGCGGAATGTACCGGCGATCTTGTCGTAATTGGCGATCTTGGACGTATCCATTGCCTGCATGTTGCCAGCGGCCCAGACCTTTTTGCAAATAAAGTATTCGATGTCTGCGATGTCAAAACTGTTGGGCTGTGTGGCTGCGCGTTGTGTCACGCTGTCCGTATCTAGCGCAGTCATTTCAAGCGTAAAGCCAAGATCTTCTTTCACTTTATTGGCGACATCATTGAGGTTGGACACCCCTGTGCCGAACTGGCGGATGGTGACGTCCTTGATGTTTTGCGCCCAAAGCATCGGCGCGCCAAGGGTCGTTGATCCCGCCGCAATCGCAGTCGATGCGGCGCCTTTTAGTAATGCGCGGCGGCTAAGGCCGGTCCGTGATGTAAGTTTGGTCATGCGTAGTCTCCTTGTCGATGATGAAGTGCCGCGATTTATGCGGTCAGTTGGTGAAGGTTTTTGGCATCCCAATGCAGACCAATCTGGTCGCCGGGGTGATGCGGGGTGGTGAAGTATTCAGCTTCGGGCACCAGCGCTGTGATTTCTTGGTCGCCGGTAATGCGCGACAGCAAGGATACATGGGTGCCCTGGTATTCAACGGCGGTCACTTGGGCGTCTAACCTGCCTTTCTGTGGCGCGGTGATGGCGACAGCGTCAGTGCGGATTGCGAAATGCCCCTCGGGCAGGGCGATGACATTATGGCCGCCCATAAACTGCGCAACGAAACGTGTTTTCGGGGCGTTGAACACATCGCGCGCTGCGCCCGCCTGTTCAATCACCGCGTCATTCATCACGACGATCTCATCGGCCAACGCCAGTGCTTCGTCTTGCCCGTGGGTAACGTGGATAAAGCTGATGCCCAGCTCCTTTTGCAGCTTCTTCAGCTCGCCACGCATCCGGGTGCGCAAGAACGGGTCTAGCGCTGAAAGCGGTTCATCCAGCAACAAAACCTCTGGCCGTGTGATCAGGGCACGGGCGAGTGCTACTCGCTGTTGTTGCCCGCCAGACAATTGATCAGGCAGTCGATCTGCCAGCGCCGTTAGGTCGACCAACTCCAGCATCTCGCCCGCTTTGGTATGGCGTTTCTTGACGTCCACCCCCTTCATTTTCAGGCTAAATGCAACGTTATCAAGGACGCTAAGATGCGGAAACAAAGCGTAGTTCTGAAACATCATCGCAGTGCCGCGCTGCGCGGGCGGCAGAGCGGAAATGTCACGCCCTGACAGCAAAATCGCGCCTTCGGTCACGCTTTCATGGCCCGCAATCATCCGCAGGGTCGATGATTTTCCGCAACCCGAAGGCCCAAGCAGGCAGGTATAGGAGGATGGCTGGAACCTATGCTTTATCGCGTCCACAGCGACGGTCGGACCATAGCGTTTGGTGACTTTCACCAGTTCCAGATCATGTTTTGCAGTCATGGGTGCTCCTGTTCTGAAACCAGCTGGGCGCTTGTGGTGATAGAGTTCAAACAGTGCCTACGGTTTCGAAGAATAAGTCAGGTCGATGGCTTAAAATTAGGCGGACTAATTCTGTGACGCTCAAATATTGAACACAATAGATATTCTATATTGTATACAATTAAGCTTCACCTTGTTCACACAGCATGCCTCTGGCATCAGTGATTCTGAAGGAGCCTTCCATACAGGCAAAGCCCATCTCCACGCCCAAATCTCAAGATGCGACGCAAAAGGTAGCTGACGCGCTGGCTTAGGTGATTCATGAACATCGTCTCGCACCGAGTACAAAGCTGGGAGAGGACGAAATTGGAGAAATCTACAAGGTGTCTCGCACCGTTGTACGCGCGGCACTTCAATCGCTCGCGCATGTTCAGCTTGTAGAAATCCAGCGTAATAAGGGTGCCTTCGTGGCAAGTCCGACCCCGCGTGAAGCCCGCGAAGTGTTTGAAGCGCGCGCGCTGCTGGAACCGCGTACCGCCCGTTCCGCCGCGAGCCGAGTCACACCACGCGACATTGAGATTTTGAAAGATCACATTGCCCAAGAGCATTTAGCCTTGGATGCTGGCGATAATGGCCGAGCGATTAACCTGTCTGGACGCTTCCATATCGAGATCGCGCGGATCGCAGATCAGGACACAATCAGTCAGTTCATCGAAACGCTGATCGCTCGTTCTTCATTGGTCATAGCACTCTATTGGCGGCGCGAAAGTGCGTTATGTGAGAGCCATGCCCATCACGCCCTGGTGCAATCAATTGCCGATGGAGATGAGCAAAATGCCGAAGAGCTGATGCGCAGCCATCTTGTCGATCTAAACTCAGCACTTGATTTACGTGATCGCCCTGTTCGGGCGCAGAACCTACGGGAATTACTGCAAGCAACCGATCAATAGTAACGCAGCCTTCAAATTGATCCCAACGCAGCCTGCCGACAACCGCTTTGAAAAGTAAGCTGACATCCGTTCAAATCCATCGAAAGGAAGGTTTGTCTGCGTTGTGTGAGTTCAGACAAGCCGCAGCGAATGGCACGTACTCCCGAACCAGTCGTTGGTGCATAACGCGGCTAAGGTCGACTGGGTGCGGGGTGATCAGCCATCGGGTAGGGGGGAGGGTGACGCTTGTGACGCTTCTTCTTACTGCGCTCTCTATTCAAAAAAACATGTTTTCAAATGAATATATTTTTTCACCATAGACCGTGCAGTAGGAATATGCGTCACCAGCGTCACCAGCGTCACCAGCGTCACCAGCGTCACCAGCGTCACCAGCGTCACCAGCGTCACCCGAAAGCTTTTTGGACCTGACCGCGGTGGCCCTCCCTACGCCGGACTTGGTCCCACCTGCGCTGAGGTGTGTTTTGTGCATGACGATCAGTATGAGTGGAGACGGCAGTGGAATTTCCAGCAATAATATACGCTGTTTCGTTCTGTATCCGCGTGCCATCAACTAGACACTTGCTCTGCGACCTCTGAAAAAGTAAGTCTGCACGTCGCGTGGCAATTCGGGGCTGCTTATGTCGCCGTTTCGATTTCAAGGCGATGAAATGCCAAAATCGAAAACCCAAATTATCGTGATCCTATAGGTTGGTGATATCAGTAAATATTTGAACGCTCATATTGAATTGGCCATTCAAAATTTTTCGCTTTGAGGTGATTTGCAGCACGTTGCGGCCATACAGGGTCCGCTAATAAAGCGCGGCCAAGTATTACAATATCTGCATCTCCGTTGGCGACAATCGACTCTGCAAGGTCCGGAGAATTAATTAGCCCTACTGCACCTGTCGGTATTTGAGCCTCAGATCGAACAGTGGCGGCCAGTGGTATTTGATAACCTGGATGAATTGGAATCGATTGGCGTGGATTGTTCCCACCTGATGAGCAATCGATTAGATCAATAGATCCTTCCTCCTTTAGAATCTTGGAAAGCCTGACGCTATCCTCAATGCTCCAACCGCCTTCAACCCATTCTGTAACAGAAAGACGAATGAACAGTGGCAAATTGGAAGGCCATTCGGACCGAACGGCTTCAATGCTCTCTATCAAGAACCGGATTCTGTTTTCAAAGGACCCGCCATAATCGTCATCTCTGAAGTTGCTCAGTGGTGAAAGAAACTGATGAACCAAATATCCATGTGCCGCATGCAATTCTAAGGCTTGGAAACCAGCATTGCGAGCTCTCTTGGATGCATTAGCCAGCATGTCAAGTTGCGATTCTATTCCTGATTTGGTTAATGCAACAGGTTCGCGCCAGTCACTTGAGTACGCCTGTGCGGATGGGGCCACTGTGTTCCAGCCGCCTTCTTCAATTGGTATCGGCGATGAACCATCCCATGGTCGCCCAACGGATGCTTTACGTCCTGCATGCCCAAGTTGAATTCCCGCTACTGCGTCTTGTCCATTCACAAATTCAGCTATTCGGCTTAATCTATCCTGCTGTTCATCGTTCCAGAGCCCAAGGCAATTTGGTGTGATTCTCCCCGCAGGCTCTGTGTGCACAGCTTCTGTAAACACGATCCCTGCGCCGCCAGCGGCCCGAGCAGCAAGATGCGCAAAATGCCAGTCATTCGGAATGCCGTCATTACTTGAGTATTGACACATCGGCGACAGCATAATCCGATTTTTAGCTGTCACACTGCGAAACGTGATTGGCCTGAACAAATGCGGGTTAGGATCACGTTTGAGCACTCGGCGACTAGTTTCGCCAGTTAGCCGCGAGTCATGTTTTGATCCGTTCGTCATGATTTCTCCGAAACAGTTTAAATTAAATTTTGCAGCCTAATTTTTGGCCACACGCAAAGTGGACGTAAGAGTTGTTGAGTAGTTTTGCCCGGTAATGGCTTCAGTGGTTAGCTTTCGGCAACTTGAAGTAGCTTTCAACCTTCGCAGCAAGTGCCAAAAGCTCAAGATCGTTACCGCCACTGGCTGTTAACATCACCCCAGTCGTTATTTTGTTATGTTCGAAAGGCAGCGAGATACTACAGCAGTCGAGCACATTTGCGATTGAGGGGTTTCGGAGCACCTGGAGATTTATGCGATTATATTCATCATCCGACTCCATTGTAGCGAAGCTGGGTGGAAGAATAGGCACTGTAGGCATCAGCAGGACCTGTGTCCCGATTTCATTCTTAAATCTCGTAATAAGCTCATTTCGAGAATTAAGGGTTTTGCGATACTCAATAGCGCTTACCTCGTCCGCTCGCCCCATCCTTGTGGCGCTTGCAACTCGTGGATCCATTATTTCTCGCTGCGTTTTGTAAGCCTCATCATAAGAAGCACGGGACTCAATCGATGAGAATTGCCAAACTGGCAACGTCTTGAGCGCATGAAGAGTATTCAGTGACTCATAACGGACTTTGAAGCCTTGGCGTCGCAAAATCTCAATTGCCTCGCTAAATCCCGTAGCCACGGCCGGTTCAAGGTCATCCATTCCATAATTTGTCGGAACGATAAATTCAGGCTGCAGGTCGACTATTGGTTCACGCAGACTTTGTGCGATAGCTTGATATACCAGTTTACACGCATCGACACTCGCGGCCATCGTTCCAACGCTATCCAAGCTTTGTGAAAGGGCCTTACACCCTTCTCTTGAGACACTATTTTGGGTGGGTTTAAAGCCGACAATGCCATTAAAAGCGGCCGGTATTCGGAGGGATCCACCGGTGTCTGTCCCGATTGCGACATCGGCTGCACCACACGCAACAGAGATGGCACCACCAGATGTAGAACCGCCGGGTATGCAGTCGGCATACAATGCATTTACAGGGGTACCATAGTGGGGGTTCAAGCCTAGCCCAGAGTAAGCCAGCTCCGTCATATTGGTATGCCCGATAAATACGGCTCCTGCTTCGCGCAGGCGTGCAATGACGTCACAGTCTTTTGCTGCGGGCTCATCGAATTTCATAAATTGCGTGCCAGCTTTCGTAATAAATCCCTTTACATCAAATAAGTCTTTGACGGACATTGGTCTGACACCACCGCGTTGTGTGAGTTCAGACAAGCCGCAGCGAACGGCACGTATTTCCGAACCAGTCGTTGGTGCATAACGCGGCTAAGGTCGGCTGGGTGCGGGGTGATCAGCCATCGGGTGGGGTAGGGTGACGCTGGTGACGCTTTTTCTCACTAGGTCTTGTCAGAAGAAAGCTGCTTGAGACGGGCAGGGTGGTCTCGTGCGTTTGAGGATGACAAAACGCTCCGCATTTCGCTACTTCAAAACCAGTCCTGAGATCATTCGCCTGGCTGTTATGCTCTACGTCCGATTTCCGCTCTCGCTACGAAACGTTGAGGACCTGCTGCACGAACGCGGCATCGAGATTAGCCATGAGACGGTCCGGTTCTGGTGGAACAGATTTGGACCGATGTTTGCAGCCGAGATCCGCAGAGAACGGGTTCAGCAGATGCGCGCATACTCGAACTGGCAGTGGCATCTGGATGAGGTTTTTGTAAAGATTAACGGCGAGACGCACTACCTTTGGCGAGCCGTGGATCACGAGGGCGAGGTGCTGGAAAGCTATGTCACGAAGCGCCGTGATCGCAAAGTGGCGCTGAAGTTCCTCAAGAAAACAATGAAGCGCTTTGGCCCACCACATGTCATTGTGACCGATCTTCTGCGGTCTTACGGTGCCGCGATGAAGCTTATCGGCAATGCCGACAGACAAGAAACCGGCCGTTGGATTAACAACCGAGCTGAGAATTCGCACCTGCCGTTTCGACGACGAGAACGGGCCATGCAACGGTTCCGCAGCATGCGAAGTTTACAGAAATTCGCCACCGTTCATGCCTCCGTCTGCAACCATTTCAATCAGGATCGCGTACTCTACAGCAGAGACAATTTCAAGCTTAACCGCGCCGCCGCTCTTGCCGAGTGGCGCGATCTCGGTGCGGCGTAAATCGCAGCCTCACTGTCCTGGCAGAGGCGAGTTCGCATTCGTCTGACAGCACCACAAATGGCATAGGAGCGAAATTCTATAATTATAGTTAGGAAAACACCATGAATTGTTGTAGTTTGATTGTATCAATGGCGCAGCGGCGCAACAAAGATCTATGGGTTCACATCACGCAAGATACCAACGTTTAGGATAAAAAGATGAAAAAGTATTTTGCATCATTTCTATTTGGGTTTGGATTATTGGCCTGTCAGTCTTATGCTGGTGAATTAAAAATTGGCTCTTGGGGTGGTAATGTTCGCTCTGGTCCAAGTACAGAATATCCAAAAATTGGAAGCCTGAAAAATGGTGACCCGGTTGTTCTGTTGAAGAAACAAAGGCCTGCTAGAGATGGCTTTAACTGGTTTAAGATTGCATATCGCAATGGTCGGGTTGGGTATCAATGGGGGGGGATACTTTGTGGTTTCAACAATAAGGTTAATGGCACATATGGCCTCTGTGAAAACGACAATAGATCCACACCACGAAGTTATGAATGTTTGGACCTAAATCAATTCCGCTCAAAAGAAGCTAAACGCAAAACAAAAATTACATTTTTCGTTGGCCAAACTGATAACTCATTCAAAATCTACTGGCTAGATTATAATGGAAGCAAGAAAGCATACACTAGCTTAGAATCAGGCACGAATTGGACCGCTGAGACATACATCTCTCATCCATGGGTTGTTTATAGAGTATCAGCTAATGGCAGTGAATCATGCCATAGCATTGTCAAGGGCAAGAAAAGTTCATCACAATGGCTTCTTAGATAAGAAGCGCTAAAGCGTTGTATCCTAGACGAACCTGCGGGTCACTTCCATTGTTACTGTAGCTTGTCTCTGAGCGCTTCGTAAGGAGTCTGACCGTTATGTGCGCCGTGCGGTCCAGCGAAGTTATAGAAGCGTTCCCATTCATCCAGGTTAGCCTCGAGATCCACGTCGCCTTTGTAACTGAGGAGCTGATAGAATTCTTGCTGATCGGAACGGTGTGATCGCCCGACCTTCCCATTGAGTTGAGGCGTGCCCCGTTTGATGTAGGCGTGCCTGATCCCGAGATCTACGACATGCCAATGGAATTTGGCCTGAAACTCATGACCATTATCCGTGCGCACCTCGCGAATGCGGAAAGGGAACTTTTCGATGATATGATCAATGAAGTTGATGGCGTTGAGCCTCCCCCTTTGAAGTGGTTCGCCCCTATAGCTAGGAAAGCGGAGGACCTGAGATGGCCATTAAGAGACCAAAGCCCGAAGAGATTGTCGTGAAGTTACGGCAGGTTGAAGTTCTGATGGGGCAAGGCATGCCTCGGATTGACGCAATCAGACAGATCAGTGTGACTGAACAAACCTATTATCGCTGGAAGAAGAAGTATGGCGGAATGGGCACGGAACAACTCAAGGAATTAAAGCGCCTTCAGAAAGAGAACGAACGTCTTCGGCGTGCAGTTTCCGACCTGACGCTGGATAAGTTGATCTTAAGGGAGGCCGCATCGGGAAACTTCTAAGCCCCTCGCGCAGGCGTGCCTGCATCAATCACGTTCGTAGTCAGTTCAAAGTTTCTGAGCGTCGTGTCTGCCGTGTATTAGGCCAACACCGATCCACGCAGCGGCGGTTGCCACAAGGGCGTGCTGACGAAGAACGCTTGGTTGCGGACATGATCGAGTTCACACGCCAGTACGGCCGATATGGCTATCGTCGGGTTGCAGCCCTGCTGAGAGACGCGGGTTGGCAGGTTAATGACAAGCGTGTCGAACGCCTATGGCGACGTGAGGGGCTTAAAGTGCCAATGAAGCAACCAAAGAAAGGACGGCTCTGGCTGAATGACGGATCATGTGTCCGTTTACGTCCCGAGTATCGTAATCACGTCTGGTCGTATGACTTCGTGCATCACCGGACAGATGATGGCAGGGCGTTTCGGACGCTTAACATCTTGGACGAGCATAGCCGAGAATGTCTGGCGATCCGAGTGAAACGAAAGCTGAACTCGACGGAGGTCATCGACGCTCTTACGGACCTGTTCATCCTGCGGGGCGTGCCAGCCTACATTCGGTCGGATAATGGCCCGGAGTTCATTGCTGAGGCCGTCAGAGATTGGATCAAAGCCGTGGGAGCCAAGACGGCTTATATAGAACCTGGATCACCCTGGGAGAACGGATACTGCGAAAGCTTCAACGGGAGAATGCGAGACGAGTTGCTGAACGGAGAAATCTTCTACTCGCTCCGAGAAGCCCAAATCATCATTGAAAGATGGAGGAACCATTACAACACCAAGCGACCACACAGTGCATTGGGCTACCGCCCGCCTGCGCCAGAGGCCATCGTTCCGATGGACCAAAGGCCAATCATGCACTAACTTTCAAATTGGACCACTCAAGTGGGGCTGCTCACGACCACACAGTGCATTGGGCTACCGCCCGCCTGCGCCAGAGGCCATCGTTCCGATGGACCAAAGGACGATCATGCACTAACTTTCAAATTGGACCACTCAAGTGGGACTGCTCACGCAGAGAACGGGTTCAGCAGATGCGCGCATACTCGAACTGGCAGTGGCATCTGGATGAGGTTTTTGTAAAGATTAACGGCGAGACGCACTACCTTTGGCGAGCCGTGGATCACGAGGGCGAGGTGCTGGAAAGCTATGTCACGAAGCGCCGTGATCGCAAAGTGGCGCTGAAGTTCCTCAAGAAAACAATGAAGCGCTTTGGCCCAGCACATGTCATTGTGACCGATCTTCTGCGGTCTTACGGCGCCGCGATGAAGGACATCGGCAACGAGCAGAGGCAGGAAACGGGCCGCTGGAAAAACAACAGAGCTGAGAATTAGCACCTTCCGTTTCGACGACGAGAACGGGCCATGCAACGGTTCCGCAGCATGCGAAGTTCACAGAAATTCGCCACCGTTCATGCCTCCGTCTGCAACCATTTCAATCAGGATCGCGTACTCTACAGCAGAGACAATTTCAAGCTTAACCGCGCCGCCGCTCTTGCCGAGTGGCGCGATCTCGATGCGGCGTAAATCGCAGCGTCACTGTCTTGGCAGAGGCAAATTCGCATTCGTCTGACAGCACCGCTTCATGGGCTTGGCAGCTCCAATAGTTATTATTCGCTGCTGAGATGTTTATAAATTGTGGTCCGTGATACACCCAATCTGCGTGACACAAGGCTAACATTCCCCCCCATTTCAAGCCACGTTTTTTTAATTAAAACGCAGCTTTCTTTGCGCACAGGTGAATTGGAACATGACATGCATGGTGTTAACCCTTCGGATTTAAGTTGAGTGCCACCTGAGATAGCCTCAGCGCGGATGATTGGTCCGTCCGCATTAGAAAGTAACATTTGAATGGTCCGCTTTAGTTGTTTGACCTGGCCCGGCCAGTCGCGTTTCTGTAAAGCATCCAAAGCCGATTTGGAGAATTTATGACAGGGCGAAACCTGGTATAAGAGCTCTGTTGCTAACAACCGAAAGTCTAACCTTTGTGAAAGATGTGGCAGAACAACTTGCGATCCCTGTAGCGCTTCCAGAAAGGCTGGGTCTAAATATTCACTCGCTTTTAGCTCTGTAAACGATAACTGGCTTGAGGAAAATACAGCAGAAATTTCAGTTTTGCCCTGGTCAATTTTCGCTTCTTGTCGTTCTTCCAGGACTTGTATGAGGGCTTTTTGTGCCACGATCGGAAGCGCTTCGATACCGTTTAAAAACAGGCTCCCATTACGCGCCTTGTCTAGAAGGCATGCAGAAGAAATTGAGGATAAAGGTTGAAAATAGGCCAGCTTGCCCGCCTCTCCAAACAACATTTCTTCGCAATTCTCTGCCGTTAATAAATTACATTTTATTTCGACAAAGGGCTGTTCGCAGAAGAGAAGTTTGTGCAATTCGGCCGCTGTAGCTTTCTTACCTGAACCACGGGCACCTTCAATAAACACTGGAAGCTCGTATTTCAGAGCATTTTTAGCCATCAGTAAGTGTCGTTTTAAACCGGCATCTTCCGCTATGTAACTCCTCTTGATTTTTACATTCTCGAGATCTTTTTTGTCGGTCTGAAAAACCTGCGGTAGCAATTTTATGTTGGGCGCCTTTGAGCGACTTTGTAAATCCATGTCCACAATGCGTTTCGTCGTGCTTTCTTTAATCGCCATGAACACGGCAGATCCCATGACATCATGGATGCGTATAATCTCATTGGAAGAGAGCCGGTTAATTATGTTAGAAAACGGAATAGAAAAAATATCACCAAAATGGCGTTTATGAGACAGGTTTAAGCCATTTAACATCATTTTTGCATTGGTGTTTGCACCATCAATAAACCCATGTCCGTCTATGGCTATTAATGCAGCGCTTGTAGTCCCAAGATATTCGTGGCGAGCGTGAAAACTAATAATCAATGAGTGTTCAAACGCATCGGTAAACAAGCGATTTTCAACGTTTTTGCAAGCCAACTTAACTAATGCAAGAGTGTGGTGTTGCCGTGATGATGCATCAGATGTTGCATCAATCATTCCCACAATTTCATTATTAGGGTTGTAAATTGGTGCTGCAAAGCAAGACAAATTGCCAAGTTTGTAAAAAAAATGTTCGCGTCCAGCTACGATCTGTGATGAGCCCGTATGCAAGCACAAGCCCAAGGCATTCGTACCACGATATTCCTCAGTCCAGATAGACCCTGGAATAACTGCTTTGCCGGCATCGCTGTTTTTGAAGTCTTCGTCCCGCAGAGCATTTACGACAACGCCTTCACTATCTGCGTAGGCTACCATAAAGTTTGTGCCGGCGATTTGGTTATATAAAAGCTCCAGTTCAGGCATTACGAACTGTGTAATGTATTCATTTTTTTGGTTTGATTGATAAAGTTCAGTTTCAGATATCACGGCGTCTATTGGTTTGCCATTTGGATCTAAACCAAAAGACGAGCTACGCTTCCAACTATCTGCGAGCGAAGCCTGTGAGATTTCAATTTCTGTACCAAGCGCGGTTTGAGCTAATTGATCACCTTGATCACCGCGCAAGTTGCCATCGAATAATGTCATTTTTTTCTCCTAGCGAAGGCATAGGACTTTTCTCTCTAAACTGCAAATTAGCTTAGTGTTCATAAAGTGAACAGTTTTCGGGCTATTATGACCAGAAGTGAACACTTTTTAATCTTGATGGAAAGCGTCAGCTTGTTGAGGTTTGACCAAGAAATAGGAAGTTAGATTGGAAGGCTATTCATGCGCGCGCAAGTTCTAAAACAATACGACGATCACCTGACAGCACCGTCTTGGGTTGACTTGGAAAATGTTCCGGATCCTAAAATTGAGAAAGCTAGCGATGTTATTGTCCGCATCGGGGGTGCCGGCGTTTGCCGTACTGATTTGCACATCATTGAAGGTGTTTGGCGCGAGGCGACTGATGCGGATCGCACGCTCCTGCCGCTCATAATGGGCCATGAAAACGCTGGCTGGATTGAAGACGTCGGGAGTGAAGTGGAGGGGCTCAAAAAGGGTGACCCTGTGATTGTACACCCGAAAATAACTGGTGGCACGTGTTTGGCATGCCGGCGGGGGCACGACATGCACGGTGAAAATGGCATGTTTCCTGGAGTTGATTGCAACGGCGGTTATGCGGAAGCGCTTAAAACCTCTGTTCGAAATATTGTGAAATTACCACAAACCTTGGTCCCTAAGGAAGTTGCGGCCTATTCAGATGCAGGGCTCACCGCCTACCGCGCTGCTAAGAAAGCTTCGCGGCATCTTCTACCCGGTGAAAAATGCGTTGTGATTGGATCTGGCGGATTAGGACACATTGGCATTCAAGTTTTGCGCGCCATGTGTGCGGCGGAAATTATTGTTGTTGATCCTTCTGACATGGCCTTAGCGCTTGCCGAAACTTGTGGCGCAGATGCGTTAGTCAAAGCAGACGGTAACGAGGTACAAAAAGTCTTGGAATTGACAAAAGGCAAGGGTGCCGAAGCCGTATTAGATTTTGTAGCCGAGCGTGGAACAACTGCTAAAGGCCTGGCTATGACCCGCGATATGGGAAGCTATTATGTAGTTGGCTATGGCGAAGATATCAATGTGAGCGCCTTTGAGATGATCACCACAGAAAAAAATATAATTGGGAATTTAGTGGGAACATGGGCTGAGCTTACGGAGTTAATGTCTCTAGCCGACAAGGGCCTCGTGAATTTGGCTACGCAAGAATACAGCCTGGCTGATGCCAACCTGGCTTTGCAGGATTTGAATAACGGTAAGGTGAAGGGGCGTGGCGTCCTGATACCTTGATAAAAAATCTACTGAATCAACACAAATGGGAGGAAGAATAATGAAAAATTCAATAAGAGTGGGCGTTTTAGTGGGGTCTACTGCCCTGCTGGGCAGCCTTGCACATGCAGATCAATGGAGCGATCAGTTTCCACACATAAAAAATACGGGCGACATAGCGGGTGAATGCTCCTATGACTCCATGTCAAAAAAAGATTACAGTGGTCAAAAATTGACCATAAACACGCATGCTGTACCAGTTATGGGTGAGCCAACAGCGCTTCACGCGGAACAATTTAGTGCTTTGACGGGTGCTGAAGTTAACGTGATCCATACGCCAGCAGGCGATTTGTATTCAAAGGCCATGGTTCCGTTTCAGGCGGGCCAAGCCCCTTATGACATCGTTTTTGGTTTTTCCAACTTTATCCGCGATTGGAAGCAATATCTGCAGCCCGTGCCAGCAAAATATGTAAATATGGCGCAAATGCAGGATATCACTCAAAGCCACATCGACGTGAATTCTTGGGATGGTGAGATGATCCAGTTTCCAATTGATGGGGATCGTCACTACTTGAAGTATCGTAGAGATGTAATTGATAACCCTGAGTATCAAGCAAAATACAAAGCCGAAACGGGCAATGAATTGCGCATTCCACAAACTTGGAAAGA
Organism: Rhodobacteraceae bacterium HTCC2083; assembly: GCA_000156115.1. Classification (GTDB taxonomy): domain Bacteria; phylum Pseudomonadota; class Alphaproteobacteria; order Rhodobacterales; family Rhodobacteraceae; genus Planktotalea. Next base: position 2,869,954 of record DS995276.1, read on the forward strand.
ATATGCTGAAATGGCTGCGTTCTTCAACGGTTGGGACTGGGATAACGACGGTGAGCTGGAATATGGATCTGCCGAAGTTATGAAGAAAGACGACCTGATGTTTGCGGCGTTTTTTAGCCGTTCGGTGGCCTATTCAAAGAACCCGCGGGTCAAGGGTGGTTTCTTTTTTGACCTTGAAACTATGGAGCCGCTGATCAATGGGCCAGGTTTTGTTGAAGCCTTGACCGATTGGGTTGAAGCTACGAAATACGTTCCACCAGGTGGTATCAACTTCGGTCTTGGCGATGAAATCAACTCGTTTGGCGGTGGACAAACCCTGTTCAGCTTCTCGTGGGATGATGCTTTTGTTAAGGCTATGGAAGATGACAGCCCAATCAAAAACAAAGTCGGCGCAGCGCCACTACCAGGCGCTACGCGAGTTTGGAATCGTGATAGTGGAGCTTGGGAACAAGAGTTTAATCAGGCACCCTACATCGTTTGGGGCTGGACAGCGGCGGTTGCCAAGAAAAGCAAGAACCATGATATGGCCTTTGACTATCTTTGCTTCTTTGCTAATGACGCCAATCACCAAGCTGACATAGGCATTGGTCGCTTTGGTGTGAACCCGTTCAAGAAATCAGACTTTGTGCCTGAGATCTATGTTGAGCGTCAAGGTTGGGATCCTGAGATTGCCAAGCAATATGCGGACACTCTTATGGAAATGGAAGAAGGCAGCACCAACCGTGTGTTCCCATTGCGGGTGCCAGGTGTTTTCCAATTCAATAGCGCAGTTGCAACGGGCACCTCTAAGGCTTTGGCTGGCCAGTTGTCACCACAAGAAGCTCTCGATGAGGTGGCGGCTGAGTGGACAAAAATTGTAAAGCGTATTGGCGCTGATACAGTTCGAGAAGCCTATGCTATTGGTGTAGCTCTGGAAGACGCAGAATAAGCTATACCATAGTTACAGATTGCTAGAGCGCCTCGTTCTGGGGCGCTCTATGTCAAACAGGGTGATAATTGATGAACTTCAAACATAAATATATGTTCTTGCTTCCTGGGCTTTTGGTCCTTCTGGGCATTTTGATATTTCCGATTGGGTTTACGGTCCGCTTAAGTCTGTCAAGTTGGGACAGCTTTTACCCAGGTTTGGATTTTATTGGCATCGAGAATTATATCCGATTGTTTACAGATGACCTGCGGTTCTGGGAAGCGTTTGGCCGTTTGAGCATGCTGTCACTCACCACGGTTTTTCTACAATATGTCATCGGGTTTTCTCTCGCACTTATGGTGTGGAAAGATATTGTTTTCCAGAGATTTTTCCGAGTTCTCTTTTTGATCCCTATGATGACGACACCTGTGATTATGACCGTCATCTGGCGAACAGTTTTCCATGAATCCCTCGGGCCGGTGAATGATTTTTTCAATCTCTTTGGAATGAATCCACTCTGGCTTAGCAGCGAAATACTCGCCAAATTTACGGTCATTCTTGTAGAGGTATGGCAATGGACCCCGTTTATGTTCCTTTTGCTGTTAGCAGGTCTTTTATCACTGCCCAAAGAACCTTATTTGGCGGCCTCTATCGACGGTGCTGGGCCAATCCGGACTTTTGTTTATGTGACCTTTCCATTAATGGCACCAATTTCGATTGGGGCAATCATCATTCGGCTTATTGAAGCGTCAAAGATCATGGATACTGTTTATGTACTCACTTCGGGTGGGCCGGGAACATCTACTGAAACCTCAAGTTTTTACATTTTTATTAAGGGCTTGCGAGAATTTCAATTTGGATACTCTGCCGCGCTATCTTTAACCTATCTGATCATCATGATCATCAGCTTTACGATCATCGCAAAGATTTTGGTAAAATTGATGGTAAGAGGTAATTAATCATGGGCCTTTTATACTCCACCCTCAAATATCTGGCCGTTACTTTGTGGTCGGTCTTTGTTATCGCGCCGTTCCTATGGGCAATTTCGACCTCCTTTAAAGACTTTCAATCGGTGACCAATGGGGCTACTTACATCCCTTGGGTAGATTTTGAGCCAACATTGGAGGGATGGCGCGCGCTCTGGAAATCGCCGGCGCAAGGCGGTGTGGCCATTGTTGAGCCTTTCTTTAACAGTGTGTTTGTCACAGCTGCGGGCAGCGCGATTAGCATCGTTTTGGGCACCTTGGCCGCCTATGCATTGTCACGGTTTACCTTCAAAGCCGGCCCCATTCGCAACGGTGATATAACTTTCTTTTTCATCTCGCAGCGGATTATGCCGCCTGTTGTATTGGCGATTCCGTTTTTTATCATGCTTGGCAAATTCTCGTTGCTGGACACCCTAATGGGGCTCATTTTGGTCTACATTGTTTTGTTGATGCCGATTGCTGTTTGGATCATGGTTGATTTTTTCAACAAGGTGCCGCGCGAAATCGACGAAACTGCACTAATTGATGGCTGTAATCCCTATCAGGCGTTTTACAAAGTCGTGCTTCCAAATTCGATCCCCGGGATCGTCGTTGCGGGTATGTTTTGCATGATCTTCGGTTGGACCGATTTTTTCTTTTCATTTATTCTGACATTTACTGAAGTTCAACTTCTGCCAGTCGCGATTGTGGCTCTAAACTCATCGATCACACCGTGGTGGAGCCTATCAGCAGCAGCGCTGGTCAGTGTTGCACCTCTGGTTTTCGTTGCCTTCATAGTTGAAAGATTTTTGTCAAAAGGTAACCTGTCAGGAGCGTTGAAATAAAATGTCACTCATTGCCTCGAAGCTGTGTCTGAAGCCAGATACGGAATATCATTTGAATGACGTTTGTTTTGAGATGTCTAAGGGTGAAATTTATACAATTATCGGTCGGACCTTGGCCGGTAAAACGACCTTGCTCAAAACCATCGCGGGATTGATTGCGCCTGAAAGTGGCAGTTTAACTTTGGATGGAGCAGACTTTGGTCGCATTCCGGTGTGGAAGCGCGAAGTGGCAATGGTGTATCAACAATTCATCAACTATCCACATCTGAGCGTCTATGAAAATGTGGCTTTTCCACTGAAACAGCGCCGTATGCCGAAGGTCGAAATTCGTAATCGAGTTATGAGAGCCTTGTCACAAGTCGGGCTGGACGGGTTTGAAAACCGCAAAATACAAGCTTTGTCGGGTGGGCAACAACAGCGGGTGGCGCTTGCACGCTCCTTGGTAAAAGAGGCGAATATCGTTCTTCTGGATGAGCCGTTGGTGAATTTGGATTATAAATTGCGCGAACAATTGCGCGAAGAGTTCAGAAACCTCTTTAGCGCGAAAGCCTCCGAAAATTCTATTTTGATCTATTCTTCGACGGACCCGGTTGAGGCGATGCAACTTGGCGGGCAGATATTAGTAATGGATGAAGGTCGCATCTTACAACAGGCCAGCGCCAAAGAAGTGTATGAGAACCCCAATTCGACCAAAGTGTCGCAAATTACCAATGATCCAGCGATGAACCTGTTTGAAGGCACCGTGGCCGATGGAAAGGTTATTTTAAGCGCGGAAATTCACTTTGAACTGCCTCAACATTGTCAGGCGCTGCCGCAGGGCTCCTATATTTTTGGCCTAAGGGCCGCGGCGATCAGCCTGGCAGATGGGGGTTTTCCCTTTACCGTTGAGCTGTCTGAGATCAGTGGTTCAGAAACATTCCTGCATCTCAAACATGAGCATGTACAGATGGTGGGCCTGTTGGATTCAGTTCAGAATTTCAATATCGGTGAGACCGTGTCAGCGCAATTTGATACCGCCCATCTTTATGCATTTGCAACGGATGGCAGATTGAAATCCTCACCCTATGGCGGACTGAAATAATGGCTGAAATTGAACTGAAAAATATTGCGCACTCGTACAATCCGCAGGCGGCGGACATGACCTATGCGTTGGACCCGTTTAATATGACCTGGGTTGATGGCGGCCGTTATGCGATTTTAGGACCCTCGGGCTGTGGTAAAACGACCATGCTCAACATCATGTCCGGTATCGTGCAACCCTCAGAGGGGAAACTCCTTTTTGATGGTGTAGATGTGACCACGCTGTCGACGTCTGAGCGCAATATTGCGCAAGTGTTTCAATTCCCGGTAATTTACGGCACAATGACTGTCGAGCAAAATTTGGCCTTTCCCTTGGTGTGCCGGAATTATGAAAAATCTGTGATTGATGCTAAAGTCGAGGAAGTGGCCAAGGCGTTAAGCCTGCAGGGGTTGCTGAAAAAATCGGCAAGCCGGCTGACCGCGGATCAAAAACAGCTGATTTCACTGGGTCGTGGACTGGTGCGCGATGATGTAGCAGCAGTTTTGATGGATGAACCGCTAACGGTTATTGATCCAGACTTAAAATTTCGCCTGCGTCGTCAATTGAAAGAAATCAATCAAAAATATCGCTCTACGTTGATTTATGTAACCCATGATCAGAATGAGGCCATGACTTTTGCCGAAAATATCATTGTCATGGATGCTGGAAAAATTGTGCAAGTGGGCACCCCCGCTGAGCTGTTTGATCGACCCAAAACGACTTTTGTTGGTTATTTTATTGGCGCTCCTGCGATGAACTTTTTTGAGTGTCAGGCTGCCGGGGGATATAAATTGTCAATTGGCAGTGCAGTGATCATGACAGGCACAGATTTGTCCAAAGTTGGATCAGCGCCATTTAAGTTGGGTATTCGATCTGAGTACATCCGAATTGTCGAGGTAAAAGGTGCAAATACGTTTTCCGCTTACGTGCAACGGGTGGAAGATATGGGCAATTACAAACTCGTGACTGCAGTGTTTGAAGGGCATGTCATTAAAGTTAAGGTAGAGCGAGATATAGCCGTTCCGGCGGACAGTGTGGAACTACAGTTGCCGGCTGAAAATTGCTGTGTTTACGCGGCTGATGTATTGGTCTCATAGAGTGGTGCTGTCAGAATAAATTTACTTTAAGCAGGCATTGCTTTGGTCAAGCACTATCGGCTGCTAAGCTAACAAAGCGATAGGTCAGTGTCGTGTGTGGACGGCTCCTTTTATGCAAGGGTTAATTCGAGTGACTTTGATGTTTGCAGGTTGCGGTCATGTTTTCGGCCTTTTGATGCGGTTCATATTACCGCTGACCTTGATGAAGTCCGCACGTTAGTTGCCATTCAGGCTAGCGAGCTTGTAAGCCCAGACAATACCTTGGGTTGCCCTAACTTCAGTTCCTTTAAATGGGGAATGGTGCAGTGCTGCAAGATCGAGTGCATCCCATTGATGCAAGCTGTAACGGATTTGAAATGACGTAAGGTGCTTTTACGTTTTCGATTGGTATTTCTGCTGAAGCCGATAATATAGAGCAATGCTTTCCACATCTTTGAAATCAGTTTTCCATCACGCCCGATACTTCCCTTTGTGGTCAGCGTTGACTGCTGTTCGATGGCGGACATTTGATTTGCGGTCTCGTGGGTTGGGGACAACATTTGCGATCGTCATGCGTTGGTTTCCGCCTGCACGGATCCGATTTAACCGCGAAGCCAAACGAGTTTTTCCCAATATGAAACGAAGTGCGCGCGCGAGACTTGGCCAAGATATGGGTCAACATATGGGGCGAACACTTTTTGAGATTTATCACGATGCTGAATTTCAAACCCAACACCATAAGTTTAGCGCCTCAGGCCCTGGTCTTGCCGCCCTAAAAGAAGCTCAGGCTGCGGGCAAAGGAGCGATTATTGTTTCTGGCCATTTCGGACAATGGGAAGCTGTTCGCGCTGTGATCAAGATGCATGGGTTAGAAAGCGGAGCAGTTTATCGACCTCACAAAAACCGGCACTACGAACGCCGCATTCGTGCTGGTATTGAGGCAGGAGGGATGCCCATTTTTCCAACCGGCCGCATAGGAACCAAAGCACTTGTGCGTCACGTACGAGGCGGCGGCATTATTTCTATCTTGCTAGATGAAAAATATTTGGAGGGTGTACGGATACCATTTCTTGGACATGACGCCTACACATCTCTATCAGCGGCCCAGCTTGCCCTGAAATACGATCTCCCCATGATCCCCGCGTATGGTATTCGCGCTGAAGATGGGAACGCTTTCCGTGTGGAATTCGAAGCCCCAATCCGACACACCAACACAATCACGATGACACGTGCTTTTAATGACAGTCTATCAGCGCGAATTTTGACTAATCCAGAACAGTGGTACTGGATGTTGCGACGTTGGGATGGTGTAGCCTAACACCCCAAAGCTTAATGCCAAGGCAAAATTCAATCTCGTTGAGTGTTATTGACAGTCGCCCGAATAACGTCGGCAATGCACCTGAGAGCCGCTGTACTGATCTGTGGGAGCCAACTCAGCCTGAACTCCCGCTGCCACCGCAGCGAATGCCTCAACAGCACTAAAAGGACCGCTAAGCGAGGGTAAGCACGTTTGTGAAAACCTGTGAGCTAGGTGACAAGATTTCACAACGACAGGATGAGCGAGGGTAGGGGAGAGAAGCAGGTAAGTTCATAGGCAGTCAGAAGTAATATTTGGTACTAAGTATTTTCCAGATATGGTACATAAGCTAAAATAAGAATTTTCAATTTATATTTTATTTACAGAAGTTTATGTCTATTTTATTGTGGCTTATGAGTCTGTGTGGGGCACCACTTAATCCTGAAAATATATTTTTTAACAATAACATGAGATATTCATGTGTATTTTTATCCACCCAATTATACACCCTATGAACGCTGAGCTTTTGTTCAATGTTTGATTTGGGCTGAAGTCTATGCCACGCGCGCTTGCGCACGCGCGGAGGTGTATCGCTGGAGTGAGCCTGCGCCCTCTAAGTGGTCTGCCTGATGAACTCGAAGCCCAGATCGAAGCCTCCGCCGAGTCCTACAATCATCAGCGCTACCACGAGAGCATCAACAACGTCACACCTGCAGACGTCTAATTCGGCGTGACAAAGCCACTCTAGAGAAAGGAAAAAGATCAAGAAACAGACAATCCAACAACGCCACTTGCAACATTAAAAACAAGCCGCCTTATCAATTACACAAACGAACCAGAGCCTCCAATGCTCAAGCCGCTATGACGTCCAAATTTATATGACGACGGACATTAGTCTTGCTCCCAATCAGAACATGGTGTTTTCTATGCCTCATCAAGCCCCTGCACCTTTCGATGGATGCAATAGAGGGCTCTTTTCTGGGAGGAAACAATGAAACGTAGAACACTGATGAAAACCAGCTTGGCCGCAGGCGTGCTGGCATTCGGCCTTGGTGCGACAGCCGCATTCGCGGAAACCGTCACATTGCGCATGTCCACATGGTTGCCACCAAAGCACCACCACACAGCAACAACCCTGCCAGCATGGATCGCAGCTGTGGAAGAAGCATCCGGCGGCACGCTTAAGATCAAGATCGACCCAGCACCCATCGCAAAGCCGCCAGGCCAGTACGACATCGTACGCGATGGCGCGGCGGATATGTCCTATCACGTTGTGGCCTACACGCCTGGCCCATTTGAGATCTTGCGCGGCGCAGAGCTGCCGTTCTTGTCCCCAAGCGCGGAGGTCGGATCTCAGGCGGCTTATGACTGGTACGACCGTAACATCGGTTTCGACAAAGAATTTAAAGATGTCAAAATCATCACGATCTTCGTGCATGGTCCGGGCGCTATCCACTCCAAAGAGCCAATCAACTCTCTTGAAGACCTCGCAGGCGTAAAGCTACGCGTTGGTGGCGGTGGTGTGCGTATGGGTGAAGCACTTGGTGCGACGCCAGTGGCTTTACCCGCGACGCAAGCCTATGAAGCAATCCAAAAGGGTGTTGCCGAGGGTGCTATGTTCCCCTTCGAATCCATCGGCGGTTTCCGTTTGGGTGAGCTGGTGAACTATCACCTCGAAATCCCAGGTGGTCTTTATACGACTCCCTTCGCGGTCATGATGAACCCTGCGAAATTCGACGCACTCTCTGATGAGCATAAGAAAGTGCTGACAGATCTTGGTGGTGTTGCGGGCGCGAAAATCTTTGGTAAAGGCTGGGATGACGCGGACGCGGTTGGCCGTAAACTTGCAGAAGAGCAAGACGGCGTTTTTTCCAAGCTTGAGGGTGAAGAGCTTCAACGTTGGGACGAAAAGATCGCCTTCATGAACGATGCGTGGATCGAGAAAGCAAACGCAGCCGGCCTTGACGGTGCCGCGCTTCTTGAAGACCTCAAAGCGACAGTTGCAAAATACGCCAACTAATCGCTCACGATACAAGTGGTGCCGGATGTGATCTGGCGCCGCTCTTTTTTTGCTTTAGGGGCGTCTCGCGTGGAAAACCTTCTAAAATCGCTTTCCAAAGCGCTGGCGAGCTTCGCTTGTATCGTGCTTTTGGCTGTGATGCTGATCACCTTCGTCGATGTTGTAGGGCGCTATTTCTTTAATTCACCCATCACCTTTGCGGTTGAGATGATCCAGCTTGGCATGGGGCTTTTGGTGCTCTTTGGTCTTGCGATCACGACACTAGATCGCGGACACATCGCCGTTGACGTCCTCGACACCGTCGTTCCCAAATCCGTGCAACGCATTTTCGCAATGCTCGCCGCCCTGAGCGCTGTGGTGTTCATCACGCTCATCGCGTGGCGGCTTTGGGATCGCGGTATCAAATTTTATGAAGATGGCCTTGCCACCGACGTTCTTTTCCTACCTGTTTGGCCTGTCGTGATACTGATGGCAGTCGCCGCTAGCGTGGCCGCCTTCATCGCCCTCGTGCAGTTCTTTATCCCCTCTATTCAAGGCGACACACACCCGCTCGCCCCAGATTTGGAAGACTGATGGACCCGATTACAATTGGCACGCTGACGTTCGTCATTCTCTTTTTCATGCTTATTCTCACCGTCCCCATAGGCTTTGCCATGGGGATTTGCGGCCTTGCGGGCATGTCGATGATTATCGGCTTTGGCCCCTCTCTCTCGCTCTTTGGCACAACGGTTTATGAAACCACTGTGACCTACGATCTTTCCATCGTGCCGCTTTTTGTCCTGATGGGTGCCGTTGCTGCCCGGTCTGGGTTGAGCCAGGAGCTTTATGGTGCTTTTAACGCGTGGTTCGGGGCGTTCAGGGGCGGACTGGCGCTTGCAACTGTCGGCGCATGTGGTGCGTTCGCTGCAATCTGCGGATCATCGGTTGCCACAGCAGCGACCATGTCAAAAGTCGCGCTGCCCGAGATGAAGAGATACAACTACGATGAAAGCCTCGCCACTGGGTCGGTTGCAGCAGGGGGGATCATCGGCATTCTTATTCCGCCGTCTGTCGTGCTGGTGTTGTACGGTGTTCTGACGGAAACCTCGATCGGGGACCTGTTCATCGCAGGCTTCCTGCCGGGGGTGCTGACCATCGTGGGCTTCATGCTTGTCGTTGTGGTGATGACGCGGATTTATCCCACAATCGGCCCCGCAGGTGAACAGGCAACCCTCGCTGAAAAGTTTACTGCATTGGGCCGGACATGGGCCATCATCCTGCTTTTTGCCCTGGTGATCGGCGGCATCTATTTTGGTGTTTTCACCCCGACCGAGGCTGCGGGCATCGGCGCTGTTGGCGCGTTCGTTATATCAGCCTTGCGGGGTCGTTTGACATTCACCAACATCCGCGAGGCGCTGATGGAAACCGTCACCACGACGGCGATGATTTTCACCATTCTGATTGGGGCACTCACCCTTAACAACCTCATGGTTTTTTCCGGGATTGCGGGCGCTTTGTCGGGATTTGTCTCGGGTCTTGACATGCACCCAATGGCTGTGATGGCTGTCATCTTGTTGATCTACTTGGTTATGGGCTGTTTTCTCGATGCGCTGGCGATGATTCTGCTGACGGTGCCGATCTTCTTTCCGATCATCACAAACCTTGGTTTTGATCCCATCTGGTTCGGCATTATTGTGGTAATGGTGGTAGAATTGGGCCTGATTACCCCACCAATCGGCATGAACGTTTTTGTCATCAAAGGCATGGCTCCGGATGTCAGGCTGTCTTCGATCTACAAAGGGGTTATCCCGTTTGTGATCGCGCAATTGGTTCTGATTGTGCTGGTCTTTTTCATTCCTGATATTGCGCTATGGCTGCCAGAGACAGCGCGCGCGTTCCGCTAACTGCGCGGCGCGCTTTGGGAGAAAGGGCCAAACAAATGACTGTTCTTATTGCGGGTGGTGGAATTGCAGGTCTGACTTTGGGGCTGACGCTGCATCAGATCAGCATCCCGTTCCATATCTTTGAGACCACACGTGCGCCAAAACCACTTGGGGTCGGGATAAACTTGCAACCCCCCGCAGTGCGTGAACTCTTTGCGCTTGGGCTTGAAGATATGCTGGATGAGGTCGGAATTCAGACGCGGGACTATGGGTTCTACACACGAACCGGACAGGAGATCTGGACCGAGCCGCGCGGCTGCCATGCGGGATACAATTGGCCGCAATATTCGGTACATCGGGGCCGGTTGCAGATGGCGCTTCTGGATGCACTGCGTACGCGATGTGGCGACAGCTGCATCACCTTTGGTGCCAGAGTGCGCAGGTATGAAACCAGGTGCGATCGTGTGACGGTTCACTATGAAGTGCAAGGTAGCGATAAGACCGCTTCAGCAGACATGCTCATCGGCGCGGATGGCATTCATTCCGGCGTCCGTGCACAGATGTATCCAACCGAAGGGCCCCCAGTTTGGGGCGGCGCGATCATGTGGCGCGGCACATCCCTTGCCAAACCATTTTTGACTGGCCAGTCAATGATCCTTGCTGGGAACAACACGCAACGCTTCGTCAGTTACCCGATTTCTGCGCCAGATGGGGTAACGGGCCTTTCTCAGATAAACTGGATTGCAGAAAAGACGGTCGACCCCACAACACATTTCGAGAAAGAGGATTGGAACCGCCGCGTTGACGTAAATCAGTTTGCCAGTGATTTCTCGGATTGGGATTTCGGCTGGATCTACGTCCCGAGCCTGATCGCTGCTGCAACAGAGGTGTTCGAGTATCCGATGGTAGACCGCGAACCTGTCCCACGTTGGACAGATGGCCCTGTCGTTTTGATTGGTGATGCGGCTCACGCAACATATCCGGTCGGATCAAGTGGTGCTACACAAGCCATTCTAGACACCCGTATTCTGGCGGCTGAACTACGCGGCCATGGCCTCGGGAGTGCTGCGGCAAGTGCTTTCGAAGCGCGCGTTCTCCCCATGGCCAATAGGGTCACGTTGGGCAACCGCGGCAATGGGGGGCCTGACGCAATCATGCAAATCGCAGAGGACCGCTGCAAAGGCGACTTTACCGTTCTTGATCGTGCCTTGCCCTACGACGAAAGAGCGGCTCATTCTGCTTCGTTCAAAAAGCTAGCTGGGTTGAGCTTAGAGGCGACAAACAACGCACCCGCTCTTTTGTAAGTCTCGAGATTGCCAGTTATGTAGTTGGACAGGAAAATGGAGTTATCGAAGTGGAACTGATCGAAGGCCACCGCCCCATCCAACCTGCCGAGGGTATCCATGTTTGGGACGTTGATCCCTATTCTGATGCCAATCTTACAAACCCTAATGGTCTTGTCAGAAGAAAGCTGCTTGAGACGGGCAGGGTGGTCTCGTAGCGTTTGAGGATGACAAAACGCTCCCCATTTCGCTACTTCAAAACCAGTCCTGAGATCATTCGCCTGGCTGTTATGCTCTACGTCCGATTTCCGCTCTCGCTACGAAACGTTGAGGACCTGCTGCACGAACGCGGCATCGAGATCAGCCATGAGACGGTCCGGTTCTGGTGGAACAGATTTGGACCGATGTTTGCAGCCGACATCCGCAGAAAACGGGTTCAGCAGATGCGCGCATACTCGAACTGGCAGTGGCATCTGGATGAGGTTTTTGTAAAGATTAACGGCGAGACGCACTACCTTTGGCGAGCCGTGGATCACGAGGGCGAGGTGCTGGAAAGCTATGTCACGAAGCGCCGGAATCGCAAAGCAGCATTGAAATTCCTCAGGAAAACCATGAAGTGTCACGGTCATCCTTATATCCTGGTGACTGACAAACTCCGGTCCTATGGCGCGGCAATGAAGGACATCGGCAACGAGCAGAGGCAGGAAACGGGCCGCTGGATTAACAACCGAGCTGAGAATTCGTACCTTCCGTCTCGACGACGAGAACGGGCTATGCAGCCGTTCCGCAGCATGCGAAGTTTACAGAAATTCGCCACCGTTCATGCCTTCGTCTGCAACCATTTCAATCAGGAACGCGTACTCTACAGCAGAGACAATTTCAAGCTTAACCGCGCCGCCGCTCTTGCCGAGTGGCGCGATCTCGGTGCGGCGTAAATCGCAGCGTCACTGTCTTGGCAGAGGCGAGTTCGCATTCGTCTGACAGCACCCCCATCAGAACTTCAACTTGCCATAATTTCACGACAATCTCTTCCGGTTTGGTTCTCTTAATCGTCATCTTTGGTCCTCCGCTTTCCTAACTACAGGGGCGGACCACTTCAAAGGGGGAGGCTTATTTGGAGAATTTAGGATTGTGATTGGCTTTCGAAGCGACAGCAAAGCTAGATTCTAGCTTTTCCAAGTAGGGTCTATTTGATCAATCAGTCGCACTAAGGCTGGCCATTCGGGATGTCTAACAAGTGCATTTGCCTGCGCCGAGCCACCTTCAAATTGTTCGCGTGTCTTTACCATAATTTCGTTTGGTATCAGATTGAGTTTTCCGGATGCCATCGCAGCAAGCTGTACCTCGGTATTCCGAATAAAAGCGAGGTGACGAACAAAGGCCCAAATTGCATCTGGTCCAGCGGTAATCAGACCGTGGTTGCGCAACAATAGCGTGTGGGCATCACGGCCAATCGCCTCCACTAGCCGGGGTCCTTCACTTCCGTCTAGAACTATGCCTTCAAAGTCATGATAACCAATCCGTTCGTAAAGCTGACAGCCTTCTTGGGTGAGTGGGATCGCCTGCGACTGCAATGCACAAAGCGCCTGCGAAACTGGCTCGTGTGTGTGTATTATGCAATGCAGGTCTTCGCGCGCTTGGTGCAATTTGGAATGTATGAGATAGCCAGCCTTATTCACGGGCCACTTGCTTTCGGATTTTTTGTTTCCATCAACATCGACGCGAATGAGGTTAGATGCCGAAATTTCATCGTATCGCAGGCCAAAAGGATTGATCAAAAATTCATTTGTTCCGGGCACACGCAATGTGATGTGATTATATACTACGCTGGTCCAGCCATAGTGATCGACCAGCCGATAGCATGCAGCAAGTTCTAACCGGGTCAGCCATTCACTTTCATCCATATCTGAGGGAGTTGGAGGAATGGATATAGCATCTGAAAACACAGCTTCGGTCTTTTGTCTCAAGTTTATCATTAGGTTCGGCCTTGCGTAAGTTTAGAAGTTGCTTGAAGGACCCTAGTCCTCTTTGCAAATACAGGATTGAGATAAACATGGTGGAGAATTAGATCGCGGTCAATTTTGACCATATAAAACAATAGCCCGCCAGTAATTACCTAGATAGGTCTCCAAATGGGTTATTTGTTAAATTACGAGCAAGGGCAGGGTGTCAAGCAGCCGCGATTTGTTTTTTAGGATCATAGAACGGACGCTCACATATCATCGCGGGGAAAGGGCCAGACCTTGTGACGACCTCGACCTGTGCGCCGATGTTGGCGTGCTCTACCGACACCATGGCCAGAGCAATGTTCTGTTCCAAACGTGGGGAATAAATCGCGGATGTGACTTTACCGATTGGTGTGCCGTCCAAGTTGATTTCCCAGAACGTCGTGTTTGGGCAGGTGAGCGGGGCCCCATCAATGATCAGGCCGATTTGCTTGCGGCTCAGGCCTTCGTCTTTGATCCGCTGTAGCGCAGCTTTGCCGATGAAATCAGCCTCCATATCGAGATTGACCAGCCGATCAAAGCCAAGCTCAAAGGGGTTCGTGCTCATGTCGGCATCAGCATGATAGGATAGCATCCCGCCTTCAATACGGCGAATGGAGGAAGTGTGTCCTGGCTTGAGGCCGAATTCCAGACCTGCGGCCATGATTGTTTCCCAGAGCAGATCTCCCTTGGAGCCATCGCGCAGATAAATCTCGTAGCCCAGCTCACTGGACCAACCCGTACGGGACACGATCAGAGGGATGCCTTTCAACTCTACCTCGCGCAGCCAGTAATAGCGCAGGTCCATGATATCGTCGCCAAAGAGCGCCTTCAATATCTCGCCAGACTTTGGGCCCTGCAATTGTAAGGGAGACACATCAGGCTCACTAATCGTGACATCAAGGCCAGAATTGATCGCAACTCCTTTCGCCCAAAGCAGGATGTCGCTGTCTGCTAGAGAAATCCAGAAGTGGTTCTCTGCAAGTCGCAGCAGGATTGGATCGTTTAGGATACCACCATCGGCATTGATGATCAGGATGTATTTGCACTGCCCTACGGCCATCTTCGAAAGATCACGGCAGGTTAGCATCTGGGTAAATTTCGCAGCGTTCGGCCCGGTGATCTCGACCTGGCGCTCGACGGCCACATCACACAGGATCGCCTCGTTCACGAGGTTCCAGAAGTTCTGCTCCGGATCGCCAAAGTCACGGGGAATATACATATGGTTATAAACAGAGAACCCCTTTGCACCCCAGCGAACAGTGGCGTCGAAATAGGGGGATTTGCGGATCTGTGTGCCGAAGCCAAAGTCATCTGTCTGTGTCATATTTACGCCCTCATAGCGGGTGGCCTGACGGGCCATGAAGTGGCAAAACCTGCGGGCAATCTAAATCAACTAGACTGAGGATATTGGTCTGAAAAAAGCGCTGTTTTAGGCTGAACGGTCTATTTTACGCACAGTTTTTAGACTGTTCAGCCTGCGCCTATTTTTCATAATCTGTTTGCGACAAGTTTTTCTAGATTTGGCCGACTCGTCTTGAGCTGCCGCGTCACGATATAAGTCATATAGCGGTCGATTTTCAGATCGGCCGACAGCATTTTTTCCATCACCGACTGAAACGTAGCCAGGCTTGGCGTTGCAATCTTCATCACATAATCCATCCCGCCTCCTGTCGCGACGCACTCTGTCACCTCATCCAGACCCTGAATATGGGCTTCGAAGCGCTCGAAATCTGTCTTGCGGTGATGGGTGAGCGAGACCGTCACGACCACTAGCGTGAAATCGACAATGCGCTCTAAAGCAAGCGTTGCGTTATACCCACTAATATATCCTGCAGCCTTTAGACGATCGAGCCGCGCCCAGCAGGGCGTTGGCGACAGGTTTACGATCTCGGCCAATTTGGTTTTGCTCAGTTGCCCATGTTTCTGAACAGCACTCAGTATGCGGATATCTGTTGCATCAAAGCCGAGTTTTTTCATGAGACCGTTATTCCGTTGGAGTGAGTGGTATAGTCTAACAATTGCCGAGATTTTGGCATATGACGACATTTAAACGGTGAAAGCCAAAAAATACATCTCGTTTTCCGCCCCTTTTTCTTAAATGCCCGCCAATTTTACCATTGCAACGTCTCAGGCAAGCAAACCTTCGGTCTGAATTCAGGCCCTGTAGAACGATAATAATCTACGCCGCGATAAGAATTTTAGCACAATATTCGACGCAAATTGTTCGGCAAGCAGTCATTGGTGCAGCCGCAGCGAATTTACAGTTTGCCCCGCGTTGTGTGAGTTCAGACAAGCCGCAGCAAACGGCACGTATTCCCGAACCAATCGTTGGCGCATAACGCGGCTAATGTCGGCTGGGTGCGGAGTGATCAGCTATCGGGTGGGGTAGCTTGCTCGTTTCGCGAGGCCTGCCGCGCCATGACGAAGGACACCCCTTTAGGGGGATGTCCTTGTCCGTCTGGATGGGGCGCTGACCGCGTCAGACATGCCCGCTAGGTGTCTTTGCTGCCTTTGATTGAGAACCCAATTTGCGCCAGTAGTCTTGAGCGCTCCTCTAGCCATTTAGGCACAAGAGGTCGAGACTGATTGGTGAGGATACTTCGCGAAGGCCAACGCGGGATTAGCCAAAGTAGAGCGAGGGGAGCGATTTCTAAATAACTTACATAGCCAATGCTTGCGTCACCCCCCTTAATTCCAATTACCTCTTAATAATTTCATAAAAACAGTGGTTAAGGGGTGGGTAATAAGGTTCAGCTTAAAGGCTCAACTTGCTCCACCTCTTCCCCTAATCGGACTGGAAAGAGTGCCACGGCGGTTTGCTCCACCTTGGTGCTCTTCTCTTTTTTGCGTATCAAAGTGGTAATTTTTGCTCAGGTAAGGGGAGTGCAAAGATCGTCCTCCCTTTATGATCCACCTGAGGTGAACTTTAACCCTTTGCTCTTGAAGCCTGCAGCGTTTAACGCGCCTCTTAACCGATGTTGGAGCTGTGGAGACATCTTGACGGCTGAAGTGTCCTCATTATCTTAGGCAACAGCAGCCAGTGCCTCCCGCATACAAGTTTCACTGTTCTCTGATGTTTCAAGCCACTTGGCGACCTCATCAAACACACCAGGCGATCTCGAATGTCAGATCGAAGCCTTCGTTGATCACTACAATCATCAGCGCTACCACAATAGTTAAAGCAACGTCACACCCGATGACGTCTACTTTGGCCGCAACAAAGCCATCCTAAGAGAAAGGGAAAAGATCAAGAAACAGACAATCAGACAGTGCCGCTTGCAACATCAAAAACAAGCGGCTTAATTGATCACACAAACGAACCAGAGCCTCTGATACCCAAATCGCCCTGACGTCTAACTTTATACGACGACGGACAACCTTGGTTCTAGACAAACGCTTTTACGCTGGATCAAAATAAAGTTGATATGATAGAAAGTTGAAGCATTGAGTATAGAAATCGTCCCTGACAGCTGGAGAATGGATGCGGCGACTGTCGCGAGCGCGTTCAAGACAGCAGCGATCCGCGCGCCCGATGCAATTTATTGCAAAAGCGCGACTGGTTCGTTGACCTACGCCCAGGCGGCCGGCGCGATCCAATCGCTAGCGGATGAGTTGGGCGCGGACGTTCAGGGACGTTCTGCTGCGTTGATCTTGCCGAACTCAAAAGCGTTTTTGATTGCCTATTTCGCGGTTCTATTCGCGGGTGGGAAACCTGCGCTGATCAATCATGGGCATCCCGCCCCAACGATTGCCAAATTGTTAGGTAGTCTTGATGCGGCAGTTGTTCTGTCGGACCATGAGCAAGGTAAAGGCACAACACGCCTTTTGAATGATGACCTTTTGGGGGTGCTGGTAAAACCTGTCGATATGAATGGGTTGATCGACCCCAGCACTTCAGAGGACATTGCCGCGATCATGTATTCAGGTGGCACGACGGGCTTGCCGAAACAGGTTCCACATTCAAACGCTTCCATTATTGCCACTATGGAACGTGGCGATTGGGGCTGGCGTACGCGCGCTGATGAAGTCTGGCTACCTGTAGCGCCTTTTACGCATATTTACGGGTTCCTAATGGGACTGACCAACCCGATCATGCAATCCGGTACAACTGTTATTCCAGAGCGATTTCAACCTGACTTGATCGTGGATATGTTAGAAACTGAAAAAGTCACCATTTTTGGCGGTGGGCCCCCCGCGATCTATCAAGCGGTGATGGCGTCCAGCAAATTTGCGGATGCCAAGTTTACTAACTTGCGCATATGCCCTGGCGGCGGCGCGCCGTTTCCGCTGGATGTGCATAAGCGCTGGGAAGCGGCGACAGGCCTCAAGATTTATGAGGGCTACGGCATGACCGAGATCGCCCCGATTTCGATCAACACTGACGAGCATGGCGTAAAACCGGGATCAGCAGGTAAGGCCGTCCCAGATACTTTGATCGAGATTGTCGATCTTGAAACAGGTGATACGGTGCTACCCACAAGCGAAGCGGGGGAAATTCGTGTCAAAGGCCCGCATATGATGACAGGTTACACTGGCAATCCAGAAGAAACTGCAATCGCGCTACGACATGGGTTTGTCTACACTGGCGATATCGGAACACTGGACAATGAGGGGTTCCTGACGATCACGGATCGCAAAAAGAACGTGATCTTTGTGAGCGGATTTAATGTCTTCCCGCGCGAGGTTGAAGAAATGTTGCTGACCCATCCAGCCATATCTGGGTCTTGTGTTGTGGCGCGCGCCCATAAGCGGTCCGGTGAGGTGCCTGTTGCCTTTGTTACGTTGCGCTCAGATGTGGACGCGGCCAACATTATGGCTTTCTGCAAACACAACCTGATCGCTTATAAACTGCCTGAAGACGTGATCATCTTGCCAGAAATGCCGCTTACTCCGGCGGGTAAGGTTGATCGCACCGTTCTGCAATCCAGCCTGAAAGCACAGTCATGAACGATAAAATTGATGCTCTTAAGTCCCGTATGGTGCTGCCTGCTATCGCCGCGCCGATGTTTCTGGTCTCAAACCCAGAGACCGTCATTGCGTCGTGTAAAGCGGGTGTCATGGGATCGTTTCCTGCCCCGAATGCTCGGACCACTGATGATTTGCGGGGCTGGTTAACCCATATCAACGACAGTGTTTGCCAAGACGACGCGCCTTGGGCGATGAACATGATTACGCATTCCAGCTACGGTCGGTTCGAAGGTGAAATTGCCTTGGTAGAGGAATTTCAACCTGATTTAGTGATCACTGCTTTAGGGGGACCGCACCGTGTTACGCAACAGGTCCATGCCTATGGCGGCCTTGTTTTTGCGGATGTGATTTCCCCGAAACTCGCACAAAAAGCTTTGGACAAGGGCGCGGATGGTTTGGTTTTGGTCTGCTCGGGTGCAGGTGGGCATACCGGTGAATTTGCAATGCTGCCGTTCGTCGAAGAGGTGCGCAGCTTTTTTGATGGACCACTGATTGTTGGCGGCGGCATCGGCACGGGGCGCGCCGTTCGTGCGGTTGAAAATCTTGGTGTTGATTTTGCCTACCTTGGCACGCGTTTTCTTGCGGCGAATGAGACGATGATTAGCCAAGACTACCGCGAGATGGTTTGGCAAAGCGCGATGGAAGACCTGATCGCGTCGCGCGCCATTACAGGTGCTTTGGGCAACTGGATGCGCGCGAGTGTCGAAGCGGCAGGTCTAACTCTTGAAGATATGAAAGAAACCGTCAAAATTGATTTCTCCGGCGATATGCACGATGCTCCGAGAGGGTGGAAACACGTCTGGAGTGCCGGGCAAGGTGTCGGCGGAATTACCAAGTCAGAGAGCATTGCTGACGTTGTTGCCGAATTGTCAGGCGAGTATGCACAGGCGGTTTTTCGGCAAAGCAAAGGTAGCCGATATGCGGCAGCGGACAAAAACGAAAGCGGAGCATAAATTATGAGCATCAGCATTGAAGAGGTCGAGATCGTCAAAACCATCTTGAAGCATACAGAAGACGGCACGACAGATATGCAGCCAGAGCTGATGCGCAATCCGGTGACGATCTATACTGATCCTGATGTGTTGACCAAAGAGGTCGACGTATTGTTCCGTAAGTTCCCGATTATCATGGGACATTCCGAACAGCTCGATGGGCCTGCGTCGTACTTTACCAACGATGAATTAGGCGTGCCGATCCTGATCACTCGCAACAATGACGGTGTCGTCAAAGCCTTTATGAACGTCTGTCGTCACCGCGGCGCGCGCTTGACTGATAGCGAATGTGGCCATGCAAAAACCTTCTCCTGCCCCTATCACAAATGGACTTACGATCTGAACGGTGATTTGCGCGGCTTGCCCCAAGCGGCTGGGTTTGGCGACATTGACAAGAAAGATTTGGGCCTCGTCGAACTCCCTGCCTTTGAGCGTTTTGGCTTGATCTGGGTGCGTCCGTCCGTCAGCGATGAACCGCTTGCTTTTGACGCATGGATCGCGCCGATGGCTGAGCAACTTGGTGGGCTAGGCCTGGACACGCACACTGTCTTTAAAACTTGGTCGCTGGATCGCAAAATGAACTGGCATCTCGCACTTGAGGGTTTTCAGGAATCTTATCACTTTTGCGGCGCACACGAACACACAGCCTGTTCCGCGTACCTTGATAATCAAAGCGTGTGGACGGACAACTACCCGCATGTGCGCCATTCCGTGCCGCTGCCAACGGTGATTGAGTTGAAAGACCAAGCACCAGAGGACTGGAACCCGCGCCCTTACTTTATGACGCAAAACTACGTGTTCCCCTGCAATTATGTGCAGGTGATGACGGATCACGTCTACATTCATACGATCATTCCAACGGGCCAAGACACCTGCATTTTCAAATGCATGATGCTGATCGCCGAGCCGCCAAAAACCGAAAAAGCAGAACGCTATTGGCAGAAAAATTACGATGTTATTCGCACCGTCTTTGATGAGGACTTCGAGATAGGTGAAAACATCCAGAAAGGTTTGAACACTGGCGCAAATACAGAGTTTCTGTTTGGTCGCTACGAAATTGGTTTGCATCTTGGCACCAAAGCAATCCACGACGCGCTTGCCGGAAAGCTGACCGCGTAAAAGTCGACGGAGACGACGTATGCAATATGACCCTAGATCAGACAAATGCCCGCTGCCGTATTCGCCCTTTAAATCTTGCACAGTTCCCCGTCCTATTGGCTGGCTCAGCACAATTAGCCGTGATGGTGTGCCCAATCTTGCGCCCTATTCGCAGTGGCAAAACCTGACCTTTGACCCGCCTATGGTGATGTTCGCGGCCAACCAATATTCATCCGGCAAGCGCAAACACACCGTCATCAATGCCGAGGAAACTGGATGGTTTGTTTGGAACATGGCGACGTACGAATTGCGAGAGGCGGTTAATTTGTCCGCGATGGAAGTCGCGGCAGACGTGGACGAATTCGTGCATGCAGGTGTCACTGCAACGTCTTGTGTTGATGCCCCGGGACCTCGGGTAACGGAAAGCCCTGCTCAGTTTGAATGCAAGTACCTGAGTACACACCGTTTGCGCGGCAGTTCAGAGCACGGCTGGGTCGATGTGGTCTACGGTGAAGTGGTGCGCATTCACGTAAAGGACGAAGTGATCACGCCTGAGGGCAAGTTGGATATCCCTAGCATTCGACCTTTGGCCCGTCTTGGCTATTACGATTACACTTCCGTCACCGAGACTTTTGATATGAAAATTCCCGGGCCGAATGGGATGACAAACGTTGGTCTTGAGGGCAAACAATAACCGGCCCAGTTAGGTTTTGGACAGGCGAACATTATAGATCAAGGTGCGCCTGACTCTAGGATAACCCCAACATTTGATATGCCTGCGTCGCGTAGTTTCGGATTTGACATTGGACAAGATGATCTTCAACTTGCCGTAACTTCACGACAATCTCTTCCAGCTTGGGTCTCTTGATGGCAATCTCTGGTCCTCCGCTTTCCTAACTATAGGGGCGGACCACTTCAAAGGGGGAGGCTCAACACTTTCAAGTGCCCTTAGAGCCTCTCTTGCGTTCGTACTCATCTAAGTTGGCCTTCATCATAGCCTCGTGTTTTGCAGCCTGACGCATGAGGGCTATTCCCAAGATCCACCCTATAACTAAGGCACCAACGCCAAAAAGTCTCATATTACGTACTACCCAATCAGGTTGACCTGCGCTTTGGTCTAAAGCTGCGCCAATAAAAAAGAACATAGAGATGAATGACATGAGAATGATCAGGAACATTCCGTAGCCCTTTTTGAACTTCGGAAATACGGCAGCCAAGGCCACAATGATCGCCTTGATAACTATGTTCATGTCTTGTGGCCTACTGTTTGATTTGAACGCATAATAACTATTAGTCTCATCAGAGCGTCAATAACTGAACTCGAAGAACTTCCAAACTTAACACCCTACAGCACCACACGGACCGCTGAACAAGCGTCAGCACGTTTGTGAAAACCTGTGAGCTAGCTGACAAAGTTTCATAATGACAGGATGGTGAAGGGTAGGGGAAAGAGGTAGGTAAGTTCGTGAGCGGTTAGAAGTCATATATGGTACTAAATATTTTACAATTATGGTACTAGTTTACCTCGGCTTTATTAAATTTTTCGTTTATAATCAATCATTTAGATGCGCTACATGGCATCGAGTGAGTCCGTGTGGGGGCACCACTTAATCCTGAAATTATATTTATTTACAATAACATGAGACTTTCATGTATATTTTTATCCACCTAAATATACACCCTTTGTCTGTCGAGCTTTAGTATGATGTTTGATTTGGGCTAAAGTCTATGCCACGCGCGCCTGCACACGCGCGGCTGTGTGTCATTGGCGTGAGCCTGCGCTCTCGAAGCGGTCTGCCTGATGAACTCCAAGCCTTTGTCGATCACTACAATCATCATCGCCACCACGAGAGCCTGAACAACGTCACACCCGCCGACGTCTACTTTGGCCGCGATAAAGCCATCCTGCAACAAAGGGAAAGGATCAAACGAAGGACACTCGAAGCGCGACGCTTGCATCACAGCATGCGCGCCGCATAATGCAATCAACCGGATGGGCCGAACTCACTCTTAGTTTAAGACGCAATTGGTTCCAAAAACCCTGACGACGGACAGTGTAACGCATTGTGTTGAGTATACTTATCACGTCAACACAACAGGCTCGTCGATAATGCTATTTTGAACTGCCCAGAAATCTGCAACGCGACTGAAAAAAACCCGATTTGTGCACCCATTCCCGGCATTTCCAGCAACTTTGAATTAGCGTTTGGGGCCATTTAATACCGAGTAGACAAGGGCAATTCATTGCCCAGCTTCGCAAAGTTATAAGTGACTGACAGTTTATTTATCTGAACCCTCAATAGGGAAGGCCCACATAATTCTCTGCCATCGCTTTTTGCGCGGCTTCATTTGTGCGTAGGAACTCGATTTCAGCAATCTGCATTTTCACATCAAACTCTGTTTGATCGGGGAAGCTGTGCATGAGAGACGAGAACCACCAGCTGAACCGTTCTGTTTTCCAAACACGCGCGAGAGCCTTTTCTGAGTATGTGTCTAACCCCTCGGGCGAACCATCTTCGTAGAATTGGCGCAACCCATTGTAGAGGTAATGGATATCCGACGCCGCTGTGTTCAACCCTTTCGCCCCCGTTGGTGGCACAATATGCGCAGCATCGCCGCAGAGGAACAATCGCCCCCAGCGCATGGGTTCTGTCACAAAAGAGCGAAGCGGCGCGATGGATTTCTCAATCGAAGGGCCGGTTATCAATTTATCCGCTTGCTCGCGTGGGATACGGCGCTTGAGCTCATCCCAGAACGCCTCGTCAGACCAATCATCGACCTTATCGTCAAGCGAGCATTGAATGTAATACCGGCTCAGGTTTTCATTGCGCATCGAGCACAGCGCAAAACCGCGCTCGGACCTGGAATAGATGAGTTCATGGTTTACGGGCGGCGTTTTGGACAAGATGCCGAGCCAGCCAAACGGATAAACCTTCTCATACTCTTTGCGCACATCCGCAGGTATCGTTGGACGACTGACGCCATGAAACCCGTCACACCCTGCGATATAGTCACACGCGATCCGACGCTCTTCGCCAGCGACCGTGTAGGTGATGAACGGCGCATCTGTGTCAGCACCGTTGATCACCACATCCTCGACGTTGAACTCAATCTTGCCATTCGCCGCTTCGCGCGCGGCGTAGAGATCGCGGGTCACTTCGGTCTGGCCGTAAACCGTCACATGATGCCCTGCATGTTTGGTAAAATCGACGCGGAACATCGTGTCGCCAAAGGACACCAGTGTGCCGTCATGCACAAACCCTTCCGCATCAAGCCGCTCCACAACGCCTGCTTCGCGCATTAGCGCAACGAAACCACGCTCTAACACCCCCGCACGAATGCGGGTTAGCACGTAGTCTTTTGTTTGACGCTCGAGAACGGTGCTGTCTATTCCGCGCTTGTGCAAAAGCTGGGACAGCAACAAACCAGACGGGCCACCGCCGATGATGCAGACTTGTGTTTTCATGGGCCGATGTCCTTAGAGGTCGATAACAATACTCCCGTCCGGCGTGGCGGCGCGCGACTGACAGGTGATAATTTCATTTTCACGTTGCTTGTTAGATAGCACGAAGTCGCGGTGTTCAACGTCGCCACTTTGAAGGCCACATTTACACACGCCACAAATCCCGTCAGAGCACTTCACATCCACAGGGATGCCGTTGGCGATCAGCACATCAGAAAGGTCTTCATCCGCGCGCACGCTCAGCTCTTTCCCAGATTTTGCCAGCGTCACAGTGAAGGGATAGTTCACATAGTCGGGTTGCTCAGGAACGGAGAAGTACTCCAGATGCCGCGCCTCTTCAGGGAAGCCTTGGCGCGCAGCGGCCTGCACGACGCCCTCCATGTAGCGATCAGGGCCGCATGTGTAGACGTGCCAGCCATCCTTGTAGCCGTTGAGCAACTTGTCGAGATCAGCGCGTGTCCCTTGGTCGGAGAAATGGAAGGTCACATGCTGCGCCCAGGGCATCGCCTTGAGATCTTCAACATAGCCTGCACTTTCCATCTTGCTCGCGGAGTAATGTAGCTCAAAGGGTTTGCCCAAAGCGTGCAAACGATGCGCAAAAGCGATCATCGGGGTAATGCCGATACCGCCACCCATGAGGTAGGTCTTCGTCGCGTCCTCAACCAGATCAAAATGATTGATCGGTTTGGAGATGAAGACGCGGCGTCCTTCGTTAAAGATGCGGTGCATCATCAGGGATCCACCACGTCCTTCGTCCTCTCGCAGTACTCCGATCTGGTACTTTGACGTATCCGCAGGATCGCCTGACATGGAATATTGCCGCAAGTAATCAGGGGTCACAACCACATCCAAATGCCCACCCGCAGTCCAATCGGGCAGGGCAGAGCCGTCCCAAGCGGTGAACTCATACTTCGTCACATCAGGCGTCATCGCTTCGGCCTTGCTAATGCGCGCCATGATCACGGGGGCGTCAGTGAAGTCGGGACGTGTGTGGGAAAGTCCCTCAGTCTCGCCGCGCGCAAGACGCGCGCGATACTCATCCGCACTGATCATATCTTGATAGGCTTTGATCCCCGCCTCTCGGTCCATCGCAAAGGGGTAGGGATAGGGCCAAGGTGTGAGGTAGGCAGGATACACTGCGAGCGTTTGATCCTCGTATTTCAGGTCCAGATCAGGATCGATGCCGCGTCGGTTCGCAGGTTCAGCAGGCTCTTTATAACCGCCATCCTCTTTCAGCTCTAAGTCCCACCACCACTTCTTCATCTCATTGAGACTGCCATGACCGAGCGTGTCATCCAGCTTGGCCAACACGGGCGCAGCCTTGGGCATATTCATCGCGGCCCAGCGGAACGGCTTTTCTTTGAAGATGCCCTCAAGGTTCCAAGGGCAGGTCTTCATACACCGCCCACACATCGCGCCGCCCTCAGTCGTGATGCGGTAAGTGGTGCATTTCTGGCTGTCGGATTTCCAAATCTCATACCCATTAAACATGCGTTTCGGACCCGCAGTGATCGCACCAGAAGGACATTCACGCGCGCATTTGTTGCAGCTCTCGCAAAAGTTTTGCAGGCCGAAATCAATCGGCTTGTCATGTGCCATCGGCATATCCGTGGTCACAACGCCTGACTTCAAACGAGGCCCCAGCAGCGGGTTCAGAATAACCTCACCAATGCGGCTGACCTCGCCCAAACCAGAGAGCAACAAAAGCGGCGGCTGCAAGACCTCGCCATCCATGACCGAATGCGCTTTGGCCATGTAGCCGAGCCTGCGGATTTGCTTGGCAATCACACCGCCCAAAAGCGAGAAGCGCAGGTAGGCGCGCATGGATTGCGCGACGCTGATCCAATCATCACCCGACGCCCCCTCCATCGTCTCATAGCCCTGATCAATGATCATCGAAATGGCTTGGTTATGCGGCGGCTCAAGCGGCGCACCTGTGGCGTCGTGACTGTACCATGTCCAATCAGGGCAACGGCTGATGCCGACCGCATCGATGCCAAGAAAATAGGTCGCCGCTTTGACATTGGCGGCGTTTTGCACTGGATCGCTTGGCTTTTCAGCCACCTCGTTACTGGCACCATCTTGCAGCAAAACAAACGCGCCAAGTAAACGGCGCTGCGCAAAAGAGGCGGGGCTTTTGCGTGCATACCAACCGCCCGATGCGGCCTGTTGTTGCTTTTTGCCCATGTCACCAAATTGCGCGCGCGCGAACATATCCGCACGCTTGGGGACGCGCGCCACACGGTCCTCATCAATGTAGGTCGTCGGCGTGTCCACGCGTTTGAGCTTCTCAAAGGCATGCGCGCCGTCCACATAGCGGCGCTTGGCGTAAGGATCACGGTTCAGCGCGCTTTTTGACGTGCCTTTGCCAACCCACCACGCAGGGCCATTGGGTTGATCACTCCACGAAGCAAGGGGCGCATCCACGGCCATTTCAAAATTGGTTGTGACGACGGCGATGCCGAACCCTTCGCCAATATAGGGCGCGAACAAGCGGCCCTTTTCGAGCGATGCAAGACCAGCAGCGACAGCGAGTTGATTGAGGTCAACGTCCGATGATGTCGCCGTATGTGCGCGCGCTGAATATCCCAATAGATGTAGGTATTCGGCCAAGATCACAGCCGTTTCCGTGCTGCGCAAAGCGGCGCGATGCGCTTGTGTTCCCATTATCCATTCAGAGCCTGGCTCATGCGCTTTCGGGTCGCGGTGATGTTCTACGAGCAGCACAATCGCATGGGTGTGATCGTCGATGGGTTGCAGCGGTGCTTCAATCGACTCCTTCAAGGCGGCCATGATCTGATCAATGCCAGAGGCGAGTGTTTTGGTTTGTTTCGTGCGAATATCATGCGCAAGCCGGTCGATGTCGGGATTGCGCGTGGCCTGCGCCAAATGCGCGCTTTTTGGCAATTCACAAATACCGATCATCGACGTGTCTTGGAAATATCCAAACGCTTTCATGTGGTTGCTACGTTCTTGCGGATCGCTGGGCGTGGCGGCGGGCGTTGGGTTCACCACACCTTCGCGGATCGCATCCATCATCGCCTGATATTCGCCCATTGCATTCACTAGCGAATGCGGCGTTTCGAGATTGCGAAAATTTAGCGCTTTGAATGGAGGAACCGTTTGTAAGTTGGGCAAGCTATCGACACGTTTCAAACGCTCAAGCGGGTAGGGACCCATATGAAACGGACGGTCCTTGGTCGAGAAAAAGCGCATGCCCATCGTGGTCGTCTCCTAAATCAAGATATGCCCAGAAGGCCGAGGATATGATGCAAACCTGACCAAACAATTATGCCTGACAAAGCAGTTGTTATCAATGCAGGCAAGCCGTCTTTCCACGTATCCCAAATCAAGTGGCAGCCAATTGCGCCAATGGACGTTCCAAGGATTGCAAGCGCGCCGAGTGCTCCAAGCCACGAGGCTTGAAACCAAATTGCTATTGCTCCGGATAATTCCAAGAGGCCAACAAATCGCATGATCTGACGGTTCAGCCCGTATTTGATGAACATACCAAGCTGGGTCTCGAAGATGAACTTTTGCCAGGCGAAAATCTTGATCGAACTCGCAAACAGGAAGAAGGCCGACAAAAGGACAATAATGATTGTTTGGGTCATTAGCTTAAATACTATCCTGTGAGTGTCTGCGGAAGGAAGGTTGCGAGGGAGGGAAAGGCGACGAGCAATACGAGCATGAGCGCCAGGCCTGTTTGCAGTTCTCACAAACGATGTGTCTCCAATGACGCGGGGCGAAGCTGCTGGGGGATTGCTTGCGGAGTTTATGCAAGGGCAACAAAGCGAATTGTTGTCTGTGCAGATGTCGATTCCTGGCGCAAGTCGCCTGCCGCCTCGGCCATTTCTGGATATAGGCATTGGCATACGCAAAGCCTATTTGCGCAGCGTCGCGCGCGATGAGTTTTAGAAAACTGTGAGCGATACTTGAACCGCGACTCTTGTTGAGCTTCAGGGTAGGGTTCTCATTGCAGTTCCTCCTGTCTGACGTCAGCACCTATGGGTCCAAATAGGCCGATTTGATAAGAGAGTGTTCTTGGCTCATCGTAACCACCGAGGAGTGGACGATGAGAAAGACAACGAAGAGCCCCGGCGAGAAGATCGTCAAAGCAATCTGGGTGGGGCTTTGACGGTGTGTTTCGTGCGCTGCTGCTCCCTTGTTCGTATCGCTGGCTGGGTGCGGAGTGATCAGCCATCGGGTGACCCAAATTCATCCTTTCCCAACAGAATGGCTGTTCCCGATCACCTTCTTCTGGATGATGTTAATCGTCGCGCTCAAACACTCTATGTGGAACAGTTGGGCTGGTAAGTCTGCCATGATGCGCCGCCTCGGTCTGTTCATGGATGTGGCACTCATCATAGCCGCCGGTGC
>DS995276.1:2898177-3160577 GCA_000156115.1 Rhodobacteraceae bacterium HTCC2083
TTTTCAAATGAATATATTTTTTCACCATAGACCGTGCAGTAGGAATATGCGTCACCAGCGTCACCAGCGTCACCAGCGTCACAAGCGTCACCAGGAAGTGTTTTGGACCTGACCGCGGTGGCCCTCCCTACAGCGGACTTGGCCCCGCCTGCATTGAGGTGTGATTTTATGCATGACGATCAGTATGCGTGGAGACTGTTATTCTAGAGCGGACATTTGTGCGCCAAGCAGCGAATGGCCGTTGAGAGCCCGAAGTGACAGATGCTGCGCGAAGCAGAGATGGCTACATTTCGCGGGAAGCGGAAGTTCGCTGCAAGCGCAACAGTTGTACTTTAAGGCGTGACTACAGACCTTGGGACTATAATTTTCGGCGACTGTTTTCTGCAGACAGCTGATTCCAAGAAGAGTACAGGAGTTTAGAAATGAACAAGGTTTGCTAATCAAAGTCGGCTTTTTGTTATTTGATCGTTAGTCTCGAGGGGCAACCCAAGCAGAACTCTGAGGTTCTAATAGGCTTGAATTTCAGAATAGCTGCGATGTTCATCATCGCCCATTTCGAACACACGCTTCCCAAGTCATCTGCGGATCAAGCCGGAATGATTTCGGTTCTTGTTGCTTGAGTGATCCATCTTATTTCGCTCAGTTGAAGTCCTTATACTGTTTGCGTTCAACCGCTCGTGACAGCCTTAAACGGTATTGGACTGATACCGCTTGCGCTACACTACACAATCTGCGTGGCAAGTCTCTTTGACTTTCAAATCAGACAGTTCACCGCACTATGGTCGCGCTGTATTTAACTAACCCGGATCTTGCGCAAGATTGAAAATCTTATCTCGCATCCAAATATGCAGCGGCGAATTGTTTAGCCTTGCAGGCCAATAGAAATTCAACTGTGCAACTGCATCCACCGGGCAGGGTCGCAGCTGAAATTGTGGTGCAAACTGCTGTGCTATGCGCGAGGGCAAAGTCACAATCAGATCCGTTCCCGGTAGCATAAGCCCAACATCTTCTGGATTAGCAGTACTGATCATTGGGCTCATTATATAGCCTAAGTCTTTGAGTTTTTTGCGAAAGGGTGGCTGCCACTTCTGGCCGTAATGAATGAACATATGCGCTGCAGAGGCAAACTGTTCCAGCGTCATATCTGCTTGGGCTAGCTTGTTCGCGGGGTCCATCACGCAAACATAGGGATCATCAAATAGAAACTTGCCGTTTATCCCACTTTCGTTGATCGCGACTGGCGACAACGCCATGTCAGCTTTGCCGGAAAGCAATTGTTGATTTGCATCAGTGAACCCTGTGATCAATTCAATTGTAATGTTTGGGGCTTCGTTTCGCAGATCCCGCACCAGTTTCGGCAAAAGAACAGCGCGCGACAGATAGGTTGCAGAGATTGATACAGTGGCTCTCAAAGAGGCAGGATCGAAAATATCTGGTTGGGAGGCGCGCTCAATTTCTGCCAAGATACGTTCTGCATAGCCTACGAGACTTATGCATTTGTCAGTCGGAGAGATCTGATTGCCTTGGCGCACAAACAGAGGGTCAGAAAACGACTTTCTCAAACGATCAATCGTGTAGCTGACTGAGGACTGTTTGACGTTCAGGGTTTCAGCAGCAGCCGTGAACGAACGCAGCCGATACACAAGCTGTAGCGTTTCAAGCGCGCCGAAATCGATACCGCGTAGGGTTTCATTCATGGTCGGGGGTCTTTCCAAACAAGCTCATCAATTAATTCGATATCTTATATCAAAGATATGGGGTTGGTCTATTGAGCTTTTGGGTGCCAGTGTGATCCGAAGAGAACGTTGAGAGGAAACAGCATGGGAAAATTTGTGATCGCACCGCACATGCGACTGCATGAATGGATCGCTTTGGAGAAAGGGTACTTTGAAGACGTCGGTTTGGAGTACACGCTCGAAGATCAATTGAAGTCGGCCTCAGGTGATCGTCATGATCTAGGGGATCGTGTTGGTGCCTATCAGACGTTTGAAAAGGGTCGCACATGTGACGTGAGTTCTGCTTGCCATTGGACTGTGAACGTGGCGGCGGCTTCCGGGCATGGGAAGCTTTATGCGAATGCCTATTCTGTATCCCCTTGCGGGATTTTTGTTCCTCATGACAGTGATATCAAAACACCCGAAGACTTGGCGAACGTTCCTATTTCGGTCGGGTATCAGTCCGGTAGCCACTATTCGACCATTCAAGCGCTAGAACCTTTCTTGTCTCACAACGAGATCAATCTCAGCTTTGCTGATGGGTTGTTGTTTAAGCGGATGGAAAACTTGATCGACAGCGCGGTTCCAGCCGTGAATCTCTTTAGTGGTCCCTATTATTTCATGGAACAACTTGGCTTTAGGAAAGTGCTCGATACATCATTTATGATGGCGGTTATGGTCTCCGAAGAGGCAGATGTTGAGGATATCGAAAAATACTTCAAAGCCCTACGTATGGCTCAAAAAGACATTGATCTGCGCCAAGAGCTTTACACCCATTATTATCGCGATGAGTTCCCAGAGCGGTTCCGCGATCAAATGGATACTCGCTTGTTTGGACCCGGTGAGCGCATCGTCTTTGAGCCATATTCGCGCGAGTTTTTTGACGACTCTCGCGCGTGGATTGCTGAACGCAATATCTTTGAAGGGGGGCTTGGGGAGTTGACTTACGATGAAGCAATCGTCGCTCCAAGATGTTGGAGTCAACGCCGTAAGTGTTCCTCAGCGCGAGATATTTACAAATGCATTGATTTTAAAGGCAGTATCAATGCACCATTTACCAACAAGGTCCTCCGACTGCGAACGAGTCGGCATTGTAACGGGCCATCTGCCACAACAATCCAGGGAGAGATCTATGTATAGAAGAAGCCTTTTTGGCCTTGCTGCAGTGTTGGCCGTTGCCTCAACATCATTGTTTGCACAGGACATGATAAAGATTGGGGCGATTGCGCCTAAAACAGGACCTCTCGCGGGCGGCGCTGTTGTGACTCAGTGGCCGAATGTTCAGCTGTGGGTCGAGCAAGTTAACGCACGCGGCGGCTTGGACGTCGGTGGTGAAAAGAAGATGATCGAACTCATCGAGTACGATGACAAGACGAACCCCGGAGAGCATATCAAGCTCGCGCAGCGTCTCGCGACGCAGGACAAAGTTGATTTCGTCGTCGCCCCTTACGGCACTGGCTTCAACATCGCCACGGCTCCGATTTATGGCAAGTTTGGCTATCCAATGATTGCTGTTTCTGCGATCACCGACAAAATGGAAGAGCTGACGACGCGCTATCCAAATCTGTTCTTCACCCTCGGCACCACCACGGCTTTCGTGGACGGTGTAAAGGAAATCCTGATTGAGCAGCGTGAAGCAGGCACAATTGGCAATGAGATCGCGATGGTCAACGTAGCTGATGCCTTCGGTATTGAGCTGTCAGTTCGAGCACGTGAATTGTTTGGCGAAGCGGGCTTTGATATTGTCTATGACAAGTCATATCCGCTCGGGACACCTGATCTAAGCCCTGTGATGAAAGGTGCGAAAGATAGTGGCGCGAAAGCCTTTGTCGCGTGGTCCTATCCGCCTGACAGCTTCGGTCTTGCAGAGCAAGCGATCATCGAAAACCTTGATGTGAATGTCTATTATTCGGCGGTCGCAACAAGCTTCCCTGCGTTCAAGGGAGCCTATGGCAACAAGATCAACAACGTTTTGGGTGCAGGCGGTACGGACGTCGAAAACCCAGCGATTGCAAAGTATCGCGATGCGCATATGGAAATCACGGGTAAGGAAGCTGATTACTGGGCATCCGCAAACACCTATGCGTCCTTACAAATCCTTGAGCAGGCGATTGTCGGTGCAGCAACGCTGGATCGTGACGTTGTCACGCAATACATCAAGGACAATTCGTTTGACACGGTCATGGGCGAGTTGAGCTTTGAGAACAACTTCTCCAACAAATTCTGGTCCGTGGGCCAGTGGCAAGACGGGGTCTTTCGCGGTGTGAAAGGATCAAACGTCGACGGCGCGGTTCCTGTACGCGTCAAAGAAGGTTGGTCTGAGTAATAAGAATTGGATTGGGCGGGGACACTACTCCCGCCCGACCATCTTCGGGGGATTGAATGCTGGACATACTTGTTTCCGGCCTGCTTTTGTCAGGCACGTACGCGCTTGTCGCGATGGGCCTGAATTTGCAATACGGTGTCGCGCGGATCATGAATCTTGCCAACGGTGAGGTCTTGGTGCTTGGCGCGTTAGCGGCTTTCTGGCTTTACACGACGGCGCAGATCAGCCCGATCCTTACGGTTATCTTGGTGATCCCTGTGGCCTTCATTGGCAATTGGTTGATCTATCGCTTCTTGCTTACCCCGCTTGTGCGCCGCTCAAAAACCCAAGGTGCGCTTGAGGTCGATAGTATCCTTGCGACATTTGGCATGTCCTTCATTTTCATCGGCATTATGGTGTCGATTGAAGGTGGCTTCTTCTTTTATAAATATCTGAGCGAGCCGATCCAAATATTGGGATCGACGACCTCACTAAACCGTCTTGTTGCTTTCTTAATTGCTGTTCTAATCGCTGTCGGCCTTTACATCTGGCTTCACTATTCGCGCCCCGGTGTTGCGGTGCGCGCTCTATCTGTGTCGACAGAAGCGTCAGGCCTCGTTGGCATCAACGTTCCGCGCGTCTCTGCTTTGGCATTTGCATTGGGCGGAACGATTACGGCCGTGGGCGGGGCTTTGATTTCGACATTCATCACGCTTGATGCCTCCATCGGAGTGGTCTTTACGCTGAAAGCTCTGATCATTGTCATTATGGGCGGCGTCGGTGAAATCCGTGGTGCTATCGTCGCCGCGATCATCCTTGGACTTGTCGAGACAGGTGTCGCGACTTTGATCGATCCGGGTCTGACCTTGGCGGCCGCTTACTTCATTTTCGTGATGATCCTGTTGTTCCGCCCGCAAGGCTTGTTCGGGAGGCGCGCAGTATGAAGCCTGCAACATGGCAAGAGCTCATCTGGGCAGCGGTTCTCGTCGGGTTGGCCGCGTTTTGGCCGATGGTGACGAATGGCTATTGGCTAGGGATCGGTGTCGACGTGATGATGTACACCGCATTGGCCACATCGTGGATGCTGTTCTCTGGTCCGACCCACTATATCTCGCTCGCCTCGGCGGCGTTCTTCGGGATTGGCGGTTTTGTGGTCGGCTCAGGCATGAGTGACTATGACGCGAGTTTCTGGTCGATGCTCGCGCTGTCTGCACTCATTGGCGCAGCACTCGCGGCGCTGATCGGACTTGCCACGCTGCGCCTGTCGGGCGTCTATTTCGTAATCTTTACGCTGGGTCTGGCGGAAATGATCCGCAATTTGGTGAGCTGGGTTCAGAACAACTTCCTTGGCTCACGCGGCCTCTATGTGCTGACAGACTTCACTGATACGCACCTCTATTGGATGTTGCTGGTAACTGCCGCCTCCGTCTATCTGTTGGGTTGGATCATTAGCCGATCCCGTCTTGGCTTTGCGCTGCGCATCATTGGCGGGGACGAAACTGTCGCGCGTCATGTTGGGATCAACACGGCGACGACCAAGGTGATTCTCTTCACAACTACTGGTTTCTTCGCAGCCATCGTTGGCGCAATTATCGCACCGCGGTGGAGTTACATCGAACCCAATCAAGTCTTTTCTCCACATCTAAGTTTCTTCGTCGTGATCATGGCACTCTTGGGGGGATCAGGCCGTCTTTGGGGGCCAGTTGCCGGGGTCATCCCGTTTTTGCTCATCTGGAACTGGGTCGATTCAAATTTCCCAAATCAATCCATTTTGGTGCTGGGCTTTGCTTTCCTCATAATTGTGTATTTCCTTCCGCATGGCGTTGTTGGCCGGCTTGAGCAATTGCGCGCGCGCGCAAGGGGGCGGTCATGAAGGCACCGTCAACTGTCCTCTCGGTCAAGAATGCCACCAAACGTTTCGGCGGTTTGGTTGCGGTGTCGAACATGTCGTTTGATGTGGGCGAGCATGAAATGGTCGGTGTCATCGGTCCCAACGGGTCTGGCAAAACCACGATGATCAATATGATCTCAGGCGTCTTTCAACCAACCGAGGGCCGTATTTCGCTGCGAGGCCGTTTGATTTCTGACAGTGCCGCGCAATCCATTTCGCGCGCGGGCATTGGGCGCACGTTTCAGTTGGTGCGCCTTTTGCCGGGTCTGTCGGTATTAGAAAACGTTATGGCAGGGGCAGTTTACGGCCATAAACGGCGCTGGGGTCGTGAGGCGGAAGATTTCGCTCATAGCGTATTGGAGCGCGTCGGCATGGATGCGATGAGCCACGCGCCAGTTTCTTCGCTGACATACATTGATCAAAAACGGGTCGAGCTGGCGCGTACTTTGGCGGGCGAACCGAAAGTTCTGTTGCTGGACGAGTGGCTTGCGGGCTTGAATCCGACCGAGCTTGAGACAGGGATCGAGCTGATCCACACCTTGCGCGATGAAGGTCGCACGGTTGTGATGGTTGAACATGTGATGGACGCGATCCGCTCGCTTTGTGATCGCTGTGTCGTGATGTCGTCAGGCGTCAAAATTGTCGAAGGAACCACGGATGAGGTTCTGTCAGACCAAGAAGTAATCCGCGCATATTTGGGGGATGATGATGCTTGATGTCAAAAATCTTTCAGCGGCTTATGGCCAGCACCCCTCTTTGAATGACGTTTCGATCAACGTCGGATCGGGGGAAATTGTTGTTATCCTTGGCGCGAATGGTGCAGGCAAATCGACGTTGCTGCGCGCGATTTCTGGGATTTGCGAAGGCAAGGTTTCAGGTCGCGTCACATTGAGCGGCGATAGCCTCACGGGACTATCTTCCGATGCAATCGTCGAAAAGGGCGTTGCGCTTGTGCCAGAAGGGCGCGGAATTTTTGGCGATCTCACGGTAAAAGAGAACCTGCTGCTTGGCGCATACTCCTCGCGCGCGAGAGAGGCGGAGCGCGAGAACCTTGAGCGTGTGTTGTCGCAATTCCCAAAGTTGCAAGAACGTCAAAGCCAGATCGCGCGCACAATGTCTGGGGGCGAGCAGCAAATGGTCGCCATCGGCCGTGCGATGATGTCCGCACCCGAAATCCTGATGCTGGACGAACCGTCTTTGGGGCTGTCCCCTTTGCTTTGCAAAGAGTTGTTCCAGAACCTGACCCATGTAAGAGATCTGGGGATCGGCGTGCTCTTGGTTGAACAAAATGCCAAGCAAAGTCTTGCCATTTCAGACCGTGGGTATTTGTTGGAAAACACACGTATCACCTATGAAAACTCGGCAGCAGCATTGGCGAATGATCCGGCGGTGCAACGCGCCTATCTCGGTGCGGGGAGCAAGACGAGCGATAAGCCATCAAAACGCACATCTGCGCCAACCGAGGCCATGAAACGAATTAGAACTGCCGTTGACCCGACACCGCGGCGCAGCGCTGATCAGCAAATTGGTGGATCGATCGATGATCTTGTCGCAATCGCCACGAAAACCTCTGCCGAGGCACCGCGCGGGCCTTCGAAAGAGACAGCCATTGCTGCAAAGCAATTGGCGCATTCCAAGATTGATGTTGTTCTGAAGGATATCGAGCAAGCCGCCAAAAATGCGCGGAACCGCTCGTCTAGCGAAGTGCAAAAGCTAAGACCAACGCCTTCCAATGTAAGTGTAGAAGCCGACAATGCGCTACCACCTGTGATCGAAGTTTACAAACGCCCCCGCGTTGAAATTTACCGCCGCCGCCCTTCGGGCCAATTCGAAAGAGATTGATATGTTAGATATGGCAACCTCCGCTCCCAATATCAAAGGGATCTACATCAATGGCGAATGGCAACAAATGTCGCGCCAGTTTGATGATACGAACCCGAACGATGGGTCCCTTTGGGCGCGCATTCCAGATGCAACTTGTCAAGATGCGCGCCGCGCAATTGATGCCGCGCAAGCCGCTTTTCCGGCATGGGCTGCGCTCAAGTTCCAAGATCGCGCGAACATAATGCTCAAGGTCGCGCAGATTATCGAGAAACGCGCAGGCGATTACATTCCTGCGGCCCAGTTTGAAGGCGGTGGCTGGTACGGCAAAGGTGTCTACGAGACCAAGGTTATGCCCGAAATGCTCAAAGCGGCAGCAGCCGTGTGCTATGCCCCAATCGGAGAGGTGTTGCCGTCGCTGAACGGTAAAGTCTCAAATGCGGTGCGCTTTCCGATGGGGGTTATTTCCGTGATCAGCCCTTGGAACATGCCCGGCATTCTGGCGACGCGGCCTTTCTCGGTGCCAATGGCGATGGGGAACACAATCGTTTTGAAACCTTCGGAAGAGACGCCGTATCAAGGTGGATTATTCTTTGCAGAAGTTATGGAAGAGGCCGGCGTGCCCCCCGGTGTGTTCAACGTAATCACCTGTTCGCGCGACAATGTAGCCGAAGTCGGCGACGAGATGGTCGACAATCCCAAGGTCAAAGGTGTGGCTTTCACAGGCTCCGCCGCTGTTGGCAGACGCATCGCAGCTAAATGCGGCGCGCATCTCAAGAAAGCCTGCATTGAGCTCGGGGGCAAAGACAGCCTGATCGTTCTCGAAGATGCGGATATGGAGCGCGCTACGTCATCTGCGAGCTTTGGCGCATTCATGCACCAAGGTCAGATTTGTATGAGCGTCGAAAAAGTCTTGGTGCAAGAGCAAGTTTTTGACGAATTCCTGAAAGGTTTCGTCGCGCGTGCGGCGAAACTAAAGACTGGTAATACTGCGGACAAAGCCAATGTTATTGGACCTCTTATCAATGACCGCCAAGCAGCACGCGTTAAACATCAGCTTGAAGATGCGGTGGCGAAAGGGGCCAAGATCGCCATCGGTGGTGGCGTGAACGGACGGTTTGTTGAGCCGACGATTGTGACGAATGTGACGTCTGACATGGACATATGGCGTGATGAGACTTTTGGTCCCGTCGCTGTCGTTGTCCCTTTCAAAGATGATTTTGAAGCCGTTGCGATGAACAATGACACGGAATACGGCCTCTCGGCAGGGATCATAAGCAGGAACGAGCATCGTGCAATGCAAATGGCGACGCTGCTTGAAACCGGCATGTGCCACATCAACTGTTCACCGATCAACGACGAAGCACATGCGCCGTTCGGGGGGGCCAAAGCCAGCGGCATGGGGCGCTACGGTGGACGGTGGTCGCAAGAAAGCTTTTCCGAAACGCGTTGGATCACGCTTGATCGTGGCCAAAAACAATATCCGCCGGTGTTTTGATAATGAAGGATATCGTCAAAGGCAAACGAATCTTAGTCACTGGAACATCCTCTGGAATTGGCCTCGAAACGGCACGGGTTTTGTCCGAACAAGGCGCAGAGGTTTTGGGCGTTGATGTGAACAAGTGTTTTGATCACGTCGACGAATTTTACCGTGCGGATCTGTCAGATCCGCGCACGATTGATGCGCTGATTGATGTGCTTCCTGAGGACATTGATGGGCTGGTGAACAACGCAGGCCTTCCGCCGACGCAACCAGCAAACAAGCTGTTGCAGGTCAATTGGCTCGGGCTGAAGCGGCTCACCCATGGGATCGTTCCAAAACTGGCGGATGGGGCGAGCATTGTGAATGTTGCTTCGCTCGCTGGACATGGCTGGCCCAAGGCTGTTGAAGCAATCAAAGCCGCCGAGAATTTAGATTACCACAATTTAGATTCGTTTATCGAGCGTTGGAAAGTCTCTTCAGAGAGTGGGCGCAGCTATTTCTTTTCCAAAGAATTGCTTATCGCATGGACGATGCAAAACCGCTGGACGTGGCGGGATCGCGGCATTCGCATGAACGCCGTCAGCCCCGGTCCTGTCGATACGCCGATCTTGTCTGACTTCATCAAAACGTTAGGCGAACGTGCAACGGAAGATCGCGATACGATGGATCGGCCCGGCACACCCGAAGATATTGCCCCAGTGATCATGTTCCTTTTGTCGGACATGACCCAGTGGATCAGAGGTTTCAACATTCAAGCCGATGGTGGCATGGCGTCAAATCTGACCTGCCGCGCGCACGGTTTATAAGGAGGAAGAAAAGATGGGCATTATTGGCTGGATCATTCTCATTGTCATCGTCGCTGCTATCATTATCGCGTTGGCCGCATGGTGGTACGAACGCGCAACCAACGAGGTCAGTTTGCTGCGTACAGGAGTGGGCGGTCGGCATGTTGTGATTGATGGCGGCGTGCTTGCGATCCCCTATTTCCACGAAATTTCCCGCGTCAACATGGCGACGTTGCGATTGGACGTGGATCGACGGGGTGACTCTTCTTTGATCACGCAAGACCGTTTGCGGGTCGATGTGGGTGCTGAATTCTATGTGTCCGTCAGCCCGACGGAAGACGCGATCACAAGCGCGGCTCAAACACTTGGCAAACGCACATTTCAACGCGACGAGCTGCGCAGTTTGCTTGATGGTATGATGATTGATGCGTTGCGTTCCGTTGCGGCTCGGATGAGCATGGATGAGCTGCACGAAAACCGCGCGCAATTTGTGAGCGAAGTGCGTGACGGTTTGAAAGACACCTTGGCGCGTTATGGTTTGCAACTGGATTCTGTCTCTCTGACGGCGCTCGACCAAACGCCTTTCGCGGCTTTGGATGAGAACAACGCCTTTAACGCGGTGGGTATGCGCAAGCTGGCGGAGGTCATTGCCAAGTCCAAGAAAGAGCGCGCAGAGATTGATGCAGACAGCGAAGTTTCTGTGCGCCGTGCGGGCATGGAAGCCGCGCGCAAACGCTTAGAGATTGATCTCGAAGAGCGCCGCGCCGAGATCGCGCAGCAACAGGAAATTGAAACGCTTGCTGCCGCGCAGATCGCTGAAATCGCCAAACAGAAAGCAGATAGCGAACGCGCGGCGACCAAAGCCAAGATCGATATGGAACGCTCAATACAGACGGCCGAAGTGGAGCGTGAGCAAGCGCTTTCTATCGCGGAGCAAGACCGTTTGATTGCGATTGCGGCAAAAAGCCAAGAAGAAAGCCGCGCGCAAGTTGAAGCTGATGGCGCGCGCGGCGAAGCTGTTAAAGCCGCTGAAGCAGTCGAGACGATCCGTGCAATGGCCGATGCAGAACGTCGTTTAGAGCTCTCACGCATCTCCGCCGAAGCGGAGGCCAAGACAACAGCGGCCCGCGCAGCAATTGCAGCTGATAGTGACAAAGCCACAGCCAAGGACAAAGCCGCAGCGCGTCGCGAGGCTGCTGATGCGGAAAAAGCCGTAAAGCTCGCGGAAGCGGAAGCAAAACGCGCGCTAATTGAAGCTGAAAATGCGCGTAGCGATGCGTTGGTCGCGATGGAATTGGAGAAGGCGCGGTTGGAAGCAATGCCTAAGATTGTCAGCGAAATGGTGAAGCCCGCTGAAAAGATCAAGTCGATCAATGTGAACCACGTGACGGGCCTTGGCGGCGCGTCTGGCGGCGACACTGGGCCGAAATCGCCTGTGACGACCGCGATGGACTCGATCATGGATATGGCTGTCCAATATCCATTGCTGCAAAAGATTGGCGATCAAATGGGTGTCTCATTCGATGAGAGCTTGGGAAAGAAAAAGTCTGATTAAAGTGGTTCGTGAAGAGCGCTCAATCGGTCGCTGTTAACTCAAGAAATCAGCCAAAAGCCGCGCGACGCTTTCCGGTTGTTCAATGGGTGCGAAATGCCCTGCGTCTGCGATAATCTCCAATCGGGCGTTTGGCAGCAATTTCAGCATGTCCTCATGCTGGGAGACTGGGCTCCATTGGTCTTCTTGGCCGACGATCAAGAGGACAGGGCATTCTATCTGCGCCAAATATGCTGACGCATCTGGGCGATCCACAAGTGCTTTGATTTGGCGCGCATGGAGATCTGGAGTTGCGCGCAGGACCATGTTCTTGAGCTTTGTCATAAGCGCTTTGTTGCTTTGGTTCGGGGCGTATACCATGTCGGGCAACCATCGGTTGGCCAAAGCGGCCATGCCGTTCTCATGCGCAAAGTGAACGATTTCTGCACGTTTCGCGGGCTCACCATCGCGCAGCGGATGGATGCCTGTGTCCAGCAGTGCAAGCTTTTCGACACGCTCAGGTGCAAGCCGCGCCATTTCCATTGCAACGCGCGCTCCCATTGAATGCCCTGCGATCTTTAGGTGCCCGCTGTGCTTTCTTAAACAATCGCGCGCCATCGTGGTGAGATTGTCTTGTGTCGAAAAGTCAGCAACTTTGCCATCGATGCATTCAAGAAGCGGACGCCAAACAGTCGCGTCGCACAAAAGGCCAGAAATGAGGAGCGTTTGGCTCATTGAAGTACCCCGATTTACAAAATTAGTTTTATCATGAATTTTTTAATTGTATACAATTTAAGACTCGCTAAAGCTAATATTAACTATAAATTGAATTAATCCATCGTGATTCTTTATTCAGTGTATACAAAATGGCGTTCTACATCACATGTTTGAGGGCCCGTCGTTTGGAAGGGATGCAAATGCCTAAAGGGAATATGAGCCAACTCGATAAGGCCATTCTTGGCTTACGCTCGCTTATATTGGGGGGGGCTTTTTCCGGTGGTCAGCGTCTTCCCGAGGTAGCCGTAGCAAAGCAATTAGGCTTGTCCCGCACACCGCTTCGACAAGCGATGGATCGCCTGATTTCAGAAGGTTTGCTTGAGCGGATCACAACAGGCGGCTGTCGCGTCGCGACGTTCTCTAAAGACGACATTGCAGACGCAATCGAGATACGTGGCGTGATCGAAGGAACAGCGGCGCGTTTGGCAGCCGAGCGCGGTGTCGCGCTGGACCTGCTCGACGAAGCTTATGCTGCGCTTGAGGCGATTGATGATGCGCTCACAGATCCCAAAGATCTGGATTTTGACCTTTACGTCAAGCAAAACGCACTCTTTCACGATGTGCTGGCGCGCTCTTGTCAAAGCACGCTGATTGCGCGCGAGATTGAGCGTATGAGCTTGTTGCCACTAGCCTCGCCGTCTGCATTCTTGAGCGATCAAGCTTTGATCCCTGATTTCCAAGACTCGCTTCGCTACGCACAGCGCCAACACCGCGCAATCATCGAAGCCATTGTAAATCGCGAAGGCGCGCGCGCAGAGGCACTAACCCGCGAACATGCGCGTCTTGCTCTTATCAATTTCAACTATTTGACAGAAGCCCAACCGAAGCTTTCGAAAGATGTGCCCGGTTTGTCTTTGGTCGCATCTTCGTAAGTTTAAGGGGGATCACAATATGTCTAGTCTTAGTTCGGTCATTTCTCAGCACG
Organism: Rhodobacteraceae bacterium HTCC2083; assembly: GCA_000156115.1. Taxonomy (GTDB): domain Bacteria; phylum Pseudomonadota; class Alphaproteobacteria; order Rhodobacterales; family Rhodobacteraceae; genus Planktotalea. Next base: position 2,911,411 of record DS995276.1, read on the forward strand.
GCAATCCAGTCGACATGCTGCGCAACTCCAAAATTGGAATGTATGTATATCCGATTGTTGCACCCGAGTTCTCTAACTGGCGTGATGAGCAAGTCGCGTGGCGCGATCATGCTGTTCTGTTTGATCAAACCCATCACATGGACGAGTTAACCGTTGAAGGCCCTGACGCTGAAGCGTTTTTGGCCTATGTCGGGATTAACGGGTTTGCCAATTTTGACCTGAACCGCGCAAAGCATTTTGTGCCTGTCACGCCTGCGGGACATGTCATCGGTGACATGATCATCTTCCGCGAACGTTTAGATAAGTTCATTCTGGTCGGGCGCGCGCCAACCGCGAATTGGGTGAAGTTCCAAGCGGCCATCGGTACATGGAAAGTGCGTCTTTTCCATGATCCCCGTTCTGACAGTCGGCCAGATGGTGAGCGGATTATGCGCACGCATTACCGTTTTCAGATCCAAGGACCAGATGCGCCTGCGATCTTTGAAAAGATCAATGGCGGTCCTGTCAAAGATATCCCGTTCTTTCATGTGGATGAGATAAACGTAGGGGCTAAAAAGGTTCAGGCTTTGCGTCACGGCATGGCAGGCGCACCGGGTTTAGAAATCTGGGGCCCTTACGGGGACAAGCACCATATTCAGTCCACAATATTGCAAGCGGCGCGCGACATTGGTGTGAATTTGGTGCAAGTTGGCAGCCGCGCTTACTCAACAAACACGCTCGAATCCGGTTGGATTCCATCGCCCTTGCCGGGGATCTATTCTGGCGACGGAATGATGCAAGAGTACTGTGATTGGCTCGGTGCAGATAGCTATGAGGCGGTCGGGTCAATTGGAGGTAGCTACGTCTCCGATGATATCGCTGATTATTATGTGAATCCGTTTGAGCTTGGGTACAGTTTTTACATCGGTTGGAAAAAGGACGACTTCATCGGCAAAGCCGCTTTGCAAAAAATGAAGGATGGCCCGAACCGTAAGAAAGTTACGTTTGAATGGAACAAAGAAGATGTTCTGAGGGTGATCGCCAGCGGGCTTGAACAGGGTACGCCGTTCAAATGGATTGATTTCCCGCAACCCAATTACGCGTCGTCTACCGCGGATATGGTGATGCAGGGTGATAAGATGATGGGGATGAGCATGTTCAATGGCTACAGCTATAACGAGCGCTGTTTCCTGAGCCTTGGTGTTGTTGATCCATCGGTGCAAATCGGGGATGTGCTTAACCTGAAGTGGGGCGAGCCCGCGCAAACCGGCAAGACGTCAACCGAACAGCACGTGCAAACAGATATTCGGGTGCGCGTGTCTGACACGCCCTATGCCAAAGACGCCCGTGAAAATTATGCCGACAGCTGGCGCACAAAGGCTGACTAGCCAAGCCCCAGCTTGGGCGCGCTCTGGGAGGTGCGCGCCTATTCATCAACCATGTCACATTCGGGAGGAACAGACATGAAATTTACGACCCTTTTGGCCGCTTCGGCCATCGCACTTACATCCGCTCTGCCAGCATTCGCCGAAGAGCTGAGCTTTGCCAACTTCACACCGCCGTTTCACACAGTAAACGCGTCTGTCATCGAAAAAATGAACGCAGATCTTATGGCTGCGACTGATGGCGAAGTCAGCGTACGCGGCTATCACGGCGGTGAGCTGGGCGCAGGTCCTGTCGAGCAATACGTCCGCGTTGTTCAAGGCGCGGCTGACATTGCTTGGGGTCTTCCTGGCTACACGTCTTCACAGTTTGAAAAGACAATGATCGTAGAACTTCCTGGTACGTTGAGCAACGAAGACGATGGCTACGCAGCGATGTGGGCTGCCTATGATGCGCATCTTGCGGGTGAGTTTACCGCAACTGTGCCTGTTGCGATGTGGACGTCAGAGCCAAACGTTTTGATTATGAAAGACAAGGTAGTGCGCACCCCTGCGGATATGGCGGGTCTTAAAGTGCGTGTCGCAGGTGCAACTGCCGCCGAAGTCGCCACCGCTTTGGGTGCAACGCCTGTGCAGATGCCGATCAACCAAGTCTATAATGCGCTTCAAACGGGTCTCATCGATGGTGTGATCACGGGTTCGTCCACTTTGAGTGATTTCAAACTAGACGAAGTGGCAAGCAGCTATACTTTTGGTGCGAACCTTGGGCGTTTGGCCTTCTACGCGGTCATGAATGAGGCCAAGTACAACGACCTTAGCGATGCTGCAAAAGCGGCGCTCGATAGCTCTGGCAACACCGCTATTTCCAAAAGCGCGGAAGACGCATGGAACGCGACTTCTGACGCTGGTGTCGCAGCTGCGCGGGCGCTTGACGACAACACGTTTGTTGATCTTTCAGAGGCTGAAGCAGCTGCGTTTGCAGACGTTATTGCAGGCGTGACAGGCGCATACGTGGCAAAGGTTGGCGGCGAAGACGCGCTTGCTGCGATGCAGGGCAACTAAGCGTTTGCTCGTAAACTTACGCACATGGGCGGACAGGCTTTTGGGTTTGTCCGCAAACCTTGGTGCCCTCGGCCTTTTGGTCGAGGTCATTGTGATTATGATCGATGTCGTCGGGCGTTTTTTTGGCAGCCCGCTTTATGGATCGCAAGATATGGTCACGATGGGGATGGTCGTATTGGTATTTGGCGGCATGGCGATGTGTGACCGCGATGGTGGGCATATCGCGGTTGATCTGCTTGAGCCGCGTTTTTCCCCTGCTGTTAACCGCTTCATCGATATCATTTCGGCGCTTTTGGGCGCAATCATTTTCTTATTCATCGCATATGCAATCTATGAAAGCGCAAAGTTAAGCATCATGCTAAACCTATCGACCAACTTGTTGCGACTGCCCAAAGCGTGGTTCCAATGGGGGCTCGCAGCCTTTTCAATCGTCACAGCCCTTGGCATGCTTCTGCGTGCAGCTGAATTAAGCCTGTCTGGCCGCGACATCCGCCGCGAGAAAGCAACAGAATTATGAGCGTCGAAGTTACAGGTTTCATCGGTCTCGCTACGCTTTTGGTGCTGCTCGCCATCCGTATTCCTGTTGCCTTCGCAATGTTTCTTGTGGGTTTTGTTGGCATTTGCGCCCTAAAAGGCTGGAACGCAGCGATGAGCTTGTTGTCGTCCGAAACGTTCACGCTTGCATCGTCATCGGAATTGGTTGTCGTCCCGCTGTTCATTTTGATGGGCAATGTTGCAACTGCGACGGGGATGAGCCGTCAGCTCTACACTGCAGCCTATGCGATGATCGGCCATGTCCGTGGCGGGCTTGCCTCTGCCACAGTTGTCGGCTGTGGTGGGTTCGCAGCCTTGTCAGGTTCCTCCGTCGCATCTGCATTGACGATGGGCAAAGTTTCCCTCTCTGAGATGGAGCGCTTCAAATATGATCAGCGCTTGTCTACTGGCGTGGTCGCCGCTGGCGGAACGCTCGGCATCTTAATCCCCCCCTCAACAGGCTTCGTCATCTTCGCAATTCTAACCGAGCAATCTATTGGCCGGTTGTTCCTCGCAGGCGTTTTTCCGGGCTTATTGCTGCTCATGATGTTCGTGCTGACTGTGTGGATCATCTGCTGGATCAAGCCCGAGCTTGGCCCGCGCGGTCCTCGTTCAAGTGGCGCTGAAAGACTGCGCGCTCTGACAGGGGCATTGCCGATCTTGCTCGTGATCGTGGTCACAATTGGCGGCATCTATGGCGGCCTGTTCTCACCTGTTGAGGCCGCTGGCGTGGGTGCAGCATTGGTCGTGATCTATGGCATCGTCACGCGCACGCTCAGCTTTGCGGCCTTCTGGCACTCTGCACGCAGCTCTATCGTGACGACTGCGACGGTTATGCTGATCTTGAGCGGCGCACATATGATCAATCCATTTCTTGCCCTCAGTCACGTGCCTGCTTTCGTGGGCGGTGCACTGGTTGCGCTTGATCTTCCAGTTTTGGTAATTCTTGCGCTTATGCTGTTGATGTATCTGATCTTGGGCTGCTTTCTTGAGGGCTTCGCAATGCTCGTGCTGACTTTGCCGATCTTTTTCCCTGTTGTTCTACAACTCGGCATTGATCCAATTTGGTTCGGTGTGTTGGTTGTGCTCACGTTAGAAATGGGACTGATATCGCCACCTGTTGGGATCAACGTATTCATCGTGAAATCAGTCGCGCCCAAAGTCGCACTTGGAGATATTTTCAGAGGGGTCACCCCATTTTGGTTCGCGATGCTGTTCACGTTAATCGTGCTAATCGCTTTCCCACAAGTATCGTTGTTCCTACCAAATACGATGTTCAATTGATCGATGCCAGCGGGCTGAGCACATTCGTCTGGGGTGAGGGGGAGGCAGTCTGTGATCAGGGTGCCTGAATCATATATAGCTTGATCGCTTTCAGGCATGTGATAGCGTGATTTTATGAACCAGTGTGTAAGTCCGCGCGGAACAAGTAGGGCATAAGACACGTCGGTGGTATATCTCAAATCTTTAGCGAGACGATCCGCAATTATCGGGTCAAACTGCATCTGCTTTATGAGCAATCGAGCACGCAAAGGCGCAGCTCGCGCACAGATAGAAGCAGCAATCACGATATAAATCGCCCGTTGGACTGGCTGGGTTATTAAGGGACTACCATCATGCTAAATTGGATACGAACAGCTGTAATTTGTGCGGTCATGGCGTGGAGCGGGGGGGCCGCGGCGCTGGAAGGGTCCCTGCCAACCGATAACACTCTCGGGCTTTTTTGCACAATCAAAATGATTGACGATGCCGACCAGCAGTGGGCGAAAGTTGAGGTGGCTGCGGCCCCCGGCACCGAGTAATTCAGTGGCGGTACGCAGTGGTACAACGGTAATTCATGGGGCGGGGGGGGGTAGCCCAATTACGCCTGAACTTATCGCACTTTGTCTGGGCATAGATTCCGTAACGGTAACAGCGCTAACGCAAACCGGTGCTGACGCTGATAGCTTCGCGGCGCAAACTTATATGGGCTTCTCATTCTCGTTGGCGGCTGGAAATTAGACTACGAATGACACTAATTACTTGGCTGGCGTTACTTATTCATTTTACATTGGAACAGCACCTAGCAGTGCAACATTAGCCAACGCGCCATCGGACTTGGTAGCAACAGTGGGTGACGGTCAGGTGTCCATAGCCTTCACTGCGCCTACTGATGATGGTGGCGCTGCTATCACTGACTATGAGTACCAATTGGACAGTGGAAACTGGACCAGTGCCGGTAAAACCACAACACCAGTGGTCATCACGGGCCTCACAAACGGTTCCGCGTATTCCATCAAGCTGCGTGCTGTGAACAGTGCAGGCAAAGGAGCTGAAAGTGCTGCTGTGTACAGTGCAACAGTAGCCAGCGCGCCATCGGACTTGGTAGCAACAGTGGGTAACGGTCAGGTATCCATCGCGTTCACTGCGCCGTCTAATACTGGCGGCGCTGATATCTCTGACTACGAGTATGAGCTAGACGATAGTGGTACTTGGACCAGTGCCGGTACTGCGGCAACACCAGTGGTCATCACGGGTCTCACAAACGGTACCGCTTACTCCATCAAGCTACGTGCTGTGAATAGTATAGGCAACGGAGCTGAAAGTGCTGCTGTGAATGTGCTCCTTGGATCCCCCGCCTCAGAGTTTGCAGCAAAGGAAGATGCAATCCGCTCGGTTATCACGAGTGATGCGCAACACTCCCTAAACAGCACCTTGGCAAGCAACATACGTCTCACCCGTGACGCTCGCGAGCGGTTCTTGACGAGCCGCGCACAAATGCAATCGGAAGAGGCCGGCTTAGCCAGCCGCAATAATGAAGCCTTGGATGTCGATGGGATAGCCGTTGCTTCCGCTGACCAAATTGCGACGCAAGGCACGTTCTCCGCACAGACGGGTAACTTTGAAGGTACAAAGCGACGCCTTGTGTTTGGTGACTTTGACATACAGCGTGACGGGGACACAGGCTCTAACACAGCTACTATCAGTGGGAAGATCGCTTGGGAGCAGATGCTGTCTGAGCAAACGATGCTTGGATACTATCTGGGCGTTGAAGTGGGTCAATCCAATATTCGGGGGAGCTTCACTGGAACCCAGCGCAAGTATGGCGTCAGTATTGGTGGCTACTTCGTGCATGCCTTGCAGGAGAACCTATTCTTGGATGGCTTCGCGTCACTGGGTGCTGGTCGTAACAACTTGGAGATGGCAGACGACACGCTTGCTTTAACAAGTGACTACACAACTCAAACAGTGACACTTGGTGCAGCGGTCTCAGGCGTCATTGAACAGGCTGGCTATGACATTCTACCTGAGCTGAGCGTCGCCTACGGAAGAACCACTATTGGCAGAGTTGGCTTCACAGGTGTCGCCTACGGCCTGACGGATGACACCCTCTGCCTCGATGCTGGGAGCGTCTCTACAGCAACCATCATGTTCCGTCCGGAGTTCCGAGTGTCTCTGGATGGGCAAAAGCCATCTGAAAGCCTCTCGACCCTCAGCTTCGCACCCCGCGTGATGTGTGAACGTGTCCAAGTGGCGAGCACGACAAACAACTGTGGTTTTGGCGCAGAGCTAGGTATCTCGTCCAGCACGCAAGATGGCCTGACGTCAGTAACCGCAGCGATCGTCGCTGACCGTGTTGGCAACAGCACACGTAGCAGCCTGCAGCTCAACCTCGAGCACAAGTTCTAAGCAGAGCGATCAAAAGTACAAAGCAAGGAGCGGTCTTTGGCTGCGCCTTTGCATTGTCCCGTGAATTGATGAATGCCCAACAAGTTACGAGCAAGGGCAGGGCGCTGCGAGCTGCGAGCCTACCGCCTTATCTCCCCCTCCGGACAACTGGACACCCCTTTAGGGGGATGCCCGTGTCCGTCCGTCTGCATGGGGCGCTGACACGAGTCAGACATGTCAGCTAGGTGGGCTGGGCGTTTGGTTAAAATCCATTGGTCCCGAAGAGCTAGCTCTACGTTAATAGGGATGGGTTTATCTGCTCCCTGATTAGTCTCTAGGGCTGGGTGCGGGGTGATCAGCCATCGGGTGGGGTAGGGATGATTGATACTCCCAACCTCTTCCACTGGCCTATGTTCCCTCGTGTCACGGAAGATGACCCTCTCGCCCAGCTTCGTTTGTTGCCTTCCCTTGATGTACATGCGACGTTTATTGATCCCATAAGAAGCATGGGCCATACGATAACTAGGGATTATTTTAAGATGAAAAGAACCCTTACAGCACTGACCGTAGCAGCAACCATGTTTGCCAGCAGCGCATCGGCTTTTGAGCCTGATGACTTACAGAAGTTGAAGGATACGGGTAATTGCGAAAGGTGTGATCTGATGGGTGCTGATCTGAGTGGTGCTTTTCTGTATAGTGCTAATCTGTTTATGGCTAATCTGTTTATGGCTAATCTGAATGGTGCTAATCTGAATGGTGCTAATCTGGAGGGTTCTAGCCTGGAGGGTGCGGAGCTGTTGGGTGCTAATCTCGATAGTGCTGATCTGAGGAATGCTGATCTGTATGGCGCTAATCTGAAGGGAGCTCATCTGAGTGGGGCTGATATGAACGGCGCAATCCTCTGCAACACCATCATGCCAGACAATTCAGTGATCTACAGCGGTTGCTGATTGGTGGGAACTATGTCTCTCTATGAAGAACACCTTTGGCTACTAAGGATTAAATAGATATCCGTTGTAGGTACTCAGCGAGTTTAGGCATACTGTAGCCTTTGCCGTAGTTGGTTCCTACGCCTCCCACACTCGACCCCCACCAGCTTGATCTATGGCTTCTAGAAGTACGTCAGAGTCTCTCAGGCGGTCCCTAGAGCTGTGTCTTAGGCAGTAGGTGATCTTACCATCGAAGGACTTCTTTAGGTGCTTACAAAGCGTAGCTGATGCCCCTGTATTGTTAAAGTAGCCATAGGAAGCATAGCGAGGGAATAGGTAAAGGGTTCGTAGTAATGAATTGATCGCGTAGGCGACTATTAAGCCAAGTCTTGATCAAGCTACGAGCTAGGGTAGGGCGTTTGGTGTGAAGGATTTGGTACTAAATATTTTACAATTATGGTACTAGTCTACTTTGAATTTATTAAATATATCGTTTATAATCAATTATTTAGATGTACACCATAGTATCGAGTGAGTCCGTATGGGGGCACCACTTAATCCTGAAATTTCTTTGTTAAAAATAATATGAGACTTTCGTAGATATTTTTATCCACCCTTTGTCTGTCGAGCTTAAGTATGATGTTTGATTTGGGCTAAAGTATGCCAAGCGCGCCTGCGCACGCGGGGCTGTGTGTTGTTGGCGTGAGCCTGCGCCCTCGAAGTGGTCTGCCTGATGAACTCGAAGCCTTTGTCGATCATTACAATCATCAACGCTACCACGAGAGCCTGAGCAACGTCACACCTGCTGACGTTTACTTCGGCCGCGATAAAGCCATTCTCAGAGGAAGGGGAAAGATCAAGAAAAAGACGATCAGACAACGCCACTTGCAACAGCAAAAACAAGCCGCATAATAAATCACACAGACGAAATAGAGCTTCCAATGCTCAAGTCGCTACGACGTCCAGCTTTACATGACGAGGGACAAAACGAATAATCTTCTTAAGAGTTGATCCGCTACTAAACGGTAACGTATGAACGTCTGACGTATCTCGTCATGACGTTTTTTCTTGAATCTTCGTGTCGTGCTCGGGGCGTAGAACGCTAATACCGGAATAACCGATCAAATCTTTGATCGTGAGCTCCTCATTGCGTTTCTCAAAGACCTTGATGTACTCAATCATCGTGTTCGAATGTTCCCGCATCACGCCTTCTGCGCGGACCGCGTCCCCGCTTTGAATGGCCTCAAAGATCACCTTGTGCTGGGAATTTCCAAGTTGAAGGCGGAAATTGCTCCGCTCCTTACCTTCTTTGGTAGAAAGAACTTGTCGATCAAACACCATTGCGCCGACCTCTAGCATTGGCAGGTGACTGATGCGGCTACACGTAAATCCGATAAAGTCATTGCCACAGCAGTCTAAAATTGTTTTGTGAAGCACGGCGTTTTGCTTTTGCATTGCGCGTATGGACACATCATCCATGGTGCCCGCAGACACAAGGCGGTCTATTTCATCAATTGCGGCTTCCAGAATCGGGAGTGTGTTGTGCCGCCCAGGCGATTGCGCCATCAGCCGTGCTGCTAGGCTCTCAAGATGGCCGCGCACTTGAACGGCTTGAAGCACGTCGTTTACTTTCGGGGCATTCACAAAGTACCCGCGGCCTTCGCTACGTCTTATCAGACCTTCATGCTCTAACATGCGCAAAGCAAGACGGACGGGTGTGCGCGACACATTGTGCGTATCGCACAAACGTGCCTCAGAAATGCGTTCTTCTTCACCATAGTTGCCCAGTACGATGTCATGTCGAATGCGTGCGGCGAGTTCTGTATCGATAGATTCCATAAGTCCATTCAGCTTGTTTGGGATCCCAAAGTCAAGTTTTCGACTTAAAAGCAAACACGCTTCGAAGATTCCACTTGATTTGGGATCCTTAATGGTCGTTATATAGTCTTAAATTGGTAGAATCTAGCGCGATGCGGAGGTGCGGGCTGTTTTTGGGATCCTAAAGGGAACTCGAAGCACAGCACAAGCGGTTTGCGACGCATGATAAAAGGAGCCTTTCCATGGATGGTGGGACACACATTAGATCCCTGAAGCATTTTATTGCTGGCAAGTGGGTTAGCGCAACCAGCGGCGCGACATTTGAAGTACTGAACCCTCTTGACGATAGTCCTTACGCATATGCTGCGAAAGGTTCAGGTAACGATGTTCGCCAAGCAGTTGCGGCGGCAAAGGCTGCCTTCACATCTTTCAAAGAAACAACCCCAACAGAGCGCGAACGCTGGCTCTTGCGCGTTGCGGAGATTATGGAAGTGCGTCAGAAAGATCTGGTGGATTGCTTGATCGATGAAATCGGCTCGCCCGTGCAAAAGGCGATGTTCGAATTTACAAAGGGCCTGACGATGATCCGTGCCGCCGCCGGCATGTGCCGCAACGTGCGTGGTGAGACGATCCCCTCTGATCGCCCTGGCACGTTTTCCATGTCGATCCGCGAACCGCTTGGGGTAGTTGCAGTGATCACGCCGTTCAACGTGCCTTTAATCAAGACGACGCGTTTGGTCGCGAATGCTTTGGCGGTAGGGAACACGGTTGTGCATTTGCCATCTGAAATGGCGCCGCATCTTAGCTTGATCTTTGCGGAGATTGTCGCAGAGGCTGGCATTCCAGAGGGTGTTTATAACGTCGTGACAGGGATGGGTGCTGAGATCGGTGATGATCTGACCAGCCACAAGGACATCGATTTCGTCACCTTCACAGGCTCTACCGTTGTGGGTCAGCATATCAACGAGATTTGTGCGAAGAACAAAACGCCGAACACGTTGGAACTTGGCGGCAAAAGCCCGACGATTGTCCTCGCCGATGCGGACCTTGATAAGGTCATGCCGCTTGCCGCGCGCTCGGTCTTTATGTTCGCGGGACAAGCCTGCATCGCGTCCAGCCGTTTCTACGTGGAGCGACCTTTGTACGATGAGTTCGTCAAGCAGTTCTCGTTCATCATTGGAAAGCTCGGCATGGGCGATTTACGCGATCCAAATACTGTCATCGCGCCCGCCATTTCGCCACGTCAGCGTGAACGCATCAAGAGCCACATCGACGATGCGCGCGCCAAAGGAGCCAATGTGATCGGCGGCGAATGGGAGGGCAATCGCTGCCAGCCGACCTTGCTGACTGATGTTTCCGAGGACATGGCAGTTTGCCGAACGGAGACCTTTGGGCCTGTCACCGCGATCTACCCGATTGATAGCTATGAAGAGGGTTTGGAAAAGGCGAACGACACCGAATACGGCCTGTCTTCCGCGATCTTTACGAAAGACATCGACAAAGCCTTTCACTTCGCGCGCAATTCTAATGCGGGCATGTGCCACATCAATGGCCCAACCATCCATGACGAAGCGCACGTGCCGTTCGGCGGCAATGGGGAAAGCGGGGTAGGCCGCGAAGGCACAGACGCGGATATGGAAGCGATGACAGAACTGAAATGGGTTACGGTGCAGCTATGACGTTTACACTTTATCATCACGGGTCTTCCGTTTGCGCCGCTAAAGTCCGCTTCGCGATGGCGGAAAAGGGCATGGATTGGGAAGGCGTCTACATTGACATTCTTGCAGGCGAGCAATTCGAGCCTGAGTATCAAAAGATCAACCCGAAGTCCGTTGTTCCGACGCTCGTGCATAATGATCTAGTGATCCCTGATAGCACTGTGATTGTGGAATATCTCGATCAAATTGCGCCTGAAACCTCGGTGCATCCTACCGATCCTTATCTACGTGCCCAAGTTCGCTATTGGACCAAGGCGGTGGATGAAGATCTGCACCCTGCATGTGGTGCGGTGACCTTTCTCTGCTCGCATCGCCACACGGTTTTGCGAAAACTTGGCAAAGAGGGCACTGAGAGGTTTCTCGCTTCTACGCCGGAGTTTTCTGTCACGTCTGATTGGAAGAGCTTCAAAGACGCAATCATTCGTCATGGCTTTGATGCGCCCGGGGCGGTGGAGAAGGTCAAGCTCTACGACAGTTATCTCTACAAGATGGAAAAGGCGCTGGAGGGCAACGATTGGCTTGTTGGCAACACGTTTACCATCGCGGATATCGCGCTCACGCCTTACGTCAATCGTCTCGCGATGATGTCGATGCGCGGCATGTGGGAGGGCGGTCGCTTGCCTAATGTCGAGCGCTGGTTCAACGCCATTGAAGCGCGCGAGCATTTCAAGCCATGCTTCATTGATTGGGTGCCGGAAGATCTGACCAATGATCTGCGCGAAAACGGGATCAAGAGCTGGCCAGAAGTCGCCGCTATCCTTGAGATCGAGATTTAAGAATAAAGTTAAGGGAGAAGAGACATGGGTCGTTTAGACGGAAAAACCGCAGTCGTCACTGGTGCCGCGCGTGGTATTGGCGCGGAATATTCAAAGAAATTGGCCTCTGAGGGTGCTAATGTTATCGTAACAGATATTCTGGATCCTGCAGAAGTCGTGGCCGAAATTAATGCCGCGACAGGTGGTAAAGCACTTGGCATGGTTGTTGATGTGACGTCTGATGATGATCTGAACGCGATGGTAACAAAAGCCGAAAGCGAATTTGGTGCACTTAATATCGTCGTCAACAATGCGGGTCTGTTTGCGAACCTAGAACTCAAGCCGTTCTTTCAGATTGACAATGATGAATTTGATAAGGTCATGACGGTCAACACGCGCTCTATTCACCAATCAACCAAAGCCGCGCTGCCTGCTTTGATGCGCGCGGGTGGTGGTAAGATCGTCAACATCGCTTCCGGCACATTCTACTATGGCCCTCCCGGTCTGTCACATTACACTGCCTCCAAGGCGGCTGTGATTGGTCTGACGCGCGGTCATGCGCGCGAGCTGGGTGACAAAAACATTCAGATCAATGCGATTGCTGTTGGCTTGACCGAAAGCAGCTCTATTCGCGACGAAGACAAATGGGACCGCGCACGTGCACCCACAGTCGATTCCCGCTCGATCAAGCGCGAAATGGTGCCCGAAGATTTGCTTGGAACGCTTATGTTCCTGTGTACGTCTGACAGCGATTTTATCACGGGCCAGACGATCAACGTCGATGGCGGCAAGGTGAACCTGTAAAAACCATGTCAAAAACTCAGTCACAACGCAAAAATATCCTCTTCATCATGTGCGATCAGTTGCGCTATGACTATCTGTCTTGTGCGGGTCACAAGACCTTGCACACGCCCAATATCGACAGTTTGGCAGAGCGCGGCGTGCGCTTTTCCAATGCTTACGTGCAGTCCCCTATTTGTGGCCCAAGCCGGATGAGTACATACACGGGACGCTATCCATCATCTCATGGAGCGACAGCGAATTTCGTACCGCTACGCGTGGGGGAACGTAACATTGGCGATCATCTCAAGCCTTTGGGAATGCGTCCAGTTCTTGTAGGCAAGACCCACATGATCCCCGATCAGGAAGGGATGAAGCGTCTTGGTATTGACCCAACGGGTCCGCTTGGCATGCATCATTCGCAAATCGGATTTGAGCCCTATGAACGCGATGACGGTATTCATCCTGACGCTGTCTTGAAGCCGAATGTGGCGTATAACAAATACCTCAAAGAGCGCGGCTATGACGATCACGAGAACCCGTGGCACTGGGCTGCCAACTCCGTTGATCGTGACGGCGAGGTGCGTTCTGGCTTTTTCAACGATGTCGCGGCCAGCCCTGCGCGGGTGACGGATGAAGAATCCGAGACGCCCTACATGACCCGCCGAGCGATGCAATTTTTGGAAGAGGATGATGGCGAAAAACCATGGTGTCTTCACCTGAGTTACATCAAGCCACATTGGCCCTATATCGCGCCTGCGCCTTACAACGACATGTACTCAGCGGCAGAAGTTCAGCCTGTTCATAGTTCTGAAAAAGAACGCGAAAACACTAATCCTCTCGCGCAGCATTTCCAAGAGCGGATTTGCGGGCGCACGTTCTCGAAAGAAGAAGCGCGCGAGACGGTGATCCCCGCCTATATGGGGCTTATTAAACAGATCGATGACCAGCTTGGCGTGTTGTTCGAGTTCATGGAGCAGAAAGATCTGATGAAGGACACAATGATCGTGTTTACCTCTGATCATGGCGAATATTTTGGCGATCACTGGATGGGGGACAAGGATTTCTTCCATGATCCTGCGGTTAAGGTTCCTTTGATTATTTTTGATCCTGATACGTCTTGCGACAGCACGCGCGGCACGGTTCAAAATGCACCAGTGGAGGCGATTGATCTGCTTCCAACCTTTATCGAATACGCTGGTGGCGAGGTGGCGCAAAACATTCTTGATGGACGATCTCTGATGCCGTTTTTGCAAGGGAATGAGGTGCCGTGGCGCGAATTTGTCGTAAGTGAATATGACTATTTTCAGCAGGTCTTTAGCCCGAAAACTGGCCGTGCACCGCTGGAGTGTCGGATCTATATGATCAAAAATGACCGCTGGAAGTACATTCACGCGCCAGGCTATCCGCCGCTGCTGTTTGATTTGGAAAATGACCCCGATGAATTCGTCGATTTGGGTCTCTCTGAGGATCACGCAGAAGCACGTCAAAAAATGCACTATGCTTTGGCAGATTGGTCACTGCAATACCGCCAGCGCGAGACGGTGTCAGAGCAACGCGCAGGCCAAATGATTGGGCTTGAGGACAAGTTTGGCGTGCTGATTGGCTATTGGAATGAAGACGACGTCAAACCTCCGGCAACAGCACCTGATTTCGCAGCTAGTCCAAAAGCGCATTAAGCGACCCCTAATAATATATCCTAGAAGGAATTCGACAGATGGCACATCTTGGCGAAGATATCATTGGCACAAGTACTCAAGCACCGTTCTTCAAAGTCGCGAACGCGGATGAGATTGGTATTGAGGCCCCAGAAAACCGCATTGGTGACGCGGATCGTACATGGGTGCGCTCGTTCAGTGGTTTCCAGAAAGAAGCATTGGTGCGCTCTGCCAAGACCAGTGACACATGGCGTTTCGTCAGCGATGAAGGGCCGTACCTGAACGGCCACGACGCGGCTTGCTGCCCCCTCGCGTTTTTGTCCTGCGGAATGGCCGCGAGCTACATGAACGAGATCATGGCGCTAGCGGAGCAACAGGGTGTCGAAATACGCAAGCTCAAGCTTATTCAGGACAATTACTACACGATGAAAGGCTCGATGATGAAGCGCACGATGGTCGGTGGCGCTGAGAATATCGAACTACAGGTCGAGATTGATTGTGATCTTGATGATGCGGCATTGAACGAATTTCTAGTAAACGCGACTTATGCGTCACCACTCAATGGCTTGATGCGCGGGCAGATCGAGAGCCTGTTCAAACTTAGCAAGAATGGCGCTGAATTAAGCACTGGTGATGCTTTAGAGCTAAGTGGTGCGATCTTGCCAGATCCCGGTGATCACTTCGCCAAAGCCACTCCGATGGAGGCCGTAGACGGCTTGATGAGCAAGGTTGGCCCGACGCCTAAGAAAGATGTGAGCGGGGGGACTGCAACCAATGCGTCTTCGCTTAGTGATGAGCAAAATCGTCGTCTCAATATTGGCGCCGTGGCCGAGCTGCGCGAAGATGGCATTAAGCAAATCCAACAAATGCAATACTCGCCCTATGGCACCTCGTTCATGCTGCTGAGTTCCGAAGATGGCCGCGCGCCGGATGCGAATACGCTGATTTCTGCGGGCATCGGTTTTTGCTTTATGACTCAGTTCGGCCGCTTCGTGTCGATGCTAAAACTCGACCTGCCGGACTACCGCATCGTGCAAGACACGCATTTTAGCCTTGGCGGCGCGAGCGGGGAAACCGGTAAAGCGGGCGGTGCCGATCCAATTGAAACGCATGTTTATTTAGAGACCACCGAGAGCGACGCGACCGCGCAAGAGATGCTCGATATTTCAGAGAAAACCTGCTTCCTGCACGCCTTTTGCAAAACAGATTTGAAAACGAAGCTCAAAATCAAACGGATTGCCTAACATGCAAAGATTTAAGAACTCAGACATTCCGATCTGGGTAAACGTGCTCCAAGTTCTGCTAACCCTGATCATGCTTGGGCAGGTCTATATGTATTTCTTCGATCATGACTTGCTCTCTGCGACAGGTGTTGTGATCTATGGAACGCCCGATTTGAACCTTGTCTATGAGATGGGTGGTCGCACATTAACTATGGCTGCAGCGTCGATATTTGTGCTGATCATGCAAGATACGCGTCAATTTCTTGTGGTGCTTTTCATGAATATTCTGCGCGAGGGTGTAGAGACAATCATCGATCCGCTCTTTCCGATTGCAAACGCGCCTGCAGGTCCGGCGATGGATTTTGGGATGCACGTTGTAATCGTCGCGATTGAAGTTCTGGCGTTTGTGGTGATTTGGAAGCGTGTCAAGAAACGCTCCCAAATTGGCCTTTAAGCAGCCAAACGCTGGGACCGTCTGCGTCGGTTTTCGTAGGCGCGGTAGGTCTCAAGCAATGCGAGTGGTAAGAAGTGAACAAGTGCGGGAGCGATGCCGCCCCAATCGTGTAGCGCCGCCCAGTGGAGCAGTGTCAAAACCGCAACGCCATAGACCCAGCGTTGCAGCGACTTCCACTTAGGGCCAAGGCGGTGCACCCAAGCGTCGCTGGATGTGATCGCAAGCGGCACAAAGATGAAAAACGCCAGCCAACCTGTCCAGATATAAAACTTGGACATCTCGCCGCCTGAAAGAGCAAGCGTGCCTGTGTCGAGCAGATAGAGCACCGTGTGCAACAGCGCATAACCAAAGGCTGCAACGCCTAAATAGCGTCTGTGTTTCATCAACCAGCGCGGACCGCGCCAGCCTTTGAGAAGCATAGTTAACGGCGTAATCATCATTGTGATAATCATAAAGCGCGCGGCAAATTCCCCGCTGGGATGCAGCAACTGGTGGATCATTTTTGCGTCGCCTGAGGCGAGCCCGATGATCATTGGAATTGCTGGAAGGCAGAGCAATGCCCAGAATGTGTAGGGTTGATCCCAGAGTGATTTCAGTACGGACATGACGATTTTCCCTTTTGTTGAGGATTGTACGCGGCACGCTGAACTATCCGCCGCAGATGTCGAAAGAAAATTCCGTGCTTAAACCTGCTTCATATACCCAGAGCGATCCCGCGCGATGTAGAGCCCTGCGATAATCAGAACGAATGCAATTTTCATCGAAGAGGTGATTGCATCGCCCAACAAAAGAACACCAAACACATTGGCTAAGATGATACTGAAGTAGGCGTTAGGCGCGAGGAAGACAGGGCCTTTGCGGCGGATCAGGAAAAAGCGGATGGAATAGGCGATCGCTGTTGAAAGGATGGATACTCCGAGCAGGCCAAGCCAAGGGCGCACACTGGGCAGGTCGCCCTCAAACACTGAGATGAAAGGCCAGATCCCAAACACTGACGCGACTAAGGAACTCGCGCCGATCAATGAAAGGGGATTTGCCTTCGGCATCACGCGCATCAGGATCGCGGCTGTGGCGAGACAAGCAACGGCTGCGAAGATGGCAAGCATCGGCAGTGCACTATTGCTTGCAGTTTCCCCTATCCAGCTTTGGGGTTCTGAAATCACCAACAGGCCCGTCAGCCCGATCCCCAAGCCGATTAGTTTTTGACGTGAGATTTTCACTTTTAGAATGACGCTTGAGAGCCCAATCGTGATCAAAGGGATCAACGCATACATCACCCCCACTTCATTTGAGGGCAATGTCAGCAGCCCGTAGGTCGTGAAGCCAATGGGCAGCACAAAATTGACCATGCCAAGGATCACTGCCCATTTCCAAAACCAGAGTTTAAGGGGCAAGCCATCGCCCAATAGATATGTGACGGGGAGTAGGAAAACGGCGCCTATAACCAAGCGTCCACCAGCGGCTTGCTCCAATGTGAAACCCTCAAGCGAGAATTTTGTAAAGACGAATGACAGGCTCATACAGACGGCCATCACGCAAAAGGCGATCCAGGCGGTGTAGTCTGTGCTTTGGTCTTGTGGTTGCACTTAAGATCAACCGCCTACGATTGCTTGTGGCAGGTATGAAGCGATTTGTGGGAACACGATCAACAGGCCAATCATCGCTGCCATTGCAAACCAGAAGGGCCAGATGCCATTAAAGATCGTGCTCATCGGTACATCTTGTGCGATGGATTTGACGATGAACACGTTAATACCAACAGGCGGGCTGATCATTCCCATTTCAAGCACTATAACAACAATGATGCCGAACCAAATCAGATCCCAATCAAGGGCTACAGCAATAGGGATCACGACAGGGATGGTCAGCACAAGCATTGCCATCGCCTCAAGAAACATACCGAGGAACATGTAGATCAGCACGACGATCAGCAGGATGCCAATCTCGCCAATAGGAAGCGACGTAAGGATCGTAACCAGTTGCGCGGGCAATTCAGTTAGTGACATGAACGGAATGAAGACGAAGGCACCGATGATGATCATAAAGACGGTAGCGGTGGCGTTCATCGTCTCCAAGATCACTTGTTTTGAAGCGCTCCAATTTAGTGAACGACGCGCGAGAGCGACGACAAAGGTCAGGAATGCACCAACCGCGGAGGCTTCGACAGGGGTGAAGAAGCCTGTGTACATGCCGCCAATGGTGGCGAGCACGACGATGAGGATCGGGAGTGCGCGCACCAATGAGGACAGACGTTCCGCACGCCCAAAGCGTTGCCCGCGTGGGCCTGTGTCTGGATTGCGGATCACAGTGAAATAGATCGCGGCAATGAAAAGAAGCGTCAGGATAATGCCGGGAAACACACCCGCCATGAACAATCGCCCGATGGATTGCTCTGTTAGGACAGCATAGATGATCATGCCGCCAGAAGGGGGGATTAAGAAGCCTAGCGTACCGCCTGCCGCAACCGACCCAGTGGCGAGGCTGTCGGCGTATTTGTATTTCTTCATCTCTGGCAGCGCGACGCGCCCCATCGTGACCGCAGAGGCGAGTGAGGAGCCGGAAAGAGCAGCAAACCCTGCACAGGCAGCAATGGTTGCAGACGCCAAGCCGCCTCGCAGATGCCCCATCCAGCGGTAGGCAGCAGAGAATAAATCGTTCGACATTCCCGACACCCCCGCAAGATTACCCATCAGGACGAACATCGGTATCACCAACAGATTGTAGTTCGAGGCGGCTTCGAACGTCTCGCCTGCGAGGTTGGAATAGGCGATCTTGAGACCACGCGCCCAGGCTTGGTCTTCTGCCATGCCTACAGCGATAAACTTGTTCGCGTTGGCGATGATCGTACCGATGAAACCGACACCGAGCATAGATAGGCCAACGGGCATGCGCAGCGCCAAAAGGATGAAAAGCGACAACAGCCCCAAGATACCAAGAAGCGTAAGGCTCATCATAAAGGGTCATTTCCAAGCTTAAGTTTCACGACTTCGCCAGAGCGCAAAAGCTGCCAGATATCCAAGAGGATGACGACAGCGTAAATTGCGACGGATGCGGCCAAGAGGTAGTAAAATGGCTCGTAAGAGATCAGCAATTGTTGTGTTGTCTCGCCAAATTTGCTCGCTGTGCCCCCCGCGTGCCACAAACGCCATGCCATGAAAAACAGCAGTGCCGCGCCCAATATTTTGACCACGATCATTGACCACTTTGCAAATGCGGTGGACATGCGCGCCTCTAAAGCTTCGATCTCGATATGTGCGCCGGCGCGCGCGCCAAAGGGGATCGACAAGGCGACGATCACTACCAAAGACAGAATCAACAAATCCTCCGCGCCTGTGATGGGCGCGTTCAGAACCTTGCGCATGATCAACACGTTCCAGACCGAAAAGCCGGTCATAAAGATCAGCGTAGCCCCGCCGCAGAGCTGGGCGATCCATGTGAGGGCACGATCTAATGCGGCGATCAAGGCGGGCTCATAGCTCATTTGGAGTTACACGTCCGCAAAGTTGGCACACCACTTTAGCACGCCCTCTTTGAAACTGTCTTTCTTCGCAAATGCCTCTGCCCAGCGAACAATGTTAGGATAGTTTTCGAACGGGTAGCCGCAGCCCAATAGAACGAAGTGCAATGGGATCCAAGAGATATCGGCAAGTGTATATTGCTCCCCCATGATCCAAGTGCGATCTTCCAGTGTCTTCTCTAACTTAAAGAAACACGCGTCCAGAATGGCCGTGGCTTTGTCGAGATCACTGGTGCTGAAATCCTTGCCGCCTGCGTGTTTGGCGTGGAAGCTCTTTAGCTCTTCATTCTTTTGAAGCGCATTGTATTTCGCTTCTTCTTCGGCAGTTTTCTTGATCTTCGGTGCCATTTTGGTGGCGTAGACATAGGGTTTGCAGGCAGGCACATGAAGCGCTGCGGCAAGGTGCAGCCAGCTTTTCATTTCTGCCTCGTCGCCATGACGCAACGACGGTTCAGGATATGTTTCATCAAGGTAATCGATGATGTCATTGGACTCGATATGCACCACGCCATTGTCAATCAACGTGGGCACCAGGCCGTTGGGATTGATCCCGAAATAGTCGTCTGTAATGTTCTCTTTCTTCTTGAGGTCAAGGTGGTGACCGTCCCAAACAAGACCCTTTTCGATTAGTGTCATCCGTACCCGCATAGAGCAGTTGGAAATATCTCCGTGATAGAGATGCAGGCCTTCGAAGGCTTCGACGGATTTGTTGGTGGGGACGATGACGACCATGATTTTGCTTTCAAATAGAGGTAATGAACGTGCCCCGAATGGTTCAGGGCACGCGTCGTTTAGAGTGAAGGTTACTTGTTCAAAGCACCATAGATATCGCGCACATTGCTGATGCCGCGACCTTCGTAATCGGCAAAGATAGCTTCAAGACCGCCTGCCACGGCCGCATCCATCTTTGCGCGTTCTTCATCGGACACAACAATCCATTCGTAGTTCTTGTCTGTCGCTGCTTCGATCATCATCTTGGATTTATCATCCGCGCCGTCGAATGACTTCGCAAGCTCTAGCGACATGGGCAGGCCTGCAAGTTCATCAATGATTGCGCGGTGCTCATCCGACAGACCCATGTAACGCTCTTTGTTCATTAAAGCGTAGGTCACGGCAAAGCTTGTCGGCACGTTTTCTACGATGTGTGTTGAGACATCCCAAAAGTTCCAAGGTGGCGCGATGTTGTTGTAAGACGATGTCGTCGCATCGATGGTACCTGTTGAAAGGCCCGTGTACATTTCAGTCACCGGCATTTGCACAGGCACCGCGCCGAGGGCTTCGACAATGGGTGTCGTCATCGCCGCGAAGGGCACGAGCTTTGCGCCTTTAAGCCCTTCCATCGTGGAGACGTCACGTGTCGCGGCAAGCAGGTTGCCTGCAACTGTGCCAATCGCCAGCACTTTCACATCGCCGTATTCATCAGCGAGGTGATCCTCATAGATGTTCCAGATCGCGCGTGTGGATTGATCTGCGGTGTCAGCGCTGCCAGGCAAAATCGCCAGCATGGTTTTCGGGAACAGCGCCGGCGTATATGCGGAAACGCCAAAGACGATGTCGCCGACGCCTTCGACGACGCGTTTGTATTGCTGCACAGGACCCGCGCCAAGCTGACCAGCAGGATAAAGCTTTATCGTCAAGGAACCAGCAGAGCGGGCTTCGATCTCCTTGCCAAACCACGCAAACATGCCAGTGTTAGAGTGGTGTTGCGGTGGCAAGAAAGTTGCGACACTCAGTTCTTCGCTCGTGGCGGTCTGTGCAAAAACGCCCAAAGACGCGGAAAGTGCGAGCCTAAGGCCAAAACGTAACAGTTTCATAATCTTCATCCCTTTGTTGGCAGGGCTAAGGCTTAATGGGATCCCAACCTCGGCGAAGGAATCGACTGAGCGCCTATTTTCCCTTGTAATGTTCCATCGTTGCAACATTTGGGATCCTATTTCAACATTTTTGTCTACTTTTTTTGCGTTAATACAGTCAAACGCTTGATTTTGGGATCCCAGACCCGTCTATTGTGTATGAAAGGTTTGCGTTAGCGCGACCGCAAAATTCTGAGGAGATCTGCCCATGCACCCCGAACTCAAAGCACATCCAGAGTATTTCCAGAAAGAAATCGTGCAATTGGCTGACAACGTTTACCAAGCCTTCGGTTTCGCGGCGTCCAACGTCTACATGTTTGTCGGCGACGACGGCGTGATCATCGTCGATACCTCAGAAACCACAGCGGCTGCAGAAAACATCTTGGCCGAGTTCCGCGAGATCACGGATTTGCCGATCACGACGATTATCCTCACGCACTCGCACCGCGATCACGTGTCTGGCGCAAGCGTTTTTGCGGAAGGCGGTGCGCCTGAGATTATCGCAAGCAAGCGATATTCAGAGGACTCGCTCTTCGTGGCGTCCAATCATCCGCAGCCCGTCAAAGCTATGCAAGTGCGCACGAAACGTCAGTTTGGCATTGGGCTGTCTTATCCGGATGAGATTGTTGGGATTGGAGTTGGTCCGGGCGCGCGTCCCCTTAAAGGCATGGGGGCAGGGGCCTTGCCACCGACGCAGCGTATTGGCGATGAGGGCACGAAACTAAACCTGCATGGCGTCGAGTTGGAGTTGGTTATGGCACCGGGTGAGACACCAGATCATATGGTGGTTTGGTGTCCTGAAAAGAAAGTGCTGATTTGCGGTGACAACTTTTACCGCTCGTTCCCGAACCTTTATCCGCCACGCGGCACCGCCTATCGAGATTTCGATACGTGGGCAGACACAATGGATCTGTTGATGTCTTTTGGACCAGTGGTGCTTGGTCCCGGTCATACCAAAGCGGTTTTTGGGGCTGAAAAAATCCAAAGCGATCTAACCGATTACCGCGATGCGATCCGTCACATTGTCGATGAAACGCGCAATGGCATGGATGCGGGTCTGACGATTGATGAGTTGGCGCATAAAGTGAAGCTGCCGGATCATCTGGCAGAAAAGCCGCATTTGCGCGAATACTATGGCCGCATTGATTTCTCTGTGCGGGCTTATTTCGTTGGAACGATGGGTTGGTTTGATGGCAATCCGACCTCGATGGCTCCGCTGGCACCAAAAGACGAAGCCGCTCGTTTTATTAAGATGGCGGGGGGTGCACCTACGGTGTTGAATTTTGCCGAAAAAGCCTTGGCCGAGGGTGATTTTCAATGGGCGTTGCAACTCATTGATCGCCTCTTAGCGGTGGAGCATGAGTTTGAAGCGGCAACACAATTGAAGGCGAAAACCCTTCGCGCGCATGCGGTGTCGCAGATCAACTGCCCGACGCGGCACTACTACATTCAATGCGCTAAAGAACTGGAGGGTGGGGCCTAAACGCTTAGGTCTCCCCTTCGCGCCTGGCTTTTTGGTGTTGATCCTCGATCAAGCCGATCTTCCAATAGCCGGAAATATAGGTGTCTTCACGGGGCACCTGTTTTTCGTTTGAGTGGAACGCGCGCAAAGATCTGATGACCGCAGATTCCCCTGCGATACAGGTTTGAACGCGTCCTGTTGGCCAGTCCATCGCGCGAATGAAATCTTCCTGCTGAGTTGAGGGCGTGTGCGGATCGGGGTGGACCAACCAATGCACATCGATCCCTTCGGGCGCGTCGATCTCTTGCTGATCTTTCTTCGCCGTCACTTCAAAAATTGCGACGCCTTGCGCGTCTCTTGGCATCGCTTCCAAGGCTACCGCGGCCACAGGAATGGCCGATGGATCTGCTGCAACAAGATACCAATCCGCGTTAAACCTTGCAACCTTTGGCGTACTTGGGCCTGCGAAGCCGAGAAAATCTCCAGCTTTCGCATGGCTCGCCCAACGCGAGGCTGGCCCGTCATCGCCGTGCGCAACGAAATCAATGCTTAGCTCTTGGGTGCCGGCATCGAATTTACGCACGGTGTAGGTGCGCTTTACGATGGGCTTGCCGCTTCGCAAGCGCTCAATGAACGCGTCTTTTGATTTATCCACATTGGGAATTAGAAGCTTGCAATTCCCGCCCTCACGGCCTTCGGGAAAGCCATCGAGTTCTGGGCCCGCAAAGACCACTCGGATCATGTTTGGCGTGAGATACCACGCGTTTTTCACCGTTAAGATACGAGGTGTTTGAGCGGATTTTGGTGAACGCGTCATCTCAGGTTTCCTATATCAAAACGGATCAAGGTCGTTGGCGATGGACACGGCACCAGAAAAACGCGCTGAAATTTGCACCGCGAAATCAGGTGCAGAGTCAGGCGTGATGCTATCGAGCGGAATATGTACAGCGACGACCTGAGCTACACCCGCGCGCGCCGCAAGCTCGCCTAATTCTGCTGGGCTTAGATGGTGATGATGCAAATGTTTGCCCATCATCGCGATGCGTTCAGGGGTCATATGCGGGTTCTTGCTTTGCAATTGCGCGATAACCTGCTCGGCAAGCATCATTTCCCCAACCAAAAGCTGCGCGCCTTTGGCAAGCTGCTCAACCGCGCGGCAAGGTCCTGTGTCGCCTGTAAACACAATCGAGCGATCAGGCGCGTCAAAGCGCAACGACAACGAGACAGGTCCTTCGGTGCCGAGTTCGTTTTCCGGCCGATAATGCGTGTTTTCACAACATGTGATGTCGATATCATCGATGCGAAATGTGCTGTCAGACGTGATCTCTTCAACCTGCACAAAGTCGCGCGGATGCGGGAAGCTCTGCCCTTTTACACCAAAGCCGATTTGGTTAGGCACATCGCATGCCATCGCCAACCCTTCGACAATTTGACGTGTGCCAGGTGGGCCATAAATCGTGATCGGTTCTTTGCGCTGAAGCATCATGTTGATCCCAAGGCATGTGAACAGACTACCGATATGATCAAAATGATGATGGGTTAGAATGATCTTATGAACACGGCGAAAGTCGATGCCTGCGCGCATAAGTTGCTGCATCGCGCCTTCGCCGCAATCGATCAGGATCACCCGCTCACCACGCGTGATTGCATGTGAAGGTGCTGCGCGATGAAGCTTTGGAACAGGGCCGCCGGCGGTGCCAAGAGTGATGAATTTGGTATCAAACATCATGCTCTTCAAGCTTGCGCCGTTGGAAGTGGAACGCGATCAACGGCGGCTATTTCAAGCTCTGCCAACCGTTCAAGCAAGCGGGCTTTGACCTCTTGATGATCCGCGCTCTTCCAAAGGTTGGTCATCTCACCGGGGTCTTCTGCAAGATCAAAAAGCTCGTTGGCGCATTTTCCGAGATACATAGACAAACGCCAATTTTCATACACGACCGTATGAACCCGCGGGCGCGGGCCAAAGGCCTCTTGCGTGCGTTGGGTTTCATACTGAATATGCGCTGCGTCGCGCCCTGCGCCGCCAACGGTGGGGAGAACAACGCCTTGCATGCCAAGTGATTTCTCGACCTTTGCGTGCTCTAAGATGGTAGTTCCAATATCATGGGTTTGTGCAAGATCGCTGGAGCGCGTTCCGCTATCCCCTTTGGGATCCGCCCAAATGAACGGCACGTGGGTGAGGCTGTCATACTGCTCCGCCCCTTTGAACAACAGGCGATGTTCGCCCAAATGATCGCCATGATCCGAAGTGTAGATTTGCACGGTTTTGTCGGCAACACCTGCCTTTGTCACCGCTGTGCGCACCTGACCCACAGCATCGTCAATCATTGCGATCATGCCGCAGGTGAGTGCGCGCGCTTCAAGCGCTTCTTGTTTCGAAACGGCCAGCGAATAGCCCTCCATTTGCCCCAAAGACGGATCCGCCGCGCGGGCGCGTTCTGCACTTTTGACGTACTCGGGCGGATCCCAATCGTCGATCTCATAGGCGGCGGGTACGACCATATCTTTGGGCTTGTACATGTCCCAGTATTTGCCGGGCGGGGTAAAGGGATGATGCGGGTCAGGGAAGGAGACGACCAGAAGAAATGGTTTGTCTTTGCCTTTTCTCGCTTTCAGCCAGGCGGCAGCGCGATTGGCTATATAGGTGGTTGAATAATGCTCTTCCGGCACTTTGGTGCGGATCGCTTGGGGTACGGTGTAATCATGCGTGAATTGTTTGTCGCGGCCACGCAGTGCCAAAGTTTCAGGTGCGTTTTTCTTGATCCACTCAAGATGTTCGCCGCCCGTGTTAAACCCGTGGCGCATGACGGCGACGTATTCGTTGAAGCCATAGAATGGCAGATGCACTTTCGGGTCCGGTTGATCCCAATATTCTTGGCGCTCATATTGATAAGTGCCGCTATCCAGATCCGAACGGGTCGCAACCGCAAGCTCCTCGGGCGGCGCTGCATAGCCATCGCGGTGTTCGGGGGGATCAATCTGTATGTCCCAGTCCGAGACGTTTTGCAGATGGCTTTTGCCGATCAAACAGGTGTCGTAACCAGCGGCGGCAAGCAATTCAACAAAGGTCACATTGTCTTGGTTCAAAGGAATCCCAAGCGAGCGCGTGCCATGGCTTGCGGGCATGCGACACGTCATCAGGCTCGCGCGGTTGGGCATGCACACGGGCGAAGCGACGTAGAAGCGATCATGGCTCACGCCTTCGGTTGCCATCGCATCAATATTGGGCGTGCGCAGAACGGGATGTCCGTTGCATCCCAAGTGATCGTAGCGCTGCTGATCCGTAATAAAGAGGATGTAGCTGGGGCGATGGGTCATTTAGCGTCCTTTACTTAGGCTGGTACTGTGTCGCGATTGCGCACTGTATGCCACCCGACAAGTGCGATGCTCGCTACAAGTGCTACGCCATAGATTTCTATCGGCCGCGCCAGGATCAGCACAGCAAGAGCGAGACGTGCAAAGACCTCTAGAGGTTTCAATTTAGAGCGATCAAAACTGGCTAGCGCGCTCGACACCAGATAAAGTGCGACAGCGATGCGCAGCATCAAGTACGCGAGCCACCCTAAGTTAAGCGTGCCATCATAGCCGTCCAGGAACAGCCCATCGTTGGGGTTGATCACCGCTTTGTCGATCAACAACATCTCTGGATACAGCGCAAAGACGAAGGGAATGGTGAACATCACAATGCCGGATCTGACGGCGGAGAAACCCGTTTTCATCGGATCGGCTTTGGTGATGCTCGCCGCTGCAAAGGCCGCCAACGCGACAGGTGGCGTGATCGCAGAGGCAACCGCGAAGTAGAAGATGAACATATGCGCCGTGAAGGTCGCAAGACCCAGGCCGACAAGCATTGGTCCCATAAGGAGAGCGACGTTGATGTAGGCAGGCACGGCAGGCATTCCCATGCCCAAAAGTACGGCCAAGAGCATGGTGAGGAACAACGCAAAAAGCTGGAAACCAACCGAGTTTGCAGAGACATCAAAAGAGTTGAGGAAACCAAGCACATCAACAGCCACAAATTTTGCAAGACCCGTAAAGTTAAGGCAAACGTCGATGACCGTCACAGCCATGAACATTAGGAAAAGGGTCGAGATGGTGACGCCGGCTTGCGAGAGGCCATCAAAGATTTTCATCGGTTTGGCGCGGAACTCTTTGTCGAGGAACATCAAGATGATCAGAAAGAACACGGCCCACCAACCAGCAGCACTCGCATCGCCTGCCGCGTTCTGGAACAGCTCGATGATCCATGGGAGCGACGTGATTGCGCACGAACCGCCACTTTGATCAACGACCGCGCCGAGCATGATAGAGTACCAGCTGCATCCAACCGCGTCTTTGGGTGTCAACAACAGCACTAAGACCAACAATACTGGGCCAAAGATCTGCATCAGATGTAAACGGTCCTCGCGAGTGAGTTTCATATCATCGCTTAATTCACCAACAGCTTCGATGTTTTGTTTGCGCGCTTGGAAGACGACGGACAGAAATAGACAGAAGAAATAGAACAATGCAGGGAGCGTCGCAGCGATGATGATCTCACGGTAGGGTACACCTGTGAGCGCGGCCATGATGAACGCCGCAACTCCCATGATCGGTGGCATGATCGCGCCGCCCGAAGAGGCGGCCGCTTCGACACCGCCTGCAAAAACCTTGGAAAAACCGCGCTTCAACATCATCGGGATCGTAAGAACCCCCGTTGAGAGCACGTTGACCACAGGGCCGCCTGTGATCGTGCCGAACATCGCAGAGGACACGACTGCCGCATGCGCAGGACCCCCGCGCAGATTGCGGGTCGCGCCGAACGCGAGCTTGATCAAGGATTGCCCGCCTGCGCATTTGCCGAAGAGCGCGCCAAGAATCACGTAAGGAAATACAAGGACCAAGAGGACATTTATGAAGCGTCCCAACAAACCGGAGGATTGATTTATCAACGCGTCTTGAAAGAAGCCAAGGCTCGCGCCTAGACTTCGGGTTTCCTCACTGCTCAGGATCGTCACGAGGTATTTATTTTGGTCTTCGGGACCGAAGAAATACCAGTTGAGGATCGTTAGGAATGTGTATGTGGCAATCAAAATCGATACTAAAACCAACGGCAAACCCCAGACTTTGACATTGTAACCTAGAAACGCGACGACAGACGCGAACATAATCAAAATCAGCCAGCTACCCATCGTTGTCGCGCAGCCCGGATCGTCCGCAGAATCGGGCGCGGGAAGGCCGTAAAGCTCTGCAAATTCGATTTCGGCTTGCAAAGCTTTGGCGATGAGGCGTTCGCGATCTCCTGTAAAGACGTCGATCAAACACACGGCTTCGATTTCTATCAAGTAGGTTAGCGAAATTGCACCGGCGGCTATGATGAGTGCCACATCCATGAACAGACCGAGGCGGCGCATCATGGCAGACTTACCAGCCCAACTGTTCCACATAGAGTGTTTGAGCGCGACGATTAACATCATCCAGAAGAAGGTGATCGGGAACAGCCATTCTGTTGGGAAACGACGAATTCGGAAGAACTCGTTACCGGTCAGATCTTTCCACAAGGCATCCCAACCCGGAATGGCAGGTGTCACATTGACGAGCCCCAAAAGCACAAGGAAAAGCGCCAAGATGTAAACAAGACGTTCGACTAGAATAGGCTTATCAACGGGTTGCGCAAGATGTGGGGTTTTTGAAACTGACATGAGAAATAACCGACTTTATCGTGAGGGCGTGGGGAAATAGAAAAAGAGGGCGCAGTTTTTGCGCTCTCTCATATGATATGAACCGCGGCCTTAAGGCTTGGCGCAATCTGGAAGCGTGTGACCTGCTTCTTCCCATGCGCGCACGGCACCCGGGTGGAACTTCACGATGTTCGCTCCGCACAGACCGTTGGCTTGCTCGGACACGTCACCAAAGTTCAGCGTTGCCATGAACGGCGCCATCGCTTTGATCTTGTCCAAGTTCTCGATGTGGGATTTGGTCAGCTGATAGGCCAACTCTTCATCCATGCTCTTGTTTACAAGATCACCGCCGGGAACGGCCTTGCCACGAAACATGTCATCCTCAGAAACGACAGTCCAAGCATCACCCATTGCCGCTTTGATTTGTGCGAGTGGCACGATGAAGGGCGTTGAACCGGGTTTGTTGAGAAACTTCTGCGTTGCAGGGGCTTCGAACTGCTCCTTTGGCATCGAGAACATCGTCATCGCACCAGCAGCAGAGGCTTGCGTCACACGAGGGCCAGGGAACATCGCAGGGATCACGGCTGCATCAACTGTGCCGTCAATAATCGCTGATGGCATCTGGCTCCAGTTCACTGTGACGGTATCGTAGTCTTCCTCAGATTTCAAACCTGTGAACAGTTGAATCAAGCTGCGGGAATTCAGTGCCGCTGTGCCGCGTGGCGGGCCGTTCAGAACTTTCATACCTTTAAGATCTTCCCAGCTGGAAACACCTTTGGCGTCATAGGCGTACATGGTGAAGATAGAGAACGTATAAGGATAGAGCATCTGAATGCTGTTTCCGAGCTCGTTTGCAGCGTCTTTTTCCAAGTTGGAATAAGGACCGGCGGCTTTGGCCATCAAAAACGGCAAAATGAAAGGGCCGCTGGCAAGGTCGATTTTACCTTCTGCCAAGGCCATCACGTATTTGGTGCCGGTTTGCCCATCCTTCATTTGGATGTTTGCAATCCCACGCTCTGCAGCGTTTTCAACCAGCGACGTTGCAGACAAAGCGCCCGCTGTACCTGCGCCAGCGGCGTTGGATGTCAGATTAACTTGCGCGAAACCCGCGCTTGCGCTGAGCACGAACGTCGCGGCGACCGCTGCTTTTGTTATAGTTTTGAGCATTGTTTCCTCCCTAGCTCTCTTTCTTGGCGTGCCGTTTTTAAGCGGCGAAATGAGCGGCAGTTTTCTGTCTCGCCCACTTCAGATCAGATTATGAAAAGTTGCGCAAAACGAGATATCGCGATTCTCTTCAGATAACGTCATCTAAGTACCACTAAGGTCATTAGGGATCCTTTAGTCAAGAATTCTCGGCAATTTTGATAGTATTTTCGTACATTATCCTTATTTTGGGATCCCAAATAGTATTTTTGCGTGTTGGAGCACTCTAAGTTTGCATTGAGTGTCGCGTTCTTCGTTTGTCATGAATACTTCCTCCCTCCCAAATCAGGGAGTTTATACAAAGTGTCTCGAGAGCCCGTACATATCTACATCGTTAGAACCGGCGATATCGCAGCCTTCATGGCCCTTCTGGATAACAAGGGCATACCGTGCTCCGATTATGGCACAGCTTTCGCCCAAGAATGGCATCAGGTCTTCTTTCACGACCCAGAAGCCAATGTAATCGAAGTCCATCAATCAGTTGGGTGATCCAGGTCAGACTGTCTTTCATGTACACATACACTTGATCCCAGAGGTGGGGTGCGTGGGGTTATCGCAAGTAAGCAGAGGTATTAACTTTTATCCTCACCTTTTGCAGTTAAACAGCCTTCGACTTGCGCACCAAAATCCACTTGAATTTTCTCTGCTTTAATTTCGCCGATCACAATTTCTGAGGGAGACAAAATTACTCCAATAGCTGCAATGGTACTGTGTGGGGGCACCACTTTAACCTGAAATTATCATTGTTAACAATAACATGAGACATTCATGTGTATTTTTATCCACCTAATTATACACCCTATGAACGCCGAGCTTTAGTATGATGTTTGATTTGGGCTAAAGTCTATGCCACGCGCGCCTGCACACGCGCGGCTGTGTGTCGTTGGCGTGAGCCTGCGCCCTCTAAGTGGCCTGTCTCCAGAATTAAGGGGGAGGCTGACCAAGCAATGCCATTAGGAGAGACAAGGGCAGGGGGCTGCACGCCTCACCCCAACGCCTAATCTCCCCCACCGGACAACTGGACGCCCCCGTAGGGAGATGTCCGTGTCTGTCAGTCTGGATGGGGTGCTGGCCGCGTCAAACATGTCTGTTAGATGGGGCGGGCGTCCGGTTGAAAGACATAGCTCCTGAAACGGCTGCGCTATGCCAATCGATGTGGTTTTATCTGCTCCCTGATTAGTCTCTAGGGCTGAGTTCGGAGTAATCAGCCATCGGGGGGGGGGGACTCATATGACGCTTTTTTATAATGCACGGTATATAGTGAAAAAATATATTCATTAGAAAACATGTTTTTTGAATAGACCGTGCATTAGAAAAAGCGTCACCAGCTCTCGCAGCGTCAGTCAATTACAAGCCCTTGGATTTACTCAATGGTTTTTTAGGTTTTTTGTTTGTGTTAAGGGCGCATATTTGGAAGTCGTTTGTGTCGATGCCACCTCAAACTAGCGGTCGCGATTTATGACTCGAAAAACCCAAGTTAGCAAAATTAATATGAGTCCGATTAACAAAGGAAACAAAAGGATTTCGTAGGCGGTCGTTGCAAAAGTGGCCAACCGATTTTCGGGAGAAATGAGTTGACCCCAACGTGACCAATAATAGGCTGCATGCCATGAAGCATAGGCAATCCAGACCAAGGAAAGGAGAAACCAAGCGTTTCGCAACCGGCGGATCATAAAGAAGTGCGACTTTCTAAAGCTGCAGCTACGGCGATCTCACGGGGTTCGAACTTGTTCGGCGCTCTGCCAACCACTGTCCGGAATGAACGTGATGGAATAGCCCCTGGGTGTTTTTGGCCTGAAAAAACCTTGTCGGCATTTTGCCAGTATGAGTTCTTTTCCACCGGGTTTTGGGCAATTGAGGCGCTTTGGACCAGGTAGTAAAATTCATCATGTTCGCTTAGACCGGGCCGACGCGCATCAAAGGCCGCATTTACCAGAGACTGTGCCGTACCGTAGTCTTTTTCGTCTCGAGCCAATCTGCTCATGTTCAAATTGTTGATAAATGAAAGGTGTGGCGACGCAGGCACAAGTTCACCCAATTGTTCTTGGATTTCGTGTTGAAGTTTCCAGGCTTCTGCTTTGTTACCATTTCGAAAATGCGCAAGGGCTGTAATATTGCGTAGGTAAAGTCCCAAGACGGCGTTTTGAGGCTCTGCAGTTTTGAACGTTTCTATTGCTGCACTGACGTCCCCCGCTAGTGTTTTACCCCAAGCCAGGTTGATCTTGTCTGTTTCGGTCGCTCCGTTTGTGTTTGCCAACTCGCTATAAGCTTGATTAATGATGTGTATCGTCCCGAGCGTTGTCCTTGCAAACGACTTATCACCATCGTGTAACAATGCCTGTGATGCAAGCCTTGTTGCAAATTCGGCATCCCGCGCAGCGAGGGCCTCCCACGCGTACCTTGCGACCCTTTGCGCAGGCATTCGGTTCAGCACAAAAGGCGCGCCCACCCAATCCCAATGAACAGCGTATGCGGCAAGGGCGTCTGAAATCGCAGGACCCTTAGCGAAACGATATTTGGGCGCTAGAATCTGGACACCGTTCGGTGCGACACAAGGCGTTGGCATTGTATATCCAAGCAACGCAAGCTTGGGCAGCAAGCCCTCCGGAATCAACCCCGGGGGCAGAGCGGCCGGGCATCGATGTTGGATGTTTGGCTCATACACGCTTTCTAAACCACCAGTCCATTCCGATGGTAAAGCATAGCCAGTATTAGGAAACGTCAGGATGATTTGTGCGTCTTGGGCCGCGGCGGCCTGCACAAGTGTTCCAATTAAAAGCCCATCTGCCCGCGTCAGCTCTGCTTCTACCGCCGGCAAGAGGACAACAAGCGCGTCATATCCTCGGGTTTCTGCCATGGTTGTTACCCGATCTGCTGCAATGCGTGCGACATCGCCAAACAATTCGAAATCTATCCAAGACCCAATGTGTATCGCTTCGATTTTTCCGTTAGAAGGCAACAGAATAGGAGGAAGATCTGCCAAGACTCTGCCGAAACTTTGGCCAAGTTGTCCACATATCTGCTGGGCAGCAAAGAATGGCGTCATCCCTTGCCGAGTGAGGTCGACAAAAAGCGCGTTTTCGGACAATCCAGAAAGTAAAGCGGCTAGATCGGCCTCAGTCCAAACACAGCAGACCGTAGTCCTTTTTTCTGATCTTGGCAGATCACGCATCTTGATCCAGACCGACAAATGTCAAATAGCCGACGACGTGGTTGACGCCATCTAGCCCCAACAACGCTTCCATCTCTTCGTCTCGGTATCCTCCTATGGGGATAGCGTCATACCCCATGGCACGTGCCGCTATGATCGCGTTTTGTGAAGCATGGCCAGCCTCCATCATTGCAAACCGATAGCCTCGGTCCCCATATTTTATGGCAAGCCGACTGGGCAACATGGAAAAAATCAAATGTACTGAGGTGTCTTCAGGCAGGGCAGGCTGGACAAGAGTGTTTGCAATTGCGTCAGTCTGGTCTCCTTCGACATGAATTCTGAGTGCATGGTTTATTGGGTCGTAATGGTAAATTCCGGGAGAAACACCTTCCACGTTGCGACAATGTACAAAGACTTCCATGGGGTACATTGCACCACCCGACGGCACGACTCGAAAGGCACGCTCAGCTTGGGCTTCCTCAGGTGTGCGGTTCTCTCCAGCACAGCTGTGCATTAGCGTTGCCAGCTCAATCAAGCTTAGGCGCGGAGCCACAAAATTATTGGGTGTGGCTCGCTCCAGCATGGATTCCGCAACTGTGCGTTTGTCTAGGCAAGCTGGATCAGCGGCAGGCAAAGGCAGCATTTCCCGCGATTTGGCAGAGAAACTGAGCGGCATCTGGCGCATAGTTTCCGCCATCTGTTCCGACGGAATGAAAAGGTCAGACCGGGTCGATTTAGAATTTACGTGAAACAGTTCCCACAATTCGCCTTCTTCCGAAAGTAATTCAGTATTGATGTCTATTAACGTGTCCATGTCAGCCTCTCGTTACGGAAACGGATGTGGCAGCATGTTCGATGCGCCATCAGTTTGTCCAAGAAAGTGTTGGCGCTCCAACAGTCGCGGATTTGTCCTGGTTCGGAAGTCATGCCCCATGAACAACGGATTGTAGCCGGGCACCAAAGTACGAGAAACGTGAAAGCCAAACTCGGCGACGTCTGGCGTTGTCAGGTCGACAAACAGCGGCTGATACCCAGTTTCTTCTACACGCTTAACTGCATTGGCAAGGGTTTCCTCGGAAGTGGCAGGTTCAGGTTTCGGGATATCATCAAAGGTGATCTGATGACCCTGCCAAAGAAAGTCCGCCTGATGTCGACGGTCTTTGCCGCACCAGTACAAAAGGTGACTTTCCTGGTCGATGACGTTCTTGTTGTCGTCACCTGGGTCAAACTCGGGGTTGGCTTGCATCAAACGCGCCATCCAACGAAAGGTGTGTACCAATTCTTCAAGAGCTTTTCGTACGGCTTCTGCGGGATCCGGGGATGCCGAAGCAGCGAGCGACAACGCGGGCATGTCGCCGCTTTCGATCTGCTGGGTCGCAATGCAAACAGGAATTCCGTGATCTGTTTGAACCATTCCCAACCGCACGCGTGCGCCGGTTGCTTCGATACGACGGATGATTTCAGTGCTGTCCTCGGGCAATCCAACTAGGTTGATTTCCTGCAACGCAGATTGCGTTTGCCAAAGAATTGTAAATGCGTCGCGTTCAACCACTTCCATCAACCCGCCAAGCCAAGACCGCGCTTGTGAGCTGTGGCAAGCAAGACCCGTCGAGATTGGTTGGAAAATGGGCGCTTCGCCGCAAGCCATATCGTAATACCAGGGCACAAATACCGCCGCGGCCGGAACGTGCAAACGTTTGCCTTCAAACGTTTGGGCTTCACACCAACGCACCAGTGAATTCTCGTCGAACGCATCGAACGGAAAGTGTGAATCTTCAAAAGCCTGAGTCGGATACATCGCAAATAGCGCAGGATCGACAGTTTCAAACGGGACCGAATTTGAAGATGCTAGCACAAAATCTTTCGGATCGTAGATCGCGGAACAGTACCTTTCAACTCCTTCACCAACCGCTTTGATCCAAGCGGATCTGCGATCCAGAGAAGCTCCACCGACATGACGAAAATTGTCAGGTCCGCCAAATGCACCCGTGTCACAGGTCATTGCCGCGAATTGGAAAAGATCTGCATATCCGGCAAATCTTGGTTGTTCCCAAACGCCGCTGATAATCCCGGTCATTGGGTCAATCAATCCACCCTTGAGCCACTTTTCTGGAAATTTCAGATTGGAATCAAATGCGACGTTCATTTGAAAGCTTCCATTAGCTCGGTGTTCCGGTCTTCTGAGTCGACGACAATAGGCGTGGCGTGCTTGCGAATTGGGCTGCAAATCGGGCACCTTGGCAAACGCAAAACGCGGTGACGGCTTTGGATTCCCTTGCCCATCGGATCCGCGACGATCAAATCAGGCTTCAATGGCGGCAGGGCGCCTACGGCTTGTCGCAACACTTCTGTGCAAACAATCATCGCCGCGGTATCAAGCAGGAGTGGGTGCCAACCAAACGCAGCAGGTTGGACCGGTCGATGGGCTTCGTCGGACCTATCAAGATTAATTCCATTAGAATTTACTCGACCTCGTGCGCATTCAAAACACCCGGTTTCAAAAGGACGTACAAATGGGCCAATGCATACTTGGTTTCCTTTGATTGAGACGGGCAAAAACAAAATTTTGTTTTCGACACAGAATTCGTTCCAAGCCCTCAAATACGTCTCGGCACCGATGTCAGTGCTGGCAATGACCAGACGCACCTTGTCGTCTGCCGGTTCCGGCATCCGAAACCCCGCACTTGCGACCCATTCAGATTTTTCCTCTTCGGTCAATCCCGGCCCGCGCAAGTTAGGGTCATCCACACAACGGGCCATGAAGATGCCTGACGCACCCAGAGAGTCGGCGATGCGTGTGCTAAGACGATTGTGACCGACCAATGTGACATCCAGCTTGGTTACGGCGTCATCAATGGCTTCGGTTGTTTGGCCATAGTCGCTCCAGAACACGTTTTCTGGGTTGGCCAAAGGCGTATGTTCATCGACTAGAAAACCACCAGCTTTCATGAGCGAGATCAATTCATTGATCCCATCAGCTACCTCT
This sequence comes from Rhodobacteraceae bacterium HTCC2083, assembly GCA_000156115.1. Classification (GTDB taxonomy): domain Bacteria; phylum Pseudomonadota; class Alphaproteobacteria; order Rhodobacterales; family Rhodobacteraceae; genus Planktotalea. Next base: position 2,947,183 of record DS995276.1, read on the forward strand.
GCCGAGAACTGACTGACAAAAACTTCGGGGTCCTGTCCTGGGTTTTCAAACGCACGCAAAATATCTAAACACGTTTTCGAAATTTGTGGCGTCGGCAGCTTAATCCGGCCGTTGCCTTTTATTAGCGTTGCCGCGCCAGAGTCATCGAATTGCGCAAGTACTGGCGCTGCGATCATTTTCATCTTGTTTCCCCATTTTTTGACGCCAAGTGCTTGGGCCAAATAATGGCCCAAACACTTTTTTTATATCACGCAATCTGACGCGAACGGCTTGGAACCGACTGCGCCGCAGCACAACAGCAAGACGCAGGTGTACAACAACAGCATGCACTGCTGGCATGGGCTACACCTACAAGCGATGGGCTAAGTGAGCCCAAATCGTACGTGTTTTCATGCGAAGATTGGAAAGCTGCGTGCAGGGATTGAACATCCATTGTTGTCAGGTGCGCCAGACTTTCTGGCAGTGGCGCATCTGGATCACGTAGTGCTCGGTTCAAAAGCACCGCATCACCTTCCGAAATTGCAGCTGCGGCATCGGTTAAAAGACCGATGTGTTCATCTCCAAGCGAGTCTGTGATTATCGTTCCGGGATCGGCGTCTTGCGCTGATGCGCCTGTCGCCAACGCCGTCATGCCGACAGCCGCCACGGCACCAGCTGTGAACATTTCGCGGCGACCAATTTTGGTTTCTTCCATGATTTTTCCTCCTTGTTGGGTTGAAAGGTGTGAGGGGAATTCCACACACTCAGTGACAATGCTGAAATAAATTTCATATTGCAACTATACGATGTTATTTATTTATTGGATGAACGACGTCAAGACTTTTTTGCGCTTCACTATTTTGCTAAAATAATCTGAAAATCACTTCATTGAGGTACATGCAAACGGCACGCTAAGCGGATTTTTCTTCAATGCGTTTTTGTTTTAACTGTAGATTATCTTTGAGCTAAAAAAGACTTGCCCATATTGCAACTGTCCAAAATACTGCCTCCATATTTCACGGGTATTTTTGCCCCTAACGAATTTCTGTCGGTTTGGAGAACAAATCATGCCACTAACTTCACCCACCAATAGTAACGTGCCGCACCACATTCGCGTTATGTTAGCGATTCATCGTCCACTTAACGCATTTACAAGCCATCCGGTAACGAGCATCGTTGTCGGCTTAGGACTTTTTATAATAGGAGTTGATGAACTCATCGAAGCCCTTTTTCCCAACTACGAAAGCTTTTTCCAAGTTCATCACGCGGTCATAATCATTGGTCTTACAACTTTTTTGCATGGCCTAACAGACTTGGGAGAGCGGCTTGAGGCAGCATTAAACAACTGCTGAAACAATTCCTACCTCTCTTTGACAATCGCAATATTATAGTTGGCCACCTCAGTACTCAAAGTTTATGGACCCTTTGATTTTCACCATCTATCCGTGACAAGTGCGGCCAGTGCTATAGTTGGCAGGAAGATCTTGGACAACCGTAGTTGCTCTAGCCACCTGCTGCCAATTCTCGAGTCTGAATAACATGATCTAGATACGGTTAAGTCGTCTGTCGCCGCGCTTGTCATACTTGGCAGTTTTCTTGTGTGACTTTCGACCAGGAATGCAAGGCTTTGTGCCTACGCCTACACGGGTTTCATGGAGCCAATCAGCATCTAGCCTCTGTCAGCTAATAAAGATTGCTCATCTTCTCCTCTTAAAGCTGAGAATCGTGAATCATTTACAACGATACGCTTCATCTGTTAAGGATTCTGCCCCTAACATGGTTCAGAATGCAATTGGCATCGTAATTCAGATATTGGGTAAATCTCCTAGAAATCGCTTTATTTAGACTTCTAAACACAGACGTGCGACATAGTAATGTTCGTAGAGCGGGACGAACCGAGTTCGATGTCTGCACGGCCCATTTCAAAAAGGCCGTGCATTTACCTTTTTAAACGAAGATGAAATCATCTGCGGTGAGTGAGGACAATTCCGTTCCGTAGAGACTGACCACAACGCTTTGGCCGGTTTCCTCGACAACCAAATTAATTTTGGTTGTATCTAGGCCAAAGCTAAAGACGCCTCCCGCTTCCTTTATGGTTCCCGTGGCTAAAAGCGCATCGAAAACCTTTTCTTTAGTGTTCAGACCATTCGAGAGATTAAAACGACTCAATCCAGACGGTTAAAGCTATTGTCGCCGCCCTCAAACCCGAAAATGTTAGGATAAGAACTAAATGCCGCCGGATCACCAACGTTTGAATCAATCACAAATGTGTCGGCAGCTTAATTATTAAAGATGAAGGGATCGGTGCCAACACCTGTGACAATACGATTGTGATCTTCGCCGCCATGAAGGTAGTTCACCAAGCCGTTGTTTGTTGAGGTGTTGATCAGCGTATCATTGCCGTCTCTCCTAAAAAAGAGAACACATTCGCAGAAGTGTAGACAAACGACCTTACGAGAGTTATCCCAGATATTAATGTGGCCGATCAACGACACACAGACAGGGAATCGATTATGAAATTCAGTCGACGTCGCGCTATATTGGGTACCACAGCGATAGCTGGTCTTGCCGGCTTGGGGAGCTTCTTGCAAGGGCAGAGCGTCGAAGCGGCGGACGTGGATGAAACGCACAGACCGGCGCAATCGCCACTTGGACTAGATGACGACCTTAAGAACCCGCGTGAAATCATATCTTTAGACGGCCGCTTTCGTACTGAACTAAATATGATGCTTGCACGCCATGACCTGCCATATGCAAGCGCGTCGCTGCGCCTTTACGAAGGCGAAATTCCCGCTCCGACATTCCGGGTGTCGCCCGGAGATGAAATGGAAATCACGCTGCACAACAGGTTTCCACCGAACCCCGATAATAATAATCCCGTCTTAAATACACCCAATCAATTCAACTCTACCAATCTGCATTTCCATGGCTTTCACGTCAGTCCAAAGGGCAACAGTGACAATGTTTATTTGCAAGTAAATCCCGGTGAGAGCTTCAACTATTTGGTGCAGTTGCCAGATGATCATCCGGCCGGGAATTATTGGTATCATCCACATCGTCATGGATCTGTAGCAGTTCAAGTGGCGTCGGGATGTGGCGGCATGATGATTGTGCGCGGGACCCTAGATGACGTCCCTGCGGTTGCTGAGGCCATTGAACGCGTCATGGTTTTCCAATGCCCGGTTGTTGATCCGAAAAGCGGCCAAGTCGACAGCTATGACACAATTTGGACCCTCGATTCAGAACGGTTCTGGTTGGTAAATGGCGCTTATCAACCCAATATCTACATGCGCGAAGGCGAGGTCCAGCATTGGCGGTGGCTGAATGCGGGCGACGAACAGTTCTTGCCGATGACACTGGATGGACTTGAACTTCATGAGATTGGCTTTGACGGTAACCCTTACGATCAGGCGCGCCAAACGGATGAAATCCAAATCGCCCCCGGCAATCGGTCGAACATTATGGTCAAGGCCTTAAAGGTTGGTGTCTACGACTTGCTGCGCCCGGCGTTCACCCAAGGGAAAACCAAAATTCCAGAAGTGCAGATGGCGAAAGTGATCGTCTTGCCCGCAGACACGGACCGGATCGCGCCGAGCGTGAAAAAAGGCACCCGCATTCCGCAAGGTCCGTTGCCAAAGAACGTGGTGCTGACCGATATTACGGACGCGGAAATTGCTAACCGCCGGCAGATCGTATTGGGCGTTAAGGAAACGCCAGGTATGTACAAGGACATTGTTTTCACACTTAACGGAGAACCTTTTGATCCGTCCCGCGATGATATTACAGCCAAACTAGGCGAAGCTGAGGAATGGGAGTTCGTGAACACTACTCCTTATCCACATCCAATCCACGTGCACGTGAACCCAATGCAAGTGACGCATTTGAATGGCGAGCCATTGGCCTACAAACATTGGCAGGATACTATCGCAGTCCCCGCTGCCGGTACGGCTACGGTGCGTATGCGTTTCACAGAGTTTGATGGGCGGTTTGTCATGCACTGCCATATTTTACCACATGAGGACCTAGGGATGATGCTGAATGTCAATATTGAAGCTTAGCGCGGTGTTCTGGCTATTGCCCTTCGCGGCGCAGGCCCAAAACAGCAATATTCCACCACAGGCCACCAATTGTGTGTCGTGCCATTCCTCCGACGGAAACCCGTTGGTTGCTGGCGTGCCGATATTGTCGGGCCAACGTGCGCTGTATCTAGAATCTGCGTTGCGATCCTACCGTGAGGGTCGCCGCACAGGCGGGTCGGCAGACGTTATGCAGACATACACCAAAGACCTGACTGACGAAGACATCAAGGAGATCGCCGCATGGTTTGCCGCAAACTAATCGCCGCCGCTTTTGTGGTATTTTCCGCAGCCCCGGTCGCTGCCCAAGACAATCTGTTGTATCTGACGACAGAAGCAGGCGAAGATCGCTTGTTGGGGGCAGAGCTGAACCGGGATTACTTCAGCCTTGCAAGTTATCTGGAATATGAGCAGGTTTTGACGTTTTGCGGCCCTGCATCGGTCTCAGCAGTTGCCAATTCGCTCAATATTGATCGCCCGTCGCCAGATCGGCTGTACCCTTGGACATTATTCACCCAAGACTTACTGTTCAACGCAGCCAATCAAAAGCTCAAGCCCTATGGCATGGTTGAGCATGAAGGGCTGACGCTTGCGGAATTGGACCAGTTCATCGAAAATTTGGGGCTTGCCGCAGACCATCACTTTGCCGATGAAACCTCTGTTGATGAGCTCCGCGAAATGATCCAAACGACACTTTCGGATCGTGATGCGCGTTTGATCGTAAACTATTCGCGGCAAGCTTTGCCGCAAACTGGCGATGGGCATATCTCCCCGATTGGTGCATATGATGCGGATACCGACAGCGTTTTGATCCTTGATGTCGCAAAGTACAAATACCCACCGGTTTGGATCAGCATCCAGAAACTGCACGATGGGATGATGATGATTGATAGCGGCTCAAGTCGCTCACGTGGCTTTGTTCAGGTAAGCTTGCAGTGACAACCCAACGCCTGTCTCGCAGAGCAATTCTTAGCGGCACGTGCTGCGCTTTGGTCCTTGCCCCCACAGCGCATGCCGGTGGGCTTGCTGCGCTTTATGACGATACCATCTGGGATGCGCTCATGCGCGCAATCGCAGGACCGGTGGAGCTTTCACCACCATTGTCCGCAGCACTGACACGAGACTTTGATGCAAAGTTTGGCATGCCAGCGCTGCGCAATTTAGTTGATCGCTTTGGTCGCAACGGCGTTGCAACTGTGCTTGATCCGCAGCCAGATCCATTTGAAAATCAGGTACAATGGATCGCGGAGTACCTCTTTACTGGCTCTGCCGATCCGTCCGATGACGATGCACGAATGATTAACTACCCCTATGCGTTGGGTTGGAAGTCGCTCCGTTTTGCCAAAACTCCGGGCCTTTGTTTGGGGCCAGAGTTTGGGTATTGGCTGCAACCATGGAGTGCCGCATGACTGATTTAAATGCAGATATTGTTGTTGTGGGATCAGGCATGGCCGGGGCGCATCTGTCTCGCAGCCTTGCCGAAGCAGGCCGCGATGTTTTGGTGCTTGAGGCAGGTGGGCGTAAATCACGCGCCGAATATCTAAGCGATTTTTACCAAAACCCGGTGAAGGGGCCACAAGCTCCTTATCCAAGTCAAGACAGTGCGCCACACCCAACCGATACTGACTACGACAGCTTTTATGACCAAGCTGGGCCTGAAATGTTTGTCGGTGCCTATCTGCGGATTTATGGCGGCACGACATGGCATTGGACGGGGTTTGCCGATCGTTTGCGCCCTGCGGATTTTCAAGGGGCCACGCTGTATGCACGCGGCACGGACTGGCCGATTAACTATGAAGAACTGGTCCCGTTTTACGAAAAGGCCGAGGCGCGTTGGGGTGTATCCGGGGACCCAGATTATACATGGGGATCACCGCGCAAACCCGGCGAAGGCTATATGATGCCGCCGATCCCAGCGTCTTATATGGATCTTCAAATCCAAAAAGCGTTGGATCAGATGGATCTGACCTCCAAGCGATTTTCGCACGCGCGAAATTCGGTGATCTTTGATGGACGTCCGCCGTGTTGCGGCAACAATACCTGTGTGCCAATCTGTCCGATTGCCGCTAAATACGACGCTTCGGTTGATATGGATAAGGCTGTCGCCGCAGGTGCGCGGATTGAATTAGAGGCGCTTGTGACCTTCATCGAAATCGACAGTGATCAAAAAGTAGCTTCGCTTACGATCCGGCGCCCTGACGGCAGTACGCAGAAGGTGACTGCCAACACATTTGTGCTGGGTTGTCATGCTGTTGAAAATCCGCGGCTGTTGCTGAATTCTAAACAAGAAACCGCACCCAACGGTGTCGCCAACGGGACGGATCAAGTTGGTCGGTATTTGTTGTCGCAATACAATGTTGATGTCACCGGTGAAGTCACCGATCCAGTTTATCCTTATCGTGGGCCACAGCAAACCTCTGGCATTATTGAATTTCGTGACGGTGATTTTCGCAAAACCTATGCCCCTTTTGGAACATCTTTTATGAACAATGGTTGGAGCGGGAATGCCGACGCGACCAAACTATCCAAAGAGTTGATCGGCAAGGGGATGCGCGGGGCGGCATTGGTTCAGGAGTTGAACGACCAAATCGGACGGCACGTGCGTCTGAATTCATCGGCCGAGACGCTGGGCGACGCAGACAATCGCATCACACTCTCTGATCTGCTGGACAGTTCTGGCGTACCCAAACCCCGCGTGGCGTTTACCGTGGACGACTATACACGCGCTGGACTTAAGGTTGCTACAGAGACCAACCAGAAGGTTCTCGAATTGATGGGGGCAAAAAACGTAACGTCCGACACACCCTATCTGTCCAATGCGATTATCGCTGGTACGACGCGCATGGGAGTGGACCCTGCGACATCTGTGGTGCGCGCCGATATGCAAACACACCAGCACAAAAATTTATATATCCTCGGTGCATCGACCCATGTCAGCGCCCCAGTCAACGCCCCATCTTTAACCATCGCCGCAATGGGGATACGGCTGGCCGCGCATCTGGACCTTACTGCAAATGAATAAGGCGACACTGCCGCTTTTGTTTGCATTGGTGTTGCTGGGAAACGGCCTTCGTTCTGTGATCAGTTCGACGGTATTCGTCTCCGAAGGGACTTTCGCGAGCTTTCTGAAGATTTCAATCTCGCAAACATCCGCAATCATCGAATTGCTACTTGGGGCCGTTTTGCTGTCTCTTTTAGTCTCTCCGTGGATGATTTCCCGGTTTTCGATCAGGTCAATCACGACATCGATGTGTCTGATCGCCAGTGGTGCGTCCTTTGGGCTTGCGGCCATGTTCTGGATAGCCCCTCCTGTTGCGACGCGCGAAGCGTTGGTTGTGGTCTTGTTTCCTCTCATAGGGTTTTCGCTGGCCTCAATGGCGCCGGTGGCACAAATATTGACCGGATGGGGCGGCGACAAACACTCTAAATTGCTGACAGGTGTCTGGGCCGTAGCAATGCCCGCTGCGTTCCTGGTGACACCGCAGTTAGTACGTGTGATCGCGCCACGTTACGGGCTGGAACTCTTCTTTGCAGGCTTCGCGGTTTTGCCCGTCGTCTTGATCGCAGCGATCTGGGCCGTGCGCGAGCCCATGACACCCCCACAAAAAAACGGTGTTGCTCCGTCGCTTGCCGCGCTTATGCCCGCGATTTTAACCTTGGCAATCTTTGAGATCATGACCCTGCTCGTGACGATATCGGGTATCTCATCGATCATGACCCAAGCCATGGCTGTGTTGTTTGTTATCGTGCTGGGCTACCTGTTTTACAGCCAAAGACATCAAGCAAATAAAGGTCGCGCTGATAGCGCCATGTTGAATATTTTTGTATTTTTGTTCTTTGTGAATATTGCGACAACAGGATTTTATGACACGGCCTTTCTGGTTCTTCATATGTGCTCGAATACATTAATTGCAGATCGCGCCACCATTGGGGCTCTGGCGCAGGTTTGTGCCGCGATGGCAGCAACCGCCTTGCTGGCGCGTTTCCAACTGCAGCGAGTAATCATGGTGCTTGGCGCAGTCATTGTGACGATCGGCCTCGGGTCTTACATGCTCTATTTTACACTTTTGATTTTCGAAGCCGCCATCGTCTCTAAGGCGATCACAGGATTTGGAATGGGTTTGTTGACCACCGCTGCAATTTTTACCGTGTCTAATGCAGGGGCCAAAACGGCCAACCTCTCACTATTCATTGCCTTTGTTGTCATCATTGGCACAGAGGTAGGATTGGAGCTGTTCGAGATTTTCGTGCAGGTGGCAGACCTTGTGCAAATTGCATCAGATACAACCTACATGACAATCTTTATCACCCAGATCGTTTTTGTGATTATGGCAATACCATTTTTGTTCTTAAGACCGAGGGCAATGAAGGTCTAAATACATTCGTTCAGGGAACAGCATAATGCACTGTAGGCTCTCAACGGCCATTCGCTACTTTACGTATTAATGTCTGCTCTAAGGTGACAGTCTCCATACACGCTGGTCGTCATGCATAAAGCACACCTCAGCTCAGGCGAAGCCAAGCCCACTGCATGAAAAGGCCATCGCAGTCAGGTACAAAACACTTCTTAATGACGGAAAGCGGAACGGACAAGGCACCTTCACTTTTGCTGATGGCCGCGAAATCGTTGGTGAATTTAAGGATGATGAATTAGCCAACTAACCCGCAGCCCCTGTGTTTATCGCGCGGGCACTGAAGTTAGCGCCGCCACTTCCTGCTGACCAGCCCTCACCGCCTTGCGAAGTCTTGCGCTCCAATACAGCAACGCTCACGTACAGATCCCCCTCCTCGAATGCTAGTATAATGAAGCTTAGTTGCATATCCGAACACGTTGGCCCGCGTGGCATAGACTTTAGCTTAATTCAAACGTCATACTAAAGCTCGACAGACAAAGGGTGTACATTTAGGCGGATAAAAATATCCATGAAATTCTCATGCTATTGTTATCAATGATAATTTCAGCATTAAGTAGCGCCCTCACGAAGGGATGGCTCCGCCAGTAGGCACAACCCCTTAGCATTGATCTTGCAACATAAGACTACTGCGCCCTTAGAGTTCCTGCAACAAAATGAGTGGTATCACAAAAAGGAATCTCGTCGAAAGAGTGAGTCGGAAAATGAAGAGATCCGCAAGCAACGGCCACAATAGGGCGACGTATCAGAATGGCGACGGACAGACAGTTTCTTAATTCGCGTTTATTATCGTTGTGGTTGGATAAGGTATGTCGACACCGCCCTTATCAAAAGCTTCTTTGACTGATCGCGTCATGTCAAATTTGATATGCCAATAATCACTACGATCGCACCATACTCTTACGGTAAAGTCGACTGAGCTGTTGTTGAGTTTGCCAACTTTTATCAATGGTTCAGGGTTGGTGTGGATGCGCTTATCATTGGAGATTAAATTGACCAATATGTCTTCTGTAACTTGCAGATCACTTCCGTAAGAGATGCTAAAAACTAAATCTACGCGACGAGTGTCATAGGCAGAATAATTTGAGATCGATGCCCCCCAAATTTGCCCATTAGGAACGATAACTTGGATATTATCAGGAGTCGCAAGCTCGGTAGTAAAAATTGATATTTCTTTAACTGTGCCGGCACTCCCACCGAAAGAAACATAGTCGCCCTTCTGAAACGGGCGAAAAGCAATCAGCATTATACCTGCTGCAAAGTTGGAAAGCGTACCTTGGAGAGCTAACCCAACAGCCAAGCTTGCCGCTCCAAGTAGGGCGATTATGGAAGTAGTTTGCACACCAAATTTGTTCAAAATTACTGTGCCACCAAAGATAAGTATTAAAACTTGCGCTATTTTGCTTAGGAAAACAAACAGCGTGTCGTCTAATTTTTCATATTTATATCCAATATAAATGATCCTTTTTTTTATCCACGTCGAACACCACAAGGTGAGAAAAAGTATAACTGCAGCAACCACAATATTTGTTACTGTATTTTCTAGCCATTCTGCGGCAAAAAAACTATTTATTAAATTTTTCACATTATTACCCTCTTGGTAGCCTAGACGAACCTGCGAGTCACTTCCGTTGTTACTGTAGCTTGTCTCTGAGCGCTTAGTAAGGAGTCTGACTGTTGTGTGCGCCGTGGGGTCTAGCAAAGTTGTAAAAGCGCTCCCATTCGTCGAGTTTAGCCTCCAGATTAACGTCGCCTTTATAGCTGAGAAGTTGGTAGAAATCTTGCTGGTCGGGTAATCCCCCCTAAAATTAGTGGTGTTCAAAAGTAGAATTTTCTCGCCAAGATATCTGAGGAGATTTACGATGAAGAATGGACGATTTAGCGACGCACAGATCATGGGCGTGTTGAAGCAGGCTGAAGGCGGTGCGCCGGTCTCGGAGCTTTGCCGGGAACATGGGATGAGCAGCGCCAGTTTCTACCAAGACCCATTTCACGGCGGCGCTTGCTTTAGATTACCCGTAAGCCCCACTGCCCACGCCCGTTGCGTTTGATGTGCAGCCAAAGACCTTCACCATCGTTTTGCTTGCTAGGGGCAAGGCTTTTCATTGTGAGTGCTGTTAACGTCTTACTATTCACCTGATCCGCCGTCTATAGACGGACTGTAGCTGTGTATGACAAGATGAATTATGTCAGTTAATTTATTTTTTTCAGAATATTACGAGATTTTCATTGGCGAGGCGATACACTCTGAATCAGCGTTTCATTGACCCTCGACCGAACCAGCCATTACCATTTTTCACAGTTTGAAATTTGCAAATGAAACGGGTCCAAGATCCCGACGCAATCGTGTGCGTTTTGTCCGTTGGCCTGAAGCTATTGTGGGATCGTGCGCGCTGTGACCCGTTCACGGTGGATCATATAAAGCCCCGCTCCGATAATTATCACAATTCCCGTCAGGCTAAGCGTATTTGGAAAATCATTAAAAATGAAATAACCAAAAAAAGTAGCCACAGGCAGCTCAAAATACTGGAGCGGCGCCAAAGTGGATGAAGGTGCCAGAGACAAAGCATAGGTCATCATCATATGGCTGATCGTCGCGAAGAACCCTGCGCCAATAAGCCAGAGCCAAGCAAGACCCACCGGCCAGATTGGGTCAAACAGGTCAGAGCCTGAGCCTTGCGCCAAAAGCAAGATCGGAATGCCAAACAAGCTGGCAATCAGACCTGTATGAAATTGCAGGCTCACAGGATGCATCTGCCGCGATAGGGTACGGGTCACCAAAATGTAGAATGCGAAGGCAAGTGCTGTGCCAAGTGGAATGAACGCAACGGCGCCAAAGTTCGCAAAACTTGGTTGAATGACGAACAAGACACCAACGAATCCTACCAAAGCGGCCCCCACACGGCGCGGAACTACCTCTTCGCCGAGGTAAAACTTACCAATTAGTAGCACAATGAAAGGCGCGACAAAGACAATCGCCAACGCGTCAGCGAGCGGCATAACGCGGATCGCGGCGATAAAACAAAACGTCGCGAACAACAAAAGCAACGCGCGTGAGACCAAGGTGGGTACATGCGCGCGTGCCACCTTCAACGATAGCCCCATGATCCAAATGAAAGGTGCCATCAAAGCGCACTGAATCAGAAACCGCGCTGCTGTAATTTGCCCGACTGGTACATTTGAGGAAGCGAGCTTGGCTGCAACGTCTAGCAAAGGTGCTGTCAAACAAAACCCAAGCATGAGCGCGACACCCGTAAGTACGCGATCTGGTGTTGGAGCAGGGGAGGGAGTGGTAATCATGACTGCATATAAGAAGGTCGTTAGACGCACGTCTAGTTGATTATAGGACTAAGGCGACGCCAACCGACCTGAAGTTTATAATGCCGTCCCTGAAGATTCGACGCAAGAACGAGAGAAACCCTACCATGGTAGGGTCGGCCTTCGCACTTTCTCAGCTTGTGCGGCAACGGCTCGGCTGGACTGAGGCTGGAGCCGAGATAATGATAACGTTGTTGGAAGATATACCTGGAGGCGAGTACCGGAGTCGTAAACGGATCTGTTTTATTTATATAATACAATAATTTACAAGAAACGTAGGCCCCTCGTTCTTTTCTCGTATAGGTCCCTAAGTTAGTGTTTTGACCTCTAAATAATGCCGCATTTGTGTGGGTAGTTATGTTTTTTTTGGTGCGTTCTGTGGTATCAACATAGCCGACAACGGGGTCATCTGATACATCGGGCTGGGACGTGCGTGTTCTTGAGGCTGAGCGGCGTGGTTGGGTTAGATCAAAGAACATCACAGTGGGTGCTGACAGCAACTTCATCAGGGAAAGCGGAGCCTATGGGACACGTAAGTTCTAAAGAATCCGTTATAGCCCCACCTTTACAGCCTGACAGTTAAATCTTACACTCACCTTACGATCCCTTACACCAAGGAATTACACAGCTAGGCCATCAGTGTTAATGTAGTCCAAAGCTGACGTTCTCATTGGCAGGACCGTCATTAAACACGTTTCGGCAAAGAACCAGTTTGCGCTGTCAGAAGCAATTGTCTGGCCTTTTCTATTAAAGGTGTGTCAACCATCTGCCCATCCATCAAGATTGCAGCACCGTTCGCTGCCTCGTTAGCGTGCATAATCCGTCGGGCCCATTCAAGCTGCTCATCGGACGGAGCAAAGGCAACCTTAATGGTGTCTATCTGGTTGGGATGAATAGCGAGTTTGCCACCAAACCCTAGCTGACGTGCGTAATTTGCGTCGGCCATCACACGCTCTGGTTCATTTACCAAAACGGTAACGCCATCAATGGGCGAGGGTAGGCAAAAGGCGCGTGAGTATGTCACCAAAGACAAGCGCGCCAAAAGTAATGCTTCCGTGGTCTCGTCGCACCCGATATCTAATGAGTAGTCGATTGACCCGAAGGCCAACTGGCACGTTGCCTCCGCCTGACAGATTTCCTGTAGGCCAACAATACCGCAGGCAGTTTCGACTAAAGCGATGACAGGAATATCCGGTCCGACTTGGTCAATGTCCGCCGCAGTCTCAGATTTGGGCAACATCACACCAATGCCACCAACACTGCGGACGAGCGCCATATCTGCGTCAAACCACTGCGATGTGGTGGCATTGATCCGGATGAAGCACGGGACCGGCAGATCGACCAGATAACTGGCCAAACCGTCACGCGCCTTGGCTTTATCTGCGGCTGGTACGGCATCTTCGAGGTCAACTATGATGGCGTCAGCGCCGCTAATTGCAGCCTTGGCTATACGCTCAGGGCGCGTTGCTGGTACAAAAAGGGGCGCGACCGCGGATGAGAATTTTACCGCCACTTACGCGGCAGGCCGAGCTTTAGCGTAATGCGGGCTTTGGACCGTGCCTGTATCAAACAATTGCGCGATCTCAACATCTGGCAGGCCCACGACATCGCCCAGTATCTCTTCCGTATGCATCCCAAGGATGGGGGCGGGTACAGGTTCTTCCCTTTCAAACTGCGAGAAATTCAAAGGTGAGCCGGGCACAAGAAACTTGCCGAGGCCGGGCGTTTCAATATCCGCAAAAATAGGATTGTCGATCGATAGGTCAGGATCATGTGCAAGGGCTGTTTCAAAATCGCGAAACACAGACCATGTCAGGCTGTTGTCATCAAACAAGGTGCCAATCTCTGCGATGGCTCGTTGGGCAAACCACGGTTTCAGAACTTCAGTAATTGCATCGCGATGAACATACCGCTGTCCTTCGTCTGCAAAATTTGCACCAAGTCGCGTGGCAAGTTGGTCCATTTGCGCACCCGTACCTGTGACCTTCACAATGCCCTGCCACTGACGCCGTGTCAGGCCGATAAGCATCACACGTTCGCCGTCAGCAGAGATGAAATCTTGGCCGTATGCACCGTAGAGCGCGTTGCCTGATTTTTGCCGTTTTGCGCCACCTGTCACGGTATCACCGATAATACCCAGATTACCGAGCATGGCTGCAGCCACGTCTTTGAGTGAAAACTCAACATCTTGGCCGTTACCCGTCCGCAACCGATGCCGCTCGGCTGCCAAAAGCGCAGAGACTAACATCTGACCGGCGATGCAATCCCATGCTGGTAGCGCATGCGCGACCGGTTCCTCCGATCCGACGGGACCCGTGATGGCCGGAAATCCAAGCGCAGGGTTCACGGTGTAGTCGACTGCGGGCCGTCCATGACGGTCGCCTTTCAGCGCCACCATGATCAGGTCTTTGCGATGTTTGGACAACGTTTCATGGTCCATCCATCCGCGAACCTTGAGATTGGTCAGAAATATCCCCGCGTCCTCGCCGGGGGCGGTGATGATTTGCGTCACCAATTCTCGCCCGCGATCTGATCGCATGTCGACGGCGATTGACCGTTTGCCTTTGTTCATGCCCGCCCAAAAATGGCTTAGCCCATTGGCCGCGACAGGCCAGCGCGTCGCATCAAGCCCCCCACCGAGCCGGTCAAACCGGATGACGTCTGCGCCCATTTGCGCCATCGTCATGCCCGCAAGTGGGACAGCGACAAAGGCGGAACCTTCAACAACCCGCATTCCATTCAAAACTCCAGCCATCGCACTATTCCTCCCAGATTGTGTTTGCTTGCATCCCTTGGTGGCCATCGACCAATCCCGTGCAAAGTTTCATGCCATCTTCTGTCGTCTCGCCAAACAGGTGCATGTCGTCAAAATGGAACATCGGATGAATGCCCCGAAACTGAAATTTACGCACGTCACGACCACTGTGCCCCATCGCAGCCCGAAGCAGCAGCATCGCCTGTAACGGCCCATGCACGACCAGGCCAGGATACTTTTCAACAGACTGGGCATAGGGTAAATCGTAGTGGATGCGGTGCGCGTTGAATGTGATCGCTGAAAACCGGAACAAGAGAGGTTCTGTAACGGTGACGGCTTCTATCATATCTGGTTTCGACGGGACCGGCTTTGACTTTGGCGGTACAAAAACTTGCGGAATGTTGAGATAAACAATGTCTTGAGTTTCTTCGACGCATAGAAAATCATCTTCAAAGATGGCATGGGCAACACTTACAAAAAGCATTGGGCCAATTACGCCTTCTTTTTCCGTGATCGACTTGATTTCAGAGCGCCGCGTGAGGCGCGCACCAATATGAAGCGGCGCGTGGAATGTAAGGGTCCCCCCCGCCCACATCCGTCGTTCCAAATGAACGGGCGGCAAAAAGCCCCCGAGTTTGGGGTGGCCATCAGTGGATAGTTCCGTGTTGTCGACTTTCGGAGTGAAAGCACACCAATGGGACAACAATGGCATGACGTCACCTGCCTGACCTGCGTCAAATCCAATCGTTGCGGCATGACGCGCTGCCGCGCTTTCGCCGAATACAGCGTAGTCTTGGTGTGTCCGCCCAATCCATTGTGTGAAGTCAGTCTTTAACATCGTTTGCACGTCTTCCAAGCCTCCGGTGAGGAGCACATACAACTCATAAATATAAAAAATCAAGTAATTATAATGACTTAACGGGATGCGATAGTATACAATTCACCGATATGCTGCGATGCGGCATGGCTAAAGAGCCGGAAACATTCGTAAAGTTGACGACGCTGCAGGTGCAGCAAATATCGGAAATTTATTGCGATCTGTCGCACTCAAAAAACGTGTTTTAAAAGAAAATGAGTAACGTGCACCGGGTCAATTTGTAGAGCAGCAAGCCGCGAAACGGATGGCGGCTTTAGGAAAGCAGCGTTTCAACGCTATACCTCGCCGTCGCTATCCGCGATGCGCCGTTATCTCAAAGGGAACTTAGTCGTTTCTCGAAACCGGACTTTCGCGGCAGCTCAGAAAATCGACAGATTGTGCTCATTTCTGCCGCTCGCGGCACTTTGGTTGAAGGTCCGCTCAGACCCACCACTTGTCCACTTCACCATCACTCCTCCCACAACCGCTCCAAGTGCTCCTGCATGACCTCCAGGGCATAGCCGGCTTTGTGCACAAATCGTCCGAAGGGATTCACTGTATGAATCCAGCGTGATAGCTGAAGACATGAGCAGTTGGGCCCCTACGAAGTACAAGACCAAGAATTGATCGTCTTACAATGACAGCTTGAAGCAGCGCGGATCGCTGTCGATTTGGTTTGATCCGGAGATGGTTTGGGCGCCGCCGCCAAACGGCAAGCGAGGTCGGCAACAGAAATTCAGTGATGCTCCCATGCTGCCAGAATTTCTGAACCAAATCCCGCCCGATCAGGACATCGGCAGCGTCACAGCTGATGGGGCATATGACACGCGTAAATGCCACGAGGCGATTGCCGCCAGAGGCGCCAGTGCCGTGATCCCTCCGCGCAAGAATGCCAAGCCCTGCAAGCCGACGAGCGCTGGAGCGATTGCCCGAAACGAAGCGGTCAGTGCGCAGCAATATCTGGGCCGCACCTTGCGGCAACGTTGGAGCGGATACCACCGCCGAAGCCGCGTCGAAACGAAGATGCATTGCATGAAACTACTTGGCCAATCGCTGATGGCGAGAGACTTTGATTGGCAGGTTGCAGAAATCCACGTCCGCATCGCCGTCCTCAACCGCTACACGGCTCTTGGCATACCCGTCACTGAGCCTGTAGGCTGAGTCCGTATGGGGTGAGACGAAGAGCGTCCTTCACCTGATTTGTGCAACAAAGCCCTCGTTTGGGGCTACCTGCCATGATGCCTTCGGGCTTGAGTTGCGAGATGTAAATCTAACATAGAACATCCCAACGATGTACCTTAGGCACAATGGTATTCGGCGATTGGATAAGGACGGAATACAAGCGAACGTTCCATTGGTTGGGCCAGTTTTGGAGGTGCTCAGAAGCTATCCAATCTCGGGCAACCCAAGCGATCCTATTTTCCCTGAGTTTGCGAATATTCGATCTGGTCGTGACAGGGCGTCTGCTGAGGCTAACAAAGTACGGAAGAGGGCAGGGATTACGCGGGATGGTGTGACAGCGCATAGCGCCCGTCACAGCTGGCAGGATAGGCTAGATGCTGCGAGAGTAGCAATTGCTGAACGAGACTATCTCCTATCTCACAAGACCAAACAGAGTAGTGCTGTCGCTCAGGCTTACGGATCAGGGTATCTGGCAAAAAACATGCTAGAGAACCAGCTGGCTGCACTGGCGCGTAAAAACTGGGGTGATTTCCGTTCCTAACAGATGTTGTTGATCGCCTCATGGGCCACACCCAAGACATGCAGAGCTTTGGAGACTACTCAGATTGCTTCGCGCTGGAAGGGCTGCGCGAAGCAATCAATCACGTAGACTGGGCATTATACGTTAGCGATAGCCCTGAGGCTTGTGTGGAGGCCCGCACAGGCTCATCTAAACGATGACATAGGTGTTATTACCTCTGGCGCCACAGCCCCTGCATACGGCTCTCTGACGGACCTCATGGGTGGTTGTGTCATCGCTGGTTGCTAGGATCAGATCAGCGATTTTGTAGCTGAAATTATGGCCACATGCACTGCACGTAAGGTCCATTTTTTTGTCAGATACAGTCGATAGCTTTACGTTCATGGGGAGAGCCTTAGAACGTCAATATGACATATGCCGTCACCAGCAAGTCCATCACTTAGTTGGACGATTTGGGCCATCTTGTGGCTCTCTCCATCCGAGTGCCAGTACAACAAACACTAGCGCAAACACACCGCTACCAACCAATGCTATACTACCCTGTTCAAGCTCAAATACTACGGAGGATACACCTACCGATAGTAAGCCAAACATTGCAGCGAGGACTATCATTCCAGTAAGTTTTGGGGCCGTATTTTTCATAACAAATGCCTTCCATATTTTAGAACCAGAGTTGCATCATGCCATAAAATACGCTGAAAATATATATTTAATTACGCAGCTAAATTCTTACCTTGGATGCACATACACGTAAGTCTAAAACCCCAATGTATTAACGAATTATAATCGAGTTAGTACTGTTGTAGAATCTCCCTAACTTTAAATATTGATTTAAGTTCAATGGGTTGGTTGGCATCCTGAGAATTTTTGCACTCCATGATGGCTGAGATGAAGGAAACACGTCTGCTGATCCTGTCGGGCTTAACAATAAGAATAGTGGCCCCTGTTTCCTCAGCTAAATCCATAGCTCTCTGCAGCTCAGGTCTGTTGTCGTCTTAACCAGACTGTACGTCTGTGTGAAGTGGTCCGGGAAATTTGGACAGCGTGCTAAGGTGTATCCAACCCGAACGAATGGATACGAGAATGACAAAGCGACGGAACTTTTCAGACAATTTCAAAGCTACTGTGGCGCTTGAGGCGCTGCGCGGTGACAAGACGGTTCAGGAGATAGCAGCCAAGCGGCAGCTCCACCCAACGCAGGTGAGCACGTGGAAACGGCAAGCGATCGAAGGCATGGCATTAAAGGGTATGAAGAACCTGTAGTAGTACAATTCCATGCGCCTATCCGTATTGAACCTGCTAGCCAGTATCATGACAGAAGGGTTAAGTTCGCTAAATGGCTAGAACTACCAGGGAATATTCTGACTGGTTAAATCTAGTAAGAGAGATAAACTCGGCGACTATCTAATAAGCATCTCCCATTACTAGGACAAATAGAGAGGTTCTGCAGATTACGGATAAAATACGCACAACGACAATGGGTGTTATCCTAGCGGTAATCGGCGCATTGCTGTTAACACCCGATACATTGCTGATGCGCCTGTCACAACTGGACGGCTGGAATATGCTCATCTGGCGTGGGAGCCTAAGTGGTTTGGCATATTTTTTTATTTGGGCGGTGCTTAATGGCCCAAAGACTTTGCCAAAAGTAGTAACGTTTAACTTTAGTACGCTTATATGTTGCCAAATACTCAACGCTGTATTTTTTAGCTTAGCGATTGCACTGGCTCCTGTGGTGATAGTCCTCATTGGTGTTGCTACCGCCCCAGTTTTTGCGGCCCTTTTATCAAGATTTATCCTAAACGAGCCAATATCTAAGTTAACGCTAGTGACTGCTTTTGTGGTATTGGCTGGATTGTTGATTTCACTTCTGGAACATGATGTTGCAGGCTTAGTGCTGGATACAACCACCTTGGTTGGTTTGCTATTAGGGTTAGGCGTGGCTTTTGCGCTTGCGATGAATTTCACTTTGATACGCAAAGACAGCGAAGCACCTTTTGTGCTGGCATTGTCTATCGGAGCAATTTGCGCCGCTTTGGTCGGATTTTTGTGCGCTGATACGTTGCAATGGCTTTCTGCACCCAAAATGATGTCGATTGCCTTTACTGGCATATGTATCTTGCCGCTATCGTTCGTTGCTCTGTCTTATGCCGCAGGAAGTATAAAATCTTCAACGGTTAGCTTAATCATGTTATCCGAAACAGTCTTGGGACCTCTTTGGGTATGGTGGGGAATAGGCGAAAAACCAACTGCGATGATGTTGATTGGTGGAGGGATAGTGCTTTCTGCACTCGTAGTATTCATTGTGTTTGAACGCAGGTATGAAGATTTGACGACTGCTTAACCGGGAATGTTCGACCTGCATCAGCCTGAACGTACTGCCATTGAGGCAATTCTACATGAGCCACCACAGTCGATCCTAAATTAAGATAATACGGTCACGGGATTTGATGTAGGCATTAATGCAGGAGCATCAGCAGGTCAGGCTGTCTTCCACGTTCACTCACACTTGATCCCAAGACGTGATGATGATGTCGTTGACCCCAGAGGTGGGGCGCTTGGAGTTATCCCAAGTAAGCAGGGGTATCGATGGCGCTAGCTTTTGAGGTGCTGATCTGGGCGCGTCGTCAAAATCTCTGATTTCTTGTTCAACCATCTGCAGGTAGGTGCCTCACAAGAAACCTACAAGCACTAGACCCAGCTGAATGAATGTCTGACGCCAGCACCTAATAAGTAACACAGGCTGGCGTCAGGCTAAGCCGCAGGGCACAGAGCTGTTTTGTTACGAATTGCTTGCAAGCTAACCATATCGGGCTGTCTGACCGATAGGAGTAAACGAACTTTGTAATACTTTGGCTTAAACCAATATGATATTTGAACTAGTTTGATTTAAGAGTAAAGGCTTATCGTGTAAATCGACTCAAAACGACTTATCATGTATAAAAAGCGTAATTAGGACCTTTAGGAATTAGCCAAATAGGAGAATGTAATGCTGGGTGATAGAGCCGGATCAATGAACCTTCAGGAAACTAGTAAACCGATAGACTCTGGGCAATATGGTTTACCAGCTATGGAAACAACCACTGTTGGTGGCGGAAAACTTTTAGGCCATGATGTACAGACACAAGCAGCATTTACCGCTCACATGAAACCTGATGGCTCTTGGTTAGGGCATGCTCATGCAGGAGTTATATTCTGTGCAGAGGGTGTTGCCACATACAAGTGTGATGGCGTTGGAAACATGACGGAAGACGGTGGCGTATCATTTAGAGGCGGCGCTATATTTGAGACTACTTCTGAAGCATTATCTGAGCTGAATGGTAAGTATTACATGTTCACTTACGAGTCAGATCCTGAGGGCAAAGCAGAGTGGAATCTTTACCCCTGTAAATAGTATAATGGGTTAAGAGCTTATTTTTGGCTCACCCGCTGACGTCAGGCTCGCTAGAGCAAACTAAATATTTGACGCCGCCCAGCCATCACAGTTGGTTTCCTGTGCTTGGACGGCTGATGCTGCTAGCGACAGTGTGAGTGCTAGTGTGGCTATTGTGTGTTTAATCATTCTTCAATCCTTACAGCAGTTCCGGACGCAACCAGCATCACCATTGAACCTTCTTTTGAGAGTTCGACATAATCTAAGTCAACACCAACAACAGCATTGGCACCAACCTCATAGGCCCCTTTTTGAGTTCATAGAGAGCAGTCTTACGGCTATCCCTCATGGCCTGCTGTACAGCCTCAGAACGACCACCAACGATGTCTCTAACGCCAGCAAATAAGTCCTTGAAGATGTTCATGCCAAAGGCACACTCAGCGGTGACAATCTCAATGCGTTTGGTGATGTTCAGGTTAGGTGCTGTTTCTGTAGTGAGGAGGATGGAATCTACTTTTAGATTGCACTCAACTTTTTTGTTAACTTCCTTGGCTGTTTGAGCATCATTGCAATCATCGCAAATTATATATGGGCTGTCCCAACGCAGTTTCTTCCCGCACTCGGTACAATTCCACATAAGTCTCTGACCTTCCTTAAACATCCCAATCAGGTGTCTTACGCGTTTACTCAATCATCGAGCAGGTAGCCCCAAACCAACATACCGATGCTAACTAGCGTTATCTACTTTGGATACTAATGCACTTGGAAGAAGACCCTAGAGAATAGGTTTATTCTGGGCAAATAGAACAGAACCGCAGGCCCGAAAAGCAAAGACTCGTTCCGCCACTCAACCCAGAGTGGCTTATCCTTCAGTCCGGAGCAAATTTTGAGGCCCTTAAAGATCCCAGAAGGTCAGCAAATCAAGGCTACGTGGTCTGGGTCAAGGTGCTGCTGGCATGATTGCCAGCCAGTCTGAGGCAAGAAATTTCTGAAGCTCTTGAGGATGAATATTCATACGCACCCAGCTATCTATGGGACTATGACGTATTTCAGAGTTTCTGGGAGAATGGGGGGCTCCCCAAACTTGGGGGCTGAGCAACTAATGGACAACTACCTTCACCCAGCCAATGCACACAAACAAAGATGCCCTAGATGTTAGTCACCACTGAATACCTAATTTATTCAGGGGTATGAGCAGTGTGTGGTTTGTACGTCTAACATCTTTGAGTGCTGCTTAGGCGATATTTGTAATACAGAATGCAACCTGAGTGTTGGTTAAAAGTGAGGATAATATGAAGCGTTTAGTTTTTACGATTTTACTCGCCTTACTTGTGTTGTGCATCCTTTTGGTTGCGGCGTTCGCTTTGCTTTTATTGGTTGACCCGAACTTTGACGCAGTTGGTAGCTGTCCCAATTACCCGCACTGTGATGATCAATGATTAGACCACCTCTGGCCCATCTATCCCAAGCAAATCTACCAGCCTTACAGTGTTGAAGCACAGGTTCTACTCACGAGACAGACTACAGAGGTGGATCCTCTAATAATCCTAACGTAGATATGAATAGTTAATCATCAGGAAGGAGATTGCATTCTGCTACTTGGCGACGTTCATCCTCTGCAAGGCGTTTGATTTTAGCATCAAGTTGTTTAAGCTTGGTCTCTTCCCTCTGCATATCTATCGCGACTGGCGTTTCTTGAGTACGGGACGCGTTAACAATGCATGAATAGTATTTTAGATTTTTGTCCTGACATTGCCCCTGGTATGAATGAGGCACTTGCTGCGTGTGTATAGCGTAGCCTCTTTCAAGATTTTGTGCGACGATGCTTCGGTCATTCATCGCTATCAAACGAGGCGACTGAGCGTTTGAAACGCACTGTTCTCTTGGCGATGAGCAACCTAACAAGATAACAAACGCGGTCAGGCCCAGTACTGTCACTTTATTCATCGTTGTGATCCTTGTGCATTATCCGATGCTTTGACGCTAACACTTCCATACTAAAAAGTCATTGGAAAACAAGCCCAACGCCCCCATGCTCATCTATCTCAAGCCAATCTACCAGCGGTACGATGATGCAGCACAGCGGGTTGTGTTAGGCCCACTCATCGTCCTAGGTTTAGCCTGTCGAGTAAAAGCTTATCTCGACTAAATGGCGTCTCTGATTGAGGGACGTGAAATCGCCTCAATGCTGTTTATTCAATCTCGTAGCACGGACAGCGACCCTTTTTTGATGTAGGTTTTCTCTGCTTCAGTTCTCCCCACAGTCTCTGAACTGTGGCCTAACACTAGAGCTACCTCTAGCTCACTATAGCCAGACTCAAATAATTTATGGAGCTGTCGCGCTTTAGTGTCGCCCCAAGTGCTCGTTTAAGCTGAAGGCAACAGGGCTTTTCCAGGCCAGTGCTGAGTGGCGGCGGCGCGGATTGTAAAAGCCATTGATTTACTCGAGGATGGCCATCTCGGCCGTGCTTCGTGTCTCCCAAGGATGCCGCCAGATCAGTTCGGCTTTGATTATTTTGAAGAAAGTCTCAACAGCAGCATTATCGTAGCAATTGCCTTTGCCAGACATCGATACCTTGAATCCGTTCTGGTGCAGAATCTTCTGATAATTATGAGAACAGTATTGCGACCCGCAATCCGTGTGTTGGATGCAGCCTTTGGGCGGCTGTCGGAACGCTTTGGCCATCCTCAAAGCTCTGATAGCAGTGTTGCGTTTCTTGCAGTTGCTCACGGCCTAACCGGTCACACGCCGAGAATGCAAGTCCAAGATCACGGCCAGATGCAACCAGCCCTCACGCGTCCGGACATAGCTGATGTCGCCTGCCCATTTTTGCTTGGGCCCATCAGCGTTGAAGTCACGATCTAGTAGGTTTGGCGCAATGTTGAACTTATGATTGCTGTCTGTAGTGACCTTGTGTTTTGCGTGTTCTAACAACAGATATGCCGTTCTGGCGCATCAACCTGCCAGCACGACGGTGGCCCATGTTCAAACCGATCTCTTTTCAACTCTCGGTCATTCGTGGGCGGCCATGACAGCCCAGGCTGAGGCGTGATTGTTCTTTGATATGCACCAGCGTCACGAGATCAGACCGCTGCCTGCGACTGGCTGGGCGACTGCGATACGCCCGAAACCCACGTGTGCTGACGCCAACAAAAGCACACAGCCAATTGACTGGGAAGCTGCACCTGTGTTCTTCGATGAAGCTAATCCCATTGCTATAGACCCGCGAAGAACTGGGTGGCTTTTTTAAGATATCGCTCTCCTCCATCAGGAGCCGGTTCTCGCGCCGCAGCCGATCATTCTCTTTGTCAAGGCTCAAATCCTCTTTCGACACCACGTCCGTGTCTCGGTGCGCAGCGATCCATTTGCTCAGCGCCGACATGCCGACGCCCAATCATCAACGTCTCACTTGACATGCGTCACAGCGACAACCTTCGTGCCAGACGCCAACAGTGATTGGATCGCTTTGTGTCCCGTCCATGTTTCAGCGCGGATGACACATGCCACTTTGCCGCTAAGATCAGTCAAAGAAGATACATAAAGTGAGCGAGTGTTTGCTTTATTTTCCATTTGATCATCTGGATTGGCTCGCCCGTCAATTTCGTAGGGGGGGGCGGCGCGCTTAGCCCCTATTTGTAAATGTCTGGCAAAAGCGTCGTGGAAATCGCGGGTACGTAAGCAATGAAAAGCACCACGATAAACATGCACAAAACGAATGGCACTGCTCTGGCTGCGATCTTGAGAATAGATTCACCCGTAATCCCGGCCACTACGAACAGGTTCAGACCAAGTGGAGGTGTGATGAAACCAACGCCTAAAGCAGTGATCATCATGATGCAGAACTGGATTTCGTTCATGCCGATGTTGTCCG
The DNA here is from genome assembly GCA_000156115.1 of Rhodobacteraceae bacterium HTCC2083. Taxonomy (GTDB): domain Bacteria; phylum Pseudomonadota; class Alphaproteobacteria; order Rhodobacterales; family Rhodobacteraceae; genus Planktotalea. The sequence goes on from DS995276.1 coordinate 2,971,526, forward strand.
CCAATGGCTTGAGGATTGGTGCAAGGATTACGATGTTCGGTGTCGTCTCCATGACGCAGCCCGCGGCAATTAAGATGCCGATCATCAACAGGATCAGGATCCACGGCTCGTTCGTGAGGCCCGTAATCGAGGTCACAAAACCCTGAGGAACACCCATGATCGCCAAGGCTTCGGCAAGAGGGACAGAGAAGGCGATGATCGGGAGGATCACCCCGTTTACTTTGGCGGAACTCACCAGCATCGCAGGAAAGTCCGCGAAGCTAAGCGTGCGTAGAATGAAACCCATAAGGATCGTCACGACGACGGCCGTTGCACCTGCTTCTGTTGGAGTGAGGCGACCAGAAAAGATGCCGTAAAAGATGATGCCGGGCACGATGAAGGCGTACCAACCTGATTTTAATGCTTTGCCAACGCCGACCATCCATTCGCTAAACGTCATCATTCCGCCGCCCTCATAGTCGTGAATACGGTTCATGATGAGGTTGGTGATCAGGATTGCGAAGAGGATCGCAAGGCCGGGAATAAGCGCTGCCAAGAAGAGGGTGGAGGCGGATATACCCAGCACGAGGCCGATGATGATGTAGGCGATTGAGGGTGGGATCAGGATGCCAGTGCAGGCACCAGCCGCGACCAGCGCACAGGCGTAGGGGCGTGGGTATCCGCTCTCGACCAAGCGCGCAATTGTCATACGGCCAACCGCTGCGGCACCGGCCGCGTCAGAGCCTGAAATAGCCGCGAACATGCCACAAACGAGGACGGTGGCAGAGCCGAACCCGCCCTTGGTGAAGCAGGTTAAGGCTTCGGCCACGTCAAGAAACTTGCGGCTAAGTCCGGTGCGCACCAACACGTCGCCTGTAAGGATAAACAGCGGTACAGCGGTCAACGCGAAAGCATCAATGCCGGTGAACAAACGCTCCCCAACCAGGCTCAGTGGCAGATCACCAGACATCACTAGCATCAAGATCGCAGAGCTGCCAATAGCGGCCCAAACAGGGACGGCGACGGCGATCAGGGCGACGAACATCATGACGGGAACATAGAAATCCCAGCCGAGTTCGACCGTTTGGCTCATTGTATTCCAAAGCATCTCGCGCGCCCTTTATTCAAACAGTGTGTCGCCTTCGTAGACGGGAGTGCCGTCGCGAAGGGATTTGAAGTCACGGGCGAAAGACTGAAGCAGTCGCCATATCATCAGGCCAAAGCCAAGCGGGACGGAGAAGAGAAACCAAACCTTGGAGACGCGCAAACCGTCAGTGACGGAGCCGAACTTGTAAGAGACGTGCAAAGTTTCCCACGACCAATAGAGCGCGATAATAGCGACTACGAACATCACCAGATCACCAAAGATATAGAGCAGCGCTTTCAGGCGCGGCGAGAGGTAGTGCATGATCACATCGATGCGGATGTGCGCGCGCTCTTTGACAGCGGCGGCGGCACCAACCCAAGCAAGATAAATAAAGGAAAAGCGGACGATTTCTTCGCCCCAGATCGAGGAATAGGCGAAAATCTCGCGCCGCAGCACTTCGATGGCCATGGTGATCACGAGCATCACGTAAAACATGAGTAGCAACCAGCGCTCAGCGTTTTGATCAAGGTTCCTGAGGAAATTCATTTTGAGGACCGCCGGATAGGTGCGGGCCTTTTGCTAACTAAAGTCGCTCAAGGCCCGCTAGGAATAAAAGACAGGCGCATGTAGGGTCATGCGCCCGCCCAAAGCTTAGGCGTCGTGGACGTAGTATTTGCCCTGCGTGCCAGCCGCTTCTTCCATCTTCGCAAAGTTGTCCATGGAACCGGCGAGATCTTTCTTGAAGCTGTCCCACTCTGCCAACTGATAGCCACCCGCTGCTTTCCACTCGTTCAACTGATCCTCAGAGAGGCTGTGGAATTCAACACCGGACTTCGCCAATTCTGACATTGCGTATGCACGTGCAGATGGAACCTTGGACAGGTTCTGGTGCGCCGTCATCTCAGAGCCCCACATGATGCCTTCCTGAACGTCCGCAGGCATGGAGTTGAACCACTCAAGGTTACATGAGTAAACCTGTGAGTCAGGAACCGCTTGAGTGAAGGTTACGTGGGACAGTATGTCCTTGAAACCAAACACATAAAGCGCGCCAACAGATGGGTCGAGCGCGTCCGCGACACCCTGCTTGATCGCGGAAGGTGTTTCACCCCAAGCCACTGGCGTCGGGTTTGCGCCAACCATACGGTAGTACTGCTGAAGCATCTTGGAACCTGGTACGCGGAACTTAACGCCGTCGAGATCGGATGGGGACAGAACTGCGCCTGCGCCGCCTTTACGAACCGCAACAACGCGCGGGTCGATATTGACGTAGAACAATGCTTTAAAGCCGTTCTCTTCAACTTTTGGCTCCACATTGCCTTTCCAGAAATCAGAGTTCACCAAGTTTGTGAAACGTTGATTGGAACCACACAGGTATGGCATGTTGATCAGATCAACTGTCGACGCGAAAGGCGCGAAATTGGACAGGGAGTGCTGCGCGGCTTGGATCGTGCCACCCTGAACCGCTTGAACAAGTGCCCCACCTGCACCAAGCTGACCGCCGGGTGCGAGCTTGACGTAGACTTTGCCATTGGTTGCGTTCTGGATGTTCTCTTTCAGGTCGAGCTGCATGATTGGATAGCTGCGCGATGCACCAAGGACATAGGCAGTTGCGATTGTCATCGTGTGCTCAGCCGCTTTTTCGCGATCACGCTCCTCATTTGCGGTTTGCGCGGCTGCCTCTGTGGACCAAAGCGTGCCAGCCGCACCAGCAACCAAAGCTGCTGTAAAGCCGCCCGCTGCGGACAGTTTAAGAAAATTTCTGCGTTCTGCAGATTCAACCATTTTGGTGTCGTCGTTCATTAGTGTCTCTCCCAGTAGAATGTTCAGCTGTCGTTTTGGTTCTTTCGAGCAGCTTCTTTTTGTAAAATTGCGACGACGAACAAAATCGAAGCCGCGAATAGGACCAGCATTTCTCCCACATCGCCAAAGTAGACCTGATCCCAAAACGCGCCCGCAGCTACATTCGAAAAGTAGACAAGAAAAACGAGCAGTGATGCGTACAGAAACATGGCGATCCTCACGAGTGCTGATTGAACCGTTATGAAAGCGCTTTCAGTGAGTCGATGCAAGCGCTTTCATTAAAAATATTCTGAGCTTAGAATTTGGCTGTTTTTGCTAAGATTTCGATCTATGGTCTCAGCCAACCAGTAGAAAGCCGCTTTTGATGACGTCTCACCATGCAGTTCCCACATTAGACGACGTTGCAAGAACAGCTGGCGTTTCACCCGCCACGGTCTCAAGGTCACTGAACACGCCCGCACTAGTTTCCAGAGAGACGCTCCAGCGGGTAAAGGCAGCGGTTGCAGATTTGGGTTATACACCCAACTTCGGGGCGCGGTTTATGGCTGCCAAGCGAACGATGACGATTGGCGCAATAATCCCGACTATGGAGAACGCAATTTTTGCGAAAGGCATTCAAGCCTTTCAAGAACGTTTGCATAGCCTTGGATACACTCTGCTGATCTCAAGCAGTTCCTACGATCCAGAGATTGAGGCAGAGCAAGTGCGCGCGCTAGCAAGCCGAGGAGCCGACGGAATTTTGCTGATCGGGTACTGGCGTGAAGAAAAGGTCTATGAGTTTCTTAAGCAACGCAACATTCCGTTTCTGTTAGCTTGGGCTTTCGCCGCCAACAATGCATTGCCAGCGATTGGGTTTGATAACCGTGCTGCGATGTATCAGCTCTGCGATAAAGTTTTGGCAATGGGGCATCGAAATATCGCTGTGATTTCTGGCACAACCGAAGGCAACGATCGCGCCATGAACAGGTTAAAAGGTATCACAGAAAGGCTTAAAGTTGAAGGGTTCAACCTAGACACAGTTCCAATCATCGAAACGCCATATGACATCGACAACGGGGCGAATGCATTTGAAGAGTTGATGCGCGGGCCAGAACGCCCAAGCGTTGTCATGTGTGGCAACGACGTACTCGGGGTTGGTGCTTTGCAACGTGCACAGGAGATGGGCTTAAAAGTTCCGAGTGAAGTCTCAATTACTGGCTTTGATGGGATCGAACTCGCGCGGGTCGTCACGCCAAAGCTCACAACCGTGCGCGTTCCGCATTCTGAAATGGGCCATCGCGCCGCTGACGAATTGGTACGAATGGTTGAAAGCGGTGAAGTGGGACGTTCTCAAGAACTCGCAAGTGAAATCGTTGTCGAAAAATCAATTATATCGCTTGCCTGAAATCAAAGTGTAGATGGCGATAATGTTGGCCAGGTGTGAATTCACCCAGCATCAAATTTTGCAAACGCAGCGAAAGTCCGTTATACTGTGTTGCACTGCAGAGCTCAGATATTAACGAAATTGGCCGCAATAGGCCGTCCTTGACCCTTTTAGACACCGCGATCGAGGCGATGCTGCAACGCTTCCGAAGTCGACTGAGAGCCAATTGCTTCCGTTGACGACATTGCCTCATTACTGCAGCGGGGTCCGCCAGATCAGGCTTTCTCCGTGAGTGCCAAATTAGGCAACCGACGAATGACAATGAGCAGACGAGGATAAAGCTCACTGTGGCTGCGCCAATGTCTGATCCCAAAGCTGGGAAATCAGCGCTTGCTGTTGATCAAAATCCGGCCGCTACACCGTCCTTGCGCGGGTCCGAGCCTGATGCGTAACCGTCTTCGTTAAGGCAGCAAATAAGCTGGGCACCACCAAAGCCAAAGGCATTGTCAGGGGCCTCCAGCACGATCTCGTGGCCAAGGGCTGCCAACGCACTCAATGTCGCGCCCGCCATCGTATCTTCGCAAGCGAGCTTAAGCCCTTCGACAAACCGCCACCGAGGCGCGTCGGTGGCCATTTGCGGGTCTTGCCCCCAAACATGCGTACGTAACACCATTTGCACATGCCCCTGTGCTTGCATCGGGCCGCCCATCACGCCAAAGCTCATCAGGGGGCCAATTGGGCCCATCAAGAAACCAGGAATGATGGTGTGAAAAGGCCGTTTGTTCGGGCCGATACGGTTTGGACTTTCAGGATCAAGCGAAAACCCTGCGCCGCGGTTCTGCATTGAAATGCCCGTGCCTGGAATAGCGATACCCGACCCGAAGCCTGCGTAGTTTGATTGAATAAATGAAACCATCATGCCCGAGGCATCAGCTGTCGTCAGATAAACCGTACCGCCATCTTTGGGCGCGCCCACCTTAAAATTTTGCGCCTGGTTCTCATCGATCAACGCGGCACGGCTGGCCAAATAGACATCGTCGAGCAAAGCCTCGACGGTAATGTCCATCATATAGTCGCCGTCAGCAACATAGGTCTCGGCATCCAGCAGCGCCAATTTTATTGCTTCGACTTGCAAATGGGTGGCCAGAGGATCATCTGCATGAAGGTCGCGAATGCGCGTGTGCGACAAAATCCCCAAAGCCATCAGCGCGGCGATACCTTGGCCGTTGGGAGGGATCTCATGCAATTCCAGCTCATCAAATTTTTTGGAAATGGTGCCACACCACTCCGGCGAATGTGACGCCATATCATCGCGGCTTAACGCGGCCCCATGCTGGGCGGCAAAGTCACAGATTGCAGCCGCCAATTCACCTTTGTAAAAAGCCTCTCCTTTGGTTTCGGCGATCAACTGAAGTGTCTTTGCCAAGGGCGCATTCACAAACCTTTCGCCAGCTTTGGGTGCTTTACCGTCTAATAGAAACGTTTCGGCAAACCCGGGATATTCCCCAAGCTCTTTTGCGGCACGGTTCCACAGTTCAGCTATCATTGGTGTGACAATGAAACCGGCTTGTGCATAACTTATCGCAGGCTCAAACAGCGTGGCAAAAGGCAGTTTTCCAAAGCGTTCGGACAATGAAACCCACGCTGATACCGCGCCGGGAACGGTTACAGTTTCCCAGCCTCGGTAAGGCATTTCTTTAAATTTGGCAAAGCGCTCGGGGCTCCAACCTGCGGGCGAGCGGCCCGAGGCGTTTAACCCATGCATCGAAGTGCCGTCCCAAACGATTGCAAAGGCATCAGAACCCAAGCCATTTCCAGTTGGCTCAACCAATGTCAGCGTGATCGCGGTTGCGATTGCTGCGTCTACTGCATTGCCGCCGCGTGCGATCATCGCAAGCCCTGCCTGTGCCGCCAAGGGCTGTGATGTTGTCACCATATTGTCGGCAAAGACAGCCGACCGACGGGATGGGTATGTGTGATTGGCGCGAAATTCCATGGGCAAGTTTTCTTTCGTTCGTCGGTTAATAGGATGGTTGACAAGCCGGGCCTACCCAACATCAATCAGGTTTTTTGCTATCATCATATGCACGCCCTTCTCGCGGTTGACTGTTTGAGTAATTCGTAAATTTCCCGCAAGACTACAGAGCATGTATGCATTTTCGCGGCTAATCTTTGCACGCTGTGACACCAGTGTGATCATCTCTCGCAGCGCCATTTCAGCGCAGCGGTCTAGGTCAGCGGCCATGCCCATAGTGATGTAGTGCGTGGGTGTTTCTGCTTGCGGATAGCTCAACCCGTGGCCTTTGAGCACCGCCATTGAAACCGGCCTTGCAGGGCGGTTTCAATGGCGGTCACGCAGACCTCGCCGTCGCCTTGTGCGCCGTGCCCGTCACCGCACGAAAACAGCGCTCCTTTAGTGTAAACCGGAAGGTAAAGCGTTGTTCCTGCAACTAGCTCTTTGTTGTCGATATTACCCCCATGGGCACGCGGTTCGATGGTTGAAATGCGCCCCCATTCTTGTGGCGGGGCCACACCCATCACCCCAAAGAATGGCGCAAGCGGCAGTTCAAGCCCCCAAGGCATCGTGGCGATGCAGCGCTTTGTATCGAGCGATATGATGGTGTGATGAACCTGCGGAAAGTCCAACGGCAACGTGCCTTTTAGGGGGCCAAAGTAATTAAACCCCCAATCTTGGCGCACTGAAACTTCGAGGATATCAACGCGCAAGGTATCGCCAGGCATGGCATCCGCAACAGAAACAGGGCCTGTCAATATATGGCCCGGAAACGAGGGCACACCAGCAGCGTGAATTTCTAACAATTCGGGCGGAATGTGAAACTCGCCACTTGGTAGGTTTTGTGGCCCGCCTGAGACGGTGTTGATCACCACTTCATCGCCGCTCGCAATCGTCAATGCAGGCGGCAGGCTCGCGTCAAAAAAGCCCCAATGGCAGGTGTCGGGTGAAGCGTTCAATGTGGTGTCAAGCATGCGTGGCCCTTTGCACTAACAGAGGATGAGTAACTAGTTGGTGGGGTGGTTTTTCAAGATGGTTTCGATCAAAATTTGAACGTGCAGCGCTTCTTCAAGTGTCGCCAAACGGTTGGGTTTTCCTGCCAACAGTAACACAAGATCATCCAGTTGTGCCTTCAAACTGGTCGCTCTTGGGTTATGTGGTTCAGCCGCAATCGGCTCAAAATTTTGGCCAGAAGAAACGGCGTCTCGGTAAAAATCAGTGATCCTCCTACTGGTTTTTGAGCCCTTGATGGTAACTTCCTGTCGGTCGGGCTGGGCCCCTCCGACACTGCCTAATATGGTTACTGGTAGCCCCGCTTGGTTGGCCAAACGCGCCGCAACGTGCGTTTCACAGAGGTCGCTTTGAGCCGGGTAATCAGGTTGTGCCCAAACAAGTTCAAGCGGCCCTAAAATGCGCAGGCTAACGAAAAGGAAGTGCGAAATCACTTCGCGGGTCATTCCACCTTCCTTGCGCAACCGCAGCCAATCGGCTGCCTGTTGCCATGCGCGCGGCCAATGCGGGTAGGTCACAATGATGTCGACGCCTTGGAGTACGCCCAACGTGCCGTCTTTTGCTGCGGCCGAAATGTCGGTCAGAGCAGCGCCCGCCGCTTGGGTGAAATTTACGGCGCATGGCACGCCATAGGTCTCAAGTTGGTGCACCAGATCAAGACTTTCTTCGACATTAATACCAAGCGGTTTTTCCAGGAACACGGCTTTGTCTTGTGCGGCTGCTGCCAGCGCATACGCCTTTCGCGGGGCCGGAGGGCACGCGAGATAGACCAAGTCGGCAATTTCGATCGCTGAAATAGCATCGGTCGCAACAACAGCACCCGGAGCGTATCTCTGCGCCGCCTGACAGGCTCCCGCTTCTGGATCCCATATCCCAACAACTTCAAATTCAGGGTGCTGCTCCATATGCTCAAGCATCCGTTGGCCCATTATTCCCAAGCCAATAACCGCCGTTTTAATCACCATCTGCCGCTCCTTGTAAGTACATCTCCTCGATACCAGCACCTAAGGTGTCCACTTTCAATATTGTCTAGCGTGGTCTCGCACTTGCGGCGCATTACGACAATCTGCTCGCACTTACTAAAGATTGTGACATTCGGACCATTTCCTGCGAGGGCAATAACTACTGTTGCAAAGGTCCGGATTGTCCGCATTGGGTGAGTTCGTCCAATAGCCCATTTCGAGGTTGTGGCGAATGTCTTGGATATATAGCATGTATTTCGTTCCGCCACTTTGGATATCAGCCATTGAAGGATATACAGATAGGTAAGCGATCAGCGCGAAAACCATGTGGCTGACGGGCGGCGATAGCTATGTCCACGTTCACACAAGCCATGCAAAAGCTGCCTTGGGCTTGAAGGGCAGATCAAAGATGGGTGACATTGTAATGGCGAGGGTAGGGGAGAAGCTCCAATCGCGCGAAGATCCGGCTGGAGTTCAGTTTCCAGTTTTTTGTCTGTTTTTGAGGCTATTACCTTTCAGCACTTGGATGATTCCGCAAACTCCATGTCAATTTTAATAAATATCGCGGAAAGTCCGGGCAGCCTAACGCCCGCACAAAAAAGGCCCCCGAAAGGGCCTTGATTGTGTGGTGCAAGTCGAATCTAAAATCTAGATCTTGCCCTTCCAGGGCACGAGCCAGTTTTCCAGAGCACGCATACCAACTTCAATGGCAAAGCCGATGGCACCAATCACAATAATGCCGACAATGATAATATCAGTCAGTTGGAACTTCGAGGCTGTGACAATCATTTTGCCCAAGCCAACGTTGGCCGCAACAAGTTCAGCAGCAACAACTGTGCCCCAACACACGCCCATCGCCACACGTGCACCGGTGAAAATATCTGGGAGCGAGTTTGGAACGATTACTTTTCCAAGGATTTGCCATTTCGAGGCCCCCAATGAATAAGCCGCATGTACTTTGGTGATGGCAACTCCCGACACGCCTGAGCGCGCAGCAATAATCATGATCCACAAGGCCGCTAGAAAGAGCAAAACAATCTTTCCAATCTCCCCGATACCGAACCAAATGATAATCAGGGGGATTAATGCAAGCGGCGGGATAGGCCGCATGAATTCAACGATCGGGTCAAACCAACCGCGCGCCCAGCCCGTAAGACCCATGGCATATCCAATCGGCACGCCAACAGCAGCCCCCAACAGGAAGCCAATCAAAACACGTTGGAGCGAGTAGCGCGTGTGCTCCAAGAGCGTGAAGCCCTGGTAGCCTTCGGTATTTAGGAACACGAAACGTTGCCACACAACCTCAGGTGCCGGCAGGTAAAGACGCGCCATTCTCAACCCTGTTTTCGGCGCAAATGTCGGCGTACCTTTGTCAGTCAGGCCAACTTTTCCTTCTGGGGTAGTAAACTTCTGTCCCGGCTCAATAGGCTGGCCGTTGATCGCGATTATCTTTGAGCCATCCTTTTTAGAGACTTCATCGTTCTGCCAAACATTCACAACCTTGAAACCATATCGTGCAACCGTCAGTGAATCGTTCTTAGCAAAGCCTTCGCCCGGCTCAACCTCTGCTGGTTTTGGCTCGCGCCCCGGGTTTCCTTCAGCGTCCACGGTCTGCTGGATATCCTCACGATAAACGCGCATCGTCACAGTCGCATCATCCGTTGTGCCATCTTTTAACTGAACCGTGTAAGTGAACGACGCATTGCCCGAATATGGGCCTGGAAACTTGGGCAACGGGATCGCTGAGTTGGTGAAGGCCACCCAGAGCCAAAACACCGTGATCACGGAAACAACAGAGGCAACGCGGTTGGGCGTAATTGAGCTTTCGTCACCAAAAGTTACGGTTTTTAGCTTGTTAAAGCCCTTCTTTTCAAACGCAGAGCTATAAAGCCGCTTCGCTATGACGAAAGAGCCGAAAAATGCCCCTACGTATAGTAAAAGTACGAATATTCCGGTCATGCTGACTCCTCCGTTCGGCCCATGATTTCTTCTTCCATGTTCCAAATCATTTCGAGGATTTCCTCGCGTGTGCTGTTGTAATCTTGGTGTTTTTTCACTTCGCGCAAGTCAGCGCCAACGCCCAGATCAGCGAATGGCAAGTGGTACTCTTTGTGAACACGGCCTGGGCGTGGAGCCATAACCAACAAGCGTTCTCCAAGAAGCAATGCCTCTTCAACAGAGTGAGTGATCAGAATAATCGTCTTGCCCGTCTCTTTCCAAAGATCCAAAACAAGGCTTTGCATCTTCTCACGCGTCAAAGCGTCCAAAGCGCCAAGCGGCTCGTCCATCAAAATCACATCAGGGTCGTTTGCAAGGCAACGGGCCAAAGCCACACGCTGCTGCATACCGCCGGACAGTTCGTAAATCGCCTTCTCGCGGAAATCACCAAGGCCGACAACGTCCAGAAGATGATCAACCTTCTCTTTGCTCTCTGCACGGCTCACACCCTTCATGTCGGGGCCAAACGAAACGTTGTCACGCACGTTCATCCACTCAAACAGTGCACCTTGCTGAAAGACCATGCCACGCTCAGGGCTTGGGCCGACAACTTTGCTGCCGTTTAGGATAATTTGCCCTTCGGTGGGGGCAAGGAAACCCGCAACGATGTTCAATAGCGTCGTCTTGCCGCAACCCGAAGGGCCAAGTACGCTCATAAGTTCGCCGGATTTAATATCCAGGGAAACATTCTGTAGCGCTTGCACATGCCCACCGTTGGGCAATTCGAAACGCATGGAAATGTTGTCTATTTGAAGTCCTGACATCAGATCCTTTCTGCTCCACTTTTCGGAGCTGGTATTCAGGATGGAAAAAAGGCGGACATCCGCTTGGGATACCCGCCTCTCTTTAAAAAGACTTACTTGATTGCTTCAAGTGGGCCTGTGTTTACATTATCAGCATATGAAGCCTTTGCCGCATCGATAGAACCGGCTGCCACGAAGACGTCAGCAACGCCTTTCATGAAGTCTTGTGCCGTGCCACCGAGCCATGCCTTGGAAAGCTGGCCGTCAACGTCTGGGAATTCGAATGTGGACAGGCTGGACGCCGCATCTTCTTCGGACATACCCGCGTCTTTCGCGATCACTGGAAGCATTTTGCTCTGCATCGCTTCGTCAGCCCACATTGCGTTTGCGTCTGCTGTCACTTTCAAGAACTTCGCAACCGTGTCGCCATTCTCTGCAATGTAGGATGTTGGGCCTGTTGTCGCATCAAATACTAAAATGCCCAGTTCCATTTTCTCAGCGCCAGTCAACAGGATGTTGCCGGACTCTTTCATACGACGAAGCGCACCGCCCCAACCACATGCCATGTCAACAGAACCCTGCGCCAAAGCCGCTTGGCCTTCCGCTGGTGCCATGTCCACAACTGTCAGACCGCCAACGTCAACACCGAAGTGATCCATCTGCTTCAAGAAACCGTAGTGTGCCGCTGTACCGAGTGGAACCGCAACCTTCTTGCCTGAAAGCTCGTTCGCAGAATCTTTGTCGATCTCTAGCGCTGAAGCAACAACGCAGTTGTCGTTCTCTGCATAGGAAACCGCAACGTCAACAACCTGAAGGTCTTGACCCGCAGACGTCGCAACAACGAATGGAGGGATGCCCTGAGATACGGACAGATGAACGTCGCCAGATGCCATCGCCGCGGACATTGCTGTGCCTGTGTCGAAGGATACCCAGTTCACTTTCGTGCCGAGTGCTTCGTCATACATGCCTTCAGCTTTTGCGAATTGGAATGGCATTGGCCACTCAAGGAAATAGCCAACAGTGATTTCACCGTGGCCATCTGCTATTGCAGTCGTGCCGGACAGCATTGCTGTCGCGCCAAGGACTGCGCCTAGAATTGTCTTTTTCATTTTCTTCTCCCAGTTAGTAACCTGACGTACGGGTGACGCCATTAGTTTGTTTTGCATTGTAAAACTGAATTTTCACAACTCGAGACTAAGAATGAACTATTCGTTCCGTCAATATTTTTCTTCTGCTTTGCGGTGCTGCCATAACAAAAGTGGACGGTTGAACTTCCATGCCGACTCAGCGGAGCTTAGACTCACCTTGAGCAAACTTACAATCTCTTCCCGTCAGGAAATCATACCAGATCAGGACTGCCTATCAGTCCAAAATCTTGGGCTTAACCCGCTCATCGGAGAAGGTTTAGTCCACTAAATCGAAAGAAATTATGCCTAATCGGTTGTAGTATAGGGAATGTTGGGCAAAACCCCACCAATGACCTTCGTCACTTGAAGCGTTGAGGCTTTCAATTCATCGCTCCACCCCATCAAATCAGTGATCGAATGTCTGGGATGCGATGACCAAATATTAAGCACAGCAATCGCTTCCCCAAGGTAATCAAAGATCGGAGCGGAGATGCCGAGGAAGTGATCATATTCTTCGCGGTCATTGCGCCCATATCCGTTTGATCGAACAAAACGCAACTCGGCTTTGAATTCTTCGATGTTGGCTACGGTGCGGTCCGTAAAGCGGGCAAACTCGTAGCCCTCAAGCTTGGCATCAAGAATTTTTGGAGGCAGGAATGCCAACAAAGCTTTGCCTGAAGCTGAACAATGTATTGGCTCTCGCATTCCGGGTCGCTGGGCACCGCCAATCGAGCGCGAGGACTCCAAGACTCGCAAGTAACTTACTTCGCCCCCGCTTGGCACGCCAATCGTGACATTGGCGTCAAATAGGTTGTGCAAGCGGATCATCTGGTCCAAAGCGATCTCTAGAATGTCGTAATTGCTATAGGCGTTGCGTACCAAGTCAAACACCCGTGGTCCAAGCATGTATGTCTTCTTCTGGCTATCAAAGCGCAGCACGCGCTCTTCGATCCCAATAGCGAGCAACCGATGAATAGTGCTTTTATTCAGTCCAGTTTTCTCGACAATTTCGGAAAAAGTCATCGGTTTCTGGGCGCTACTTATCGCGCTCAACAGTGCCAAGAGCTTGTGGACTATTGAACTTTGCATGATTTTGAACTCCAGTTTACCCAGATGATGCCCATGTCACGGATTAGTCCAAATAAAAGCATCAATCGGTGAGTTGTGGAACAAGAATTTTACATTTCAAAACAGAAGGGTGTGGGCAGAAGGCTCAACTCGCGGGCTAGTAATGTTTGTATCGTGCTGCAAGCTAACGTTAAATTTTTGAACAATCAGAAAATCATGAACTCAGCCAAACGCTAGCGTCAGGACCTAGTAACTGATTGAGGTTATCGCGCTGCTATGCTTCACGATCTCCAGTTTTAGGGGGATGTCATAAGTAACTTATGCTGGCTTACGGAGGCGCAGATGCAGCGACTTCGGCCGTACTTTCCAAAGAGCCGAGGTCGTGCTCGCGTGGATGACAGGCGTGTGTAGAGCGGCATTATCTTCATCAATCGCAATGGTTTAAGGTGGTGTGTCGCAACTGCGGAGTATGGTCCACCAAAGACGCTTTATAATCGCTGGAAGCGTTGGAGTGTTATGGGCGTGTTTGCCCAGATCATGATGGGATTGGCCGAACAAGACCCTGACAACAAAACTATCTCAATCGACGCCACCTACCCACTGCCCGGCAATCGCTGCTTGCAGCGATGAGAGGGGCGAGGCACATCGAACGGCCTCCAGCCCGCGGTTGAAAAAGGGGGGGCGAGGACACCTAATCGGGCTAACTTAAGGCGACATGAACACCAAGTTGCATGCTGTAACAGACACCAGCGGCCGTCCTGTCTGCCTGTTCATAACCGCCGGCCAAGTGAGCGATTATACTGGCGCTGCGGCCTTGATGAACGGCCTGCCAAAAGCCGACTGGCTTCTCGCTGATCGCGGGTATGATGCCGATTGGTTCCACGAAGCCCTTGTAGGTAGGGGCACAAAGCCCTGTATCCCGTGACGCAAATCGCGCAAGACGACCGTCAAGTATGACAAGCGACGCTACAAACGATGCAATCATATCGAGTGAATGTTCGGCAGGCTCAAAGACTGGCGACGTGTCTCAACCTGCTATGACCGCTGCCCGAAGCTTTTCCTGTCAGCAAACACTCTCGCCGCGACAGTCATATACCGGTAATGAGTCCTGACCGACCCTAGTCAGCGCTTCTAGCAAATTGTTGTAAGTTGCTGTAGGTGGAAGTTTGCTGGCAGAGCCGTGCAAACAGAGCCCTTGGCTGAAGCGGCCTTACCGTCCCTTCCAAACAGGGTCACGCTTTTCAGAAAACGCGCGGGCCCCTTCTAGCTGATCTTCGGAGGTGTATAACGCCTCGACTGTTTTGAATTGGCTCTTGGTGATCTTGTTCAAAGCGTCTTGGAACTTCATATCCTCCGCTTCGCGCACGACTTCTTTGATTGCAGCATAGACAAGCGGCGGCCCAGACGCGAGCAGATGCGCTAATTTGCGGGCTTCCGACATTAAATCATTGGCTGGATAGACATGGTTGATCATTCCCCAACGCGCAGCTTCTTCGGTATCGAGCCATCGGCCAGTAAGCAGCATTTCCATCGCTATATGGTAGGGGATACGCTTGGGGAGTTTCAGACTCGCGGCATCAGCAACCGTGCCAGAGCGGATTTCGGGAAGCGCAAAGCTTGCGTGATCAGCGGCTAGAATAATATCCGCGCTAAGAGCGAGTTCAAGCCCGCCACCGCAGCAAATTCCGTTGATAGCCGCAATAACGGGTTTGTTCAGGTGCGGCAATTCTTGTAAGCCGCCAAAGCCCCCGACGCCGTAATCGCCATCTACAGCATCGCCATCAGCGGCTGCTTTTAGATCCCAGCCGGGGCAAAAAAACTTCTCACCCGCACCCGTGATGATCGCAACACGAAGATCGGGATCGTCACGGAAGTCTTTGAAAATTTGTCCCATTATCCGACTTGTGGCGAGATCAATCGCATTGGCTTTGTCGCGCGCAAGGGTGACCTCCAGTACATGACCATCCTTATGTGTTTGTATCGGGGTGTCGGTCATGGGGCGTCTCCTTGAACAATAAGCGCATCGACGGCTATTGCCCTGGTATGCGTGCAGATAAGTGGATTGATCTCAATCTCTTGCACTTGGCCGTGATGCGCAATGACGTAGTTTTGCACAGCGACAATTGCTTGCCAAAGTGATTTACGATCAATGGGTTGTGCACCACGATATCCGTCAAAGAGAGGGGCGCATCGCAGTTTGCTCAACGCGCTATCAACCATTGCTTCATCGACTGGTAGTATCAGCGACGCGGTATCTTGCAGAAGCTCGGTTTGGGTGCCGCCCGCGCCAAGTGTTAGAACATACCCGTGCACCGGGTCTAATGTGACTGCAAGTAACAGTTCGATTACAGATTTTTGTACCATTTCCTCAATAAGATACGCATCGCTCTTTATGTTTTTGAGAGCTGTACGCAAAGATGGTTCATCCCTGATACTGATCTTTACAGCACCTGCTTCGGATTTATGTGAATGACCCAGCCCCTTAAGTACCCATGGGGGCCTAAGTGTTATTGCCTTAGCCACGATATCGTCCTCATGTGTGCCGACATCGCTCTTCGGAATAGGCAAGCCGAAGCGCGCAAGTCTGGCTTTGGCGTCATTTTCCGCCAATGTCTTGATGTTGATTGGAGTTTTGGGAAGCAATATCGGTGGTGCATTTGTATGGTGTTTTTGGGCAAGACTGATAGCGCGCAGGGCGTGGTCCATGCCGCTGAAAGCGGTAACACCATGATCCATTATACTTTTCGCGGTGTCTTCTGGCATTGTATCAGGCAAGGATGCAATGATGCCTACAGGAATTGATGACGCTTTTGCAGTGTGCACAACTGCCTCCAAGGCGATGTCCCAATCGCTAACGGAGCAGCGGTCGCTGCGCGGCAGATCGAGTACAACAAGGCCCATCGCGATATCTGCATCAAACAAAGCGGTAAATGTTTGAGTCATCGCATCACGGTCGGGCCAGATATAAGTGTGGTAGTCCAACGGATTAGCGAGCGCTACTTTCGGTCCTAGAGCCTGCCGAAGGGTGTTCGATTGCTTAGATGAAAGTGTTGGGTAACTCAAATTGTGAATGATCCCAAGATCCGCCATCAAGCTCGCTTCGCCGCCCGAACATGACGCAGAGGCAATAGCGTTTGAGCGAAGCGGGCCTGCGACGTGAAAAATCTTCAGTAACTCAAGGAAGGTAGCTAGATCGGTTGGTTGCGCTATACCCAAGCGCGCTAAAAGGGCTGCGGCCCCAGTGTGACTTCCTGCGAGGGATGCTGTGTGCGAAACGGAGGCAAGTTGTGCCTGATCTGATAGCCCAACTTTCAGTGCGCAAATCGGCTTTCTAAGTTCGTGTGACAAATTAGAAAGCTCTTCTAACCTTCTGATATCATTTATGCCCTCTATATGAATTCCAAGCGCAGTTACGCGTGGATCACGCAGAATTGACATGCCAATCTCGGCGAGATCAACCTGAGCTTGATTCCCCGCTGTTACGACATAGGCCAGTGGCACAGCACGGTTCTGCATCGTCAAATTGATCGCGATGTTGGAACTTTGCGTGATGATTGCGACGCCACTGTCCACGGCTTCTCCACCATGCTGATCTGGCCAAAGAGCTGCAGCATCGAGGTAATTAAGAAAACCGTAACAGTTTGGCCCTAAAAACGGCATGTCTCCTGCCGCTTGCAATAGGGCTGCTTGGACATCCGCGCCATCGGCCAGCTCTGCGCTCGCTTCAGCAAAGCCGGATGCGAAACACACGGCACCGCCCGCGCGGCGTTCTGATAAGGAGGAGAGGCACTCAATTGTTGCGTGTCGGTTCACACCGATAAAGCTCGCGTCAGGGGCCGTCGGCAGATCTTTGATGTGCGCATAGGCCTTGTGGCCCTCAATCTTTTGCTTTGTGGGGTGAACAGGCCAAATGTCGCCTTTGAAACCTATGTTCTGACAGGTCGTTATCACATTACTGCACCACGCGCCGCCACCTATAACCGCGATCGAGCGCGGACGGAGTAAGCGATCTAACTTGTCAGGGACAGCAGCCACGTCTTAAGCACCTAGTGGTCTAAACAGATCGCGGCTGATAATATGGCGCTGGATTTCACTGGTGCCGTCCCAAATGCGTTCAACCCGTGCATCGCGCCAGAAGCGTTCAATCGGGTAGTCATCCATCAAGCCCATGCCGCCATGAATTTGCAGCGTCGTATCGGTGACACGCGCCAACATTTCGGTGGCATAGAGCTTGGCGCTCGCGATCTCGCGGTTTGCAGGCAGGCCTTGATCCAGCCGCCATGCGCCAGAAAGGGTCAGCCAATCGGCCGCATCAATTTCAGTGATCATATCGGCGATTTGAAAGCTGACGCCTTGGAATTTGCTAATTTGTTGCCCGAATTGTTTTCGCTCAGCAGCATAGTTCAGGGCATAGTCAAAACAGCGACGTGCGCGACCAACGCTGAATGCAGCCACGGTCAGACGTGTTGCATAAAGCCATTCGTTCATCACCGCAAAGCCGCCATCGACTTCGCCAAGAACCTGCGCGTCGGGCAGGCGGCAATCGGTGAAATCGAGCACGTAGTTCTTATAGCCTCGATGCGACACCGATTTATAACCTTCGCGTGCGTCAAATCCTGGAGTGCCGCGATCCACCAAGAAAGCCGTGATGCGTTTCTTCGGGCCTTTTGGCGTTTGATCTTCTCCTGTTGCCACGAAAACAATAAAAAAATCAGCGTGCTCCCCGCCAGAGATAAAATGTTTCGAGCCATTGATAACCCAGTCCCCACCATCGCGGACCGCGCTACATTTCATCCCGCGTACGTCAGAGCCGGCTTCGGGTTCCGTCATCGCGAGGGCATCCATTTTTTCGCCGCGCACTGCAGGAAGCAGGTAGCGTTCGCGCTGATCACCTTCGCAGGCCATCAAAATATTTTGGGGGCGCCCAAAGAAATGCGTCAGTGCCATAGACCCACGGCCCAACTCACGTTCGACAAGGGTGAAGTCGAGATGAGACAGGCCAGCACCACCGACCTCTTCAGGGAAGTTGCAGGCGTAAAAGCCGAGATCAATGACTTTTTGCTTCAGATCTTGGGCCAATTCATCGTGAACCTGACCGCTTTGTTCGACTTCGTTTTCAAAGGGATAGATTTCATTTTCAACAAAGCTGCGGACCGTATCGACGATCATCGTTTGCTCTTCACTTAGGTCGAACTGCATTGCTTTGCTCCAATGTGCTGTGAATTGAGAACGCCTCAGAGGCGCTTGGTTTGCGTGTTTAACAGCGACACGCAAAGTCTGTTTGCGACGGAGACTGCAAGAGGGCGTGCAGCTATCTGTTGAATGGTACAATTGTTCGCTTGGATTGCGACCGGCTTTGCGGCAACACTCACCCCATGAAATATAGAAAAACACGCATCGCTTTAAATGGGTTTGGCCGCATTGGCCGATCGATTTTACGCATTCTACGCGGCACTGATTTGCCCTTTGAGTTGGTCTTGATTAATGACATCCAGCCCTTAGATGTTTGTGCCTATCTCTTTGAATATGATAGCGTTTTCGGACGTTATAGTGGGTCGGTAACGTATGACGAGGGTCATTTGATATTGGACAGCGTACCTATAGTTTTCCATCATACACAAGACCTGAGTACGCTTGATTTGTCCAACGTTGACGTCGTTTTGGAGTGCACAGGGCTTGCAGGAAACCGCGCGATTGCCACCCGTGGCATGGATGCGGGCGCGGGTGCGGTTTTGATTTCTGGCCCGTCGGATACCGCAGACAAAACAATTGTCCTGGGGGCCAATGAGCATGAATTGGGTGTGGCGAGGATTGTGTCAAACGCCTCTTGCACTACCAACGCACTGGCTCCTTTGTTGCGGGTTCTGGATGAGGCGTATGGTGTCGAAAGCGGTCACATGACGACGGTTCATTGTTACACAGGCAGTCAGCCAACTGTGGACAAGCCCGGTGCCGACTTTGCGCGCAGCCGCGCGGCGGCTTTGTCGATGGTGCCCACGACCACAAGCGCACAGCGTTTATGCGGAGAGGTTCTGCCGCATCTTGCAGGTCGTATCGAAGCCCGTGCCATTCGTGTGCCTACGGCGAGTGTGTCTGCGATTGACCTGACCGTACAGACCCGCGCAAGTGTCACAACGGACATGGTGCGCACCTATCTAAAAGAGGCGTCGAGCAACATTCTTGGATGGACCGAACAACCGCTGGTTTCCTCAGATCTGCGGATGAGACCAGAGTCTCTGGTGCTGGTTGGGCCAGAACTATCCGTGTCAGTCGGTGGATTACTTCGGGTGTTCGGCTGGTACGACAACGAGTGGGGCTTTTCGATGCGTATGTTAGAACTTGCGCAGCGCATGACGCAGAGATAGCGCTGCGGGGGAGGCATCACGCGCGCCCGCAGTATATTTTCTGTAAATTACAGGAATTTGCCCATCGCAACGGCGGTGTCCGCCATGCGGTTTGAGAAGCCCCATTCATTGTCATACCATGCCAGAATGCGGCACATGTTGCCGTCCATAACCTTGGTTTGATCCGCAGCAAAGATGGAGCTGTGCGGGTCGTGGTTAAAATCCATGGAGACAAGTTTGCTCTCATTGTGTTCTAAAACGCCCAAGAGGGGTCCATCAGCTGCGGCCTTAATCGCGGCGTTGATTTCCTCTACAGTCACATCGCGCGCGGTTTCAAACGTCAGATCAACAGCGGAAACGTTTGGCGTCGGCACGCGGATTGCGACGCCGTCAAGTTTGCCCGCAAGCTCTGGCAGCACGAGGCCGACGGCCTTGGCGGCACCTGTGGAGGTTGGGATCATGCTCATCGCGGCGGCGCGCGCGCGGTAGAGATCGGAGTGCATTGTATCGAGTGTTGGTTGATCGCCTGTGTAGCTGTGCACGGTCGTCATGAACCCGCGTTTGATACCGAAGGCTGTGTTCAACACGCTGGCAACTGGGGCGAGGCAGTTTGTGGTGCAGGACGCGTTGGACACGATCAAGTCCTCACCCGTCAATGTATCGCTGTTCACGCCGTAAACTATTGTTTTATCAGCACCTTTTGAAGGAGCGGAGACCAACACGCGGCTTGCACCATTTTCAAGATGTATCTTGGCTTTTTCTTTATCCGTAAAGATGCCGGTGCATTCCATCACGATATCGACATCTGCCCAAGGCAGATCCGCTGGGTTGCGGATCGCTGTGACTGCAATCGGTCCGCGCCCGACATCAATGGAGGTGTCGTCATGCGTCACTTTTGCAGGGAAACGGCCATGCACACTATCGTATTGCAGAAGATGCGCGTTGGTCGCTACAGGGCCAAGATCGTTGATCGCGATAACATCAATGTCTGTGCGCGCACTTTCGATTATGGCGCGCAAAACATTGCGGCCGATGCGTCCAAATCCGTTAATTGCTACTTTTACAGCCATGCTCAGGTCCCATCAAAAAAGAGTGCGATTTCGTTAGCGCTAACAATTGCAAATGCAGGAAAAAGTCAAGAGGCAGAGCATAGAAGTGATCAACTTAGCGCCAGAATGCCATCCATTCGGTGAAAGCCGTAAATTTTTTGAAAAGAAAGACCAGGTTTGCCCAATCGGCCCAAATCGCGTCGGCAATCAGGCCAGCAACAATCAAAACCCCGAGGCAAATGGCGATAGTGTTTGTCATGCTCTTGCTCAATCCGATTGGCTCACGGCAAGATGCGCCAGCCAGATCGAAAAGCCAAGGGACCATTGTCAGGTCTGCGTGTGTCCTAGTGGTTTAAGCGACCCAAAGTAGCCGCAACATCGGCCATGCGTGCTGAAAAGCCCCATTCATTGTCATACCATGCCAATACCCGCACGGTACGGCCACCAACGACTTTGGTCTGATCCGGCGCAAAGATACAGCTGTGCTCCGTGTGGTTGAAATCGATCGATACTTTTGGTTCTGGATCATAGGACAACACTGCACCCATGTGGCCTGCCGCTGCTTCTTCTACGACTGCATTCACATCTGCGACGGTTACATCTTTTTTCGCTTCAAAGGTCAAATCGACCGCGGAGACGTTGGGTGTCGGCACGCGCATGGAGGTGCCATCAAGCTTGCCTTTGAGGTTCGGAAGTACTTCGCCCAAAGCTTTGGCTGCCCCCGTTGAGGTGGGGATCATCGCCATTGCAGCTGCCCGCGCGCGGTAAAGATCAGAGTGGCGTCGATCCAACATCGGCTGATCGCCTGTGTAGGAATGGATGGTCGTCATAATGCCCCGCTCGATGCCGATAGCTTCGTCCAAGACTTTCGCGAGGGGAGCGAGACAGTTGGTCGTGCAGGACCCGTTAGAGATCATTGTTTCGCCAGCGATCATATCGCGGTGGTTCACGCCGTAAACGACCGTGCGTTGCACGTTTTTCGCGGGGGCAGAGATGAGGACAGATTTCGCACCACGTTCCATGTGAACGGCGGCTTTTTCGCCGTCATTGAACTTGCCCGTGCATTCGAGGACGACGTCGCAACCGCTCCAATCAAGCTCTTGCGGGTCGTAGGTCGAGAACATTTCCATCGGGCCGCGCCCGAGATCCATTGTGTTGCCTGAGACTTTGACATCGCCAGGAAAGCGGCCGTGCACGCTGTCGTAACGCAACAAATGCGCACTGGTTTCAATCGGGCCTGTCGCGTTGATTTTTACCACTTGGACATCATTGCGCGCAGCTTCCGCGATATGCGCAAGTGTGGAGCGTCCGATACGTCCAAAGCCGTTGATGCCTAAAGTTACGGTCATAGTGGTCTCCTGCAGACGCTGCTGTTTGGGGTGGTATAGCGGGCTGGAGGGCGAGGAGCCAAAGAAAAAGGTGAATATTGGCAATGTGTTAGCGATAAACTTGGGGTGTTTATGAGTGGTTGCGCTAACGGGTTTTAGGGGGGCGGGTATGATTGCGGTAATAGCTTGCTGTACGAGGGCATTTGATTCGGAGCTTTTGAACTTCAATCATTTCATGATCTGACTAACTGGGCAGCCGCACCCAAACCCGGGGAGTTTTAAGGCAAGATACAGGGGTTAGCTCAGTGCTTTTGTTTGGTGTAGGCGCACCTTGAGGCCGCCGTGGGGGATTGGGGCGCTGGTGTTGTTGAAGGGCAAGCCAGAGGTGCGCGCAAGGTCGCTGTCGGTGGTGATGATCGCCACACGCCAACCTTTGAAGCGGGTCTTCAGCGTGCTGCCGAGCGCGCCGTACAGCGCGTAGAGTTTTTTCTTATCGCCAATACGCGCACCGTAAGGTGGGTTGAGGATAACCAAACCGGGTGGGCCATCGGGGGGTATTAGATCGCTGATAGAAGCTTGAGTGAAACTGCAGTTCTGCGCGACGTCTGCGCGGGCTGCGTTGGCTTCTGCGTTGGAAATTGCACCTGCGTTGCGATCCGATCCATGGAAGTGAATACTTGTTTCGGTCGGTGCTAGATCGCTGCGTAACTCGGCCCAACGGTCAGGCATGAACGTTGCCAGGCGCTCGAAGGCGAAGTCGCGCGAGCGGCCCGGTTTGAGATTGCACGCGATTTCAGCGGCTTCCAGGACGAACGTGCCAGATCCACACATGGGGTCGAGCACAGGTTCGGTGCCGTCAAAGCCACTGGCGCGCAGAAAAAGAGCAGCGAGGGTTTCGCGCATAGGGGCTTTTCCAACCGCTTCTTTATGGCCGCGCTGGTGGAGCGGGTCGCCGGATGTATCGATGGAAAAAGTGCACAGGTTATCTTCAATGCGGACCATGATTTTGATAGGGTCGTCGGCGATTGTGGTGCCTATGCGTTCGTTTATCGCCTTTTCGATGCGCTCTTTCGCGGCCCCCGCATGGTAGATCTTCGATTTGCGCGTGGTGACGTCGACGCGCACAGGAGTGTTCGCGGCTAGCAGCGTATTCCATTCGAGTGTGCGGGTCTGTTTTTCGAGCTGGCTGAGGTTGAAGCTGCGAAAGCTGGCGAAACGTGCAAGCACGCGCGACGCCCCGCGCAGGTTCAAGTTGGCGCGCATCACATTGGGCCAAAGACCCATAAATGTGATGCCGCCCGCTGTAATTTCTGCGCCTTTGAAGCCTGCTTCAAGCGCTTCGGCTTGAAGGTAGGGCTCTAGTCCCGGAGGACAGGCGCAGAAAATTTCAAAGGGTTTCATGTGATGTTGCCTGCGTGCTGCAGCACGCAGGGCACCTTAGCTAAGCCCCAATAGCGATTTCACTTTCGCAGCGGTCGCCACTGCTGTGATGTCAAAGTGCTCATAAAGCTCACCTGCAGGGGCGGAGGCACCAAAGCTGTCCATACCCACAAAATCTGCTTTCGCTTCGCGGCCACGCTCGCCCAAGAGCCATTGATCCCAGCCCATACGAACACCTGCTTCGACAGCAACACGCACAGGGCCGCCCGGTAGAACGCGCTTGCGATAGGATGCATCTTGTTCGGCGAAAAGCTCCATACAAGGCATGGAGACGACGCGCGTACCGATGCCGTCAGCTTGCAGCAGATCGCGCGCCGCGAGGGCGATTTCGACCTCGGAACCGGAGGCCATGATGATTGCCTGACGCTTGTCATCCGCATCGGCCAGCACGTAGCCACCCTGTGCGGAAAGGTTCTTTGTCTTGTGCTCTAGACGCACGGTTGGCAGGTTTTGACGTGAAAGTGCCAGAACTGATGGCGTCGTTTTGCTTGTCAGCGCGACTTCCCAGCTTTCTGCGGTTTCGACAGTATCAGCGGGGCGGAACACATAAGTGTTCGGAGTGCTGCGCGAAATTGCCAGATGTTCTACAGGTTGATGCGTTGGGCCATCTTCACCCAAACCAATGCTGTCGTGGGTCATCACGAACACGGTCGGGATCTTGGACAAAGCCGCAAGGCGCATCGCAGGGCGCGCATAATCGGTGAAACACATGAATGTGCCGCCATAGGGACGAATGCCGCCGTGCAGCGCCATGCCGTTCATTGCGGACGACATGCCATGCTCGCGAATACCCCAGTACACATAACGACCCTCGCGGTTGTCTGTGTCGAACACGCCCATATCGCCGGTCTTGGTATTGTTTGAGCCTGTAAGGTCCGCAGAGCCACCAACCGTTTCTTGCATGATCGGGTTGATCACTTGCAACGTCATCTCGGAAGATTTACGAGTTGCCACCTTTGGCGCGCTCTCTGTGATCTGCTTTTTAAAAGCTTTGATCGTCGCGGCCAGTTTCTTCGGCGCCTCCAGATCGTAGGCGCGTGTGAACTCTGCCTGCTTGTTGTTTGGAATGCTTGCGAAACGTTCTTTCCAAGCGGCATGCTCGGATGTGCCGCGAGCACCGATGGCTTCCCAAGCGGATTTGATGTCGTTTGGTACTTCGAATGGACCAGAGGTCCAACCATAGAGCGCCTTTGCGTCCGCCATTTGCGTGTCATCGGTCAATGCGCCGTGGCCTTTGGAGGTGTCTTGCGCCGCGTGGCCCAGTGCGATGTGTGTTTTACACGCAATCATCGACGGTTTTTTAGACTTCTTGGCGGCTGTAATCGCCGCGTCAATTTCTTCAGGGTTATGACCGTCAATTTCCTGAACGTGCCAACCGGAGGCATTAAAGCGCATCACTTGATCTGTGCGATCAGACAACTCAACCGTGCCATCGATGGTGATGTTGTTGTTGTCCCAAAGCACGATCAATTTGCCCAGCTCATGACGTCCTGCAATGCCGATCGCTTCCTGGCTGACACCTTCCATTAAGCAACCGTCGCCCGCGATCACGTATGTATTGTGATCCACGACCTTCTTGCCAAAGCGCGCGCGTTGGATTTCTTCGGCCATCGCGAACCCGACAGAATTGGCGATGCCTTGGCCCAACGGACCTGTCGTTGTCTCAATGGCATCTGCAAGGAAATTCTCCGGATGACCCGCTGTCAACGCGCCTTTTTGGCGGAAGTTCTTCACTTGATCCAAGGTGATCTGCGCGTCACCCACCAGATAGAGCAGCGAATAAAGCAGCATAGAGCCGTGACCCGCGGACAGAATAAAGCGATCGCGATCTGCCCATAGTGGCGCGCTCGCGTCGAATTTCATGTGCTTTTCAAAAAGCACAGTCGCGACATCAGCCATGCCCATCGGCATACCTGAGTGGCCTGAATTGGCGGCATGGATCGCGTCCAAAGTCAGCGCGCGAATAGCGGCGGATTTACTCCAGTGATCAGGATTGGCGGAGCGGAGAGCAGCAATATCCAAAAGGGTCGTCCTTTGCGAGAAGCAGTGAGCGTTCGCGCGCTGCATATCAAGCTACGGGCAAAGATCAAGCGCGCTGTATAAGTGACTGGGTTTAAAGGGGGGAGTATTTCGCTTAGGCTTTGGCTAAAGTTTAGAAAAGCCGCACAAAGAAGCGATTCGCGTGAGACATGTGGCTAAGTTTTGAAAGACGAGGGAGAGCACGATGAGCGACATCACCGAGCTCGAGCGCCGGATCAGTGCGGCGCTGGATCGAATTGGAACTGGACTGGACGGACTAGCGGACCCTGCGCCTGAGGGTCCTGATCCGGCAGAAATGCAAGCGTCCTTGGATATCGCCGCCGCACGCGCAGACGAGCTTGAAAGAGCGCTGAGCGACGAAAAGCTGGCGAATGCGCAATTGGAAGAGCGAATGAAGTCTGTGCGCGACACGGCGGATCGCCATGCTTCTGCAATGGACATTCAAGCGGCAGAGCAAAAACAGACCACAGCCAAGCTGGATAGTGAACTGCAGCGCCTGCGTCGCGCTGCTGAAGATTTGCGTCAATCGAACCTTGGATTGCGCGACGCCTTAGAGCAGGGTTTGAACGAGCCACATTTGATCAACAAAGCGATGCTTGCAGAACTCGAAACTTTGCGCGCGACACGCTCGGTCGAAATGGCGCAGGCAGATGCGGTGCTTGCCGCGCTTGAACCCATGGTGAAACGCGCAGCACAAGATGCGGCGAAAGCTGACGATGCAAAGGAGAGCTCTAATGCCTGAAGTCTTGATTTCCATCGGCGGACGTCAATTCGAAGTGGCCTGCCAAGAAGGAGAAGAGAAGTATTTGCATTCGGCGGCGGGCATGCTCGACACAGAAGCACAAACCTTGGCAAGCCAGATCGGCCGCATTCCAGAACCACGGATGTTGTTGATGGCTGGTTTGATGCTTGCCGATAAAACCGCTGCTATGGAAGACAAAGCACGTGGGCTGGAAGAAGAGCTCGCAACCATGCGCAACGAGTTGACCGCGCTTCAAAACAAACCGGCACCTGTACCCGAAAAAGTAGAAGTGCCCGTTATCCCAAGCCACGTCAGCGAGACCCTGGCTGAAGTCGCCGCGCGTGCAGAATCGCTCGCCGCTGCGATCGAGGAAAAAGGGCAGGCGGGGTCATAGGGTTGGAGATTTTAGGATGATTCTTCATGCCGTCTTTTGCAATGTCTTGGCGCGTGTGAGCACTTCCGAGAGAGCTGAGGTTTTTGAGCGGTTGTCAAAGCTGAGCAAGTCGCTTGATGGCGTTCTTAGTTTCGAAGCTGGTCCTAATCGTGACTTCGAAGGCAAATCGCCTAACTATTCTGACGGGTTTGTGATCTGCTTTACTGACAGAGGCGCTCTTGCCCGGTAAGCAGAGCATCCTGAACATCTCGCACTCGGCGCAAAGCTTTGCACGATCTGCGAAGGTGGAGCGGATGGCATCATCGTCTTCGATTTAGACGTCTAATCTACTCCAGCTTCGTCTTGACAGCCCACCACTTACGCCACATAAGCCCACAATCTGCGGTGGGATTCCCTTTTGCGGATGCATTTTAAATACGCACGTTTGGTGCGCGCTGTTTATGGGTAGGGTGAGAATCCCTTCGAAACGCCGGAGACGGGACCCTAGAGACGCGGAAGACAAGGAAGAACACATATGTTCGCGGTAATGAAAACCGGCGGCAAGCAATATAAAGTCCAGTCTGGCGATATGCTACGAGTGGAAAAGCTAGCGGCCGATGCGGGTGAAACTGTACAATTCAACGAGATTTTGATGCTGGGCGGCGACAAGACTGTCGTCGGTGCACCTATGGTTGACGGCGCTGCCGTTCAGGCCGAGGTTGTGGACCAGATCAAAGGCGAAAAAGTTATCAACTTCGTCAAACGTCGTCGTAAGCACGGCTCTCAGCGTACAAAAGGTCACCGTCAGAAGCTGACTTTGGTACGTATTGGTGACATCCTTGCGTCCGGTGGCGACAAGTCCGGTGTCAAAGCTGCGATTGGTGCAGGTTCTGTTGCTGGTGTGGCCGTGGCCGCAGTTGCAGCGAAAGCCGCGCCTAAAAAGGTAGCAGCACCTAAGAAAGAAGCATCTGCGAAGAAAGCAGCAGCTCCTAAGAAGGCAGAGGCGGCTCCAGCAGCTGAGGTCGCAGGCGTAGAGCCCACAAACCTCCTGAAAGAAGCACGCGGCGGTCAACCTGATGATCTTAAGAAGATCAGCGGCGTTGGTCCAAAGCTCGAAGGTGTTCTGCACGAAATTGGTGTTTTCCACTTCGACCAAATCTCAGCATGGGGCCCAGCAGAGATCGCCCATATGGATGATCGTCTGTCTTTCAAAGGCCGCATTGAACGTGATGACTGGATTGCGCAAGCAACTCAGTTCGCAGCAGAATAAGAGGAGCACGACCCCATGGCACATAAAAAAGCAGGTGGTTCATCCCGTAACGGTCGCGACTCAGCAGGTCGTCGTCTTGGTGTAAAACTTTACGGTGGCCAAGCGGCAATCGCGGGTAACATCATCGTTCGCCAGCGTGGTACGAAGTTCTGGCCAGGCGAAGGCGTTGGCCTTGGTAAAGATCACACGATCTTTGCAACAGCCGACGGCGCGGTGAAATTCCACAAAGGCCTCAAAGGCCGTACATTTATTTCGGTTCTTCCAGTGGCGGAGGCCGCTGAGTAATACGCCGTTATAAGTGTCTAAGACATTTCAGGGATCGGCGGACACGCCGGTCCCTTTTTTCGTTTTGGCTCTAGGGATGTTTGGGAGGGCTTCACAATGACTGATATTCAGAACCGGGCAGTTCTTCATGGCCGCGACGTTTTGCTTCGTTCTGCTCGGCAGGGGGATGAAAACGCGTTTATAAGCGCCGGGCAACACGCAGAAATTGCCAAGATGTACGGCGTGGCTGATGCGCAAGATGGCCCTATTTCGCCTGAGCGCGCTGCAAATTGGCTAAAGAGCCAAATGGAAACGCCGTTTGCTTGGGTGATTGAACACGCAGAAACACTCATCGGCGCCTTGCGCTTCCATTCGCACGATCAAACGGATCGGCGCGCCTCGTTTGCGATTGGACTGTTTTCACCGACGTATCTGAATAAAGGGCTAGGCTCTGAAGCAATGAGTTTGGCTTTTGAACACGGATTTAACGCGATGAATTTGCACCGCATTTCTTTGCGTGTTTTGCATTTCAACGCACGGGCAATTACCGCTTATCAAAAGCTTGGCTTCGTCATCGAAGGACGTGAACGTCACTCTGCACGTATCGGCATGGAGTGGCATGATGATATGATCATGGGACTTCTCAAGCCTGAATTTTTTGCGAAAAGGGGTGTTTGATATGTCTGTTGCAGCAGGAGCATTCCTTGTCTTCGCCGCCTCGCAGGTCGGCACGCCGGGTCCCGCGAATATGGCGCTTATGGCCACAGGCGCGCGCTTTGGGTTCAAGGCCGCCCTTCCATTTGTCGCCGGTGTCGCGCTTGGCAAGCAGCTTATCATCTGGCCCATTGGATTTGGCTTGATGAGCTTAGCTGAGAGCATGCCGATTCTGTTCGTTGCCCTTAAATACATTTCGGCCGCCTATATCATTTGGCTTGCTTGGAAGGTCGCCAACTTGCGCCTTAACACGCAATCTGAAGCAAAAGTGCCGGGTTTCGCTGCGGGGTTGATCGTGCATCCGCTTAATCCCAAAGCATGGGCGATGATTGTGGGTGGCTTTACGGCTTTCGTCACCCCCGGCACACCAACGCTTGAAGCAACGGCAATTATCGCCGCGTGCCTGTTGGGATGCCAGATCGTGCTGCACCCAATTTGGACTTTTGCAGGTCACAAAATTGCACAATCCGTCGCGGGCACGTGGGCGGAAACCTATCTTATGTGGACCTTAGCTGCGCTTACAGTCGCGTCGGTCCTTTTCGTTTTGTTTGGAGGCGCAACAGCATGAATGCGATGAGACAAACCCCGCAAACTGTGATTAACGGCGGTATTTTGATGCTCCGCCCACTGAAAACTGCGGATGCGGGCCTGATCGAGCTCTATACCAGCGATGTGCGCGTTGCCAAAATGACCAGCAACATTCCTCATCCTTTGCCCCCGGGTGCCACAGAGGCGCTCATCGCGCGCGCAGGTGATGTTGCGCATCAGCAAGAGATCTGGGCGCTCGATCTTAGCGCGCAAGACGGACCGGATCTGATCGGCCTTATCGCGCTTAATCGGTTGGATGAGGATCAAGCGGAACTGACGGGATGGGTTTCACCTGCCTATTGGAACACCGGCGCGGCCTCTGATGCGGTTGCCGCACTCATCAACGCCAATCCACTGGGGAACAAGACGTTCTTTGCATCGATCTTTCAGGACAATCCCGCTTCTGCCAAAGTGCTCACAAGAGCTGGGTTCGACTATATTGGCGATGCGGAGACCCACAGCGTCGCGCGCGCTGCCAATGTGCCCACATGGACCTATTTGCGCAAACTCGGCTAAGCGCGTAGACCGCGCGGTAAGCAATAGAAAGCACTGACATGAAATTTCTCGATCTGGCCAAAGTTTACATTCGCAGTGGCGGCGGTGGTGGGGGATCTGTCAGCTTTCGCCGTGAGAAATTTATTGAATACGGCGGCCCAAATGGTGGCGACGGTGGCTGCGGTGGCTCAGTTTGGGTTGAAACCGTAGATGGTTTGAACACACTTATCGATTTTCGCTATCAGCAGCATTTCTTTGCCAAGAGCGGTCAACCAGGCATGGGACAGGGCCGTACGGGTAAAGATGGTGATGACATCATTCTGCGCGTACCGGTTGGCACCGAGGTCATGGATGAAGATCAAGAAACGGTCATCGCAGATATGACCGAGCTGGGTCAGCGGGTTTTGATCGCCAAAGGTGGCAACGGCGGTTTTGGGAACCTGCATTTCAAATCTGCAACCAACCAAGCACCACGTCGCGCCAACCCCGGTCAGGAAGGGGTGGAGCGTACGATCTGGCTGCGCCTTAAACTCATCGCGGATGTGGGTCTTTTGGGTCTGCCGAACGCTGGTAAATCCACGTTCTTGGCAGCGACCTCAAACGCGCGACCAAAGATTGCAGATTATCCGTTCACCACATTGCATCCGAACCTCGGCGTCGTTGGCGTTGATAACGTTGAATTTGTTGTCGCTGACATCC
Source organism: Rhodobacteraceae bacterium HTCC2083 (assembly GCA_000156115.1). Classification (GTDB taxonomy): domain Bacteria; phylum Pseudomonadota; class Alphaproteobacteria; order Rhodobacterales; family Rhodobacteraceae; genus Planktotalea. The sequence continues at coordinate 3,002,024 of DS995276.1, forward strand.
CAGGCCTTATTGAGGGTGCGCATGAAGGCGTCGGTCTTGGCGTGCGTTTCTTGGGTCATGTGGAGCGATGCGCAGTCTTGTTGCATTTGATTGATGGGACGTCTGAAAACATCGCGGATGACTACAACACCATCATTGGTGAGCTTGAAGCTTACGGTGGAGAGCTGGCCGAAAAGCCGCGCGTCACTGTGCTCAACAAAGTCGACGCACTTGATGCAGAGATGCGCGCAGAAGCGAAAGCCGTATTAGAAGAGGCATCCGGCGGTCCTGTTATGGAAATGTCAGGGGCTGCGAAGCTGGGCACGACAGAGGTTCTGCGCGCCTTGAGAGCAGAGATCGATGACAACCGACTGCGCGCACATTTGGGAGAGGCGGAGGATACGCCGTGGCAACCTTAAGCACTGCCGAACGCGTAGTGATCAAGATTGGCTCGGCGTTGTTGGTCGAGAATGGTCGTTTGCGCGCAGATTGGTTGACGGGGCTCGCGAAAGATGTGGCAATGTTGCGTGCGCGCAAGGTAGACGTCGTCTTAGTCTCCTCAGGCTCTATCGCATTGGGGCGCGGGGCGCTTGGATTGCCGAATACTGCGCTTGCCCTGGAGCAAAGCCAAGCGGCGGCGGCTGTTGGGCAGATTCGCCTTGCGCGCGCCTATGAGGAAGCGCTGGCTCCGTATAATATCACCGCCGCACAAGTGCTTGTGACATTAGAAGACAGCGCAAATAGGCGGCGTTATTTGAACTCGCGTGCGACACTAGAGCAGCTTTTGACTCTTGGCGCGGTACCAATCGTCAATGAAAATGACACTGTAGCTACGGATGAAATCCGCTTTGGCGACAATGATCGTTTGGCCGCGCAAGTAGCCGTCACTGTTGGCGCGGATCATTTGATTTTGCTCTCGGACGTCGATGGCCTATATACTGCGAACCCAGCGCTGGACCCTGCTGCGACCCGCTTTGAAACCGTGGAGGCAATCACACCAGAGATCGAAGAGATGGCGGGTGATCCGACGTCAGGTCTGTCTAAAGGCGGTATGAAAACGAAGGTGATGGCGGCCAAAACTGCGATGGCTGCGGGCTGCGCGATGATCATTTCCGAAGGTTCGGTCTTGCGCCCAATCCGGGCGTTAGAGGCGGGGGCGAAGGCCACGCGATTTGTTGCTCAAACGGATCCCCATTTGGCGCGCAAAGCGTGGATATTCGCGATGAAGCCACGTGGTGCCGTGCGTTTAGATGCGGGGGCGGCCAAAGCGCTCGCGGCGGGTAAATCGTTGTTGCCTGCGGGGGTGGTCGCGGTTATCGGTCAATTTGAGCGTGGCGATAGTATTGCGATTGAAGGGCCGAACGGGCACACATTGGGCTATGGGTTGACCCGTTACACCAGCGTTGAAGCTGACGAGATCAAAGGTCATCGCAGCACTGAAATTGAAGATATTCTAGGGTATGCGGGACGCGCAGCCCTTATTCACAGAGACGATATGGCGATTTAAACTCGGAGGCCGTGATGAAAGATTTTGATAATATTCCGGCCTTGATGGCCGACATAGGCGCGCGTGCGAAAGCCGCCTCTGCCGTACTTGCGAGCGCAAGTGCAGAACGCAAACATGCCGCCTTGATCGGTGCTGCGGATGCGGTTTGGAAGACCCGTGAAGCGATCATCGCTGCAAACCTCCTCGATTTGGAATATGGACGCAACAAAGGCCTCTCTGATGCGATGATGGACCGTTTGATGCTCGACGAAGAGCGCATCCAAGGGATCGTTGACGGGCTGCGCTCAGTGGCCGAACAGGCTGATCCTGTTGGGGAAATACTTGCGCAATGGGATATGCCGTCCGGTTTGAACATCCGCCGCGTGCGCACACCTTTGGGTGTTATCGGCGTCATCTATGAAAGCCGTCCTAACGTCACGGCGGACGCGGGGGCTTTGTGTCTCAAGTCCGGCAATGCGGTGATCTTGCGCGGCGGTTCTGAGAGCTTTCATAGCTCCGGCGCAATCCACTCAGCAATGGTCGATGGTGCGGTGAAAGCCGGGCTGCCTGCGGACGGCATTCAATTGGTGCCAACGCGTGATCGCGCGGCCGTGCAAGAAATGCTGACTATGACTGACGCGATTGATGTAATTGTGCCGCGCGGGGGCAAGGGCCTTGTTGGCCTCGTACAACGCGAAGCGCGCGTGCCTGTGTTCGCGCATCTTGAGGGCATCGTGCATATCTTTGTCGATGCGGCAGCGGATCCGGCCAAGACTCTGGACGTGGTGCTGAACGCCAAGACCCGTCGCACAGGGATTTGCGGGTCAGCGGAGTGTTTGCTGATCCACAAGGACGTTATTGATACGATTGGCCAAGATCTTGTGCGCGCGTTGATAGATGCAGGTGTCGAGGTGCGCGCAGAGGGCGCAGTGGCAGAAATCACGGGTACGACGCCCGCCACTGCGGATGATTTCGGCCAAGAATTTTTGGATATGATCATTGCTGCTAAAGTCGTGGAGGATTGCGACGCAGCGATCGCGCATATCCGCACGTTCGGTTCGAACCATACCGATTGCATCATGACAGAGGATGATCGCGCTGCGGCGCAGTTCTTTAGTCAGCTTGATAGTGCGATTTTGATGCGCAATGCCTCCACCCAGTTTGCGGATGGTGGGGAGTTCGGCATGGGGGCTGAAATTGGCATCGCGACGGGTAAGATGCACGCGCGCGGACCTGTCGGTGCCGCGCAATTGACAAGCTTCAAATACCTTGTTGAAGGTGATGGCGCGACACGTGCGTAGTCGCTTTCAAACGAGCAGGGTGACCTCGGTTTCGCTCTGCGTGTAGTTTGGTGTGCGATCCAAGTCGCGCGCATGCATGGGCAAGAGAAGGAATTGTACATGCGCTGGAATCGTTTCTCGGTAGGCCTCAGGTTTAAACTCCGAAATGCCTGCCAAAGAGTCCCAGAGATCTTGATCAAGGCTAATACGCTCGCCGCTCAGCGCGAGCGACCAGCGTCCTCTCAGGCGCTCTATCTCAACGTGACCACCATAAGGAAGCGCTTGTTCCGCACATTGGATGGCTAAGAACACCAATTGCACCTCACTGCGCGTCACATCTTCCAGCGGATGCCAATTGAGCACCAATCGCGATCCTTTTGTAAAATCTCGCAAAATACTCGTTATTTCTGAGCGACCAAGGAACTGTTCGGTGCTTGTTGCGCCGTATGCTATTCTAAAGAAGCGGATTCGCGCATTCGCCGCATCTACACTTTGAGCAATCAGTTCTATTTCGGGACTTTGAGGCGCGCCAGACATGGAAAGGAGTTCCATGCCATTGTTAATCGCGCCAATTGGGCTAATCAGATCATGACAGATGCGCGCGCCTACCAAAGCGGAAAATTGTAGCTTATGTTCATCCAATAGAGTGTCCTCCGAGCCTTGTGATTATGACTGATTTGAATGCATTCCTAGAACCCGGCATGATCGTGCGCCACCCCAGTGAAAGGGAATGGGGCTTAGGACAGGTGCAATCTGTGATCGACGGTCGGGTGACCGTAAATTTTCGTGAAATTGGAAAAGTGGTCATCGATAGCTCTCGAGTGGCGCTTGTGCCTGTCTTTGATGCGGAATGAAGGTTAATTTTCTGTAAACAATCTATAGTTGTATTAACACACGTCAAGAAGGAGTTCGGTGTTTCTTGAATTCGCGATGTGCCTTGCATTATTTTTCGTCTAGACCTCGGTCCGAGTGCTTGCGCACACAAATTTAGGAATACGCCTCGCATGTCTGAGCCACATTTCGACACAGTTTTCGCGCGCTCTGATGAAGATCTAAGTGCCGCTCAAGCATTGCGATATGATGTTTTTGTGGATGAACTTGGTGGCGATGGCGATCTGGTTGAGCATGACACGCGTTTAGAAAAAGACCGCTTTGATCGCTTTGCGCGTCATTTGCTGCTTTTGGATCGTGCACGCGGCGGGACGATTTCGCAGCAAGTGGTTGGTGTGTATCGGCTGCTTGATAATGAGGGTGCAGCGCGGGCAGGCGGCTTTTACTCCGAGGCTGAATTTAACATTGATGCGCTGACAGTGCCGGGATTGCGGCTCTTAGAGCTTGGGCGCTCGTGTTTGCACAAAGACTATCGTGGCGGCATGGCAATGTATCATCTCTGGTCCACTTTGGCGGGGTATGTGTCGCAAGAAAAATTTGATATTCTGTTTGGCACCGCCAGCTTTCGAGGCACTGATATCGAATGTCTTCTCAAGCCTCTGATGTTATTGCAAAAGAACCATCTTTGCCCTGTGGGGATTCGACCAATCGCACGTCATCCGCGTGCCGTCCTTTCTGAAAATACTGGCGATGACATGGATCGCAAAACCGCTATGACGCAGATGCCCTCTTTGATCAAAGCTTACTTGCGACTAGGTGGCGGTGTTGGCGACGGGGCACATGTAGATCACAAGTTTAACACTACCGATGTGTGCCTTGTCTTGGACGTTAACAAAACCAGCGATAAGATACGCAGGCTTTACACAAAGGAGCATGCACTATGACACCGACGTGGGCCCCGGATGACGACGATATAGTCGATCTAAGCACAATTGGCCTCATGGGATGGCTCCGTTTTGTGATGCGCGCGGTTCCGATCCTTGTTCTTGTGTTTGGATGTTTGATCCTTTTGTTGTTGTTACGTTTGATAGAACGGCCAATTTTTGGGCTGGGTCGTCCGATGACGCCTTTCATTACTCAATTTGTCTGTCGCAACGCGTTTCGTTTGATGGGGATGCCTTTTTCGATCAAAGGCACCCAAATGAATCACGCAGGGGCAGTGGTCGCCAATCACAGTTCTTGGCTTGATATTTTCGCACTCAACGCGGCGAAGCGCGTGTATTTTGTCTCCAAGTCCGAAGTGGCGCGTTGGCCTGGCATTGGCGTATTAGCGAAAGCTACGGGCACGGTTTTCATCGAGCGCAATCCACGCAAAGCTCGCGCGCAAAAAGAGGTGTTTGAAGCGCGTTTGAAAGCAGGACACAAACTGCTTTTTTTTCCAGAGGGCACATCGACCGATGGGCGACGCGTGTTGCCGTTCAAATCAACGCTTTTTGCGGCATTCTTTACGCCTGAATTGAAAGATATTCTTTGGGTTCAGCCTGTAACAGTTAACTATTTCGCACCATCCGGCGAAGGGGCACGGTTTTACGGGTGGTGGGGCGCGATGGATTTCTTCCCGCATTTGATCAAGACACTCGCGGTGCGCAAAGCGGGGAAGGTTGAGGTGATCTATCATCCGCCTCTGCGCGTGGCCGAGGCGGACAGTCGTAAATCTATAGCGCTAGCCTGCGAAATCGCAGTGCGCAACGGGCATCATATCGGTTTAAATGAGGCTGTGGATTAGCCGTTTGCTTCGCGGATTTTGTCCGCCGCGTCTTTGTCATAAGTGACAGAGTTCTCGTCAAAAAGCGTGTCTAATTCGCCCGACAGCGTCATTTCTGTGATGATATCGCAGCCGCCTACAAACTCGCCTTTGACGTAGAGCTGTGGGACTGTTGGCCAGTCAGAGAAATCCTTGATGCCCTGGCGCATGTTTTCGTCCGCAAGAACGTTCACGTCTGCGTACTCCACGCCCATGTAGTTCAACACACCCGCGACACGGGATGAAAACCCGCATTGTGGCATCTCTTTTGTGCCCTTCATGAACAAAACCACTGAATTGTCAGTGACGGTCTTTTGGATTGTCTCTTTTACGTCGCTCATTTTGATTTCCTTTGTTGACCTGTTTATCGGAAACGATCTCGGTCGTGCATGTCTTCAATTTGCCGGTTTACATCATTCACTCGATTGATGTTGTCAAGATTAGTGGCTTCCATTCCAAGTGGTGGGTTCTTTGGATCATACTTGGGCGGGCGCACAATGTTCTCGAGAAACTATCAAAACTTCAGATCCATATTTAACTTGGCGCTTTGGTCGTCAAAGCCAGTGCGTGCAATTCGCCGTTGCTGCCGTCCATTTTTCCCTTTAACGCCGCATAGACAGAGCGTTGTTGCTGCACGCGGTTCTTACCTTTGAAAGAAGCATCGATCACTTCCGCCGCAAAATGCTGACCATCGTCACCTTGCACAGTCACTTGCCCCTCAGGGAAAGCATCTTTCAAAAGCGTTTCAATCTCTTGCGCCGTGATTGCCATTTCTGTGCCTTTCAAAATCTCTTCGCATAAGATGTAGAAGCAGGGTGGGGGGTGAACAAGAGGCGTTTAGGCAAACAAGCTCGGAAATACGTCCTCTGAGGCGGCAATCAACTCCGCGAGTGGTGCGGAAGAGCCACCAAGCGTCACGTCATCTCCGCCAAATTTGCCAACGAAGGCCACGGCGATATCTGCTTTTGCCGCAGCCCCCATAAGCGCTTCTGCTTGATCGAAATTGCACGCGATCAAGTAGCGTGCTTGGTCTTCGCCAAACAATTCGGGCGTGCCGGCACTATCAAGGGTCAGGCCAACGTTAGCAGTCGCAGCCATTTCAAAGGCGGCCAATGCAAGACCGCCATCAGAGAGGTCCGTGCAGCCTTTGATCCATTCTCGGTTGTCGCGGATGAAATCGCCGTGTTTGGATTCAGCGGCCAAATCAACATGGGGGGCGTCGCCATCTGTGCGATTGAACACTTCTGCGAGCAGGGCTGATTGGCCCAAATGCCCCCTGGTTTCCCCAATCAAGATGGCGACATGGCCGTCGCGTACATCACCTATGATCAATTCGTCTTCAGAAGCCAGCAAACCCACAGCGCCAATCGTCGGGGTCGGTAGAATGCCTGTGCCATCGGTTTCATTATAAAGCGAGACGTTACCCGACACGATTGGCATATCCAGTGCTTTGACCGCTTGGCCAATCCCATCTATCGCGCCAACAAATTGGCCCATGATTTCGGGTTTCTCGGGATTGCCGAAATTCATATTATCTGTTGTTGCTAGAGGCTTCGCGCCCACAGCTGTCAAGTTGCGGTAAGCTTCCGCCACCGCCTGTTTGCCACCCTCAACAGGATTCGCCATCACATAGCGTGGCGTCACATCGGAGGTGAAGGCGAGAGCCTTTGGCGTGCCATGCACCCGCACAATACCAGCGCCTGCGCCAGGGATACGGATGGTGTCGCCCATCACTTGGCTGTCATATTGCTCATAAACCCACCGCTTGGAGGCGTAGTTCGGGTTGCTCAGTAGTGCTTTCAAGCCATCAATTGGATCGATTTGAGGCACATCGCTCAACTCCTCCGCCGCAGGGGTCGCCACCCAAGGGCGATCATATTCTGGCGCGGAAGAGGCGAGTTTGCTTAAAGGCAGATCCGCTTTGACCTCACCGTTGTGTACGATCAAAAAGCGGTCTTCCTCAATCGTTTCGCCGACGATTGCGAAATCCAGATCCCACTTGTCGAACACGGCTTTCGCCTCTGCTTCAAGCTCGGGCTTGAGAACCATCAGCATGCGTTCCTGAGATTCCGAAAGCATCATCTCATAGGCGGTCATGTTAGTCTCACGCACTGGCACGCATTCAAGATCAAGGCGTACGCCAAGCCCGCCTTTGTCGCCCATTTCCACTGCAGAGCAGGTTAGGCCCGCAGCACCCATATCTTGGATCGAAATCACCGCACCGGTTTGCATCAACTCTAGTGTTGCTTCCATGAGGCGCTTTTCAGTGAAGGGATCACCGACTTGGACCGTGGGACGTTTGTCCTCAATCGTGTCGTCGAACTCAGCCGAGGCCATTGTCGCGCCGCCAACGCCGTCACGGCCCGTCTTTGCACCAAGATAGACCACAGGCATGCCGACGCCGGAGGCTGCTGAGTAGAAAATCTTGTCCGTATCCGCGAGACCCGCCGCGAAGGCATTAACAAGGCAATTGCCGTTGTAGGCGGGATCAAAGCGCACTTCGCCACCTACAGTAGGAACGCCGAAACAGTTGCCATAACCTCCGACGCCTTCCACAACGCCGTTCACAAGCTGGCGGGTTTTGGGGTGAGATGTCTCTCCAAAGCTAAGCGAATTCATTGCCGCAATAGGGCGGGCACCCATGGTGAACACATCACGCAGAATGCCACCCACGCCTGTCGCAGCACCTTGGTAGGGTTCAATGTAGGAAGGGTGATTGTGGCTTTCCATTTTGAAAACAACCGCTTGGCCGTCTCCGATATTGACAATGCCTGCGTTTTCACCGGGGCCACAAATGACCTGAGGACCTTCCGTTGGTAGCGTGCGCAGCCATTTCTTGGAGGATTTATAGGAACAATGCTCGTTCCACATCGCGGAGAAAATACCGAGTTCGGTGAAGCTAGGTTCGCGTCCGATGATCTCTAAAATCACCTCATATTCATCTGGTTTCAGCCCGTGAGAGGCGATGAGGTCGGTGGTGATGGTAGGCTCTTGCATCTGGTTTGGTCCCCAAAACTTCCAGTTGCGCGTGTCTTACTGGCTAAACGCTCTAGGGGCAATGCGACAAGCAGGGCTTTTCAGACGTTGACGCAGCGCGGTTTTTGCAATGATGTAGCGCAAATTCTTAGGGGGATTACATGCAGGTTTTGAAAAACACATATCGCGGGCAGGGGATCAGCGTTGGGCTAGAGACTGCGCCTGTGCCTTCGGTCAATGCCGACGCTTCGCGCGCGCTGCTTGATCGCTGCCCTGTACATAGCGTGACGCCAATGGTGAGCGCGCTTGGCCTGCACATCAAAGATGAACGCGGGCGTATGGGATTGGGCAGTTTCAAAGCTTTAGGGGCGGCATATGTAATTGCGCACGAAGCCCAGCACAGCACGCTTGATGGGCGCACGTATATAACGGCGAGTGCGGGCAATCACGGTATGTCGGTGGCTGCAGGCGCCAAGGTGTTCGGTGCCAAGGCTGTTATTTATCTGGCCAAGACCGTGCCAAGCGATTTTGCGGATCGATTGCGTGAAAAGGGCGCTGACGTTGTAATTGAGGGAGACGACTACGAAGCGAGCATGACAGGCGCGCAGAAAGCGGCGCAAGACAACGGTTGGACCTTGCTTTCTGACAGCTCGTGGGATGGGTATTTCAACCTGCCGCATCGCTTGATGGAGGGTTATCTTGCGATGGCCGCAGAATGCACAGAGCAAATGGAAGAACCGACTCATATCTTCTTGCAAGCGGGCGTCGGCGGATTGGCGGGTGCGTGCGCCGCATTGTTCCGCGATGTGTGGGGCGATGGGCCAAAGATCTCAGTGGTCGAACCTGAATTCGCACCCGCCATTTACGATTCGATCAAAGCAGGGGCCTTCGCAACCGCCAGCGGACCAGTCTCGGACATGGGACGGCTCGATTGCAAAGAAGCGTCGCTTATCGCACTCAAGGGGCTCTCGCGCGATGCAGATGAAATTGCGTTGATTTCTGAAGAGGAAGCTTTTGCTGTGTTGCCCAAGCTCGCTGACGTCGGTCTAAACTCAAGCACATCAGGCGCGGCTGGGGTCGCGGCGGCTTTGCTTAGTGATTTACCCAGTGACGCCAAAGTTTTGTGCATCTTGAGCGAGGGTGTATAATGTTCGACAAGGCTGAATTCCTGACACGGATCAAACATGTGCAAACCCGCATGGCCGCGCATGACCTGTCGGCGTTATTGCTGACGCAAGAGGCGGATATTCGTTACCTTACCGGCTATCTCACGCGGTTCTGGGAAAGCCCGACGCGCCCTTGGTTTCTGGTTTTGCCCACAGATGGGCTGCCCATCGCGGTGATCCCGTCGATTGGGGCTGAACTGATGTCGCGCACGGTTGTCGAGGATATCCGCACATGGTCCGCGCCTAATTATTCTGATGATGGCATAACGCTTTTGCGCGATTGCTTGCGTGAGGTGGCAGGTGCGGGTCGCATTGGCACGCCGCATGGGATCGAGAGCCATTTGAGGATGCCGCTTGGCGATTGGATCAAGCTGCGCGACGAGATCGAGATCGGTAGTGACATGCAGGTCATGCGCGCTGCGCGGATGGTGAAAACCCCGCGCGAAGTGGAGGCGATACGCGAGGCTTGCCAGATCGCCGGACGTGCTTTTGCGCGCGTCCCCGAAAAAGCGCGCGCAGGGTCGCCGTTGAGTGACGTGTTTCGTGGGTTTCAAATTCTCTGCTTGGAGGAGGGTGCCGATTGGGTGCCCTATCTTTCTGGTGGCAAAGGCCATGACGGCTATGATGACGTGATCTCTACTGCCAGTGAAGATCCGTTGGCCGTGGGCGAGGTCTTGATGCTGGATACAGGCGTCATTCGTAACGGCTATTTCAGTGATTTTGACCGCAACTTTAGTGTTGGCACGCCAAGCGACCCGATTGCGCGCGCGTATGACAAGCTGATGGAGGCGACTCTTGCAGGCGAAGCCGTGCTTAAAGCGGGCGCGACAGCTGCCGACATCTTCCACGCGATGGATAAAGTCTGCACAGGTGGTGCAGGGGGGCAAAGCGCGGGGCGTTTGGGGCATGGGCTGGGCTTGCAATTGACCGAAGGGTTGTCGTTCATTGCGGATGATCACACGGTGTTGGAGGCGGGCATGGTGATCACACTGGAACCCGGTGCGTCCGTGTCTGGTGGTGCTGGCCTTATGGTGCATGAGGACGATTATGTGGTGACGAATACGGGGTGGGAACGCTTATCTCCTGCACCTTCTGCGCAACTGATGCGACTTGATACATGAGTTTGCCCTACACACTAGCGCCGCAAATCGGCACGAAAGGGCGGATTGGTCTGATCGTTTTGCAATCTGATGAGACGATGGAGGCGGAATTACGGCAGGCCTTACCAGACGATGACATCGCCACGTTCGTGTCGCGTATTCCAAGTGCTTCGGAAGTATCGAACGACAGCCTTGCCGCGATGGAGGCTGATTTACCGCGTGCGGCGGGGCTTTTGCCAAAGACGGTGGATTTCGATGTTGTGGGATATGGATGCACGTCTGCGTCGAGTGTTATTGGCTCAGATCGTGTCGCAGAAATGATAAAGACGGGTTGTAGCACGGCACATGTGACCAACCCTGTCACGGCACTTGTCGCGGCCTGCTCGGCACTTGGCATCAGCAAGCTTGCGCTTTTAACACCCTACACCGAAGCGGTCAGTGAAAGCCTGCGCAATGCCTTAAGCGCGCAAGGTATTGAAACGCCTGTGTTTGGGACGTTCAATGAACCTGTTGAAGCGAAGGTCGCGCGGATCGATCCGGCCTCTATTCGCGATGCTGCGATAACGCTCGGTAAAGACGAGGGCGCAGAGGCTGTGTTTATGAGCTGCACGAACCTGCGCACTATTGAAATCCTTAAAGATGTCGAAGCGGGCATTAGCAAACCAGCACTCTCGTCTAACCAAGCCTTCTTCTGGCATCTTATGGGGTTGGTGGGTACCCAAGCGAAACCAACAAACTCCGCTCTTTGGCAAGTCTAATTTCACGAAGGAGAATGAGCCATGTTTTCGCGCGAGAAACTTGACTATTCCGCAACGGATTTGCCAGATCGGGTGAAACTGTCGGAGCAGGAGAGCTTGAGCGCGGTTCAGGCCCATCTTGCTTATATGCAAAAACGCCACTCTGTGCGCGACTTTTGTGACGCACCTGTGTCCCAGGAGGTGATTGATGCGGCTATAATGGCTGCAGGCTCTGCGCCATCGGGGGCTAATCATCAGCCATGGTATTTTGTCGCTATCTCAAATGCGCAAGTGAAGCATCAAATCCGGCTGGCCTCTGAGAAAGAGGAAAAGAAGTTCTATTCGGGCGGGGGCAACGATGAATGGATTAAAGCGTTGGAACCGATTGGCACGGATGCACATAAACCGCATTTGGATATTGCGCCGTGGTTGATCGTGATTTTTGCGCAGCGCTGGGGCGAGTTTGATGATGGCACACGCTACAAGAACTATTATGTGCCAGAGAGCGTTGGTATCGCGACGGGCTTTTTGATCTCTGCGTTACATCATGCGGGGCTGACTTGCCTGACGCACACGCCAAATCCGATGAAGTTCTTGAATGGGCTCCTTGGGCGGCCTGCATCCGAGAAACCGGTGATGATTCTAGCTGTTGGTCATCTGTCCGAGGACGCCGCAGTGCCCGTTGTGGCAAAGATGAAAAAGCCCTTGGCTGAAATCATGTCGATATATGATTGAATATAAGGGGCGCAAGCAAATCACGATTGGCCAAAAAAAAGGCCGAGCATAAGCTCGGCCGAAGTCCAACAGGGAGGTACAAGGACTAGGTACCTCAGCACCATCGTCGCCCTCGTAAAGCTGAAATAATGTGCGGGGTGCTCGTAATCAAGGCAGAAAATGCCGCAGGTGCAGCATGTCCGCTATGCAGTGACCGCATAGCTAAAGTTGTTGGTATGTCTCAAACCTGTTCGCAAGCCATTGCAAAGGCCAGAGAGTGAACATAGGTTCTGGCCAAATTCAGACGTGCTTGCGCGGCAAGCCAATCTCAAAAAGGATATTCCACATGGATGCTGGCGCACTCGGCCAATTCGTTCCGCTTATTTTGATCTTCGCGATCATGTATTTTCTGCTTATCCGCCCTCAGCAGAAAAAGCTGAAAGAGCATCAGAAAATGGTGGAAGCGCTGCGGCGCGGGGATCAGGTGATCACGCAGGGCGGGCTCATTGGTAAGGTCACCAAAGTCAAAGATGACAACGAGATCGAGGTCGAGCTCGCAGAAGGCGTGAAAGTCCGCGTCGTTCAGTCCACGATCACCAATGTGATCAACAAAACAGAGCCTGCCTCCGCGTAACGAACGCGCTGCGGCTGGATGGTGTGAAAGGCCTGACAGATGTTGCAAATTGACCTGTGGAAACGGGTGGTTATTTGGGCGGTTTGTGCGCTCGGATTGCTACTGGCGCTTCCAAATGCCTTTTACTCCAAAGTTGAACAGCGCAATGATGCTCTCGCCGCAATCGAAGTGTCTGGCAATTCCGCGGAACGCGATGCCATGGCGGCGCAATGGCCGGGCTACTTGCCCTCTGGGCTTGTAAACTTGGGCTTGGATTTGCGTGGGGGAGCGCATCTTTTGGCCGAAGTCAAAGTGCAGGATGTTTATTCTGCGCGTATGAAAGCCTTCTGGCCCGAAGTGCGCGATGCGTTGCGTCCAGAGCGCGCGACAATCGGTACGATCCGTTTGCAGCCCTCTGCTGGCGACCAGCTCAAGGTACGTATTTCCAAGCCTGAGGGAACAGCTCGCGCATTGGAGGTCGTGCGTGGTCTCGCGCAACAGGTTGTATCACTCTCCGGTGTGGGTGCGTCCGATATCGAGGTCAACAGTGATGATGGCGTTCTCACCATACGCCTATCGGAGGCTGAAAAACGCGCCACGGATGAGCGCACGATGCAGCAATCTTTGGAAATCATCCGCCGCCGTATCGACGAGGTCGGCACGCGTGAGCCAACGATCCAGCGCCAAGGCACGGACCGCATTTTGATCCAAGTGCCGGGCATCGGCTCTGCTGCAGAGCTGAAAGCAATAATCGGAACAACCGCGCAATTGACCTTTCAACCTGTCGTGGGTCGCGGCACGGATCCTGATGCGAGTGCAGGTCTGGGCAATGAAATTGTTCCTTCCTTGGATGAAGAGGGCGCGTTTTACACGCTCGAGTCCGCGCCTGTTGTGACGGGTGAAGAATTGGTTGATGCGCAGCCAGCCTTTGATCAAAACGGACGTCCTGCGGTCAATTTTCGATTTAATCCGACAGGGGCGCGCAAGTTTGGCGATTACACAGCCGAAAACATCGGCAGTCCCTTTGCGATTGTTCTTGATAGCGAAGTGATTTCTGCGCCTGTGATCCAAAGTCACATTCCAGGCGGATCGGGGATCATCACGGGTAACTTTACGGTCGAAGAATCAACCAACCTCGCGGTTTTGCTGCGCGCGGGTGCTTTGCCTGCGGGACTGGAATTCCTCGAAGAACGCACCATCGGACCAGAGCTGGGCGCGGACAGTATCAAAGCCGGGCAAGTGGCCTGCATCGTGGCCTTTGCGGCTGTGCTGATCTTTATGTTCCTCAGCTATGGCACATTCGGCATTTTTGCCAATATCGCGCTGATCATCAACGTTGGCCTGATCTTTGGATTGCTCAGCATGGTGGGTGCGACGCTGACGTTGCCCGGTATTGCGGGCATCGTTTTGACCATCGGTATGGCGGTGGACGCCAATGTGCTGGTGTTTGAGCGGATCCGCGAAGAGCTGAAGTCGTCAAAAGGACCCGCGCGTGCAATTGATCTCGGCTATGAAAAAGCACTGAGCGCGATTATCGACGCGAACTTTACCACGTTTATCACGGCCGTGATCCTCTTCGTTATGGGGTCTGGCCCTGTGCGCGGCTTTGCGATCACGCTTGGCTTTGGCATTCTCACATCGGTCTTTACCGCCATCTTCGTCACGCGTTTGATTGTTGTGATGTGGTTTGAACGTAAACACCCCAAAACACTGGAGGTGTGAGATGCGCCTAAGACTGGTTAAGCAAGATACAAAATTCGATTTCTTCTCGCGTTCCAAAATGTGGATCGGGCTCTCTGTGGTGCTGATGGTCGTTGGATTTGCGTCCTTCCTCTATCAAGGTCTGAACTACGGTATTGATTTTAAAGGCGGCACAACAATCCGCACCGAAAGTACGACGCCAATTGACGTTGGTGCCTACCGCGATGCGATTGCGCCGCTAGAGTTGGGAGATATCTCAATCTCAGAGGTGTTTGATCCTACGTTTGAAGCGGATCAAAACGTCGCAATGGTGCGTATCGAGGCGCAAGAAGGCCAAGAAGCGGTTAAGTCTGACATCATAGCCGAGGTGCAAACTGCCCTGCAAGTCATTGCCGCGGATATCAAATTCGTTTCTGTCGAATCCGTTGGCCCAAAGGTGTCTGGCGAATTGATTCAGACAGCGGCAATTGCGGTGATCCTCGCGATTGCGGCGGTATTGATCTACATCTGGCTACGCTTTGAGTGGCAGTTTGCCTTGGGCGCGGTGGCCGCATTGGTTCATGATGTTATCCTCACGATTGGCATCTTCTCAGAGCTCCAGATCAAATTCGACCTTGCGATTATCGCGGCTTTGCTGACGATTGTAGGCTACTCACTCAATGATACAGTGGTTGTGTTTGACCGCGTGCGTGAAAATCTTCGCAAGTATAAAAAGAAAGACCTCAAAGACGTTCTCAACATCTCTATCAACGAAACACTGAGCCGGACGTTCATGACCTCTGTCACCACGCTTTTGGCGTTGATTGCATTGTTCGTGTTGGGTGGGGATGTGATCCGTGGTTTCGTCTTCGCGATGATCTGGGGTGTGATTGTGGGAACGTATAGCTCCATTTTTGTGGCCTCAGCGATCCTGCTTTTCCTTGGCGTTAAGCGCGACTGGACCAACAAACCAGACGCCAACGCAGGCACGCAATTCGCGAATATTGATGCCTGATGTTCTGACATCAGCCTTTCAAAACGATGGGCTGATTTGGATCTGCCTTGCGGCTTTGCTTGCCAGCACTGTGCGTGGCTTTGCGGGATTTGGCACCGCGATGATTTATCTACCTGTGGTCGGGCAATTTTTTGATCCGGTTTCAGCGATTTTGACGCTAGTGGTGATGGATTTGTTTGGCCCGTTGCCAGCGGTGCCGCGCGCGATACGAGAAGCGGATTGGCCCGATTTGAAACGGCTTATTGCAGCGGCAGCGGTCACAACTGTTTTAGGCGTTTGGCTGCTTAGTCGCTTTGACGCTGATATGTTTCGCTATGTCGTCTCCATCGCGACGCTATTTTTGCTTGCTTTTCTGGTGCTTGGCCTGCGCTATTCGGGGCGATTAACGCCAGCCAAAGTCTATGGCGTCGGGGCGGTTGGTGGCTTGCTTGGCGGTGCGGCAGGATTAGCAGGGCCACCGGTCATTTTATTTTATATGGTCAGCTCACATGCGCCGAGCACAATTCGCGCGACGATCATGTTGTTTTTGCTGGGCTTTGATGTGATCATTTTCGCAGTTATGGGTCTCCAAAGTTTGCTGGTCACGCAAGCGATCATTCTAGGCTTGGTCCTTGTGCCCTGCGTTGCACTTGGCACTGTGATCGGCGCCGCGCTCTTTGACCCCGCGCGCGAGACGCTCTACAGGAGAGTGGCTTATATCATCATCGGTATCTCCGCGGTGCGGGGGCTACCAATTTGGGGGTGACGCAACATGCGCATGACTGAAATTGAATTTGACGACGCCAAGCCTGTCGAAGGCTATGGCCCTGGTTTTTTTCGAATCGCGGGCGAAGTGATTGAAGCGCCGATGATCGTAACCTCGACAGGCGCGCGCCCTTGGGGCGGCTATGTAGATGTGGACAGTTTGATCGCGATGGCGGGCGAGATCGATGTGGTTTTCATCGGCACAGGGGATGAGGTTGCCTATCTTCCTAAAGATTTTCGCCAAAAGCTGGACGACGCGGGCCTCGGTGCAGAGGCGATGAATTCACCGGCCGCGTGCCGCACATACAATGTGTTGATAAATGATGGCAGACGCGTTGCCGCGGCCCTGCTTCCGGTCACAAAGTAGTGCATCTGGCTGTTCAAGATTTAGGCGTTGCCCGTGGTGGATTCGCGGTGCTTGAAGGTCTCACCTTTCGCGTTGAGGCAGGTACTTCACTAATTCTGCGTGGCCCTAATGGTATCGGCAAAACCACGCTGTTACGCGCGATTGCAGGGTTGCAACCACCGTTGAACGGTTCGATTGACGCGCCAGAAGATAGCATCGCTTATGCGGCCCATTCAGATGGTATCAAACAGGCCCTTACAGTGCGCGAGAATTTGGAATTCTGGGCCGCCGTTTTCGGCACGGGCGATATCACTGGCGCTTTGGATGCCTTTGCATTGCAACCACTGGCGCAGCGCCCCGCAGGTGCGCTGTCTGCGGGGCAAAAACGTCGCCTTGGGCTAGCGCGTCTCTTGGTTTCTGCACGACCGATCTGGGTTTTGGATGAGCCGACAGTGTCTCTCGATGTTGATGCGGTTGCAATGTTCGCCGCCGCGATCCACGCGCATCTTGAAACTGGCGGCGTTGCGCTGATTGCGACACATATTGATTTGGGGCTGGACGCTGATATCCTAGACGTCGCGCGCTTTAAAGCGCGCACGCCGATTTCGGTCGATGATGCGATGGAGGGGTTCTTTTGAAAGCGCTCCTTATCCGCGATCTACGACTGGCGATCAGGGCGGGGGGTGGTTTTGGCCTTGGCCTCGCGTTCTTTTTGATCGTCACAGTATTGGTACCGTTTGGTGTTGGCCCGCAAAGTGCGCTTCTGTCTGAAATCGCACCAGGCATCTTGTGGCTTGGTGCCTTGCTAGCCTGCCTTTTGTCGCTGGATCGAATCCTCGCGCTGGATTGGGAGGATGGCACGCTCGATTTGCTTGCCTGCGCTCCGCTCCCGATGGAGGCAGCTGTGAGCATCAAAGCTTTGGCACATTGGCTGACAACAGGCCTGCCTTTGGTCATCGCCGCACCGCTTTTTGCACTGCTATTGAACCTGCCGAGCGCGGGATATGTGCCGCTTGTCTTGTCACTGCTCCTTGGAACGCCTGCACTGAGCGTGATTGGAACCTTCGGTGCGGCACTCACTGTAGGCATCAAACGCGGCGGGCTGTTGTTGTCCTTGCTCGTCCTCCCGCTCTACGTGCCGACCTTGATTTACGGTGCAGAAGCGGCGCGGCGCGGCGCACAGGGGGTTGAGGCATCGACGCCTTTATTCATGCTTGCGGGGATCACATTCGGGGTGATCGCACTGCTACCTTTTGCCTCTGCCGCAGTATTGCGCGTAAACATTCGTTAAATTGAATTGAAGCCGTCACGCCTAAGGGGTACATCAGCACTATGTCTTTATGGGAATACGCAAATCCGGTGAAATTCATGGCCCTTTCGGGTCGCATTTTGCCGTGGACGGCTTGGCTGTCAGGTATCAGTCTTGTGATCGGCCTTGTCTGGGGGTTCTTCTATACACCTGATGATTTTCGCCAAGGCTCTACTGTGAAAATTATCTATCTGCACGTGCCGTCTGCGTTGATGGCTATCAACGTTTGGATGATGATGTTGGTGACCTCGCTGGTTTGGATCATCCGGCGTCATCATGTCAGCGCTCTCGCGGCCAAAGCGGCGGCCCCGATTGGTGTAGCGATGACTTTGATCGCGCTCGTCACAGGTGCAATCTGGGGACAACCCATGTGGGGTACATGGTGGGCATGGGATCCGCGCCTGACTTCATTCCTGATCTTATTCCTGTTCTATCTTGGCTACATCGCGCTTTGGGCGGCGATTGAAGACAACGATACAGCAGCTGATCTTACTTCGATCCTGTGTCTCGTCGGCTCGGTCTTTGCCATCTTGTCGCGCTACGCGGTCAATTTCTGGAACCAAGGCCTGCACCAAGGCGCGTCGCTTTCGCTTGATACAGAAAAGAACGTGGCGGATGTGTTCTACCAACCCTTGCTGTTCTGTATCGCGGGCTTTGTCCTTTTATTCGTTGCGCTCGTTTTGCTACGCACGCGCACAGAAATCCGCGCGCGCCGCACATCGGCCCTTTTCGCACGGGAGCGCATGGGATGATGCCGGATCTTGGAAAATACGCTGATGCGGTGCTGGGCGCCTATGCCGCCTCCATCGTGTTGCTGATTGGTATTGTTGTGCTCAGCGTTTGGCAATCACGCCGCGCCAAAGCCGCACTTGAAGAGATGGAGAAACGCCGCAATGGCTAAGTTTTCCCCTTTGATGATCGCGCCACCGGCGATTTTCCTCAGCCTTGCTGCCTTGTTTTACGCAGGCATGTACCGTGAGGGGAAAGACGAATTAGAATCTGTCTTTGTCGGCCAACTTGCGCCACAGATTGAAACTGCTTCCGAACTAGAAGGCTTCGCGCCCGTGATCCAAGCCGACTTGGCGAATGGTGAGGTCACATTGGTAAACTTCTGGGCCAGCTGGTGCCCACCTTGCCGTGCAGAGCATCCCAAACTGCTCGAACTTGCAGAGTCGCACCCGATCATTGGCGTCAATTTCAAAGACACTAAACTCGCGGCTTCGAAATACCTACAAGACGATGGCGACCCTTTCAAAGCGGTGGCCTTTGATCCACAAGGGCGCACCGCGATTGATTGGGGCGTAACAGCTCCGCCAGAAACCTTCATCTTAGATGAAGACGGTATCGTGCTATACCGTTTCGCAGGCCCGTTGATTGGTAGCGACTATGAGCAGCGTTTCCTGCCAGAATTGAACAAAGCTTTAGGCAAATAAGCCCGCGGCTTTATCTTGCCCTTTTGATTCATTAATACTTTCAAAAAACGCAGTGCTCCATTAAAAAGAGGCCGCTCAAAAGCAGCCCCTTTCAATACTATTTTTGCATGTTTTACGCAGCCGCGAGGTCACGCAGAACGTAGTGCAACACGCCACCGTGCTCGATATATTCGATCTCAATCGCTGTATCGATACGGCACTTCAACGTGATCTCTTTGACAGATCCATCCGCCATTGTGATCGTGCAAGGCACCTCTTGCAACGGCTCAATCGTATCAAGACCAGAGATAGACACGCTCTCATCACCCGTTAGGCCAAGCGATTTACGGCTGTCGCTACCCGTGAATTCGAATGGGATCACACCCATACCAACAAGGTTTGAGCGGTGAATACGCTCAAAGCTTTCTGCGATCACAGCTTTCACACCCAACAGCGCCGTACCTTTAGCGGCCCAGTCACGGGATGATCCCGCGCCGTACTGCTCACCGCCAAAGACAACCAGTGGCGTACCCGTTTCCTGATGCGCCATTGCCGCGTCAAAGATCGAGGTTTGCGTGCCATCAACGCCTTTGGTGTAGCCACCTTCAACACCATCCAGCATCTCGTTCTTGATGCGAATGTTGGCGAATGTGCCGCGCATCATGACTTCGTGGTTACCACGGCGCGACCCGTAAGAGTTGAACTCGCGCACAGGCACCTGATGACTCGTCAGATATTGACCCGCAGGGGAGCTTTCAGCGAAAGAACCCGCAGGAGAGATATGGTCCGTTGTGATCATATCACCCAACAGCGCCAGTACTTTTGCATCGTCTATGTTGGTAATCTTGCCGGGGTGTTTGCTCATGCCTTGGAAGTAGGGCGGGTTCTGGATGTAGGTCGATGCCGGTGGCCAATCATAGGTCTCGGCTTCGGTGATGCCAACGCCCTGCCATTTTTCGTCGCCTTTGAATACGTCCGCATATTTCGTCTGGAACGCTTCGCGAGTGACCGTCTGCTCGACCAATTCCGCGACTTCTTGCGTCGAGGGCCAGATGTCTTTCAAGTAAACGTCTTTGCCATCCGCAGTCTGCGCGATTGGATCAGTTGCGAGGTTGATATCCATCGTACCCGCAATCGCATACGCCACAACGAGGGGTGGCGACGCGAGGTAATTCGCACGCACATCTGGGCTGATACGGCCTTCAAAGTTGCGATTTCCGGACAGAACCGATGTTGCAACGAGATCGCCCTCATGGATGGCTTTGCTTAGATCTTCTTGAAGCGGGCCAGAGTTACCTATGCAGGTCGTGCAACCATAACCAACAAGGTTAAAGCCAAGCGCGTCTAGATCGCCCTGCAATTCAGCAGCTTCCAGATATGCTGTCACAACCTGCGAACCAGGTGCTAGGGATGTCTTGACCCAAGGCTTGCGATTTAAACCCAGCGCTGCAGCTTTGCGCGCCACAAGGCCCGCGCCGATCATAACGTAAGGGTTGGATGTGTTGGTGCATGATGTAATGGAGGCGATAACAACTTTGCCGCTCTCCATAGAGTAATCTTGCCCCGCAACCGCGACTTCTTTGCCCATGGGGCGCTTGAACGTCTCTTCCATTTCCTTGCGGAACGCTTCTTTCGCGCCTGTCAGGGCCACGTAGTCCTGTGGACGCTTGGGGCCAGAAATCGCAGGCACGATTGTACCCATGTCGAGGGACAATGTGTCTGTGTAGATCGGCGCATAGTCGTCGCCACGCCAGAAACCGTTCTCTTTTGCATAGGCTTCAACCAATGCTATCCGGTCCTCATCGCGACCCGTAGTGCGCAGATAACGCAGTGTTTCGTTGTCGATGGGGAAGAAGCCACATGTCGCTCCATACTCTGGGGCCATGTTGGCGATTGTGGCACGATCCGCAAGTGGCAACGTGTCGAGACCTTTGCCGTAGAACTCAACGAACTTCCCAACAACACCCTTTTCACGAAGCATTTCAACGACTTTGAGAACAAGGTCCGTTCCTGTCGTGCCTTCCATCATTGCGCCCGTCAGCTCGAAGCCGATGACTTCTGGGATCAACATGGAAATCGGCTGGCCGAGCATGGACGCTTCCGCCTCGATTCCACCAACGCCCCAACCGAGAACAGCTGCACCGTTCACCATGGTTGTGTGGCTGTCCGTGCCCACAAGCGTGTCAGGGTAGGCAACTTCATCACCGTTCTGGTCCACGTCGGTCCAAACCGTTTGGCTGAGATACTCAAGGTTCACTTGGTGACAAATACCTGTGCCTGGAGGAACAACGCGGAAGTTTGAAAACGCGGACTGGCCCCATTTCAGGAATGTGTAACGCTCCATATTGCGCTCATATTCGCGATCCACGTTCATTTTGAAGGCGCGCGGGTTGCCGAATTCGTCAATCATTACAGAGTGGTCGATGACCAGATCAACAGGGTTCAGCGGGTTAATCTTTTGTGGATCACCGCCAAGGGACTTAATGCCGTCGCGCATCGCCGCCAGGTCAACCACGGCAGGAACGCCTGTGAAGTCCTGCATCAAAACGCGGGCAGGGCGATATGCAATCTCGCGTGGGTTTTTGCCACCGTTGGCACCCCATTCTGCAAATGCCTTGATGTCGTCAACGGAAACCGTCTTGCCATCTTCAAAGCGCAGCATGTTTTCAAGCACTACTTTAAGCGCGGCGGGCAAGTTGGTGAAATCGCCAAGGCCTGCGTCTGTTGCGGCTGGGATGGAATAATAAGCGATGGATGCGTCGCCGATCTTGAGAGTCTTGCGGGTCTTGCTGGTGTCCTGACCGACTGTGATGGGCATATCTGCCTCCTATTTAGGTCCAAATTTGAATGAAGTTGGGCGCTAATTGCCCTATGTGGGCAGCGCAATCAAGAGCAATCAAGCGCAATGTATACCATTGTACACTAAAATTGTAGAAAATTAAAGCCAGAGTGTTACGGATGCTCGCGTGTCTCTCGCAAAAGGGTGATTGGTCATTTCTATGCATTGCTTCTATCTAGGATCCAACGCAACGGATTATACGGATCTATCCTAATGAAAAAGCTATCAATACTCATTGCTACACTTTGGATCGGTCTTTCTGGGATTGTTTATGCGCAATCTCAACCTGTTGTTATTGAATTGTTTACTTCGCAGGGCTGTTCTTCGTGCCCACCCGCGGACGCATTGATGCACAAACTTGCAGCGCGCAGCGATGTGATCGCTTTGTCCATGCATGTGGATTATTGGGATTATATCGGCTGGAAGGATGAATTTGGCCGTCCTGAGAATGCTGCGCGTCAACGCTCTTATGCGGCAGCGGGTGGTCGCCGCTCTGTGTATACGCCGCAAATGGTAATTGCAGGCGAGGATTCGGTTGTCGGCACGCATCCGATGGATGTGGCTGACCTGATTGCGAAGCACTCAAGATCGCAGAAAGATGTTGCGATGAAAGCCGTGCGCACAGGCGAGAAGATCACGATTGCCGCAACCGCGCGACGTCCCGCAAAATACGAAGTGAAATTTGTGAGCTACGCGAACAAGCGGACGTCTGCGATCAAACGGGGTGAGAACGCGGGCAGAACGATCACCTATGTCAACGTCGTGTTGGACTACAAAACTGTGAAGAAGTGGGATGGCCGAGCGCCTTTGTCATTGGCCGCCAATGCAGGGAAAGGTCCGATTGTTGTGCTGATCCAACGCGCGGGTCATGGACCGATCGAGGCTGCTGCTGCGCTGAACTAAGTGTTCTTCCAGCGCCTGTGAATCCAGAACCACTGGTGCATATTCTCGCGAATCAAGGCTTCTAGACCGTCGTTTACCGCCTGTGTCATGGTCTCTGCATCGCTGTGCGGAATTTCGGCCTGCACTGTGATTTTGAAATCTAACCCGTTCTCTTGCCGAATGGCGTAGATCGGGATCAGGGCAGCATTGTATTTCAAAGCAAGCTCTGCGGTGATCAATGACGTGACAGCTGGTTTGCCAAAAAAGTTTAGCTTGCTGCCGCCGTAAGCGTGTAAGTCGGTCAAAATTCCTAGCACACCCCCCGACTTGATATGGCGGACCATCTGCGACATGCCCTTGCGACCCTGTTCGAACATCGGGGTGCCAATGGTCGAGATTGATTTGACGTAGTGTTCGTTAAAATATGGGTTGGACATACGTCGATAGAGCGCGCCCATGTTGTGGCCTTTGGCAATCAGAGCAGCGCGGCTGACGTCATAATTGCCGAAGTGACCGGTGACGAGGATGACTGGACGGCCCTCAGCACGCGCTCGTTCCAGCGCTGTATACCCAGGGCCAGTGATTTTTGATTGTGTGGCGCGGGCAACGAAATCCTCGCCTGAATAAAGCTCTATCAAGGTACGGCCCGCATTATTGGGGACATCTTTGCAAAGTTGCGCAACGTCTTGGTCGTTTAGGTCAGGCAGAACATGAGCAAGGTTCGCGCGAATGCGTTTGGGATAGCCTGCAAGCGGCGAAACGATATTTTGCACCAACCAGCCCATCAAGCGCACTCGCGTCGCGTAGGGCAGGCTAAGCGCGAGACCAATCAAGCCACGCAGAAAAAGGTTAGTGATATATTGCGAAACGCGTTTCATAGAGAGCGCTTTACTGGGCTTGGCCAAAAGGCTCAAGCGGTTGGCGCAGTTGCGATACCTGTTCCTATCATCGAATCCCGTGTGACCAATGCGGCAAGGGCGTCTTGTGACAGGTCTTCGGTTCCTTTAGGGCGCATGGGAATGACTACGTAGCGCATATCTGCGGTGCTGTCGTGGACCCGAATGCGCATGCGATCTGGTAAGGTGACCCCAAATTCTGACAGCACTTTGCGCGGTTCTTTGACTGTGCGCGATCGATAGGCGCGCGATTTATACCAATCCGGCGGTAGTCCCAGCAGATTGCGCGGATAGCAAGAACACAGGGTACAGACGACGATATTATGGGTGTCGGCTGTGTTCTCAAGCGCGATCAAATGCATCGGTCCGATATCAAAGCCCATTTCACGGCTCGCTGCAGAAGCATCGGCGAGAAGGCGTATCTTGAACTCAGGATCACACCACGCGCGCGCAACGACAGCGGCGCCAATGGCTGGGGATCTCGCATCCATCGCGTCGATTTGAGCGTTAATTTCCTCTGCTGTGGTGATGTCTTTTTCAACCAATAGTTCGCGAACAGCAATTTCCATGGTCTGCCAATAGCTCAGCGGTGTGTCGTCGTCAGCGCGGTAGGGATGGCCTGAGGGGGACAGGTGGTCGTGATGATCATGCGGCATGGGACTGGTCCATTTTCTCGATCCAATGTGCATAAATTTCAGCTTCGATCATATCGTCAGGGTTTTCTGCATTCTTGTCCCAAACGTCGCCTGCGCGAAACCGCACGCGGTAGAGCATGTGTTCTTTGGCAGGCAAACCGTAGGCGAGTTGCTCTGGGTTTTTGAATGGCGCAATTGCGCGCTCAATCGTGCCGGTTTTTCCGCGCAAATAGACGGGCGCTCTGACATGGCCGGGTGGCATAAGGGTGCGAATGCGTACGCTTGTGCCGACTGCAAGGGGTTCATTTGCCAAGGCTGGCGTCCCCATATGTTGCGCCGCGCGCTTTGACCTCAGCCATTTGGGCGGCTAGTTCTTCGGTAGTATATGCGCCGCTTTCGACTAGGTTTTGGTTTATGGAGGCGATCCAGCGCTCATAGTAGCTCATGGTCTCAAAGGCCTCTTCGCCCATGTCTTCCAAAACGCGCCGTAGGCCATCGACGGTGAAATACCCTTTGCCGCTGCACAAAACCATCAAAGCGTCGACACGTTTTTCCCAAAGCGAAAAATCATGCTGATCGTCACAGATGGGGCCGGCGTCTTGGCCGCCCATATCATGCCATCTACGGCCATCGGTTTTTGTATCCATAACGAAACGCTAACAAAGCAGAAATCTTCTGTCTAGGGCGATGACTCAGCAGATCACACGGCATATGCCTCGACGCTTTCTAATAACAAGATTTCCCCACTTTGAGCGAGATCGCGCACGCCTGCAACCACCTCAGCCATGGCGATTTCACCGTCTTCTTCGCCAACTGTGCCGCGCTCTTCAATAGCTTCTCTCAGTTGATCGGCCATGCGGCCAGAAATGTTTGCCAATATGAAGTCTGCCGACGGTCTGGTCAGCTCATGGGTTGCACTGGCGAGGGCGGTCACCAAAGTGTCATTGTCCACCGATTTGAGCACCGAAGACACGTCGCGCGCGTCGACGCGTTCGACGATGTGCTTGAACGTGAAGATGGCTTTGCGCACTTCGGTCGCAAATTCTTGATCCTCTTCATCAAGCCCAATAAGCATATCATCTCGCGTCACGCTACGCGATGAGTTCAAAATGGCACCGATGCCATCAACGGGTTGGCTTTCAAAAGCGCGAATGGGTTCGTCTTCCACCTGCGCAATCAACGCGCGCCCGATACGATCCACGGCGTCGGGGGTCACAGAATTGGTCAAGGAGACCGCATATGTGATACGTCGCGCACGTTCACCTGGCATTTTACCAAGCATTCGCGCGGCTTTTTTCACATCAATCTTCGAAAGCAAAACAGCCGCAACTTCGATGCTTTCTTCCTCAATCAAAGTAAGCAGCTTTTCAGGCTCCAGCTCTTTCAGTTTGAGCCAAGGATCACCACTGGCCCTCACGCCGGATCGTTTGCGAATATGAGCAGCAGCACTGGCGCTGATCTTGCCATCAAGTGCATTGAGCGCGCCCGCGACACCCGCTGGAAAGGTGAGACCGGTCTGTTCCAATTCATGCACAAATTCTTCGATCACTTCGACCAATGTGGTGCGGTCAATGCGCCGTAAACTGCCGATCTGATGGGTTAGTTCTGCCTGTAAATTTTCCGGTAAGGCATCTAGTTGCAGATTAGCCCCCTCGGACATCAAAAACTGCACAACGATTGCAGCCTTTTCAGCCGGATTTACGTTGCGCGCGACATGTGTGGCCGCTGCTTTTGTTGGGGTGATCTGGCCAAGTTGCATCTGGTGTTCGCCTGTTTAGCTGCTGTTACCGAGCGGTATGCGTCTAAACAATGAACATCGGCTGAACGATATCGAAACATTCGCCCAGCCAAATGATTTATGCACTCAAACCTTAGCCAAACACGCGTTTGAAAATCGTGTCCACATGCTTGGTGTGATATCCAAGATCGAAATTCGCTTCAATTTGTTCAACGCCGAGCGCGGCAACGACTTCCTCATCGGCTAGCAACTCTTCTTTGAAATCGCAGCCCGTTTCCCAGACTTTCAACGCGTTGCGTTGCACCAACCGATAGGCATCTTCGCGGCTTGTACCTGCTTGGGTGAGGGCCAATAGGACGCGCTGGCTCATCACAAGGCCAGGGAACTTGTTCATGTTCGCCATCATATTGTCGGGATAAACCAACAGCTTATTAATCACTGAGGTCAGACGCGCGAGGGCAAAATCTAGCGTGATTGTCGCGTCCGGGCCAATGTTACGCTCGACCGAGCTGTGCGAGATATCGC
The DNA here is from genome assembly GCA_000156115.1 of Rhodobacteraceae bacterium HTCC2083. Classification (GTDB taxonomy): domain Bacteria; phylum Pseudomonadota; class Alphaproteobacteria; order Rhodobacterales; family Rhodobacteraceae; genus Planktotalea. The sequence continues at coordinate 3,028,731 of DS995276.1, forward strand.
GCTCATGCCAAAGGGCAACGTTTTCCATTGCGGGCACTACAGTCATACGTACAAGACGTGCAAGGCCTGTGAGATTTTCTGTCAACACCGGGTTCTTCTTGTGCGGCATCGCAGAAGAGCCCTTTTGACCCATCGAGAAAAATTCAGCCGCCTCAAGCACTTCAGTGCGCTGCATGTGACGAATTTCGGTCGATACATTCTCAATCGAGGAGGCCACAACACCAAGGGCAGCAAAGAACGCGGCATGGCGATCACGTGGGATTACTTGCGTCGAAATAGGCTCTGGCAAGAGGCCAAGCTGTGCGCAAACATGTTCCTCAACCGCAGGGTCAATGTTGGCGAATGTGCCGACAGCTCCGGAAATTGCACCTGTCGAAATCTCGTCACGCGCGGCCTTCAAGCGGGTAAGGTTGCGATCCATTTCCGCATAAAACCGCGCGAAGGTGAGACCCATTGTTGTCGGCTCTGCGTGAATACCGTGGCTGCGGCCGATGCGGATGGTGTCTTTATGCTCAAGCGCGCGTCGTTTCAACGCTGCAAGCAGGCCTTTGGTGTCTTCAATCAAAATATCTGCTGCGCGCACAAGCTGCACGTTAAAGCAGGTATCGAGAACGTCGGAACTGGTCATTCCCTGATGCACAAAGCGCGCTTCCTCGGAGCCCACATGCTCGGACAGATGTGTAAGGAAAGCGATCACGTCGTGTTTGGTGACTGCTTCAATCTCGTCAATGCGGGCGACATCGAATTCGACGTCTTTGGCTTTCCACACTGCTTGCGCGTTTTCGCGCGGGATCACACCGAGATCAGCCATAGCATCGCAAGCATGGGCTTCGATCTCATACCAAATGCGGAATTTGCTTTCTGGCGACCAAATAGCGACCATATCGGGGCGGGAATAACGAGGGATCATGCGCGATTGTCCTTTTCATGACTTTCAGCTGGCGTTTCGCTCTCTTAGTCTGGCGTTGATTTTGGTTCAAGCAGGGAGCGCGATATGAGACTTTTTGGCCTATTTGGTGCTGCGATGTTTCTCGCACTTGCGAATTTCACCTCAGCAGATCAGGAAAAGGATTGGCAAGAATTGAACGGTGCAGAAATCGAAAAAGCATTGACTGGAATAACCTTGGACTATGCTTTTGCTTGGCAAGAATTCCGAGCGAGCGGGAAGACTCTTTATAATTCTGGGGCAGGCAATTGGGGCATTTGGCGCGTCGAGGGTAATCAATATTGTAGCCAATGGTCGCTGCGTGATCTGTGGGGTTGTTATTGGGTGCTGCGCGCAGGCGATCACATTCGCTTTACGGGAAAACATGGTGACATCACGGATGGGCGCATCCGCAAATGACATTGAATCCGCAAGACTTTCTGGGCCAGTGGCAAGTGTCGCGTGTTATTGAGGATGCGTTGACATATAAAACGGCGACGTTTTCAGGGCGTGCTGAGATATCAGATCAGGGCGATTGCTGGCTTTATGCAGAGGCAGGGCACTTGCAGATGCAAGGTGCCAAGCCGATGGTCGCAGAGCGTCGCTATCTTTGGCGCGCACAAGAATGCAGCGTTGATATCTTTTTTGAAGACGGGCGGTTTTTCCATCGGTTGGAATTGCAAGCAACGACGCAAGCCGCGCATTGGTGTGATCCTGATCAATATGACGTCGCCTATGATTTCTCCGATTGGCCGCGCTGGCGCTCAACCTGGTTCGTGGCCGGTCCAAAAAAGAAATACGTCTTGAAAACGCAGTACTCTTTGGCACAATAGAGCGAAAAGCGGTTTTGCACTTGCACTTGGCGAAGAGCCAAGAACATATGCTGCAACGCAATTTGACTGGAGAAAAAGATGAACCTGTCTCTGAACAACAAAGTTTTAAGCGAGGTGCTCGCGCCACAAGAAGGCACGCAGCTGCTTTTGAAGAAGGCCGTATTGGTCATGGCGGGCATCGCTTTCCTTGCGATTGCCGCGAAAATCAAAGTGCCGATGTTTCCGGTCCCGATGACCATGGGTACCTTCGCGGTACTCACGATGGGCGCGGCCTACGGGGAGCGTTTGGGTCTTGTGACTATCCTTGGCTACATGTTGATCGGTGCGCTTGGCTTTGACATTTTTGCAGGCTCGTCCGCAGAGAACTTTGGCCTGACCTACATGAAGGGCGGCACAGGCGGCTATCTTGTTGGCTACGTTCTGGCGGTTATCGCGCTTGGCACATTGGCCCGCGCCGGTTGGGATCGCTCTGCGCTTAAAATGGCGGGTGCGATGTTGCTGGGCAATGCCTTGATCTATGTGCCGGGCCTGATCTGGCTGGGCATGCTTTATGGCTGGGACAAACCGATCTTACAGTGGGGTTTGACACCTTTCTTGCTGGGCGATGTTCTAAAGCTAGCAATGGCCGCGATCATCCTGCCATTCGCATGGAAAATGGTAGGTCGTGCCCGCGATTAAGCGTTCCTATAAAAGTAATTTGGAAAGGGCGTTGCAGGGATTGCAGCGCCCTTTATCGTTTATTTAGAAAAGTTCAGTCACCACTTCAGAGCTACGCTCTAATGTTTTGTGAACAGGGCATTTATCCGCGATCTCTAATAGTCGTTTGCGTTGAGCACCGTCCAGATTACCAGTAAGCGTGATCACTCGCTTAAATGCATCTAATTTGTCCATAGTCCCGCTGTCTTGCGCGTGCATTTTGTCGTAGCTCACATCGACAGCTACGTCTTTCAAAGGCCAGCCTTTGCGCCGCGCATACATGCGGATGGTCATGGATGTGCAGGCCCCAAGGGCGGCGGACAAAAAGCCATAAGGCGACATGCCGCGATTGGTTCCGCCATAGGCAAGTGGTTCATCCGCAAGCGTGTGGTGGTTTGAGCCGCCATAGATATCTTGCAAAAACCCGCGGGGATTCGCCTCTCGCACGCGCACGATCCCTTCGGGCGTGCCAATCGGCGGCGCAGGACGCGCGAGTTTAAGATAGCGTGTGCTCCAGGATGCAATCACATCCGCAGCATAGCAGGCGTCGTCGGGGTTGGTTATGAGATGATCTGCATCATCTAGCGTCACAAAGCTTTTGGGATGCTGCGCGGCAACAAAGATATTCGTCGCATTTTCCACGCCAACAATCGTATCAAGGGGCGCATGCATCACCAACAGCGCGGCTTTTGAAGCGGCGATGGCATACCTCAAATTCGCGGCGCTCACATCCTCAACAAAACTTTGCCCGATAGTGACGGAGCGCCCCCCAAGGTTCACGCTTGCGTTGCCATTGGCTGCAATTTCATCCAAAGCACCACCAAAGTTATGGGTCACGTGTTCTGGATCATAAGGCGCACCAAGGGTGACGACGGCCTTGATCCCTTCAAGCTCCGGCGCGAGTTTCAGAACCGCAGCCCCGCCCAGCGAGTGCCCGATGAGAAGGCATGGGGCCATACCACGCTCTGAAAGCATGGCGACGGCAGCTTTCAAGTCATCCACGTTTGAGGAAAAAGTCGTGTTGGCGAACTCCCCCTGGGAATGGCCTAAGCCTGTAAAATCGAGACACAAAACCGCAATTCCCTGATCTGCAAGACGCTGCGCGATGCGGCGTGCGGCGGGAATATCTTTCGAACATGTAAAGCAATGGGCAAACAACGCGGTCGCCAAATGGGGCCCGTCCGGCATATCAAGCCGCGCGGCAAGGTCGTGGCCGGAATGGCCGGGAAAGGTCAGGCGTTCAGTAGGCATTTGGCAGTCTCCTAGTGCTGGCTCCTAGGGTGGGGCTTTTGTGCGCCTAAGGAAAGATGTGTTTCAACAGTGTCGCGCGGAGGTGATCGAACACGTTATTCGCCCATCAAGACCGGATCAAATGGATATCTGGTTAAATTTTCAAATCCATCCTCCGTTATCAGCACCTGATCTTCGAGCTTCACGGAAAAATCCCCGCTAACTTCGCCACAAGCGGCCTCAACGCAGAGTACCATTCCCGGTTCCAAAGGATATTCAAAAGACCCTGGAACATATTGATCTTTATGCGCAATCAGCGGCCATTCATCACACAGGCCAACCCCATGCATCATGCACCCATATTGCTGGGCTTTGTATTTGGCAGGGTGTTCCATACATTGATCGATAAGATCGGGGATCATCACGCCGGGCTTGAGCAGGGACATATTGTGCATGATAAAGTCATGCGAGTGGCGCATGCAGTCGATCATATCTTGGCGCGGCTTTTGATCACCGATCCACCATGTGCGCGAGATATCGATGCAGATCCCGTATGAGCCGATCAAATCCGTATCAAAAGCGATGATCTCATTGTTTTGTGTGATACGCGGGCCGCATTCTTGGAACCACGGATTAGTGCGTTGACCAGAGGCGAGCAGGCGGGTTTCAATCCATTCGCCGCCGCGTTTGATGTTTTCTGCATGCAAGACCGCCCAAATGTCATCTTCTGATGTCGTGCCATTGGGAACATTTGCGCGCGCGAAGGCCTCCATTTCGGCGCATGCTGTTTCACAAGCGTGATTGGCGCAGCGCATCGCGAGGATTTCATCCGGACCTTTGATCGCACGGGATTTTTCGGTGACCTCTTCGCCATTCATGACCTCAAAGCCTTGCGCTTCAAGGCTGCGCAAGCCGTGCAGCATGATCTTATCTACGGCGAGGCGTTTGTTGTTGCCGCCATGCTCTTCGATCAGCACACGAATTTCGTTGGATAGAATGTCGGCCGCGACATCCACTTTGTCACCACGATCAAAGTAAAACAGATCAGCACCAGAGCGTTGTTCACGCACTAAGGAATTAAATTCGCTTAGGAAAGGCGAGTTTTTGTAGTCCCAAATCACCATATAACCATCCGCACAAAGCAGCACTGCGCGAAACGGGTTGTGGGTGTTCCAAAGCTGCATATTCGTGCTGTCGGTGGCGTATCGAATGTTGAGCGGATCAAACATCAACAGCCCGCCATAGCCGCGATCCGCGATATGTTGGGTCAGACGGTTCCAGCGATACTCCCGCATGCGTGCGAGATTAGGCAGCTCCAACCCTGCCGCGCGCCATTCTTCAAAGGCTAATTGCGTTGGGCCAATTTCGATTCGGTTGTTGTCATTGGGGGTGCCATCGCCGAGGGTTGCGCCTTGGTTTGGATCAATCTTGCGAGCGTCGCGGTAGTGCTGGTTCATGTGTTTTCCCTCCGTCTTGCGTCATCTTGCGAAGGGTTTCGGCGGCTGGCATGCATGCCTGCGACGTTGGAAAGAGTCGTTTTTGAACACCACTCGGCACGTGACGGGGCAGGGCGGCTTTGCTAACAAGTTTGGTATGAGCGAGATTTGTCAAAAAGATCTGCCTGAAGAGATGCACGTGATGCGCGCTTTGCCAGGAATACAGCCGCTGGAAATGAGCGATTGGTTGCGTGTTGATGACGCCTACGCTGCGCAAATGTGTGAGCGGATTAGGCTTATGGGCGCACAGCGTGACGACGTGCGGGCAGCGATTGACAGCAGCGAGCCGGCTGTTGATGAGGCGTTTGAGGCGATTGTTGCGCAGGTTCAAACCCTTGAGGGATTCACGCGCGTCGGCGATCACATGTTTTGCCCTGATGGGCGAAGTGTTGATTTGAACGGCGAGCCCTTGATCGTGATTGGCCATTTGATCCAAGAGGATATTTGCATTTTGGAGCGACCGGATGGGTTGGACGAGCATATCCTAAGTGCTGCAATCCTATGCTTTCCCGCGCATTGGACGCTGAGCGAGAAGATCGGAAAACCGATGGGACGTATTCACCAACGCGTTGATGAATATGACGAAAACATACGTCGCCGCGTGCAGCGCTTGTTTGATGGCGTACAGGTGGGACGGCCTTTGTGGCGTTTCAATCGCGCCTATTCCGGTGCGACTTTGTATCAGCCGCGTTTGGAGAAGGACTACAGCGAGTACGATCCCAGCAAAGTAAATGATTTTCTGCGCTCAGAGCGTCAAGTATTGGTGAGATTGCCAAATTCGAAGGCGGTCATTTTTTCGATCCACACCTATGTGATTGATCAGCGTGAGATCGGCGAAAGTTCTTGATTTAAAAAAGCCCAGTCATTCAACTGAGCTTGTATCGTTTATTCTTTGGAGAGGAGGGTTTAGCGGCCCCAAACGCGGACTGGTCCGCAATCCATGTGAACGAAATTAGACCCTGAGTAGCGACCAACACCGCCACCTTTGCACGCGGTCGCCGCGCGGGACACTTGGCTCACCGACCGTGAGGACAAACGCAAATCAGCGGCTTGGCCCTTCATATGCAAAGAATTTTTCGCAACACCCTTGGAGCGAGATCGCAGCATATTGTTTGTTTTCGGGCTGCGATAACCAGAGAGCAGCATGTAAGGCTCGTTCGAACCCAGCAGGTTGTGGGCCGCTGCCATTACATCAATTGTGCGCAGATCGATGAATTTCACTTCATTCGTGCGCCAATCGCGCATGAAGTGGTGAACTTCCTGAACAGCTTCTTTGATATACTTGCCTTCAACCCAATAAATCATGTCGATGCGCTCGCCTGTTCGGCCAGAATACATCTTGATCCGACGGATATCGCCGCCACCCCGTAAAAAACCAGCGGCACTGCCGTAGGTCGGAGCTGCAACAACTGCTGTGGCTGCAAATGCACGAAGCAGACCGCGGCGCGTGACGCCGGTACTAAATTCGTTTGCCATAACTTTTTTGTCCCGTTCTTACCTGTTCGCACCCGATGTTACGGATACTCTGCCTCTTCATCCCCACAGTGAGCGATTTATGGCACGTTTCGAATCGCCAACCAAGGCTCGATTTGTCAGTGTGCAATTTGACAACCAATTTCGGCATTTTTTTGCTCAACTGTGTAAATATATCATTTATTTCGGCAGCTTTGCCTCAATTGGCGGTGCAGGCCTGCACCACACAGCGGATTTTGTGCGTCCCATCGTAAATGTGAATGGACAGATATGGTGGTGATGCGGGACTACGGCACAAGATCAGACGCGCACTGGCAGAGCGTCATGCTCAATATATTTTTCGGGGGACAACGATGCAGATGCTTCGCAGTCATAGAGTTTTTTTAGGTCGCGCATTGCTTGCGGCGATCGCACTAACGCTTACTAGCTTTGTCGCAACACCTGCGGACGCTCAGGTTACGGCCTTTAAACAGGCGGTCGCAGAGGCCGCGGCCAAAGACAAAGGCATTGCCGCGTTTTATCAGGCGAATAAGTATGAATCGATTTGGACGGGACGCAGTGGCAAGGATCGCAAGCGCCGCGAGGCGCTGTTGAATGCTGTCACCAATGCGGCTGATCACGGTCTGCCAGTCAGCCGATATAATCCCCAGCAGCTGCAAACTTTGCTCAAGCAAGCGCGCAGCCCACGCGACCGCGGCGCTGTTGAAGTCGAGATGAGCCGGATTTTCCTTCAGTACTCCCGCGATTTACAGACCGGCGTTTTGACCCCTTCCAAAGTGGATCGCGAAATCGTACGCCAAGTGCCGCTGCGCGATCGTGTGTCTTACCTTACGAATTTCACCAAATCATCGCCTAAGCGGTTCTTCCAAGTTCTGGCACCAAAAGCTCCTGAATATGCGCGTTTGATGAAAACAAAGCTGATGATGGAGCGTCAGTTGGCCAAAGGCGGTTGGGGGCAAAAGGTCCCACAGAAGTCTTTGAAACCCGGTCAAACCGGCAATGCGGTCGTCATTTTGCGTAACCGTTTGCAGGTGATGGGCTATTTGAAGCGGTCGTCCTCGCAAACCTACGATGCCGCGATGCAATCTGCGATGCAGCAATTTCAACTCTCGCGTGGTTTGAATCCTGATGGGATAGCTGGTCCTGGCACAATGGCCGAAATCAACCGCCCAATTGAATCGCATCTTCAGGCGATTATGGTTGCGATGGAGCGCGAGCGTTGGATGAATCGTCCCCGTGGGAAGCGTCATATTTGGGTCAATCTGACCGACTTTTCCGCTACAATCATAGATAACGGTAAAGAGTCTTTTAGATCACGTTCCGTTATTGGCAAGAACCAAAGGGATCGCCGTAGCCCTGAGTTCTCTGACGTGATGGAGTTCTTGGTGGTTAACCCAACATGGAACGTCCCGCGCTCCATTGCGACCAAAGAGTATCTGCCGCTTTTGAAGAAGAACCCAAACGCGGTTGGTCATTTGCGTATTGTTGATAGTCGAGGGCGCACCGTGTCACGCTCTGCGGCAAACTTTGGCGAATATTCTGCGAAAACCTTCCCGTTTAGCATCAAGCAACCACCAAGTAATAGCAACGCACTTGGACTTGTGAAGTTCATGTTCCCGAACCGTCACAACATCTATTTGCATGATACGCCTGCGAAAAATCTGTTCAGCCGCGAAGTGCGTGCCTACTCTCACGGATGTATCCGACTGCATCAACCGTTTGAGTTTGCCTATGCGCTATTGGCGAAGCAAACGAGTGATCCCAAAGGCTTCTTCCAGTCCAAGCTCTCGACGGGCACTGAGACCCAGGTAAACCTGAATGCCCCTGTTCCAGTTCACATTGTCTACCGCACAGCGTTTGTGACAGCGAATGGCACGGCGAATTACCGTCGCGATATCTACGGCCGCGATGCGAAGATCTTCGCTGCACTGGCAAAAGCGGGTGTGCAACTGCGCGCGGTTGGTGGTTAAGCTAAAAAGCTCAAAACTAAAGGGAAAGCCGGAGAATCCCCGGCTTTTTTGTTTCTTGGGGGCAATGTGAGGCCTGGTTTGTTTGCCTCGCTTTAAGATTTCGCCTACATCATTTGAAAGTATTGGGTGAGGGCACAGATGACATTTACGATTGCGCAAATCGCAGAGGCCTTGGGTGCAACTGCAGTAGGCGATGTGTCGCTGCGCATCATCTCGGTGGCGGAGCCAGCGCAAGCTAATTTGGATCAGCTTGCCCTTGCGATGAAGCCCGAATTCGCCAAGACGTTGCCGGATGGCAAAGCACTGGCCGCGATGATGTGGGCGGATGCAGATTGGCAGGGTTTTGGTTTGAAAGCAGCCATTCTCACACCACGTCCACGATTTGCCATGGCAGGTCTCAGCGCGATGATGGACCCGACATCAAATGAGCCTGCGGGCGCGCATCCCTCTGCGGTTGTTGATACGAGTGCGGTGCTAGGGGAGAACGTCAGCATCGGCGCGTTGAGTATTATTGAGGCGGGCGCGTCCATTGGTGCGGGAAGTCGGATTGGCGCACAGGTCTTTGTCGGGCGTGACGCGCAGATCGGCGAAAACGCTCTCCTGCGTGAGGGCGTCAAGATCGGCGCGCGCGTTCGTATCGGTGCGCGCTTTATCGCGCAACCCTGTGCGGTTGTGGGCGGCGACGGGTTTTCTTTTGTCACCCCCGAAGAAGGCGCGGTTGAGCGGGTAAGGGACAGTCTTGGCAATCAAGGCGATCTAAGCGCGCAAAGCTGGGCGCGCATTCATTCTCTGGGTTCTGTAAAGATTGGTGATGATGTTGAACTGGGTGCAAACGCTTGCGTGGATCGCGGTAACATACGCGATACAGTGATCGGCAACGGTTGCAAGTTCGATAACCTCGCGCAGATTGGCCATAACGTCACCATCGGAAATGACTGCATGATTTGCGCGCAAGTGGGCGTCGCTGGCTCTACACGGATTGGCAACAACGTTGTTCTTGGTGGTCAGACGGGGGTCAGTGACAACGTCTTTGTGGGTGACAATGTGATCACGGGCGGGGCAACCAAAGTGCTCTCTAACGTGCCAGCGGGGCGCGTGATGCTGGGCTACCCTGCGGTCAAAATGGACAAGCAAATCGAAATACATAAACTCTTGCGCCGGTTGCCGCGTCTCTTCGCTGATGTCGCAGGTCTGCAAAAGGGTGTTTCCAAGACTTCCGGCAGCGATTAAATCGACACCAACGCATTTGGCACAAAGGACACGGCCATGAGCATTCGTGACAGAGTTTTCAGCATTATCGCAGAGCAAGCCATGCTTGAGGTCAGCGATGTGACAGGCGAGAGCACCTTGGAGAGCCTTGGGATTGACAGCCTTGGTCTGGTGGAGAGCATCTTCGCCATTGAGGAAGAGTTTGATCTGACCATTCCGTTTAATGCCAACGCCCCTGATGGTAGCGATTTTGATATCTCCAAGGTCGATACTATCGTGGCGGGGATTGAGCACCTAATCGCCGCAAAATCGTGAGACGGGTCGTTATAACAGGTGCGGGCGCAATCAATGCGCTTGGCCAAAGTGCTGCTGCGACAATGGAGGCCATGCGCGAGGGCAAATGCGGCATTGGCCCGCTTGAGTTTCGCGATGTTGAGCGGCTCTCGATCCAGATTGGCGGGCAGGTCAAAGGATTTGAGGCCGATGGCATCTTTAATCGCCAGCAAATGACACTTTATGACCGCTTCACGCAGTTCACGCTGTGCGCCGCGCAGGAAGCAGTGGCGCAGTCTGGGCTGGAATTTACTGGCAGTTTATCGGCGCGCTCGGGCGTTGTACTTGGTACCGCCGGTGGTGGGGTAAGCACATGGGACGACAATTACCGCTCCGTCTATGAAGACGGTAAAAACCGTGTGCATCCGTTCGTTGTGCCAAAGTTGATGAACAACGCGGCCTGTAGCCATGTCTCGATGCAGCATAATCTAAAGGGGCCGAGCTTTACGGTTTCGACCGCCTGCGCGTCGTCAAACCATGCCATGTCGCAAGCGTTCTCAATGATACGCACGGGCATGGCTGATGTGATGATTACCGGCGGATCCGAGAGTATGTTGTGCTTTGGCGGTGTGAAGGCCTGGGAAGGGTTGCGCGTCATGTCGAAAGACGCGTGTCGTCCGTTCAGCGCCAATCGCAATGGCATGGTTCAGGGTGAGGGTGCAGGGATCTTTGTGTTTGAAGACATGGAGCACGCGAAAGCACGCGGTGCGGAGATCCTTTGCGAAGTTGCGGGTTTTGCAATGTCCTCCGATGCGGCGGATATCGTTATGCCATCGAAGCAGGGTGCCGCGCGAGCGATTTCTGGTGCTTTGATTGATGCAGGAATTGATCGATCAGAGGTAGGGTATATCAATGCCCACGGGACAGGCACGGCGGCGAACGACAAAACCGAATGCGCAGCCGTGGCAGATGTGTTTGGCCCACACGCGGATGATTTGATGATAAGTTCAACCAAGTCCATGCATGGGCATTTGATTGGCGGTACAGGCGCAGTGGAGCTGTTGGCCTGTATCATGGCGGTGCGCGACGGGACTATTGCGCCGACCATTGGCTATGAGGAAGCCGATCCCGAATGCGCGCTTGATGTAGTTCCGAACGTTGCGCGCGAAAAATCGGTGGATGTGGCGCTCAGCAATGCGTTTGCGTTTGGCGGATTGAACGCCGTACTCGCGCTGCGAAAATTCAACTAGCCACAAAAAAACGCGCCCGGGAAGGACGCATTTTTGAGATGATTCCTGCGGCGCTGTTACTGCGCTGCAACCGTCGTCTTGCCGTAGCTGGCAGTGAAGCCTTTCAATGACATCTCAAGTTGGATCTGCTGATCTTGTGCAACGAAAGGAACAATAGTGACGACAGCTTTCGCGCCCTTTTTGAAGCCATTGAGATCGCTCTTGGTCAATCCGATCCGCGCGAAACAGCCGACTTGATTGCACAAAGAATAGGGGTAGCGCTTGCTTTGCGCACCATCAACGGCGATGCGCAGCTGGGCTTGCAAGGCTGTTTCCAAAGGAACAATAACAGTTGCGCCGGCTACCGCTTGACCACCCTGTGGAAGCTTGAACAGGCTCACCTCAGCGACAGGGTTGCCCACTTCGTTCTGCAAAAGCTGATACATCTGGCAAGGTTCGTTTTCGCCGTCCTCGGTACGCACGCATTGGATCTCCCAATCTTGCTCAATCTCGCGGACGTAGGTCTGACCTACTTGCGGCTTGGACGTGTCTTCACCCAAATTTAAATCACCCTCGGAAGAAGGCACAGTTGATGGTGTTTCTTCCCCGGTCGCTGTTTCCTGGGCATAGGCACCATTTGAGAGGGCCAAACACGTGACAAGAGCGAATGCAGAAAGACGAGTGATCATAAAAAAAATCCTGAGTTAGTTAGTATTTTTGCCTGCCTAGCACGTGCAAATTCAACTGTCAGTGCTTGGCGGACATCTAATTAGCGAATTTACGCTTATCTTGCCGATAGCAGCGCGGTTGGCAAGTGGGAGCAAGCGCTCAGGCTGTGCAATTATTGGTCGATCTAGCCTCGCAGTTGAACACAAAAAAAGGAAGACCTCTCCGGGTCTTCCTTTTCTATTCTTCTCCCCGTCGGACTGGCCGACTTACTAACGAGACCCTATGGCTGGGGGGTAGTAGCGTCAACAGGAAATCGACAAAATGTCGCATGTGGATGGCGTGTAAACACTACCTTTGTTTGCAATGCGGGCGTTTTCGCTTCTTATGCAGCAAATTTTAAAAAAAAGACCGCGCCACAAGGGACGCGGTCAGTCTGACAGGGAGGAAGTCTGTCCGCAGCACAAGGACAACAGGCTGCGGACGATTGTACTCTGACATGAATAAGTTAACGTGCCGTTTCTACACGGTAGAAAGATCAAAGTTTTTGTAAGTCGCAGGAGAACGCAATGGACCATCATATTTTTGTCGGTGGCGGCGGCCCGGGCTATACGGAAAAGCAGTGGCTTAGCTTGGAATATGCCAATCGACACGGGTTGATCGCGGGAGCCACGGGCACGGGCAAGACAGTTACGCTTCAAGTTCTGGCGGAAAATTTCTCGAACGCCGGGGTGCCCGTGTTCCTAACAGACGTCAAAGGCGACCTATCTGGCCTCGCACATGCAGGGACAGAGATGTTCAAGCTGCATGAGGCGTTCACGTCACGCGCGGATAAGATCGGGTTTCACGACTACCTTTATCAAAGCTTTCCGGTCACCTTCTGGGATCTGTTCGGCCAACAAGGCCATCCCGTACGCACAACGATTGCGGAAATGGGTCCGCTGTTGGTCTCGCGTCTTCTCGAACTCAGCGAACCGCAAGAGGGTGTGGTCAATATTGCCTTTCGCGTTGCGGACGAGCAGGGCATGCCGCTACTTGATCTCAAAGACTTGCAAGCTTTGTTGGTGTGGGTGGGCGAGCAGCGCGAAGAACTGACATTGCGCTATGGTAATGTGTCCGCCAGTTCTATCGGGGCTATTCAACGTCGTCTTCTGGTGCTTGAAAACCAAGGCGGCGCAGAGCTGTTTGGCGAACCTGCACTTGCGCTGAGCGACATCATCAGCACGACCGCGGACGGACGGGGACAGATTAACATTCTCGCCTCTGACAAGTTGATGAGCGCGCCGCGCCTTTATGCGACGTTCTTGTTGTGGCTCTTGTCAGAATTGTTTGAAGAATTATCAGAGGTCGGTGATCCTGACAAACCCAAGTTTGTCTTCTTCTTTGATGAAGCGCATTTGCTATTTGATGGCGCTCCAAAGCCTTTGGTTGATAAGGTCGAGCAAGTTGCGCGTTTGATCCGCTCCAAAGGGGTGGGCATCTATTTCGTCACGCAGAACCCGTCTGATGTGCCTGAAGATATTCTTGGTCAGTTGGGCAACCGCGTTCAACATGCTTTGCGCGCGTTTACGGCGCGTGATCGTCGTCAACTCGTGCAGGCGGCTGAAACCTATCGCGACAATCCCTTGTTTGATACGGCGGACGCCATTCGCGAAGTCGGCGTGGGCGAGGCAGTGACCTCGATGCTGCAAAAGAAGGGTATTCCGGGGATCGTGGAGCGCACGTTGATCCGGCCACCCAGCTCGAAACTCGGACCAATTTCGCTGTCAGAGCGCGCTGTCGTTGTCGCTAACTCGCATATTGCGGGCAAATATGAAGCGAAAGTAGATCGTCAATCCGCCTATGAAATCCTGCGTGGGCGAGCGGAGGTGGCCGCGAAAGCTGCGGCCGAGGCTGAAGCGAAAGAGGAAGAAATGGAAATCGCGGAGCGTGAATACAAATCCGCGCGTCGATACAATGGCACCCGCGTCACACGCTCCACCAGCCGCGGGCGCGCCAAGAGCGATAGTTTTGGCAGTGCTATGGCGAAAGTCGTGATCAAAGAACTTAAAGGCACCACAGGACGGCGCATTGTGCGTGGTATCCTGGGTGGCCTGTTTAAAGCGAGATAAGCCAACATGACAAAGCTGCGTATTAACCTCGCCCTGCAAGGGGGCGGGGCGCATGGGGCGTTTACTTGGGGTGTGCTCGATCGTCTGTTGCAGGACGAGGATCTTGAGATTGCCGCCATTTCCGGCACCTCTGCGGGTGCGCTGAATGCGGCAGCCCTGAAGTCTGGCATGCTGGCTGGCGGTTCTGAGGGTGCGCGCGCCTCCCTTGATGCGCTGTGGACTGAGGTTGCACGCAGCTCTAGCGCTGGTATGGGGCAATGGTTTGGGCAAGAACTGTTTTCACCCGCGATGTTGAGCCGTGCGTTGGAACTCTCGCCGGTCTACGCTTTTGCGGATGCGTTTAATCGGGTGACATCCCCCTATGCGTCGGGACCGTTTTATAATCATCCGCTGCAATCCATTGTGGATGGTTTGGATTATGGTGAGGTCTGCGCACCTTAAGGACCGGATTTGTTCATCGGCGCTACCAATGTGCGCAGTGGCAAGGTGAAAGTGTTCCAAGGCGCTGAGATCGGCCCAGATGCTTTGCTCGCCTCCACCTGTCTTCCGACACTGTTTCGGGCTGTTGAAATCGCTGGTGAGGCATATTGGGATGGCGGTTATACGGGTAATCCTCCGCTGTTTCCGCTGTTTGAGTCAGACTATCCAGAGGATATTTTGATTATCAACATCAATCCATTAGGGCGCGATGAGGTGCCACATACTGCGCAAGAGATTCAGAACAGGATCAATGAGATCAGCTTTAACACGTCGCTTTTGCGCGAATTGCGCGCGATCTCTTTTGTTCAACGCCTGATCAGCGAAGGCAAGATAGAGCAAGGTGCCATGAAGTGGGTGAATGTGCATATGATTGCGGATGATGCGCTGATGAATGAACTCTCAGTCGCCACGAAAACAGTCGCGATTCCGTCGGTCTTAGATGCACTTAAAGGTGCGGGGCAAGCGGCCGCTGATAGTTTTCTTGACGCGCATCGTTCCGATGTTGGCAGACGCAGTAGTGTCGATTTGCAAGCGATGTTTAGCTAGGCGTTAAGCCTCGGGCCGGCTCGGATCTTTGGGGTTCGGATAGACCAGACCAGCGGAAATCACGAGTTTCGCCGCATCTTCGACACTCATTTCCAGCTCCATAATGTCTTCGCGGGGGAAGAACAGTAAGAATCCCGAGGTAGGGTTTGGCGTTGTTGGAACGAACACGCTGACCAAGTCGCCACTGGTAGTCGCTCGATCTGCAACTTCGCCTTTGGCCGTAGTTGAAATAAATCCAATCGCCCAAATGCCCTTGCGTGGATATTCAAACAGGCACGCTTTTTCAAAAGATCGCTCCGACTGGGCAAAGACGGTTTCCGCAATCTGTTTCACACCGGAATAGATCGAGCGCACGACTGGCACGTTCTGTACAACGTTTTCAGCCACACGGATTAGGGAGCGCCCCAACAAACCTTTGGCCAACCATCCCACGATAATCGTGAAGAGCAAAAAAATGATAACGCCGATGCCGCGCAGATTGATGCCGATGTATTCTTCAGGCTGGAAATCATAAGGAACCAGCGGCAGAACAACGCTGTCAATCCAGCCAATCACCGACCAAATCAGCCAAATCGTAAGACCAACCGGCGCAATAACGATCAAACCCGTCAGAAAGCTGGCGCGCAAAGATGCTAAAAGGCCGGGGCGGCGGGGTTTTTCGTCAAAGGGGGTGTTCATAAATATTCCAAATGTCTCTGACGGTTAGTTAAGCGTGCTTCGACGTTTGGGCAATGGGCGAGGATGGTCTTAGGGCTGATTGTTCTTCATTTCGCGCGCAATCTGGGTGGCAACCGCTGCATTGTTGAGCACTAGTGCAATATTCGCGCTCAGGGATCGGCCCTCAGTCAGCTCGAACACCCGTTGCAACAGGTAGGGCGTGACGGATTTCCCGACGATTCCAAGGGTTTCGGCGTCTTGTAGTGCAAGCTCAATCACAGGCTCCATTTCAGCGCGCGGAATTTCTGCGTCTTGAGGAATTGGATTGCCAATCAATTGCCCGCCCGGCAAGCCAAGCGCTGCACGTGTAAGATGCGCTTTTGCGATTTCGGACGCGCTGTTCAGGCGTAAAGGCGCTTTGTGTATGCTTTGCGCTGACCAAAAACCGGGTACCGCGTCTTGACCGTAGGCGATGACTGGCACGCCCAAGGTTTCGAGCACTTCCAAGGTTTTCGAGACATCCAAAATCGCCTTTGCGCCCGCGGCCACAACAGTCACGGCGGTTTGCGCCAACTCTTGCAAATCAGCGGAGATATCAAAGCTTTCTTCCACACCGCGATGCACCCCGCCAATGCCACCTGTGGCAAAGACCGATATGCCCGCCAAACTCGCCGCGATCATTGTAGCGGCCACGGTTGTGGCACCTGTGCCTCCCGTTGCCAAGCATACGGCCATATCGGCACGGCTCAGTTTTGCAGCCCCCTTGGTTTGCGCCAGCGTTTCCAATTGCACATCTTCTAAACCAACGAATAGGGTGCCGTCGATCACCGCGATTGTTGCAGGTTCCGCGCCACCTGCGCGCACGGTTGCTTCGACTTGGCGCGCCATTTCAAGGTTTTGTGGGTAGGGCATGCCATGGGTAATGATCGTGGATTCAAGCGCCACGATTGGTGTACCGGCGTCAAATGCGGCTTGGACAGAGGATGAGCGGACAAAGGGTGTTTGGGTCAATGTGCTGTTTCTCCTGAGACGTAGCGCGCAGCGGCTTGCAAAGCCTGCTCTAGCGCATCTTGTGGCGAGGCGCCATGCAGCTCTGCGTTCATGTGTGCGGCCATAAATGTGTCGCCTGCACCTGTAACACGCGCGACCAAAACTTGTGGTGGGCAGGCGTGGCGTACACCGCTTGCATCGGCCTCAGCAGCAAGCTTGCCACCATCAGTCACCAAGGCACGCGCGGCCCCGCGAGTGACCAAAGCGGTTGCAGCCTCTGTCGCGGTCTCGAAACTGCTTTGACACAGCAATTCCGCCTCCTCCAGGTTCACGTAAATCGTTGCACGACTTTTATCGAGAAAGGGGCGCAAACGTTCGGCCTTGCCGGGGGACGCGGGCGCAACACGCAAGTCTGCCGCCGCAAACAATGGATCACTTGCGATCTTGCTCAACAGCGCCAGCGTCAGATTTCCATCAAGCGCGATCATCCCGGCGTAAGGCGCATCAGCATTGCCAAGCGTACCATTGTGCAACGGCGTCAGGATCTTTTCTCCCGCCGCTTCCAACGAATGTGCATCTGCGATGGCGGCAATCAATCCATTCGCACCCTCGACAGCCATATATCGGTCTGTTGGCAAATCGTCAGAGCGGTAGATATGGGTGCAAATCAAACCAAGACCAGATGCCTCAGAGATTAGTTGTGTGCCTGCTGCGTCCTGTCCGACAACACTTAACAACGCCGGGTGGAGATCAAAACGGCGCAGGGTCATCGCGATATTCATCGCAACGCCACCAGGCAACTGCGTGATGCGACCGGGCACATCGCTGCCAAGGCGCATCGCGCTTTTTGACCGCCCTATCACGTCCCAAAGGACAGAGCCGATGCAAAGGATTTTTGGTATGTCAGTCATTAATCTTTTGTGCCGCTCTACGCGCTGGCTCGCAAGGGGCTATCGCACCTCAAAGGTCAAAGCAGCCCAAAGCGTTTCCCAAACCGCGCCTGTTTCTTGTGCTAACGCCTCAGACGGTTCGCGCAAAAGCACATTGTCTAGCAAATAGGCATAGCCAGCTTTCACGGGCACAATTGCGATGCCTTCTGCGTTGGTTTGCACTGTTGAAACCTCGACCACACCGTCGATCGAGCGTTCAAAAATCTCGATCTGCGCGTTGATCCGGGGCTTTTCTCGGTAAAAGACCTGAACGGGTAGACCCGAACTTACGTCATCCGTATAGGGGTTTTTTAGCGCGACGATTTCAACTTCCAACCCTTGTTGCGCGTCCTGACCAGCTCCAGCGCCAACCGCATACAAGCCTTTGGCAAAACGCGTGTACGTCTCTTTGAATTTCTCCTCGCTCAACCCCCGCGCACGATGTTTTTCGAGCACATTTTGAAAGTCTTTGTGCTTGGCAAATTTGTCGAACTTCGCCCATTCGCTGTAAGTCAGTTTTTCCGGTTTGCTTTGGAAGATTAGCGTGAACAGTCCGTCGTTCTTAATCGGCATGTCAAAGACAGGGGAATCGCCCAAGCGCGGCGTCACAGTTTGACGAGCCTCGCTGTCGATCCGTTCAAACAAGGCTGCACGTCCGGTGAAGTACGCGAGGTCTACACCTTTGAAATTTTGCCCGTTTCTCGTGTAGGCGACGACATTCTCGCCAGTTTTTACTTGAAACTTTTTGCTATCAATCCAAAACTCATGAGCAAGGAGCGGCGCAGCAGCAACGCTCAACAAAACAGCGAATGTGAAAGACTTAGGGTCCATTATGTCAACTTTCTATTTCCTCAGGATGATGCTGGCGCAGTGGCTCACAGTGTCAAGCTTTTTGGCGATCACATTGACGCCTGTTCACGCACATGAGGTCAGCCCCACGGTCGCAGATCTCGCGTTAGAGAAAGGGCAGGTACGCCTTGATTTGCGCATTGCTTTGGAGAGCTTTCTGGCGGGCATCGATCTTGATGCAGCAGAGGATACAAATGACGTGCCCCAGGCCGCAGATTACGATTCTTTGCGCGCGTTGGCACCGGACGCCCTTGAGAACCGACTGACAGAATTTGCCCCGCAAATGCTAAACGATATCGTACTTAACGTGGATGGCGCGGTTATTCCATTGAAAATCAGTGCATTGGACATTCCAGAGGTGGGCGATGTAGAACTGCCGCGACTGTCCGAGCTGACCCTCAGCGCAGATGCAGCTACTGATGCGAAGGAGATGAAGCTCGCGTGGCCCGACGGATACGGCACCTTGATCCTGCGCCAGATTGGGCCGGAAAACCCCTACACGGGCTATATCAGTGGCGGACAAACCAGCCCAGAGATGTCTGTCACTGGTGGCGAGGCACGTGGGTTTTTCTCGGTTTTCGCCGAATATATCCCTGTCGGATTTTATCACATTCTGCCCAAAGGGCTTGATCATATTCTTTTTGTTTTAGGTCTGTTTTTCTTCTCAACTGCTTTGCGACCGTTGCTGGTTCAAGTGACGTCGTTCACTTTGGCGCACACGGTTACGCTAGCCCTTGGTGCACTTGGTATAGTCACGGTTCCCGGCAGTATTGTGGAGCCTATTATCGCTGCATCGATCGTCTACGTGGCGATTGAAAATGTGTTCTCAAACAAGATGCACGCATGGCGGCCTGTCATTATCTTCGTCTTCGGCTTACTGCACGGGCTTGGCTTCGCATCGGTTCTTGGCGAGTTTGGCTTGCCCGCTGGTCAATTCGTGGCGGCACTTATCGGCTTTAACATAGGCGTTGAATTGGGCCAACTCACAGTGATTGCACTCGCGTTCCTCGCTGTTGGATGTTGGTTTGGTGGCAAGGACTGGTACCGCACCCGAATCGCGATTCCAGCGTCCTTGGTGATCGCAGCCGTGGGTGCGTATTGGTTCGTCGAACGGGTATTCCTGTAAGGCCTAGATCTGCGCTAAGGCAGTTTCCAGATCACCGTAACCCGTAAGGCGCCGCTCAAACTTTAGACCAAGTTGGGCGGCGCAGGCCCTTGCTTTCTCAGTGAGGACCGGATCGTCTGTTTGCGCCTGATACACCAGTTTTTCGTAATTTCCGAAATACATATCGCGCAGTTCTGGATGGCGATCTAAGCCCATTGGTTTTATCACAAACGCTTCGAACTGACGTACCAAAAAGTCGGTGAGATAAAAGGCGGTGAACTCATCTTCGCAGATTTTGCTGAATGCGGCGTTGCCCTCAAAGAACGAATAGCAATGTGGCCCTTCGATCAACTCAACGCCTAAGTCAGCGCATTTAGCGGCCAAAAGTCCCCCAGTTCCGCAATCGGCATAGGCTATGAAAATTTGTGCATAATCCGCTTGATGCTTCAACACGGCTTGCTCTACCGCGTCGGTAATTTTGTCAGGATATACGTGATAGATCGCGGGCAGGCAGGTGAGATCCATATGGTCCCATCCATTTATGTCCTTGAGCGCCAAGATTTCGCGCGCCAAAGCTCCGCAGGCAATAATCAAGGATCGCGCGCCATTATGCTGCGTCAAACCGGATTGTGTTAATACATCATCTTCTATCTGCATCATGTTGTCCTCAAACGAAAAAGGCTCCGAACGCACATGCGTCGGAGCCTCAACCCAGTCTGTGCAAAGTGCTTAGCTAGCCATTTGATTGTGCTTTCGCCCAACCCATTCTTTGGCCGTTTCAACCGCAACAGCCGCATCACGGCAATAGGCGTCCGCGCCAATCGCTTTGCCAAATTCTTCGTTGAGTGGCGCTCCACCAACAAGAACGATGTAATCTTCGCGCTTGCCTTGTTCGACTAGCGTATCGATCACGACTTTCATGTAAGGCATCGTCGTCGTCAGCAGGGCGGACATTCCAAGAATGTCAGGCTCTTCCGCTTCTAAAGCTTCAAGATAGGCATCGACCGCGTTGTTAATCCCAAGATCGACAACCTCAAAGCCGGCACCTTCCATCATCATGGAGACGAGGTTTTTTCCGATATCATGGATATCGCCTTTGACGGTACCGATCACCATCTTGCCCACACGCGGGGCGCCAGTCTCTGCAAGCAGCGGTTTGAGGATGAACATGCCGCCTTTCATTGCATTCGCTGCCAAAAGAACTTCAGGGACAAACAAAATGCCATCGCGGAAATCCGCGCCGACGATTGTCATGCCACCGACCAACGCCTTAGTCAGAACGTCATAGGGTGCCCAGCCACGGCTAAGAAGGATGTTAACGCCTTCTTCAATCTCTTCTTTAAGACCGTCGTACAGATCGTCGAACATCTGTTGGACAAGTTCTTCATCGTCCAGATCAGCGAGGATGATGTCGTCTTCGTCGGACATGAGCCATTCCTTTGGTGGGGCGCAAACGCCAGTTATCTCCGAGATGTTTGGTCAGATTGTCGCATAAGCACTTCGACAATTGCGACATTGGCGCGTTCACATCCGACTAAATACAACTTTTTGATCTGTTTACGGCTTAACTGCTGCGGCGGCGTCTGCGTGTTTGACGTGCCACTGGCGCATTTTCTTCGGTGCCATCTCCGCTTGACGAGAAAGGGCCGAGGGCAGCAGAGATCACATCGAGTGTCGGAGCTTGCGCCTGTTCGTTGTTTTCCAACGCGCGGCGCATGGCGCTTAGATGCTCCGGCATCGTCCCACAGCAACCGCCAATAATGCGCGCGCCGCAGTTTCGTGCGAGCATTGCGTATTCGCCCATCAATTCTGGTGTTCCGTCATAATGAATGTGGCCATCGACGTATTTTGGTATGCCAGCGTTGCCTTTTGCGACAATCGGAACGGATGTGCCTTGCGCTGCAAATCCTAGTACCGTGCGCAAGAGGTCTGATGCGCCAGTTCCGCAATTCGCGCCAAATCCGATTGGAGAATTCTCTATGTTATCAACCATTTCGACCATCGCAGCACTGGTCAGGCCCATCATTGTGCGTCCCGCCGTGTCAAAACTCATCGTGCCAACCCAGGGCATTTGAGCGCGTTTAAACGCTTCTGCAGCGGCCAGATATTCTTCGGGTGCCGAAATGGTCTCTAACCAAAGCACATCTGCGCCACCGGCTTTAAGCCCTTCGGCCTGTTCATGAAAAATTTCAACCGCATCGCTATGCGATAGTGTGCCGACGGGTTCCATAATGTCGCCCGTAGGGCCAACACTGCCCGCGACGACGATAGGGCGACCCGCAGCATCTGCCACGTCGCGACCGATCTCTGCGGCCATACGCGACAAATCATGGGCGCGATCTTGTGCGCTATGCAGTTTCAAGCGGGATGCATTTCCACCAAATGAATTGGTCAAAAACATATCACTGCCTGCATCAACCGCGGATTTGTAAAGCGCTTTAATCTTTTCTGGGTGTTGTTCATTCCATAGTTCGGGCGCGTCACCTGACATTAAACCCATGTTGAACAGGTTTGTGCCTGTTGCGCCGTCCGCAAGTATCCACTCGCGTTCGGACAGCATTTTGGAGAGAGCGTTTGTCATGAAATCCACCACCTTTTTCTTGTCTGTGTCATAGATTGCGAAAATGAAGCAAATTCATATTTATCATAATGATCATGAATGAGGCGAAAGTGTTGATTAAACCGTCACTCCTCGCGCAATGGTGGGGGGTCGTTCACTTCATGCCACACATCCCAAAGCGCCAAGAAAAGACCCATACGCGAAGGAGCTGCGGCGTAAAGAGGCTGCCATCGTGGTGCGAAGGCGCGTTTGAATTGCGCAAGGCCTTTTGAATGCGGCGGTGACAAAAAACTTATTTTCTCGACGGCTTTCAGCACAAAGGCCTCTTCATAAGGGGTTGAAGCGAGAGAAAACGTCTTGCACTGCTGATTTTTCGCGGTCTTTATCGCCGCCCAAACAAGGGCGTGCATGGTTCCGTCTGATGCGTCAGCGCTGCTGCGCATCAGATCGAGCGTCCAAGCCTCCGAGGTTTTGTGACAACTAATGAAAGCAATCAAACGATCGTTCTGCGACGCGCCAAAGACATCCTGCGTCGTAAGATAGGCCTCACAAAAACGCCCCATTGATAGACCACGAGGGGTTCCATTGATCCCATGCCAATCGCGGTCAATTCGATCTAATGTACTGATTGTTTCTTTTGTGAGTGTGAGCTTGTTTACTTCAACGCCTGATTTCTCAATCTTGCGCAGCTTTCGCCGGAGTGTGCGTCGTTGGGGCGTCTCAAGCTTTGCGTCTTTAAGATCGATCAAGCCATCTTGCGCGATGCGCACAATAGAGAGGCCGTGCGCGCATAATTGCAGCGCTGTTCGCGCATTGCACTTATAAAACAGCGGAATGGTGGCGCTTGTACTTGCTTGGAGTGAGAGCGCAGTAAGGCTGCTTTGCAGTTTGGCTGCGGGCTCAAACAATAGCGTGGTGGATTGCGTCGTGCGCGCAGTTGCGCCAATAATTTGACCATTAGGCGTAATCAACGTCGCCCCGGTTTGCAGCGCCGAAGAGGTTTCAGGATGCAAGCCGCGCGCGAAAAGGGCGACGCGACTGACTTCGGTTTGATCATTCAAAGGACGAAACATATAGAGCATGCCCAGGCTTGCGGGCAGCGCAAAATAGACAAGACGGAATGCGATCAGAGCTGCAAGTAGCTCGTTTATGTTGGTGTCAGGTATTGCCCAAAGCAAGGTCAGCTCAAATGGGCCAACACCACCCGGCGTATTGCTGACTAACGCCACCCCAAGACAGATTAGATAAATTGGGAACAACTGAGCGAACAAAATATCCGCACTGCTTGGGATCAAAGCCCAAAATGCCAATGCTGCAAAACCGGTATCAATGAGTGCAAAGCACATCAACGCGAAGATCGCGCGAAGGCTTGGCAATCGAGTGCGGTAGCCGGCGACAGTTATATGACGTTTCAGTGCTGTATAAAACGTGAAACAGGCGGCCGAGAACAGGCTGGCTTGAAAGACATAAGATGGCACAGGCAAGCCATGCGGTAAAAGCAAACCAGCTAGCGCGAATAGGGTGAGCCATGCTCCCAAAAAGCTGATTGATACGAGGGCTGTCACCTTGCTTGCCACAGCAATATCCAAGCGATGCAAACCACGCCAACGCGCAAGCGTGCCAACGATTAACCCAAACCCCAAAGTTTGTGATAACGCGACCGCAGCAGCACCGCTTGCTTGAGCCGCCCTCGCACTGATACGCGTGTTCAAGATTCGGTGCACGATGACATCGTATTGTCCTAGTACGGCAAAACTGGCGGCTGTTGCCAGAATGGCGAGCGACCATTGAAGCGGTGTAATGCCGCTCCACGACTGCCCAACCTCACCCCAATCCAATGTTTCAAGAACCGGGAGCGCTGCGAGTGCACACAGTGGCAGCACAAGACACGTAGCGAAAAACTGAACAAAAGCTTTACGCTGAAACACAAAGGAGGCGGGTTTAGCAGTCATACGCTTGCCTTAGCGCATGATACCTTAGCGTGGGCTTAACATCGAAATGTAGACCACAAAAAAACCGCGAACGGAATGTGTTCCACCCGCGGCCAAATCTTACAGACTTGTGTTTGTTAACTTTCTGCCATCAACTGTGCTTTCGCGGTCGCCAAAAACTCATCCATTTTCGTGCGGATTTCATCGGGATTAGACTTGTCACCCAAGTCGCCCGCAACCTTGCGAACAACATCCTCGTGTCCCGCTTCTTCAAAGTCGGACTTGATCACTTCTTTGACGTAAGCGTTGGCGTCATCTTCGGATTTGCCCATCATCTTTGCGGCCCAAAGACCCAACAATTTATTGCGGCGTGCGTCTGCTTTGAACTGCATTTCCGCATCATGCGCGAATTTGTTTTCAAAAGCGTTTTCGCGATCATCAAAGGTGCTCATGTTGCTTACTCTCCTCAAGTGTTTTGCGTTTAACACGAATATGCGATGCCAAAGAGGGGGCTGCAAGGGGCAACGCGCGGCTGCGTTGGCCTGTCCCTTGCCCCTCAGCGCGCCTTGTCCTAAGAGAGCGTTAGAATAAGTGAGGGCAGAGTCGTCTTGAGCTTATCACGCTGCAAAGAAAGTCACTGCCATGGCGCGCGGAAAAAAGATTTACGAAGGTAAGGCGAAGACCCTTTATGAGGGCACGGAGCCGGGAACTTTGATCCAATACTTCAAAGATGACGCGACAGCGTTCAACGCAGAAAAGAAGGACGTGATTGAGGGCAAGGGTGTGTTGAACAACATGCTGTCCGAGTATTTCATGGTTGGCCTGGGTAGCATCGGCGTGCCGACGCATTTCATCAAGCGCATTAACATGCGCGAGCAGCTCGTGCGGACGTGCGAGATTGTGCCGCTCGAAATCATTGTGCGCAATTATGCGGCGGGCACTATGTCGCAACGCCTTGGCATCGAAGAGGGCACGCAATTGCCGCGTCCGATCATCGAATATTGCCTCAAAGATGATAAGCTGGGCGATCCACTAGTCTCTGAAGAGCATATAGCTGCCTTTGGTTGGGCGTCGCAGCAGGACATGGAAGATATCTTGTCGCTGACATTGCGGGTCAATGATTTCTTGTCGGGCATCATGTATGGCGTCGGCATCAAATTGATCGACTTCAAGATCGAGATTGGCCGCGTTTATGAGGGCGATTATCAGCGCCTGATCCTCGCGGATGAGATCAGCCCTGATAGCTGTCGTTTGTGGGACATGGAAACGAACCAGAAACTCGACAAGGATGTGTTTCGTCGCGATCTTGGCTCACTCACGGATGCCTACACAGAAGTTGCACGTCGTCTTGGAGTGCTGCCCAAGAACCAACAGCCGGTGACTAAGCCGACGTTGATAAACTAACTCGAATATCTAAACACCACAAAGG
Organism: Rhodobacteraceae bacterium HTCC2083; assembly: GCA_000156115.1. GTDB lineage: Bacteria > Pseudomonadota > Alphaproteobacteria > Rhodobacterales > Rhodobacteraceae > Planktotalea. The sequence continues at coordinate 3,054,318 of DS995276.1, forward strand.
ACTTATCGATGAAAGCTCGTGTACATGTCATGTTAAAAAATGGTGTTTTGGACCCGCAGGGTGAAGCGGTGCGTCATGCATTGGGTGCGCTTGGCTTTGAGGGTGTAGACGGTGTGCGTCAGGGCAAAGTGATCGAGCTTGAACTGGCGGATGGGACATCTGAAGCGCAGGTGAACAAGATGTGCGAAAAGCTGCTCGCGAACACGGTGATTGAATCCTACACGGTTGAGCTGAACTGATGCGCGCCGCAGTCATCACATTCCCCGGCTCTAACTGTGATCGCGATCTTGCAGTTGGGCTAGAGCTGGCTGGCGCAGAAGTTACCCGTGTTTGGCATAAAGACGTCACGTTGCCAGAGGGCATTGACCTTGTTGGCATCCCTGGCGGGTTTTCCTACGGCGACTATTTGCGGTGTGGTGCGATTGCGGCGAACTCGCCAATTTGCGCGGCAGTGAAGACCCATGCGGAAAAGGGTGGCTATGTGTTCGGCGTCTGCAATGGTTTTCAAGTGCTGACGGAAACGCGGCTTTTGCCCGGTGCTTTGATGCGCAATGCTGGGCTGAAGTATATCTGTAAAACAGTCGGCCTCGAGGTTGCGGCGTGCGAGAGCAATTTCCTTAACAACTATGAGGTGGGCCAAACCATTCAGGTGCCAATTGCGCATCATGAAGGTAACTACACCGCGACGCCTGATGAGTTGGACCGTTTGGTCGGCGAGGGGCGCGTTGCGTTTCGCTATACGGATAATCCCAACGGCTCTGATCGCGATATTGCAGGGATTACGTCTGCGAACGGGCGTGTGCTGGGCATGATGCCGCACCCTGAACGCGCGATGGAAGATGCACATGGGTCCGCCGATGGCGCGCGTCTTTTCGCTGGTTTGATCGGGGCAATGGCCTCCGCGTGAGATTGCAGCCTTGAGCGATTTCGATTCGCGCATTAAAATCCTGCCCATGAGCGACGCGCCACCATCGTCACCCCTATCGCAAACACCGTTGCGATCCGCGCGTGAGAGTGCGCGCTTCAATCTGTGGCGGATCCGGTTTCTTTTGTTTGGACTGATCTTACTTGCGGGCGTGACGGTCTTTCTGACCAATTCCTTCCTAACCGATCGCTTCACAGAAACGACCCGTAATCGAGCAGAGCTACGCTTGGCGCTTTATAGCGGAAACATCTTGTCAGAGCTGCGCCGTAACGCGATTGTGCCGCAGCTTCTTGCGCGGGACCCAGCGTTGATCGGTGCGCTCAATTCCAGTGACTTTTCGACATCGACCCAGCGCCTGATCAGCTTTGTTGAAGAGATCGGAGCTGCCTCGATCATGTTGCTTGATCGCGAAGGTCGCTCAGTTGCGGCAACGGATCGCAACCGTCTGCAATCCTTACACCGCAATAATGCCTACTTTGTCGATGCACTGCGTTCAAACGACACGGTTTTTTCTGTGATGCAACGCGAATCCGGCGGCTATTCGTTTAGCTATTCGCGGCGCGTTGAAAGCAGTGGCGATGTGCTTGGTATCGTCGTGGTCGAAGTGGATTTGCAAAAGTTTGAAAGGGCTTGGGCCGGCATTTCGGATGCTGTTTTGGTCACCAATTCGGAAGGCACAATCATTCTGTCGACAGAACCGCGGTGGCGGGGATTGATGGAAGAAGACGCGCTGCAACGACAGCCACCTTCGGGCGCAATCAGCCGCGCCTTACAAGCCACCGCAGATTGGCGCGCTTTGCCAGGGGATGCCTATTTTCGCGGCGAATCCGTGATGCGCACTCAGGCGCGGGTATTGTTTCGCGGCTGGCAGATGGCGAGCTTTACCTCCTACGCATCGGTACGAGAACGCGTCAACGGGGTGCTTGCGCTGGAAATCATGGGATTCGCTATCCTGCTTGCGCTGGCGTTTTACTTTTTGAACCGCAAAACGGCGGTGCGCATGGCCGTGTTTCAGCGCGAGTCGGCAGAACTTCGCCAACTTAATATTCGCTTGCAGCGAGAAGTCGCCGAGCGAGAGAAGGTGCAAGAGACACTTGCAGTGGCCGAACAAACCCTTGCGCAGAGTTCCAAACTTGCCGCGTTGGGCGAGATGTCGGCAGCTGTTAGCCATGAGTTGAACCAACCACTGGCGGCGATGAAAACTTATCTCGCAGGGGCGAAACTTTTGGTGGGGCGCGGGCGGCCGGATGAAGCCTTGGCGAGCTTTCAGCGTATTGATGATTTGATTGGCCGCATGGGCGCGATCACACGCCAGCTTAAAAGTTATGCGCGCAAGAGCGGGGATGAATTTGCCCCTGTAAACCTTGGCGATGCGCTTGCCTCGAGCCTGTCTATGATGGAACCGCAGTTGCGTCAGCGACAGGTCGAAATCAACAAAGCGGTGCCGCAAGAACCGGTTGTGGTAATGGCGGATCGTGTCCGCATTGAGCAGGTGATGATCAACCTTTTACGCAACGCGCTGGATGCGACGAAATCCGTGAAAGATCCACAAGTCGATGTTTTGCTGGCGGCTGGGGAAACAGCGATCCTGACCGTACGCGACAACGGGCAGGGGATCGAGGACCTCGATGCGCTGTTCGAACCCTTCTACACGACCAAGCAGCCAGGGGACGGTGTCGGGCTCGGGCTTGCCATTTCATCTGGTATCGTCAACGACTTGGGGGGACGAATGACTGCCCGCAACGCGGCACAGGGCGGCGCGGTCTTTGAAATCCGTTTACCGATATTACATGAGGATGGCGCAGAGATCGCCAAACCCGCAGCGGAGTAGATACCATGGCCAATGCAATGAAGATCGCCATCGTGGATGATGAGAAAGATATGCGTCAGTCCATTTCGCAGTGGCTCGCGTTGTCTGGTTATGACACAGAAACCTTTGCGTCAGCTGAGGATGCTTTGGCGGGGATCAGTACGGATTATCCTGGTATCGTCATTTCCGACATCAAGATGCCGGGTATGGATGGCATGCAATTTCTGAAGAAACTGATGAGCACCGACAGTGCCTTGCCAGTGATCATGATCACAGGTCACGGGGATGTACCTATGGCAGTGAATGCGATGCGCATCGGGGCATTTGATTTTCTGGAAAAACCGTTCAATCCAGATCGTATGTCCGAACTGGCAAAGAAGGCAGCCAATGCGCGCCGCCTCACGCTTGATAATCGCGCGTTGCGTCGTGAGTTGTCAGATGGCGGGCAGTTGATGAAAAAGCTCATTGGTGCCTCGCCCGTTATGGAGCGTTTGAAAGAAGATATTCTCGATCTTGGTCAAGCCGACGGTCATGTTTTGATTGATGGCGAGACGGGGACAGGCAAGACTTTGATCGCTCACGCGCTTCATGCAGTAGGTAGCCGGGCGGGCAAACGTTTTGTTTTGGTGTCCTGCGCGGCGATGGATGAAGACGCGTTGTTGAAACGTTTGTTTGGACCTGTTGCACCAGAAGATCCCTATCTGCCTGCGATCGAAGAGGCGCGTGGCGGAACGTTGGTACTGGAGGACATTGAAGCGCTTAGTGATCAACTCCAAGCGCGACTTTTGAGCGTGATCAACGAGCAGGGCACACCTGCGGAAACCCGCATCGTTGCGATATCGAACCTACAAGAGCAGGACCGCACCTGCGAAGACGCCTTGCGCGCTGATTTGTTCTATCGCTTGGCGGCGTTGCGGATCACTATCCCGCCTTTGCGGTCGCGCGGCGAAGATATTTTGTCGCTGTTCACACGTTTGTCCGAACAATTCGCAGAAGAATATGGCTGTGAAACACCCGAAGTTTCGGCACAAGAGGCCGCACAGCTGTTGCAAGCGCCTTGGCCAGGAAATGTGCGCCAGTTGATTAACATTGCAGAACGCGCCGTTTTGCAAACGCGTCGCGGCTCAGGCACGATTGCATCGCTTTTGATGAATGACCACGATGAAATGACGCCGGTCATGACGACTGAAGGGAAGCCGCTGAAAGAATATGTGGAAGCCTTTGAGCGTATGTTGATCGACAACACGATGCGCCGTCATAAAGGATCGATTGTAGCCGTTATGGACGAGTTGTGTTTGCCGCGCCGCACGTTGAATGAGAAGATGGCGAAGTACGGATTGCAGCGCTCAGAATATCTTTAATGAAATCGCGCGGCTACGCCGCGCAAGTTTGTTTGAGTTTTGGGGCGCTGCGCCCTTTCAGCAGAACTGAAATTCCCCCGAGGTATTTATGAGGCCAAAGAAGGGTCAACCCCAAGCACGCGATTGCTTGGGGCTTCTTCGGTCACGGTCATCGGCACCTCTGCATGATCCGTAAATGTTTTCTAAAATTCTAAGGTAAAGAATGGGTTAACTTCTTTGGTCTTAAAATACCTACGGGTTTGGGGCAGCGCTCCAGTCGGACATCAAGCAGATCGCTGAAGCATGCTGAAGAGATCGCGCGGATCGTTTGGGTCCGCAAGCATGTCCAATTGAATTGAAAAGCCGGTGTCTCGGATCGCGGATTTGATGTAGCGCAGTGCCGAGAAATCCTCGATCGCAAAGCCCACGCTATCAAACAGCGTGATTTGACGATCTGTCTTACGGCCATCTGCGTCGCCACTTAACACTTGCCAAAGCTCTGTGACTGGATGCGCGCTGTCCAACTGCTGAATTTCGCCTTCAATCCTAGTTTGTTCCGGGTATTCGACGAAGATTGAACTGCGGGTCAGTATGTCTTTGGCCAGTTCTGTTTTGCCCGGACAATCACCACCAATCGCGTTGATGTGAACGCCCGCTCCGATCATATTGTCGCTCAGGATTGTCGCATATTGTTTGTCAGCTGTGCAGGTCGTGATGATCCTTGCACCCTCAATCGCTTGTTCCGGTGTTGCACAAACGATCACATTCAAGCCCGAAGTCGACAGATTGACCGCGCATTTAGCGCTCGCATTTTGGTCAATGTCGTAAAGGCGCACGGTGTCTATGCCGCAGACCGCTTTCATAGCGAGGCTTTGAAACTCCGACTGTGCGCCATTGCCGATCATTGCCATTACGCGCGCGTTTTTGGGTGCGAGTGCGCGGGCTGCCATGGCCGACGTCGCGGCCGTGCGCAGGGCGGTCAGCAGTGTCATTTCTGAGAGTAAGACGGGATAACCTGTCGCAACATCTGCGAGCAGGCCAAAGGCTGTCACCGTTTGATGACCCGTGCGCGTGTTGGAAGGGTGCCCGTTCACATACTTGAAGCCGTACACCTCGCCATCAGAGGTCGGCATGAGTTCGATCACGCCCATCTCGCTATGCGAGGCTAGGCGCGGGGTTTTGTCGAAGGCGGGCCAGCGAAGAAAATCTGCCTCAATCGCGTTGGTCAACTCACACAGCATTCTCTCAAGTCCAATATGGTGGATGAGTTGCATCATGTGATCGACTGACACGAAGGGAACGAGGGCTTTTTCGGAAGGTAGCATAGTATCAGTCCTTTAACGGTGCAGGGTGGGGCGATCAAAAACGCGACGACCAAGGGCTGATGCAGCGAGATCGGTTATCACTTGGGCTGTTGCGCCGCGATCATCAAGGAAGGGGTTGAGTTCCACCAAATCGAGCGCGCTGAGCAAGTTACTGTCACAAATGATTTCCATTGCGAGATGTGCTTCGCGCAGGGTTGCGCCTCCGGGGACTGTTGTGCCGACCGCTGGGGCAAACATAGGGTCAATGAAATCAACGTCTAAGGAGACGTGCAGCAACCCATTGGCTGCACGCACTTTTTCGAGGAATGCTGTTAGGGGGCGCGAAATGCCGTGTTCATCAATCGCGCGCATATCGCAATAAGTGATTGCGCTTTTCTGGAGTGCCGCACGTTCCGCTGCGTCCACACTGCGTAGTCCGATGATGCAAATGTTGTCTTGTGGGACAGGTGTTTCAACGCGTGGAAAGTCTTCGAAGCCCTCGCGCCCTGTTAAATAGCCCAGTGGCGTTCCGTGCAAATTACCCGAGTCTGATGTTAAAGGCGTGTGGAAATCGGAATGTGCATCCAGCCAGAGCACAAACAAAGGGCGATTTTCGTGTGCTGCATGACGCGCACTTCCAAGGACAGACCCGAGTGATAGGCTGTGATCACCTCCCAAGAAAATTGGCGTTCCAGTTTGCTGCGCGCGCTCGCTCGTATGTGCAATGACGCGCGTCCAACCGATGTTTTCTGCGCGCTTAAATCCGGGGCCTGTTGGGGTGATGTCACTTAGATTGGGCAGGGTAAGGTTACCAACGTCCTGCACTGTGAGGCCAAGATCGCACAGTGCCTCTGTCAGACCTGCGGTACGGAGCGCATCTGGTCCCATGAGGCATCCGCGGCGCGTTTTTCCGCTATCCACGGGGCAGCCAATGAGGTGGATTGTTTGTGACATTTGATCTCTCGGTTGTGGTGTTGTTGAGAAGATAGATGTCCTTTATGGTCGTGGGTAAGCTTGAAAAGTGATCAATATTGATTGTGATTGCTCATATTGAACAGTAGGAGTGGCGATTTGGATGAAATAGATCGCAGCCTGATCCGCCATTTACGCAAGAATGCACGTGCATCTTTGTCAGAACTTGCCGCGCGCAGTGGTGTGACGCGCGCGACTGTGCGTGCCCGCATGGCGAGGCTTGAAGCGTCGGGCGAGGTTGTCGGGTATCAGGTGACTTTGAAAGGCGACATTGCGCCGGATCCAGTGCGTGGGCTTATGATGCTTGGCGTTGAGGGCCGTGGTGCGGAACGTATCACCCGTCAACTGACGGGGATGAGCGAAGTGCGCGCGGTTCATTCCACGAATGGGCGCTGGGATCTTATCGTTGAGATTGGGGCGCACTCGCTCGAAGCCCTTGACGGAGTGCTGAGCCATATTCGTCGTCTGGACGGGGTAAGCACGTCGGAAACCAACCTGCTGCTGGCCACACGTGCGCGCTGATTAGCTGCGTTTGATTGCCATACACCAGAGTGCGAACAATGCGAGAGAGGCAAGCATATTCCAGCTGGCCATAGAGAGCGTGAAAAGTTCCCAAGGGACATCGTCACAGCGCACCAAAGGCGCGGACATGATTTGCGCCATGAGATCTTCTGTGCTCAAGTCGCCTATAGGGCTTGAGGTACACGAAGTCGGGCCTTCCCACCAACCGCGCTCGACACCAGTGTGATAACCACCGATCGCAGCCGTGGCCAAAGCGGCGAGTGCGCCGAGGACTGGAAACAAGCGTCCAGTGATCGCCAAAGCTAAGACTCCAATGACGATAGCGCCTAGATGTGGGTAGCGTTGCCAATAGCACAGCTTACAAGGTGGCATGTCCCCAATATACTGAAACCCGAGTGCGCCCAGCATAAGAACTGCGGAGCCTCCGGCTGCTATAAGGATGGCGAAAGAGCGGGTCACAAGAACTTCACAGCAGCAAAGCCACCAACCAGAACCGCGATGAACAGCACAAACATCAGAGGCAGACGCTTTTCGATGAAGTCTTTGATAGGTGCGCCAAACTTCCATAAGAGGGCCGCTACGATGAAAAAGCGTAAGCCACGAGCTAGTACAGAGGTCGCAATGAATGTGCCAAGCGACATGCCTGTCCACCCTGACATGATCGTGATCACCTTGAACGGGAAGGGGGTGAGACCTGCGGTTAGCACCGCCCAGAAACCCATATCATTAAAGCGTATGCTGAACTCTGCCATTGAATCTGCCTTACCAAGACTTTCCAGAATAGGCTGGCCGATTTGCTCAAATGCGAGCGCACCGATGGCATAGCCAAGTAGGCCGCCCGTGACGGAGGCCACCAAAGCGATCCCCGCAATGAGCCATGCGCGCGAGGGGCGGGCGAGAATCATTGGAATCATCAAAATGTCCGGCGGAATCGGAAAAACGGAGCTTTCCACGAAAGCAACCAAAGCAAGCAACCAAAGCGCGTGGCGATGTTCTGCCCAGGACAAAGTCAGATCATAGAGTTTTCTAAGCATATGTGCGCCTCAAAGTTGTGAGGCAGTGAACATGTGTTGTGAATGGGGTCAAGTATGCCTGTGGAGAGAAATGTTTAAATAACCTTCTTTTGAGGTCTGGACCCTGCTCAAAAGCATAGCTAAAGAGAACTTATTGTGCCCAAGTGGCGGAATGGTAGACGCAGGGGATTCAAAATCCCCCGCCTTAACGGGCGTGCCGGTTCGAGTCCGGCCTTGGGTACCAACTTACACTGTAAGTTTCCGCGAATTCTCCATAAAAACAAGTAAAACAAGGGTCTTAGCCTTTCTACGGGGTTGTTTTACGAGGTTGTTTACGGGGTTGTTCGGCATAATTCTGGGGATACTTACTCAGCACTGCTTCGGCTGGAAATCACTTCGTCGTTTTTTGACAGAGACGTCACAAACGGTCTTTGATTCGTCAGAAACAGATATACGGTTCCTCGCAAAACAACCTCTTATGATTTACAACAAAAACCAGCCAATGGGGTTATCAATGTCCAAGACAAGCCAAGACAAGCTTCCACAGTACGTTTATCGGACACCTTTTGGGGTCTACCGTCTGCGTAGGAACCTCCCGAAAGACATCGTGGAAGTGTCGGGTCGCAAGCTCTGGTACAAGGTGCTGGGCAACGATTTCAAAGATGCGATGCGTACTTACTCAACAGCCTTGCTGGAGTTTGACCGCTTTGTTGCCACCATTAACAATTTAACGATTTTGCAATCTTTAGGATAATTTCAGAAACGACTTCGCCATAATCTTCAACGCCCTCTGTATCCACAGGCTTAGCCTTGTAACAAATAGTTTAACTGTTTCGGTTCTTGAGCCAATGCCGAGTTTCTGTGTAATTGCATATAGATACGGCGACAATCCAAGCTGTCAGACTGATTTTTCTGAGGGGCTTTGCCATTTTTTGAAGGAAAATTTAACAAAAATTGACGCTAGGTCTCCATTTTTCCCATGTCTGTTCGTCTCAATTCAGTTAAAAAGCAACTAGTTGTTTGATGCGTCCTTTCCTTGCGTTAAACAGAAGGATGTCCTGCTGGGGGGGCTATTCTAGGTCATGGGGGTGGCCGGAGTATGAACTGGCGTCATGCGATGAGGCAAAGCTGTTGCTGAGATCTTTGTCAGATCCAAGAGCACTCCGCGCTTTGAAAGCGTCGGTGAAGTTTTGCATGATCAAAACCCGGTTCAAAAGATTGCTGCGCCACTTTGGCCAGTAGAATTTAAAGCGCTTCTGTCAAAGTGTTGTGTGAGGGTTAAAATGCCAGATCTTATTCTGTCTTGGGGCGATGTTCCTGCTAGTGGTGGTGGTCCAGTTGGTTACGGTACGCAGCTAATTGCGCCAACAACTATTCCGACGGGTGGCACCGGTGGCATTGAAGTCACTGTTGTTAGCAACATCCAGCAAGAGGGCGCGACGACGTTTACTGTCAACCAGCCTAACTTTGACGTTCCTGCAGAAGGCATTCCTGAGCAATCCGCTCTGAAACTGTTCAACGATGGCATCGCGCCTGCTGGTTTCTCGGATACGATGACAACCTCGCTGATTTTCGGATCCAACGATCCGCTTTATCAAGACAGTGTTACAGATGTGAGCTTCCGTCTGTTTGATATCGATTCTGGTGATATCAACGATGACACTAGCGATCCTTCGGGTGGCAGCCCGCACACAGACAACGTTACGATCCGCGCATTTGATGCGGACGGCAATGAACTTCTGGTAAACAGAGGGCAAGGGTGAGTCGGTGCAGGTGAACAAGCTTTATTTCTTATGGAATTCTTCAACTCTGACACTGGCGCAACCGTTTCGCTGAATTAGCTCACAATATTCAACAATTTGGATCGCAATTCCCCATGAAATGAAGAAGCTGTTATTCTTGATACGTCGAGTTTCACGAACTACGCCGTGGCCCCAGTGACCTCCATAGATGTGACAACTGCTCCCGGTTCTGTCAGAGCGGCAGGTGCGGAAGGAAACTCGCCAGCTGATATTAATGCATGGTTTGGCGAAGGTTTCGAAAATCGTGAAATTATCGAGTTCACGCTAGAGACATGTTCGTCTTCTTCCGGCTTCACGATGAGCGGCGATTTAATCCCTGACGCAGTCGTGACAGAAGTAGACGCTGGTGATGACACTTTGTTGGGTGGCGAAGGCAACGACGTCATCCATGGTTAAGGTGTTGAAGACAGACTTTTAGCAGGTTCAGGCGTCGAAGGTGGCGGTGGCATGGGCACCATCATCGGTGGCACCGGAACCGATATGCTGGTTGGCGGCAACAATTCAAATCTCTTTATGTTCGATGGTGCCGGCGATCGTGTCATCACCGGTGGCGAAGACGCTGATGGGTCTGACATAGACGTTATCGATTTGAGCGGCATTAATGCGCGTGTTATCGAGGGTGCTCCGAAAAGCGGTTTGATCGAATTTCTTGATGGCGCTGGAAATGTGATCAACATAGCGTTCTATTCGCAGATCGAACAAGAGATTTGCTTTACCCCGCTTGCACTGAACATGATACCGACTGGGCCAAAACTTGCGCGCAGTTTGCGCGTCGGGGACAAGGTTGTGACCCGCAACAATGGTGCGAAAAAGTTGGCATAGATTGGTAACAAGGCTTTGGGTTTTGGTAGTTTGATAGCTGACCCGAACCTCGCGCCAGTTACGATTACGGCGGTGCGTTGGTGTGGGGGCTGCCGGAATGTGACCTCACTTTATCACCAAATCACCGCATTCTGATGCGCGGCGAAGCAAACCGTTTGTTGTTTGACGCGTCCGAAGTATTGCTCGCCGCGAAACATTTGATAGGCCGACAGGGGATCAATCAGTCGGTTCCAAACGAGGTCACTTATTTGAACCTGTTGTTCGAAGAGTATGAGCTCATCAAGACCGAGGGTACGTGGAGCGAAAGCTTCCAACCCGCGGAACATGCCCTAAACGTGTTCGAATCAGAGCAAAGAGAAGATCTATTTATGCTGTTTCCAGAGTTGAAGACTGAAAAAGATATTGAAGATTATGCTTGGGCGCGGCTGTCTCTTAAAGGGTTCGGGGCCGATCTCTTGTGTTTTGAGTTGCAACTTTAGTGTCTTGCATTCCTTGGTTGTGTGGCGAGAGAAATTTTCGCAATTGTCGCGAGTCCACCATTTGTGTGCCTCATTTGGGTCATATTCGAGCAGCAAGACGGTTTCATAACGAGAGACTACGGTGTGTTGGACTGCAAGAAGACGGTAATAATGAGTAATTTTGATAAGTGTTTAGTCTTACGCAAAGCCGATGGCCCTGTTGTGTGTAAGGATCTTGATGCAGCTGTTTATACGCTGCATCAAGAGACATCTTATTGCCCTTATTTTACCCCCGATACGTTGATCAAAACCGATTTTGGCGAAGTCCCCGTTGAAATGATTGCAGTGGGCACACGTGTCTTGACGCGCGACAACGGGTATCAAACCGTCAAGTGGGTCGGTCGACGCGATCTGGATGAAACGGTTCTTGCCAAAATACCCGCGCTTATCCCTATTCGTATTGCGCAAGGCGCACTTGGTCCTGATTTGCCGGAGCGTGACACGGTGGTGTCCCCACAACACAGAATGCTGTTGAACAATGCCCAAATTCGCGATTGGTTTAGCTCGGATGAGGTCTTGATTGCGGCCCATCTGTTGACTTGTTTTGAAGGTGTTCGCCGAGAAGTCGTTGAAAACGTAAGCTATATCCACTTCATGTTCGATCAGCACGAGATTGTGCTGGCTGATGGTGAATGGTCGGAAAGCTATCAGCCCAATGACATGCGTTTCGGTGCGATGGATGAGCGGCACCGCAAAGAGTTGGTCGCAATTTTTCCAGAGCTTGAAGAAGATACGCAGGCCAAATACCCTGCCGCACGTCCTTCTATTGATGCTGAACAGATCGCGCGGGCGCTTCAGTCAGAGGTCTAGAGCGCGCCACGCGGCCCAGTCTTCCGGCGTGTCCAAATCTAAACGCGCACGATTGTCGTTTAGCAGAACATATTTGATCTTTTCAGAATGCGCCTTGAGCAAAGCGGCGGCACCTTTATCACCGCATAGGTCTTCGAACTCAGACAGAAGGTGGTTGGGAAAAAGCACCGGATGTCCCGGTCCCCCTGTGATGCTGCTGGCTTGGATTATACTGTCAGGATTCGCCGCATGTGCATTAAGAATTTCACGTAAGTCATTGATTTCAATTGCAGGCATGTCTGGGAGGAGGATCATCATCGCAGTGCCGTGTGGCGCAACAACCTTCGCCGCTGTACGCAAGGATGCGGACATGCCGTCTCGATGATTTGGCACGACACAAATTTGTAAGTCCAAGTACGAAACGACATGCGCGCGCGGGTGATCCTCGGATGATAGGCTCACCAACACCTCGAAACCGGCGCTTATCGCGCGCTTGGCCATCGTTGCAAGACAGGGTAGGCCGTCAACAGGTTCAAGCAATTTGTCCCCCCCGCGCATACGTGACGACGCGCCAGCAGCGGGGAGGAGACAGATAGGTATCATCAGCCCCGCATCCGCGCGCCGTCCGCATCGAAAAGTGGCTCCGAAATCAGGCGTGCTTTACACATTTTCCCCAAGATTTCGATCTCTACCTCAAGCTCATTGCGGGCCAATTTCCGTGGGATTAAAGCCTGCGCAATCGATTTTCCAGCGTAGTGTGAATAGCCGCCTGATGTGCAGAAACCTTGGACTGTGCCATCGATCCAGATCGGTTCGTAAGCGACCACATCCGCGTCGACCGCATCAACCTCAAATGCGCAAAGCTGACGGACTGGGGGTGTTGCGCGCTCCGCTTCAGCGGCTGCGCGTCCTATGAACTCGACGTTCTTTTTGAAGCTGATGAAACGATCCATGCCAGTTTCCGCCGCTGTGTAGTCGGGGGAAAATTCCGACATCCAAGAGCCGAAGAACTTATCCAGACGCAAGCTCATCATGGTGCGCATGCCAAACGGGGTCATGCCGTGAGGTTCGCCCGCCGCCCAAAGCGTGTTCCAAAGCTGGCGTTGCGCAATTGCATCGCAATAGATTTCAAAGCCGAGATCGCCCGTGTAGGACACGCGCTGCACGATGCAATCCGCCATCCCAACGCACATGCGCCGTACGTCCATGAATTTCATGTCCGAAATATCTGTGCGTGTACAAGCGGCTAGAATATCGCGCGCTTTTGGACCAGCAATCTGGAAGCCCGTGCGACGATCAGAGATGTTTTCGTAGGCGACGCCGTCCTGCATATTCTGGCCAAACCAGCGTGTGTGAAACGCTTGGCTGCCGTAACTCGCAGTGAGTTGAAATTCCTCTTCGCCGAGGCAAGACACCGTGAAATCACCTATCAAACGCCCCTTCGGCGACAACATTGGGGTCAGACTTAGTCGGCCCGCTTTTGGGATTCGACCAGCCATTATGCGATCGAGCCATGCGCGCGCATTTGGGCCCGTCACGTTGTATTTGCCGAAATTCTGTACCTCGTTGATACCAACGCGACTGCGCACGGCCTTAACTTCGCGCGCAGTCGCTTCGAATGCATCAGAGCGGCGGAAGGATGGGGTTTCATAAGTTGGCTCGCCCTCGGTACGAGCGAAATAATTGGCAACCTCGAGCCCGTATTGCTGGCCCCAAACCGCGCCCATATTGCTAAAAATATCATACATTGGTGTGGTGCGGAATGGACGCGCGGCGGGCAGTTCTTCGTTCGGATAGGCCACGGAGAAGCGTTTTTGATAGTTCTCGATCACTTTTGGCAGCGTGTAACCCGGCGTGATCACCCCTTGGCCAAAACGCGCGATGTCCATGGCGAATGTATTGCGTTCCGTCTCACCCTCGATCATCCATTGCGCCAGCATCAGGCCAACGCCACCACCTTGGCTAAAGCCCGCCATCACGCCGCATGCGCTCCAATAATTGCGCAATCCGGGCACGGGGCCAACCAAGGGGTTGCCATCCGGTGCAAAGGTAAAGGGGCCGTGGATCACCGATTTAATGCCCGCAGTTTCAAGCACGGGGAAGCGTTTGTATGCAAAAGCAATGCTGTCTTCGATCTTGTCGTAATCATTGGGTAGTAATTCATGCCCAAAGTCCCACGGTGTGCCATCGACAGCCCATGGACGGCAAGGTTGCTCATAAAAACCGATGCACAGCCCACGTCCTTCCTGGCGTAGATAACTCTCGCCAGCAGGGTCCATTACATGGGGATGTTCTGCAGGCATTGCTTTAATATCGGCAATATCGTCAGTGACGATATATTGATGTTCCATTGGATGCAGTGGCAGATATATGCCCGCCATCGCCCCGACTTCGCGCGCCCAGAGGCCTGCCGCATTCACGATATGCTCTGCGTGAATTGTGCCTTTGTCGGTGACAACATCCCATGTTCCATCGGGGCGCTGATTGGTCTCTTCCACTTTGCAGTGGGTTTCAATGCTCGCGCCGCCCATACGTGCGGCCTTGGCGTAGGCGTGCGTCGTGCCTGAGGGGTCAAGATGCCCATCAAGCGGGTCATAAAGTGCGCCAAGAATGCCATCCGTGTTGGTCACAGGCGCAATTTTCTTGATCTCTTCAGGGCCGACAATCTCTGTCTCAAGCCCCATGTAGCGATGCTTGGCCCGCTCTGCGAGCAGCATATCAAAACGTTCCTGATTGTCCGCAAGCGTGACGCCGCCCACATGATGCAACCCGCAAGACATGCCCGTGATTTCCTCTAGCTCCTTATAAAGCTTGATCGTATAGCCCTGCAAAGCGGCCATATTGGTGTCGCCATTAAGCGTATGAAAGCCACCCGCTGCGTGCCACGTCGAGCCAGAGGTAAGTTCAGAGCGTTCGATCAACATCACATCGGACCAGCCAAGTTTGGTGAGGTGATAAAGGACGCTGCATCCAACAACGCCGCCGCCGATAACGGCTACTCTAGTGGTGGTTCTCATCAGTGGACCTTTCGTTTCTGGTACTGATTTTTCGTCGAAAAATCGCAACCCACTTGTATCACTGCGACATTTTTTGTCGCCTTGAGTCAAATGAGCCGTCTTTCACGCGGTAGATTTATCACATACACGCATCGTTCTGGAGTTAACTCATGCGCACCACTGCACAAGCAGTCGTCATCGGGGGCGGCGTTATTGGCTGCTCTATTCTTTACCATCTCACAAAACTTGGCTGGTCTGATGTCGTACTATTGGAGCGTGATGAATTGACGTCAGGCTCCACGTGGCACGCTGCTGCGAATATCCACGGGTTGCACGACAGTACCAACATCAGCCGCATTCAGCACTACACGATGAACCTATACAATGCGCTTGAAGAAGAGACAGGCCAGTCCTGCGGTGTGTTTCAGCCCGGTTCGCTCTATCTCGCGCAAACCGAAGAGCGCGTGCACCAACTTCGCCTGCAAGCGGCCAAGGCCAAGCTCTATGGGATGAATTTCTACGAAATCTCCATCGAAGAGGCGAAAGAGCTGAATCCGATGGTGAACTATGACGGCATCAAATGCGTGATGTATGAGCCAGATGGAGGAAATGTTGATCCGTCAGGCGTCACGAATGCCTACGCACTTGGCGCGCGTCAACGCGGCGCGGAAATCATGCGCTTTACCCCCGTCATGGCGACTGAAGCACAAGCTGATGGCTCATGGATCGTCAAAACGCCAAAAGGCGATATCCACACGCAATGGGTCGTCAATGCAGCAGGTCTTTGGGGACGCGAGGTCGCGGCGATGGCCGGTGTGACATTGCCTTTGCAACCGACAGAGCATCAGTATTTCGTGACTGAAAGCATCGCAGAGATTGAATCCTCCGATCGTCGCTTGCCTTCGGTCTCTGATCGCGATGGTGAATATTATCTGCGCCAAGAGGGGCAGGGCCTGCTCGTCGGTGCTTATGAGAAGGACATGAAATTCTGGGCGGAAGAGGGCACGCCGCTTGATTTTGCCCATGATCTGTTCCCCGATGACCTGGAGCGGATCGAGGATAACATGATGAACGCGATTGAGCGTGTGCCCGCCGTCGCGGAGGCAGGCATCAAACGCGTGATAAACGGCCCAATGATCTGGGCACCGGATTCAAACGTGCTCTTTGGGCCTGTGCCCGAGCTCGATAACTACTTCTGTTGCAACGGAATTATCCCCGGTTTCTCACAATCCGGTGGCATGGGACTGATGGCAGCTCAGTGGATCATTGAGGGCGAAACGCAATACGATATGTTTGGCTGGGACGTGGCGAGGTTCGATACATGGGCGGACAAAGCCTTTACCAAAGCGCGTGTTGAGGACAGCTATGCGCACCGCTTTGCCATCCATTTCCCGAATGAAGAGCGCGCCGCGGGCCGTCCAGCCCGCATGCGACCTGTTTATGCCAAACAAGCCGAACTCGGTGCCGTCTTTGGCCTCAACGCAGGGTGGGAACATCCGCTGTGGTTCGCTGACTATCAGGGTGCCAGCGACACCAATGGCTTTACCCGTCAAAATTGGTGGGGTCCTGTAGGTGAGGAATGCAAAATGCTGCGCGAGCACGCGGGTATTATCGATATCTCGAATTTTGCAAAATACATCTGCAAAGGTCCGGGCGCATCCGATTGGCTTAACGCGATTTTTGCCAACAATATGCCTAAGGCGGTTGGCCGGTCATGCCTAACACCCCTGATCGGTAAACGCGGTGGCATCGCCGGTGATTTCACGGTCACCAAACTGGCTGAGGATGAGTTCTGGATCATCGGATCGGGCATGGCAGAGCGGTATCACAAGCGTTTCTTCAAGCAGGTGTCGCTGCCGACAGGCACAACATTCGAGAGCCGCACGAACGAAATGTGCGGCTTCAACATCGCAGGCCCTAAGTCGCGCAATATGTTGCAATGTCTGACCAATGCATCGCTTGTAACGGACGATTTCCCCTTCATGCGTTCAAAGTGGATCGAGCTTGCGGGCGTCACTGTCCTTGCCCTGCGTGTCAGCTTCACCGGCGATCTTGGCTGGGAGCTCCATTGCGCTGAAGCAGATCAAGCACGGCTCTATGATGCGTTGCTCAAAGTCGGCAAAGATTTTAATGCGGGCCCAGTTGGTGGGCGCGCTTTGATGAGCTTGCGGGTTGAAAAAGGCTATGGCTCTTGGAGCCGCGAATACAGCCCTGAATACTTCCCTCAAGAAGTCGGGCTGGATCGTTTGTGCAAGATGGACAAGGAGTTCCTCAACAAAAATTCTGTCGCCAAGACACTAGAAACCGAAGCACGTGAACACATGGTGCTGCTGCACTTGCGTGAACAGGATGTCAAAGCCTCTAATGCGGATGCAACAGGTGGTGAACCGATCTTCAAAGATGGCGTGGGCATTGGTCGCGTCACCTCTGGCACATACGGCTACACGGTTGGTATGAGCCTAGCGCTTGGGTTCGTCAAAAATGCACAAGCGGGTGACGTCGTCGAGGTCATGGTCCTTGGTCAACCGCATCGCGCCACCATTCTAAGCGAACCACCCTTTGATCCAGATGGCGAGCGCCTGCGCGCCTAAACTCTCTTAAGCCTTCCCTTTTCCATAAATATCTCGGGGGAGGCTTAGCTTTGCCAAGTCGGGGGCAGCGCCCCCAAACCTCTAAGGCCGCTCGCTTTTCTCAAACTTAGGCAGCATGGCGCTGAAATCCTTGCCAAGCCCATCCTCGTCCTCAACGAACTGCGCATAGAGAGCCTGCGCCATCGCACCCATGGGCGTGTCAGCTTTAACCGCAATCGCCGCCTCCTGTGAAAGACGCAGATCTTTTAGCATCAATTCCGCCGCGAATCCGGGTTGGTAGTCGTTATCTGCAGGCGAGGTCGGACCAACACCGGGTGCAGGACAATAGGCGTTCATGCTCCAACTATACCCAGACGAAGTGCTCACAACGTCAAACATTTTCTGACGATCCAGCCCGAGCTTGTCGGCCAAAGCGAAGCTCTCACAGGTCGCAATCATCGTCGCGCCAAGGATCATGTTGTTGCAGATCTTTGCGGCCTGACCATTGCCTGAGGCCCCACAGTGCACCGATTTTTGTCCCATAATTTCAAAGAGCGGCAGGGCTTTTTGAAACCCATTCTCATTGCCGCCCACCATGAATGTGAGCGTGCCTCCAGATGCGCCCCCAACGCCGCCTGAGACAGGCGCGTCCAGCGGCAAAACCCCAGCGGCATCACACAGTGCGGCTACGTCGCGCGCGCTTTCCACATCGACGGTGGAGCAATCTAGCATCACCGCGCCAGCTCCCATTGCTGGGATCACCTCTTCCGCGACAGAGCGCAGGATTGCGCCGTTTGGGAGCATCGTGATGACCACATCTGCGCCTTGCGCAGCCTCCGTCGCGCTGGATGCAGGGCTGACACCGTTTGCAGTAGTGCCTGCGACATCAAAGCTGCTTACACTATGACCCGCCGCCGCGAGATTGGCGGCCATGGGCCCACCCATGTTACCAAGTCCGATAAATCCGATCTGCATGCCCGTACTCTCCTGTTCAAACGTCAGCTTGTCCTTGCCCAAAGGGCGCAGCATGAAAGAGACATCAACAGGCGGCACTTTGTCCAGTGCATGTTTCCATTTGGGGGCGCGATCTTTGTCGATTATTGCGGCGCGAATGCCTTCAAGAAAATCGCCGTGTTCCATCGCGCGTGCGGTGTAGCGGTATTCAAGTTCGAGGGCGCGCTCCAAATTTGTTGCTCCGCGCAAACGGTGGATCATTTCGACCGCGCAGGCCATGGAAAGGGGCGAGTTGCGCGATATCTGTTTCAGCGCATGTGCCGTAAATTCAGACGTGTCCTTGCGCAGGTTTGTGCAGATATCACCAAGGCCTTCACCGCAGAAATGGCTCGCGATTTGCTCCATATGCTCTGCAATAGGGGCCTCAGGCGCTGCCGCAAAGAACGTCTTGGCCGCGTCAACATCCCCGCTTTGGAAAAGTATCGCCTTGAGCGTTGCCCATGACGCTGAGGGCGCGAAATGATCTGCAAACCCAGTCAGAATCGCGTCGCCCGCGCTCATGCGCGCAGTGGTTAGCCCGTAATATTCACCAAGCCGACTGGGCGCATGGGCAAGCAGCATGGAGCCGCCAACATCGGGCACAAGTCCGATCCCGCATTCAGGCATTGCGATCTGAGAGTTTTCGCACACGATGCGGTGCGACGCGTGACAGCCAACACCAACACCGCCGCCCATTGTGAAGCCTTGAAGGAAGGTGACAATAGGTTTGGCATAGTTTGCGATCTGCGCATTCAGCCGATATTCATCGCGCCAGAAGTCCTGACCGTAGGTGAAATCACCTGCGCGCCCCGTGCTATACAGATCCGCGATGTCGCCACCCGCGCAAAAGGCTTTCTCACCAGTGGCATCAATCACAACAAGCGACACGCTGGGATCTTGTGCCCAGTCTTGCAATGCAAGATCGATGGCGCGCACCATGTCATAGGTTAATGCGTTGAGCGCGGCAGGGCGGTTCAGAGTGATGTGGCCGGCTTGGCCCGACGTGCGGATAAAAATGTCGCTCATGTTGGTAACTCTTTTCGTGTCTCAAAGTGGATTTTGGTGCATTTGGCGGCCTGAGGGCAACACATTGCGTACAAACGGGTGTTGTTTGTCACTGTTGTTGTCATCTGGCTTCGCGTGTCGATAGACTGCTTTCGAACCCTGGGGCAATTTTTCATGGAGCGCAGTTTGACGCGCATCACAGTAGCTGCGGCAACGCGGCAAAGACCGCGTATGTTGGCGGATTTGTTGCAGTCCCTGCAGGGCTTGGACGTACCGCAAGGTGCTGAACTGTCGTTTGTCTTTGTCGAAAATGACGTGATTCTTAGTATCTCCGGCTTGGTAGATGATTTTCATAAACGAACAGGCTGGCCTGCGCGCGCTGTCCACGAGCCACGTCAGGGCATTTCTTACGCGCGCAATGCGATCATTGACGCCGCAACTGAAGATGGTGCCGATTGGCTTGCGTTTATTGATGATGATGAACATGTACGCCACGATTGGCTGCGGCTTCTCTGGGCCGGTGCAAAAGACGCCAATGCGCAGCTTGCAGGCGGTCCTGTTGTGCCTGTCGCGCCTGCGATGGGATGTTCTGAAAATGAAACCGAAGTACTTGCCTATTACGAGCGCGCGGCGAAAGTTAGCAATATGCGCAAAGAAGTTGCCATGACTTCGGGGCGTCGATTTGACATTGGGGCTGGCAACTGGATTGCTGATCTGTCGGCGATCAATGTGGGTAATCTGCGGTTCGATCCAGACTTTGGCCTGAGCGGTGGGGAAGATACAGATTTTTCGCGTAGGGCATACAAAGCGGGCTTGACGTTGGCGTGGGTGCCGCAAGCGATCGTGACGGAAGAGGTCGCGCGTGCACGTTTGAGTACCGCCTACATCGTGGAACGCGCGCGTGCGCAGACCATCACGAAGTTTCAAATTATGATGGCGGAGAGTCCCAAGACTGCAAAGATTAATGCGCTGGCTCAAATACTCTCCAAAGGCGCGTCGGGTCTCTTGCGTATTGCGTCCTGGCCAATTTTTGGGCGGTACAGTTATCATCGCGGATATCGTTCTCTTGGCATTGCTCAAGGATTGTTGGCTGGGCTACGCGGAGAAAGTCAGGCGCGTTATACGCAGGTAACAGGCGACTAAGCGCCTTCAACATCGCGCTAAGACATTAAATAAAGTGCGCACCAAGACTTTGATGCGCGCTTATCGGTCTTTCTTAATCCATTGGCTTAAAGTTGAATTCGCCACCTTGCTTGATGCCTGACGGCCAACGCGCGGTCACGGTTTTGGTGCGTGTGTAGAACTTGAACGCATCAGGGCCGTGTTGGTTCAAGTCACCAAAGACTGATTTCTTCCAACCGCCAAACGTGTGATAGGCAAGCGGCACAGGGATTGGCACGTTAATACCGATCATGCCCACGTTCACGCGGGAGGCAAAATCACGCGCCGCATCACCGTCGCGGGTGAAAATCGCGGTGCCATTTCCGTATTCGTGATCCATCGCGAGCTTGAGCGCTTCCTCATAGGAACCCGCGCGCACGGTTGATAGAACCGGACCGAAGATCTCGTACTTATAGATATCCATGTCTGGTGTGACGTTATCAAAAAGGTGCGGACCAACGAAGAAACCGTCCTCATAGCCTTGCAGGTTAAAATTACGCCCATCGACAACCAGATTGGCACCTTGATCAATACCCGTCTGCACAAGGCGCTCGATGTTGGCTTTCGCAGCGGAAGTCACGACAGGGCCGTAATCCACATCATCGCCTGCGGTGTAAGGGCCGACTTTGAGCTTTTCGATCTTGGGCACCAATGCCTCGATCAAACGATCAGCGGTTTCTTCACCGACGGGCACGGCAACGGAAATCGCCATGCAGCGTTCGCCAGCAGCGCCGAAACCGGCACCGACTAAGGCGTCTGCCGCTTGATCCATGTCCGCATCTGGCATGATGATCATGTGGTTCTTTGCGCCGCCAAAGCACTGTACGCGCTTGCCGTTGGCGCAGCCTGTCGCGTAGATATATTCTGCGATTGGGGTTGAGCCGACAAAGCCAACAGACTGGATCACATCGTCTTGCAGAATGGCGTCAACCGCTTCTTTATCTCCGTTCACAACTTGGATGATACCTTTTGGAAGACCCGCTTCTTCAAGCAACTCTGCAAGCATCAGAGGCACGGACGGATCACGCTCTGATGGCTTCAAAATGAACGCATTACCACAAGCTATTGCAGGTGCGAACATCCACATTGGGATCATGGCAGGGAAGTTAAAAGGCGTAATTCCTGCTGTAACACCAAGGGCTTGTCGCATGGAGTACATGTCGATGCCAAGGCCCGCCGCATCTGTGTAATCGCCTTTCAGCAATTCAGGAGCACCGATGCAATACTCTACCACTTCAAGACCACGCTGCACGTCGCCTTTCGCATCTGGAATGGTTTTGCCATGCTCGCGGCTCAGCGCTTCTGCTAATCTGTCCATGTCACGGTTCAAAAGGCCAACAAAGGCCATCAAAACGCGCGCGCGGCGCTGTGGGTTGGTTGCAGCCCAACCTACTTGTGCCTCAGCTGCGATTGCCACGGCCCCGGCCATCTCTTCACCATTGGCGAGCGGCACTTTGGCCTGCACTTCGCCTGTCGCCGGGTTATAAACATCGGCGAAGCGGCCTGATGTGCCTTTTACGTGCGCGCCGCCAATATAGTGAGTGAGTTCTTGCATGGGTTTTCTCCTGTTGTGTTGGTATGACTTTAATCTTGCAAAAATGCCATTGAAAGACGTAAATATCCCAAAGTGTTTTGCATTTTTGCAAAGGGTCTGATGTGGCGCAAAATTGGGACGATCTTCGTGTTTTCTTGGCGGTGGCACGCGGGCAAAGCCTGTCAGCGGCGGGCAAGCGGTTGCGTATTGATCCTGCGACTGTGGGGCGACGTGTTGCGCGGTTGGAGCAGCGGATGGGAACACCTTTGTTTGCAAAGTCACCGCTTGGCTATGAGTTGAGTGCGTCGGGTGCGCGTTTGCTGCCCCTGGCGGAGCACGCGGAACAGGCGATGGGTGCGGCAGGCGAGTTACTGGGGACCTCAAATACCCACGGAAACGAACTTAACGGCAGCATTCGTATTGGCGCGCCCGATGGCTGTGCTAACTTTCTATTGCCGCAGGTCTGCGCGCGCATTGTGCAAGATCATCCCGATCTGGATGTGCAAATCGTGGCTTTGCCACGGGTTGTGAACCTTTCCAAACGCGAAGCGGATATGGCGATCACGGTCAGTGCGCCTACGGCGGGTCGCCTTACTGTGCAAAAGCTAAGTGATTATAAGCTGCATTTGGCCGCAGTTCCGCAATATCTGCAACGTGCGAGCGCCTTGCAATCTAAAGAAGATCTGCGTCATCACCGTATGATTGGCTATGTGCCCGACATGATTTTTGACAAGGAATTGGACTACTTAGGTGCCCTTGGAGTGGAGCGTGTGCCTCTCGCTTCGAACTCAGTTTCTGTGCAATTCAATGCCATACGACAGGGGGCGGGTCTTGGTATTGTGCATGATTTTGCTTTACCAAGCGCGCCCGAATTGAAGCGCGTTTTAACCGATGAGATCAGCCTGACGCGTAGCTTTTATCTAGTGCGTCATAGTTCGGATCGACGTTTGCAGCGGCTTAACCGTTTTGCGCAGGCGCTGGTGGCGGGGGTGCGCAGTGAAATTACGCGTCTCGAAGCACAACCTTGACAGGAAAGCTGATTGCGGAAATTCTGGCTATAACGTAATAAAATTACCGGAGACGTGAATATGTTGGTTCAAAAAATCCTAAATTCAAAGGCAAGCGACGCGGTTGTCACGGTAAAACCCGGCTCATTGGTCAGGGATGCTGCGCAAATTCTGGCTAAAAAGCAGATCGGTACAGTGGTTGTGTCATCTTCTGGCGACACCGCTGACGGGATATTGTCAGAGCGGGACATCGTACGCGAACTTGCGGCGCACGGGGCAAGTTGCTTGGCGGAAAAGGTCGATGATTACATGACCTCTAAACTGGTGACATGCAAACTTTCCGACACGGCCGATAGTGTGTTGCACCAGATGACTAAGGGACGTTTTCGTCATATGCCGGTTGTTGAGGATGGCCAGTTGATCGGTCTGATCACGCTTGGCGACGTCGTCAAAGCGCGCCTAAGCGAGCTGTCGATGGAAAAAGATGCGCTGCAAGGGATGATAATGGGGCATTAATTGCCTTTATCATGCGCTTCTACCTTGCGTCTTTTTGCGCAATATTGTTGCGTGCACCTAGAATTAAAGGAGCACGTTGATGCGAACAGGTCTGTACCCCGGCACATTTGATCCGGTCACTTTGGGTCATATTGATATCATTCGCCGCGCCTGTGCGCTGGTCGATAAACTGGTCATCGGTGTTGCGATCAACCGTGACAAAGGCCCTTTATTTTCCCTCGAAGAGCGCGTCGAGATGATTGAGCGCACCTGCGCTGAGCTAAGCGCGCAGACGGGCACAGAGATTGTTGTGCATCCATTTGAGAACTTGCTGATTGATTGTGCGCGCGATGTAGGTGCGCAAATCATCGTGCGTGGTTTGCGTGCGGTAGCTGATTTTGAGTACGAATATCAAATGGTAGGCATGAACCGTGTGCTGGATGACAGTATCGAGACGGTCTTTTTGATGGCCGAAGCGCAGCATCAAGCGATTGCCTCAAAACTCGTTAAAGAGATTGCGCGCCTTGGTGGCGACGTCAGCTCGTTCGTGACGCCAGATGTGAAAGCTGCGTTGAAAGAGCGTTTGGCTTAACTCGCGTCCAGCGCTTTGATGATTGGGGAGAAATCCGCAGCCATCAGGCTTGCGCCGCCCACCAACGCGCCATCTACGTTTTGAATCGCAAAAATTTCAGCGGCATTCGCAGGCTTGACCGAACCGCCATAGAGCAAACGAATGCTGCGCGCGATCTGTGGGCCAAAACGGTGTTCTAGTCGCTTGCGGATAGAGTCGTGCACTTCGGAAATCTGCTCAATGCTCGGCACTTTGCCCGTTCCGATCGCCCAGATCGGCTCATAGGCGATGACCAATGTCTCGCCCGTGATATCGTCAGGAACGGACCCCGCAAGTTGACCGCCAATAATATCAAGCGTGTTGTCGGCTTCGCGTTCTTCAAGCTCTTCGCCCATGCAAATGATGACCCGCAGACCCGCGCTTAGGGCGGCGCGGGCTTTGGCGCGCACGTCTTCATTGTGCTCATCATGATCCGCACGGCGCTCGGAGTGGCCAAGAATCACATAGCTGGTGCCCGCATCGAGCAGCATGTCGGCAGAGATATCGCCCGTATGTGCGCCGCTTGCACATTTATGGCAATCTTGCGCGCCAAGTGTGATTGGGCCGGACTTTGTATGCTCGTAGGCGCGGTGCAAAAGCGTGGCAGGGGGCGCGATCATGATCTCAGAAAGGGCACCCGTATGGGCCTCTGCTAGCGCTTCGATCTGAGCGAGATCCGCGCTTGTACCGTTCATCTTCCAATTGCCTGCTACAAGTTTGCGTCGCATCACATCTCTCCGCCTTTTGGGTACCTTTGGGTCAGCGAAATTGTCAGGAAGGTCAAGGCTTCGCCGCTGCTGCGTTTGCTTGAAGTTCTTCGACGTCTTTGAATTTAATCGATTCACCGCAGCCACAGGCATCCGTCACATTTGGATTGCGGAACTTGAAACCAGACTCAAGCAGCGATGTTTCATAGTCGATTTCCGTACCAAACAGAAACATCTGCGCCATTGGAGCAATCATCACACGGGCGCCGTTCTGTTCGACCAGTTCATCGTTTTTGTCGACCTCATCCACGTAATCCATAGTGTATTCCATACCCGCACAGCCGCCCTTTTTGACACCAATGCGCAAGCCCATGTGACCGTCTTTCGCCATCAATTTGGCTATCTGTGCTTCTGCTTTTGCAGTTATGCTTACAGCTTGTTTGCCAGGAATGCCGAACATGAGACGATCTCCGAAAAGGGGCTAAAGTGCGTTTAGAATAGGCGTGCGCAGTCTTATGAACAAGCTACATGAAGCCGAGCTCTAGGCGTGCTTCATCGCTCATCATTTCCATGCCCCACGGTGGTTCCCAAACCAGTTCGACGTTAACAGTCTTCACGCCTGCCATCGGTTCAATCGCTTCTGCGACCCAACCGGGCATTTCGCCAGCAACCGGACAACCCGGTGCGGTGAGGGACATGAGAACTTTGACGTCATTCTCTTCATTGACATCAATCGTGTAGATTAAGCCGAGATCGTAGATATTCACTGGAATTTCAGGATCATAGACCGTACGGCAGGCTTCCACCAAGCCCTCATAGAGCGGGTGGTCCGTGCTGGAAGGGACAATCAGGGGAGTGCCTTCAAGCGGCGTTGCGTTAGTCATGGTCAGCCTCATTCATGTACTTGAGCTTTTATATAGGGATTGCCAATGCAAGCGTAAAGGGCGGTGGCAGGCGGCATTCGGTCAATACTGGTAAAACGGGGCTTGCTGGTCGCACTAAAAGAGCAAAAGATGCGTGGATGAGCGCAAAATTCCCCAGCAAGTGTAGAACACCGCCCACACGGGCAACGTTGATTATCATGACGGCGGTTTCCGTGCTGACGTTGAACTTGTTTCTGCCGTCGCTTCCCTCGATGGCCGCTTAATTCGGCGTCAGCTATGGCGCGATCAGCTTTTCCATCGCGGGCTATCTGTTCCTATCCGCGGTCTTGGCCATCATTCTGGGCCCACTGGCGGACCGATATGGGCGCAGACCCATCCTGCTGTGCACATTCTCGATCTTCACACTGGCCTCTGTTGCGGCCGCGCTTACCGAAAATTTCATACTGTTTTTGATCTTTCGAATGGTGCAAGCGGTCTGCGCAGCTGGTAGTTCACTGTCACGCGCGATAGTGCGGGACATGTATCCGCCCGGTCGCGGTACCAGTGTGCTCGGCTATATTGCGATGGCCATGGCGGTTGCACCGATGATTGGCCCTTTGCTTGGGGGACTGTTGGAAGAAACACTAGGCTGGCGCTCTGTCTTCTGGGTTTTTGCTATTTTGGGAATTCTAAGTGTTCTGCTCATTTGGATGGATTTGGGTGAAACCGCGCCGGGTAAGGGCACCAGTTTCTATCAACAATTGGCAGGTTATAAAGTCGTTCTGCGCTCGCATATGTTTTGGAGCCATACAATGGTCATCGGATTCTCTATAACTGCTTTTTTAGTGTTTCTGGCTGGTGTGCCGCTTGTGGCAAGTGCGCATTTCGATCTAACACCAAGCCGTGTTGGGATGGCGCTTGGATCTATTGCGATGGGCTTTTTTGTCGGGAGTTTCATCGCGGGACGGGTATCAGAAAGCAGTCCACTAGGCTTGATGATGATCTGGGGACGACGTGTTGCGATGATAGGCCCGATCTGCGCACTGGCGCTTGTCTTTACGGACCTCGAAACGCCCGTGGTGTTTTTCGCATTGTTGGCGAGTTTGGGTCTTGGCAACGGTATTTCACTCCCTAGCGCAAACACGGGCGCGATGAGTGTGCGACCTGATCTTGCGGGCAGTGCCTCGGGGCTGTCTGCTGCGATAGCAACGGCGATGGGAGCAATCGCCAGCGCAGCGACTGGGGCGGTGTTAACACCGACAAACAGCGCTTGGTTGTTCTGCCTTCTATTGCTTTTGGTGTGCATGGGCGCATTGGTTTTCGCACATATCGCGGCGCGAGCCTTGAAAGAAGCCGCGTAGACCGCTTTTCAAATGTGATTTGCGGTAGTAGGAGGCCGGACATGACAAAACGCTTTTCTTTTTCTCTGAATGCCACCGACGGACGCGCCAGAACGGGTGTGATCGACACGCCGCGTGGTGAAATCCGAACTCCCGCTTTCATGCCTGTGGGCACGGCTGCAACGGTGAAAGCGATGATGCCTGAAAGTGTGCGCGCCACCGGTGCCGACATTTTGCTGGGTAACACTTACCACCTTATGCTGCGGCCAACCGCCGAGCGGATCTCGCGTCTTGGTGGATTGCATAAGTTCATGAACTGGGACCGCCCGATCCTGACGGATAGTGGCGGTTTTCAAGTGATGAGCCTCGCAGAGTTGCGCAAGCTGACTGAAGAGGGGGTAACGTTCCGAAGTCATCATGACGGCTCGAAACATGACCTCACGCCTGAACGCTCTATGGAAATCCAAAAGCTGCTCGGCTCTGATATTGTGATGTGTTTTGATGAATGTCCCGCGTTGCCCGCCACAGAAGATGATGTGCGCAATTCGATGGAGCTTTCTATGCGATGGGCGCAACGTTCGCGGGATGCATTTGGGGATCGCCCGGGGCACGCGTTGTTTGGGATTCAACAGGGAGGCGTCACGGAAGAACTTCGCGGTATCAGCGCAGAAAAGCTGCGCGAGATTGAGTTTGACGGTTATGCGGTTGGTGGCTTGGCCGTTGGAGAGGGACAGGAGGCGATGTTCGGTGTGCTCGACTATGCGCCCGATATGCTGCCAGTAGATAAGCCGCGTTATCTGATGGGGGTGGGCAAGCCAGATGATATTGTCGGTGCAGTCGCGCGCGGTATTGATATGATGGATTGCGTTTTGCCGTCGCGCTCAGGCCGCACGGGGCAGGCGTGGACGCGTCGCGGTCAGGTCAACATTAAGAACGCGCGCCACACCGACGATCCGCGCCCTTTGGATGAGGCCTGCACATGCCCTACGTGTTCAAACTATTCGCGCGCATATATCAATCATGTGTTTCGCTCGCATGAGATGATCTCTGGTATGTTGTTAACTTGGCATAATTTGCACTATTACCAAGAGCTTATGCAAGGCATGCGCGATGCGATTGCCGCAGGAACCTTCGATACGTTCCAAGCTGACTTCCGTGCGATGCGCGCATTGGGCGATATTGAGCCTTTGTGAACGATCTTTACGAGGTTGAAAGGTTTGTGCGTTAGACGCCGTTTCATGTCGAACACTCAACTTATCTGTAGCGCCCTAGCACTGGCGCTCTGCGCCTCTTTTGTTGAAGCGGGCAACGCCGTGTCGAATGTGGTGCATTGGATGTATTAATGACGTGCGATGAAACGCATCTGATTAAGAAAGCCGCTTGAAACTTGTGCTATTGCGCCCCATGTAAATGAACTAAGAAGGAGACGGTTAGAGCTGCCGCCAAGCGGGGCCAGATCGTTTTGCCAATAGTTAGGACAAAGCATGCAAGAACCCCTTAATTCATCCTATCCGGTGCTGCCGCTGCGCGATATTGTGGTCTTCCCACATATGATTGTGCCTCTCTTTGTGGGCCGTGAAAAGTCAGTCCGCGCCTTGGAAGAGGTGATGGCGGATGACAAACAAATCCTGCTCGCCGCTCAACGCGATCCAAGCGAAGATGATCCGCAAATCGATGGTATTTTTGACGCAGGTGTGATTGCCAACGTATTGCAATTGCTGAAACTTCCTGATGGAACCGTAAAGATTCTGGTCGAAGGACAGGCGCGCGTAAGCGTTACGGAATACCTTGAGAACGACAGCTTTTTTGAAGCGCGCGCAGAGTATCTGGCAGAAATGCCGGGTGACGCAGCTACGATTGAAGCACTAGTGCGTACTGTCGCGCAAGAGTTTGAGCGCTACGCCAAGGTTAAGAAAAACGTGCCCGAAGAGGCGCTCGCCTCGGTCATGGAAGCGGAAGATCCTGCGAAGCTCGCGGATCTCGTGTCCGGTCATCTCGGTATTGAAGTGCAACAAAAGCAAGAGTTGCTTGAAACGCTGTCCATCAGCGAGCGTTTAGAGAAAGTCTACGGCTTGATGCAGGGCGAAATGAGCGTTTTGCAGGTCGAAAAGAAGATTAAGACGCGCGTGAAAACGCAAATGGAACGCACACAGCGCGAGTACTATTTGAATGAGCAAATGAAAGCCATTCAGAAAGAACTTGGTGATGGTGAAGATGGCCAGAATGAGGTCGCTGAACTTGAGGGTAGGGTCCTCGCGACGAAGCTCAGCAAGGAAGCGCGTGAAAAGGCCGACGCGGAGATCAAAAAGCTCAAAAACATGAGCCCGATGAGCGCGGAAGCGACGGTTGTGCGCAACTATCTTGACTGGATGCTCGCCATTCCGTGGGGTACGAAATCCCGCGTGAAAAAGAACCTTGTCGCTGCGCAGCAAGTGCTCGACGCGGATCACTATGGTCTCGATAAGGTTAAAGAACGTATCGTTGAATATCTCGCGGTGCAGCAACGCGCAAAGAAACTTAAAGGTCCGATCATGTGCCTTGTTGGCCCTCCTGGTGTGGGTAAAACCTCGCTTGGTAAGTCTGTGGCAAAAGCAACTGGGCGTGAGTTTATTCGTATCTCCCTTGGTGGTGTACGTGATGAAAGCGAAATTCGTGGACACCGCCGCACATATATCGGGTCGATGCCGGGTAAGATTATCCAAGCTTTGAAAAAAGCAAAGACGACGAACCCTCTCATTTTGTTGGATGAAATCGACAAGATGGGTCAGGATTTCCGCGGCGACCCTGCGTCCGCGATGCTCGAAGTGCTTGATCCCGAGCAAAATGGTACATTTGTGGATCACTATCTTGAGGTGGAATATGACCTCTCGAACGTGATGTTCCTGACGACCTCAAACTCTTACAACATGCCGGGTCCTTTGCTCGATCGCATGGAGATTATCCCGCTTGCGGGTTACACAGAAGACGAGAAATGTCAGATCGCGAAACAACATTTGCTGTCCAAGCAGGTTAAAAACCATGGCTTGAAAGCGGATGAGTTCACGTTATCCGACGAGGCGTTGCGCGAGATGGTGCGCGTTTATACGCGTGAAGCTGGCGTTCGTAATCTTGAGCGCGAAATCGCCAAAGTTGCGCGTAAAGTTGTGACCAAGATTGTCAAAGGCGAGGAAACCCACGTTACGGTGACGCCCGAGAACCTCGACGACTATCTGGGTGTCAAAAAGTATCGTTACGGTTTGGCCGAGCAAGAGGATCAAGTCGGGGTTGTTACTGGTCTCGCCTACACGTCTGTTGGCGGAGAATTGTTGAATATCGAAGCGCTGCGTCTTCCGGGCAAAGGTCGTATGAAAACGACGGGTAAGCTTGGCGATGTGATGAAAGAAAGCATCGATGCAGCAAGTTCTTATGTACGCTCTATCGCGCCACAAATAGGGGTGAAGCCTCCTAAGTTTGAAAAGTGGGATATCCACGTGCACGTGCCGGAGGGGGCAACGCCGAAAGATGGGCCATCCGCCGGATTGGCGATGGTCACGTCGATCGTCTCAGTTCTAAGGGGCATCCCCATCCGCAAGGATATCGCGATGACGGGAGAGGTGACATTGCGCGGCAATGCTTTGCCGATTGGCGGTCTTAAGGAAAAGCTACTAGCGGCTTTGCGTGGTGGCATCACGACGGTTCTTATTCCTGAAGAGAATGAAAAGGATCTGCGCGATATCCCCGATAACGTCAAAGAAGGCTTGGAAATTATTCCGGTCAGCCACGTCAGCGACGTGTTACGTCATGCTTTGATCGCGGTTCCAGAACCTGTGGAGTGGGATGAAGTCGCGGAAGAAGCGGCGGCAGCGGCACTAAGAGTCGGCGAGGGCGCACGCAAGGTTGCTCACTGACCTACCTAGCTAAGATTACATAGAAAAGGCGGCCCTTGATATTCAACGCCGCCTTTTTTGCAATTGGTCGTTGTGGAATATTTGATCAGTTGCTCATAGCCGCCGAGAAAAGCAACAGAGCCATCATTGCAACCATTGTTGTGCCAGAGCTTGAGTTCCCTGCTTTTGCATCCTCAATAATGAGGTCTTGATGCAAAATAGGATCGGAAAGATTGCCTGTTACGGCAAAAGAACCGCTAGATAGTGTAAGCGCGAAGACCGCTGCTGCTAGATATTTCATGATACCCACAATTGTTGTGTGCCTGCAAAGTGCCAAGCTAAATCGGTTAGGTCAAGGAAACGGGTGGTAGAATGGTATGGTTTTTGCTACTCTGTTTTCAAAACAAGGGCAAAGGGCAGGAATAATGGCTAAAAGCGCTACATCGAAAACAACAACCACAGGGGGCAATGTGGCCTCGAAATTGGTTAAAGCGAAAAGCATTGCCAAAACGAGCAAGGCCGCGGCAGCAAAGTCAGCGGTTTCTGCACAGCCTAAGCCAGTGGTTGTGACTGAGAAAACGCCCGTCGTTTCTGATCCTGCGCTCAAGAAAAAAGAATTGATCGAGATCGTCACAGAACGCTCCGGCATCAAAAAGAAAGATGCCAAGCCGGTCATCGAGGCTATGCTTGCAGTACTTGGACAGACTTTAGCGGAAGGCCGCGAAATGAATTTGCAGCCTTTGGGCAAAGTCAGGATTAACCGCGCGAAAGATGTTCAGGGCGGTAAAGTGCTGATCACCAAGATTCGCCAAAGTAACCGCGTGCCAAAACCCTCGGCCGATCCTGCGGCTAAGGCTGCTGAGTGAGGCTGCGCTCAGGCAGTATTTTCTTTATTCTAAGGCACAACTTGGCTTAAACCGTTGTAGATTTTTCTTCAACGCGGTGCACCATGACTTATCCCACGATTTTTCTTTTACGCCATGGGCAAACTGAGTGGAATATCGCCGCGCGTTTGCAAGGAACTCTGGATTCTGCTTTGACAGAAAAGGGTCGCTTGCAGGCCCTTCGTCAAGGCACGTTGCTTGACAGCTGTCTCTCGCAATACCCTGATATGTCAGTCTTAAGCAGCCCCCAAGGACGTGCGCTAATGACGGCTAAGATTGTGAGTGAGGGTAATAATTTATCAATTAATCAAGATGTTAGGCTGCGAGAAATCAGTGCAGGATCTTGGGATGGCGCGTATTTGGATGATATCGAACGTAACCATGGCCATCTCTTCGAACAAGCGCGCAATGCGTTTGAATTGATGTTTCTCGCTCCAGATGGTGAAGGCGAGACCTCTGTGCTCGCAAGATGTCGCGCTGTTTTGGCCGACCAGAAGAAACCGGTGATTTTGGTAACGCATGGTGCGACGCTTTGCGTTTTGCGCGGTCTTTTGCGTGGAATGCAGTTCGAAGAAATGCTCAATTTGGATCACGAGCAGGGCTGTATTTATCAGATCAAAGCCGGTGTCGAAACGATCTTGCGATAAACTTAAAAAAGCATGATTTTTGAGTTGCGCGAGGGAAAATAACTCTCTAAACGACACCTCATCGGGTGATTAGCTCAGTTGGTAGAGCGCTTCCTTTACACGGAAGATGTCGGGAGTTCGAGCCTCTCATCACCCACCATTCAGGCAACTGAATGAGCAGTGAGCGGTTGTAGCTCAGTTGGTTAGAGTACCGGCCTGTCACGCCGGGGGTCGCGGGTTCGAGTCCCGTCAACCGCGCCACCGCTGCTTGAAGGGCTCCCTACGGGGAGCCTTTTTCATTTCCAAGAATTTGCAGTGGGTGCGATTTTTTGTCGAAAAATCGGGCACTTCGAATAAATCGGCGTGCATAAGGGGAAGCCGCTTGACGACGTTGCAAAGCTCACTTATGCCGCCATTCATGCGCGGTTGTAGCTCAGTTGGTTAGAGTACCGGCCTGTCACGCCGGGGGTCGCGGGTTCGAGTCCCGTCAACCGCGCCATCTTCTCCTTGATTCTCCCATAAAAACATAGACTACAAGAGTAAATCACAGCTACAGGTGGATTTAAGGGTGTGTTTTGTCAAAAACTGACAGGAATGCGTCAAGAACGAACAGTCAGGCGGAGTGTGAAATTGCCCCAAGCCCTGCCTTGTCTTTGAACGTAATCAATCCGCGCGATTGCTCGATCAACTCGCGTTTTTGAAAGTCATTCAGTACCCGCGAGATCACCTCCCGTGCAGTCCCAAGCTCGCTTGCGAGATCTTGGTGCGTCGCACGCACTTCTTTCAGCCCATCGCCAAGCATCAAAAGCCGCTCAGCCAACCGTACGTCAATACGATTGAAGGCTACGTCATCCACGACACGTAACATATCGATTAATCGTCGGGAGTACGCCGCAAATACAAAACTCCGAAACGCGTCTTCCTCTGCTGAAAGTCGGTCAAAAGCTGGTTTGGGCAGTACCACAACAGTAACATCAGTTTCTGCGACGCCCTCTGCATTGTACGCTTCTTCCGCCATCATACAGGCCGTTGTCTAAACACAGCTTTCGCCAGCATCCACACGGTATAGCACAATTTCCCGCCCAGCATCCGACGTTTGGGATATGCGGATTCGACCATTATAAAGAAAGAACAGGCTGTCGGGGATATTCATCGGGCCAAATATCTGATTCCCCTTTTTCATATGGATAATACGAGCGGATTTGTTCAAACGCTTCCGCACATCCAATGGGAGCGCAGCCGTCCCTTTAAATCTTTCGGTCCAATCTAAGATGGTCATTTTGCACTCCGGACAGGGGCAACGATACCCTCCTCTAACGGCGCTATCCGCGCCGATAGAACACTACGGTTTGATGCGATATCGGCTAGCGTCAAGTCGTCGAGGACAGCCATGAACGCACGCGTCGCTTCTTGCAAAGAGCGTGACAGTTTGCAGATGCCAATCAGCGGACAGGTATTATTCTCCAGATTGAAACACTCGACCAAGTTCAAGGGACCTTCTGTCAGACGAACGACATCGCCGACAACGATTTCCTCAGCTGGCTTTGCCAAACGAAAGCCTCCGCCACGTCCACGTTGCGTCACAATGTAACCTGCTTGGCCCAGCTCATGCACGATCTTCATGATATGCGGGCAGGCAACTCCATGGACACGTACCACGTCGTCCACCCGAACCAATTCTGGGGCCTTCAGGGCAGCCAACTGCAAAGAGCGCATAGCGAAATCGGTATATGATGTGAGTTTCATAGGGCCTCCTTCTATTAAATTATATTCATTTTAGACCTTTTCTTAAGATGGGTGACATTGTCACTGAAGATAGCACAGGCATCACTTACGTGAGATTCAGGCAATAACAGGGTGAGGGCAACAGCTAATGGCATTTCAGCTCAACGCGAAGGTTCCATGGCTTAACGTCTTCAGTGCAAAAATTGGGCACCTCAACCTGAGCAGCCCCACTTGAGTGGTCCAATTTGAAAGTTAGTGCATGATTGGCCTTTGGTCCATCGGGATGATGGCCTCTGGCGCGGGCGGGCGGTAGCCCAATGCACTGTGTGGTCGCTTGGTGTTGTAATGGTTCCTCCATCTTTCAATGATGATTTGGGCTTCTCGGAGCGAGTAGAAGATTTCACCGTTCAGCAACTCGTCTCGCATTCTCCCGTTGAAGCTTTCGCAGTATCCGTTCTCCCAGGGTGATCCAGGTTCTATATAAGCCGTCTTGGCTCCCACGGCTTTGATCCAATCTCTGACGGCCTCAGCAATGAACTCCGGGCCATTATCCGACCGAATGTAGGCTGGCACGCCCCGCAGGATGAACAGATCTGTCAGCGCGTCGACGACTTTGGTCGAGTTCAGCTTTCGTTTCACTCGGATCGCCAGACATTCTCGGCTATGCTCGTCCAAGATGTTAAGCGTCCGGAACGCCCTGCCATCGTCAGTTCGGTGATGAACGAAGTCGTATGACCAGACATGATTGCGATACTCGGGACGTAAACGGACACATGATCCGTCATTCAGCCAGAGCCGTCCTTTCTTTGGTTGCTTCATTGGCACTTTAAGCCCCTCACGTCGCCATAGGCGTTCGACACGCTTGTCATTAACCTGCCAACCCGCGTCTCTTAGCAGGGCTGCAACCCGACGATAGCCATATCGGCCGTACTGGCGTGTGAACTCGATCATGTCCGCAACCAAGCGTTCTTCGTCAGCACGCCCTTGTGGCAACCGCCGCTGCGTGGATCGGTGTTGGCCTAATACACGGCAGACACGACGCTCAGAAACTTTGAACTGACTACGAACGTGATTGATGCAGGCACGCCTGCGCGAGGGGCTTAGAAGTTTCCCGATGCGGCCTCCCTTAAGATCAACTTATCCAGCGTCAGGTCGGAAACTGCACGCCGAAGACGTTCGTTCTCTTTCTGAAGGCGCTTTAATTCCTTGAGTTGTTCCGTGCCCATTCCGCCATACTTCTTCTTCCAGCGATAATAGGTTTGTTCAGTCACACTGATCTGTCTGATTGCGTCAATCCGAGGCATGCCTTGCCCCATCAGAACTTCAACCTGCCGTAACTTCACGACAATCTCTTCGGGCTTTGGTCTCTTAATGGCCATCTCAGGTCCTCCGCTTTCCTAACTATAGGGGCGGACCACTTCAAAGGGGGAGGCTCAGGCCAGGTCGTTTTTGGTGCTGATCTCTGGTTAAGTGAACCCGTTAATATTGGAGCATTTGTCGGCTACGGACAGTACTCGATGGATGGGCATTGGTCTTCTACCAACTCGCTGGTTTTTTCGTCGAAAGCCTATCATGTTGGTGCTTATGGCAGCTACGATGTTCCCAACTGGTCCCTCAAAGGCATGGCCGGGTATTCTTGGGCCAAAACAAAAGCCGCACGCGAAGCCGTTACGGGTGCCGGGTCAAATATCCATGATGCCGATTACGACAGTGGCACTCTTCAAGTGGCGGTTCGTGCTGAATATACCAATTTTCCAACTATTTGGTCTTGGAGTGTATCACCAGAAGTTGGCCTTGGGTACGCGCGTTACGAACAAGGATCCTTCACTGAAAGTGGCCCGAATAGTTCCGCGTTTACAATCCAGAATGCAGTGGCAGAGAGCCTTATTGGAAGCATTGGTCTAAATCTGACAGGCCCCGCGTTCGGTGGTGGTCTCGAACAGCTTGCTTTTGTTCGCTATGAACACGACTTCACTGCAAAGCGAGATAGTGTGCACGAGATAAATGCCGGATTTGCACCTTCACCGGGTATCTCACAATCCTTTGTTGGAACGCACCGTGGCTCAGACTCTGTTTCGATTGGTCTTGGTCTCAGAAGCGCGCCCGGCGGTTCTGCCAATGTGTCTGCTGGAATTGTGTACACAAAAAACAGCTATGGCGATGAAATCGGTGGTGGCCTGCGCATTTCATGGGAGTTTTGATAAGAGGGGGGGTAACCTTTATCAATCCACTGAAAGGTGAGGTAGGAGAAAACAGGGAGACTTCCCTTGAGATTTTTCAAACAAAGTTGGGAGCCTACTTAAGGTCGGTCCTGATAGCGGGCGTTACTTTGGCCGCGAGCGAAGATGGAAATGGCGTTTTGCAGGCAGGTCGCAGGGCGTCAAAGGTTAGATGACGCGGTGAAAGCCAAGACTTCCTACCTGTCAGATGAGTTCAAAGAGACCATCAAGGAAGTGTAAGGTCAAAACAAAGCCAACGAGACACCTCTTGGTAAGCAACAAGGCGCTGTTGATAAGCTAAACCGTGAGCGTGGTGATGGTATCCAAATCAGGTCTCTAGAAGGGGAGGGTCCAACTCCCTATTGGGCGTATTACGAGAAGGTTTACGGGCGGGTTTTCGCGTTAAGTAACTATCATTTTTTATTTAATAACAAATACTTAGCCAAAATTTTTGTTCCCGTCAACCGCGCCACTTTTTCTAAGAATTTTGTTCTAAAAAGTTGCGCAGTTCAGTTAGCGTATCTTGCGGATAATGATCCGGAAAAAAGTGCCCGCCTCGCATTGGTTTTACCGCGAAATTGCTGAGCTTGTCAGACCAAACAGAGTGCATTTTATAGGTTTTATCCATCATCCCGTCTTTCGCATAGAGCACCAAAGAGGGAAGCGTCACGCGTTGATCTAGATCCTTTGCGTCTTGTTCAAAATCCAAAGTTGCGCCGGCGCGGTAGTCATCACACATCGCGCGTATGGTTTCAGGATCGCGCCATGCGGTGCGGTAGGCGGCAAGTGCTGTGTCATTAAAGGCGGGTTCTTTGCCTGTGCCCAACCCGGTTAAGCAGGAGTTGAAATAAGTATCAGGATCATGGCCAATCATATTGTCGGGCAACGGCGCGGGCAGGGCGAGGAAGAACCAATGGTAATAGCCAAGCGCTACCTCACGGGAGAGATTCGAAAATAGTGTATGTGTTGGGACAATATCCATGAGCGTCAATGTCTTGAGACGTTCGGGCGCATCCAAAGCTAGCCTGTGAGAAACGCGCGCGCCGCGATCATGGCCGATGAGATGTGCCCGCCCTAGATCAAGATGATCCATCAGATGTAAAATGTCCGCACCCATCTCGCGAAAACTGTAGTTTTCAACGCCTAGGGGTTTGGCAGAGCCACCATATCCACGCAAATCAGGACAGATGACGCGATAGGTTTTCGCCAATTCTGGCGCGATTTGGTGCCACATAAACCGGTTTTGAGGAAAGCCATGCAGCAATATCAGGGCTGGACCAGAGCCAGCGATAGAGTAGGCGATGGGCCCTTTCGAGCCCACGAGCGTTTCGTTGCGAAACCCCTCTATCACGTTGATAAGGCCTCAAGAATACGCGCCCAAGACCGAGTGCCCTTGTGGAAGCTTTCCATATCGTATTTCTCGTTTGGTGAATGGATCTGGTCATCGTCTTTACCAAACCCGATCAGCATCGCGTCGACGCCGAGAATATCTTTGAAGTGCCCCGCAATCGGGATGGATCCACCACAACCCACGTAGGCCGCAGGGTTTGGCCATTCGTCGCTTAGAGCTTTGCGCGCTTTCTCAAAAGCGGGATCGTCGATCGACATTTGGCTCGCTTTAGAGCCTTTGCCGAGTGGGAATTCAACGGTGTAGTCCTCGGGCAAGCAGCTGCGCACATATGTCTCGAATGCTGCGTGGATCGCATCGGGGTCTTGTTGACCGACGAGCCGGAAACTGATCTTGGCACCCGCTTCGGCGGGCAGGACGGTTTTGAAACCATCGCCTGCATAGCCGCCCCAAATGCCATTGACATCACAGGTTGGGCGCGACCAGATCATTTCAAGTGGGGTGCGGTCTTGTTCTCCCGCAGGCACGCTAAGGCCGACATCGCCCAAGAATTTCGCGTGATCAAAACCAAGTCCTTGCCACTGCGCGCGAATTTCATCCTCTAGCTCTGGCACTGCGTCATAAAAACCTGGCAGCGTAATGCGCCCAGTTGTATCGTGCAGTCCCGTGATGATTTTGCTTAACACGCGGATCGGGTTCATCGCCACACCGCCATACATGCCGGAATGCAAGTCGCGGTCTGGTCCTTTGATGATGATTTCCTCTGCCACGAGGCCACGCAACATAGTGATGATCGACGGGATCGTGCATTCAAACAGACCCGTGTCGCAGATCAGGGCGATGTCTGTTGTCAGCTCTTTCGCGTTCTCTACCATAAAAGGCACCAAAGACGGTGAACCGCTTTCTTCTTCGCCTTCAAAGAAAAACGTGATCTTGCACGGGAGTGATCCGTGCACTTCTTTCCACGCGCGACACGCCTCGATAAAGGTCATCAACTGGCCTTTGTCATCAGAGGAGCCGCGACCGCGAATAACTTGTCCTTTGTCGGTGTCCTCAATCGCAGGTTCAAACGGTGGGGTGTCCCAAAGATCAAGGGGATCAACAGGTTGCACGTCATAGTGACCATAAAACAGTAAGTGTGGCCCGTCGCCATCAACATGACCCACCACCATGGGATGACCGGTTGTGACACGTTTAGAAGCATCGGCACCAAGATTTCGTAAATCTGCGACCAGCCAATCTGCTGCGTCATCGCAATCACGTTTGAAGGCGGGATCGGTTGAAATGGAAGGGATGCGCAGAAGGTTCAGCAAACGCTCTGTTGCGTCCGGTAGGTTTTCATCAATCTTAGCGAGAACAGCATCAAGAGACATGAGAAATTTCCGTTTGTGAGGGTTCGTTGTGTTGACGCTATCATGCTCGTCGGGACTGTCCAGAAGACGCTGTGTTTCCAAACGCGCGATCTTGCGAAGCTTTCATGACATAGATCAAGGCTGCGACATGTCGCGCCATGCTAGAGCATTGCCATGGGAGTGGGCGCGCGCTAAATCTTCGCTCAACGAATGTTGATGTAAGTTGCTGCCGATGCTTCTTTTTTAACCCGTCAACGAATATGTTTTGGGGGAGTGGCTCTTTGGATTACACAGCACAGCTCGACGTGAGTTTGCAGAACCTCCATTCTGAGGGGCGCTATCGCACGTTCATTGATATTGAACGCCGAAACGGTAATTTTCCACATGCGATGTGGCGAAAGCCTGATGGCACGGATCAGGCGATCACTGTTTGGTGCGGCAATGATTATCTCGGCATGGGGCAACATCCCGTTGTTTTGAACGCCATGCATGAGGCGATTGATGCGACAGGTGCTGGTTCTGGTGGGACTCGCAATATTTCTGGCACGACTGTCTATCACAAGCGGCTAGAGGTGGAGCTTGCGGATTTGCACGGTAAAGAAGCGGCTCTTTTGTTTACGTCGGCTTATATCGCGAATGATGCGACGCTCTCGACGTTACCAAAATTGTTCCCAGGCCTAATCATTTACTCCGACGCCTTGAACCATGCGTCGATGATTGAAGGTGTGCGCCGCAATGGGGGCGCGAAGCGAATTTTCCGGCACAATGACGTGGCACATCTGCGCGAACTTTTGGAAGCAGATGACCCCAAAGTCCCTAAGCTCATCGCCTTCGAATCAATATACTCAATGGACGGTGATTTTGGCCCGATTGAAGCGCTCTGTGACCTCGCGGATGAGTTCGAAGCCTTGACCTATATCGACGAAGTGCACGCTGTCGGCTTGTACGGCCCGCGCGGCGCGGGTGTCGCCGAACGTGACCGTTTGATGCATCGCCTTGATATCATTAACGGAACACTGGCGAAGGCTTACGGCGTCATGGGCGGCTATATCGCCGCGTCCAACAAGATGTGTGATGCGATCCGCTCCTATGCGCCGGGCTTCATTTTCACGACCTCCATCCCGCCCGCAGTTGCGGCCGGGGCGGCGGCATCTGTAGCATATCTCAAACGAGCACCTGAGTTGCGGGAGCAACATCAGACCCAAGCTAAGATATTGAAAACACGTCTGAAAGCGATGGGCTTACCGATCATTGATCATGGCAGTCACATTGTTCCCGTGATGGTGGGTGATCCGGTTCATACGCAAAAACTGTCGGATATGTTGCTCGAAGACTTTGGCATCTATGCACAACCGATCAATTTCCCAACTGTTCCAAGAGGGACAGAAAGGCTGCGGTTTACGCCTTCGCCTGTGCATGGACCTCAAGAGATGAATACCTTAGTTCAAGCGATGGACGCGCTCTGGTCGCACTGTGCGCTGAATCGTGCCGATTTAACGGGTTAGCCCGAAAATAGTGCAGAATCAGTTGCGTCGTGCTACTGATGCGCCAATAAGGCGATGAGACGAGCCGAACCTGTGGATAAGTTGCGGGTAAGGCGTTGTCTAAGAGTATGAGGCGGGGCAGATGATCGGGCGCAAAAAATCGCGCAAGCTAGAAGACGTGGACGTCGCCCCCAAAGGGTTCGACGACTACGACTTGCAGCTCGGTGATGTGATGCGCGGCGAGCGTGCGACGCTCGGCAAATCCTTGCTCGATGTGCAGCGAGAGTTGAAGATAAAAGCCTCCTATATTTCTGCGATTGAGAGCGCTGATCCTAGCGTGTTTGAAACGCCGGGTTTCATTGCAGGCTACGTGCGGTCTTACGCACGCTACCTTGGCATGGATCCAGAGGGCGCGTTTGATGTGTTCTGTGAGGAAAGCGGGTTCTCGACGGCACATGGCATGTCGGATGAAGCCTCTTCTATCAAGAAATCCCGTGCCGCTGAGATTATTGCGTCGTCTTCCGCGGGCCGTGATCCTTTTGCTCAGCCAAGCACGCCTTTCGTGCCAATCAACGACGCCTTCATGTCTCGGGTAGAGCCGGGCGCAATTGGATCAACGCTGGTTTTGGTAACTTTGCTAGGGGCCATCGGATTTGGTGGTTGGACTGTTTTGAATGAAGTTCAGCAAGTGCGTGTCGCACCAGTCGATGAAACGCCGATTGTGCTGACAGACCTTGACCCAGTTGCGCGCGCGACTGTGCCGTTTGAAGAAAACGAAACTGTTGCCGCAATCACAGGCGACGTTGTACCAGTTGTCGATGGTCTTGATCGTCTGTATCGCCCGAAAGCGTTGGACACCCCCGTGCTTGTAGCGCGTGATGCTCCAATCTCTATGATTAACCCAAAAAACTTTGGGGCATTTGCTGCCGAGCAAGCGGATGCCGCCGCTCAAAACGAACCAGTGCTGTTCGCAGATGGAACTGTGTTGATTGCGCCTATCGAAGCCACTGTACCACAAGTTGTTGAACAAATTCCGGATCAGGTTCAGCTTGTCGCGGTGCGCCCCGCTTGGGTGCGCGTGAGCGCGGCGGACGGAACGTCTGTTTTTGAAGGCATTCTGGATGCGGGCGATACCTATCCAATTCCAATGACGGAAGATCCCGCAACACTGCGTGTGGGTGCATCCGGTGCAATTTACTTTGCAGTAAACGGCCAGCATTTTGGTCCAGCGGGCCCTCGTGGGCAGGTGACGTCTAAAGTTGCGCTTTCTGCGGATGCTTTGACTGAGAAATATACGGTTGCGGATATCAGTGCCGACCAAGACCTTGCACGTGTTGTGGCAGAGGTCCAGGGGCTGCAAATCCCAACCGAATAAGCTGACTTAATCCCGCTACTCTCCATTGCTTGATCCCACACTGCGTCCTATGTTGGGCGAAACTGCTCGCAGGTGCGTAAAGGGAATCCCAATGTCGCTGAACCACGTCCGCCCTTGGAAAAATATCTATCGACGCACATCGCGCCAAATTATGGTGGGCAATGTGCCAGTTGGGGGCGATGCTCCAATCGCGGTGCAAACGATGACCAACACCGATACATCTGATGTGGCCGCCACGG
The DNA here is from genome assembly GCA_000156115.1 of Rhodobacteraceae bacterium HTCC2083. Taxonomy (GTDB): domain Bacteria; phylum Pseudomonadota; class Alphaproteobacteria; order Rhodobacterales; family Rhodobacteraceae; genus Planktotalea. The sequence goes on from DS995276.1 coordinate 3,096,534, forward strand.
TCGCGCAAGTGCAAGCCGCCGCTGAAGCCGGCGCAGACATCGTGCGCGTTTCAACGCCGGATGAAGCGTCGACTAAAGCGTTGAAAGAGATTGTGCGCGAAAGCACTGTGCCCATCGTCGCAGACATCCATTTCCACTACAAACGCGCGATTGAAGCGGCTGAAGCGGGCGCAGCGTGCCTGCGGATTAACCCTGGTAACATTGGTGATGAGAAGCGCGTCAAAGAAGTGATCCAAGCGGCGAAAGATCATGGTTGTTCGATCCGTATTGGCGTGAATGCAGGGTCGCTCGAAAAGCATCTCCTTGAAAAATATGGCGAACCTTGTCCAGATGCGATGGTTGAAAGTGGCCTAGAACATATCCGCATTCTGCAAGACAACGATTTTCACGAGTTCAAAATTAGCTGTAAGGCGTCTGACGTCTTCATGTCAGCGGCCGCCTATCAACAGCTTGCCGAAGCTACAGACGCGCCGATCCATCTCGGCATCACCGAAGCGGGTGGGCTTGTCAGCGGCACGATCAAATCGGCAATTGGTTTGGGCAATCTTTTGTGGATGGGTATTGGTGACACCATTCGTGTGTCGCTATCGGCGGATCCGGTGGAAGAGGTTAAAGTCGGATTTGAAATTCTCAAATCTCTCGGGTTGCGCCATCGTGGTGTGAATATTATTTCCTGCCCCTCCTGCGCGCGGCAAGGTTTTGATGTGATTAAAACCGTTGAAACGCTGGAAAAACGCCTTGAGCATATCAAAACCCCGATGAGCCTTTCGATTATTGGCTGCGTTGTGAATGGCCCTGGTGAAGCCCTTATGACCGACGTTGGTTTCACAGGCGGCGGTGCCGGAGCGGGTATGGTTTACCTCGCAGGAAAGCAAAGTCACAAGCTTAGCAATGATCAAATGGTTGAACATATTGTAGAGCAGGTCGAAGCGCGTGCCGCGGTGATTGACGCGGAGATGGCGGCTGAAGTGCAGGCCGCTGAATAGCGCAATGTGATGGTGCAAACGACTGTAAGCAAACCTAAATTCGCTGAATTCTTTTCTGGTGGGGGCATGGTGCATGCCGCTTTAGGCGCGCAGTGGGACTGTGTGCTGGCCAATGATATCGACCCGATGAAATGCGAAACGTATCGCCAGAATTGGGGAGGCGCGCATTTGCTGGAGGGGGATGTTGCTGAGCTGCCCGAGGGCACCTTGCACCAACCGCTTGATCTGATTTGGGCGTCGAGCCCTTGTCAGGATTTCAGTTTGGCAGGCAAGGGTCGCGGGCTAAAGGGACTGCGCAGTGGGGTGTTTTATCACTGGATGCGCTTGCTCTCGCAGGGCGTGAAGGCGGGATTTGTGCCAAGCATCATCGCATTTGAGAACGTTACGGGTTTGATGAGCAGGGCAGGCGGGCAAGATTTCACCCATGTTCTCAATTCGCTAGCGGCCCTTGGATATCGCGTTGGGGCCTTAGAGATTGATGCGCGGCATTTCGTGCCGCAAAGCCGCCCGCGTTTGTTTGTGATTGCTTTGCGCAAAGATATTGCTGGTGAGGATCTCATGCTCGCCGCGCCTACAGGTCTGTTTCATACCGATAAACTGCGCCGCTATGTGAACGCTGCTAACGCTGATTTGAAGACGGATTTCACATGGTGGGCGCATCAACCGCCCACGTTGAGCACGACCTCAATCGCGGATGTTGTTGATCGCAAACCCGACACCTCATGGCAGTCAGAAGCGAAAGTCGACGTGCTGCTGGATATGATGTCCGAGCCAAGTGCTGCGCGAATTGCCCATGCGCGCAGGACCGGTAAGCGCGAGATTGGTCTGCTCTACAAGCGCGGGCGGCCAGATGAAAACGGCAAAATCCGCCAACGTGCAGAGGTGCGTTTTGATGGTATTGCGGGTTGTCTGCGCACGCCCGCAGGTGGTTCTTCGCGTCAGACGATCCTGTTTGTGAAAGGCAATTCTGTCAAAGCGCGCTTGCTGTCGAGTAAAGAGGCAAGCCGTCTGATGGGGCTCCCCGAGAGCTACAGAATGCCCACACATTACAACAGCGCTTACAAAGTGGCTGGCGACGGTGTGGTCGTTCCAATCGTCAGCTACCTTGATGAAATGCTGTTTCAGCCGATGTTACGTAAAGCGCGCGCCAAGGTCCCTGCATGAGTCGCGCTCAAGAGTTTCGCAAATCTGCACTGTCCGATTTGAGTGATGAGATCGGTGTTTATGCGCTTTGTGATCTCGACGGCGTGCCGATGTATGTGGGGCAATCTGTTGATGGCATCCGCTCGCGTGTGCGGCGCCACCTGACTTCTGCGCGCTCTGACATCATCGCCAATCGTCAGATTGATGTATGGGAAATTGCCTATGTCTGGGCGTGGCCGGTGGCGGAAAAGTTGGACATCGAACCTTTGGAAGCGGCGCTGTTTCAACGTTTTGACGCGGAAAAATCCTTAATGAACGGCAAGGTCCTGCCGCTGAAGATGAACGCTGTGAATGAGCCTGAAAGACAGCAAATTCAAGTGATTGAAGAGGGAGAGCGCCAGCGCCGTCTGCGTCCCGATCAGCGTCTGGAACGCCAAATTCGTCAGTACGGGATTTTGGTGGATTATATCCAGACAGTAAAAAGCGCGCCTCACTTGAAGCGCGCTTTGGATGCACATTTCGAGCGACTTGTGCGGTATCACAAGACGTTTTTGTAAACGCTAGTTGCGCTCTTCTTTGACAATTTGCTGCATTGCATCAAGCGGGACGTAGCCACGCACCAGTTGGCCACCCATCACAAATGTCGGCGTACCACGGATCTGCAAACGCTGCGCAAGGGCACGCGTTTCGGAAATTTCCTTCTCCACTTCTTGGCTGTCCATACGTGCAACGATGGCCTTCGCGTTAAGGCCGAGACCTTCCGCCAAACGCCCTAAAGCCGCGGCAGAGGGCTCACCGCCAAACGACATCATCGCGTCATGAACGGCTTTATACGCCTCGTTGCCACCGATTTGTTTGGCGGCAATTGCGAAGCGGGAAGAGATGGCTGAGGCTTCACCGAGGATGGGAAATTCCTTTATAATCAATCGGATATTTCCGTCTGCTTCCAAAAGCTGTGCGACCTCCTCATGGGCCTTGCGGCAATAGCCACAGCGGTAGTCAAGGAATTCAACAACCGTGAGATCGCCCTCAGGATTGCCTCCGATCCAAGAAAAGCCATCCTCAAACAGCGCTTCGGCGTTGGTTGCGACCAAGGATAGATCGTCTTGCGCTTGCTGCTCTGCCTGTTGCGCTTCCATTTGATTGACGGAGTCGAGAATGACCTGCGGGTTCGCCATCAAATAAGCGCGCAGCTCCTCTTGGAACGCGGCTCGTTCTGCGTCTGACATTGCGGTTATATCAAAGGCCGCGACAGGTGCTGAGAACACTGCAAGGCACAGGCTTGTTGAGGCAAGAAGTCGTTTCATTTCAAAGCTCTCCCAAAATGCTATTTTTGTCTTTGTGCAGCACTGAGCACATCTTGCGCCCTTTGCCAAGGACCAGACCCACGTGGCAAACGCCCCGCTGCACGTTCTGCATGGAGTGCCGCATCCTGAAATCGTCCGCGTAACGCATACCGTTCCGCGACTAGGAGCGAGGCCATCGCAGGGCGTCCGGTTTTTGCGTAGGCATTTCCCAGATCGCGCAACGCGGCAGGATCGCGAAAATCGCGTGAGCGTGCGCGCTCTAGAACCTCCACTGCGGATTTAGCTTGGCCCGCAGCCAGCAGTGCACGACCATAGCCAGCCAAGATCAACGTGTTCTTCGGGGCCAGTTTTGCAGCGCGACCGTAGGCATTAACAGCGGCTTTGTACTGGCGACCTTCCAAAAGAACTTGCCCCATTAGCTCATGGTAATAGGCATCATTCGGGCGAGATTTCAGCAACTTCTGCAGCACACCCGCAGCCTTTGAGGTCTGGGCGCGCCGGTGATATGCGATGGCTTCCATCATCAATTTGATATCACCCGTGGGCATTTGTTTAACGCGGCGCAATGTGCTTTTCGGAGCCTGCTGAAAGCCCCAGATCTTACCTTTCGCGCGTTCAAACCAGTATCGGCTGGTGTCGCTAAACGGGATGTCGCCGCCGTAAGCGTTCACATAAGCCTCCATCGCGCGCACGCGATTGCGGGTGAAGGGATGGGAGCGTGCATAAGGATCCTGACGCGACTGTGACAACACATCTTGGCCTTTGAAAATATCGTGCACCTCAATCGCGCCGCGCGTCGAAATGCCCGAGGCGGCCAGATAGCGCACCGCGGATTGATCGGCAGAGCTTTCCTCGGCGCGGCTATGGCTGAGCAAATTGCGCTGCGCAGATGACGCGACCCCAAGCGCGATCGCTCCTGATCCTTTAGCGCCACTCGCGGCCACCGCTGCGGCCAAAGCAATGCCAAGACCTGTGATATTGTTGCGCGTGCCAAGCTGCGACAAGCGTCGTGAGATATGACCGTTGGCGATATGCGCTGCCTCATGCGCGATCACGGATTGCAGGGCTTCGGCGCTTTTAAGGCGGGTGATCATGCCCGTGTGAATAAAGATTGCCCGAGAATCGATCACAAACGCATTTGGAATACGACTATCGATCAACAAGATCTTCACTTGCGCAGGGCTTAGTCCCGCCGCTTGCAAGATCGGACGCGCCAATTGTGCCAACGCATGTTCGATATCCGCGTCACGAATAAGGCTTTGTGCACGCACGGGCAGCGCCAACAGGGCAAACATGACAACAAAACTGGCAAGCAAACGCATTGACTGTCCTTTGATTTCACGGTGAAAGCACATCATATTTTAGAATGGGAGAGGTAGATGCGAAACTCAAGCCGTGGAGTGGTTGATCCCTTTATTGTGATGGACGTCATGGAAGCGGCCCGCGCGGCTGAAGCGGCGGGGCGTCACATCATTCATATGGAGGTGGGGCAACCAGGCACTGCTGCACCACTGGGTGCGCGGCAAGCTGCGGCAAAAGCTATGGAAGAAGACGCGCTTGGATATACGGTTGCTTTAGGTCTGCCTGCGCTGCGTAAACGCATCGCGCAGCTTTATGGCGAGTGGTATAATGTTGATCTGAACCCAGAGCGCGTGATCGTCACATCTGGCTCTTCCTCTGCGTTCTTGCTCGCCTTCACGGCGCTGTTTGAGGCGGGGGATCGCGTCGCCATCGGCGCGCCGGGCTATCCAAGTTACCGTCAAATTCTCAAAGCTCTGAGCCTCGAGCCGGTCTTGATTGAAGCCCGTCCCGAAAATCGTCTGCAACCAGTCGCGCGAGACCTGGAAAACCTGAACGCACAGGGATTAATGGTGGCATCGCCTGCGAATCCAACTGGCACTATGCTGAGTAAATCTGCAATGTCGGATCTGATTGGTGCCGCACATGAATCCGGAACCGCTTTTGTTTCAGACGAAATCTATCACGGGATCGAATATGAGGCGAAGGCCGTCACCGCCTTGGAACTCACAGACGACGCTTATGTCATCAACTCCTTCTCGAAATATTTTTCGATGACTGGGTGGCGCGTTGGCTGGATGGTTGTTCCCGAAGATCATGTGCGGGTGATCGAACGCCTTGCGCAAAACATGTTCATCTGTGCGCCCCATATCTCGCAAGTGACAGCGCTTGCGGCGATGGAGTGCCATGAAGAACTCGACGCAAATATGTCGGTTTATCGCGATAACCGTAGGCTAATCTTGGACGGCTTGCCTACAGCAGGCTTTGACAAATTCGCGCCCCCGGATGGTGGGTTTTACGCCTATGTGGATGTGAGCGATTACACAAATGACAGTCGCGCCTTTGCTGCCGAAATCTTGGAGAAAGCGGGGGTCGCTGTCACGCCAGGCCTCGATTTTGATAGCAAACGCGGTCATCAAACGCTCCGCCTGTCCTATGCCCGCAGCACTGATGACATCAAAGAAGGTCTGTTGCGCTTACAAAGCTTTATGGCCACGCGCCGCTAACCCCTGCTTTGGTCTCTAAATACTCGGGGGATTGCGGGCTGGCCCCAACCCTTTTCTTAATTACCCAGCTCGACCCAAACAGGCACATGATCGGATGGTTTTTCACCCGCGCGCACGTGCATGTCGATCTGGCAGTCTACAAGAATATCCGCCACCGCAGGGCTAAGTAGGAAATGGTCAATGCGAATGCCATCGTCCTTGTTCCATGCACCGGCCTGATAATCCCAGAAGCTATAATGTTCTGGCCCGTGCACGCGTGCGCGAAAGGCTTCCGTCAGACCAAGGTTTACTAAGCGCCGATAGGCCGCACGGCTTTCTGGTCGTGCCAAAGCATCCTCTTGCCATACTTCGGGATGGCGTGCATCTTCATCTTGTGGGATAATGTTGTAATCACCCGCCATCAAAAAAGGGGTTTCCTCTGCCAAAAGCGCTTCTGCGCGGGCTTGCAAACGTGCCATCCAAGCAAGTTTATAGTCATATTTCGGACCAGGCGCGGGATTGCCGTTCGGCAAGTACAAGCCACAAACACGGATCGCTTGTTTGCCAACCACTGTGGCTTCGATCCAGCGGGCTTGTTCGTCGCTGTCGTCGCCTGGCAGACCGCGCCGCACGTCTTCCAGCGGAAGTTTGGACAGGATGGCGACGCCATTAAATGATTTTTGCCCATGTGTTTCGACGTTATATCCCATGTCTTCAAACAGCTCGCGCGGGAAGCCTTCGTCGACGGATTTGATCTCTTGCAGCAAAGCCACATCAGGTTGCGCGTCTTTTAGCCACTCGGGTAGGGCGGCGATCCGCGCTTTGATACCGTTGATATTGAAGGTTGCGATTTTCATGGCTCAAGCTCCCGCTGCTTGGAACTTGATATTCCTTTAGTGCGAGGAGGTGCAAGCAAAGGCCGCGCGCGAAGCGAAGATCATGATTGATTTTATTCAGAGTTTTTCCCCGGTGCGTTCATGTGGCTTCCTAATTATTCAAGGCCCCAACAATTGATAGAGGGCGATATGTTGAAAATTTTGAATTTTTTTAAATCCAATACAGGCGAAACCAAGCTACTAACTATGCGTCAACGCTTTGAGGCCGCAGAAGCTAAATTGAATGCGGTTTTGTCCGAGCACACCGAGATGCCTGAGGTTAGCATTGATTCCGCATCTCGCACGATTTTCTTGACCGCGCCCGAGCAGTTTCCTGATGAAGCTTTGGCCTAGCCAGCCCCCGCCCAAGAGGAAGCGCCAAAAAATGAAACTTCGGATGAGATGCCGGCCACAACTGACGGCGAAAAATGAAATCTAAGCGTTTTACCAAGTGGTATCGGGTTAAGAATGATTCGCCTCTTCGTTGAAAATTACAACCAAACTCGTGGCATGCGTGTTGTGTTTCTTCGGTCTAATAACCCAGCCTACGATTGGTTTGACAAATTTTTTCCAAATTCTGGATAACTTTTATGACATCAGATTTTCAGGCGCTTAACGCTAAAAGCCAATGTGGATAACTTAAAAACAAAACACTTATTGCAAATGTGGGTATTTAAAACACACGTTAAGAGTGTAACTATTTTCGACATCGAAACCCAAATTGGAGAATAACGATGTCTGCACTTTTGAAATCAGAAATTGAGTCCACGACACTTTCCACATCCCTTCACAGCGGCCACGGGACAGAGCTTTTCATCTCTGGTTCAGCCCCAACCAACTGCGATTTGCACGCGGGTAACGGCGTTGAAATGTTTATCTCCGGCTCCGCGCCTGTTGCCACAGGTGATGTACATTCCGGCCAAGGGGCTGAGCTTTTCATTTCCGGCTCCGCACCGACGACCGGATCTGCGCAGTTGCGTGGCGAATTGACCGATTTGTTCATCTCTGGATCTTAATGTTGCGAGGCGATTTACGAGGCGGTGACTTCACACAACAGGAGCAATTTATGTCCAGCAATGTCATTTCACTGTCTCGTCGCCAAAATCCCAAAGCACATGATCGGGGTGCGCTTTTGCACAGTTTCGCTAAAATGCGCCGTGATCCAAACGATGTGTTTTGGTTGAAAGAAAACGCTGAGCTTTTGAATATCCTTGAATGCTCTGCGAGCATGCTTGATAGCTATGATCTGAGTGCTTACGCGCAAATCTACGATAATTTGCCTAAACGTTTGGCTTTCTTTCCGCAGTATTACAGGTTTTTTGCCTCGATCGCGCTTGATCTCGAGGGGCTGGGGCTGGCGGGAGATCACGCTGAGACTATTTGCGCGCGGATTGATCAACAAGGCCTGATTAACGCTGAACTCTCTGACCTTCAACGTGCTGAAACCACGCGATTACTTGCGCGCCGCGGTATGGGGGTGGGCGAAGAGACGGACCTACAGGCGCGATTGCACCGCTTTATCAATCACAGCGCAACCTTTGCGTTGCCCAATCACAAAGTGGCCTATGAGTTGACGCATATTGTCTTTTACCTTTCTGAATACGGTCGTCGCGACCCGAAAATAAGTGCGGACGCTGTGCAAAGTCTGATCTTTTGCGGCATACTTGCACAGCTTGATCAAAATACCGATCTATTGGCAGAGGTCTGTATCGCCCTTCGCTATGCAGGCAAGGTGGCCCCCCAAGCATGGGAGGATCTGGTTAAAACGACTGCGCACGCGTTTGAGATCACTTTGCAGGACGCGGGGGCTGGGGATAATTACCATGAATATCTGGTGACCAATTGGGCGATGGCGCAGATGGGCGCTAACTCTTTCAAAGACACCTATACGTCTACGGGTGTTGGGTTTTACGCAGCGCAAAATAATATTGGCGCTTTGGGGGCGATGTCTGAAATCTTATTTAGCTGGGATGGGCCGCGATCTGCTCAATGGAGCGTAATGAGACGCAATGTCTTCACGCGTTTGGATGATAGGGTGGCACGACATCTCTCGGAAATAATTAAATCGACCTCAGAATTTGAGGCGTTTTTCGATCACTTCGCGCGGGCTTCGTCTGGCGGATCAAGCGTAATGGCTGCACAGGTCCATGAACTTGCGCGCAGGTAAGAAATTGCGAGAGTTTACATAGAAAAGCTGGTGCCGCATCCACAAGAACTGGACGCGTTTGGGTTTTCAATCGTGAAACGCGCACCGATGAGTTCTTCGGAGAAATCGATCACCGCGTTCTCCAAGAACGGAAGCGACATAGTGTCGACGACGACTTTCTCGCCGCTGCCTTCGAGTACTAAATCGTCGCTCGCGGGCGCATCGAGTTTGATTTCGTACTGAAAGCCTGAACAACCGCCACCCTCAACAGCCACGCGCAAGGCTTGACCTTGCTCGGCGGCACCAATCTCGGAGAGACGTTCAAACGCGCGCGCAGTCACTTTGGGAGGTAAGTTCATCGGGGTGATCCGCCTGTTGGCTCTTTGCTGTGGTTTCAATATAGTGGGGCTCGGGACAAGCGGCAAGGACGGGACTTCATGCGCGCATCATATTCTTGCGATCCACTTTTAACGCGGGGCCGTTTGGTGGTTGAAGAAGAAAGTGCGCATCGCACTTGTTTTCAACGCGACCGTGATCGGATAATTCATTCCAGTGCGTTTCGGCGGCTGAAACATAAAACCCAAGTGTTTGTCGAACATGAGGGCGACTATTTCCGCACGCGGCTCACGCATTCTATTGAGGTCGCACAAGTGGCGCGCACGATGGCGGGCGCGCTTGGCTTGAACGAAGAGCTCACGGAGGCGATTGCGCTCGCCCATGACCTTGGCCACACGCCGTTTGGTCACACGGGCGAAGACGCGCTTGATGCGTTGATGCAACCATATGGTGGTTTTGATCATAACGCGCAGGCGGTAAAAATCGTCACTGCGCTTGAGCGGCATTATGCGGATTTTGATGGGCTCAACCTGACATGGGAAACACTGGAAGGATTGGCGAAACACAACGGTCCTGTGACAGGTGATTTGCCTCATGTGCTCAGCGAGTATAACGCACGGCATGATCTTGAACTGCACACATTCGCGAGCGCTGAGGCGCAGATCGCGGCGCTTTCTGATGATATTGCCTACAATAATCACGATTTGCACGATGGTTTGCGCGCAGGTTTATTTTCCGAGGATGATATTCGCGCACTGCCCATTGTTGGTGACGCTTTTATGCAGGTGGACCAACTTTACCCGACGCTAGAATCAAGCCGCCGCATGCATGAAGCTTTGCGGCGCGTGTTTGGTGTGATGGTCTCTGATGTCATTCAAACCAGTCGCAACATCTTGGTTAAAAGTGCAGTTGAGACTGTGTTAGATGTACGTGCATTAGATCATGCAGTTATTATATTTTCCAACGATCTATGGCATGATCTTAAAGTGATACGTGAATTTCTTTTTATCCGCATGTACCGCGCGCCCTCGGTTGTTCAAATGCGCGAACGTGTGACCAAAGTGGTCGAAGAGTTGTTCCCCCTCTTTATGAATCAGACCAATCTGCTGCCTGCGGAATGGCAAGTCGATATCGAGAACGCGAAGGATGAAACCGCGTTGGCGCGCATCGTTTCTGACTATATTTCTGGCATGACGGACCGCTTTGCGCAGCAAGAACATACACGTTTGCTTGGCTAAGCCGTTGAAAGTTGTGCTGTGCGTGGTAAGACCCGCTCAAACCTTATGGGACGTGTTCGATGAACCTCTTTGATGATATTCGCAGTGCTGTCTTGACCTCGCTAGAGGCCATGCAAGCGCAGGGCGTTTTGCCCGCTGATCTAGACTTTGCCAACGTCGCGGTAGAGCCTCCGCGCGATGGCGCGCATGGAGATATGGCGACCAATGCGGCTATGGTTTTGGCGAAACCTGCTAAGATGAAGCCACGAGATATTGCGGACGCTTTAGCGAGGCATTTGATCTTGGATCCACGGATCGAATCGGTCGACGTCGCGGGCCCCGGTTTCTTGAATATGCGGCTGTCAAGCGCGCTTTGGCAGGGTGTGATTGGCACTGTTCTGGATCAGGGGGCTGATTTTGGGCGCTCTGACATGGGGCAGGGCAAAAAAGTTAATGTAGAGTATGTCTCCGCGAACCCGACGGGTCCTTTGCATGTAGGACACACGCGGGGCGCCGTATTTGGCGATGCCTTAGCGAGCTTGCTGGATTATGCGGGCTATGCCGTCACGCGGGAATATTATATCAATGATGGCGGCGCGCAGGTCGATGTGCTCGCGCGGTCTGTATATCTGCGTTATCTTGAAGCGCACGGCCAAGAAGTCGCGTTTGAGGATGGCACATATCCCGGCGATTACCTGATCCCTGTCGGCGAAGAGCTGAAAGAGAAGGTTAGCGACGCCTATGTAGGCAAGCATGAAAGCGACTGGCTGCTTGATGTGCGGGAGTTCTCGACCGAAAAAATGATGGATCTGGTGCGGGCTGATCTTGCCTCGCTCGGGATTGAGATGGATGTGTTCTACTCGGAAAAATCGCTTTACGGCACGGGCCGGATTGAAGCTGCTATTGACGCTTTGAAAGATAAGGGCTTGATCTATGAGGGTGTGCTTGAGCCACCGAAGGGCAAGAAGCCTGAGGATTGGGAGCCGCGCGAGCAGACATTGTTCAAATCGACAGAGCATGGGGATGATGTGGATCGCCCTGTTATGAAGTCCGATGGGGCTTGGACCTATTTCGCACCAGATATCGCGTATCACTACGATAAGGTGTCGCGCGGATTTGATATGCTGATCGACGTTTTCGGCGCGGATCATGGTGGGTACGTAAAACGGATGAAGGCAGCTGTCTCGGCTTTGTCTGATGGAAAAGTACCGCTGGATATCAAGCTAACGCAACTGGTTAAGTTGTTCAAAAACGGTGAGCCGTTCAAGATGTCCAAACGGGCAGGGACCTTTGTGACTTTGCGCGATGTTGTGGATCAAGTGGGCGCAGGCGCGACGCGGTTCCATATGTTGACGCGCAAGAATGACGCGCCTTTGGATTTCGACTTTGATAAAGTGCTGGAGCAGTCCAAGGATAACCCTGTTTTCTACGTTCAATACGCCAATGCGCGGGTGCATTCTGTGCTGCGTAAAGCTTCGGATGCGGGGCTGGATTTGTCCGCGACGCCTGATCTGACACAACTTAATCACGAGGCGGAGATCGCTGTCGCCAAGAAGCTCGCAGAATGGCCGCGCCTTGTAGCGCTTGCTGCACGCACGAATGAACCACACAGGATCGCCTTCTATCTCTATGATTTAGCAAGTGAATTCCACGCGCTCTACAATCGGGGTAATGAGTTGCCTGAGCTGAGATTCCTACAAGACGGCCAAGATGCCACATCTATTTCTAAAATAGCACTGGCGCGGTCCGTCTCTGTTGTGATTTGCGCTGGCCTTGGTATCTTGGGTGTTGATCCGGTTGAAGAAATGCGCTGAATGACATTCCTCACCGGACTTGAGTAGTTCGACGATTGATGCGGAGCGGCTTTGTGTCGCGCGCACAGATGTGAGGCAAAATGGCAGATTTTCCAATTAAGGGGCGTGGTTTTGCGCCTCAGGCTGGATCGTATCAAGCGTATCAAGGTTATCAACAGCCTCCCGTTCAATCCTCTCAGGCGGAACGCCCGTCCTCGGGCAATCCAGTGAAGGCCGTCGCTGCGTTGACTGGCGCGGGTCTGTCGCTAGCCATTGTTATCGGCGTTGGCGTTTGGAGCTATCAATTGATCGCACGCGATGTTGCTGGTGTTCCAGTTGTGCGCGCGGTGCAGGGTGAGATGCGTATCCGTCCCGCCGAGCCCGGTGGTGCCGAGGCGTTGAACCAAGGTCTTGCTGTGAACAACGTGGCTGCCGCTGGTGGCGCCGCTGGTCCGTCCGAGCGTATCGTGCTTGCTCCAGAACCCATTGATTTGTCAAACGAAGATACGGCTTTGATCGACCAGTTGGCGGCGGCTCAACCACGATTTGCTCCTGATGGTGGTGCGTCGACGGACGCTGATACTCGTGCCAATGGCACGCTCACCCTTACGGCTCGCGTCGGTGGGGACGTGCTTGCAACTGATCCTAAAATGGCCTCCATCGAAGCGCTTGCCGCGAAAATCGCAGCAGGGGCGACACCTTTGACCACGCAGGGTGAGTTCAAGACAGACCCAATCCAAACGTCTGCTGGGAATATGAAGACAGAAGCTGCGTCAATCCACCAAGTTTTGGCTCCCGTCGTTCTTAGTCAAGATGCGATTGCAACTAACATCCCTGGTGTAACGCTGTCCTTGCGACCTAAACTGCGCCCCCAAGGCGTACGCACCGCATCGTTGAATGTGCTTGATGCGACGTCAAGTGGCGTGAAGGATGTTGATCCTGCAAGCATTCCCGCGGGTACGCGCCTTGTGCAGCTTGGTGCCTATGAAAGCCCTGAAATCGCGCGCAATGAATGGATGCGTTTCACAGCGCGTTTTAGTGACTATATGGCCGGAAAAGACCGCGTTGTACAGCGTGCAACAAGCGGCGGACGCACTTTCTACCGCCTGCGTGCGATGGGTTTTTCTGATCTTGGTGATGCGCGTCGGTTCTGCTCGGCTTTGACTGCGCAGAACACGGACTGTATCCCTGTGGTGACACGCTAGTGGCACAGGGGGCCACGATACTTGGCTGTTCTGGCTCAACTCTAAGTGCGAGCGAGGCCAGTTTTTTTCGCGAAGCAGATCCCTTTGGTTTTATAGTTTTTGATCGTAACCTCGAAGATCATGATCAAATTCTGCACCTCTGCGAAAGCCTGCGCGATTGTGTAGGCCGTGATGCACCAATTCTAATCGACCAAGAGGGGGGCCGTGTTCAGCGTTTGCGTCCGCCGCTTGCGACGCAATGGTTGCCACCTTTGGACGATGTGAAGCGTTACGGTGCGAATGCACCCCGCGCGATGTATTTGCGTTATCGCATTATTGCGGATGAATTGATGCATCTTGGCATTGACGCCAATTGTGCACCGATGGTTGATATTGCCAGTGATGAGACGCATGAATTCTTGAAAAACAGATGTTATAGTAATGACTTACAATCTGTTGTTGAGATCGGACAGGCAGTCGCAGGTGGCTTGATTGATGGCGGCGTTTTGCCTGTTTTGAAGCATATTCCGGGTCATGGCCGTGCGGTGTCAGACAGCCACCTAGATTTGCCCATCGTCGATACCAACGATGAATTGCTGCGTCAAAACGACTTTGCGGCATTCGCGGCCTTGAACGATCTTCCGATGGGGATGACCGCGCATATTACATACAGCGCATTTGATGATCGGCCCGCAACGCTCTCGTCGAAAATGATGGGGTTGATCCGCGCGGATATCGGCTTTGACGGGCTGATCATGACGGATGATATCACCATGAAAGCCCTCGCAGGTTCCCTTGCGGAGCTATCGCGTCTCTCAATTGATGCGGGTTGCGATGTTGTTTTGCATTGCAATGGCGACATGGGCGAGATGCAGGAGGTCGTTGAGGCCTCCGGCACGATGAATGCCGCCGCAATCCGACGTGGTGAGGCCGCGCTTGCGACCCGACATACACCTGATCCTGTTGACATTTCCCATTTGCACGCGCAGCTTGAAGCGCTCGCAAATGAGGCAGGAAATGACGCCTGACACCACAGAGACTGCCAAAGATTGGGACGGGGACGCGCAAGAGCGCTTGTCCGTAGAAGATCGCATGGCCGCAGAGGCGTTGATCGTCGATGTGGATGGCTATGAAGGCCCACTCGATATCTTGCTTTCTTTGTCGCGCACGCAAAAAGTTGATCTACGCAAGATCTCGGTACTGCAACTGGCTCGTCAGTATCTCTTGTTCGTTGAGCGTGCGAAGGAACTGCGCCTCGAACTCGCTGCGGATTATCTGGTGATGGCCGCATGGTTGGCCTTCTTGAAATCTCGCCTGTTACTTCCCCCTGATCCAACGGAAGAGGGGCCATCGGGCGAAGAGCTGGCCGCACATTTGGCGTTCCAGCTTGAGCGTTTGCAGGCCATGCGCGATGTCGCTGCTCGGCTCATGGCGCGGGATCGCTTGGGGCGTGATTTCTTCGCGCGCGGAATTCCCGAAGTGGTAGAAAGGGTGCGCAAAGTGACCTATTCCGCTACGCTTCTTGATCTCATGCAAGGCTACGCGCGGATTAGAACCCGCGATGAATTTCGCCCCTTCGTTATGGATCGTGACGCGGTCTACACGATGGAGGAAGCGCTGGGGCACATGCGCGGCCTTATCGGCTTTGCTGGCAAATGGACGGATATTTCAAGCTACCTACCGGAAGATTGGCAGAAAGATCCTATCAAACGCCGCTCTGCGACGGCGGCAACCTTTGCGGCCTCGCTTGAGCTTGTAAAAGAAGGCAAGGCAGAACTTCGCCAATCGGGCTTGTTCGAGCCGATAGAACTAAGACGGAGAGAGTAAGGTGAGTGACACGCAAACGCCTGAGATCGAAGACAGCCTCTTTGAAGCGCCACCCATTGCCGAACAAGAACGCATGGTCGAAGCGGTACTTTTTGCGAGTGCGGATCCTGTGACAATCGCTGAGCTGAATGCGCGTATGCCCCACGGCTGTGACGCGGGCGAAGCGCTGGTGCACCTACAAAAGCGTTATGAGGGGCGCGGCGTGCATATGATCAAAACAGGCAATGCTTATGCAATGCGCACGGCAGGCGATCTGAGTTTTCTTATGCAAAAGGAAACCGTTGAGACTCGCAAACTGTCACGGGCCGCAATTGAGACATTAGCAATTATTGCGTATCATCAACCTGTTACCCGCGCCGAAATTGAGGAAATTCGTGGTGTCTCCGTGTCGCGCGGCACGGTGGATCAACTGTTGGAAATGGAATGGATCCGTTTTGGCCGCCGGAAAATGACACCTGGGCGACCTGTCACCTTCGTGGTGACGCCCGATTTTCTGGATCAATTCGGCCTTGAAAGCGCGCGTGATTTACCAGGCTTGAAAGAGCTCCGCTCCGCTGGTTTACTCGAAAATCGTCCACCACCGAGCTTAAGCGACGCGCTTGATGAAGAACGCGAAGACAGCGACGAAAACCAAACTGAGCTATTCGAGGAATAGTTTCACGATTTGCCCTGAAATCTGCACAATTCGCAGCTATAAGCTGTATCGAGGCAAATCGAAGGACAATAGTATGAACATGAACCACATTATTAATATTGTGATACGCCGCGTAATGAGCATTGCAATCAACAAAGGCATCAATGCTGGCGTTGATCAAGTGGCGAAGAGAAAAAAACCGCGGTAATACTAATCCTCGTCAATACGCAGATCTGCAACAAGTCAAGCAAAGCATGCTCCAAACAGCACGCTTGTCACGTAATATTACCAAGCTTTAAGCCTTTTTAGTCCTAAAATACCACGGGCATTGGATCTTGATGGACGGGGCGGAGCCCCTTCTTTACCGTTTCAAGCGCGCGGCACGTCCGCCTCTACGTCCTTTTGGGATGGACTGTCGTGATGGCAATTCATCCATGATCGACAATCTCGTTTCTCGGGTCATCTTAGACCAGCGCGATATTTCGTCGATTGAGCGGTTGCACCCTGTGCAGAGCCGTGTTTCTGGATGCACGACACAAATCTGAATACACGGGCTGTCAAGCTCGTTACGGCTCCAAATCTCATCACTCATATTGCTGCTTCCCGTCTGATATGGCTCAATCGATCCAACGCGCCTTGCAGGATGTAAGCGGCCGCGACGTTGTCGATCACCTCTGCGCGGCGTCTGCGTGATGCATCTGCTGCGAGCAGAGCGCGTTCTGCTGCGACGGTGGACAGACGTTCATCCCAATAGGTGATTGGCAATTCACTTTGACGCGCGAGATTGCGGGCAAAAGCGCGTGTCGATTGGCAACGTGGCCCTTCTGATCCATCCATATTGAACGGCAGGCCAAGCACAATTCCCCCAATGTAACGCGCCTCTATGATTTGCTCCAAACGCGCAGCATCGGCAGTGTATTTAGTGCGCTTGATTGTTTCCAAAGGGCTCGCTACGGACAAAAGCCCGTCACTCACGGAGACACCAATGGTTTTTGTACCAAGATCCAAACCGACCAGCGCGCGCGCGCGCGGCAATGCGGCGGCGAAATCGTCAATCGTTTCAAAGATCATTGCGTGATCCCCAATTTGCGCGCAGCACCGCGAACAATTGCCAAATCATTTGGTCGATCCCCGAACACATCTTTCGCATTCTGCCAGATCAACGCAGCCTGATCAGCCTCTCCCAAGACACCAAGTGCGCCAATCAAGCGCGCCCATTCTTCTGCGCTACCGCCAGTTGTAGCAAGGCGATCTGACAGTCGATCCACCATACCACGGATCATCTCCGTACGCTCCTCATCACTCATAGTCTCAGCGTTTTCAATGTCTTCAACGTTTGGGCCCGTTAGGGACGTGTCTTTCGCTGGGGGTAGTTCGTATTTAACACCCGCCCGAAATGCGAGGTCTTCAATCTGTTCACGAATGGGCACAACCCAACCCTCGTCCCCACCACTGTCTTGGAGCAACTGCGCCCAAGCACGGAATGCAACATCAGGGCGACCGACCTGCAACATCATCAAGCCGGAATAGTACCGCGCAACACCGTTCTTGGGATCAAATCGCAAAACGCGGGCCAAGGCACCTTCTGCCTCTGGTGACACATAGCCGCCGGCTGCGATGATAAGCATATCGGCGTAGGTCGCGTAGTCCTCAGCGTTTACTGTTGCGCCTTTAAGGCGGATCACATCAGCCTGTGCGGCATGGGCCGCCACTGCATTGCCCAAACGCATCTCGTGGGTTGCCAACAACGTAGCGCCTTGCAAATCGTCAGGGCGTTTTTCGACGGCTTCACGAAGTTTCACGATCAATTCTGCATAGGTCTCTGGGGTGTCAGGCGCGATGACAAAGGGGGGTAAGGATGCCTCGGCTGTTGCTTGATCAGGTCGAGACGCGCGTGCATCGGCGGCCGCTTCAATGCGGGTGCTGAGCGCGAGATCGCCGTACCCCGGTGCACCTAAATCGCGATACAATGCAAAAGACCCGCCAATCAAAACCGCAGCCAAGGCGCCGATAGCAACAAAGCGGGTGGCTTTCGGACTGCGCACATCGACGCTCTCGTCTTGAAGAGCTTTATCAGCGGTCAGAATACGGCGCGAAATTTCGGTCAGCACACGCTCTGCATCATCGCCTTTGATAACTCCGCGCTCGATGTCACGCTCCACTTCGGAAAGCTGATCTCGGTAAACGCGAAGATCAAATTCTGCAGCAGGGCGCGCACCAAGATGTCCGCGCCACAGCGCCAGTGCGAGCAAGGCACAACTTCCAAGGGCGAGCGCCATCGTGATCAGCCAAAACGTCATTGGACTTTCCTATCTGTTTCACTTCATCTAGTCTGAAAAACCTGCGAAAAAAAGAGGGCAGTCTGCAACCTCATGTCGCGGCTGCGGCTTTCGTCGAGAATCGCGCTGTCTGAAATCAATGGACGTCGCTAGAATCCTCGCTAAATAATAAGGTGGGTCGCAAAAAGACGCGTTTACGTCGCGGGGAGTATCCTCTTTTTTGTCATCCGCACCACAACCAAATGACAGGACGACTCTGCCGTCGCTCCACTTCGTTACTAGTCCAAGGGGCCATTCATGAAGCGTTATTCAGCCTTTGCCATCGCACGCGAAGCCTTGCGTCATCACACTGGATGGGAGCGCGCGTGGCGATCTCCCGAGCCCAAAGCAAAATATGATGTGATTATAGTTGGTGCAGGTGGGCATGGTCTGGCAACCGCATATTACCTTGGCAAGAATTTTGGCATCACCAATGTGGCTGTCATCGAAAAGGGCTGGTTGGGCGGGGGCAACACAGGACGCAACACGACAATTATCCGCTCGAACTACCTGCAAGATCCGTCTGCGGCGATCTATGAGAAGTCGCGTTCCTTATACGAAACGCTCTCGCAAGATCTGAACTACAACATCATGTTTTCTCCGCGCGGCGTTTTGATGCTCGCGCAAACCCAGCACGAAATTCGCGGCTACAAACGCACAGCACATGCGAACGCCTTGCAAGGCGTGCCGACCGAATGGATTGGCCCTGGCAAAGTCAAAGAAATTTGCCCGATTATTGAACTCAATGGCCCGCGCTATCCTGTGCTCGGTGGCCTATGGCAAGCACGCGGTGGCACCGCGCGTCATGATGCAGTGGCTTGGGGCTACGCGCGTGCGTGTTCTGACATGGGCATGGACATTATCCAAAAATGCGAAGTCACCAATGTGCGCACAGAGCGCGGCAAAGTCGTCGGTGTCGACACCACCAAAGGCGCGATTGATTGTGATAAATTGGGCGGTGTCGTCGCGGGTCACTCGTCCGTGCTGGCCGAAATGGCAGGGTTCCGTTTGCCTATGGAAAGCGTGGCGCTGCAAGCACTGGTATCAGAGCCGATCAAACCCGCAATGGATATCGTGGTCATGGCTAACACTGTGCACGGATACCTGTCGCAATCTGACAAAGGCGAGATGGTCATTGGCGGCGGCACGGACGCCTATAATAACTACACTCAACGTGGTTCGTTCCATCATGCGGAAGAAACCGTGCGCGCGTTGATCGAGACGTTTCCGATGTTGTCGCGTTTGAAAATGCTGCGCCAATGGGGCGGTATTGTGGACGTGACGGGCGACCGCTCGCCCATGCTGACGAAGACGCCTGTTGAGGGCATGTTCATGAACTGCGGTTGGGGTACGGGTGGGTTTAAGGCCATTCCGGGGTCTGGATGGGCTATGGCTGAGTTGATGGCGAAGGGGGAGTCTCCGTTGACGGATGAGTTCTCCATGTGGCGCTTCAAAGAAGGCAAGTTTATCGACGAGAGCGTTGCGGCTGGGGTGGCCCATTGATGAATCGCGGTGAAAAATTCTTCGAAGAATTATACCAAGGTTTTTCGAAAACCATTGGTTCTTTAGCTCCAGCTGTCAAACATGAGCTTATTGCGCATTGCACCAGTGCTGCGCTCAAGTTCGCGGTCGGCTTCACTCATGCTTTTGGCAGCAAGGTTCAAATCATGCTCAAGCAGCACTTTGCCCTTGCGGCGTTCATAAATGGCGAGTCCGTCTCCAAGCACGAGCAGACGACCGAGAAGAAAATACAATACTGTCATGCCTTTGAAATACGCATGACCCCGTCAAATATCAAGATGGAGCACGCCCTATGCTGATCCTAGACTGCCCCTGCTGCGGCGTAAGCGGCGAAGAGACGGAATTCCATGCAGGTGGAGAGGCGCATTTGAAGCGGCACTCTGTCGGCTCCACGGATGATCAATTCGAAGAATATCTCTTCATGCGCGAAAACCCCCACGGGGTTCATTTGGAACGCTGGCGCCATAACAATGGTTGCGGCAAGTGGTTTCATGCGGCGCGCTGCACCACCACGCTTGAGGTGTTTGGCACCTACAGCGCGCAGACCTATGAACCACCGCAAGAGATTAAAGACGCGATCAGCGCGCGCCGACCAGGATGGTCGTGGAGGAATTTCTCATGAGCACACGTTTAAAGACCGCTGGTCGCTTTACGTATGGCGGCAAGCAGCTCTCGTTCGATTTCAACGGCAAACAGCTTAAGGGCGTTGAGGGCGACACGCTTGCCTCTGCCCTGCTGGCTAACGATCAGATGATGGTCGGGCGTTCGTTCAAATATCACCGTCCGCGCGGCATTGTCGCAAGCGGTGGGGAAGAGCCGAACGCGCTGTTTAACATGGGGTACACGAACACGTTTGAGCCGAACCAGCGCGCGACAACAACCGAACTGTTTGACGGTGCCAAGATCGGGTCGCAAAACCATTGGCCGACACTGGAATTCGATGTCGGTGCGCTCAATACCTATCTTAGCCGGTTCCTGCCTGCGGGTTTTTACTACAAAATGTTCATGTATCCGCGCGCCTTTTGGAAGCACGTGTACGAGCCGATTATTCGTCAATCCGCAGGCCTTGGCAAAGCGCCCCGCGCGGAGGATCGCGATCCGGATACGTACGAGCATTTCTATTTTTTCGCGGATGTCATGGTCGTTGGTGGCGGTATCGCAGGTCTGCAAGCGGCGAAGGCCGCCGCGCTTACGGGCGTTAAAGTTCTACTGGTCGAGCAAACCGCCCATTGGGGAGGACGCGCGCCTGTGGATGGCGGTGAGGTCAATGGCCTGCCTGTGGATAAATATGTGGATAATCTCGTGGCGGAGCTGTCCGCGATGGAAAATGTCACGATGCGCACACGCTTGATGGGCGCAGGAGTTTATGACCACGGCTATACGCTTGGTTATGAGCGTTTGACGGATCATGCGCCCAACATCGTTGGCCCGCGTCATCGTCTCTGGCGTATTCGTGCAGGGCATATCGTGACTGCGACAGGCGCGATTGAACGCCCCATTAGTTTCGCGGGCAATGACATTCCGGGCGTTATGCTAGCTTCTGCTGTGCGCGACTATGCGGTGAACTTTGGTGTTTCCGTCGGGGATCGCACTGTTGTTGTCACAAATAATGACGATGCCTACCGTACGGCGATCACTTTAAAGGGCCTTGGCCTTGACGTGCCTTGTATCATTGATGCGCGCGCAGGCGGTGCGGGTGCCTTGGCAGAAGAGGCCAAAGCGCTTGGCATTCGAGTCGAAAACGGCAAGGCAATTTCAAAGGTCAAAGGTGGCAAACGCGTCACGGGCATCCTGCTTTGTGCGCAGGCTGGTGAAGGCGGTGTGCTGGAAGAGATCGAGTGTGACGTGGTCGCTATGTCGGGCGGTTGGTCACCTGTTGTGCATTTGTGGTCTCATTGCGGCGGCAAGCTGTTTTGGGACGATGCGCAATCGCATTTCCGGCCTGACAGCGAACGTCCTCCTTTGGGAGCGAAGGGCGAAGGCTTTGTCTCTGTTTCTGGTTCAGCGAACGGACATTTGCAGCTCGCTGAATTGATTGGTGACGCGCATGGTGCCGGTCTTGCCGCAGGTAAGGCCACAGGCGGTAAGCCTGTCAAAGCGGCCATCCCAGAAGGTGTGCCAACGTCTGAACATCCGGTCGAACCCGTGTGGCTGATGCCGCAAGGTGCGGGCATTAAACTGCGCTCCAAAGCATGGCTCGATTACCAGAACGACGTGAAAGTGTCCGACGTTCAACTGGCCGCGCAAGAAGGCTTTGAAAGCGTCGAACATGCAAAGCGTTACACGACTTTGGGTATGGCGACGGACCAAGGTAAATTAAGTAATATCAATGGATTGGCGATACTTTCTGATGTGTTAGGTCAGCCTATTCCGCAGACGGGCACAACTACGTTCCGCCCGCCTTATACGCCAATTTCCATGGGTGCGATTGGTGGTGAAGCGAGGGGAAAAGTGTTCCAGCCCTTGCGCAAGACCCCGCTGTACGAGTGGAGCGACAATAAAGGTGCTGATTGGGAACCAGTAGGTGCGTGGCGTCGTCCGTTTGCTTATCTTCGGCCCGGTGAAAGTGTACATGACGCGGTGAACCGCGAAGTTAAGAACACGCGCGAAAACCTGGGGCTCTTGGATGCATCGACGCTTGGCAAGCTGATCGTTAAAGGGCCGGACGCGGGCAAGTTTCTCGACATGCTTTACACCAATATGATGAGCACGCTGAAAGTTGGAAAATGCCGCTATGGTCTGATGTGTTCAGAGAATGGTTTTCTGATAGACGATGGCGTCGTTGCGCGCATCGATGATGTAACATTCCTATGTCACACAACGACGGGTGGGGCCGAGACGATCCATGGTCACATGGAAGAATGGCTGCAAACAGAGTGGTGGGATTGGAACGTTTATGTTGCCAATGTCACAGAGCAATATGCGCAGATCGCGGTTGTCGGACCCAATGCTCGCAAGGTGCTGGAAAAGTTGGGTGGCATGGATGTGTCCAAAGACGCACTGGGCTTTATGGAGTGGGCTGATGGCACGATAGGCGGTTTTGATGCACGGGTCTATCGGATCTCTTTCTCTGGCGAATTGAGCTATGAAATCGCGGTGCCTTCCAGCCAAGGTTTGGCCTTTTGGGAGGCCTTGCACGCCGCTGGCGAGGAGTTCGGAGTGATGCCTTATGGCACCGAAACGCTGCACATCTTGCGCGCTGAAAAGGGCTTCATCATGATCGGGGATGAGACCGACGGCACAGTCATCCCGCAGGATCTGAACTTGCAATGGGCGCTAAGTAAAAAGAAAGAAGACTACCTTGGCAAACGCGCACATCAGCGCAGCCATATGGCAGACCCTGAGCGTTGGAAGCTGGTGGGGCTTGAGACTGTGGATAAGTCTGTCTTACCAGATGGCGCTTATGCAGTGGAAGAGGGCGTAAAGGCCAACGGCCAGCGCAATATGTTTGGGCGTGTAACGTCGACCTATTACTCCGCCAATCTTGAGCGTGGTATTGCAATGGGGCTGGTGAAAAACGGCCCAGATCGCATGGGCGAGGTGATTAATTTTCCGAAGACTGACGGCTCGATCATCAAGGCGAAAATTGTTGATCCGGTGATCTATGACAAAGATGGGGAGAAGCAAAATGTTTAAGGCAGTAAGCGCTTTACAAGGTGTATCTTTCAACGATGGTATCGCGGAGGTCCGTGAGCTGGGTTTGCGTGGCATGATCACTTTGCGTGGCGATCTAGCAGATAAAAAACTGATTAAAGCGGTGAAAGGGTTTGCGGGTCGCATGCCTGAGCCGCGCACGGTTGCGCTGAAGGACGATAATATTGCGGCCTGGATGAGCTCGGACGAGCTGCTGCTGATGGTGCCCCATGAGGATGTGTCAAGCACGATTGAAACGCTAAATGCCTCGCTACAGGGCACGCATTTTCTGGCCGCGAATGTGTCTGATGCGCGTGGCGTGTTCGAAGTGATCGGCCCCCATGCGCGCGAAGTTATGGCCAAGCTTGCACCCGTGGATTTTTCTCCTGATGCATTCAAGATGGGGATGTTTCGACGCTCGCGTCTCGCGCAAGTCCCCGCTGCGTTCTGGATGAATGAACAGGATGCATTTACAGTCGTGTGTTTTCGCTCCGTTGCAGAATATATGTTTGATTTACTGAGTATTGCCGCGCAAGCGGGTTCTGAGGTCGACGCGCTCTAGTCGTGTTTCTAGATTGAACTATATCTGAATTTAAGAGCTCGGCCCTTGACCTTAGGGGCTGAGCGCTTTCTATCTGGACAAAGTCTTCTCAACTCAAAGGACCCGATACAATGGCATTCGAACTCCCAAAACTTCCCTACGCCCACGACGCTTTGGCTGACCTTGGCATGTCTCAAGAGACGCTTGAGTATCATCACGACCTGCACCACAAAGCTTATGTCGATAACGGCAACAAGCTGATTGCTGGCACCGAGTGGGAGGGTAAGACTCTCGAAGAAATCATCACAGGAACCTATGACGCGCCTTCCGTTGCGCAGAACGGTATCTTCAACAACATTAGCCAGCTTTGGAACCACAACCAGTTCTGGGAAATGATGGGGCCGGGCCAATCGTCGATGCCGTCCGAGTTGGAAGCGGCGATCAAGGACAGCTTTGGATCCGTCGACAAGTTCAAAGAAGAGTTCGCGGCAGCGGGTGCGGGTCAATTCGGATCCGGCTGGGCGTGGCTGGTAAAAGACGCTGATGGTGGTTTGAAAGTAACGAAGACTGAAAACGGTGTGAACCCGCTTTGCTTTGGTCAAACTGCGTTGCTTGGCTGTGATGTTTGGGAGCATTCCTACTACATCGATTTCCGCAACAAGCGCCCTGCGTATTTGTCCAACTTTATGGATAATTTGGTCAACTGGGAAAATGTTGCCTCACGTATGTGATACAGGTTTCTCTTTAAGTTTTGAAAGGTGCCGTCCCATTCACAGGGGCGGCATTTTTTGAGGGGCGGGACGCTCCGCGGGGAGTTTACCTGGCAAGGTGAAGATCGGCTTTAGGCGAAGTTACTCATCGCTTCTTCTGGCGTCGCCGCGATTTGGAAAAAGTCTTTGATGTTTTCTTTCGCAAACCCTTGCGCAATGACGTGATCGAGTAGGGCGAGCAAAGGATCCCAATAGCTGTTGATATTGATGAGAACGATGGGTTTGTTGTGCAGTCCCAATTGCGCCCATGTGAGCACTTCGAAGAACTCATCAAGCGAGCCTGCGCCACCTGGCAGGAGCGCGATTACATCGGAGTTCATGAACATGACTTTCTTTCGCTCATGCATGTTTTCCGTGACGATATAGGAGGTGAGATCAGTTTTGCCGACTTCCCAGTTCACCAGATGTTGAGGGATCACACCAAAGGTTGCGGCCCCGTCTTTTTGTGCAGCGCGCGCCACGCGCCCCATTAGTCCAACATCGCCTGCACCGTAGACCAAGCGCATCTTATGTGACGCGATCAAGCGCCCAATCGTGTCTGCTGCCGCGCCGTATGCGCCATCAATTCCGTCTGATGCGCCGCAAAAGACACAAATAGAGCTTTGTTGCATTTAATTCCCCTTATTTTTGGTATTTTGACCGATGAATCCATATTTGCTATATATGGCTAAAGCACGCGGCAAAAGCGTGCATTTTGGAGATGGGTTACGATGAGTTATCATGCTTTCCTTTCATCGGGAACGGGCGTCACCGTGGGCGCTGGTGCGACTTTGATCGGTGCCTTGGCCGTTGCAGGATATGTGAGCGGCGCGTTTTCGAGCCTGCCTGAACCCGTTCTTGAGCCCAAGGTCGCTGTTGCGGAAACTGTTGCTGTGACACCTGACGTCGATCCCGTCGCGCCAAAGCCGACACTTTCGGAAAGTGCGCCCAAAACACCCAGCTTTGATGTTGTGCGTGTCGAGACCGACGGCGCTGCAATGATCGCGGGCAATGCCGAAGCGGGCAGTATGATTGATATTCGTGTTAATGAAACGGTTGTCGCGCAAGTCAAAGCCGACAGTCGCGGGAATTTCGCTAGTTTTGTGACCTTGCCGGAAAGCAAAGACGCGCAGGTCTTGACGCTTGTAAGTGAGGCGCAGGTCGCTGCCAGTGAACAGGTGATTGTTGCGCCTATCGTTGTTGAACAAGCCACGCCGACGGTTGCGCCTGTAGTTGTTGAAGTGATTGCGGCTGACACGCCTGCGTCGCAGGATGTGCCGTTGGTTGTTGAAAAAGCCACGCCCCTGGTTGCGCCTGTAGTTGTCGAAGCGATTGCGGCTGACACGCCTGCGTCGCAGGATGTGTCGTTGGTTGTTGAAAAAGCCACGCCTGCGGTTGCGCCTGTAGTTGTCGAAGCGATTGCGGCTGATACGCCTGCGTCGCAGGATGTGCCGTTGGTTGTTGAAAAAACCAGGCCGACGGTTGCGCCTGTAATTGTCGAGAACATTGTGGAAGAAACGCCTGCCGCGCCAGAGGCACCTGTCGTTCTTTTGGCGAGCAAGGAAGGCGTGCGCGTCTTACAAGCGCCTAAGCCTGATGCAATGACAGCGCTTTTGGGGTCCATTTCTTATGATGACGCGGGCGATGTTGCCTTGACTGGGGCCGCCAGTGGTGAGTTTGTGCGCGTCTATCTAAACAACAGAGCGGTTGCGACATCCCAGATTGAAGCGAATGGTGATTGGCAGGCGGGATTGCCTGCAGTCGATACTGGCATTTACACGTTGCGTGTGGATGAGCTGGATAAGCAGGGTCAGGTCGTGGCGCGCGTTGAGACACCGTTCAAACGCGAAGAGCCCGAGGTTTTGGCCGCTGCGACAGAGACCGAAAAGCTCGTGCAAGCGATCACCGTGCAGCCTGGGTCCACGCTTTGGGCGATTGCACAAGAACGTTATGGCAGTGGCACACTATATACGCGCGTTTTTAAAGCGAATGCGGACACGATCAAAAACCCTGATCTGATTTATCCGGGGCAAGTTTTTAGAGTTCCTGACTGAGGTCACTGGTCTTTCTAGGCACGCGTGATTATCTGTACTGTCCAAGCCCGAGGACGTGATGATATGAGACGACTGACCCCCACTAATGCAGCTCTTTCCGATCAACGCGCCTCGGGATGGCGTGTTATTCGTCGCGTCGCGCCTTATCTTTGGCCAAACGATAAACTCTGGGTCAAACAGCGTGTTGTTTTGGCACTGGTGATGTTGTTCGTCGCGAAGATTGTCGCTGTTGGAACGCCTTTGATCTACAAACGCGCGGTCGATGCCCTTTCCGGTGCAGGCGTTCCGGATTTGGCACTTGGCGCGATTGGTCTAACTATCGCCTACGGCATGGCGCGTTTGATGACCAATGGCTTTCAGCAATTGCGCGATGTGGTTTTTGCCAAGGTCGGCCAGGGCGCTTTACGCGCGCTGGCTTTGCAAACGTTTGAGCATATTCACCGTCTGTCCATGCGGTATCACATTAGCCGCAAAACCGGTGGGTTGAGTCGGATTATCGAGCGGGGTGTGAAAGGCGTCGATTTCTTATTGCGCTTCTTGCTGTTCTCCATCGGGCCTTTGGTGCTTGAGCTGTTCATGATCGCGGGAATCCTATTTTTCTTGTTTGATGTTTGGTATCTCGCAGCCGTGTTCGTCACGATTGCTTTTTATATTTGGTTTACATTCGCTGTCACGGAGTGGCGCGTGAAGCTGCGCAAGCAGATGAATGACCAAGACACGGACGCAAATCAAAAGGCGATTGATAGCCTGTTGAACTTTGAAACCGTGAAGTATTTCGGGGCCGAAGCACGTGAAGCGCGGCGCTACGATAGCGCGATGGAATTGTATCAAGTGGCAGCGCTCAAGACCTCGTATTCGCTGGCGTTCTTGAACTTTGGCCAGTCTTTTTTGATCACCACAGGTTTGGTTGTGGTCATGGTGCTCGCCGCGATGGGTGTGCAAGCGGGAACGATGACTGTAGGCGATTTCGTTTTGGTGAATGCCTACATGATTCAGATAACGATGCCTTTGAATTTTTTGGGCACAGTCTATCGCGAAATCCGACAGGCCTTGGTCGATATGGGTGAGATGTTTGATCTCTTGGAGCAACCCCCAGAGGTCGCCAACAAGGACAATGCGCAGGATCTTAAAATTGTGGGCGGCCATGTGTCCCTGCGCGATGTGCATTTTGGCTATGAGGTGGAACGTCCGATCTTGAAAGGTGTCGATCTGGATGTACCCGCTGGTCAGAACGTGGCGATCGTAGGCCCGTCGGGCTCTGGTAAATCGACCATCGGGCGGCTCTTGTTTAGGTTTTATGATGTGACTGGCGGCACCCTAACGATTGACGGGCAGGACGTGCGTGACGTGACGCAGACCAGCCTGCATGATGCGATTGGCGTAGTGCCGCAGGACACTGTGCTGTTTAATGACACCATCCGCTACAATATCGCTTACGGCAAAGACGGGGCGAGCCATTCCGAAATTGAAGACGCCGCGCGCGCAGCACAGATCCACGATTTCATTATAGCTCTGCCGGATGGGTATGAAACGACCGTAGGCGAGCGTGGATTGAAGCTTTCAGGTGGCGAAAAACAGCGCGTCGGTATTGCGCGGACTTTGCTGAAAAACCCGCCGATCCTGCTTTTGGACGAAGCGACTTCGGCGCTTGATAGCGGCACGGAACATGACATTCAGGACGCTTTGGCGCGCGCCGCAGAAGGGCGCACAGTGATCACAATTGCGCACCGTTTGTCGACGATTGCGGATGCGGACCGCATAGTTGTGCTTGCAGATGGGCAGATCGCAGAGCAGGGCAGCCACGCGGAGTTGCTCACGCTTTCGGGCAAATACGCCGCCCTTTGGGATCTACAACAAGCGGAAGACGCGGCATGATTTGGGCATTAACGGACCTCTTTAGTGTCGGCTTCACTTCTATTTCAGTGTCTGCTGTTGTTAGGCCAAAGCTTGGGTGGGGCCTCAAATAGTCGCCGAAAAAAATATCAAGCTGGCAGGACAAGAGCTTTTGGGCTTTGTCACGCTTGGGTCTTTACCCGCTGATCGCGTTAAGAGACATTTTGGAGTGCGACAATGGCTGTTCCATGCCTTCCTTCGGGTTTGCATTTGTGCTCACGGGCTCTCGTGGTGCTTCTGTGTTCACGAGGAAAGCTTGGCTGGGGCATTTTATTCCCTCACGCAGCGGTGCTTTTGCCATTGCTCATTTGGACGCTTCTTTACGCTATTTCACCGCTTCTCGAAAAGCGTTGGCTTGAGCGGGTATTTGGCGCGGATTACTTAGAGTACAAAACCAAAACACTGCGCTTTTTGGTTTTTTGAAGGAGAGCACGCGATGCCGCCCCCCTCACTTTATTCCGCAGCTTTGAGCGAGGTCATCATAGGTGCAGGTTCTGCTTCAGGCGCGTAGCTTTCCACTGGGTCCTCATCGTCGTCCCAAAGAATCATCGGTGATTTCACACGCCTTGCCTGACGCTGAAGCGCCCAATCTCGCGCGGCATTGCTGGAGCGACCCATTGACAGTTTTGCCAGCAAACGCGCTATCCAAAGCACATAGGTGCTTGCCCAAACCCGCAGCGCCAGCATGGACGGTGTGAATACCAATGTCAGAACCGTAGCAATCCCAAGGCCGAACACCACGGCTGTCGCCAGTTGTTTCCACCAAAGCGCGGTTGGGCTGTCAATGGAATAGCCGCCCCCGATGAAGTCAAGACTAAGGCCGAACATCATTGGCGCGAGGCCTGCCATAGTGGTGATTGTGGTCAGCAAAACAGGGCGAATGCGATCTTCGGCTGTACGCACAATCGCCTCGATTTTTGGCATGTAGCGCGAATAATCTTGGTAGGTGTCGATCAGAACAATGTTGTTGTTCACCACGATCCCTGCGAGTGCCACGATGCCGGTACCCGTCATAATGATGGAGAATGCCTGATCCATCACCAACATGCCTATCAGCACTCCTGTGGTGGACAGGATGACCGCAAGCAAAACCAGCACAGAGTTATAAAAACTATTGAATTGTGCCAAAAGGATGATGAACATCAGACCCAAAGCGCCCGCGAATGCGGTGGATAGGAATTGCTGACTTTCGGCTTCTTCTTCCTGATCGCCTGTCCATTCAAATTGGACGCCAGCGGGCAATGGATTGGTCTCTAACCATTCTGTCAGTGTAGCAATCCGTTCATTAGGGGTGATTGGCAAGGCTTTGGTATCGCCGTTCTCGTCTGTGATGTCTTTGGTCAAATCGCTGGCCACCGCAGCTTTCACATCGAAGTAGCGCTTTTGATCAATGCGATTGATCTCCGCGAGTTTTTTCACCGGCTTGCGCGTGGTAAAGTTGCTGAGCGGGATCAAGCCGTCACGTGTGCGCACTTTGAGGGTATCGAGTGTGCTTAGAAAGCGGTCCTCTTCGGGAAGTCGTACGCGGATTTCAATCTCTTCATCAGAGCTATCAACCCGCATTGTATCGAGCAGAATGCCGCGTGTGACCAGTTGCACCATGCCCCCAACCGTCGCGACGTCCGCGCCGTAACGGCCCGCTTTCTGCACGTCCACATCAATCTGCCAGTCGATGCCGGGCAGGGGGCGCGTGTCTTCGATTAGTTGCAAGCCGACGGTGTCTTCAAATTGCGCGCGCGCAAGGGCGGTTGCTTTGAGCAAATCATCCCAATCGTCACCCTTAAGGCGCAAATGCACGGGCTTACCCGAGGCGGGACCACGGGCCTGGGCGAGGATTTCAATCTCGATCCCAGGGATCTGTTGCAGTTGCTCCGTCAGTTCCGCGATGACCGTGTCGCCATCAAGTTCGGGGCTATCCCGACGATCTTCCCATGGTATTGTCTCAAGCTGCACCTGACCGATGGTTTCTTTCGGCGTTGCTGCACCAGAGGCATCTGTGTTTAAGCCGCCTTCGCCCGCGAACGCAAATGCGCTTTGCACGCCTGGGTGGCGCAGAACGACCGCTTCGGCTTTGGCGACCAAAGCGTCCTTTTCGTCCAAGGACAGGTTGCCGCGCGCAAGCACGTATACGATGGCTTGCTCTGGCTCGCTTTCAACGAAGAATTCGACGCCATTGTTGTTCTCGCCAAAATAGCTGAACGTGCTCATCACAAAGAATCCAACCGCAACAATTGAGACCAGCGGCATGATCGGATTGCCCGCGATGGATTTGATAGCGTAGCCAAATAAGGTGCGCTTGTTGCCTGCCCTGATCTTTGTCGCGCGGCGCTCGAATTTTGCCGCACCAAGGGTCACAGAAGCTGCAAAGGCGCCAAACAGGAACAAAGCTACACCCGGCAATGCGCCGACAAAGCCTTCGGCAATGGCTTGTCCGCCGAACAGATAGCCCGGGTTCAGCACCTGCATCGCGCCCAGGAACACCAGATATAACGCGGGTGGCACCAAAAGCGCGCGCACGAGCCATGGCAGCTTTGCACGTAAGGCGTCGGATGTTTTACCGAATGCACGGCTCAGGCGGCCAGTTACACCGCCCATGACGGGCAAATACACCAGCGCTACAACTAGCGAAGCAGAAAGAACGAAGATCAACGTGACGGGTAACATGCCCATGAACTGGCCGGGCACGCCGGGCCAGAACAGCATCGGCAGGAAGGCACAGAGCGTCGTCGCAGTCGAAGAGACGATTGGCCAGAACATACGCTTGGCGGCTTCGACATAGGCATCCATTGGGCCGGAGCCTTGCGAGATGCGTTTGTCTGCGTATTCTACGACCACGATGGCACCGTCGACCAACATGCCTACTGCAAGGATTAGACCAAACATCACGATGTTTGAAATCGTAACTTCCATCACCGCGAGGAACACGAAGCACAACAAAAACGACGTCGGAATCGCAAAGCCCACAAGCAATGCAGGCCGCGTGCCAAGGGCTGCGAGAACCACAATCATCACCAGTGCAATCGCTGTCAGAACGGACCCTTCAAGCTGACTGACCATCGACCCAACCGTGCGCGACTGATCGTTTGACGTGCCCACATCAACAGAGGCTTGCAATGGCTCTGGCCACTCTGCTCTGGCCTCATCAACAACGGTTTTGACCAGTTCTGCGGTGTCGATCAGGTTGAAGCCCTTGCGCTTTACCACTTGCAGCGCCACGGATGTTTCTCCGTTAAAGCGCGCGGTGCCTTTGCGATCTTCAAAGGTCAAAGAGATTTCCGCCAGATCACCCAATGTGACCACGCGGTCGCCGTTGATTTTCACCGGAAGGGTGTAGATGTCTTGTACCTCATCAAACGAGGAGGGGATCTTGACGGCAAATGTGCCCTGCGCGCTTTCGATTTCACCGGCGGCGATCAACTGGTTGTTATTTTGAACAACCGAAATCAACTCGCCTGCGGTGACGTTGTAGGCCTCTAATCGCAACGGATCGATCAAAACTTCGACCATTTCTTCGCGATTACCTGCTATGCCTGCTTCTAATACCGCGTCCAGCGCTTCGATCTTTTCCTGCAAGGCTTTTGCGGTTTTCGCCATCGTGCGCTCAGGAACGTTGCCTGTAAGATTGACGATGATGATCGGGAATTCGGAAAAGTTGATCTCGTTGATCGAATAGGTTTCAGCGCCTGACGGGAATTTGCCTTGAGCCGCATTCATCGCGTCGCGCACGTCGGCCATGACTTTGGTCTTGTCCCAGCCGAATTCAAACTCTAGTGCGATACCCGCGTAGCCCTCAGCCGCAGTGCCTGAAATCGACTTTAGACCGTCAAGATCTGCAAGTTCGGTTTCCATTGGCTTGACCAGCAATGTTTCGCTGTCTGCCGCTGAGATGCCGGGGAAGGGGACGGAGACGAAGAGAGCAGGAATTTCAATGTCCGGCTCGCCTTCTTTGGGCAGGCCCCAATAGGCAAAGCCCCCCGCCAAAAGCGTGAGGGCGATAAAGGCCAAAACCATGCGGGCGCGTTCTGCAGCCCAATCGACTATACCTGTCATTGTTTTGGCTCCTCAAACGTCGCTTCTACAGCGACACCGTCCACAACATATTCTTGACCGATGACGATCACGTCTGCGACCTCGGGCAAGCCTGCAACCCAGACCCCTTCAGATGTGTCGCGCAAAAGTGATAGAGCGCGAAACTGTGCGAGGCTGTTGTCGTCCACGATGCGCACGCCTAAGTCGCCGTCATCGTTTAACGTTAGTGCTGATTGCGGAAGCAAATGCGCCTTCGCCCCATCTGCGGCGACGATGATCTCTGCGGTTTGGCCATCACGGATTTTTAAATCAGCGTTTGGCACTTGGATTTCGACGCGGAAAGTGCGGGTCGTTTGATCCGCTGATCGCGACAGGAACGTGACGCGTCCCTGAACCTCTTGTCCACCAGACAAACGCGCGCCTGCCAAAGCGCCGATTTCGACGCGGTCTACGTCTGTTTCGGGCACAAAACCAACCAACTTCATTGGATCAAGCTGAAGGATCGTAGCGCAAAGGGCTCCGGGCTGCATCAAACTGCCAAGCTCTGCCGAATCTGTTTCCAATAGGCCTTCAAATGGGGCGGTGATCTTAAGGCGATCAATGTCTTTTTGCACACTTGCGATGGCTGCTTCTGCGCTTTGGATGCCGGCACCAGTGCTTTGCAGACCACTTTTGGCAGCGGCAACGGCAGCTTCTGCGGCACGAACAGCCGCCTGCGCGGATGCGACGCGCGTTTCAGAAGCAAAGCCTCCTTCACTCAGCTTGGAGGCGGCATTGTCGTTGATCTTCGCTTCGTCAAGTCGGGCCATAGCTTCATCTAGACGTGCTTGTGCCTCTGGGACACGCGCCCTAGCTTCGGCCAAACGTGCGTTGGCCTCTGCGAGCGATGCTTCGCGTGTACCGACGTCGATCTGGCACAGCGTTTGATCCGCGGTCACATAGCTGCCTTTGCGCAGGGGTTCAGAAACGACCTGACCAGAGGTTTGTGCCCGCACCTCGACAGAGCGCGCGGCTTCCGTTTCGCCCCGCATAATAACAGCACTATCGATTTGGCGAGCTTCTGACTTAAGGGCAAATACGCGGATGATCTTCGCAAGTCCTGCTGCTTCCTCAGAGGTCTCAGGCGCGTCATCCGCAGCCTCTGTTCCGCTGGTTTGTGCGAAAGCAATGAGCTCTTCACGTTCAAAGACTAGGAAGTACAGAAAGCCAGTCACCAGTATCGCGGTGATCAAAGGAATGAGTTTCATCTGCGTTTAGTCCTTACAAAATGTCTTTTTTCGTCAGTGTTGTCACTCATCGAAGACATAGCCTTGTTCTTTGAAAGTGCAATGACTTATAGCCAAAAAACTAAACTCGTGAGTTCAGTTTAGGTCGCCTGCGTTGCCGGCGCAACAATTCTAGGTGCGCCAAAGTGCGCGCATCACATGGCAAGGATGTGACCGCCCCTTGGCAGGGCTGTGACATCGCGGTAAGAGAGGCAAAAAAGTGGGACCACTGGCATGAGCGATACCGATAGTTTTATTGAAGAAGTCAGCGAAGAAATGCGCCGTGATCGCCTATATGGCTATATGCGCCGCTATGGCTGGATCGCGGTTCTGGCGATTTTATCCTTGGTTGGCGGAGCAGCTTGGAACGAATATAGCAAATCCCAAGCGCGCGCTGAGGCGCAAAGCGCGGGCAACGCAATCTTGGCAGCCCTGGAAGCAGACGATCCGCAAGAGCGAGTGAAGTCGCTCGAAGCGCTGCAATCGGAAGACATTACTGAGGGCGCAAAAGCCGTTGTCAGCTTGATGCAAGCGGCAGAGCAATCCGCCGGTGATGATCCTGCTGGCGCGCAAACTGCGTTGGAAGCAATCGCGGTGGATGGTAGCCTGCCCGAAATTTACCGCCAAATCGCGTCTTTCAAGTCGGCTACAAAAAGTGGCGGATCGCTCAGCATGGAGGACCGTCGTCTGCGCCTTGACGCGCTCAGCGCACCGGGTACGTCGCTTCGTTTGCTTGCAACCGAACAGTTGGCGATGCTCGATATCGAGGCGGGCGACACGGCTGCCGCACTCGAAAAACTACAAGGTATTGTTGTAGACGCAGAGGTGACAGCGGGCTTGCGTCAACGGGCAACGCAGCTCATTGTTGCATTAGGTGCAGAACCAGACGTATTATCGGGTCAAAATTAAGCTGTCTGGCGCGTATTGTGCCAGGAATTATCAAGCCCGCACAGACGGGATGCACTATCAAAGGGGGCTTTGAGCAGTGACGACATCTAAGTTTATCATGGCGGGCGTGGCTCTCGCGGTAATGGCAAGTTGTACGGAAAATAACATCATTTTACCTGGCAAACGCGAAGATTTACGCGCGCCGTTCGGAGAAACCTCTGAAGAGCGCGTGAAAAGTGAGAGCGTCACGCAAAAGATTTCGCTGGCTAAGCAAGTGAGCAATGCCAATTGGCAGCAGCGCATAGGAACGCCGTCAACGCGAACTTCGCATCCTGCTTTGGCGCAAAACCTAACGGGTATTCAGTGGTCCACACCTATCGGTCAGGGTGATAGCCGACGCTATCGTATCACTGCTGACCCCGTGGTGGCGGATGACCGCATCTTTGTGATGGATGCTAAGAGCACAGTCTCGGCGGTATCGCTCAGCGGGCAAAAGCTATGGTCTGTGAACATCACACCGGATCGCGATCGTGAAAGCGACGCGGGCGGCGGTGGTTTGGCATACGGCGATGGCAAACTGATCGTCACATCCGGCTTTGGCAACCTGCGCGCGCTTGATCCTGCCAGCGGCGCTGAGATTTGGACGCAAGACCTTGATGCCGCAACAACGGGCACGCCGTCCATTTCGCGTGGTTTGGTCTACGTTGTTGGAGGCGATAACGTGGCGTGGGCGGTGAATTCCGACAGCGGTCGTGTTGTTTGGCAGCTTGACGGATCAGCGGGCATTTCGCGTGTTTCTGGCGGGCCTGCGCCTGCGGTGGGCGATGATCTTGTGGTCTTTGCGTTTGGTTCGGGTGAGTTGCAAGCGGCCTTCCGCAAAGGTGGTGCGCGTCGTTGGGATGCGACTTTGGCGGGTCAGCGTCGCGGCATTGCGGCCACGACTGTCAGCGACATAACCGGCGATCCGGTTATTTCTGGCAACACGATCTACGCGGGTAGCTATTCAGGTCGCATCGTCGCGCTGAACACGGATAGCGGTGCGCGTCTGTGGACCGCAAAAGATGGCGCGCTTGGTCCTGTGTGGCCAGCAGGTGGATCTGTGTTTGCGGTCACTGATCGCAACGAATTGGTGCGTTTGGATAATAGCACGGGCGAACGGATTTGGGGTGCACGTTTGCCGTTCTTCACCCGTGAGATCCGTCGCCGCAGCGTTGAAGTCGTTGCGCATTACGGGCCAATCATCGCGGGTGGTCGTTTGATCGTTGGCTCTAACGACGGTGTTGTCCGCAGCTTTGACCCTGAATCTGGCGCGTCGCTTGGCGCGGTCGAGGTGCCCGGTGGTGTGACGACTAATCCAGTTGTTGCAGGAAACACGCTCTATGTTGTGTCGCGCAAAGGTGTGCTGCACGCGCTTCGTTAAAGAGCAAGGCGCTGGGTAATGGGTCGGAGTTGGGCCTTTCGCCCGCGCGCGCTTTGCGTTAGAGCGGCCCCTTGAACCCAACTGGAGCTTTTCAATGAGCTTTACACTCGCCATCGTGGGCCGCCCGAACGTAGGCAAATCCACATTATTCAATCGCCTTGTTGGCAAACGCTTGGCTTTGGTCGATGACCAGCCAGGGGTCACGCGTGATCTTCGTGAAGGCGATGCACGCCTTGCGGACTTACGTTTTACTGTGATTGACACTGCCGGCCTTGAAGAGGCGACCGACGAAAGCCTGCAAGGGCGTATGCGCCGTTTGACCGAGCGCGCGGTCGATATGGCTGACATCTGCCTTTTTATGATCGATGCGCGTGCAGGGGTGACGCCTGCGGATCAAGTGTTTGCCGAGATTCTGCGCAAACGCTCCGCACATGTGATTTTGGCCGCCAACAAGGGCGAAGGCTCTGCTGCGGATGCGGGTGTAATTGAAGCGTATTCCCTAGGTCTGGGAGAGCCGATTCGACTGTCTGCGGAACACGGCGAAGGTCTGAACGACCTCTATACCCAACTGATGCCGCTCGCGGACGGGTTTGCAGAACGCGCTTTAGACCAAGCGCCAGAGACCGATGTTGCGCTTGATGAGGATGACGAGTGGGATGAAAACCGCCCATTCGAAATGCCAACAGCCAAGAAGCCGATGCAAATCGCGGTAGTCGGGCGCCCGAACGCGGGTAAATCTACGCTGATCAATATGATCATGGGCGAAGATCGTCTGCTGACGGGGCCGGAAGCGGGCATCACGCGCGACGCGATTTCGCTGCGTAGTGAATGGAACGGTACGCATATTCGTATTTTCGACACCGCTGGCATGCGCAAAAAAGCTAAAGTTCAGGACAAACTTGAAAAGCTGTCTGTTTCAGATGGTTTGCGCGCAGTTAAATTTGCTGAGGTTGTGGTTGTTCTACTCGACGCCGCCATTCCGTTCGAGCAACAAGATCTGCGTATTGCGGATCTTGCGGAACGCGAAGGCCGCGCGGTGATTGTTGCGGTGAATAAATGGGATATCGAGGACGACAAGCAAAACAAGCTACGCGATTTGCGCGAAAGTTTTGAGCGCCTTTTGCCGCAATTGCGCGGTGCACCTTTGGTGACAGTTTCAGCGAAAACGGGTCGCGGTTTGGATCGCTTGCACGATGCAATTTTGAGCGCTTACAAGACGTGGAACACACGTGTGCCCACAGCTGCTTTGAACCGCTGGCTTGCGGGTATGGTCGAAGCTCATCCGCCCCCCGCGCCAGCAGGAAAGCGGATTAAGTTGCGCTATATGACGCAAGCAAAAACCCGTCCTCCGGGCTTTGTGGTGATGTGTTCCTTGCCCGAAAAGATGAGCGAGAGCTATTCGCGATATCTGGTCAATGGTCTCCGAACTGACTTTGATATGCCTGGCACGCCGATCCGTCTTTATATGCGCTCCCAGAACGACTCAAACCCGTTCAAAGGGCGCAAGAAGGCAGGTCCGTCAAAATTACGTAAGCACTTGAAGTCAAACGTGGAACGTCAGCGCTAAATGCGCTGACTCCTAATAAGCGTAAACGCTAGCACTGCAATTCCAAAGGCTGCGAAGGCGCTGACGGGAAGTGTGACTACCCCGTTTGCGACGACAATTCCAACCAATGCCCATATTATGGTGAGTAGGTATTCAGGTGCTGCACGCATTTTGTAGACGGCCAAAGCACTAGATAATGCGCCCAAGATGCCCGCAAACGCCCAGCCGAATGATCCCGTAATAAGCCCATACCCAGCTGCCGTTGTTCCGATGGAAACCCAGCTCGCCGCGGTCAGCCAGCCTGCATAAATCCCGACCGGCGCTTGGAACCACCAGCGATCCACGTAAGGCGCGCGGATGAGCGCGGTGATTGCGCCAAGTGCCATGATGATGATGGTGATAGTCGCCCAGATCGCGCTTGCATTCGCGATGGCAAGCCATGGGACACCCACCGCAAGGCTGATGGCAAGGGGCAGGCGGGCTGCGTGCCAATCACCTGCGTCCGCGCGTTTCCACAAGCCCAACACGGCAGAAACGATCAGCCAAGTATAGATCAAACCCCAGATTGCAAAGGCATAGCCTTCGGGTTGGATCGGCGGATCAATCTGCGGGTTCGGCAGTTGATCAGGCGTGAAGCCCGAGAATGGAGCTGTGAACGCGGGTGAGATCGCGAATGCGATGCTCAACACGAGGATTGCGGCGGCGGTAAATTTTTCCATGAGCAGGTACGTAGACGCCCCTTAACCCAAGTCAACAAGAGCGTAGATGCTAAGCTAGGACACCGTCTGCTGTGAGGGTTGATTTGCCGCCCAAGTAAGGCGCAAGCACCTCTGGCAGTTCAATCGAGCCATCGGTTTGCTGACCATTTTCCAGAACAGCAATCAGACAGCGTCCAACCGCAAGCCCAGAGCCATTCAGTGTGTGTACGAACTGGGGCTTGCCACCATCTTCGGGCTTAAACCGCGCATTCATACGGCGGGCCTGAAAATCTCCCGTTGTGGAGACGGAGCTGATCTCGCGGTACGCATTCTGACCCGGCAGCCATGCTTCGATATCAAATGTGCGGTGCGCACCGAAACCCATGTCGCCCGTGCACAAAAGAATCGTGCGGTAGGGAACGCCCAGCTTTTCCAAAAGACCTTCTGCGCAAGCGAGCATGCGTTTTTGTTCGGCATCGCTGTCGTCGGGATGGGTGACTGAGACCATTTCAACCTTTTCGAACTGGTGTTGGCGCAGCATGCCAGACGTATCACGTCCCGCGCTGCCCGCTTCAGAGCGGAAACACAGCGTGTGTGCGGTCATGCGAATTGGCAAAGCGCTATGGTCAAGCACGTCGCCCGCAACGGAATATGTCAGCGGCACTTCGGATGTCGGCACCAGCCACCAGCCGTTGGTGGTTTGATAGCTGTCTTCGCCGAATTTCGGCAGCTTGTCGGTGCCATACATAGCCTCATCGCGCACCAGCACGGGGCTGTTGACTTCAGTCAGGCCATTTTCGTCCACGTGCGTGTCGATCATGAACTGCGCGAGCGCGCGGTGGATACGTGCAACCGGGCCCTTGAGCATAACAAAACGCGCGCCGGAAATCTTAGCGGCGGTGTCGAAATCCATGGAGGCTGCAACGCCTGCGATCTCAAAATGCTCTTTCGCATCGAAATTAAAAGTTCTTGGTGCGCCCCAAAGTCTGACCTCCTTATTGTCGTCTTCGTCCGCGCCATCAGGCACATCGACAGCAGGAAGATTGGGAATACGCGCAAGCATATCGGTGAGGCGCGCATCTTCGGCCTTGGCTTCCTCGTTTAACTGCGCAACGGCGGCTTTTTTCTCGGTCACCAAAGCGCGCAGGCGTTCGAATTCTGCCTCATCGCCAGAGGCTTTCGCAGCGCCTACCAGTTTGGATGCTTTGTTCTGCTCTGCCTGCGCTTCTTCAGCAGCCTGAATTTTGCTGCGGCGGGCGGAGTCTATGGCTAGTATTTGCTCTGACAAGGGCGCGTCACCACGGCGGGCGAGGGCCGCATCAAAAGTTTCGGCGTTGTCGCGAATTGCGCGGATATCATGCATGTCAGTAGCCCTTGAGCGAGTCGATTTATGTGCACGGTTTAACCGAGCCGTGCGGTGGGGTGAAGCTGGTCTTTGACGGTGTCTCTACTGTGCCTTCTCGCGCTGGCTGCGACGGTAAGCGATGATTTCATCCTGCACGAAATCGCGGAACACTTGAATGCGTTTGGATTGGCGTAATTCTTCAGGGTAGGCGAGGAACACAGGGACCTCGTTAGAGCTGAGATCAGGCAGGATACGCACCAGTTCAGGGAAATCTTGGGTAACGTAGTCCGGCAGAACACCAATCCCAAGGCCGTGCAGTACGGACTGCAATACGCCAAAGTAGTTGTTCACCGTCAGCATCGAGGGCACATCATAGGCAAGCAAATGCTGCACAAGCTGCAGACCTGCACCCACTTGCACCGTGCGCGGGTTTTGGCAAATCAGACGGCGGTTGCCGATGTCTTCGATACTCTCAGGCATACCGTTTTGCGCCACGTAGTCAGGCGACGCATAAAGCTGCATGTGGACCGTCATCAGGCGTTTGCGGATCAGGTCAGCTTGGCTGGGTTCCTTCATACGAATGGCAACATCGGCCTCGCGCATGGGCAGGTCGAGCACTTTTTCCTCAAGCATTAGATCAATCTTGAGATCCGGGTATTTGTCATAAAGATGTGGCAAACGCGGGGCCAACCATAAGGATCCAAAACCGGTCGTCGTTGTAACACGCAGCTCGCCAAAAACCTCTTCTTCGCTATCTTTGATACGCGCCTCTGCGGCGTCCAAGCGTTTGATCATCGCAGTCGTGGCGTCAAACAGTAACTCGCCCTGTTCGGTCAGGATCAGGCCGCGCGCATGGCGGTGAAATAGCGTTGTA
Source organism: Rhodobacteraceae bacterium HTCC2083 (assembly GCA_000156115.1). Classification (GTDB taxonomy): domain Bacteria; phylum Pseudomonadota; class Alphaproteobacteria; order Rhodobacterales; family Rhodobacteraceae; genus Planktotalea. The sequence goes on from DS995276.1 coordinate 3,137,260, forward strand.
TTGAGGCTTTCTTCAAGCCCGCGCACCTGACGAGACACTGCAGATTGAGACAAATGCAAGGTGTCGCCCGCGTGGGTCAAACTGCCGGCATCTGCTACTGCATGAAAGATTCGAAGTTTGTCCCAATCCATTTTGGCAACTTTCTGTGTGTCCCGCGCGGGCCTGCGCCCCTTTGCTCTACCCGAGCTGGCCTTGCTTATCAACTTAGCCTTAAACTTGGATTACCTCTATACAGGTCAGTCTTTGTGACCTATAGGTATTTTGAGTAAGTGATCACTGTGTGCCTTGGGAGGGACCCACATGAGCCTGCAAAAGACATCTTTGAATGATAAATTTGATCTGGGGAAATCTCAGGTTCTGATGAACGGTACCCAAGCGCTGGTGCGTTTGATGTTGATGCAAAAGGCGCGCGACAAGGCAGCAGGGTTGAATACGGCGGGCTATGTCACGGGCTATCGCGGATCGCCTTTAGGGGCTGTTGATTTCCAAATGACCCGTGCCGCCAAGCCTTTGGCAGAGGCCGATGTTAAGTTCGAAGAGGGTCTGAACGAAGATCTCGCCGCCACTGCGCTTTGGGGTGCGCAGCAGGCAGAGCTGCGCGGTGAGGGGCGCTATGACGGCGTGTTTGGCCTGTGGTACGGCAAAGGACCGGGGGTTGACCGCACGGGTGATGTAATGCGCCACGCTAATATGGCAGGTACTTCGCAACATGGCGGGGTCGTCATGGCGATGGGGGATGATCACACGGGTGAAAGCAGCACTGTGCTGCATCAATCCGAGTTTGCCCTGATCGATTCTTACATGCCCATCGTCAGCCCTGCGGGCGTTCAGGAGATGATGGATTATGGGCTTTACGCCTTTGCGTTGTCGCGGTTTGCGGGTGTCTGGGTCGGTTTGAAGACGATGAAAGATACCGTCGAGGTCACCTCAGTCGTTAACGGTGATCCGCATCGTTTGGAGTTTGTAACGCCCGAGTATGACATGCCAGAAGGCGGTCTGAATATTCGTTTGGTGGATGATCGTTATCAACAAGAATCGCGTTTGCTTGATCATAAACTCCATGCCGCAGAAGCGTTCAGCCATGCCAACAAACTGGATAAAGAGGTTTGGGGTAAAAAGGATGCAAAAATTGGCTTTGTGGCGGCTGGCAAGAATTGGTTGGATCTCGTTCATGCGCTGTCTCTGCTCAACATTGATGAGGCGGAAGCGGAACGCATTGGGTTGAGCACCTATAAAGTCGGGCAAGTTTGGCCGATGGATATGAAGGGCTTTAACGCTTGGGCGGACGGGCTTGATCTGATCGTTGTTGTCGAGGAAAAGCGCAAGCTGATCGAAGTGCAGATCAAAGAAGCGCTGTTTGACGATCGCCGGGGTCGTCGTGTCTATGGCGAACGCCGTGAAGGACGTGAAATGTTCCCTGTGCGCGGCGCGCTTGAGCCGATGATGATCGCAGAGCATTTGGGCGCCATTTTGCAAGACGAGGGTTGCGGCAGTGCTGGTCTGAAAGCCGGAATGGCCGCTTTGGATGAAACGCGTCGCGCGGATAATGCGCCGGAACTAGCAGCGCGCCTGCCTTATTTTTGCTCGGGCTGTCCGCATAATTCATCGACCAAAGTGCCGGATGGAAGCCGTGCCTATGCGGGCATTGGCTGTCACTTCATGGTGCAATGGATGGATCGCGACACGCTTGGCTTTACCCATATGGGCGGCGAGGGGGCGAACTGGATTGGCGAGGCTTCGTTCTCGACCCGTGAACATGTGTTCCAGAATATCGGCGATGGCACCTACAATCACTCCGGCATTCAAGCGATCCGTGCGGCCGTCGCGGCTGGCACGACGATGACCTACAAAATCCTCTACAATGATGCGGTGGCCATGACAGGCGGGCAGGGCAATGATGGTGGTCTTGATGCGCCCCGGATCGCACGCGAAGTGGCAGCGATGGGTGTGAAAAACCTCGCAATTGTTTATGACAGTAAAGAAGACGTCGATGCGGCGGACTTTCCCAGTGGCTTGGCGATGCATGAACGGGCGAATTTGCAATCTGTCCAAGAAGATTTCGCGCAAAAGTCTGGCGTCTCTGTCATTCTCTATATCCAGACCTGCGCTGCGGAAAAACGCCGCCGCCGCAAGCGCGGCTTGTTCCCGGATCCAGACAAGCGCGTATTTATCAATCCCGACGTTTGCGAAGGCTGTGGCGATTGCGGCGTGCAATCCAATTGCGTGTCCATCGTGCCCCACGAGACAGAATTGGGCCGCAAACGCGCAATTGATCAGTCAAGCTGTAACAAAGATTTTTCTTGCATAAAAGGGTTTTGCCCGTCTTTTGTGACCGTCGAGGGCGGTACACCGCGCAAAGCGGCGACGGCGGAACTGGTTTTGCCGGATCTTCCGTTACCCGAATTACCCAAGATCAAGGGCACGCATAATGTTGTTATCACAGGTGTCGGTGGTACGGGTGTTGTCACCATCGGTGCGCTCCTGGCACAAGCGGCGCAGCTTGATGGCAAAGGCGCTGGCATGATGGAAATGGCTGGTCTCGCTCAAAAGGGCGGCGCGGTACATATCCATTGTCGTCTTGCGGAGAAACCCGAGGATATTTCCGCTATTCGTGTGGCAACTGGTGAAGCGCATGCATTGATTGGTGGCGATTTGGTGGTGAGTGCTGGGGCGTCCACGCTTGGTCTGACGAAAGACGGTCAAACAGGTGCTGTGGTGAATGCGCATGAGATCATCACGGGTGATTTCACCCGCAACACGGAATTCAAATTACCGACAGAGCAGCTCAAGCTCGCGTTGCAAGCGCGTATGCGGGACCGTGTTGATCTGTTTGACGCTTCAGAGCTTGCGCGCAAAGTGCTTGGCGATGCGATTTTTTCAAACATGTTGGTGTTTGGGGCGGCGTGGCAGCGTGGTTTGATCCCTTTGTCGCTTGAGGCCATGCGAGAAGCGATCCGCTTGAATGGGGCGGCGGTTGAAAAGAACCTCTACGCCTTTGATGTGGGCCGTTGGGCGGTGCTGCACGAGGATGAAATGGCGATATTGCTCGACGCTGACGTTGTGCAATTGCCCCAGTCCTTAGAGGGTAAGATCTCTTTGCGCGCACAGCATTTGGAAGCGTATCAAAACAAACGTTTAGCCATACGGTATCGCAAGCTGGTTGATGCGATTGAAGACCTGACACTGAAAGAGGCGGTCGCGAAGGGCTATCATAAACTATTGAGCTACAAGGATGAATATGAGGTTGCGCGACTCCATCTGAGCACTGCAAGTAAGGCGGCGGAGACGTTTGAAGGCGATTTGAAACTGACCTATCACTTGGCACCTCCGATGCTGAGCAAGACAGGCGCGGATGGGCGGCCAATGAAGAAAGAATTTGGCGCTGGCATGCTGCGTGGCTTCAAAATTCTCGCCAAGATGAAATGCTTGCGCGGAACACTCTTTGATCCCTTTGGGCGTACCGCTGAGCGCCGGATGGAGCGTGCTTTGATCGCACAATTCGAGGCCGATATGAAAGTTGTGCTAAGTAAAGCCGATCCGCAGACGATGGAAGCTGTGCTCGCCTTGGCGGAACTGCCTTTGTCCATTCGCGGGTTTGGCATGGTGAAGGAAGCCAATGAAAGCAAAGCCGCGAAGCGTCGCGAAGAGTTGCTGAGTGTGATCCAGCAAGGCGGCCTAGATTTAAGCGCAGCTGCCGAATAGGGCGCGGTACTGACGATGCGCAGCGCTAAAGCGATCAGCTATTCCCATTGCGCGCAAAGCGCTTTTGGGCGGGGTTTCGTGCAAATAATCGAGACGCTGACTGGGCGTGCGAGATTGATCAAGCATGCGCAAGACTATGCAAGCGAGATAACAACGACGCGTAGTTTTTGGCAGGTGATGGCGGATCGCTATGACCTGCACTTGAACATCTCTTCAGGTGATTTGAGTCATATCCCAAAGCGGGGTCCAGTTGTTGTGGTCGCCAATCATCCTTTTGGTATTTTGGATGGGCTGATGCTGGGGCTGATCTTGTCGCGAGTGCGCGATGATTTTCGAATTCTTGCTAATGATGTGTTTCAGAACGCACCTGAGGTTGACAGCGCGGTTTTGCCGGTTTCGTTTGAGAACAGCAAAGATGCTGTTAACGCCAACCTAGATACCCGCAAACGCGCGTTGGAGCATCTTACTGCAGGTGGCGTACTTGCTGTGTTCCCTGGCGGAACAGTCTCGACAGCGGCGCATCCGATGGGGGTGCCGCTTGATCCTGAATGGGGGCGCTTTACTGCGCGCACTATTACGCGATCTGACGCGATGGTGGTCCCTATTTTCTTTGAGGGCCACACGAGTCGCATGTTTCAAATCGCAAGCCATCTGCATATTAATTTGCGGCTGTCCTTGTTGATCAACGAATTTCGCAGGGGCTTCGGAAGCACAGTTAATGTCGTCATAGGGGCATCTATTTCACCCGATGATCTAGCCAAGCACAAAGGTAATCCAAGCAAGATGATGGATTTTCTGCGCGCTAGTACCTATGAGCTGTCCCCAACACCGATAGATGCATCGACATATGGCTTTGACTTTGATCTACGGGAAAAAACGGCGCACTAAAGCAAAGCGTCGTGTCAGGAGAATGAAATGGCAGTTGGTGTATTCGATAGCGGACTTGGCGGTTTAACAGTGCTTGACGCTGCGCGCGCGCGCCTGCCTGACGTGCCATTCGTTTATTACGCTGACAGCGCGCACGCACCCTATGGTGTGCGCGATTCAGAGGATATTTATCAGCGGACGAAAAAGGCGGTGGGGTACCTTTGGGCCAATGGCTGCGATCTGGTTATTCTGGCGTGCAACACGGCCTCAGCGGCGGCTTTGCGGCGGATGCAGGAAGCGGGTGTGCCAAAGGGCAAACGCGTGCTTGGCGTGTTCGTGCCGCTTATAGAGGCGCTGACCGAACGCGAATGGGGCGACAACTCCCCGCCACGCGAAGTTGCGGTGAAGGAGGTGGCGATTTTTGCCACTCCAGCAACAATCGCGAGCCGCGCGTTTCAGCGCGAACTTGCCTTTCGCGCGATTGGTGTTGACGTGGAAGCGCAAGCCTGCGGTGGCGTGGTTGATGCGATTGAAGACGGTGATATGATCTTGGCCGAAGCTTTGGTGCGCAGCCATGTTGAGGCGCTCAAACGCAAGATGCCCGAACCACAGGCGGCTATCTTGGGTTGCACGCATTATCCGTTGATGGAGACACATTTTCAGGCGGCTTTGGGTGAAGATGTGAAAGTCTATTCGCAAGCGGGCCTTGTGGCGGAAAGCCTTGCAGATTATCTCGAGCGTCGCCCTGATTTCATTGGCTCTGGCAAGATGCATCGATATTTCACCAGCGGCGATCCCGCGCGTGTGAGTGATCACGCAACCCAATTTATGCGACGAGAAATTGCTTTTGAACAGGCCTGACTTAAAAGACATTTCCATTGAAAGATCAAAGACATGACACAGAACATCGCCATCCTAGGGGCATCCGGCTATACGGGTGCAGACTTAATCCGGCTCATTGCCACACATCCCAGCATGCGCATCAAAGCGCTCTCGGGAGAGCGTAAAGCAGGCCAACCGCTTGCGCAGGTTTTCCCACATTTGCGCCACCTTGATTTGCCCGATCTGGTGAAGATCGCGGATATTGACTTTACAGAGATTGATCTGGCGTTTTGCGCTTTGCCACATAAAACCAGCCAAGAAGTGATCGCGAAATTGCCGCGTGATCTGAAGATCGTGGACTTAAGTGCGGACTTCCGACTGCGCGATCCTGAGGCTTATGAAAAATGGTACGGTAACCCCCATAGCGCCACTGATATTCAGGGCGAAGCCGTCTATGGACTCACCGAATTCTATCGTGATGAAATTGCAAATGCGCGGCTTGTAGCGGGCACTGGCTGCAATGCGGCGACGGGACAATTTTTGTTGCGGCCGTTGATTGCGGCGGGTGTGATTGGGCTTGAGGATATTATCCTTGATCTCAAATGCGCGGTCTCGGGGGCAGGGCGGAGCTTGAAAGAAAACCTGTTGCACGCCGAATTATCCGAAGGCTACGCCGCCTATGCTGTTGGCAGCACGCACCGTCATTTGGGCGAGTTTGATCAGGAGTTCTCTGCACTCGCGGGACGGGACGTGCGCATTCAGTTCACTCCACATCTGATCCCAGCAAACCGCGGTATTTTGGCGACAGGCTATGTGTCGGGAGATGCGCAAATTATTCACGACACGCTAGTTGCGCAATACAACGATGAGCCGTTTATCGAAGTGCTGCCCATTGGTGAAACACCCAACACGCATCACGTGCGCGGGTCGAATTTCTGTCATATCGGTGTTGCGGCTGATCGGATCGAAGGTCGTGCAATCATGATTGCTGCGCTCGACAATCTTACAAAAGGGAGCAGCGGGCAGGCCTTGCAGAATGCCAATCTGATGTTAGGTCTTCCTGAAACTACGGGTCTTATGCTCGCACCATGTTTCCCATAATGGGTCGGGAGGGGTCACAATGGCAATGTCTGGACTAAAGAAAAAGCGCCGTATTCAGGTCGTGGCTTTAGCCGTGGTTGCACTGGCACTATCCACCGCTTTGATCGGCTATGCGATGCGCGATGGGATCAATTACTTTCGCGCACCAAGCCAGATCATCGCGGAACCGCCAGCGCCCAGTGAAGTGTTTCGTATCGGCGGTTTGGTCGAAGAGGGCTCCATCGAGCGCGGTGTGGGCGAGGTCATTCGCTTTTCGGTGACGGATGGTGGCGCCAGTATTCCAGTTACATTCACGGGTGTGCTGCCCGACCTGTTTGAGGAAAATCAAGGCATGGTTGGTACAGGTAGTTACGTAAATGGCGTATTTGAAGCCTCTGAAATCCTTGCGAAACATGACGAAACCTATATGCCCGCAGAGGTCGTCGATGCCTTGAAAGCCCAAGGCGTCTATCAAGAGCCTGAAAGCTAAGAGCATCCTTTTGCGTGCGCTCACGTGGCGCTTTATTAACCACCGTTCGCCAGATTTCCTGTCAGCTTATTCGCTGAGAGGATAAATCATGCCTACCACCCAAAATGAAGAAGTGCGCGTTTTGGCGCGTGAGATTGTACGCCGCGAGGGGGGCTTTGTGAATGATCCGCAAGATCCCAGTGGTGCGACCAATCATGGCGTGACCATTCACACGATGCGCAGGCTTGGCTTGGATCTCAACAAAGATGGTGCCATTACGTCCGCAGATGTGCGTCGTTTGACTGGTGCTCAAGCGGTTGAGATTTTCATCAAGCACTATTTTGTAGAGCCGTGCATCGCCCACTTGCCGAAGCCTTTGCAGGCAAGCGTATTTGATATGTATGTGAACGCGGGCAGCAATGCGGTTAAGATTTTGCAACGTTTAATCCGCAAGTTCGGGTTTGACTGCGCGGTTGATGGGGTCATCGGCCCTTTGACCATTGCGGCCACCGCACGTGCGTTCGATGCGGCCCCCAATCACTTGAATGATGCCTACGCGATTGAGCGTCGCAATTACTATTTCCATCTAGCCGACAAGCGCCCCACCAGCCGCAAACACGCGCGCACGCGTGCAGGGGGCAAAGGCGGCTGGATCACCCGCGCCGAGGAGTTTATGGCTGCAAAATATCAGCTCTCCGAAGCACAATTTCAGCAAAGGATTGCAAAATGGGCTTGATTGATCGAATTTTTGGAATGATGTTCGGCGGTGGTGGCAATCTGATACGCGATACCGCCGAGGTTTTTTTTGAAAACGCTGAAAAAGGTGCTGCGCGTGAAGCGGTTATGCGCAGCGATTCTTTGGCGCAGTTTGCGACCGAGTTTGCAGTCTCGCAGAGGGGCCTGTTTGATCGGCTCATGGATGCGTTGAACCGCATACCGAGGCCAGCGATGGCGCTTGGCACCCTTGGTTTGTTCGTCTCTGTGATGGTGGATCCGATTTGGTTTGCCACCCGAATGCAGGGCGTCGCATTGGTGCCGGAACCCTTGTGGTGGCTGCTCGGTGCAATCGTGTCGTTCTATTTTGGCGCGCGTCATCAAGTGAAAAACCAGCAGTTTCAAAAACAAGTTGCAGCATCGCTCGCGCTTGCGCCGACTATGATGAATAATTTGGACGCATTAGAGGGGCTGAAACGGAAACGCGCCGTTAAGTCCGCGAGAATAGCCCCAGTTGTTCAATCTCAACAATCTCAACAATCTCAAAAAACATTTCCGAACAATGCAGCACTGCAAGACTGGGCGCATCTACAGAGTTGATCCCGCGACAATGTGAACCGAGAAAGGCCATGATTTCCATTGGCGTGCAGCATCCTGCGCACTATAATCTTTTACATGATTACAGAGCTCGGACATTTCGCCCTCATCCTCGCCTTCCTTGTTGCCATTGTGCAGGCCGTTGTGCCGCTGATTGGCGCGCACAAACATTGGTATGGCTGGATGGCTGTGGCCGAACCCGCCGCCAAAATGCAGTTTCTGTTCACGGGCTTTGCCTTCGCAGCACTCACTTATGCGTTTGTGACATCGGACTTCTCGCTTCGATTGGTTTGGCTAAACTCGCACTCAGCGAAACCGATGCTTTATAAAATCAGTGGCGTTTGGGGGAACCATGAAGGTTCCATGCTACTTTGGGTGTTGATCTTGACGCTTTTCGGGGCCTGCGCTGCTTGGTTTGGTGGGAACTTGCCACCAACCCTGCGTGCGCGCGTATTGGCGGTTCAATCTGCGGTCGCCGTCGCGTTCTTCGCCTTCATCATTTTTACATCGAACCCGTTCTTACGCCTCGCAGTACCACCGTTTGATGGCCAGGACCTAAACCCGCTCTTGCAAGATCCCGGCTTGGCCTTCCATCCTCCTTTCTTGTATCTCGGTTACGTGGGCCTCTCGATGGCCTTCTCTTTCGCAATTGCAGCTTTGTTGGAGGGCCGCGTTGATGCCGCCTGGGCGCGTTGGGTCCGCCCTTGGACCTTGGCGGCATGGATCTTCCTCTCAATCGGCATCGGATTAGGGTCTTGGTGGGCCTACTATGAACTTGGCTGGGGTGGTTTCTGGTTCTGGGATCCGGTTGAAAACGCGTCCTTCATGCCTTGGCTATTGGCAGCCGCTTTGTTGCATTCGGCCATCGTCGTGGAAAAACGCGAAAGTCTAAAAAGTTGGACGATCTTGCTGGCAATTCTCGCCTTCGGCTTTTCCTTGATTGGCACATTCATCGTCCGTTCCGGCCTTTTGACATCGGTGCACGCCTTCGCCAACGATCCAGAGCGTGGCGTGTTTATTCTTATGATCCTCGGGTCGTTCACCGGTGGCGCACTAATCCTATTCGCGATGCGCGCCTCCGCGATGGAAGCCAAAGGCGTGTTCGGTGTCGTCAGCCGCGAAAGCGCGCTGGTTGCGAATAACGTCTTGCTCGCTGTGGCTTGTTTCGTCGTCTTCGTTGGCACTCTTTGGCCGATGTTTGCAGAGATGTTTTGGGACAGAAAACTGTCCGTCGGACCGCCGTTTTTCAACATGGCCTTCACACCGTTCATGATTTTATTGGGAGTGATCCTGCCCGTTGGCTCAACGCTGGCATGGAAACGCGGCAAAATAGGCCATGCGGTCTATCAAATGCGATTTGTCTTCGCGCTTGCGGTTGCTTTGGCTTTGCTGGTCTGGGTGATGCAAACGGGCCGCACGCTGATGGGACCGATTGGTCTGTTCCTTGGCGCATGGATAATCTTTGGTGCGTCGCTTGATATTTGGATGCGCGCACAGCGCAAATGGGACCGCTTACTGCGTTTGCCTCGTGCGGACTGGGGCAAGGCTGTCGCGCATGGCGGACTTGGTGTGACCATGTTTGGTATAGCGGGACTGATGGCGTGGCAGGTGGAAGATATTCGCATTGCCGAAGTTGACACGCCATTCATGGTCGGCGGCTTTGAGTTAGAACTCAAAGGTGTGGATCGTGTTCAAGGGCCAAACTATCTCTCGACCATGGGCCGCGTGATCCTGCGCAAAGATGGCACAGAGATCGCTGTTTTAAATCCAGAGAAACGCAACTACCCAGTCGCACAGATGCCAACGACGGAGGCTGCAATTGACTATCGGTTCTTGCGCGACGTTTACGTGGTGATCGGTGACCCTCAAGAGGGTGGTGGTTGGACGCTGCGTACCTATATCAAACCTTTGGCAAACTGGATTTGGGCGGGGGTTTTGCTGATGGCACTTGGTGGTTTCCTAAGCCTGTCTGATCGCCGTTTCCGTGTTGGCGCGGGTGAAAGCAAACGTCGCACACGCACGGTCGCGGCAGAATGAGATATTTCATTGTTGCTATTTGTATGTTGTTGGCTTTGCCTTTGGGAGCAGTGCAGCCAGACGAAGTGTTGGACGATCCTGTGCTGGAACAACGCGCGCGTGATCTCTCCAAAGGGCTGCGTTGTTTGGTCTGTCAGAACGAGTCAATTGACGAAAGTGATGCCTCGCTTGCGCGCGATTTGCGGATTTTGCTGCGTGAGCGATTGGTGCAGGGCGACACGGATGAGCAAGCGATTAGCTTTATTGTGGATCGATACGGTGAATATGTGCTGCTTCGACCCACCGTCACCGGCTCCAACTGGTTGCTTTGGGCGGCGGGTCCGCTCATGTTGTTAATGGCGGGAGGCGTGGGGTTTGCGTATTTACGCGGGCGCGATAAGGCATCCGAGCAAACTATCGAAGCGCTGAGCGATGTTGAAAAATCAAGATTGGCAGAGTTGCTCAACGACGATTGAGCGGCGCCGATAAACAAGGAACGGGGACTATCAATGGATTATAAAACTATCACATACGTTGTGGCAGATGGGATCGCGATAATAACATTGAACCGTCCTGAAGTTATGAACGCCCTTGATGCGCAAATGCGTGCGGAGATTACTGATGCTGTGCGTACTGGCGGGCGTGAGGCACGCGTTGTTGTGCTCACAGGGGCAGGGCGGGCATTTTGCTCCGGCCAAGACCTTGGTGATCGCGCGAACGCGGCCAACATTGATCTCGAACGCACGCTGCGTGATGAATACCAACCCATGCTCGCAGCGATCACAGAATGCCCTGTGCCGACCATAAGCGCGGTAAATGGCGCGGCGGCGGGCGCGGGTGCAAACCTTGCACTTGGGGCCGATGTGGTGATTGCGTCGGAGCGCGCGTTTTTTATGCAAGCCTTCGCCAAAATTGGTCTGATCCCAGATGCAGGCGGCACCTACTTTATGCCGCGCCAGATCGGTATGGCAAAAGCGATGGGGGCAGCGCTTTTTGCAGATAAGATTAGCGCGACACAGGCCGAGCGTTGGGGCATGATCTGGGAAGCGGTTCCAGATTCTGACTTCGCAGAGACATGGAAAGCCCGCGCTAAGCATCTGGCAAACGGCCCGACAGCAGCATATGCGGAAGCCAAGACCGCCATCCGCGCGTCGTTTGAAAATTCTCTTGAAGATCAACTAACGCTTGAGGCGAAGCTCCAAGGCAAATGCGGAAAAACCCGAGATTTCAAAGAAGGCGTGCTTGCTTTTCTGGACAAACGAACGGCGGAATTTGAGGGGCGCTAAATTTGCGCTTCCTATTTCTATAAATACCTTGGGTGAGGCTCAGTTTGCTGAGACGAGGGCAGCGCCCTATTTTCCTTCAAATGCAGGACTGTGAAGTGCAGGTTTCTGTTGCCAGGTACCTGCGAACCCCGCCTTAAGTCGCTAAACCTAAGGAGTTAAGTTTCAGAAGCTGAAACTGCTTACGCAGCCATCGCTACTGGAGCACGATTGTCATTTGCAATTGTACATTTTGGGCCGATACGGTGGCACCCAGCCGAAACAAAGCTAACCCCTTTAGACGTTCGTCGATCCTATTTCGACCCCCTCCGCCGTCAAATGAACGGGTGATTGGTGGAGTCGCCGGGTACCGCCCCCGGGTCCGAACCGCTTATTGCGAGCGCGTTTATGTCCATAGTTCTTGCGAACACTATATATATAGGAAGGGCTTAGAGGTTTGCCAAGAGCAGATAGGCCGCAGGACCCGCTTCCAATGAGAAAAACAGGCTGGCTTTCTTAAAGGGCGGCTTGTCTGCGATAAGCGAGACAAAGCGCCCAAGCGCGGCACCCGCGTAGGCAACGCCAAGCATTGCATAGGCCATGGGTAAGCTGCTCCAAATACAAAATAGTCCCATCGCGACAAACAAGCCGCCAACAGAGGCACGCATCTCGCTAAGACCCATGGTGCTTTCACCAATTTTGAGATCAAGGGCAGATGCCGTGTAGCGCGGAGCCAGAAATCCAAATGCGCCGAAGGCGATGGTCATCAGCGCGACGATGACATTAAGTGTATCGATCATTTCAGAGCTCCCAAAGTTTTCTGGAAAAATTTACGCCCCGATTAAGACGCCGTTTTCTTTTGTGCCATTTGTTGACCCAATTGCCGCGTATAAAGCGCAAGCGCTTCCAGAGTTTCCTCAATCCCTGCACCATCGCCTGAATCGCAAAAATCCGCGATTTTTGCATGGAGTGACAGGATCTTTTCGCGCGAACGCGCCGTAAAGGTGATCATATTCATCAAAGGTTGCATGGCCTCGACGGCACCAGCCAATTGATACGACAAAACAGGATTGCCCGCTGCGTCCACAAGCGCACGGTGAAAGGCAACATCGCTCGCGCACCAGCCCTCATCCGACAGCCCCGGCTGCGTCTGACGAAAAATCTCTGCGCGCATAGTTGCCAGATGATCCGCCGTGCGCCGCGTCGCTGCCAAAGGCGCGCACGCACTTTCTAGCGCAAACCGTGCTTCGCAGGCTATTTCAAAACTCACGGCATTCATCGACAGCAAAAGCGTCGAGGTGGTGATCTGCTGGCCGTAAGCTTCTTTAAAACTCAACCGATTGACAAAGGCACCCCCAAAAGCACCGCGCTGCGTACGGATAAGGCTTTGTGCGGCAAGGCGCTTCAAGGCTTCACGCACCGTTGCGCGGCTGACTTCGAACTGCTCGGACAGTTCCGCTTCAGATGGCAATCGCTCGTCCACGATCAGCGCGCCGCTCACAATGGCGTCGCGAATGGCTTTGGCGATCTGAGCAGACAAGTCCGCTTTGGAGGAGGGATCAATTTTCATTTGTCAGACGTTTAAATGTCTGACATTAAAAAGGCAACAGAAACTAATGTGTGATTCCACTGCCTATGATCCGATCTACCCTTTGGCTTGGCTTCTTTATGATCATCCTGCTCTCGTGGTGGATGATGTTTATGATGGCAATGAGTATGGACCTCGACCTCATTGGACGTCCCGGTGAAATGGGGCGCGCGATGGCGGCGATGGATCCTCGTATGGATATGAAAATGCCCATGGCCGAGTTTGGCCCGTTGTTTGCGATGTGGGCGATCATGATGGCTGCGATGATGTTGCCGACGATGGTACCAACCCTGCGTGCTTATGAGATGTTGATGACCTCCGCAGATGGTACGCGAATGGGCTGGTTGGGCATTTTGTCTGGCTATATGATTGCGTGGGTCGCTTTCGCAGCGCTGATCACAGGTGTACAACTCGCACTGCTTTTCGGCGGTGTAATTGATATGCTGGGCATTCCTAATTCAACGCTCTTCGCGGCTGCTTTGCTGATCATTGTCGGGCTATTCCAATTCACCCGCGCGAAAGAGATATGCCACGGTGTATGTCACAGCCCGATGAACTATTTTTTAAGTCATTGGCAGACAGGCTTTGTAGGTGGTTTGAAAATGGGTCTCGGCCTTGGCGCGTTTTGCGTTGGCTGTTGTTGGGGTTTTATGGCGCTTGGTTTTGTGGGGGGCGTGATGAGCCTTCTGTGGATGGGCTTGGCCACGTTTTTTATGGTGATCGAAAAATTGCCCCAGATCGGGCATTATGTCACAAAACCGATGGGGGCGATCCTGATCGCTGCCGGAGTAGGGATTCTGCTCTGGCCCCCAATTATGGGAGGATAACACCACATGGCTATTACAAAGAAACCCGACGCGGACCGCTTGCCGGTTAGTCAGCGCATCGACAGCCGTATGAGCAACCCTAAGCGGCGCACTACCGCGCCGACGGATTGGGCCATTAAGGGCGAGCTATTTTTAAACTGCTCGTGTGAATTGTTCTGCCCCTGCGTCGTTTCACTTGGCGCGCACCCTCCCACAGAAGGTCACTGCAACGCGTGGATGGCGATTGCCATTGATGAGGGCCACTATGAAGGTGAAGACTTAAGCGGTCTCAACGTTGGCCTGATGGTCGAAATTCCCGGCCGTATGGCGGAAGGTGGCTGGAAAGTTGCCGCTTATGTGGACGAGCGCGCTTCTGGTAAAGCCTACAACGGTATTTTGCAGATTTTCAGCGGCGCAGCGGGTGGCACGACGGGTCTGTTCACGATGCTGGTTAGTGACATCGTCAACGCAGAGCGTGAAAAAGTCGAGATCGTGCGCGATGGCAAAAAGCGCGGCCTTTATATTGGCCGCAAGATCCAAGGTGAGATCGAGATGATCACCGGCGCGAACCCGGATCATCCTGTGATGATCTCCAATTCCAAATATTGGATGGGGCCGGATATTATTGCTGCTAAGGGCCTCAAGTCTAAGGTGCGTGATTTTGGTCGTATTTGGGACTTCGGTGGTAAATCGGCTGAGATTTGTCCGATTGATTGGGGAAGTGACAAAAAATGATCACGCCCGAGTATTGCCTGCTTATGGCGCGCTATAACCGTTGGCAAAATGCTGAGCTGTTAAAGTCGCTTGAGAGCATGACAGATGCGGATCTGCGCGAAGATCGCGGCGCCTTTTTCGGCTCGATCTTGCGCACGGTGAACCATCTGCTTTGGGGCGATACGCTGTGGATCTCGCGCTTTGATGGTGGCGAGGGGCCTGCGCAGACGGATCTGACCAAGACGGACACAACAGATGGTGCGCAAACGCTCGCCGAATGGTCGAAGGAGCGATTTCGCACCGATGCGCGTTTTGTGACTTGGGCCAAGGGTGTCACTCATGTAGGTCTGACAGGCGATTTGACGTGGTTTTCAGGCTCGATCCAGAGCGATGTCAGCAAGTCACGCGCGGTATGTGTCGCTCAGATGTTCAATCATCAAACCCATCATCGTGGCCAAGTGCATGCGATGCTCGGCGCCGCAGGTGCGCCTATGTACACGACTGATATTCCCTTTATGCCAACCACCCTGTAATCGGAGTAGCCCCTTATGGCTCTGATCTCTCCTTCGCGTCGCCTGCGTCGCACACCCTTTTCTGATGGCGTCGAAGCTGCGGGCGTCAAAGCATATACAGTTTACAATCATATGCTCTTGCCAACTGTTTTCCGTTCGATTGTAGAAGACTACCATCATTTGAAATCAGCGGTGCAGATTTGGGACGTTTCTGTAGAGCGTCAGGTGGAGTTGCGTGGCCCTGATGCGATGCGTTTAATGCAAATGCTCACCCCGCGTGATCTGCGTGGCATGAACGCTGGGCAGTGTTATTATGTACCAATCGTCGATGAGACGGGTGGCATGTTGAACGATCCAGTTGCTGTGAAATTGGCAGAAGATCGTTGGTGGATTTCGATTGCCGACAGCGATTTGCTACTTTGGGTCAAAGGTATAGCGAACGGCTATCGTTTGGACGTTCTGGTCGATGAGCCTGATGTTTCGCCGCTGGCTGTACAAGGCCCCAGAGCTGACGAGCTGATGGCGCGTGTCTTTGGCGATGCCGTGAAAGACATTAAGTTCTTCCGATATGGTTGGTTTGATTTCCAAGGTCGTTCGATCGTCGTGGCGCGTTCTGGCTATTCCAAGCAAGGCGGTTTCGAGATTTATGTCGAAGGCAGCGATATTGGCATGCCATTGTGGAACGCGTTGATGGAGGCGGGCAAGGATTTGGACGTCTATGCTGGCTGTCCCAACTTGATAGAGCGGATCGAGGGCGGTTTGCTGTCTTACGGCAACGACATGAACGACGACAACACGCCGCATGAATGTGGGCTTGGGAAGTTCTGCAACACGTCGACAGCAATTGGTTGTGTGGGGCGAGATGCTTTGCTGCGCGTTGCTAAAGAGGGTCCAGTGAAACAGTTGCGCCCAATTGAAATTCATGGAGATGCGGTGCCGCCTTGCGATCGTCTTTGGCCGTTGATGGATGGGGATCGTCAAGTTGGAACGGTGAGCTCAGCGGCCTATAGCCCTGATTTTGCGACCAATGTTGCGATTGGCATGGTGCGAATGACGCATTGGGATGCGGGATCTGAATTGGATGTGTTGACGCCGAATGGCATTCAGCCGGTGACGGTTTGGGAAACGTTTTGGATTTAATGGAGGAGCGTGGGCCAGCCCCCGTACCCCCGAAGTTTAACTTGAAAGATGAAGGGTTAAGGAATGTTTAATGCACTTGTTGTAAGCAAGAACGAAGATGGCAAGACCAATGCAGCCGTGGAGCAGATCGGGCTTGATGATTTGCCTGCGGGTGATGTGACCGTGGCGGTGGAGTATTCCACGGTGAACTACAAAGACGGCTTGTGCATCGGGCCAGGTGGAGGTTTGGTACGCAACTATCCGCATGTTCCGGGGATTGATTTTGCAGGAACCGTCGAAGCGTCAGATGATGCGCGCTACAAGGCAGGTGATAAGGTCGTTTTGACTGGCTGGCGCGTTGGTGAAGCGCATTGGGGCGGGCATTCCCAAAAAGCGCGGGTCAAGGCGGATTGGCTCGTTCCATTGCCGTCCGGTTTGGATACGCGTCAAGCGATGGCTATAGGAACGGCTGGTTTTACAGCGATGCTTGCGGTTATGGCGCTTGAGGATCATGGCATCAAAGACGGTCCTGTTTTGGTGACAGGCGCGGCTGGCGGTGTTGGATCTGTGGCCACAGCGATCTTGGCTCAGCTTGGTCATGAGGTTGCGGCCGTAACGGGGCGCCCAGAGACGGCGGACTACCTGACGTCGCTTGGTGCAACGCAGATCGTTGCGCGCGAAGAGTTGAACGAGACCGTGAAGCGTCCGCTTGAAGGCGAAGTTTGGGGTGGCTGCGTTGACGCTGTTGGTGGTGAAATGCTCGCGCGTTTGTTGGGCCAGATCAAATATGGTGGCTCTGTTGCCGCTGTAGGTCTTGCGGGCGGTGCGGGCTTGCCAGCGACGGTTATTCCGTTTTTGCTGCGCGGTGTGAACCTGCTTGGCATTGATAGCGTTATGCAGCCTTACGAAAACCGTTTGCGTGCTTGGGAGCGGATCGCGAAGGATCTACCGATGGATAAGCTCGAGGCGATGGTTCACTCCTCTGTACTGTCAGATTTGCCAGAGCTTGGTCGTGATATTTTGAAAGGCCAAGTTAAGGGTCGTGTTGTGGTTGACGTCAACGCTTAAGGGGTACCTGCAAGCATCGTCCTTGTGCGGTGCTTGCAGATCTTCTAAGACTGCCTGCATGACACAAAACGCACATATGAATTCGTATTATCGCTTTGCTACATAGCAAAGGCGTCGTTTGAAATTGTGAGTATGATTGAAACCGCCCTGAGAGGCGGTTTTTTTGTGGATGCACCTCTTGGGGCTAAACGCGAGAGAACACATGACAGATTTAAGGATAAGAGACGGGCGCGCCGCGGATGCGCCAGATATTGTTGCAATGATCGAAGCCTTGTCGCTGTATCACGGTGACGTCGCGGGCATTGGTTTAGAGGACGTGATCTTCCTATGTTTTGGCCCGTCGCCTTGGCTGCGACTGATTGTTGCAGAACACGATCGGCGGATTGTTGGCTATGCGGCGCTCCAAAAGAAAGTTCAGCTACAATTCGCGCGGCGTTTGATGGACCTGCAGCATTTGTTTGTGATACCCCAAATGCGTGAGCAGGGTGTTGGGCGCGCGTTGATCGCGCATGCAGCGGAGCATGCGAGGCTGCATCGATGCGCAGGTTTAACACTTGGTGTGATGGCGCAAAACACGCCTGCGCAGGCCTTCTATCGTGCGCTTGGTTTTGAGGTGCGTGAGACGGGTGGTGCTATTCAAATGGTGTGCCGCTTGCCCTTGCGGAGCGGACAAGTCGCACCATAAAGTCGCCTCAAATGAACGCATAAGTGAGATACACGATGACCTATGATCCAGAGAATATTTTCGCTAAGATCCTAAAGGGCGAAATCCCAAGTTTTAAGGTTTATGAGGACGATGAAACCTATTGCTTTATGGATATTATGCCGCGCTCTGATGGGCATTGCTTGGTGATCCCGAAAGCACCGTGCCGCAATATTCTGGATGCTACTGAGACGCAGTTGAACGCAACAATAACGACAGCTCAAAAAGTGGCGCGCGCGGCGAAAGTTGCGTTTGACGCAGATGGGATCACCTTGCAGCAATATTCTGAAGCAGCGGGTGGGCAGGAGGTGTTTCATCTGCATTTCCATATTCATCCGCGCCATGACGGCGTACCAATGCGCGCGCCCGGCACCATGGGCGATATGGAGGTGATCAAAGGGCATGCTGCGGCAATTGCTGCCGCGCTTGACTAGATTTTTTGGTGGGGGGGCTGTCCCTTCTTAGTCGGCTAAAACTCCCCGAGGTGTTTGGGGACCAAAAAAGCTAGACGTGTTTTTTAGGCGAACTTCGATACCAGTTAGCTTTTTTAAGAAGCTGTGCTAGCGTTTTCAGATTAGTCAAAAAACAGAAATATTATAATGAAACCACCTCTCACCGATCTTCCGATCAAAACCGCTGATACTGGTTTTTATGGGGGATTTAGCGTCAACGTCACTGTTGTCTCTAAAATCATCATCAGCGTTCTCGTTGTATGGTGCATTTTCTGGCCTGTTCAGGCTGGGGCTGTGCTGAGTACTTGGAACGCTGCTATTTTGAACAATTTTGCCGCTTGGTATATTTGGGTTGTTGCGTTCTTTGTGATCGTTTGCCTTGGGCTAGCGATTTGGCCAACGGCTGGACGGCTTAATCTGGGCCAAGATGGCGAAAAGCCCGAGTTTAGTAATTTCTCATGGTTTTCCATGATGTTTGGTGCAGGTATTGGCGTCGGAATGTTGACGTGGGCTGTGGCGGAACCGATTGCGCATTTCAAGAATAACCCTGCGGTTATTCAAGGCGTGAATACGGCACTCAGCCAAGACAACGTGCGCGAGGCCTATGTTTGGTCCTTCCTGCATTGGGGTTTGGGCGCATGGGCCTGTTATGCGATTGCGGGCCTGTCGCTGGCGTTCTTTAGCTATCGCCGTGGTTTGCCGCTGACGATCCGCTCTGCTTTGACACCTTTGTTTGGCAAAGCACTGTCTGGCACTTTGGGGCACATCATTGATATCGTTGCGGTTGTAGCAACAATTCTGGGCGTGGCACAAATACTTGGATTTGGTGTGGAGCAGTTTGTTGCGGGCCTCACGCGCATTGGTATTGGTGGTCTCGCGATGGAAGATGGATCGGCCACAACGGTTGGTATCATCGTGGCTTTGCTGGTCATCATGGGTGCCTCGACCCTGTCTGCGCTTTCGGGCGTCGGTAAAGGCATCAAATGGCTGTCCAACATCAATATGGTTCTGTCGATCTTGCTACTTGGATTCTTCATCCTGTTTGGCGCGACCTTCTTTGGCGCGACCGCATTCTTCGTTGGAATTTGGGACTACCTTGTAGCGCTGCCTTGGCTGAGCTTCAATGTCTACGAATCTGATGGTGTTGAGGGTTCCGAAGCGTTCAAATTAGCGCAGTGGCAGGGCTGGTGGCCTGTATTCTACTGGGCTTGGTGGATTGCCTTTGCACCTTTTGTGGGCTTGTTCCTTGCGCGTATCTCACGTGGCCGCACGATCTGTGAATTCGTGCTTGGTGCGATGATCGTTCCGTCTTTGATGTGCTTTGTGTGGTTTGCCTGGGCAGGCGGCACGGCAGTTGATCTGGAGCTAAATGGCGACGCCAATGGCGTGATCTTGGATGCGGCGAACGGCGATAAGATCTTTGCGATGACCACCTTCATGCTTGAGCCGATTAGCCAACTTCTGTCTTGGGGCATGGCCGTAATGATCGTTGTCTTGTTGATGACCTTCTTGGTGACCTCTGCTGACTCTGCGGTATTGATTGTGAACACGATCAATGCGGCGGGTGACGAAGGTCCAAAGGCGCGTCCGCATATCCTGTTCTGGGGTGGTGCTTTGGCGCTTGTGGTTGGCGGTTTGCTGATCTCGGTCGGCACAAGTGCGATCCAGACCGCGATGGTAATAGGGGCCTTGCCGTTCTCTTGGGTGATGCTTTTGATGTGCATCGCATTGATCAAAGCGATTTACAACGACGGTCGTCGTGAAGCGGTTGGCGTGCCAACGACGCATAGCGAGATCACAGGCCTGACACCTGCCGAGTAATAGCAGACTGGCGTAAAGGAAAAGAGGCTCCGGCAGCTTGCGCGCCGGGGCCTTTTGCGTTTGTGTAGCCACTGAATACACAGAGGATTTTGAACATGACACTCGATCTGGATTTCGTGCGCGCGCAATTCCCGGCGTTCAATGAAGCGGCTTTGCAAGGGCAGGCTTTCTTTGAAAATGCGGGGGGCAGTTACACATGTGCGCCGGTAATCGAGCGGCTGATGCGCTATTACACGCAGCGAAAAGTCCAGCCCTATGGGCCCTATGACGCATCGCGCCTTGCGGGCGAAGAAATGGATGAGGCGCGCGTGCGTCTTGCCGGGATTATGGGTGTCGAGACGGATGAGGTGTCTTTCGGCCCCTCAACCACGCAAAATACATATGTTCTATCACAGGCGTTCGCGGGCTTCCTGCAAAAAGACGAAGCGATTGTTGTGACCAATCAAGATCACGAAGCAAATTCAGGCCCGTGGCGTCGTTTGGCAGAGCGTGGCATCGAAGTGCGCGAATGGAAGATCAATGCGGAGACTGGTCACCTTGATCCGGAAGATCTGGACGATCTCTTGGACGAAAAAGTGCGGCTTGTGTGTTTTCCACATTGCTCCAACGTGGTCGGTGAGATCAACCCCGTGACCGAAATCACCGCGCGCGCCCATGCGGCGGGTGCGTTTGTTTGCGTTGATGGCGTGTCCTACGCGCCGCACGGAATTGCGAATGTGGGAGAGCTGGGGCCAGATATTTATCTGTTCTCTGCCTACAAAACCTACGGTCCGCATCAAGGGATCATGGTCATGCGCCGCGCCCTGGGAGAGGCCTTGCCGAACCAAGGACATTATTTCAACGAAGGGTCGCTTTATAAGCGGTTCACACCGGCGGGGCCGGATCATGCACAAATCGCGGCGAGCGCTGGGATGGCGGATTATATCGACTCGCTGGCAGCGCATCATGGGATTAATGGCGATGGCGCTGCGCGTGGCGCAGGTGTGCATTACTTGATGCGCGCCCATGAGGAGGCGTTGTTGCAGCCTTTGCTCGACTACGTGACGGCGAAAAACTCGGTGCGTTTGATTGGGCCAAGCGATGCGGCGACACGCGCGCCGACAGTTGCGCTGGCCTCGCAAAGCAATGCGGAAGATCTGGCTGCGCGATTGGCTGAGCACGGTGTTATGGCGGGTGGTGGCGATTTCTACGCGATCCGTGCGCTAGAAGGCATGGGCGTTGATATGGACAAAGGCGTGCTGCGGCTTAGCTTTACTCATTATACGTCTAAGGGCGAAATGGATCAGCTTTTGAACGCGCTAGACGAAGTTCTTTGATCTGCTCAGTAGCCGACGTCGTATATTGATAAAACGTTAAAGGACTTTCGGGGCATAGAGTGACTAAGGAAAAACCAATTATTGTTTGGTTCAGGCGCGATTTACGCGTTTCTGATCATCCAGCCTTGTCCGCAGCCTGCTCGGCGCGCGTGCCTGTTATTGCTGTTTTCATCAAGGACGATATTGTTGACGGGCTCGGCGCGGCCCCCAAATGGCGTTTGGGCAAAGCCTTGGAAGTTTTCACGCAAACTCTTGCGCGGCTTAACATTCCTTTGATCTTGCGCGAGGGTCCTGCGGGCGATGTTTTGGACGCCTTGATCACCGAGACTGACGCGCAAGGCGTGTATTGGTCACGCCTATATGACCCTGCCTGCGTTACACGTGACACGGTGATCAAGGCGGACCTACTCAGCAAAGGACTTGAAGCACGTAGTTTTGGCGGCCATCTGATGTTTGAGCCATGGACGGTCGAAACCAAAACGGGCGGCATGTATAAAGTTTACACGCCTTTCTGGCGCTCTGTGAAGGATCGCGATGTCGATGTTCCGCTGGCGGTTCCGACGTCGGTGCAGCCTTACGAGGGCCATTTGGAAAGCGCAGATCAAAGCGATTGGGCCTTAGGTGCCGCCATGCGACGCGGGGGTGTGATTGTCGCCCGTCACGCCCAAGTTGGGGAAGCGGCAGCGCAGGCGCGCCTTGCTGATTTCATCGAAAACGATGTTTCGGATTATGTTGAGCGTCGCGATATCCCCTCGACGCGGGGCACGTCTGGGCTGAGCGAAAACCTAGCGCTCGGTGAAATATCTCCGCATCAATGCTGGCACGCAGGCATGCGCGCGCTTCATGAAGGCAAGGATGACTCCGAGGTGTTCTTGAAAGAGCTGGTCTGGCGCGAGTTTGCTTACCACCTCACGCATCACACTCCGCATATTCTGGACAGCAATTGGAAGTCCGATTGGGACAAGTTCGCGTGGAATGAGGACGCGGATCATCCTGAGGTGATCGCTTGGAAGCAGGGGCGCACAGGGATCGAATTCGTCGATGCCGCGATGCGCGAGATGTATGTGACGGGTAAAATGCACAATCGAGGCCGCATGATTGTGGCGTCCTATTTGACCAAACATCTGCTGACGCATTGGAAGGTCGGCCAAGCCTGGTTTGATGACTGCCTGACCGATTGGGACCCCGCAAGCAACGCGATGGGCTGGCAATGGGCGGCAGGCTCTGGTCCTGATGCATCGCCGTATTTTCGCGTGTTCAATCCGGTCACGCAGCTTGACAAGTTTGATCGCGAACGCGGTTATGCGCGCGCGTGGATCGCAGAGGGTCAGGGTAACCCGCCAGACACCGCCACGAGTTATTTCGAAGCAATTCCCAAAAGCTGGGGCCTTCGGAGCACCGACATCTATCCAAAGCCCATCGTGGAGGCGGCTAAAGGGCGCCAACGTGCGCTTGATGCCTATCAAGGGCGAGGTTTTTGAGAGTATACACAACAACAAGATGGCAAAGGGCGTGCAAGCCCTGCCAATTTCACCAGTTTGGGGGGTGATATGATCCATAAAACAACAGACGGCCAAAAAGGCCTGCCGCGATACTTCGCACAAGTGTTTGCAATGTCTAGCAACATGAACAATGGGCGTGTGGACTTTCATCTGCCCGATGGTCGTGTCTTTCGCGCGAACGGCATCAA
>DS995276.1:3160695-3373273 GCA_000156115.1 Rhodobacteraceae bacterium HTCC2083
GCGATCTTGGCTTTTGTGATGCTTACCTTGATGACTGGTGGTCCACACCCGATTTGCAGGCGTTTATGGATCTCGTCCACATGGACAATGAGGACGTTTATGACGGTTTTCCCGGCATGGGTTTGGTGCGCGTGATGGAAAAATTTCGCTTCTGGCTACAACGCAATCACAAAGAGCAAGCGCGCAAAAATATCTCGTATCATTATGATCTTGGGAACGAGTTTTATGGGCTCTGGCTCGATGACACGATGACCTACTCTTCGGCGATATTCGAGACCGGACAAGAGAGCACAGAGAAAGCGCAGATCGCTAAGTACGCATCGATGATCGACGAAATGGGTGCCAAAGAGGGCGACCATGTTCTTGAGATCGGCTGTGGTTGGGGCGGCTTTGCGGAATACGCGGCGAAAGAGCGCGGCATCCGAGTGACGGGCCTGACGATCAGTGAGGAGCAGTTTAAGTACGCCCAGAAACGTATTGAAAAAGCTGGTATTTCTGATCTTGTAGATTTTAAACTTCAAGACTACCGCGATGAGACGGGCACCTATGATGGCATCGCCTCCATCGAAATGTTTGAGGCCGTTGGTGAAAAATACTGGCCTGTTTACTTCGAGACTGTGCGTGATCGATTGAAACCGGGTGCGCAGGCGACCTTGCAGATCATCACTGTCGCGGATCGACGTTGGGATGTGTACAAACGCGGTGTTGATTTCATCCAGAAGTATATCTTCCCTGGTGGCATGCTCCCCAGCCCGAAAGGGCTGACTGCTGAGGTCAATAAAGCGGGTTTGGACGTTGTGAAGTCCAAGGAATTTGGTGAGAGCTATTCGATCACCCTGCGCCGTTGGTTTGAGACGTTTAACGACAAATGGGACAGCGTCGCGGCAATGGGATTTGATGATCGCTTTCGCAGAATGTGGAACTTTTATCTCACCTCTTGCGCATCGACCTTTCACAGCGGAAACTGTGACGTAACACAGATCACCATTCGTAAACCCACTTAAGCTCGAAAGCTCGCCCCCATGCCAACAGCCGCCCGTTTCGTTGCTGCCCTATGTCTCGCTGTGCTGGCTTGGGTCGTGAGCGAGCAAATCAAACCGTTGTTTGATGAGGATAAAGCGTTCGGAAATTTCAACCTGATCAATTTCGTGATCGCTGTTGCGGTTGGCTGGCAAGTAATCGGTTCGCGTGCGGGACGGGGTCTAAGTGCGGCGATCAACAATGGGCTGACGGGCGGGATCGTTCTGGTCTTTTGGTGCTTACTTGCACATTCCGCGATCCGTATGTTCGAAATATCGATGCGTGGCCGTTATGGTGGTGCGTTTGAAGCCTTTTCCGCGATCTTTGAAATGATGGTTGAGAACAGGATTTTGATTGCGACCCCGTTGATTATTGGCGCGCTCGTGATCGGCTCGGTTGCATCTGGAGTTATTGCCGAGATGACGAATAAACGCGCCTCATGAGCACGACGCTCTTCTTTTATGGAAGCCTGTGTCACATTCCGTTGTTGGAAGTGGTGCTCGGTCGAGAGCAGGCTCGCATTAATATTTGTGCAGCGCATCTACCAGATCATTCGGTAAGTTGGGTGAAGGATGAACCTTTCCCGATGATTGCAGAAAAGGTGGGGTGCAAAGCGCAGGGTATCTTGGTGCAGGACCTTAGCGATGAAGACGTTGTGCGTTTGCGGTTCTATGAAGGTGGGTTCGACTATGATTTGAAAGCTGTCTCCGTGATCTGCAACGGAGACGCCATCACTGCGGAGGTTTTCTTTCCAGAGGCGGGTCTTTGGAGTGCTGGTGCAGAGTGGAATTTGCAGGATTGGATTACTCATTGGGGAGCGGTTAGTTTGAGCGCCGCACGCGAAGTTATGGAGCATTTTGGCGTGAAATCCGCGCAGGAGATTGCACATCTTTTGCCATTCTTCCGCGCGCGGGGGTGGGCCAAAGAGCTAGCAAAAACGCCGAGGGATTTGGAGCTGCGCCGCGAAACTCAAAGTAATGAGGTGACTTTGCAGCGCCGGTCTGATGGCTACGCAGGCTTTTTTAGGCTTGAGACGTTCAATATCAGTCACCCGCGCTTTGATAATACACAGAGTGAGACTTTGGACCGCGCAGCTTTTGTGGCCTACGACGCGGCGCTGGTTTTACCCTATGATCCCAAGCGGGATTTGGTTTTGTTGATCGAGCAATTGCGCTACGGACCTGTGTTGCGCGGTGATCCTCAGCCTTGGGTTTTGGAACCTATCGCAGGCCTGGTCGATGCAGGCGAAGCGCCGATGGAGGCCGCGCGGCGCGAAGCGGCCGAAGAGGCGGGGCTTGATTTGCAAGACATCCGCCCAATGATGAACGTCTATCCAAGTCCGGGCTATTCAACCGAGTTTTTCCATTGCTTCCTTGCTGTGTGTGATTTGGATTTGGGGCTTGAGGGGGTGCATGGATTGCAAAGCGAAAGTGAAGATATTCGCTCGCATGTAGTCTCGTTTGATCGGGGGATGGAGCTGCTGGACAGCGGTGAAATTAACCTTGGTCCCTTAGCAATGATGTTGCTTTGGCTCGGGCGACACCGCGAAAAGATCAGATCATTGGGATGATCTGGTCCGATTGGGGGCCGGCCCCCACATCTCCCTAAGTCCTTAAAGACCGAAGTGGACAAGAGCGCGCATGTGCTTGAGTTCGCAGCGACACGGGCATAGGTAGGGTGAGCACTAGGGAGAGACCAACATGATCGTTGCGCAGGATCTGGCTCAGGCCATTGGAAATACACCACTTATCAAGCTGAAAGCCGCTTCTGAAGAAACTGGCTGCGAGATTTTGGGCAAGGCCGAGTTCATGAACCCCGGTCAGTCTGTCAAAGACCGCGCGGCGCTGTCTATAATCCAACACGCAATTGCCAGTGGCGAACTCAAGCCCGGCGGCACGATCGTTGAAGGTACAGCTGGAAACACTGGCATTGGGCTTGCTCTTGTTGGGGCGTCCATGGGGTTCAAAACGGTTATCGTAATTCCTGAAACGCAAAGCCAAGAAAAGAAAGACATGTTGCGTCTTGCGGGGGCTGAACTTGTGCAGGTGCCTGCCGCGCCTTATCGCAATCCCAACAATTTTGTGCGCTATTCTGAGCGGCTTGCCAATGAGCTGGCGCGCACCACAAATGAGGGGGTGATCTGGGCCAATCAATTTGACAACGTCGCCAATCGCCAAGTCCATATCGACAGCACTGGCCCTGAAATTTGGGCACAAACCGATGGCAAGGTTGATGGATTCATCTGCGCTGTCGGCTCTGGTGGTACGCTGGCGGGTGTAGGCATGTCGCTTCAGCCTAAGGGCGTGAAGATCGGTTTGGCGGATCCTGATGGTGCGGCGCTTTTCAATTATTACACCAAGGGTGAGCTGGTGATGAGCGAAGGCGGCTCCATAGCGGAAGGCATCGGGCAAGTACGGATTACCAAAAACCTTGAAGGCTTCACGCCCGACATGTCCTACAACATCTCGGATAAAGAAGCGCTGCCGCATGTATTTGAGATGTTGGAAAGCGAAGGTCTGTGCCTCGGAGCCTCCTCCGGCGTCAATGTCGCCGGTGCGATCCGCATGGCGAAAGAGTTGGGACCGGGTCATACAATTGTGACGATCCTGTGTGATTTTGGAACACGCTATCAGTCTAAACTGTTCAACCCTGATTTCTTGCGTGAAAAAGACCTTCCTGTTCCAGAATGGCTCGATAAAGCACCGGCTGACATCCCTGTGGTTTTTGAGGAGGTCTGATGTCACTGTCACAGGTTTTGCGTGCGCTGTGCATGGCGCTGTGTCTTGTGTTGCCTGCACTGGGTTCTGCTCAGACAGAAACGCCGGATTATACTGCTTGGCAAAACGTGGCGCAGCGCGCAGAAATTGCAGTTGAAAATGGTCGAGCTTCTACCAACGCGCTTGAAGCCTTGCGCGCGCAGATCGTTGATTGGCGTGAACAATTTTTGGAAGCACAAACCGCCAATGAAGCACGCATCAAAACGTTAACGTCTCAGATTACCAGCCTCGGAACACCCGCCGAAGGCGTCGAAGAAGCGCCAGATATTGCTGAGCGGCGTGCGGAATTGACGGAGCAGCTTCAAAGGTTGCGCACGCCTGTTGTCTCTGCGGAAGAGGCCTATAGCCGTGCTGACGGTGTCATCAAAGAGATCGACACGATCATTCGCGAACGCCAAACCAACGCCTTGCTAAGCGGCGGGCCGAGCCCGTTGAACCCGACGCATTGGGGGCCAGCCCTTGAGGCATTGCGCAAATCGGGCGCTGCGATCAGGCATGAGGTTGCGAGCGCTTTTAATTCCGAAGCTCAGCGCAAAAGCGCAGGACAGGCTTTGCCGGAAGTGATCATTCTGGCTTTGATTGGTTTGGTATTGGTCACGCGCGGGCGTCGCTGGTCCGTGTTGATTGTCAACGTCTTGCGCCGATACACCGCGCGCGGGCAGGGCGTCTGGAAATTCATCGCCTCACTGTTGCAGATATTCTTGCCATTCATTGGGCTGATTGCACTGGTCGAAGCCGCAATTGAATCAGGGATGTTGGGCCTGCGCGGGACTCTCTTGTTGGACAATGTGCCGTGGTACGGCCTGATCCTTTTAAGTTTTTGGTGGCTCGCGGGGCAATTATTCCCGCGCAATGATGACGATGTGATTTTACCTGTTGAGGCGAGCCATGCTGCAAAAGCACGTTGGTTCATCACGACGGGGGCCTTCATTCTGATTGCCGCTTTGGCGCTGAATGTTTTGGCGAGCTACGACAATTGGAGTGCGGCCACACGTGCGGTCATTGGATTTCCGGTTCTGATTGTGACCGGCATCGTGCTTTATCAATTGGGTCGCATCTTGCGTATCGGCTTGATTGACACCAGCGAAGACGACGAAAGCAGCATGTACCGTTTACGCATCTCCAAGCTTTTGGGGCGCGCTGCGATAATCGTTGCGTTCTTCGGCCCGCTGATTGCAGCACTGGGCTATGGTAATGGAGCGGCCCGACTGA
Organism: Rhodobacteraceae bacterium HTCC2083; assembly: GCA_000156115.1. GTDB lineage: Bacteria > Pseudomonadota > Alphaproteobacteria > Rhodobacterales > Rhodobacteraceae > Planktotalea. Next base: position 3,165,705 of record DS995276.1, read on the forward strand.
TGTTCGCCTCTGTGGCGACAATGGCTTTGTTCGGGTTGGTTCTGGTGCTCCAGCACTTTGTCAGTGACCTTTACGCGTTGATTATGCGCCGCGAAAAAAGCGATGAAGAATCCTTGGTATCGGTGCTTTTAGGCTTTGTGCTTGTGGTCGCAGCGATTCCTTTGCTTGCGCTGATTTGGGGCGCGCGCGCGGCTGATATCACCGAAGTTTGGACACGGTTTCAAGAAGGCTTTGCGATTGGCGACAGCCGCATTTCACCGGTAGATTTTATAACATTCGCGGTTATCTTCAGCGTCGGCTATATGGCAACGCGTCTGTTGCAGGGGGCGATGCGCACATCGATCCTGCCGCGCACTAAGCTTGATACAGGCGGGCGCAACGCGATTGTGTCAGGTATAGGCTACGTTGGTATTTTCCTTGCAGCAGTTATTTCGATCAGTCAGGCGGGGATTGATCTGAGCAATATTGCGTTGGTCGCAGGCGCACTTTCGGTTGGGATTGGTTTTGGCCTTCAAAATATTGTCTCTAACTTTGTCTCCGGAATCATTTTGTTGATCGAGCGGCCCATCGCGGAAGGCGACTGGATCGAAGTTGGCGGTAAGATGGGCTATGTGCGCGGCATTTCCGTGCGCTCGACACGGATCGAAACTTTTGATCGTACGGACGTTATTGTTCCGAACGCAGATCTTGTCTCGGGCATGGTGACTAACTGGACACGCGGCAAGACTGTTGGCCGTGTGATCGTTCCCGTTGGCGTGGCCTATGGCAATGATACCCGCAAGGTCGAGAGTATTTTGCTGAGCATCGCACGCGAGCACTCGATGGTCTTGCTCAATCCGGCTCCGTCGATTGTGTTTCAGGGTTTTGGTGCGGACTCGCTTGATTTTGAAATCCGCGCGATCTTGCGGGACGTCAATTTTGTGCTGAGCGTGAAATCAGACATGAACCACGAAATTGCGCGCCGCTTTATGGAGGAAGGGATCGAAATTCCGTTCGCACAGCGCGATATCTGGATCCGCAATCCCGAAGCGTTGACACCCGGTGACCAAACTGTTGAAAATTCATCGCAAGTTTGGCCAGAGACAGACCGCGAGGAAAAATAACCATGACCAAACCCATGTTTCTGGATGACGCTTACCTGCGTGACGGGGAGGCATTGGTCTTAGGACATACACCTGAGGGGGGCGTCATTTTGGATCAGTCCATTTTTTATGCGACAGGTGGCGGTCAACCGGGTGATAGCGGGATGATGATGTGGAATGATAATCATTTGCCCATTGCAACCTGTGTTAAAGTCAAAGGGCGAGAAGATACGCAATTGGCATTGGTGCCTGCTGAACCCGTGCAGCTTCCGCCTGTGGGCACGCAGGTGTCACTTTCGCTAGATTGGGAACGACGTCATTCGCACATGCGGGTGCACACGGCGCTGCATTTGTTGTCAGTCGTGATATCTTTGCCTGTGTCTGGCGGCTCAATTTCTGTTGGCAAAGGGCGTCTGGATTTCGATATGCCCGAAGCGCCCGAAGACAAAGACGCCCTTGAAGCGTCACTAAATAGGTTGATTGAGCTGGACTATGTTGTTTCTGAGGGCTGGATTTCCGAAGAGGAATTGCGCGCGAACCCGACCTTGGTGAAAACCATGTCCGTTCAACCCCCGATGGGAAGCGGGCGTGTGCGCTTGGTGCGCATCGGTGATGACACGCGCCAAATTGATTTACAGCCGTGCGGTGGCACCCATGTAGCGCGCACGTCAGAGATCGGGCGTGTGCGGTTGGGAAAGGTCGAGAAAAAGGGCAAACTTAATCGCCGCGTTTATTTACATTTGGATGATTGATGAGACGTCGCCGACACAAAACTAACTTTTCACAATCGTGGCGGTTATCACGGGCGAGCTGTCGTTGACGCTTTTGTTTATTCCAGGATTGGTGTTTTGGCTTTTTAGCATGGCGCATGAACAGGCCTGTGCGATCATGTCGCGGCGTGCGGCGATGTTGTTCGCGGGGCTTTGCTTTTTGGCACGTGTGCGATGTGCAGCGCTCGCCCACTTTGAAAGCTGTGTTTCAAGCATTCGCATTCGCAGTCGCGATGGCGGGTCTTGCGATGGTTGGCGCTGGTAAATTTCTGCGCGATGGGGTTTGCGACGGGATTGCGCTGGAAATTATCGTAGAAGTGTTTTTCGAGCTGGCATTCCTGTGCCCCGCGAAGACCGAGAGCTGACGTATCAAGAGCCGAAAGTCAAAGGCAAGCGATCTTAGTGAAACCGAGGTGTTTTTTGTACTTGCACATGGTCTGCGCTTAACGCTAAACCCCGCTCTACGGACAGGTGGCCGAGTGGTCGAAGGCGCACGCCTGGAAAGTGTGTAGGCGGGAGACCGTCTCCAGGGTTCGAATCCCTGTCTGTCCGCCATATCTTTGATATTAGGCATTATATAACAATGCACTAAGCGGTTTTATTATATTTCGCCCCCACGTTAGCCCCCACAAACCTTGATTTTGATAGTTGCCTGCGCCACGCGCGCCTGCACACGCGCATCTGCGTGCTGCTGGTGTGAGCTTGCGCCTTTCAAGTGGTCTGCCTTATGACCTCGTCGACCACTACAATCACCAGCGTTACTGAGCCTCCCCCTTTGAAGTGGTCCGCCCCTATAGTTAGGAAAGCGGAGGACCTGAGATGGCCATTAAGAGACCAAAGCCCGAAGAGATTGTCGTGAAGTTACGGCAGGTTGAAGTTCTGATGGGGCAAGGCATGCCTCGGATTGACGCAATCAGACAGATCAGTGTGACTGAACAAACCTATTATCGCTGGAAGAAGAAGTATGGCGGAATGGGCACGGAACAACTCAAGGAATTAAAGCGCCTTCAGAAAGAGAACGAACGTCTTCGGCGTGCAGTTTCCGACCTGACGCTGGATAAGTTGATCTTAAGGGAGGCCGCATCGGGAAACTTCTAAGCCCCTCGCGCAGGCGTGCCTGCATCAATCACGTTCGTAGTCAGTTCAAAGTTTCTGAGCGTCGTGTCTGCCGTGTATTAGGCCAACACCGATCCACGCAGCGGCGGTTGCCACAAGGGCGTGCTGACGAAGAACGCTTGGTTGCGGACATGATCGAGTTCACACGCCAGTACGGCCGATATGGCTATCGTCGGGTTGCAGCCCTGCTAAGAGACGCGGGTTGGCAGGTTAATGACAAGCGTGTCGAACGCCTATGGCGACGTGAGGGGCTTAAAGTGCCAATGAAGCAACCAAAGAAAGGACGGCTCTGGCTGAATGACGGATCATGTGTCCGTTTACGTCCCGAGTATCGCAATCATGTCTGGTCATACGACTTCGTTCATCACCGAACTGACGATGGCAGGGCGTTCCGGACGCTTAACATCTTGGACGAGCATAGCCGAGAATGTCTGGCGATCCGAGTGAAACGAAAGCTGAACTCGACCAAAGTCGTCGACGCGCTGACAGATCTGTTCATCCTGCGGGGCGTGCCAGCCTACATTCGGTCGGATAATGGCCCGGAGTTCATTGCTGAGGCCGTCAGAGATTGGATCAAAGCCGTGGGAGCCAAGACGGCTTATATAGAACCTGGATCACCCTGGGAGAACGGATACTGCGAAAGCTTCAACGGGAGAATGCGAGACGAGTTGCTGAACGGTGAAATCTTCTACTCGCTCCGAGAAGCCCAAATCATCATTGAAAGATGGAGGAACCATTACAACACCAAGCGACCACACAGTGCATTGGGCTACCGCCCGCCCGCGCCAGAGGCCATCATCCCGATGGACCAAAGGCCAATCATGCACTAACTTTCAAATTGGACCACTCAAGTGGGGCTGCTCACCGTTGAGAGCAGACATTCGCGCGAAGGTGGCCAAAGTCCTCTTCGTCCGCGTTGTGTGTGTTCAGACAAGCCGCAGCGAACGGCGCGTATTCCCGAACCAGTCGTTGGTGCGTAACGCGGAGTGATCAGCCATCAGGTGCGGGTAGCTTGCTCGTGGCGCGAGGCGTACCGCGCCATGACGATGGACACCCATTTAGGGGGATGTCTGTGTCCTCAATTTTTTATATCAAACATCGAATTCGATCCTAAAAAGGCAAGAGCTTTCATCGAAGCCGGTCTTCTGCCAATCCGTTCAAGCCAAAGCTCAAGGTTGTTCGCGCCTTTTATCGTCAAGCCAAGATGGTCGTGAATATGCAGCCATGGGAAAAGTGAGATATCTGCAATGCTGTAGTTCTTTCCGCAGATGAACTGTCTGCCTTTCAACTGATCGTCTAAATGTTGAATTGTGCGATTTGCAATCGTGCGGAGGTGTGTCAAAGCTTGAGTGTTTGGTTGTTTTGCAAGCTTGTTCCAATATTCGATTTGCCCAAAATGAGGTCCTTGGGTGGAAGCTTGATAAAAGAGCCACGAAATCATGCAGCCATATTCCTTTGGATCTTCAGGAAGCCCCCAATTCATTTTGTGGGCCAAGCTCATCAGGATAGCATTAGACTCAGTCTGGTGCTGGCTTCCATCTCTCAAGACAGGCACTTTTCCCGCGGGATTAATGTCGAGAAATTCGGGCTTATGTTGTTCTCCCGCACGAATATTGATCGGAACAAATTCAAACTCCGCGTCGGTTTCCATCAGCAACATCAACACTTTAAGTGTATTGATCGTGTCATAACCGAATAGCTGCATCATGGTTTATGTCTGCCACGTCGTCGGCATCACAGGCGTAAGGTCCAGCAACGACTTTGTGTAGTCCGCTTGTGGTGCTGTGTAGAGTGCGTTTGTTTCGCCAACTTCTTCGATCTTGCCACTTCGCAGCACGGCCGTGTCGTCTGCCATCTGGCGCACAACAGCGAGGTTATGGCTGATGAACAAAATCGTCAGGCCAAACTTCGCTTGCAAGTCTTTCAAGAGATTCAATATTTCAGCCTGTATTGAAACGTCCAATGCGGATGTCGGCTCATCACAGATCAAAAAGCGTGGACGCGCCAAAAGTGCGCGCGCAACTGCGATGCGTTGACGTTGGCCACCGGAGAATTGGTGCGGGTATTTCGAGATTGCATCAGGCTGCATCCCAACCAGTGATAGCATTGAGGCCGCCAGTTTCTCGCGTTCTTGCTCGTCTTTCACAAAGCCGTAAAACCACAAGGGCTCTGTCAATATGTCCCCGATGCGGTGGCGCGAATTCAGGCTAGAATACGGATCTTGAAACACCATTTGGGTTAGCTGCCGAGATGGGTGCTGACGACTACGCGACTTGCCATAAGGCAGCACGTCATCCCCTAGCTCCATGGTGCCACTACTCGGAGTCACCAATCCGGTGATCGCTTTGGCAAGCGTCGATTTGCCAGACCCGCTTTCACCAACGAGCCCCATAATCGAGCCCGGTTTGATGTTTAGCGTCACATCATCCAAAGCAACATAGGGCGGCGGTTTGCGAAAAATTGACGTGCGTGGCCCTGCAAATTTAACGCTAAGGCCTGTCAGAGAGAGGCCCGTTCGCGCGTGTTGAGAGCCTTCAAGCAACCAATTCTCAGCCATAGCGCCATTGCTCGCAATCGTGTTATCAGCTTCAGGAACGCGAAAGCGATCTATCTTGCGATCTAGAGGTGGCACTGAATCCATCAGCTGTTGGGTATAGTGATGCTGAGGTTTACCCAAGACTTGAGCAGTGACGCCCGTTTCCATCACGCGTCCTTTGCGCATAACTGTGACGCGGTCTGCCACTTGCGCAATCACACCAATGTCGTGGGTGATCAACATGAAGGCAATTTGGCGCTCTTTCGCCAATCTTTGGATCAAATCGAGTACCTGCGATTGCACCGCTACATCAAGCGCCGTCGTTGGTTCATCCGCAATGACCAATTCGGGATCGGTGCTTATGGCCAGCGCAATGACCACCCGTTGGCGCATGCCACCAGAGAACTGATGCGGATAGGCTTTGATCCGCTCAGTCGCGTTTTTGATGCCAATCTCTTCAAGCAAATCAACGGCGCGATTACGGGCTTCGCTTTCGCTGACAGTGGAATGAGTTTGAATGGTTTCGATCAGTTGGCGTTCAATCGTCATCAACGGATTCAAGCTAGTTTGAGGATCTTGAAAGATCATCGAAATGCGACCGCCGCGCACTTTATGAGCCTCAGCAGGGCTGAGGTTGCGCAAGTCGGTATCACCCAGTGTAAGGGTTCCATTCGCGACATACCCCGGAGATTGCAACAGACCGATGACCGCCGCGCCGACTGTGGATTTGCCTGCGCCACTTTCCCCGACAAGCCCGTGAATTTCACCGGGTTTGATGGTCATGTCGACGTCTTCGATTGCAGTAAAATCTCCAAAACGCGTTGGGAACTTAACCGAAAGATCTTTGATCGTAAGCATCTAGCGTAACCTCGGATTAAAGACGTCACGCAAGAAATCACCAAGGATGTTGATCGACACCACAAGCGCAACAAGAAACAATGTCGGAATCCACAAGATCCACCACTCACCTGACAGCAGAAATTGCATACCAATGCGGATCAGCGTGCCAAGGCTAGGGCTGTCGGCGGGTAAACCTATCCCGAGGAAAGACAATGTAGCTTCCAGCAAAATAGCGGAGGCGAGGTCGACGGTCATGATCACCAATAGTGGCCCAAGAATGTTGGGCAAGATATGAACAAACATGACTCGGGTCGGGCGCTGCCCCATCATGATCGCGGCCTGAACGTATTCCTTGTTCATTTGCAGGAACGTAGATGCGCGTGCGGTTCGTGCAAAGTTCACCCAAAGTGACAAAGCAATAGCCAAAGTTAGAACAGCAACCCGTAAGTCTTGTTGTATCGAAGCAGGCAAAATACCCCGAGCAATGCCGTCTATAAGCAGAGCTGTCAGGATCGCGGGCAAGGCAAGTTGCACATCAGCAATACGCATCACAATGGCATCGAACCGACCGCCGTAGTATCCGGCAGCAAGGCCAAGGCCAACCCCAAGAACCGCAGCAATGCTCAACGCAGACAAGCCGATCACGAGCGACAATCGCGCGCCATAAAGTATCGACGAAATCATATCGCGACCCTGATCATCAGTTCCCAAGATGAATTTAGGGTTCGCACCGTCCTCCCAAGCAGGTGGCAGTAAACCGTCAAAAAGGCTGAACGACGCCAGATCGTAAGGGTTGACCAACGCGATCCATGGCGCAAACACGGCACCTACAAAGATCAATGCTGCGACAATAGCCGCAATAATAGCGGCTGGAGAATGCACAAAAAGCCAGAGACCTTCGTACTTCTTTACGAACGCGATCATGACACGTCCTTGATCCGTAGGCGTGGATCAATAGCCACATAAAGTAGATCAACAACGAGGTTTACCAGTACAAAGAAGAACGCGATGACAACAAGATAGACACCCATGACAGGAATATCGACAAAGCGGATCGATTCAAGGAATAACAACCCCATACCGGGCCACTGAAAGACGCTTTCAGTCACAATAGAAAAGGCGATGACGCCCCCGAATTGCAACCCAATGATTGTAATCACTGGCACCATCGTATTCGCGAGCGCATGTCTGTAATGAAGGCTCGCCGTCGGCACACCTCGGGCCATCGCGAAACGAATGTAGTCAGATCGCATAACTTCCGTCATCTCTGCACGGACCAGTCGCATTGTCAGGGTGAGTTGATAAACGCCAAGGGTGATAGCAGGAAGCAACAACGCGCGCCATCCATCGACGCTAAACAGAGAGCTTTCCCAGCCACCTATTTGAACCGTGCCTCCGCGACCGAATGTGGGGAGCCAGCCCAATTGCACGCCAAATATAAAGATCAACATGATCCCAATCACAAATGTCGGAATCGACACGCCCACAAGAGTTGTCATCAAGATGGTTTGTGTCAGCACGCCTCGCGGCTTTAGCGCTGTGTAGACGCCCGCAGGTATGCCTACGAGAAGCGAAATGATCAAAGCGACCACTCCCAATTCCAATGTCGCAGGAATGCGACTTGCGATCATTTTAGCCACAGGTTGCCGCGTGCGGTAAGAAAACCCGAAATCGCCTTTCAGTAGGTCGCCCGTGAAGCGCGTGAATTGATATATAAACGGATCGTTGAGACCCAGTTCTTCACGTAACCGTTCTTGGTCTTTGACAGAGGTTTCGACACCTGTCATCTGGGTGATCGGGTCTCCAACGAAGCGGAACAAAGAAAATGCTAAAAAGGCGACGGCCAGCATCACAAAGACAGATTGGACCATCCGCTTTAAGATAAAATATACCATCGCCTTCTTGCCCTAGTTTTGGATCAGTTCACTGTAACCCAGCGCAGCATAAAGAAGTTATCTGCACGTTGTGTCAGATCGACATTGTCCTTCGCAGCCCAAATCAGGGGCTGTGTGTAAAGCGGGATATAGGCCAGTTCTTCTTGCGTGATTGCAACGACTTCATCGACCAAAGCTTGGCGCGCTGAAGGATCAATCTCTTGTTGAATTTGCGGGAGCAATTCGTCCACACGGGCGTTTGAATAACCACCAAAGTTCCAAGAGCCGAGTTTTTTGTCATTGTCTTGGCTGTGCAGCAAGAAGCGGATCGGGTGCTCCATGTCAAACGTGCCTGGGGACCATCCCAATAGGTACATATCGAAGTCGTCAGCGCGAAGCTGTGGCCAGTAATCGCGCACAGGACCCGTGCTGAGTTCAGCGTTCAAACCAACAGCGGCAAACATCGACGCCGCTGCACGGCACAACGCTTCATCGTTGATGTAGCGATCATTCGGGCATTTCAGACCGAAAGAGAAGCCATCGGGATACCCAGCTTCGGCAAGCAACGCTTTTGCGCGTTCAGGATCAAATGCAGGGCGATCTTGGTTTGCTTCGGAAAAACCTGAAATGCCTGCTGGTACCAACTGGCTTGCTGTTTCGATTTTGCCTCGGAACAATACACGATCAATCGATGCGAGATCTAAAGCATGAGCAGCCGCAAGACGTACACGCGGGTCCGCAAACGGGTTCGCGTCCTTTACGTCAGCAGAATAAAGGAGCGCCTCATGCTCATGGCCAAAGCCAAACATGATGACTCGGGTTTCTTCACCTTCTAGCACCTTAAACCCATCACGACCTTCAACTTGCGCGATGTCCTGAAGAGGGATTGGCTGGATGAAGTCAACTTCGCCAGACAAAAGTGCTGCAAGCCCAGTGGCAGAGTTTCCGATGGGCGTAAACACGGCCTCAGAAACGTTGTGCGAGGCTTCGTCCCACCAGTTCGCATTCGATGAAAGCGTCGTGCGCACGCCAGGATCACGGCTGACCAAAGTGAACGGCCCTGTTCCATTGACGTTCATCGTCGCGAAATTTTCTGCATCGCGAGCGGGCAACGAAGCGTCATTTGCTTCTGCCCAACCTTTATCAAGGATCATGAAGTTCGCGATTGAGTCAGGAAACAACGGGTTTGGCGCGGTGGTAACAAAATCAATTGTAAAGTCATTTACGACACGCACGTCAGACACCGGCGCAAACCATGAGCGCACATCGGCTGCTTCGTTAGAAGCGCGTTGATAAGAAAACATCACATCCTCGGATGTGAAAGCTGCGCCGTCTTGGAACGTGACACCTTCGCGCAAGGTGAAGCGCCAACCATTTTCGCCCTCAAGAGGGGCCCATGATGTCGCCAGCGATGGTTCGATCGACATACCCTGACCGCGTCGCACAAGGCCCTCATAGACGTTGTTCAAGAACGAAAGCACAGGTGCTGAATTTACAGCATGTGGGTCCATCGTTTGAGGATCAGTGTTGGACGCCCAACGAAATGTTTCTGCGGATGCGCCCATTGCTGACATGCTCAGCGCGCCTCCGAGTAAAGCTAATTTGAGTGTTTTCATTCTTCTCTCCGTTGGTGTTAAGCGTTCCATTGAAGTTGGCAGTCAATCACGCCTATCCAAGTCGAGCAATAGAGGATGGCCAAGGATTACCTTAGTTGGGCGTTCATCAAAAGTTGGGCGTTCATCAAATCGGCACGACGCCGCTCGAAAATTAGTAAGCGTCACAATATCAGCGGAGTCGCAGTTTGAATAAGAAGCGCTTGTTCGTATTGATGCGGCGGTCAATTATGATGAAACCGCCCAACCGCGTAAGAGACCTTTAGGAGAAATCTAATGACAACATTAAAGGCCGAAAGCACAGCGATCATCTCCGAAGTGCGCGTCAAAGAAGGCGACGCCGTATCCCAAGGGGCTGTTTTGCTTGTGACTGAATTGATGAAAATGCAGCATGAAATCCGATCCCAAATCTCGGGATTGGTCCAAGCGATACACGTCGCACCGAGCGATGAGGTCGCAAGTGGTACGCCTTTGATTACGCTATTACCTGGTGACGTCGCCACCGAAATATCTGATGCGTCAGATGCTGAGCGATCTGACTTGTCGGCCTACGATGAGCGTATGGCACTCCTAGAAGATACAGCAAGACAGGACGCAGTTGCCAAGCGGCATACACAAGGCGGACGTACCGCGCGCGAAAATATCGCCGATCTCTTTGATAAGGATAGTTTTCAAGAATACGGTGCCCTAGCCATTGCCGCACAGAGGACACAGCGACCTCTTGAAGACTTAACAAATCGCACCCAAGGTGATGGAATCATCTGTGGAATTGGAACTGTCAACGGGCGTCGTGTCGCCGCAATGGTCGTAGATTACATGGTTATGGCAGGTACTCAGGGGTACAATCACCACCGCAAAATGGACCGGCTGATTGATGTGGCCACGCGCGATAGTCTGCCGATTGTTCTTTTTGCTGAAGGTGGCGGAGGGCGGCCCAATGACTATGATGTGGCACCGCTGATGTCAGCTTGGCTTAACGTCACTTCCTTTAGTCGTTTTGCAGCGCACAAGGGTCCAAAAATTGGCATCGCGCATGGCTTTTGTTTTGCTGGGAATGCTGCACTTTTCGGCGTCTGCGATATTCGTATCGCTACGAAAAAGAGTTGGATAGGCATGGGCGGCCCTGCAATGATTGAAGGTGGCGGCCTTGGTAAAGTAGCTGCAAACGAGATTGGCCCGTCTGATGTACAAGTTAAAACTGGGTTGCTCGATCTTCTGCTCGACGATGAAGCCGCCGCAACCCAAGCGACCAAGCAGATCCTTGAATTGTCTCTCGCGCAGACGCCTCCTGATCCTTCGCTTGAGAGAGGAGAAAGTCTGCAAAACATCGTACCAACAGATAGAAAGAAAGCCTATGACATGCGCGACGCGGTCTCGGCTATTGCCGATCCAGAAAGTTTTCTGGAAATTGGACAAGGCTTCGGCTTCGGTGCGATTTGTGGATTTGCGCGTGTAAAAGGCCGTGCGGTGGGGGTTTTTGCGAATAACCCGCTGCATCTTGGCGGTGCCATAGACGGGGACGCTAGTACCAAGGGCGCGCGTTTTTTGGAACTGTGCGATAAATGGCGGCTCCCAATGGTAACGCTTTGCGATACGCCGGGTTTCATGGTTGGGCCGGATATCGAAGAGGCCGGCCAAGTGGCGAAGGTTTCACGACTTTTTGTCGCGGGCTCGCGGTTTTCGCAATCACTTGTTACTGTCATTTTGCGAAAGGGCTATGGCCTTGGCGCAATGGCAATGGCTGGTGGTGGATTCAGCCGTCCTGTCTATTGCTGCGCATGGCCTACGGGAGAAGTCGGAGCCATGGGTTTGGAGGGAGCAGTACGATTAGGCTATCGTGACCAACTTTCGGAAATCGCAGATCCAAAAGCTCGTGATATTGAATATCGCCGCCTTGTAGATAAACTCTATGAACGTGGCTCGGCTTTAAACGCGGCAAGTCTTCTGGAATTTGACGCGGTCATAGATCCAAAGACGACGCGGGATGTGATTGATAAAGCTTTGTGGTCTGATCAGGCCGCAAACTTAAAGGTGATAAACTAACGAACTCGGTGATTGCAGTGCATGCCTCGAAAGCGGGATGCCACCGCACCAACGCGTGCAACTGAATGAAAGCCCGGTTTGGGCCGCGAGTACCCGAGATCTCAGATCGGTGGTGCCGCGCGTTGAGTGATCGATTTTCTGGCCGTAACCCTTTCACGGTGTATCATATAGAGTCCTGAATCCATGATTATGGCGATGCCGATCAAGCTTACTGCCTTAGGCCAGTAGGAGAGACAAGGGCAGACGTGGCAAACAGCTTGCTCGTTTCGCGAGGCCTGCCGCGCCATGCCGATGGACAACCATTTAGGGGTATGTCTGTGTATGTCCGTCTAGATTGGACGCTGCCTTTGATTGAGAACCCAATTTGCGCCAGTAGTCTTGAGCGCTCCTCTAGCCATCTAGGCACGAGAGGTCGAGACTGATTGGTGAGGACACTTCGCGAAGGCCAACGCGGGATCAGCCACAGTAGAGCGAGGGGAGCGATTTCTACATAACTTACATAGCCAATGCTTGCCTCACCCCCCTTGATTCCAATTACCTCTTAATAACTTCATAAAAACAGTGGTTTAGGGGTGGGTAATAAGGTTCAGCTTAAAGGCTCAACTTGCTCCACCTCTTCCCCCTAATTGGACTGGAAATAGCGCCGCGGCGGTTTGCTCCACCGTGGCGCTCTTCTCTTTTTTGCGTATCAAAGTGGTAGTTTTGGCTCAGGTAAGGGGAGTGCAAAGATCGTCCTCCCTAAGACATAGCTTCAGAGACCGCCTGAGCGACTCTGACGTACCTTTAGAAGCCATAGATCAAGCTGGTGGATGGTCGTCTGTAGGGGGCGTAGGCACCAACTACGGTAAAGGCTACAGTCTGCCTAAACTCGCTGAGTACCTACGCAGGATAGGCTCAATCTCATGACGGACAGAGGCAAGCGCTAATCGTCATTTATACTTGGCTCCGGCAATGCAATTGCGTCTGACCAAATCACGTACTGACTATGAGCCCGCCAGTTCCAGAAATATTTCCCAAATATGGGGTACATAAATCGGGCTGGACATGGTCTTCCTACATGAGATAACGGTCCTAATCAGTTAAAAAATTCAAAAAACGTTTCTTCGTCAGTGCGTTACTTTAAAAGTCTTAGAGAAAGCATAGACGTCGTGCTCAGGGAAAACACTAAAAAATGGTACGTCTTATTTTTGTTAAGCTTGGGTATTCCTTTTCAGGACTATGTGAAACATGGCGAACAGAACTAAGTTTTAGGCAATGGTTTTTTCTAGTGATAGGGTCGGACCTTGTGGCGCTGTTTATTTCCCCAAATATCACCTTGACTACACTAGTTGTTGCGTTCGGGTTTTTGATTTTGGCGGCCGAACTTATAAATACAGCAGTCGAAGCGATCGTAGACAAAACAACTCCAGAAATACACGAGCTTGCTAAAAAGTCCAAAGACGCAGCAAGTGCGATGACCTTTGTGACATTGTTAGGACTGGTGTCTGTCTGGGTTGGACTTTTAATAAGCATAATAGGAAATAAATAATTTTGGTTCTGCAAAGGTGCCTAAGGGGCATGCTTTCCCTGCTGTTTGCTACGGCGATCGTTACAGTTCTAATTGGCTGGCTTGAAAATACAGAATTTCACACGAACTTTGTGTTAAAAGTTATAGAATTGTGTGGTCTGGTGCTTGCAGCCACTCTGACGTTCATCCCAATAAACAAGCTTATTCGCCCACATTGGACTGGCACTTTTGCGTATGTGCTGGGTTTAGTGGTTTTCATTCCCTTTTCGTTCATGTTCAGCGTGTTCGGAACTTATGACTTTGGATCTTTGGTGACTGTCATTCGCGATAATCCTCCGGGGGCAATGTTATGGGTAGGTATTGGAACGTTGCTAGGTCCAATTATTAAATTTTCTTCTATGTTCGTTTTATTACTATTTGGCGGAATTTATTTTGCTCGTCGCGTGCCACATTTCAGCAAAATTGTTCTGATGGTTGGGGTTGTACTCATAGCTGTCAGCCCATTTACAAAATTCATGTATCGTATGGTTGTGCCAGACCCAAGCCATGCATTTATTAGTATTCCAGATGATTTTCAGGAACCTATAATAACTGGCCGTCCGAAAATTAAGAAGAATATAGTTTTCATTTACCTTGAAAGCCTAGAGCGGACCTACCTCTCTGTTCCCGAGCTAGCCGATGCGCTTGCTCCGATCTCCCAGCTCGAAGATGAAGGTTTGTCGTTTGACAATGTAGTTCAGATTTATGGTACAGAGTTCACAGTCGCGGGAATGGTGGCAACGCAGTGCGGGGTCCCCCTTGTCCAAAACGGAATCATCAATCTTCACAAAAAACGTGACAAACGCGCGAACGATCCATTAATCGATCCTGTGGGGTTCATGGACCATATCCATTGCTTAGGTGATATTTTGGCCGCAGAAGGCTATATAGGCAGTTACATCAATGGGTCTGATCTGGCGATCTTCAACAAAGGGCGCTTTTTTCAGGCCCACGGCCACGAACGCGTGTTTGGCGTTAATTCATTGTCCGGATCACGTGCCAATGTTTATGAAAACTCCTGGGGTCTAAGCGATGCATCTGTGTTTGAATATGCACACGACGAACTGGAATACCTCGTTGGTTTGGGCAATCCTTTTACGATGTCAATCCTGACCCTTTCGACTCACGGGCCAGATGCAGAACTCGACAAAGACTGTGATTATCCTATTTTTCATGAAAGTCAGATTCCCGCTGCCATTCAGTGTACTGGTGACCATGTACAAAGAATGGTCGATAAAATAGCAGATTTAGGAATCGCAAACGATACTATCGTTGTTATTCTCAGCGATCATTTGGCAATGCGCAATTCTGTTTCTGATATGTTGGAGCTTCACGGGGAGAACCGTCGTAATCTTGTTACGATCATCGATATCGGCAGGCAGGGGGTCTTTTCAAAAAAGGGCTCAATGCTGGATGTGTATCCGACCATTTTGGAAGTAATGGGGTATCAGATTGCAGACGGGCAGGCGAACCTTGGCATATCTCTTCTTTCTGACACTAAAACCTTAGTCGAAACAATTGGTTCTAAAACGCTCTCGTCGGCGTTTAAACAAAATCAACCCCTACAACAATTCCTTTGGGATTATGACTATTTTACCAGTGCCACGTCCAACATTACTCACTAAGAGGTTTGTCTTGCAGATTGAAAGCTGGTCAGAGCGTGAGGACTCTTTCGTTGTTACTGCAGCTGATCTCTGAGCGCTGAGTTATTGTCAAACCTGGTGTTTGAGGATTGTTGGTGACCTGTTGAGCCTCCCCCTTTGAAGTGGTCCGCCCCTATAGCTAGGGAAGACCGGACCAGAGATGGCGATTAAGAGACCCAAGCCCGAAGAGATTGTCGTGAAGTTACGGCAGGTTGAAGTTTTGATGGGGCAAGGCATGCCCCGGATCGATGCAATTAGACAGATCAGTGTGACTGAACAGACCTAAATCCCTTTGGAGCAAACTATTCAGATGAACGATGATCAGGATGACGATTTTTTCACTGTGGGAACCTACGCGTCACCAAGATATTTCATCCCAGAAGACAGCCCAGCGCATGCAGAAGCGTGGAAGATATTTCAGAAGATCAAATGGGCGAAGCCACCCAAAAGAGCGGATGCTATCAAGAACAGATTCAACGCGTTCTCCTCAATCCTATGGGCCGTAACGAAGGACGAGAATTGGGCCGTTCATACTGACCTTAACAAAGCCAGCTATGCCGTGATGAAATGGCCCACACCTTACGACGCGATGAAGGATACCGTGAACGCTTTGAAGGCTATGGGGTGGTTGCGGGTAAGTGGTTTGAGGAAACTGAACAGGCAAATACGTTACAGCGCAGCACAGAAGACTCCTATGCGTAGCATGAAGCCTTTTGAGGTTCGTGAAGCCTTGTGGTGGTGGCCAATTGTTCAAGTCAAACGCGGCAAAACCAATCTAGACAAAGCAGGGGCTATGGACATTGAGTTTATGACCAAGCCTGATATCAGGAACATATTAGCGAAGTACATCAAACCAGCCATGGCGGACTTGAACGAAAAGCTCGCTGAACACGAATACACCCTATTCAAAGATGGAAGGGCTGATGATTGGGTCGAAGTGATCTACCGTCGTGTTTTCACCAGCATCACAAGCGAAGTAGGACCAAAGGCAGCACACACTAGCAGACTGTCCCATGGCCGTCTCTATCCGAGTGACTTTTATATCCCGAGTAAGAAGAAGGGGTGGCGTCAAAAGACCTTGATCGATGGGCAAACAACCACAGAAGTCGATGTCCGCGCGTCGTCGTTGAGGCTTTTGTCGGAGGATTATTATCTTGGTTTTGATCTGCCCGAGACCGATGACCTATACACTCACGGCAAGCTCTCGGGGCTGAACAGAGAGATCACCAAGAAGATTATAACCGCATCTCTGAATGGCATCACCCTAGATCGTAAGAGCTGGCCCAAGAGCTTCTCTGAGAAAGAGAAAGACGCACAGCTGATAGCAGGACAGGACTGGATAACTTATGCAGAGGCCATCACCGAGACATACCCGTCACTCACGAAGGCAGACAAAGACACGGGTTTGGACCTCATGCTGACCGAGAGCGATATTATCATCAATGCTATGAACTATGTGCTTGATAAGGGGATTGGCTGCCTGTCGATCCATGATTGCCTGATTGTACCAGAGGAAAGCACGCAAGTTGCCATCGATGCCTTCCACAAAGCCTACAAAGACAAGGGCTTCAAGCCACCGCAGCTATCGGTCGGCTGGTGAGCTAAATCGTATTAGTAAACGGAATGGATAATAAACTATAGGGGTTATTAAGAGAGATAGAGCTAAGGGTAGCTTATATGAGGATGCTAAAGGTCTTTTTGGCTATTATCTGGTCTGTCTATTCAGGATTATGACCAAGGGGTTGATGACCATTCAGGGATAGCTCTCTACGCTTAAATTCCTATGATGGCATCTGTAGCAGCAAGGATAGTTTGGTAGGGGTAGCTCTCTCTTGTTCCGAACGCACACTTTCAAGGCGTGCGCCTTCGACCACTTCCAGAGAAACCCCAACTGAGATTTGGCCCTCTGGTAGCTGTGGAACCAATGCAACAGATGTTACATTGCTTTGGCCCTCTGGCAGCTGTGGGAGCTAATGACAAAATATTGTCATTTCGTCTTTGGCTCTCTGGCATCTGTTGTGGCATCCCCCGAACTGCCATTTGTCTGATCGACACTTTGGGCCGTAACAAAAGGGAATAGCCCAGTCTCACTAGGTCCAGATCGTATGATCTTCCATTTGAGACACCTTCATCAGTCGTTTTATGGGCAGTTCTGTCTCAATAGCTTGCTCCACCACTGATACAGTAGTAGTCTCATATAGACCTTAGGATTTAATGATTCGTCAGATGGAGACACTCGCAATGCTTATCGGATACGCCAGAACCAGTACAACAGACCAACAAGCTGGGTTTGAAGCCCAACTTGTGGAACTGAAAGCATATGGCTGTGAGCGCATGTATCAGGAACAGGTCAGTGCGGTAGCTTCACGAGGTGAACTCGACAGAGCTATTGATATGCTACGTGAGGGTGACAAGCTGGTGGTGACTAAGCTGGATCGTTTGGCCCGTAACGTCATGCACATGGGTGAACTGCTACAACAGATTGAATCCAAAGGTGCTGGCCTTGTGATCTTGTCGTTAGGCTCAGAGACAGTTGATACGTCTACAGCTACAGGCAAGCTGATCTTGAACATGATGGTATCCGTCGCACAGTTTGAACGTGAGATGATGAAGGAGCGTCAGGTAGAGGGCATCAAGAGGGCGCAAGCAGAAGGTAAGTACAAAGGCCGTGTTCCTACAGCTATGAAGCAAGCGAATAAGGTGAAGGCTTTGGTTGATGCAGGTGTGACCAGAGTTCAGGTGCAGGAACAGCTTGGGATCAGCAAGGCCAGTTACTACCGCTGTTTGAAGGCAAGCTGACAACTAGGCATGGGACCCTTGGGTTTCTCAACAAAGATTTTGGCCTGATCGGGTTTGCCCTTCAGAATCCAAGACAAAGATTTAGCTCCGAAGTCTCAATTTGATCCAACGGCAAAGTGACGCCGTACTTTATATGATGCTTCTGAACTCCCTGTCAGGACATCTTAACTTTTTGGCTGGGCCTTCGGGTCTGGCCTTTTTCTTTTAGACGTGTCCGTAAATCGTGGTCGTCTGACGATGAACACAAAGCAGCCATTCGCGCATTGGCTACCTCATTCGTGATTTCCACGCCGTCACCTCACGCATTGTTCCCCTATAAAAAAAGTGGCCTGCAAAACAACGGCTTAGAGCGCAAAAGACCTAAATATTTACCTTTAGATACTTGGCCCCCTCGAAGGAGTCGTGTGGCAACGCTGGGTTGCTGTGTACTGTTTTGTTTGAACAAAAGCAAAAAACAAAAAGCAAGCGTAAGCTGAATCTAAAGGCAACGAAATGACTACTCCCAGAGAACTCCCCATAATCAGTTTGGCCGACTTTGGAGCGAGCGTTTGGCATGGAATTCAGAATAAAACCATAACCTTATCAAATAGCGCCCAAACAATTAATGCCAGTATCTTAGATGCCGACGATGCTATGCAAGACGAACCTGGCGGTATTGGTTCGAACGATCCAGACGGGGCGCAGCCACTTGAAGCACCAATCACTGTCGGTGGAGTGACCTATAACGCGGGAACCAATCTTTGGAACCTTGGCGAAGCGACGATCACCAATACGACCACTGGCGAAACTGGCAAACTTTTGATGATTGGGACATCCAGTACTACTAGCACCATCTTTGGCGTGGCTAGCACAATTGCAATGATCCCTGGCCAGTCCTACACAACCACTCAGGTGAATTGGGGTGACAACGACTATGAGTGGACTGAACTCGAACCTGTCGTCTGCTTCACCCGCGGCACCCTGATCAAGACTGATCAAAGCGAGCGCCCGATTGAAGACCTCGCTGCTGGCGACTTGGTGCTGACAATGGACCACGGGTATCAGCCCATACGCTGGATCGGGTCGTCCAAACGCGCAGCTACAGGCGATCTTGCCCCCATTCTGATCCGCAAGGGTGCTCTTGGGAATGACCGTGACCTGCGCGTCAGTCCACAGTACCGTATGCTCCTGCAAGGCTGGCAGGCAGAGATGCTCTTTGGGGAACTGGAAGTACTGGCCACAGCCAAGTCTCTGCTGAATGACCAGACCATCCTGCGTGAAAAAGGGGGTGAGGTGGAGTATTTCCACATGCTCTTTGATACCCACGAGATCATCTACGCTGAAGGCTGTCCTTCTGAGAGTTTCCACCCGGGCAAACAGGGATGGAACGCCTTGGATCAAGCCACACGGGATGAAATCCTCACGCTCTTCCCACAGCTTGCTGACGGCAACTTCAACGACTACGGCCCCGCCGCTCGCATGAGCCTCAAGCATAAAGAGGGCAAGCTCCTTGGCGCGTATATGGCTGACAGTTCTCCGAGCACAAAGAACGCAAGCTCCTCGAGTCCTACATGGCTGGCAGCGTTTAGCCTGAAACTAATGAACCGTCTCAGGCCGTCTGGTTGGTTATAGTAGCTGTCGGCCCACAGCGAGATGAATAACCGTTCCAACCAAGTGCTTCTCGCAGTCATAACATTGGCGCTACTGGCCAAGGCTTACGTTATCCTGATGGCTTAGGCTCTCCCCATGAACCCAAAGCTATAGCGCCTACGGTTCTCATGTGAGTATCCGATTAGGTGGGGCTGATTTCTGCGATGTCATTATGGGAGGGTGTTTTCGCAACTGGCGTGGGTGGTAAACGTGGGTGGTTGTCAATTTTGACATCTCCGCAAGTTACTGAATTAAAACAATAAGATTAGATAAAAAGTAAGTGGCGGAGCGACAGGGATTCGAACCCTGGGAACCCTTTAGAGGCTCAACGGTTTTCGAAACCGTCCCGTTCGACCACTCCGGCATCGCTCCGCAGGGGTGGTTCAAAACAGGCGATAATCCCAGAGCATCAAAGCCGCAACTGCTTTTTGCGTAACCTTTGATTTATTCAAATGAAAGTGACGGAGGTTTGATGTGGCAGCGCATTGGCAAGATCCACAATCAGCTTTAGGATCGTTGATCAGTCGTTATCGGAAAGGTTCCTATGTCCCGTATTAGCATTGCAATTGCGAGCCTTTGTCTCGCGCTTCTGCCTGTTGCATCCTTAGCCAGCGAACGGACCGACAAACTGCTCGCGACCATGGGGATGGAACGCATGATCGCGTTGATGCAGCTTGAAGGTCAAAGTTATGCGGTCGAACTTGGCGACGAAATGCTGCCTGGCGGCTTTTCGGACAGCTGGGGTGCGACGGTCGCGCGGATATATGACACCGATGCGATGCAAACTGCGGTGCGACGCGGTTTTGCTGACGCATTGGAGGGCGTCGATATCAGCCCGCTCGAAGCGTTTTTCGAAACACCGGAAGGCACAACGATCATCAATCTCGAAATCTCCGCGCGCGAAGCTATGATGGACACCGCGATTGAGGATGAAGCAAAGCAACAGTCGCGCGCTTATGAACGTGCCGGGGATGATGCATTCATTCTTGTGGACGAATTTGTGAAAGCTGGCGATCTGCTAGAGGCGAACGTGGTTGGTGCGCTAAACTCCAACATGCAGTTCTATCGCGGTTTAGTGGATGGCGGTGCGTTTCAGCTCAGCGAAGACCAAATTCTCGCCGATGTCTGGGAACAAGAAGAGGAAACGCGCTCTGAAACCCGCGATTGGCTCTATGGCTTCTTGATAATGGCTTACACGCCTTTGGCCCCCGGCCAATTAGAGGCTTACACAGAGCTTAGTAAAACCCCCGAAGGCGCAGCCATGAATGCCGCGCTTTTTGAGGGGTTTGACAGCATGTATTCCGATATCAGCTACGCGCTGGGTCTAGCCGCTGCACGTGCAATGCAAATCGAGGATATTTAGCCTGTAACCTTCGCAAGGATTGCTTTGGCTTCCTCTGCTGGCGCATCGGCACGCCAAATTTCATCACCAATGGCAAAGAAATCGGTGACGGGCGCAAAGGCCTGTAGTGCAGCGTCATCGATTGCCCCTTCAGCGACAATTGGTACTTCGATCACTTCGGACCACCACTGAAACAAATCATGCTCCGCACGCGCGCCATCACCAAGCGTATTTTCTCCAATAGGGCCGAAACTCACGTAGTCCGCGCCAGCCTCACCGGCATTCATCCCGTCATGGCGTGAAGTGCCACAAAACGCACCGATAATAGCATCTCCACCAAGCATTTTGCGGGTCTTGGCCACGCGCCGCGCGCCATCTCCTAGATGAACTCCATCAAGTCCGAGCTTTTCGACCAACAAAATATGCTCGTCAATGACCAATGCGACATCCCGCGCTTGGGTCACTCCGCTCAAAGCATCAGCAGCGCGGCAAATATCATCCTCATCCTGATTAGCCAAAGCAAGTCGTACGCAAGCCATGTCCACGCTGTCCAAAACCTTAGCTAACAGCGTCGGAAACACATCCAAATCAAATGCAGGTGGGGTGATCAAATATAACTGTGGCTGTTCGATATCGGACATAGATTATGCTCATTCATTCGCTGTTTGGCACGCTATACAATGCTTCTTTGCCTTTGGCTACTTACCAGACAATACACCCTCAAAACTTACGCACCGCGCCACGCCTTCCTATTTCGATAAATTTCACGGGAGAACTCGAGAGGGCTGGCCCTCTTGCTCCTGCACCTGCAAAACCTTGAAACCTCTCAACTCTGGGCCTATTGCATCACCACCCATTCACAGGAGCCAGAAAATGCCAACCGAACAGCCACAACCCAGCTTCGTTCTGGTGCGCCCGCAAATGGGTGAAAACATCGGTGCGGCGTCGCGTGCAATGTGGAATTTTTCGTTGGATCGGATGCGTCTTGTGGCCCCGCGCGATGGGTGGCCGAACCCCAAAGCGGTAGCGATGGCCAGCGGTGCAGGGCGCTTGCTGGACGAAGCGCAGCTATTTCAAACAACGGCTGAGGCGGTTGAGGATTGCTCTTACGTATTCGCCACAACCGCGCGGCAACGTGGGCTAACGAAACCGGCGTTCTCACCAGAGGGTGCTATGAAACTGGCGGCCGAAAAAATTGCACAGGGCGAAAAAGTCGCGGTACTTTTCGGGCCAGAACGGGCAGGGATGGAGAACGATGATATCGCGCGCGCGAACGCGGTGATTAATGTGCCTGTGAACTCTGAATTCGGCTCTCTCAATCTCGCGCAATGTGTTCTTTTGATCGGGTATGAATGGCAACGTCAGGTTGGCAATATCACCCATGAGCGCACGGAAATGGCCAAGACCGTTTGGGCCTCGCAGGGTGAAACCGAAGCACTGGCCAAACACTACGAGGATCGCCTCGACGACGCGGGTTTCTTTTTCCCTCCCGAAAAGGTCGAAAGCATGCAAATGAACCTACGCAATATGTGGTCGCGCATGCCCCTTACGCGTGCCGATGTGCAGATGCTGCACGGCGTCCTGCGACAAATGGTACGTTGGAAGAACAAAGAATAAAACTAATCAAGGCGCACCCTTGAAGGGTAGGGGTTTGGGGTCTACCTCTTTCGTCAACCAATCTCCCGCAGAAGAGGCAGAGAATGAGCAAGAAACGCAGCATTTTCGAAGAGGTCGAAACGGTAGAAAAAGCCGCGCCTATGACCGGCGTTATTGATGCAGGTAAGCGCGGAGCGCGCAAAGGCATTCGATTTTGGTTGATGACCCTATTCGCGCTAGTCGCGCTGATGATCCTTGTGGGCGGTCTTACCCGTCTCACCGATAGCGGCTTGTCGATCACCGAATGGAAACCCGTCACAGGCGCCATGCCGCCGATGTCGGAGGCCGCATGGCAAAGTGAATTCGACAAATACCGCGAGATCCCCGAATACAAACTGCAAAACCAGGGCATGTCTCTTGCGGAGTTCCAATTCATCTATTGGTGGGAATGGGGGCATCGTCAGTTGGGCCGTGTCGTTGGGCTCGTTTGGGCCATCGGGTTTTTTGGCTTCCTGCTAACTCGCAATATTCCAACAGGTTGGACCGGACGCTTGCTTGGCATTGGCGTATTGGGCGGCATTCAAGGGGCCGTCGGTTGGTGGATGGTGTCGTCCGGGTTGACGGGAACGATGCTTGATGTGGCGTCCTACCGTCTTGCGACGCATCTTGGTTTGGCCTTTGTCATTCTAGGCTTCATCGCGTGGTTCGTTTTCGAGCTGAAATGCGAACAACGCCAATTGATGCAATGTCGCCGCCACCGTGAAATAAAGCTCTACACGCTCACAACTTGGCTGACCGCCCTCGCATTCGTGCAAATCTTACTCGGAGCTTTGGTCGCGGGCATTGACGCGGGGCGCACCTATACGGATTGGCCACTGATGTCGGGGAGCTTTATTCCACCGTATCCGCTTGATCTAGATCCCGTTTGGCGAAATTTCTTTGAAAACGCGGGGCTCGTGCAATTTATGCACCGCATGGCGGGCTACGCCTTGCTTGTCTTTGGCCTGATCCTGTGGCGCACTGCGCGGCGTTCACCAAATTCAGGGACGCGCGGGGCATTCACGGTCGTGCTTGCGATGATGACGCTACAAATGCTACTTGGCATATTCACTGTCCTTTACGGCGCACCGCTTGAAATTGCGATTATTCACCAACTCGGTGCTGTGGCGCTTTGGGTCTTAATACTGCGCGCGCGTTTCTATGCCGGCTACCCCACCCCAGATACACTGCGAGGAGCAGCATCATGAGTGCATATGACGATCTAATGGCCTTTCAGAAAGAGACCGAAGCGTTGGGCCAAATCATGGGCCGTTTGGGATGGGATCAAGAAACCACAATGCCGCGCGGGGCAGCGCCGCAACGGGCCGAAGAAATGGCTGCGCTTGAGGGGGTTTTGCACGCGCGCCGCACAGATCCACGCATCGGTGATTGGTTGTCCGAAGCCCACGCGCCAAGCGAAGTAGGTAAGGCCCAACTAAGATTGATCACACGCTCTTATGAGCGCGCCTCCAAGGTGCCTGCGGATCTCGCACAACGCTTGGCTAAACTGACATCGGCGAGTCAAGGCATCTGGGCACAGGCCCGCGCGGATGAGGATGTGACTGCCTTTTTGCCTACCTTGAAAGAGGTCGTCGCACTGAAACGCGAAGAGGGCGCTGCATTGGCGGCAGGTGGCGACGTGTATGACGCGATGCTGCAAGACTATGAACCGGGCGCCAGCGCCAAGAGCCTCAGTGCGATGTTCGCAGCTCTGCGTCCGCGTCTCAGCACTTTGCGTGACAAAGTAATGGCGTCAGAGCAGCCTGCCGATCTTTATTTTGACTTTGATGAAGGCAAGCAAATGAAGCTGACGCGCAAGCTTGCCAAGACCTTCGGCTACGACATGAGCCATGGCCGCGTCGACAAAGCGGTGCATCCGTTCTCCTCCGGCTCTGGCCTTGATGTGCGCATCACCACGCGCACCAGCCTGCGTGATCCGTTCAATTGCCTCTATTCCACGATCCATGAGGTCGGCCATGCGTGTTATGAGCAGGGGATCAGCAATGACTATCTGCTCACGCCGCTTGGCAATGGTGTGTCCATGGGTGTGCATGAAAGCCAAAGCCGGATTTATGAAAACCAGTTGGGTCGCTCCCGTGCGTTCTGTGTTTGGCTTTATGGTCAAATGCGCGACACGTTTGGCGATTTTGGCGTGGCGGATGAAGACACGTTCTACCGCACCGTCAATAAATTGCGCCAAGGCTACATCCGCACGGAAGCGGATGAGGTACAGTATAACTTGCACGTGCTGCTGCGCTTTGATCTAGAACGCGCTTTGATCTCTGGCGATCTCGCTGTGGATGATCTGGAAACCGCTTGGAACGATCGTTTCGCGTCAGATTTCGGCTTTGCAGTGGATAAGCCATCGAATGGAGTTTTGCAGGATGTGCATTGGTCCGTTGGCCTGTTTGGCTACTTTGCGACCTATAGCTTGGGCAATGTGTATGCGGGCTGCCTTAATGAAGCGATGCGGGCTGATTTGCCAAATCTGGACGACACATTAGAGCAGGGGGATCCGTCCCAAGCAACGGATTGGCTGAATGAAGCTTTGCAACGCCATGGCGGATTGCGTGAACCGCGCGCAACGATTGCACATGCTTGTTCAGGCGTTGAGCCAAGCGAAGGGCCATTGTTGAACTATTTAGAGGGAAAGTTCTCTAATTTTTGAGGATCCAATTGCTTGCGGGCGCATCACGCGCCCGCCGCTTGAAAAAAAATTAAAATAAGAAAGAGCTGAGCGTTTGTAACGATGTTATAATTAGAAGGTCTGAAATATCGCTACAACAGTTGAGTGGGCTTTAGCGACCACTTCTATATGTACCGATGCGGTTTTCGTCTGGGTTTGTGTCCTCTTCGTTTGAAGATCCGAAGTAGAGCGATAAAAATACAAGCCAAATTGCACAGCTTACCAATAAAAATGAAATCATCGTTGGAAAGAAACCGAGCCCTGTATCCAAGTGGCAAAACAATACTCCGGCTACAGCTGCTAAATGTAGACCTGCAACAAAACGCAGAGCAAATGTCGCATAAATTGAATTAATGTCCATTTTTCTATACTCCATTATCTATATATTCAATTTATGGTTGAATCTTATACTTTAGTAGCATCAAGTTTGCAGAAGTAGTTCTGCAATTATGGCTGGGACCCTAGTTGATCGTATCTAACCACTTGAAAACGCTTTTAATTAGTGGGTCATTCTTACGAGACTCATGGAACGACACCCACACACTATCGATAAAAACGGGCGAATTTGGTAACTCGCAAAGGTCGTCAGATTGATTGGCTAAAGGGCGTGGCAGCATCGCTATATACGGCAGTTCTTGAATGGCTCTGAGCGCCATGTTCAAACCTTGCAATGAAATTCTTGGAGCCGCATCAAACTGATCTCTCAAAAAACTTTGATCAAAAATCTGGCCAGGTACATCTATCAGCTCTATCCAACCTTCCAAATTTGAAACGTGCGCCTTGCTTGCGAAAACGGCGTATTCAGTCGTAGCTACTTTCTTTCGTATTAATCGCCCTTCGGTGGGGGCTTTGCAGGTGAAAGAAAGGTCGACTTCTCCAAAAGCAAGAGATGACGGGTTCATACTAAGATGAATATTGATTTTGGGATCCGCACGCAGCGCTGACCGCCAGTGCCGCGAAAAGAAAGCCTGCATTACACGCAATTCGCAATATATTCTAAGCGCTCCAGTTGGCAGAGGTGATGTGTCAGCTTCGATCTCGTCGATGTTTATTTTTGTTTTTTTTGCAATCTCGACCAATTGTTGACCCAATTCGGTCGGGCGCCACTCCTGACCGTCCTTAATAAAAATTGGGTTTTGGTAGATCTCAGATAAGTTGTTGACGTGACGAGACACGGTCGTCGCATTAGTTCTAAGTGCCTTGGCGGCCGCGTTCATGGTCTTATATTCGGCTAGCGCTAAACAGTAGATCAGGTCATTCCAATTATGCATTCTAAAAGTCCGGTTTCTTCGTGTCAAAAAACGGTTCTAACGATTTAATCTGCTTAACCAGTGGCTTAGCCTTACTTAAACGTCAAGTATGACCAATGTATGAAATGTCATACTTTCCAAAGAGGTACTATCGTTACGAAAGATTGACTAGTGATTTACAAGATTTATCTCCCATCTTTAGATAAACCACTAACGCGGTAAATACAACCTGAAATTGAGGTGAAAAAAGGTGGTCGCCGAATTCAATATCCTAAAGCATTTCGAAAAAGGGAACCAAATGCACGCGCCAGACGTACTTGAGGGCTTCTGGATGGCGCGTGCTGGTCAAAAAAATCTCTGACGAAAAACCAGATGGAAGGATGGTATACTGGGTTTTGGTCTAAAAGGGCGTTGAGTGAATTACTTTTTATCGCGCGCCGCTTTTTCGTCTTTGGTCAACGTCTGGTTCCAAACATTCTTGGAGATCCCAAGCTCGGGCTTCATTGGCTTAGTT
The DNA here is from genome assembly GCA_000156115.1 of Rhodobacteraceae bacterium HTCC2083. Taxonomy (GTDB): domain Bacteria; phylum Pseudomonadota; class Alphaproteobacteria; order Rhodobacterales; family Rhodobacteraceae; genus Planktotalea. The sequence continues at coordinate 3,192,623 of DS995276.1, forward strand.
ACGCCTTTCTTGACCTCGCCACCCTTTTTCAGAAACTCCTGAATAAGCGCGTCATCGGTATTATTTTTAGGTACTTGTTTCATCTTAGTCCCTTTTACTCGGCAGTTGGCTCACTGTTGCCTTCTCCTAGCTCATCATCGCCTTGATCCGCGATCCAAGCGACGGAGACGACGCTTTCGTTTTTGCCCGTATTAAACACTTTCACACCGCCAGCCGAACGTGAGCGGAAAGAAATCCCATCAACAGGCACGCGGATTGATTGGCCCTTTGATGTGGCGAGCATGATTTGATCGTCCAGTTCCACAGGGAAGGAGGCCACGACTTCGCCGCCGCGCATCGACTTGTCCATCGCCGTGACGCCCATGCCGCCGCGTCCGCGCAGAGGGTAATCGTGAGACGAGGACAATTTGCCCGCGCCGCCACTTGTGATGGTCAGGATCAGGTTCTCAATCGCGGACATTTCTGCATAGCGCTCTTGGGTTATCTGGCTGTTTGCGTCGCCCTCTTCCTCATCGGGCAGCTCCGCATCATCCGCGAGACCCGCCATAGCGCGGCGCATCTTGAGGTAGGCCGCGCGCTCGTCCGAGGTTGCCTCGAAGTGGCGAATGACCGACATCGATACAACAGTGTCTTTGCCTTGCAGTTTGATCCCGCGCACACCCGTTGAGGCGCGCGAATTGAAAACACGCACGTCGGTCGCGCGAAAGCGAATGGCACGGCCGGAGTTCGTGACCAGCATCACATCGTCATCATTGCTGGCAATGCGTACATCAATCAGTGTGGTGCCTTCATGCTCACCCTCGAACTTCATCGCAATCTTGCCGTTCCGCATAACGTTGGTGAAATCGGACAGCTTGTTGCGGCGCACTGTACCCGCAGAGGTCGCAAAGACTACTTGCAGATCGTCCCAATCTTTTTCATCACGATCTACTGGCATAATAGCGGCAATAGAGACACCTGTTGGGATCGGCAGGATATTCACAATCGCCTTGCCCTTAGCTGTACGTCCCCCAAGAGGGAGGCGCCATGTTTTGAGCTTGTAGCTCATCCCATCCGTAGTGAAGAACAAGAGCTGCGTGTGTGTATTGGCGACGAACAACGTGGTAATCACGTCCTCATCTTTGGTCTGCATGCCAGCAACACCCTTGCCACCACGACGCTGCGCGCGGAAATCGATGAGCGGCGTGCGTTTGATGTAGCCGCCAGAGGTGATGGTAACTACCATATCCTCGCGCTCGATCAGGTCTTCGTCTTCCATGTCGCCGGACCAATCAACGATCTCTGTGCGACGGGGCACTGCGAATTTTTCGCGCACTTCGGATAGCTCGTCGCGGATGATCGCCATGATACGATCACGCGAGCCGAGGATTTCGAGGTATTCGCGGATCTTGCCTGCGAGCAGTTTCAGCTCATCTGTGACTTCCTTGACGCCGATTTGGGTCAAACGCTGTAGACGCAATTCAAGTATTGCGCGGGCCTGTGTTTCAGACAGGTTATATGTGCCGTCGTCGTTCATCTTGTGGGTCGGATCATCGATTAGGTTGATGTATTCCGCGATCTCAATTGCAGGCCAACGGCGCGTCTTCAGCTTTTCGCGTGCTTCAGCCGCGTCTGCGGAAGAACGGATCGTTGCAACGACTTCGTCTACATTGGTAACTGCGACAGCGAGGCCGCAAAGGATATGGCTCCGTTCACGTGCTTTGCGCAGCTCATAGGCGGTACGTCTTGCAACAACATCCTCTCGGAAGTCTATGAAACTAGTGAGAAATCTCCGAAGTGTCAAAGTCTCAGGACGACCACCGTTCAGCGCGAGCATATTACAGCCGAAATAGGTTTGCATCGAGGTGAAGCGGAACAATTGGTTCAGAACGACTTCTGGGGTCGCATCGCGTTTCAGCTCCACCACGACACGCACACCATTGCGGTCGCTTTCGTCTTGAACATGAGCGACGCCTTCGATCTTTTTCTCCCGCACTTGCTCCGCGATCTTTTCAATCATCGTGGACTTGTTCACCTGATAAGGGATCTCGTCGATAACGATCGCGTAGCGGTCTTTGCGGATTTCTTCGACGCGGGTTTTCGAGCGGATCACAACAGAGCCACGACCCTCAAGATAGGCTTTACGTGCGCCAGAGCGGCCAAGCATGATGCCGCCTGTGGGGAAGTCAGGCCCGGGCACATACGCGATCAATTCTTCCGTCGTGAGATCAGGGTTTTCTATCAACGCAAGCGTCGCTGTAACCACCTCGCCAAGGTTGTGCGGTGGAATATTTGTGGCCATGCCGACGGCGATACCGCCAGCACCATTGACCAACATGTTTGGATAGCGCGCTGGAAGGACTGTCGGTTCTCGGTCCTTTCCGTCGTAGTTGTCCTGAAAATCTACCGTTTCCTTGTCTATATCGGACAAAAGAAAAGCAGCGGGCTTGTCCATGCGGACTTCAGTATATCGCATGGCGGCGGCGTTATCACCGTCCATAGAACCGAAGTTACCCTGACCATCAAGCAAAGGCAGCGACATCGAGAAGTCTTGCGCCATACGCACCAAAGCATCGTAGATCGCGCTGTCACCATGGGGGTGATATTTTCCCATAACGTCGCCAACGGCACGCGCGGATTTGCGGTAGCTCTTCTCGTGGGTGTTGCCCGCCTCATGCATCGCATAGAGGATGCGGCGGTGCACAGGTTTCAGGCCATCGCGCAGGTCGGGAATCGCCCGACTAACGATCACAGACATCGCATAATCAAGATAGGAGGTCTTCATCTCCTGCGTGATTGAAATGGATGGGCCTGTGTATGTGGAAACTACCGGCTGACTTTCGCCTTCGTTTTCAGGGGTTTCTGGTGTGTCGTTCACGTGAACTTTCCCGCCTTGTCACCGCGCACTCGTTTTGCCTGAGACGCTACATTTTGTTAGCTCGAGTGTATCAGAAACATGATGTGGGGTGCAATGGGGAGGGTGCCTAAAAGCGGTCAGGTGGGTTCATTTTGGAGTATTTCGTTCCCTCAATCGTCACACCCAGTTTTAGGCCGGCTTGGCCAAAAATAATGCTAATAACGGGGGCGGAATTCGTGGTGGTCGAGGCGCTGAAGTTTTGACCGTCATCATAGATCGCTGCTTCTACGTTTGCGCCAAGTTCCCAGCCGTCGCTTGCGCGGAAATTGGTGAGCGCGTCTTCTGTCATGAAAAACAACACATGGGCGTATTGGTTGGCACCGATCTGCACGCCCCAGTTTGCCTTGGTCGTATTGTAATACTCAACAGATACGCCGCCAACGCGCAAAGCACCGCGTCCAAAGCCACCACCAAATCCAAGACCTGCCTCTGTTATCAAAGGCAAAACTAACATACCTGTAGAGCGCGCAGCCAAAGATCGCGTTTTGCCGTAGGTCGCGAACATTTCCGCAAGGGTGGCATCCACTCGAGCGTCTAGGCGGTCAGGGGCCGTGTTGCCGTTAATGCGATCGCAGCCACTAAGCGCCACAGCACTGCCAGCCAATCCAGAAAGCGCAAATGCGCGACGGGAGAATGTCGTCATGGGGATACCTGCTTTTTGCCTCATCGTCCCAGCTCTTGCGGCTGGAATTAATGAGACAGTAGCAAATGAGCGCGTAAAAGTCATGTCACAGTTAAGCGTGTGAGCAAAAATCAGCGTATATTGTTACCCATTTGCCAGAATTTCAGCAACGCGCGGCGCGAAATAACTCAGAACACCATCGCAACCAGCACGTTTAAAGCACATCAGGCTTTCCATCATCACGCGCTCGCCATCGATCCAACCATTTTGTGCGGCCGCCTCGATCATCGCGTATTCACCGCTCACTTGGTAGGCGTAGGTTGGCACACCAAAGCTGTCTTTCACGCGACGGCAGATATCAAGATAGGGCATGCCAGGCTTGACCATCACCATATCTGCGCCTTCTTGAAGGTCACGCTGGATCAAGCGGATCGCTTCGTTAGAGTTGGCGGGGTTCATCTGGTAGGTTTTCTTATCGCCCTGCAACGCACCAGACGCCCCAACGGCATCGCGGAACGGGCCATAATAGGCAGAAGCATATTTAGCTGCGTAGCTCAAGATCATCACATGTTGATGCCCCTCGACCTCCAAAGCGTTGCGCATCTCGCCGATGCGGCCATCCATCATGTCAGAAGGTCCAATGATATCGGCACCAGCCTCTGCCTGCGCAAGGGTCATTTTAACCAGCGCCTCGACCGTGCGATCATTAACGATGATGCCATCTTCAATAAAACCGTCATGGCCATTGATGTTATATGGATCGAGCGCGACATCGGTCATCACCGCAATATCAGGGGCGGCGTCCTTGATGGCGCGGGTCGCTTGATTGCTGAGGTTGTTAGGGTTCCACGCCTCTGCACAGTCTTCGGTCTTTAGGCTGCCATCGGTGTATGGAAACAGGCAAATCGCAGGTATTCCAAGGCTTTGCGCTTGTTTTGCTGCCTCTGCAATCTTGTCTACGGAACGCCGCATAACGCCCGGCATGGAGCCAACCGGCTCTTCGATACCCTTGCCGTCGCGCACGAAGATTGGCCAGATTAGATCGGCGGGGCTCAAGAGGTTTTCTTGCGTGAGCCCGCGCAAGGCCGATGTGCGGCGTGCCCTACGAAAACGGGCTGCGGGAAAGGCGGCGACGGTCGGGGTCATCAAGCTTGGCATGGGCGTCCTATTTGCAACTATGGCTCGCACAAGACTTGCCACGCACATCGCCCCAGAACAAGGCTGGGAATTACATAAAAGGCGAGCTATATGGCGCGATAAGATATGCCCAGCCCCGCGAGAGTTGCTTTGGAACTGACAGACGCCCTTTTTGAACTCATTGATATGCGTTCGTTTTCAAACCTTTGGTTCTGGATCGCTTTGGCTGTGATGTGGTCAACGGCCTCGCATTGGGTGCTGGGCGTACCCTATGATTTGGTGATGCGTGCGCGGCGTGACGGGGGCAGGGCTGTTGTGGATGTGGAAGACATGGTGCGCATCAACGTAGAGCGCTTACTCTATATCGGTCGCATGTCGGGCCTTTGGCTTGCGGGCTTGACGTGTTTCTTGCTGACGGGGCTCGGATTGCTCGGGTTTGTCTATTTTGTAGAGTTCGCGCAAGCCTTGTTCTTGCTGCTGTTGCCAATGACCTTCGTCGGCTTAATGAGCCTGAACACAGCGCGTCTTATCCACGATACTGCGGCTTCAGGTGAAATGCTTTATAAACGCTTGTTCCGGCATAGAGTGTTCGTTCAGATCATTGGAATGGTGTCGATCTTCGTGACTGCGATGTGGGGCATGTACACAAATCTTGCGCTTGGTCCTTTTGGCTTTTGACGCGAACGGCTCAAGGACCAAATCCTCTTTATGAAACCTGCTTCCCATATGACCGTCTCGGGCGCGCCCGAAGGCTTTGACGCGCAGCTGATTTTGCGCGAACTAGACGCCAGTGATGGCCCAGTGTGCCATATTGCGCGCGACGACAAACGCTTGGTCGCAATGCAGGATGCTTTGCGTTTCTTTGCGCCAGACATGCCAGTGGTGGTGTTTCCCGGTTGGGATTGCCTGCCCTATGATAGGGTCTCGCCCAACGCGGATATTTCTGCGGCGCGCATGGCAACGCTGGCGGCACTCGTGCATGGAATGCCAAAACGTTTTGTCTTGCTCACAACTTTGGGGGCCGCAACACAGCGCATTCCAGCGCGTAAGATCCTGCGCGAAGCCGCGTTTTCTGCACAGGTGGGTGGCCGCGTTGATGAAAAAGCTTTGCGTAATTTTCTTGTACGTATGGGATTTGTGCAAAGTCCGACGGTGATGGAACCTGGTGACTATGCAGTGCGCGGCGGGATCATTGATATCTTTCCTCCCGGCGAACAGGGCCCGATCCGGCTTGATCTGTTTGGCGACATCTTGGATGGCGCACGTCGGTTTGATCCTGCGACCCAGCGCACCACAGAGAAGTTGGACTTAATTGAACTCGCTCCTGTATCCGAGGTGATTTTGGATGATGAGGCGATCACGCGGTTTCGCCAGAATTATCGCATCGAGTTCGGCGCGGCTGGCACGGATGATCCGCTCTATGAAGCGGTCAGTGCTGGGCGAAAGCATCAAGGTGTTGAACACTGGATGCCTTTCTTTCACGAAGAACTTGAAACGCTTTTCGACTATCTGCCTAAGGCAAGCATTACTTGCGACGATGCACTGACGCCTGCGCGCATTGCACGTTGGGAAAGTGTGGCAGATCAATATGAAACTCGCAAAATCGCGATAGCCGCGAAAAAACGCATGGATTCAGTTTATAAGCCTGCGCCTGCTGAGTTGCTCTATCTCGATGAAGGAGCATGGGACGCTGTGATGGCGGATCGCCGTGTGATTCAATTTAGTGCCTTGCCGCAAGCTGTGGGGCTTGGGGTAACAGATGCATCCGGGAGGATCGGGCGGAACTTCGCGCCTGAGCGTCAACAGGAAAGCATCAGCCTTTTCGGGGCTTTGGTTGCGCATATAAAAGTGAAAATGACCCAAGGGCCGGTTGTCATAGCGTCTTACTCAGAAGGTGCACGTGAACGCCTTATGGGTTTGATCGAAGACGAAGGCCTCGCGGAGACTATCGCCGTGCGCGATGCGAAGAGCGTCGGGAAACGCGGATTACATTTGGTCGTTTGGGCACTTGAGCATGGGTTTGAAACACCGGATATGACGGTGATTTCAGAGCAGGATGTTCTTGGGGATCGCCTTATTCGGGGCGCAAAAAAGCGCAAGAAGGCCGCGAACTTCCTGACGGAAACCCAAAGCCTCAATCCCGGCGATCTGGTCGTACATGTGGATCACGGAATTGGGCGATATCAAGGGCTTGAAGTGATCACCGCCGCAGGGGCTGCGCATGAGTGTATCATGCTTGACTATGCGGAAAATGCGCGACTGTATTTGCCTGTCGAAAATATCGAGTTGCTTAGTAAATATGGTCATGAAGAAGGCCTTTTAGACCGTCTTGGTGGTGGGGCGTGGCAAAGCAAAAAGGCCAAGCTGAAAGAGCGCATTCGCGAAATGGCAGACAAGCTTATTCGCGTCGCGGCTGAACGCGCGCTGCGCCGCGCACCGATCATGGAACCACCGCCCGGCATGTGGGACGCTTTCTCTGCGCGCTTCCCCTATCAAGAGACCGACGATCAACTAGGTGCTATTGGCGATGTACTGGCGGATATGGGCTCTGGTCAACCGATGGACCGCCTTGTGTGCGGTGATGTTGGCTTTGGTAAAACCGAGGTCGCGATGCGTGCCGCCTTCATTGCTGCGATGTCTGGCGTTCAGGTGGCGATCATTGCGCCGACCACCTTGCTGGCACGTCAGCATTACAAAAGTTTCGCGGAGCGGTTTCGTGGTTTTCCCATTGAAGTTAGACCCTTATCGCGTTTCGTGACGACTAAGGACGCCGAAGAAACCCGCAAGCGCATGGCTGATGGCACCGTTGATATTGTCGTCGGCACCCATGCGTTACTCGCTAAAAATACCAAGTTTAACAATCTTGGTTTGCTGATAATTGATGAAGAGCAGCACTTTGGCGTTGGCCACAAAGAGCGCCTCAAAGCGCTGCGCACAGATATTCACGTGCTCACGTTAACCGCGACGCCGATCCCGCGGACCTTGCAGCTGAGCCTGTCTGGCGTGCGTGATCTGTCGATCATCGGAACGCCGCCCGTTGATCGCTTGGCCATCCGCACCTATGTCAGCGAATTTGACGCGGTCACGCTGCGCGAGGCGCTATTGCGCGAACATTATCGCGGCGGGCAATCTTTCTATGTCGTGCCAAGGATTTTGGACCTGCCCGAGATCGAGACCTTCCTTAAAGAGCAACTGCCCGAATTGTCATATATGGTCGCGCATGGTCAGATGGCGGCGGGTGAACTTGATGATCGCATGAACGCATTTTATGACGGTAAATATGATGTGTTGCTGGCGACCACGATTGTGGAAAGCGGGCTTGATATCCCGACGGCCAACACGATGATCGTGCACCGTGCGGATATGTTTGGTTTGGCGCAGCTCTATCAGATCAGGGGCCGTGTGGGTCGTTCTAAAACGCGCGCCTACGCTTATTTGACAACGAAACCACGCACCAAATTGACCACAACCGCAGAAAAACGTTTGCGCGTTTTGGGATCACTCGACACGCTCGGGGCAGGGTTCACACTGGCCTCACAAGATCTCGATATTCGTGGGGCTGGCAATCTGCTGGGTGAAGAGCAATCGGGCCAAATGCGTGATGTGGGATATGAGTTGTACCAATCCATGTTGGAAGACGCGATTGCGAAAATCCGTTCAGGCGAGATGGATGGCCTGTCCGTCAATGATGATCAATGGGCGCCGCAGATCAATCTGGGTGTGCCCGTGTTGATCCCTGAGGATTATGTGCCTGATCTTGATGTGCGTTTGGGCCTCTATCGTCGTTTGTCATCGCTTACTACCAAGGTTGAATTGGAAGGTTTTGCTGCTGAATTGATTGACCGTTTTGGCAAACTGCCCAAAGAGGTGAATACGCTGATGTTGGTCGTGCGCATTAAAGCGATGTGTAAGAAAGCTGGTATCGCGAAATTAGACGGCGGGCCTAAGGGTGCGACTGTACAGTTCCATAATGATAAGTTTGCGTCTCCAGAAGGTTTGGTCAGCTTTATTCAAAGCCAAAAGGGTCAAGCCAAGGTCCGCGACAATAAGATCGTGGTGCTGCGCGATTGGAAGACGGATGTCGATAAGATCAAAGGCGCATTTGCGATTGCGCGCGATCTGGCGGAGCATGCGGGTGCGATCAAACGTCGAGCGGGGTAGCGAATTTTAGAAAATTTGTTACCCTTTCGGTAGGGGTGTTTTTGGAGATAGAAAGCGTTTAACTTTTGAACCATGCTTTGATTTGAGGCGCGAGCCAGGCCCAAAGCGTCGGTGCGCCCTTGGCGACTTTAGACCCAACACGGCTTTCAATTGTCTCGTAGGTCACGCAGTAGTCGGTCCAGCTGCCACCATTAGACATCAGGTTCTGGTTTGGCGGCTGGAAGCGATCGAGCGATTTTGCGAAGATCGCGTCTGGTGTTTGTGCCGCTTCGAACTCATTCCAAATAGCGCGCAGTTCTTCGTTTTGATCGTCTGGCAGTATTCCAAAAATGCGATCTGCGGCTTTAGTTTCCTTTGCTTCCATAGCTGAAACATCGTGATCGCCAAAGATCGGCGCGTCGCCGGCATCGATTTCAACGAGATCATGGAGCAGCAACATTTTGATAACGCGATTTATATCGACGCCATCGGGGGCATGTTCGCCCAAAACCAGCGCGTAAAGCGCAATATGCCAGCTGTGTTCGCCCGAATTTTCCGAGCGTGATCCATCGCATAGGGTCGTGGCGCGCAGGATTGATTTCAGTTTGTCCGCTTCGTTCAGAAACGCCATTTGCGCATCAAGGCGCACGCTCATTCTGTGTCCAGTTTCGCTGCCGCCGCATCAATACGCGCATCAAGCAATTTGCGCGCGCGTATGATCGCCATGCGCACACGGGCCGCTGTCATAAAGGCTTCCTCAGCCGTCGTTGAAGAACTCGCGAGGTTGTTGCCGATATCGACAACCAATTCCTCGTCACCCAAAGCAGTCGCCGCTTCGATTGCATCAATGGCCAAATCGTGGGCCAGTTTGTCAATGATCGCACTCATACGGGCAGCTCCTTTAGCGTGTTGTCTCCGTCAGGCGGCGTTTCACATAGGTTGAGACGTTGCCAATCATCGTATCCATTTGATCTTCCTCGGAGAAGAAGTGGCCAGCGCCATCAAGCTCTTGGTGGGTGATCGTGATGCCCTTTTGCTCGTGCAACTTGTTGACAAGGCTTACCGTATCAGCAGGTGGGGCAACGCGATCCGCAGAACCATTGATCACAAGACCAGAGGCCGGGCAGGGTGCGAGAAAGCTGAAGTCATACATATTCGCAGGCGGGCTAACAGAGATGAAGCCAGTGATTTCAGGACGGCGCATCAAAAGTTGCATACCGATCCACGCACCAAAGCTGAAACCTGCGACCCAACAATGTTTGGAATTGTTGTTCATTGATTGCAGGTAATCGAGTGCTGATGCTGCGTCGCTTAACTCACCAATGCCCTGATCATATTCGCCTTGCGAACGACCCACCCCACGGAAGTTAAAACGCAGAACCGTGAAGCCCATGTTATAAAACGCGTAGTGCAGATTATAGACAACCTTATTGTTCATTGTTCCGCCAAATTGCGGATGCGGATGCAGCACGATTGCAATCGGCGCGTCCTTTTCCTTTTGTGGGTGATAACGGCCCTCTAAGCGACCTTCGGGACCTGGGAAAATAACCTCGGGCATGTATCGTAAACTCCTGCCGTAAGTGCCTCTGGCGTCATTCTTGACGAACACTTCAGAGCACTTTAGAACGATTCTAAGCTGAGCGAAACTCGGCCTTCGTCACGCGTCTATGCAATGCCTGCGCGAAGGTCAATCTTTTCAGCGAGCATGCGTAAGTGTAAGCGCGTAAAGCGGACTATTTAGGGGCATTGTCATGAAGTTATCGACAAAGGGGCGCTACGCGATGGTTGCTTTGACGGATATCGCACTTCAAAGCGGCGAAACGCTGGTGACTTTGGGTGATATTTCTAAACGTCAGGATATTTCGCTTCCTTATCTTGAGCAATTGTTCGTGAAACTGAGGCGCGCAAAGCTTGTTGAGTCTGTACGCGGGCCTGGGGGCGGATACCGTTTGGCGAATGCGCCCTCAGAAATCCGTGTGCTCGATGTACTTGCTGCGGTCGATGAGACGGTGAACGCGATGCATAAGGGGGCTGGGGCCTCTGGTGGCAGTTCGGGCAGTCGTGCGCAATCGATGACCAATCGTTTGTGGGAAGGGCTGAGTGCGAATGTGTATGTGTATCTGCATCAAACGCGCCTGTCAGATGTGGTGACCAATGGCCTCGCGCCTTGTCCTGCAGTGCCTACACTCTTTGATATTGTGGATGAATAAATGAGCCGGATCTATTTGGATCATAACGCGACTGCACCACTGCGGGCTGAGGCGAAGGCTGCGATGATCTCAGCAATGGAAGCTGCCGGCAATCCTTCTTCTGTGCATGCCGAGGGGCGCGCGGCGAAGTCGATAGTAGAAAAGGCGCGTGCACAAGTCGCCAGTGCCTTTGGTGCGGATGGGGCTGACATCGTCTTTACTTCTGGTGCCACTGAAGCTGCGAGTTTGGCCTGTTTCGGGCGTGATTTATCCAGTGCGAGGGTTGAGCATGATGCTGTTTTGAGCTGGACCTCTGGTGGGTTGGGCGTTGATGCTAAAGGCGCCGTTAAGATTGACGACCCCGGCAAGAGTACTGTGCAGTTAGCGAATTCTGAAACGGGCGTTGTGCAGGATCTTATCGACGGAATTGCCGTCTCTGACATGACGCAGGCCTTCGGCAAGCAACCCGTCGCGTTCAATTGGTCCGGCGCGGATATGGCGCTTATTTCGGCGCATAAGCTTGGTGGGCCGAAAGGTATCGGTGCGTTGGTTTTAAAGCGCGGTCTTGATGTGCACGCTCAAATCAAAGGTGGCGGTCAGGAAATGGGGCGGCGCTCTGGCACCGAAAACATTATTGGTATCGCCGGTTTCGGGGCGGCCGCAGAGGCGGCGCAACGCGATTTAGAGCAAGGTGTTTGGGCTAAAGTTGAGAAACTTAGAAACATTCTAGAAAGCGCTATTGCAGATCGCGCTAAACGTACTATTTTTGTCGGGGAAGAAGCTGCACGCCTGCCAAACACATCTTGCATTATGACCCCCTCTTGGAAGGGCGAGACACAAGTCATGCAAATGGACCTGGCCGGATTTGCGATTTCAGCGGGCTCTGCTTGCTCAAGTGGAAAAGTCAACGCCAGCGGTGTTTTGATGGCGATGGGATTCACTGAGCAGGACGCAGCCTGCGCGATAAGGGTCTCTTTGGGGCCTGAGACGACAGAACAACAGGTGCTGGCTTTCGCGGATGCGTGGCTAGCCCAACATGAGAAATTTCGCGCGCGCAACGCGTGAGTAAGTCTAAGAACTGGAGGCCGACATGGCAGCACTGGATAATGGGACCGAGACTGGCGTCAAAGAGGGCGTAGATCAGGAAACCGTCGATGCGGTGCGCGAGGTTGGCGGTGCGTATAAATACGGTTGGTCCACTGACATCGAGATGGAATATGCGCCAAAGGGTCTGAATGAAGACATCGTGCGTTTGATTTCCTCCAAGAATGACGAACCTAAGTGGATGTTGGAATGGCGTTTGGAGGCCTATCGTCGTTGGTTGACGAAGGTTGAGCCAGATTGGGCGATGGTTGACTATCCTGAGATTGATTTTCAGGACCAGTATTATTATGCGCGCCCGAAAAGCATGGCCGTGAAGCCGAAGTCCTTGGATGAGGTGGACCCGAAACTGCTCGCCACTTACGCTAAGCTTGGCATCCCGTTGAAAGAACAGATGATCCTTGCTGGTGTTGAAGGCGCAGAAGATATTGACGCGAAAGCCCCACGCAAAGTCGCTGTAGATGCGGTGTTTGACAGTGTATCTGTCGGCACAACCTTTCAGGACGAGTTGAAAAAGGCAGGCGTAATCTTCTGTTCCATCTCGGAAGCGATCAAAGATCACCCAGAACTGGTCAAGAAGTACCTCGGCACGGTCGTACCTGTATCTGACAACTACTATGCGACGCTGAATTCGGCTGTCTTTTCTGACGGTTCCTTCGTTTACATCCCACCTGGCGTGCGTTGTCCGATGGAGCTTTCAACATATTTTCGCATCAATGCGGAGAACACAGGCCAGTTTGAGCGGACATTGATCATCGCTGATAAAGGCAGCTATGTCAGCTACTTGGAAGGCTGTACAGCACCCCAGCGCGATGAATCTCAGCTGCACGCGGCAGTGGTCGAAATCATCATCGAAGAAGACGCTGAGGTGAAATATTCCACCGTTCAAAACTGGTACCCCGGTGATGAAGAGGGCAAGGGTGGCATCTATAACTTTGTGACCAAGCGCGCTGATTGCCGTGGGGATCGGGCTAAGGTGATGTGGACGCAGGTTGAAACCGGCTCTGCAGTGACGTGGAAATACCCAAGCTGCATTCTTCGTGGAAACGAGAGCCAAGGTGAGTTTTATTCCATCGCCATCGCGAACAACATGCAGCAGGCCGATACGGGCACAAAGATGATCCACTTGGGCAAAAACACCAAGTCGCGCATCGTCTCGAAAGGGATTTCAGCGGGTAAAGCGCAGAACACATATCGTGGGCTTGTTTCCATGCATCCGAAAGCGAAAGACGCGCGCAACTTTACGCAGTGCGACAGTCTTCTGATCGGCGATCAATGTGGCGCGCATACTGTGCCTTATATCGAGGTCAAGAATAACTCTGCACGGGTTGAGCACGAGGCGACAACGTCAAAAGTTGACGATGAGCAGCTGTTCTATTGCCGGCAGCGCGGCATAGGTGAAGAGGATGCGGTCGCCCTCGTTGTGAACGGCTTCTGTAAAGAGGTGTTGCAAGCTTTGCCAATGGAATTTGCGATGGAAGCACAGCAATTGGTGGCGATTTCGCTCGAAGGGTCTGTGGGCTAAGGCATGAGCAAGATCGCGCTCCTTTCAGCAGTAATCACCGGCGTTTTTTGCGCGGTGTTTGCAATGCTGGTGACAACGCTTGGTATGCTGATTTCATTGGTGCCGGGCGTGTTGATTGCGTTCGTGTCGGGTTTTCGTGAATCGCTCTTTGATGGTTATGTGACGAAAGCGAGCAAGTGACTCAAGTCATTTCCATAGACCGTCCAGAGTTGACGATGCCAGACGGCGAGGCCGCGCATTTACGTGCGGCTTACGGCGCGGCAGATGTCATTTTGGAATTTGGGGTTGGTGGCTCGACTGTCATGGCGGCTGAAATGGTGGGAAAGACAATCACATCTGTTGAGACAGATCAGTTCTGGGTGGACGCCTTGAACGAGTGGTTCGAACACAACCCCGCGAAAAGCAAGCCTGATATCATTTGGGCGAACATTGGTCCGACCAAGGCATGGGGGCGCCCAAAAACCGAAAACCACTGGAAAGATTATGCAAAATACCCTCTAGAGATCTGGTCGTTAGAGGGCCTACCCAATCCAGATGTCGTGCTTGTCGACGGCCGTTTTCGCGCCGGATGCATACTCGCAACCGCGTTTCAAATACGCAAACCTACGCGTGTCTTGGTTGATGATTATGAACATCGCACAAGCTATCACGCCGTAGAAAAAATTGTAGGCGCACCGCGCTTGATAGGCCGTATGGCCGAATTTGAGATAATCCCGACGCCGATCCCTGCAAGTCACTTGCTCGAGATCATCACACTCATGCAGGACCCGTATTAGGGCCGCAAACTGAACTAAACGAGGACGCAAAAATGCTGAATATCAAGAACTTGCACGTTTCTCTTGAAGAAGAAGACAAGCAAATCCTCAAAGGCGTCGATTTGACGGTTGAGGCTGGGAAAGTCCATGCGATCATGGGTCCAAACGGCTCTGGTAAGTCAACGCTGTCTTATGTGCTCTCCGGAAAAGAAGGTTATGAAGTGACCGAAGGAAGCGCTGATTTGCTGGGTGAAGATCTGCTTGAGATCGATCCTGAGGAACGTGCAGCGCTTGGTTTATTTTTGGCATTTCAATATCCAGTAGAGATTCCCGGCGTCGGCAACATGACGTTTTTGCGAACAGCGGTGAATTCCCAGCGAAAAGCGCGCGGTGAAGACGAAATGAGCGCGTCTGAGTTTCTAAAAGCCGTACGCGAGCGCGCGAAATCGCTGAAGATCGACGCTGATATGTTAAAGCGTCCGGTCAATGTTGGTTTCTCTGGCGGTGAGAAAAAACGCAACGAAATCCTTCAGATGGCAATGCTTGAGCCAAAGATGTGTATCTTGGATGAAACAGATTCCGGTCTGGACGTCGATGCGATGAAGCTGGTGGCTGAGGGCGTGAACGCGCTGCGAAATGAAGGTCGCGGTTTCCTCGTGATCACGCATTATCAACGCCTTCTGGACCATATCAAACCGGACGTCGTTCACATCATGGCCAATGGTCGTATCGTGAAAACTGGTGGGCCGGAGTTAGCATTGGAAGTTGAGCAAAACGGTTATGCGGATATTTTGGCAGAGGTGGCATAAATGGCCTTAGCACAGGTAAAGATAGACGCGACGGAAGAGCGTTTGAACACGCTTGATATGCCGCAAGAGGGCTGGAGCACCGCTGCGCGTAAGGATGCTTTGATGCGTCTGCGTAGCATGGGCTTGCCATCGCGGCGCGACGAGTATTGGAAGTACACGCGTCCAGACACATTAGTTCAGCCTAAAGCGCTGGATGCAGCGGTGCTTCAAACGGACGAGGTGCCTGTCTTTGACGGTTTGGAACGTTTGAAAATTGTGTTTGTCGACGGTGTTTTCAGTGCTGACGAGTCTGATGATCTTGTACTAGAAGGTGTCGCAATTGAGCGTCTCGCGGATGCGACAGCTGATATTCACTGGGCCAAAGGTCTTTACGGTGTTTTGGAAAACAAGGGTCAAAACCCTGTTGAACGCCCGCTTGCTGCGCTAAACACAGCCTATGCAACCGATGGCGTGTTAATCCATGTAACGGGTAAGCCGAGTAAGCCGATCAGTATGATTTATCGTCATATTTCAACATCTTCTGACGCGATCCTTCACCATATTGTCAAGATCGACAAGGGCGCGGAAGTGACAATTTTAGAGAACGGCCCCGCGGCAGCACGCTTCAACAAGTGTATGGAGATCGACGTCGCAGATACGGCCACGTTCCATCATGTGCGCGCGCAGGGACGCGACCATGAACGACGCGCGGCTACCCATATGTTTGCACGTTTGGGAACAGAATCGACCTTCAAAAGCTTCACGCTCACAGCCAATGGCGTGATGACGCGCAATGAGTGCGTGATCGAGCTGACGGGCGATGATGCGCATGCAACTGTTGCAGGTGCCGCGCTTGGAGACGGCGACTTTCATCATGACGATACGGTTTTCATTACCCATGATGCGGTAAATTGTGAAAGCCGTCAGGTCTTTAAGAAGGTCCTTCGCAATGGCGCAACGGGTGTTTTCCAAGGTAAGATCCTTGTGAAAGCTGGTGCTCAAAAGACCGATGGTTATCAGATTAGCCAATCGCTTTTGCTGGATGAGGATAGTCAATTCCTCGCTAAGCCAGAGTTGGAAATCTATGCCGATGATGTGGCTTGCTCACACGGGTCCACCTCTGGTGCAATTGATGAGGAGGCGCTTTTCTATCTGCGCTCGCGGGGGGTTCCCGTTGGTGAAGCTACGGATATGCTGACGTTGTCGTTCCTCGCGGAAGCGGTTGAGGAGATCGAAGACGGCGCGCTCGCGGAAGAGATCAACGAGTGCCTCGCGGCTTGGCTGGCGCGACGTCGCGATTGATGTCTGTCACCACTGACATCGTGTCCACCTACAAAGGACCGCGCCGTGTTTTAGCGCGGCTTTTCGCCATGGGTGAACGCGAAGCCTTTGCTTTGATTGTCATTATTGGCGCCTGCATCGTCGCTTTCGTCTCGCGTTGGCCCGGTCTTGCGCGGCAGGCCCATGAAAGTGGTGCAGAGCTTAACGCCTTGCTTGGTGGGGCCTTGATGGGGTGGATCATGGCACCTTTGCTGTTCTACGCAATCGCAGCCATCGCCCATATCCTTGCCATGATCGTCGGTGGAAAGGGCACGTGGTATCGCGCGCGTCTTGCTATGTTCTGGGCGCTACTTGCGGCCAGCCCATTACAATTACTGTGGGGTTTGGTCGAAGGCTTCATTGGCAAAGGACTCGAGTGGCAAATCGTTGGTGTCGTTTGGTTTGCGGTGTTCGTCTGGTTCTGGATCGCAGGCATGTTTGAAGCCGAAAGGGCGGATTGATGTTGAGTGCATTTATAAATCTGATGATCGGCACGCTGTCGCAACCACGTGATGCTGCAGCTGAAATCCTTTCGATCAGACCCAACCGATCCGTGATGTGGAGCGCTTTGGTGCTCGCCGTACTGCTCAACACGATGGTGTATCAGATCTCGCTTTTTGCTTCACCGCCGCAGGTTGCGCTGCCAGTTATATTTTCCTCGCCAATCATCTTTGCGATCTTGATCGGCTCTGGCTTAGTTTTAAGCATCTATTCAATCACATATGCAGGCCGGTTCATCGGCGGGCGCGCGGTATTGGATGATGTCATGGCCCTGCTGATCTGGCTGCAATTCTTGCGCTTTGCGGTGCAATTGGCGGCCTTTTTGTTGATGCCGATTATTCCGGGTATTGCGGGTCTTTTGATCCTCTGTGCAACGCTTTACGGAATGTGGTTATTGTTACAATTCGTCGATGTGGCGCATGGGTTTGAAAACCTGCTTACCAGCTTCTTTGCCCTCATTCTATCTGGCCTTGGTATTGTGCTAGGCCTTGCGATCTTGCTGTCCTTGCTGGGCGTGCAAAATATGGGACTGACACCTTATGTTTGATGTAGAGACGGTCCGCGCCGATTTTCCAATTCTGTCGCGTGAGGTGAATGGCAAGCCGTTGATCTATCTCGACAGCGGTGCGTCCGCGCAAAAGCCGCAGGTTGTGATCGATGCAATCACGCGCGCTTACGCGGAAGAATACGCCAATGTGCATCGTGGTTTGCACTATCTCAGCAATCTCGCAACGGACAAATATGAAGCCGTGCGCGGAACGATTGCCAAATTCCTGAACGTAGCGGATGCAGAGCAGATCGTGTTCAATTCGGGCACGACCGAGGGGATCAACAGCGTTGCTTACGGCTGGGCTATGCCTAATCTGCAAGCAGGGGATGAAATTATCCTCTCCGTGATGGAGCATCATGCTAACATCGTGCCATGGCATTTTCTGCGAGAACGGCAGGGTGTGGTGATCAAATGGGTGGATGTTGACACCAACGGCGATCTTGATCCACAGGCTGTGATTGATACGATGGGACCGCGCACCAAACTCGTGGCTATCACACATATGTCAAATGTTCTCGGCACTGTGGTAGATGTGAAAACGATCACCGAGGCGGCGCATGAGCGAGGGGTTGCAGTCCTTGTAGATGGCTCGCAAGCGGCGGTCCATATGCCGGTTAACGTTGATGATATTGGCTGTGATTTCTATGCGATTACGGGTCATAAATTGTACGGACCATCTGGTTCTGGCGCGATATTCATGAAGCGCGAACGCATGGCCGAGATGCGTCCCTTTATTGGCGGCGGTGATATGATCCGCGAGGTCAGCAAAGACGCAGTGAGCTATAATGATCCACCGATGATGTTCGAAGCCGGCACGCCCGGAATCGTGCAAACGATCGGTCTTGGCGTTGCACTGGACTATATGATGGGCCTTGGCATGGAGGGGATTGCCGCCCATGAGTTGGATCTGCGAGATTATGCGCAGAACAAACTTCGTGGTCTCAACTGGATCAATGTGCAGGGTAATTCTGCGAGCAAAGGCGCGATCTTCAGCTTCACCATGGAAGGTACCGCGCATGCGCATGATATCTCCACCATTCTCGACAAAAAGGGTGTCGCGGTGCGCGCGGGTCAACATTGTGCAGGTCCGCTGATGGAGTTTTTGGATGAAACTGCGACCTGCCGCGCGTCATTTGCGATGTACAACACGCGCGCAGATGTGGATGCACTTGTCGATGCACTAGAATTGGCGCACGATCTTTTCGGCTAGCGCTATTATTTGACCATGAACCCTCCAGCCATCAGGGATGAGCTGGTTTTTCCATGAAAGATGCCAATGGCCTCTGTGCCGCCAATTTTGCCACGTAACGCGCCAGGAATGTCGCGATATGTCACAGTGCCAGTGAGGTTTTCATCGTCGAATGTGCCATTCACTTTGAGCAGGTCGTTGTCAGATCTTCCACTCAGCGTATTGCCCGCAAAATCCGCTTCAAGCGTGATCGCACCGCTAGCTTTACGCGCAAAGCCTATTAGTCGTCCATTATCAAGATCGATGCCCGCGACACGAGCGGCCTCGTAGGTGCCTGTTAGCGTTGCGCTTCCGCTCGTAGGCAGGGTGGGAACGCGCGTGCCGGGAAGCAAACCTGCGCGCGCGACGAATCCTTCGCCGCCATCGACACCGATTTCATAAGCGTAGCCGTCACCGTCCGAATTCACGTCGGAGCCTATGATTTTGTGGGTCAAGGTTGAACCAACGATCTGTGCAGATGACGATCCCGATGCCACGGCCGTCGCAAAGGCGCTGGTTGTGTAGTCTTCCGCGTCTCTGACACAGCCCGCTGTAGCAATGAGGCAAGCAAAAATTGCAAATTGGGTTGGTCGTGCGAGGTTTTTCATAGATAGCTCCGCTCTTACCGTCGTAATTTGACTAACAGTCTGTCAATTGCAGGTGAGGAATACGTAAACAGGCTTAAGTTCTAAGCTGGAACAAATTAATATTTTCAAAATATTGTTTCAGCAGGTTTGATATAATCGGTACGCTTTGTTTCACAGGATTTTAACGTTGCGGGGCAGGGGCGGCAAAGTTATACCGCCCCAAAGACGCACCCATAGCTCAGCTGGATAGAGCGCTGCCCTCCGAAGGCAGAGGCCGATGGTTCGAATCCATCTGGGTGCGCCAATAATTACAATGACTTACGTAGTTTTGGTTGGCTGGCAAAAAGTGCTGGTTCACCACTGGTTCACCAAAGTAAATTTAAGGTGTTGTGTGTTCGAGTCGTTGATTTGTGATTGGAGGACGAACAATTTGTCGAGTTTTCGCTGCACCAATGGCGGATAGCCGTCATTCGCTGCGTTTTGTACCAACGGCAGCACTGCGCAATTAGTGTACTTTGCATAGACGTGCGAGCGGCCCTTAACAGAGCTATTTGGCAGGCGTCCTCATGGCCAATACAAACCGAGAGGCTCAAAAAACCTAGGGACTTGATGGAAAAAGTCAGTGATCAACGCATTTTGTATGTTTGGTACCCTTCAAGTCCAACGCTATGGCCATCAAATCCAACTTCTTCAGCACGTTCTAACCAACCCACATGGATCAATTCGTACAAACACCTCCCAATCCGGAATTCATTTCTTTCGCAAGCCGTTTCAATTTTGACCGCTCGGTTCAATGCATCGCTTGCAATTTCTGTGGAAGAAAATCCAGTTGCTGCAATATAATACTTTTTGACACGAGCTTCTCCGTAATCCGCGCCAATTCGAATATCAATCTCAGGAAGATTGTGTTTCAAAAGCGCAGGATTTACGGACTCGTGAAGCAATTTCAGTGTACAAAGTCCCAAATCAATAATCCCGTCACAAAGGTTGGTAAATGATGGATGGTCTATATAGGCAATGTAACCATCCCCTGTTGTTTTGAGTATTGCGCCATTGAACAGCCCAACCAACGTACCCAGTTCCCTTAGGAGAATGTCATATGCCCTATCGAACTGGTCATTGTCCGCCTTACGCAGCGCTGTCGCTCCACAAATATCTACCGACAAAAAACCCAATTGTTTATCAACGGTATCGGGATGCAGTTCTCGATGTCTCACCGCTTCTTCAACTGGTGCAACGTATTTGCCATCGTGAAACTCACTCTCCAGTGCATTCAAACGTCCGGTCGCATATCCACCAATTGGACCTATTGCTGGCGACATCGCATAACTTGGGACTTCCTCTTGGAAAGCACCTGAAATTTGATCTAACCCAAAAGCAACGTTCAAGTACTTATCAAGATAGAGCTCCTTCTCTTCCTTTTCAATTTTTTCATAGCGACGTGGATCGGGCTGAGCAGCCCCACTTGAGTGGTCCAATTTGAAAGTTAGTGCATGATTGGCCTTTGGTCCATCGGGATGATGGCCTCTGGCGCGGGCGGGCGGTAGCCCAATGCACTGTGTGGTCGCTTGGTGTTGTAATGGTTCCTCCATCTTTCAATGATGATTTGGGCTTCTCGGAGCGAGTAGAAGATTTCACCGTTCAGCAACTCGTCTCGCATTCTCCCGTTGAAGCTTTCGCAGTATCCGTTCTCCCAGGGTGATCCAGGTTCTATATAAGCCGTCTTGGCTCCCACGGCTTTGATCCAATCTCTGACGGCCTCAGCAATGAACTCAGGGCCGTTGTCTGAACGGATGTAGGCAGGGAAACCTCGCAAGATGAACAGGTCCGTAAGAGCGTCGATGACCTCCGTCGAGTTCAGCTTTCGTTTCACTCGGATCGCCAGACATTCTCGGCTATGCTCGTCCAAGATGTTAAGCGTCCGAAACGCCCTGCCATCATCTGTCCGGTGATGCACGAAGTCATACGACCAGACGTGATTACGATACTCGGGACGTAAACGGACACATGATCCGTCATTCAGCCAGAGCCGTCCTTTCTTTGGTTGCTTCATTGGCACTTTAAGCCCCTCACGTCGCCATAGGCGTTCGACACGCTTGTCATTAACCTGCCAACCCGCGTCTCTCAGCAGGGCTGCAACCCGACGATAGCCATATCGGCCGTACTGGCGTGTGAACTCGATCATGTCCGCAACCAAGCGTTCTTCGTCAGCACGCCCTTGTGGCAACCGCCGCTGCGTGGATCGGTGTTGGCCTAATACACGGCAGACACGACGCTCAGAAACTTTGAACTGACTACGAACGTGATTGATGCAGGCACGCCTGCGCGAGGGGCTTAGAAGTTTCCCGATGCGGCCTCCCTTAAGATCAACTTATCCAGCGTCAGGTCGGAAACTGCACGCCGAAGACGTTCGTTCTCTTTCTGAAGGCGCTTTAATTCCTTGAGTTGTTCCGTGCCCATTCCGCCATACTTCTTCTTCCAGCGATAATAGGTTTGTTCAGTCACACTGATCTGTCTGATTGCGTCAATCAGAGGCATGCCTTGCCCCATCAGAACTTCAACCTGCCGTAACTTCACGACAATCTCTTCGGGCTTTGGTCTCTTAATGGCCATCTCAGGTCCTCCGCTTTCCTAACTATAGGGGCGGACCACTTCAAAGGGGGAGGCTCAGGGCCGCATACTGAACGTTGCTATTCCCAAATCATCGTCAAAATCGACTACCTCAGTAATCCAATCAAATCGCATCGGCTTCCGGTCTAAATCATTTTTTACGCTTGAAACCATTTAGTAAATGCTCGCTTTAATATTGGCTTTGTGATCACTCTTATCAATTTGCACATAGCATCTTTATGGTCTTTTCCATAGATTTGACTTGTAAACGGTTTCGTTCTTTCCCGCAAATTCCAAACTAGACTTCGTCCACATATTGTTGTTTTCTGAAGTGATTTTGGCATCCGACGCCAGTTGGCTATATACCCGACTGGATATGTAAGTATGAAATCCCGTGTCTCTCACGTCTGACAATTTGGCTGAAAAACTAGCGGCTTGTCCGATCCAAATAAGGTCGTTGTTGGCTCTGACGCCAGAACGTACCGCATGGACTTCTCCGACATCGATCCCAGAACAATTTCGAATTTCTACCCCATTGTTCCTGATGGATGCGAACTGCTTTTCGGCACGAGGGTGTATTATTTTTCGTACCGCCCAATGAATTTCTCGGCCACAAATTGTTGAGTTTGAATTTTTCCGATCACCTAGGAAAACTCCCATGACGCGATCACCATCGAAGCTCCTAACAATCCCACCATTCTTGAGAATAAGACGAGTTGAGCAATCAAGAAATGCTCGGATTATTTTGGCAGTTGTGGTCCAAGGACATGCTTTTGACAGAAGCGCAGAACCAGCTAAATCCGAATACAAGAAGGCGGCATCAAGCTTTACAGCCCCATCCTTTATTGTGACGTCAGTTGATGATGGGACCACCTGTCCGTCCCTAGATTGAAATTTAGTTCCAAAGAGCGTGTCTACTCGTTCTTTAAGAAATGATTCATCTGTGGCCATCGTCTAACTACCCGCCTTTTTGTCCATGAATGCGCATAAGAATAGAACGGGCAAAACCGCTATTACGAGCCTGGCTGAATCCCAAAATCCAGCGGCATCGCTGCTTGAGGTCATCGTGAACTTCAAGCTCCCGAAACCCTGAACCGCTTCTACTGAGAGAAATCTGTCTAGTGCTAAGCTGCTAATCATTAGAAGAAGGACTAAGCCAAAACATCTGCGCCAAAAAAATGCAGGATTGTGCAAAAGTGTAAAAATGAACGTACATAATCCCACCATTGAAGCCGCCAACACTTGAGCATCGTTTGTCCAAGATAGAGTTGAAACGAGCAACCAGCAGAGGACACCGGAAAGCATACCGACCCCGCTTGAGATAGTGAACCATTGAGATGAATTGTTATGTTCCACAATAGCAATCACGGCAGCTCGTTCCCGATTTCGTGCGGACAATTCATACTGCATTAACTCTTGTAAACGGCCATTTTGTAGCCATTCTTTATGAAAAGAAACGCCCGGAACCTTCAGCGCAGCCATTTCCGAACTGCTAACGATAACTGAAGCTGATCTGGCATCACCAAGATGGATCGCAGCTAACTCACCAACTTGATTAGGAGCTTCGCGAATTGTGTGCTTCCGCTTCCCAATGACAATCTCGACAGCGCCAGCCAACAGAAAGTAAACGTCATTGTCGAGACCGTTTTGCCTAATGATTTTGTCGCCCCGACAAAAAACAACAATTTCACCTTCAGCAAAAAGACTGTCAACAATTGTATGGTCGCCATTGATAGAAGTGTTCTTTGCCATTGTCTGCTTGGCAAGAGCGATCCCAGACGGGCCAGAGTATTGTTCTGACAGCACAGGCTTTTTCCAAAATTTTAGTTTGTGAAGTAGCTTTCTAAGCAATGATCCACCCAATCTTTTTAAGAACTATTTTCAAATTGCTGAACGCACAGTCAAAACACTTTTCTGAAGATAAACAGCTAGGGTTGCAAACGTCTACCCGCAGTGTGCGTCTGGTTTCCGTCCCAACTGCCAGAAAGTCGTGTCTGTTTTGGGGTGTGAGCTGCCATTACACATCTAAGCCGCCAAGGTCAGGTTTGGGCCGTTTACTTCGCTATGGATAGTTTCTCCAACTTAAAAGATTATTCTCTGCCTTTTTCGCATCGTTTCTCATGGCTGACTTGGTCAGGTCATTGATTAAGTATTGGCAGTCAACCATCCAACGGAACATTGTATTTAGTTGGCTCCAAGTGAGGGTTCGCGCGTCCTCGCCGAGTTGAACTCTAAGGCATGCCTCAGGACTGTCATTGTGCGGTTTTGCTGAAATACCTGTCAGCCCATGACATACTAGGTTTCTGATCGTCAAAGCTTCTGTCAATTGGGTCACTAGGCGACGACACAGCATAGTTTGAAGCGACCTATTGGGATCGTCTGATATTATGGCTAGTGACCAAACATTTATTGACCTCGATATACCATGCACCGACTTTGGTGATTCGCCCGAATGGAGACTAGATATGGCTTCTTTTAGCGCTTTTTCGATGTTGGACCAAAGGGACACAAGCGTTCCGATTGAGTCCTTCATCTGATCGAAAGTAACGATTTGATCTTTATCTAGCACTTCAGTTCCAAAAGTTATTAACTCAGAATGGCACGTAATGAGTTGTTCTGTGCTCACGATCTCTATAGCCTAATCAAGTCCTGTCTGCACCAGCAGGAAAGCTGGTTCAAACAAAAGAATGGAAGAAGTTTTGGAATGTCGAGAGCCGCCAACCCAGCAGTCCTCAACAAGACATTGATTAGACGAGGTGGAGATAGCGCCCCTTAGCACGATACAGCTTTTGTTCGAGCGGTGGATTGCTCGCTTTCGCTGTTCGAGCAAGAACTTTAGCTGTTTCGGTCAGGTAGTTGTCAAAGCTATTCACATTTACATTCTCGATTGCAGCAGTCGAAATCAAAAGCCCTAAGGCTTGTTTTTGCAGTTCGCCAATTTTTTGCTCTCGTTTAACTTCCTTGTATTCGTCAGGAGCGAGGTTTGGGACGTGGTCAAACAAGCTTTCGGAGACCACGCGCGAAACCTCATGCCAAATTGGATGGGTTGGCCAGCGGGAACGCTTCGTGTCAGTGCTAACTATGCAATAGCGCACATCGAGCAAAAGCTTTTGCAAGATACGTTCCAAAAGCTCGTAGAATGAAGCCCAGCCTTCCACATTCCAAGCGTCTTTGAAGCATCTTTTGGCGATGCGCAGCTCGACACGCCAAACGCGCGCACCATCTAATTCTGAGCCCGCCCTTTGACGCCAAATCAAAGGCCACTCGCCTTTTCTGTGAACTGTTGCTTCTAGAGTTTTGTCATAAATAATAACTTGCCGATTTGGCATCATCCCCACAGTTACTGAAGTGACTCGATTGGATTTTGCATTCACTTGAATGCCATCGTTTTCTAGATGATCTTTACGGCTTGTCTGAGAGTTGATGACAAAAAGATCAGGCTCTGGTTCAAAATGTGGAATAATGAAATCTACAGCAAAGTCGACGCGAGATGGGCGGTAGTCACTGTCAGACACTTTTATGCCCAATGTAGTTAATAGATCTGCACATTTCTGGCGAAGGCCTTCTAAGCCATTGATAGCCAAAGCATGAGATGCGGCAGAAAACCGAATGCCCCATGCATCATTATTCAGAGAGTGCTTTTTGAAGAACCAAGTACCAGTGGCGGCATGAGAAAGACGATATGCGTATCCACCTCTAGCACCCATGGAGTGAACGTGCAGCCATTCATCACCAACCTTTAATACGGCAACTTCATCAGTCTCTTTGGCGTGATTTTGTGCCGCTTTGAATTTTTCGCAAAATTCTTCGGTCAGGCTTGCCTTGATTGCAAACTCTAGTCCGTCAAATCCATGATAGATTACCTTCATTGTATTATCCTTTTAATGTCTTTCATCAGGGGGGTGCTACAGGGACCCCCCAAAGCCTGCGCCGCCAACCGCGCGCTGCGCTCGCTACCTGAGGGCAGCTCCGCGCGCGGTTGACGACTTGGCGGTTACGCTGCTGAAGCCTCAACAATTTGGGGAAAGCTAAAGGTCGTGTCTTGTACATCAACTGATGTTGACGCCTTTAGGGGGCTAAGTTTTGACGTCAGCCAAGTGTCTAAGTCAGGCAGAGTGTAGACCGCGCGGTTTCCAAAAATCCGATATCGCGGGCCGCCGCCTACAGAGGCGAGTTTTTGTAGAGTGGTCTTACGAATAGAATAGCCATGACTTGTCAGGTAGTCGGCGGCTTCGCTTCGGTTAAGTACTTTTTTGAGCATCGTTTGGTTTCCTTAAGTTTGCACAAGGAAACCAAAGCCTATCTATGAAAGGGAGGCAAAAATGTTTCTTTTCCCTCTATTAATTTTCTATGTTCACATTTGGCCATTGATCAATTCTGTGGTTTTGGTAGTCCACAAATATGTGAAAAACGTCGCTCATCGTTATTGCATTCAAACAAGCTGAAAATACTGTTTGCTCGTCGTGTTCTTGTAGTTCCTGAAGTATTTGGTTTTCTGCATTTTTGTAGTCTTCGCTGTGGTCTTTTTTGTAGGCCTTAATCCGTTCCGATACATTTAGATTTATCTGCGTTCGCTCGTCGGTTTGTCCTGATTGGGATTGTTCAATATATTCCTGGATGTATCGGAAAGTGGAGGCCTCTGACTGGTCTTTAGTATGCTTTAAGAAGAACATTCGTGCCAAGGCATGGTCAACAAAACGATTGGACTTCGGCCTGCCACGCTTTGCTTTGAATGCTGGAATATGTGCGCAAGCTAGCGCATGAGCTAGTTTCCTCCAGCGATCTGGATCGTCATTTTGCTCAACTGAGAAATGTTCAAATAGAGCTCGCTCGCGTTCCAGAAGCCACTCTTGCAGGTCGGCTCGTTTTTCAGCGTCTTGCCACTCAACCATGCGATCTATTTCCCTATTCTTTTTGCCCAAGATGCCATCATAGTTTTTGGGTTTAGGGGTGTAAGGATTGGAAAATTCCGTCATAAGGATATGCCTTCGGTTAGTTTGGATACAGCGTTTTCAGCTAAACTTTGTCGACTGGCTAAAGCCCAATGGATGTATCTTTGGGTTGAAGTAATGTCGCGGTGACCAAGCGCCGTCATAATTTCGCTGGCTGACGCGCCATCCATTGCCATGTGAGAGGCGAGCGAGTGCCGCAAGCCATGAAGGCCAAGGGTAGGGGGTAGATTTGCTTCTTCACGTACGCGGCGCCAAATTTTGGATAGATCGATTACATCGCTTGAACGTTTGGATTTGAAAACTAAACCTGCCCGAAGCTCGACTGAATAAGATGACAAGATTTCTATGGCCAACTGAGGAAGGCCAATTATCCTGCGATCACCAGTTCGGCGGCCTGTCTTATGTAAGTGTGGATCAATTGAAATAATCCCGCTTTCCAGATCGACCTGTTCCCACAACAGGTTTGTTATTTCTCCTTTACGCGCACCTGTTAGCATTATGACCTTGATAGCATCAGTAGCCTCTTGTTGAATCGGTGCATGGTTTTCGTTTTCTTGATCTGGGTCGCTCAAACGATCAAGCGTATGCCAAAGTTGTTCATAAGCCTCTGGGTCGTCCAAAATGGTTTCGCGTTTTCCATCGCGCCCAATATCGACGTTTCTAGCTGCTCTCACTATATTGTGGTCTACCAACGCTGCCTTTTCGCCCCAACTTAGGATCGCTCGGAATAGACGGATTGTGCTTCGCGCGGCTCCTTCTCCACCTCTAACAGTTGATCGCCCGAACTTTTTCCCACTAGGCTTGTCTCGTTTGGTTTTACCTGAAGCAATGTCGCGAAATAGCTTTTCTACAAACCTCATATCGATACTTGAAACGAGTCGATTTCCAACAAGCGGTTTGATGTGCCTATCGATGCGACAGATGTCGGTATAGCGAGTGCTGTCAGCTTTATTCAAATATGCGACGCTCTTGAGATATTCATCTATTAAATTGGTTACAGTGAAGCTTTTAGTCGGATCGTATTTCTCTTCAAGAGGGTCGTTGCCGTTGATGATTTTGAACCGATAAAGTTCTGCTTGTTTACGCGCTTCGGTAGGGGTGAGCGTGCCAACCTTGCCAATTGTAATGTTCCGCTTTCGATTTGCGGCATTCCTGTAAGAGAACACATAGGAGTGCACAGATGAGGGGCGGACGATGATCCCGAACCCTTTCAACGTGTCATCCCACACAGTCATTCGCTGCTCTGAAGGTCGTATAGTATCGACCAATCGCTTGGAAATTTTTGCCATCGAAGTCCTCGCTGGTTCACCACGGGTTCACCAAATGAAGGTAAATGAGAGTATTTCGACGAATGTACCCGAAAGAGGGCAATCGAGATAAGACCCATTGTTTTCATAAGGTTGTATCGTATTCGTAAACTATAGAATGAAAGAGTAATAGTTCTTGTTAAGGACTCCGAAGGCAGAGGCCAGAGGTTCGAATCCTCTTGGGTGCGCCAATTCCCGTCGTTACTATCTTGCGCGAAGTTCCATGTGCGGCACTCCTTCAGAGGTCTTCGCATGTGTCACCCCATCGGCGTTCAGAACCACATTCACCTGTTTTCGAAATGAGCTGAATGCGCTGGATGTCACAACATCAACGGCTTCATTAAACACGACAGTGGCATACCAAAAGCCGCTGTTTGAAGCGCGAACCGCTTTGAGCTTTCCTTGGAACATATGCCCAAGGTAAGTGCCGGCCACAGGTTGGCCAACTGACCAGCCGCGCAGGTCGTCGGACTTGGTTGCAGCGCTTAGGGTGTTCCAGTCACGGTATCCCCATTGCCTTGCCACGGCTTCCAGCGCCATGCTTTGTGTGATGGGTGTTTGTTTTTCCGCCATCGCCACACGCAATCGCTTTACCTGCGCTTTGAGTTAGTCGGAACTGGGCACTGACGTACCATTTTTTATCAGTTTCATTGGTTTAGTCCCATTTGAATTATGGGTCACGGCGTAATGGGGGTGTTCGCATTGCCACCAGCTTGTGACCATAAGTCAAAAGGGGAGATCGATTGTTGTGCTGCATTTACCAAAAGGTCACCCTCGCGAACGGCAGGACACAGCAATCCTTACGCCGACCTAGGTGGGGGTGGAGGATTTGTCTACCCCATCGCGTAACCAAATATAGGATAACAGTGCTGATCCGAAGGCGGGGAGCATGAAAAAGAATGTGCATGCCAAAATATATAGACTGACATGTAGCGGCAGGCTAACTGGCTCGTCAACGTTGCCTGAGCGTTGCAAATAGTGTCTGAATTCCTCAATCGCGGGTTCATCAAGACGTGTAGTCTTGGACGTCTTGTCTCTAGAATCTTGGCTGGATCCGTCGGCAACACTTCGAATTTGAGCGTCGAGAAAGTGCAGCATTTCGTCCAACTCACTTTGGAAGTCATCCATAACAGCGCTGGTTATCGCTTGATCAATCTCACTCCATAGAATTGTGTTTGTCGAAACTGGATCACTGAATTGCGTCACAAGCGTGCGTGCCAGTTTCGCGCTATTGATATGCAGGGGAAGCGTTTTTCCGGGAACAGCGCCAACGGCGAGGCAGACAATTTTTGGTGAAAACTCCGTTGCAGCGCGGTCATAGAGCGCAATGCGCACGTTGGCTAAGTCCAGAAATACAAGATTATCACAATCCCAAGTCACAGACCGTGTGTCAGCGCGCTTTGCGATATTGCTTTGCAAGATTTGATCCGCAATATCCTTAATTTCCAACGTTGCGCTCTCTTTGATCGAGATCGCTGCAAGTGTCGAATTTTGTCCGAATGCCATTGCCACTAAGCCTTTATTGTTGCCTGTGATTGTATCGTAAATGAAAATGGCCGGAATATGACAATGCTTGTTTTTTTGACTATTTACCCGATTAGGATTGTTCCAAAGTGAAAGGCCACTGAACTTACCGAGGCCTCCCTTAGTCATTGAAATAATGTATTAACCGTCTATTTCAGCGCCCATAATTGCGATTGCTTTTTGATAGACGCCAGCCGCATTCCATTGCTTGATAATTTTGAAATTCGTCTGACCTTCCTGAAAGCCGGCACCGGGTTTCCAGCCTTTTTGGCGTAGAAAATTGGCCGTCGATGCAAGTGCGTCCGCTTCCGTGTAGAAATTCACACGTCCGTCGCGGTTCGCATCGATGCCGTATTTCAGTGCGTTGCCTGGTAGGAATTGTGTGTGGCCGAGTTCGCCGTGTTTCGCGCCCTTGGTGCTGCTATCAATAGCGCCTTTGTCGACAAGTTTCAGAGCGCCAATCGCGTGTGGTACGAAGAATGCGGAGCGACGACAGTCATAGGCGAGGGTAGTGATCGCGGACACGATCCTGCTGTCACCCATAAAGCGTCCAAATCCCGTCTCCATGCCGTGAATGGCAATGATCACACCGGCTGGCACGCCGTATTGGCGTTCAAGTGCTTCAAAGAACGATGCGTTCTTGGCCTTACGTTTGCGTCCTTGTGACACAATTGTTGGTGCGCCGCGCACTTTCATGAATTTATCAAGGCTGTACTTGAAGCTTTTTTGATTGCGATCTGCTGCAATCGTTTTTGAGGCATATTGGCTGCTTGCCAAAGCTTGAATGCCGCGTTGACCGACACCTGCGCGTTGTGCATCTGACGCAAACGCTGCTTTCCACGCATTAAATCCCGAGGATGTGTTGCCGCATGTTGCCGCTTGGGCCGCAACAGTGCTGCTTGTAAAAATGACGGCCGTTACCGCCGCTTTGAATAAATATCCCATAAAACTCTCCCAACCCACGCTTTTAACGGTGCTATGTTACCGCCGCGTGATTTGCGAGCAATGAGAAAAATTCACATGTATTGAACCGCAAGTGCAGTTGCGACCATCACAACAAGCTCAAGGCGACGCAAAAGGCGGATGGAATGATGTTTCCAGCAGAACTTTGCCTTGTGACGTACGGCATGTTTTGCGCTGATCTGTGCAATGCGACTTGCAAACTCTAACTGGCCGCGTTGCCAACCTTCGAACGTGGTTTTATGCGTGGCAGTCGGGAATTGCTTTGCCGCTGTTATGCCAAAGCCAAGGCTTTGACGCGACATAAGGTTGCGCAAGACGCGCTCAATTTCGCGTTGGTCAATTTGATAGGCCGCACCACGTAGCGACATGGAGTTCATAACTGGACATATATGTCATTGTTACCTCTTTTATTGCTACTCGTGACCTGAGGTTAACGCAGTAATTGGGGCGAGGTTTGTTTCCAAAATGGAATTTTTTGGACGAAATATGATCGATTGTGTCGATTTTGACCAAATTAGGAATCAAAAAGAGCGCCCCATTGAGACGCTCTCTCTAAGTTTTTAAGTCAGTTTAGCAGGAGTAGTACATGCCATACTCAACAGGGTGTGGCGTATGCTCGTATGTTTCGACTTCTTCCATTTTCAGAGCGACGTAGCCATCGATCTGATCTTGGGTGAAAACATCGCCGGCGAGCAGGTAGTCACTGTTCGCCTGAAGCTCGTCCAAGGCTTCGCGCAAGGAACCACAAACCGTTGGGATGTCCGCAAGCTCTTCCGCTGGCAAGTCATAGAGGTTTTTGTCCATGGCTTCGCCCGGATCGATCTTGTTCTTGATGCCGTCAAGGCCCGCCATCAACAATGCCGAGAAGCACAGGTAAGGATTAGCGGATGGGTCAGGGAAACGTGCCTCAACGCGCTTTGCTTTCGGGCTTTCTGTCCATGGGATACGAACACAACCAGAGCGGTTACGCGCAGAATACGCGCGCAGAACTGGTGCCTCAAAGCCAGGGATCAAACGCTTGTAGCTATTGGTTGATGGGTTGGTGAACGCGTTCAAAGACTTGGCGTGCTTTAGGATGCCACCGATAAAATACAGCGCTTCCTGAGACAGATCAGCATATTTGTCACCTGCAAACAAAGGCTTGCCATCTTTCCAGATCGACATGTTTACGTGCATACCTGTGCCGTTGTCACCATATATCGGCTTTGGCATGAATGTAGCAGATTTGCCATAAGCGTGCGCCACGTTGTGGATCACATACTTATATTTCTGAAGCTCGTCTGCCTGTTTTGTCAGGCTATCAAAGATAAGACCCAGCTCGTGCTGACAAGATGCAACTTCGTGATGATGCTTGTCGACTTTCATACCGAGGCGCTTCATCGTTGAGAGCATCTCACCACGCAGGTCTTGCGCTTCGTCGATTGGGTTAACAGGGAAGTAACCGCCCTTAAGGCCAGGGCGGTGACCCATGTTGCCCATCTCGTACTCTGTGTCCGTGTTCCAAGACGCGTCCGTTGCGTCAACTTCGTAGGATACTTTGTTGATTGTATTGGAGAAACGAACATCGTCGAAGAGGAAAAATTCAGCTTCTGGACCCATGTAGGCGACGTCGCCAATACCGGAGGCCTTCAAATACGCTTCCGCTTTTTGCGCTGTGCCGCGTGGATCGCGCTCGTAAGCTTCGCCTGTGTCCGGTTCAACGATGGAGCAGTGGATGCACAAAGTTTTCTCGGCATAGAATGGGTCGAGGTATGTGGATGTCGTGTCTGGCATCAATTTCATGTCGGAATTCTCGATGGATTTCCAACCTGCGATTGAGGATCCGTCAAACATGAAGCCTTCTTCGAGGAAGTCTTCGTCAACGAGATCGCAATCCACAGTCACGTGCTGCACTTTACCGCGCGTGTCGGTAAAGCGGATGTCTACGTAAGCGACATCTTCGTCTTTGATTTGCTTGAGAACGGCTTCAATACTCATGGGCCATCGTCCTTTATAGTTTGATGAGAAGGGTGTTTTTACAGCGCGTCCGAGCCGGATTCACCGGTGCGGATGCGAATGGCTTGCTCAACGGGGCTTACGAAAATTTTGCCATCGCCGATTTTGTCTGTTTTTGCGGCACTCACAATCGCGTCGATCGCGGCGTCCACTTGATCGTCGTCAAGAACAACATCGATTTTCACTTTGGGAAGGAAATCAACGACATACTCCGCGCCACGATACAGTTCAGTGTGGCCTTTTTGACGTCCAAAGCCTTTGACTTCGATGACGCTCAGGCCTTGAACACCAACATCTTGAAGCGCTTCCTTAACTTCGTCGAGTTTGAACGGTTTAATGATCGCTTCAATCTTTTTCATGTGGGATGCTCCAGTGTGTTATGCCTCTGCTAAAACCAGTTACCTTCGGTATGCACAAATGGATTGCCCGCGATCGATAGGAAAAGCAGCATGGCTTTTCGATTTAAGGCCAAGGATTGAGCGGATTGCACAAAAATTAGGCGAAATGAAAACTCGCTTGCATATGGTCGAACGTCTAGTTCAAACGCTTCGTCTTTACAGAGGTGTTTGACAGCTCACTTCAAGACCACCTGCATAAATGACGTGAGGCTTGTCGAAAATGAATTCGACAACGTCCATCTCTCGCTGAGGTAAGATTTTCACATATTCGCCATCTTGCAGATCTTGCGCGGCGATCAGGGCTTGTTTCGTTCCAAAGATCGCATTAGCGCGCCAATCGCGGATTAACAGTTTGGTGCCGCAAGGCAGCACTACATCTTCGGACGGCCGCTTGTGACCCAATGACCCAGCTTTGATTTGCACCGCATCGCAAGTTACGCGTTTTCGGCGTACGCCAAGCAACACAACCATACCCGCATCACGCGTTATAATGCGATCACCAGGGGCGATATCATGGGCAGGGAGCTCCCCATCCATCGTAAGAATATTGTGTCTGCGCAAAGACCTGCCTGCGCGGTATTTTGCTGCGCTTTTAGATCTTCCGAGGCCTGCGCCTCGTCCTCGCGCCGGGCCATTTTTGGCTCCATCTGCGATGTCCTAACTCTGCTCTCATGGTCATTTTTGACCTTATTGAAATTAGGGTAGCGGGTAACGGCGGGTGAATCTAGTCTCTTGTGCATTGCTGTCGTATAGCAGCCACATCTTGAGATTTCGTAAAGCTGCATTTTTCCTCTCGCGTTCTGGATATTGCTTTGCTAAGAGGCGCGTAGTGCGGGTGTGGCGGAATTGGTAGACGCACCAGATTTAGGTTCTGGCGCCGCGAGGCGTGGGGGTTCGAGTCCCTTCACCCGCACCATTTTCATATCTCTTCCGAATCTACTTGATCCTATTTGGCTGCGCTCATAGTAAGGCCCAGATTTTGACCGCCGCGGACGCCTCTGCGGCCCCTACGACATGGATAAGGACGACATGCAGGTCACCGAAACACTGAACGAAGGTCTCAAGCGAGGCTACTCCATCACAATCGCGGCAGCAGAGCTGGAAACGAAAGTTAACGAAAAGCTTGAAGAAGCGCGCCCAGAAGTCGAAATGAAAGGTTTCCGTAAGGGCAAAGTCCCGATGCCATTGCTGAAAAAGCAATTCGGCCAGCGTATTCTTGGCGAAGCAATGCAAGAAGCTGTGGACGGCGCGATGTCCGAGCACTTTGAAAAATCCGGCGATCGCCCCGCGCTCCAGCCTGAGGTCACAATGGTTGATGGTGAGACGTGGAAAGAGGGCGACGATGTTAACGTAACAATGTCCTACGAAGCGCTGCCAGAGATCCCTGAAGTTGATCTGAGCAAGATCGAGCTGGAGCGTTTGGTCGCCAAGGCTGACGACGCGTCTGTTGACGAAGCTCTCGCCAACCTTGCCGAAACCGCGCAAGACTTTAACGATCGCAAGAAAGGCTCGAAAGCCAAGGACGGTGATCAGGTCACGATGGACTTCTTGGGCAAAGTTGACGGCGAAGCCTTTGAAGGTGGTGCTGGCGAAGACTTCCCACTTGTGTTGGGGTCCAA
The DNA here is from genome assembly GCA_000156115.1 of Rhodobacteraceae bacterium HTCC2083. Lineage (GTDB taxonomy): Bacteria > Pseudomonadota > Alphaproteobacteria > Rhodobacterales > Rhodobacteraceae > Planktotalea. Next base: position 3,227,330 of record DS995276.1, read on the forward strand.
CCAGTTCATTCCGGGCTTTGAAGAGCAGCTCGTTGGCGTGAAAGCTGAGGAAGTTAAGGACGTCACTGTTACGTTCCCAGACCCTTACCAAGCTGAGCACCTTGCAGGCAAAGAAGCGATTTTCACGTGCACAATCAAAGCCGTGAAAGAACCAGTTGCAGCGGAGGTCAACGATGAGTTGGCGACGAAGTTTGGTGCGGAAGACTTGGCTGCGTTGAAGGTTCAGATCGCTGAGCGTCTTGAAGCGGAATACACAGGTGCTGCGCGCGCGGTGATGAAGCGCGGTTTGCTCGACAAGCTGGATGATGTTGTCTCCTTCGATTTGCCACCATCCTTGGTGACAGCAGAATCCGACCAGATCGCACACCAGCTATGGCATGAAGAGAACCCAGAGGTTGAAGGCCACGATCACCCAACTATCGAGGCGACGGATGAGCACAAGTCATTGGCTGAGCGTCGTGTGCGTTTGGGTCTATTGCTGGCTGAGTTGGGTCAGAAGGCTGAGGTTCAAGTGACCGACGCGGAAATGACGCAAGCGATGATGAACCAAGCACGCCAGTACCCTGGTCAAGAGCGTGAGTTTTTTGAATTCGTTCAACAAAACCAGCAGATGCAACAGCAAATGCGTGCACCAATCTTTGAAGACAAGGTTGTGGATTACATCGTTGAGTTGGCGCAAGTCACTGATAAGGAGATTAGCAAAGACGATCTTCAAAAGGCTGTTGAGGCGCTTGAAGAAGAGTAAATTGCTCTCGCATTTGAAAACAGAGAACCCCGTCTGAGTTGCAGGCGGGTTTTTTTGTTAGTTTGCGTACAGTTGCGGCCCTGAATGGTAAAAAGACAAAAAAATGCGGGCCTCGAGCTGTCAATCGAGACCCGCGAAACTGTCTATGGCTGCCAGCTGGGGAGTTTGTGTGAGTGTGGCAACCAAAGTCAGCTTAACTATTTTATTTTTCTATTTCGGAGATTAATTTCAGCGTTGCATGAAGTTCGTCCAAAGTGTCTGCTGATTGCAGTTGTTCGCTGAGGTAGGTCCGAATAGCGTCCGATGCAGCCAAGTTCTTTTTACTGTTGTCACCAAAGCGCACGATCGCTGTTTTTTCATCAAGAAACACATCGCCACGCATATCTGAGCGTTCGCGTAATCGTTCTGTCCGTTCGATGGAGCAGTCCAAAAGACCCGCCATGGCTGTCACTTTACCCATAGGCGTTGCTTTGCCGAGATAGTCATACGGAGCGTTTCCTGAGCGTTTTAAAACGCGGTTCATGAGCGGATCGATCACAGCAACCGCATCCGAGACACCAGCGTCCATCGCATACTCGCAGGCTGCAACCATAATCTCGGATGTCACATAGCTGATCGAGTTACGCGCACGTGGACTGCCTGTTGCGTTTAATCGGTCTGTATCGACGCAAAGGCGCGTTGCTTCCCAGATAAGCGGACTTCTGGGGGCGGGTTCGCCTTGAAGAATAGAATAGAAGACGTCCGCGAGCATGTTAGGCCCAGTTGTTTGCAAGATCCTCATCGACCCAACAACCTGACCAGACGCATTTAAGCTAACCAATGTGGTTGGGTTTAGAGCATCGAAAACATCCGTTTCCATACCGTTTTCGACATTCACATCCCAACCGAGACGGTCTTGAAAGACGCGTGCGCGTAGCTGATAGCTTTGTCGCAGCAAGCTTTGAAAATGATGAGCGTTAATGCCATCTATCGCAATAATCATAGTTTTGAATCCCCCCAATCCTCATGGAGTTATTAACCATTACATCTCATGGCGCTATTAGGGGAATCCCGTAGTGGAGATGGAAAAAGTGGGCTTAAAGTATGTCATGGGAGCACTTATAGTTGACATTCGTTAGTCAAAGCTGTGCTTATTTTGGTTGGATAAAGCCCATTCCGATTGCACGGCCTACGGCTTGCGGTGTGCTAAGAGCAGAAAGTTTAGAGCGTGCAGACCTTAAGTGAACTTCGACGGTGCGCGAAGAGATTGTTAAAATGACACCAATGTCGATCTGGCTTTTGCCTGCCGCAGTCCATTGCAAAACCTCGCATTCACGCGAAGACAATTGCGGACGTCGCAGCGCGTATCCAAGCGTATCTGATTGCATAACTGTGTCGTGCAAGGATACAGCCGCTGTTTGTAATTCGGTTATAACGTTCTTGCGAAGCTTTTCCCAAGTTCCGAGACTGCAATCGCGGGTGACACTTATTAATCCAACCTCACCATAGGGCCCATGAATTGGGACGCTAAGACCTTGATCTTTAATTTTAAAATCTCGAGCATGTTCAAAAACACGATCGAAATCTCTGTGTTCTCTTAAGCGTTGCCAATCAATGGGCGCTATAGAACGCATCGGGAGATGTAGCGTTGGATCGATGTTCTGAAAGCGTTGCGACGTATAGTGTTCTTTCCACGCATCATCGTAAGTCGTGAAGCCAATCACTTGATCGGAAACCGTATTTACAGCGCAATAGGTCGCATAATCTAATTCCAAATTTTCGCATAGATCGTTAAGATAGGATGTAAATCCTTCCTCTGTTTTATCTACCGAATCTAGATCAAAAATTTCCACGAACGCGCCTATGTCAATGCTCGCTTCGAGCACTTACATGTTCTCATGTTCAACCTATCAAAGCAATCGTTCTGACCGCGCGCTCAGTAATTATACTGGCTCGGATTCTGTCGTTTTGGCCAAAGTACGCAAAAATGCGAGCACGGCCATCTGCTGTTCCTTGGGAAGTGTTTCAACCAAGGCGAGTATTTCACTGACGCGTGCATCTGATAGCGCATTCATTGGAGCAGTTGCGCGCGCAGACGGTTGAACGTCGGTGCTGTCAGCGGATCCCGCATTGTCCAAGCCTTGAAAAAAATAGGAAATTGGCACGCCTAGCGTTTCTGCCACCATAAGCAGACGCGAAGCGCTGACGCGATTGGCACCTGATTCATATTTTTGAACTTGCTGGAAGCGGACACCAACGGCTTCGGCTAATTTGGTTTGAGAAATTTTCAAGGCGATGCGACGCCCTTTTATTCGCGCACCAATTAAAACATCAATATTCGTCATTCTATTCACCTTTTTACACAACCCGCGCAGTACTGCAATTGACGCAAGTCCTAATAATGTCATTTGAACTGAAATTACCCAAGGTTGCAAGACGTTGTAGTTAATAGGGTTAAGGCTGTTATTGCTAAAGGTGCTCGAAACAGCGGTATCTTGCCGAAACCACGCACGCAGATTTATGCTAAAATCGTTCAAAAAGGGCCACGAATAGTGTTCGCAGCCCTTCGTTAATTCGTTAACCGATCAAAGCTTACGCTTCGTCCACTCGCTCTGCATCTGCATTTGCTTCTGGTGCAGTAGCAGGTGCGAGATCGTCGTCGTCCATTGCTGCAGACCCGATATCATCGAACAACTCAGCAATTTCGAAGTCTGCCGCAGCTTCTTCTTCTGCGGCAAGTTCCTGAATGGACTTACCAGCGGATTGAAGCTCTGCTTCTTCTGTAGAACGTGCAACGTTCATAATGATTTCAGCGTCAACCTCAGGGTGTAGGCGCACTGTTACGGCGTGAAGACCAAGTTCTTTGATCGGCGCTTGCAAGACAACTTGCTTACGATCGACTGAGAAGCCGCCGTCTGTTGCCGCGTCAGCCGCATCACGTGTTGTAACGGAGCCATAAAGATAGCCGGCATCGGACGCTTGGCGAATCACAACGAACTTCTGACCGTCGAGACGGGACGCCATGTCTTCGGCTTCTTTCTTGCTCTCCAGGTTGTTTGCTTCGAGCTGCGCTTTGCGCGCTTCAAAGCTGGCGATGTTTGCTTGGGACGCAGACAGGCCTTTGCTCTGTGGGAGCAGGAAGTTACGTGCGTAACCTGCTTTAACGTCTACAACGTCGCCCATTTGGCCGAGCTTTGCGACGCGCTCAAGAAGGATAACTTTCATGATCGTTCTCCTTATTTCACAGCGTAGGGCAGAAGTGCGAGGAAGCGGGCGCGCTTGATGGCACGGGCCAACTCACGCTGCTTTTTCGCAGATACTGCGGTGATACGGGACGGCACGATTTTGCCACGCTCGGAGATGTAGCGCTGAAGCAAACGTGTGTCTTTATAGTCGATCTTCGGTGCATTCTCGCCTGAGAATGGGCACACTTTACGACGGCGGAAAAATGGTTTTGCAGCCATGGTTTAGGATCCTTTCTTCAGGTTAAATTAGCGACGCTCACGACGTTCGCCGCGCTCTTCGCGTTTCTGCATTTGAACGGATGGCAACTCAGCATGATCGTCCATTTTGATCGTCAGAACGCGCATGACATCTTCATGCAAACGCATCAAACGCTCCATCTCCTGCACGGCTGGTGCCGGTGCATCGGAACGCAAGAAGGCATAGTGTCCTTTGCGGTTCTTGTTAATTTTGTAGGCCATCGTTTTGACGCCCCAATACTCGTGATCAACCAGCTTACCGCCGTTGTCCGCGAGGACTGTGCCAAAGTGTTCGATAAGGCCTTCTGCTTGCGTGTTGGACAAGTCCTGACGCGCAATCATGACATGCTCATATAAAGGCATGTGTGCTCCATTCATGTATCGGCGCATTTCAAAGACCAGAACAAAAACGCTTTCCGCGCCCCGGTCACGAGAGACTGCGCAGTGAAAACGTCCTGCGGAAAGCCTGTGTCATTTAACTGGGTTAGGGGGTTCGCGCAAGTGCAATGGATGTTCGGCATGAAACTGTCCAAAGCGCGCCGTATTTCAGGCGCAATAGTTAGCGAGATTTTCTCTAGAGCATAAACAAAAGGAAAAACCCAATGTCATATATTTCAGCGCATTCAATGTTGAAGCCGATCGCGGCAGCGCGTGAGCAAGATGAGCTAAAACCGATCATTTCGGAGCGCACTGTGCGCCGTTTCTTCGGATTGGTCTTCGGATTTGCTGCTATCGGCCTTTGGTTGGTGCCAAGCGCAGATGAAACAGCAGATGTCGTTTTGTTGAAGTCTGGTTTCACAGCAATTCTTTGCTTTTGCGCCATTATTGCTCTGTTGCCGCGCTTGAAAGACTAACTTCAAAATTATTCGCGACATATGTGTTCATCAACGCACACGAGATGTTGATCATCGTATAGTTGCGCGCGCAACCGGTAAGACTTCTTATATTGGGTATCTTTATATGGAGGCTTACCAATGAAATTAGTTCTATTCGCCGCAGCATTCGCCCTTGCAGGAACCAGCGCCTACGCGGCACCCGAGAAATATATGCTCGATGCGAGCCACAGTCAGATTGTGTTCACTTACAGCCACGTGGGTTTTTCCACGACTTACGGCATGTTTTCCGGCTTTGAAGGCGAGATCATGTTCGATCAAGAAGATCCGGCAGCGTCTAGTGTAACTGTCTCCATGCCCGCGACGTCGATGATTACTGGATGGGAACAACGCTTGGGTCATTTTATGTCACCCGACTTTTTTGATGCATCCGATGATGAGATTATTTCGTTCACATCTACAAGCATTGAAGTGATGGGCGATAACACTGCTCAAATAACAGGTGATTTGACGATCAATGATGTAACGAAATCTGTCGTGTTGGACGCAAAACTCAACAATGTTGGACCTAACCCAGTAATGGGCGGAAAAGCATGGGCAGGTTTTGATGCAACAGCAACTTTGTTGCGTTCTGATTATAGGTTAGGCCTGTATGCGCCAGCGATCAGCGATGAAGTCGAAGTTATGATTTCTATCGAGGCGGCAAAAGCCGAGTAAGCGTAACCCCTTTTAGACATAGAAAAGGCCGCTGCATCTGCTAGCGGCCTTTTTTGTATCTTGCTGGTCAGGCTTTTAGGGCGTTCGCGTTGCAGTAAGCGTAATACCGACATCCACTTTGAACGCGAGCGAGCTTTCATCCGGCATATTGTCTCCGATCTTGAAATCCCTTCGATCTAGCTCAAGTCGACCCTTCATTTGTGCTGTTTCGCCCTCGATGTGTAGATCGAATGGCATACTGACCGGAATTTCCGTGCCGCGAATGCTGAGCGTGCCGTCAGCGGTGTAGCCATCGGCTTGAAACATCAGCTCGGCATAGAATTCGGCAGTTGGGTGCGTGTCGGCATCAAAGAAATCAGGCCCCAATGCTTGTCCTGTGACTGACCCGAGCGTCAGAGATCCAATCGAGATTACAGCGCGCACAGTGCCGTGAGAACCCGGGCTTTCAAGTTCTTTGTACGCTATATCGGCGGTCCAATCTTCAAAACTGCCGCTGACCTGTGACCCGAATTGTGTAATTTCGAGGCTGAGCATACCACTATCAACATGCCAGTCGCTTTGGACCTCTTCCAGAGGTACGCTTTGCGCTGTGTCTGAATGGCTGTTGTGAGTGCCCATGGCCGACCCGACGCCCAAAGCCGCAATCCAAACCACGATCGCCGTCATAAAGGGCGCGAACTTGCTTGTTGCGTGAAGCGTGCCTGCTTCCGTCATGCCAGGCAACATGCGACGTAGCGTGTCATCTTTGTCGACAAAGTGATGTTTCAGCGCACCTGCCACATGTAAGAAGATTGAAAGCGCGAGAACGCGTTCGAATACGATATGCAAACCTGCGGTCAGCGCGGCAAGGCTTTCGCTTTTAGGCACCATGGGTAGGTTTTGTCCGAACGGCCACAAGATGGGTGCAAAGCCTGAGGTTGATGCGTGATGGATCCATCCGCTCAGTGGCACTAATAGGAGTGAGCCGTAGAGGAGCCAGTGCACAAGCTCTGCCAGAAAGCTCTCGGCGCGACGTTCGGGGTGAAGTCCTGAGGGCTTTGGTTGGCTCAACGCCCAAATAATGCGGCCAAGGGCAACGAAAAATGCCGTGACGCCGACGGTTTTGTGCATCGAGAAGAGAAACGCTTTGAATTCAAGCGCTTCACTGGTGTCATAAGCGAGTTTGTTGGCAATGATCCCCAGGGGAATGGCCGTAAAAATCAATAAGACCGTTAGCCAGTGGAAGGTTTTGGTGACCGAGCCATAGCTGCGGGGTGTGTTCGAGGTTGGCATTCCATTGCTCCAAGTAGAAGTGTTCTGCGTGATGACGCGTCAACTGAAGGACTTATTCGTACAGTATCGTGCCTACGTGTTCGCTGCAGTCATTTTCTCAATACAGGGTCTGTGCGCCCATGCAGGCAGACTTGCGATGAACGCGGAGCAGGGGTAGAGCAAAAGAAACGCTTTTGAGGAGACGCGACATGAGCAAAGCCTTTGTATTCCCCGGTCAAGGGGCGCAATCGATTGGAATGGGTAAAGCTCTGGCGGATGCTTATCCTGCAGCGAAAGCGGTCTTTGGCGAGGTCGATGAGGCCTTAGGCGAAAAGCTAAGTGCGCTTATTTGGGAAGGCGAGCAGGACACGTTGACGCTAACGCAAAACGCGCAGCCTGCATTGATGGCGACTTCGCTTGCTGCGATGCGCGCACTTGAGGCGGAAGGCGTTGCGATCACAGATGCTTCTTTTGTAGCGGGTCATTCTTTGGGTGAGTATTCCGCATTGGCCGCTACGGGAGCCTTGTCAATTGCCGACACCGCACGTTTGTTGCGCACACGCGGCACAGCCATGCAAGAAGCGGTGCCTGTCGGTGTCGGCGCGATGGCAGCCTTGTTGGGGCTGGATTTTGAAACGGCGCAAGAGGTGGCCAGCGAAGCCGCACAAGGCGATGTGTGTCAGGCTGCGAACGACAATGATCCAAGCCAAGTGGTTGTATCCGGTCATCTTGGTGCTGTTGAACGAGCTTTGGTGATCGCTAAAGAAAAAGGTGCGAAACGTGCGGTTCTATTGCCTGTGAGCGCGCCATTTCATTGTGCTTTGATGGAACCAGCGGCACGCGTTATGGCCGACGCGTTGGGCGCAGTGGAGATCAACACGCCTGCCGTGCCAGTTGTCGCAAATGTGCGCGCTGATGCTGTGAGCGATCCAGCGGCTATTCGCACCTTGCTTGTAGAACAGGTCACAGGTTCCGTGCGCTGGCGCGAAAGCGTCGGCTTTATGGCCGCGCAGGGCGTTGATACGATTTGGGAAGTGGGTGCGGGCAAAGCATTGTCCGGCATGATCCGCCGCATAGCGCGCGAGATCGCGTGTAGCCCTGTTGGAACACCTGAGGATATCGCAAAGTTGGAGCGCTAAGCGCGCTCTAACCCTTATTCAGCGGCGATTGCTGTGGTATTCACAGGTCTTGCCGGACGCCCCGGGCGCGTAGCTTTTCTGGTAGTCTTGACCGATTGAACGGCTTTGACGGGGGACCCATTGAGGCGCGCTGTACATGAAGCGGGTTTTAGCACACATCTGCGCAATGACAGTGTAATCAGTGGCGGCGCGATTGACGCATTTTTGGGCGGCACCCAACGCATAATGGAAGAGTGTGTTGTTATTGGAGTGGCACATGGTGCGGACACTGAGGCACACAAAATATTTGCCACTGAAATGACCGGTGGTGATGGATATGCGCGCTTTGCGGATGAATTTGCTGGCCGCCATAGCCCTCGGGCGATGACAATCGCTGAGATTGGCGCTATGGGAATCGTGAGTGCGAATGCGGGCAACGTATTGGCTGCGATTAACGGGCTTTCCTTTGCTTGGGGGAGAGCAAAGGAAAGGGTTGTTTACATGTTCGATTTGACGGGAAAATGCGCGCTGGTCACAGGCGCATCTGGTGGCATCGGCGCGGATATAGCGCGGGGTTTGCACGCTGCGGGCGCAATTGTTGGCTTATCTGGCACACGTGTCGCACCGCTTGAGGCGTTGGCCGCGGAGCTTGGTGAGCGCGCGCATATCTTGCCGTGCAATCTGTCTGACATGGAAGCCGTTGTGGCACTGCCAAAGCAAGCGATTGAAGCAATGGGCAGCGTCGACATTTTGGTGAACAACGCAGGCATAACCCGCGACAATCTGTTTATGCGGATGTCTGACGAGGAATGGCAGTCCGTGCTGGACGTGAACCTGACGGCGACAATGAAGCTTTGCAAAGGTGTGATGCGCGGCATGATGAAGGCGCGTTGGGGGCGTATTGTGAATGTCTCCTCCATCGTTGGGGCCACCGGCAATCCTGGCCAAGCGAACTACGCAGCGTCCAAAGCGGGCATGATTGCGATGGGTAAATCGCTGGCTTATGAGGTCGCATCGCGCGGGATCACCGTGAACGCGATTGCGCCGGGCTTTATTGAGACCGCGATGACCGACAAGCTTACCGATGATCAAAAGGCCGGAATTCTGGGGCAGGTGCCAGCAGGGCGCATGGGAGCACCGAATGAGATTGCTGCGGCCGTGATCTATCTTTCAAGCGTTGAGGCGTCTTATGTGACGGGTGCAACGCTGCATGTGAACGGCGGAATGGCGATGCTTTAACGCGTGACTTGAAGTCAGGCGATTCCGTTTGCCTTATGCGTCGCGTATGTTATAGGCGGCGCATCATTGGCCTTGGGATTGATTTTCCACGGTGTTCCGCATGGAACAAAAGCTGCCCAATCGGGCAATATCAAGTGCCCCTCTGGGGACAGGCACCAAAGGGCAATATGCCCAAGATATAAGGATTTCGAGATGAGCGACGTTGCAGATCGTGTTAAAAAGATCGTAGTTGAGCACCTTGGTGTGGAAGAAGACAAAGTTGTTGAGGGTGCATCCTTTATCGACGATTTGGGCGCAGACAGCCTCGACACAGTTGAGCTGGTCATGGCGTTCGAAGAAGAGTTCGGCATCGAGATCCCTGATGACGCAGCTGAGAACATCCAGTCCTTCGGCGACGCGGTAAAGTTCATCTCTGAAGCGGCGTAAGCTGGTTTTACGAGATTAGAGTTTAAAAGCGCCCCTGCGAGTAGATCGCGAGGGGCGTTTTTTTTGTTTTGAATAGATCGGCTGGAATTCAAACCTACTCGTCTGTCCACTCACCGATTGGACTGTATTCTACCAAGCACGTATCCCTCAATTCTCTTCGAACATCTTGCAAAATGGAGTGTGCTTTGGATTCAAATTGTTCAAAGTCTCCTCGCGACCATGGACTCGGTCCAGCAGGATCATTCCAATTCAATGCCTCATCGTGGATTTCGGATAGCTCGCCTAATTTGGCTTTGGTTTCGTTTCGCAATAGTAAGAGACACTCGATCTCTGCATAGCCATATATTGCTTTGGCTGCTTCATTCACGCCCCACAGGCAGCTACCGCCCCATTCAAACATGAGCCGAATTTCATAGAGCGCCATTTGGAACCTCATAGTATTTGATCGATTTTTTATTGAAAGAAGCCATGGGATTTTAATATCTGCAAAGTCAACGACCGTAACGTCCACACAACTGACTTTATCGTATTTTTCAGAAAGCTCTAGTTACTTCAAGGTTTGGTTTTTTCTCTTTGAAACGTGACTTAGCCAACTCATCACCCAACCTCTTGCCCCCATCCCCCCAGCACTGGTAAGTGTGCCTATAACAAACACACTCTAAAGAGGGCAGTCTTATGCGCCGAGTAGTTGTCACAGGTCTTGGATTGGTTACGCCGCTTGCCAGCGGTGTTGAGGAAACCTGGGCTCGTATTTTAAAAGGCACCTCTGGTGCGGGGCCAATCACGCGCTTTGATGCGTCACGTGTGACCACGAAATATGCCTGCGAAGTGCCGCTTGGTGATGGCACGGACGGCACATTTAATGCCGACGACTGGATGCTGCCGAAAGAACGGCGCAAAGTGGATGATTTCATTCTTTATGGTATTGCAGCGGCTGAGCAAGCGGTTCAGGATGCAGGTTGGACGCCCGAGGATGAAGACAACAAACTGCGCACGGGTGTGATGATCGGCTCTGGCATCGGCGGTTTGAATTCCATCGCGGAAACGGCGATTTTGATCCATGAGCGCGGTCCACGCCGCGTCTCGCCCTTCTTTATTCCTGGTGCATTGATCAACTTGATTTCTGGTCAGGTCGGCATTCGGTATGGCTTTAAAGGACCAAACCACGCGGTTGTAACAGCTTGTTCGACGGGTGCGCATGCGATTGGGGATGCGGCGCGGCTTATTATGACCTCCGATGCGGATGTTATGATCGCAGGCGGCGCCGAAGCGTCGATTTCCGAGATTGGCATTGCCGGTTTCAACGCCTGCAAGGCGCTCAGCACGAAATGCGAAGACGATCCCACCAAGGCGAGCCGACCCTATGACGCGGATCGCGATGGTTTTGTGATGGGCGAAGGCGCTGGTGTTGTTGTGCTCGAAGAATACGAGCACGCCAAAGCGCGCGGCGCAAAAATTTACGCTGAAGTCATTGGTTATGGCCTGTCAGGTGATGCCTATCACATCACAGCACCCAGCGAGACGGGTGAAGGCGGTGAGCGTTCTATGCGCGCGGCACTTGGCAAGGCAGGGCTTGAGCCGAAAGACATTGATTACATCAACGCGCACGGCACATCGACGATGGCGGATACCATCGAATTGGGCGCGGTTGAGCGGATGTTGGGGGAGCATGCGGGCTCTGTCACGATGTCCTCGACCAAGTCGATGACGGGTCATCTGCTTGGGGCGGCTGGCGCGATTGAAGCGATCTTCTCGATCCTCGCGATCCGCGATCAAGTGGCACCGCCAACGATTAACTTGGATAACCCTGCTGTTGAGACAGCTGTGGATCTTGCACCGAATGCGCCTGTTAAGCGTGAAATCAACGTGGCTTTGAGCAATTCGTTTGGATTTGGCGGCACGAACGCGAGCGTGTTGTTCGGAAAGGTCGACTAATATGTGGCGGCACATTGCGTCTAACGCGGTGACGTTTCTCATCGTGGCGCTTTTTCTGTTGGGCGGCGCTATTCTTTGGGGGCAGGGTCAGTACAAAGACGCTGGTCCTTTGGAGCAAGCGATTTGCCTGAAAGTGGATCGTGGATCGACCATGAGTAGGGTCAGTGATGATCTTGGCGCTCAAGGAGCGGTTTCCAGTCCTGCAGTATTTCGCATCGGTGCGGATTATCAAGATAAGACCGCCAAGTTGAAGGCGGGTAGTTTTCTGGTGCCAGAGAATGCTTCTATGGAAGAGATCGTCAGCATTGTTACGCGAGGTGGGGCGAACTCGTGCGGTACGGAAGTGGTGTACCGTATTGGTGTAACGCGGGCGACCGTGCAAGTGCGTCAGCTTGATCCAAGTACCAATCGTTTTTTGGAAATGGCCAGTTTCAACCCCGTTGAGGATGCGATCCCCGAGGAATATACCCGTGTGCGCGGTGAGACTGACACGCGCTATCGGATCGCTTTGGCGGAAGGAGTGACCAGCTGGCAGGTGATTGAAGAGTTGAAATCAGTTGATTTGTTAAGTGGTGACGTTGCTGAGGTGCCAGCGGAAGGCATGCTTGCGCCGGATAGTTATGAGGTGAGCGTGGACGATACACGCACGGAATTGGTGCAGCGGATGTTGGATGCGCAACAGAAACGCATCGCTGATGTGTGGGCCGAGCGGCGCGAAGATGTACCACTGAAAACACCTGAAGAAATGCTGACGCTAGCCTCTATCATCGAGAAAGAGACGGGGATTGCGGAGGAACGTCGACAAGTGGCCTCTGTGTTTACCAATCGTTTGAACCAAGGGATTAGGTTACAGACCGATCCAACGGTGATTTACGGTGTCACGCGCGGTAAGGGCGTGCTTGGGCGTGGTTTGCTGCGCAGTGAGCTGCGCAAGGAGACTCCTTGGAATACCTATGTGATCGATGGTTTGCCACCGACCCCGATTGCCAATCCAGGATTGGCAAGTTTGCGGGCTGCGGTTGATCCAGACGAGACACCCTTCATCTTCTTTGTAGCCGACGGCACGGGTGGGCATGCATTTGCTGAAACGCTTGCAGAGCATAACGCAAATGTAGCCAAGTGGCGCCAGATCGAAGCAGATCGTGCCGATAACTAACGCGACTGCGGGTGCTTCCCCCGTCTGCGATGCAGACTTATCCGAGGTGTTTCAAGACCAGAGAAGCGGGTAGGTTTGAGAGACTGATTTTAACAATTTGTTAATGATACCGCGCGGTTAGAGTAATGTAACAATCTGGTTTTGCTTGACTTTGCGAACGGCCTCTCCTATAAGTTGTGACATGCTAGAAGTAGTGGCAAAGCGGCCTTGAGGTGGTACCTCGGGGCCGTTTTTCATTTTGCTCGTGCGGAGGAAACTCGCATGAGGAGTAACTATGTATGACACAAACACCCCCAACGCGTGTCGGCTCAGGATCTAACTGAGCTACAAATGTCAGCTAAAGCGCAACTGGTGCGAGCCATCGCGGCGCTCAACCAGCTATCGTTGAGGATTGATGCAGGGACAGTGGGACCTAAATCCGAAGCGTCCAAAGTGTTTGGGGACATTCGGGACTGGTTGAAAATCGCTCATGAGATGGAGTTGCGTCTTGAAAAATTTGAACAAGAAAGAGGTGCCGTCACGGCGAATCCTTGGCCCGCGGCTGTAGCGGTTTATGATGCGCCAATTGATGCGAATTATGGGTTTAACACCTATTGTCAGGGCCGCTCTACTATTGGGGTGACCCAAACCCCGCTGAACGCGAGCGCATTCGGTGTAATTGATCGCGGCGCACCTTTGCGGGTCAAACTAGCGAGCGATCAGCTAGAGAGTATTGCCCGCGAAACGCTCCTGTCTGGGGGTAATCTTGCAGCCATCGGAGATGGCTCTGGCGCGAATTGGGAGATCTTTCAGTTTGAGCGCGCAAAGCTTGTAGCGCCTGATACCTATGAGTTGAGTCAACGCTTACGCGGGCAATATGGAACAGATGGTTTGGTGCCCGCCGCATGGCCTGTTGGGTCGGTCTTCGTACTGTTGAATGGCGTGCCCAACCAGATTGGTTTGCGCAGCTCCGATCGCGACGTGCAACGCCATTTCAGGATTGGACCCGCGCACCGTGGATATGATGATCCGGCTTATGAGCACCTGGTCGAGACTTTTGAAGGTACAGGTTTGCGACCCTATCCACCTGCGCATCTTGAAGCGAATTCCAATGGTGCCGATGTTGATTTTTCCTGGATACGGCGCACGCGCAGTGACGGGGATGATTGGGGGTGGGGCGATGTGCCCCTTGGCGAAGAAAGTGAGCAGTATCTTATCCAAATCATCGTTGGCGGTAACGTCAAACGACAAGTTTTTAGTGCAACAGCGCAATATCGTTACCTGCAAGCCGACCAGTTTTCAGACAATGTCACAGGGGTTTACGAAGTGCGTGTTGCGCAAATCTCTGAACGGTTTGGGCCCGGGCTCTTTGCGTCGCACATTGTGGGGGGCTGATGAGTAACCATATAACTTTGCATGATGCATATTTGCTGGCGCGTTATGGGATCTGTTTTCAACCCAACCATAGGACCTGGAAATGCCGTGAGCTTTTGGCACGTGTCCGCGAGGCGGCTTTCTATGTTGAACTGACGGGTCACGCCCATCCCTTTTACGGGGATGGGTCTATCGCCAGTCTCGCCTTACGAACACACCTACCAGAGATGTCTATGCATCTGACCCATGAGACATTGGCTGTCTATGGCGTTGCGTTTCGTGAAATCACCGAGGTGCTGTGTCACACTAACGACACCTAGCCTTTTGTGATCCATCAATCATTTCTCTGTGAGGGATCACCCATTTGCATTTGTCCTGTACACTGCATTTGTTGTAAGGATGGCGCAAAGCAAGAGGAGCTTTCGCGATGGCGCAAGTCGATTCACCCCTTCGTAGTATCGATCCGGTTTGGGATCGTATCTCGCATGAAGCCGCAGACGCAGTGCAGGCTGAACCGTTGATGGGTGGGCTGTTACACGCATGTGTTCTGCACCACAATAGCCTAGAGAAGGCCTTGTCGTATCGGTTTTCGGCCAAGCTTCACTCGAACGAAATGAGCCAGATCATCTTGCGTGACATTGCAGATGAGGCCTATGCACAAGATCCCAGTATTGTTGAAGCGGCGCGCGCGGATTTGATGGCGATTTTTGAACGCGATCCGGCGTGCCATCGTTTGTTGCAGCCTTTGGTGTTCTTCAAAGGCTTTCAAGCTATTCAAGCCTTTCGTATTGCCAATTGGCTTTGGCGAACAGGTCGCAAAGATCTTTCATATTTTGTACAAATGCGCGTGTCTGAGATTTTTGGTGTGGATATCCATCCCGCCGCGTGCATCGGTAAGGGCATCATGATTGATCACGCCCATTCCATCGTAATTGGCGAAACCGCGGTTGTGGGTGACAATGTCTCGATGCTGCATTCTGTGACGTTAGGCGGCACAGGCAAAGAGGAGGAAGATCGCCATCCCAAAATTGGCGATGGCGTGTTGATAGGCGCCGGAGCGAAAGTGTTGGGTAACATCAAGGTTGGTCATTGCAGCCGGATTGCGGCCGGATCTGTGGTGCTCGCCGAAGTGCCTCCATGTAAAACTGTCGCAGGCGTGCCCGCGAAAATCGTTGGCGAGGCAGGGTGCGATCAGCCGTCTGTGTCGATGCACCAGATCATAAATTCAGCGCCCAAGTAACACCTGTTGCAAAGGCATGCTGCATGCATTTAGTCTGTCCTTAAGAGGTCAGGCGATGCCCGCGGTGGGAGTTTTAGGTAAAATGAAGTTTAAGCGAGCATCGCGATCGGATTTTCCAAGTTTGCTTTGATCGCGGCCAGTAGATCAGCACCAAGCGCGCCGTCGATAACTCTGTGATCGACCGAGAGCGTGACGGACATCACAGTCGCAATGTCGAGGTCGCCGTCGCTGTTCACAATTGGTTTCTTCGCGCCCGCACCCACAGCGAGAATTGCGCCGTGAGGTGGATTGATGACAGCGTCAAAATTTTCGATACCCATCATACCAAGATTGGAGATCGCAAAGCTACCGCCCATATATTCATGAGGTGCAAGTTTACGATCCCGCGCGCGGTTGGCGAGATCTTTCATCTGTGCAGAGAGCGCGGAAAGTGATTTTGAATCAGCGTCTTGCAGGACTGGAGTAAAGAGGCCGCCTTCAATCGCAACGGCGACAGCTACGTCTGATGCCTTCATCTGGAGCACGCGATCACCGGCCCAAACCGCGTTGGCCGCGGGGACTTGTTGCAGTGCAAGCGCACAGGCTTTTATGATGAAATCGTTTACGGAAAGTTTGATGTCACGCGCAGCGAGTTGTTTGTTGAGCTGACTGCGGAATTTCAGGAGCGCATCGAGGTGGATATCGCGGCGCAGGTAGAAATGCGGTATGTTTTGTTTGGCCTCTGTCAGGCGCGCCGCGATGGTTTTGCGCATGCCATCGAGGGGCAGTTCGGTGAACTCGCGCCCTTCGTACATTTTGGCGATTTGGCTTGGGTTTGTGTCTGGTGCCTTGGCTGTTTGAGGCGTTGGAATAGCGGCTGGCTGCGCGGCAGGAGCACTTTGTGCGTTTTCAACGTCGGCTTTGACGATGCGTCCTCTGGGGCCACTGCCTGTGATCGTTGCGAGATCAATGCCTTTGTCCGCGGCAATGCGGCGTGCGAGAGGGGATGCGAAAACGCGATCTCCAGTTTGCGTCAATTTCGGCGCAGGGGCCGTGGCTACTGGCGTGCTAAGCACCTCTGGAGCGATCGGCGCGGGAGCGGTCTGGCTCGAGGCCACAACCTCAGCACTGTCTTCACCATCCTCGAGCAAGAGCGCAATGGGGCTGTTGACAAGCACACCTGCAGTGCCTGCCTCGACCAAGATCTTACCGATGACGCCTTCATCGACGGCTTCGAATTCCATCGTGGCTTTGTCGGTTTCAATTTCTGCCAGCAGATCGCCAGAAGAGACTGTGTCACCCTCTTTCACGAGCCATTTGGCGAGCGTGCCGTCCTCCATCGTGGGGGACAGGGCGGGCATGAGAATTTCGATGGCCATTAGGTCTCTCCCTTAACGATATGTTACTTTTTGCACCGCTTCGATCACCTCATCGGTGGTGGTCAGCGCGAGCTTTTCAAGGTTGGCAGCATAAGGCATGGGCACGTCCTTGCCTGTGCAATTGATGACCGGCGCATCGAGGTAATCGAATGCTTCTTGCATAAGAACCGCGGAGATATGATTGCCGATTGCGCCGACGGGGAACCCTTCTTCGACGGTGACGCAGCGGTTGGTTTTCTTGACGCTTTCGATAACGGTTTGCGTATCCATCGGTCGAAGAGAGCGTAGGTCAATCACCTCTGAACTTACGCCACTTTCAGAAAGCTTTTCAGCAGCTTCCATGGCGTAGCTCATCCCGATTCCAAAGCTCACAATCGTCACATCGCTACCCTCGCATGCGATGCGAGCCTTGCCGATGGGAACGGTGAAATCATCAAGCACAGGAACCTCGAATGTGCGCCCGTAGAGAATTTCGTTCTCCAGGAAAATTACAGGGTTTGGGTCGCGGATCGCGGACTTCATTAGACCTTTCGCATCGGCTGCAGTGTAGGGCATCACGACTTTAAGGCCAGGGATATGCGCATACCATGCGGCGTAGTCCTGCGAGTGCTGCGCACCCACGCGTGCGGCTGCACCATTGGGGCCGCGGAACACCATAGGAGCCCCCATTTGACCACCTGACATATAGAGCGTCTTTGCGGCTGAATTAATAATATGATCAATGGCTTGCATGGCAAAGTTAAAAGTCATGAACTCAACAATTGGCTTCAAGCCACCAAAGGATGCACCAACCGCAATACCGGCAAATCCATGCTCTGTGATTGGTGTATCAATCACACGCTTGCTGCCAAATTCATCCAGCATACCCTGGGAAATTTTATACGCCCCTTGGTATTCTCCAACCTCTTCACCCATGAGAAACACGCTCTCATCACTGCGCATTTCTTCGCTCATTGCATCGCGCAAGGCTTCGCGAACGGTTTGCTGCTTCATCCGTGTGCCTTCGGGCCAATCGGACTGAGGCGCACGCCATTGTGGTTTATCTGCAATTTCGTTGTGCTGAACAGGGGCGGCTAGAACGCTGGGCGCGGTAGCTGCCACTGGGGCAGGCGCACTCGCATCATCGGCGCTTTCGCCTTCTTCCAAGAGCAAAGCAATCGCTGTATTCACAGCTACACCAGCGCTGCCTTCTGGCACAAGGATCGACCCTATCACGCCTTCATCGACGGCTTCAAATTCCATCGTGGCTTTGTCGGTTTCGATTTCAGCGATGATGTCACCTGAGGAAACTGTGTCACCTTCCTTTACCAACCATTTGGCGAGCGTGCCTTCCTCCATGGTGGGCGATAGGGCAGGCATTAGGATTTCGATGGCCATGATTTACACCTCCGCCTCTGCATAAATGTCGGTCCAAAGCTCCGATACATCGGGCAAGGGGCTGTCCTTGGCGAATTCCGCCGAGGCGTTCACCACTTTCTTGATCTCTTTGTCGATGGCTTTGAGATCATCCTCGCTCGCGTGTTTGCCTGTCAGCAAAACGTCGCGGACTTGCTCAATTGGGTCACGCTCGTCGCGCATTTTCTGCACTTCTTCGCGGGTGCGATATTTGGCAGGGTCCGACATAGAGTGACCGCGATAACGATAGGTTTTGATTTCCAAGATGTAAGGGCCTTTGCCAGACCGGCAATGTTTTACTGCGCGCTCACCAGCTTCTTTGACGGCCATTACGTCCATGCCATCAACGATTTCACCGGGGATGCCAAAGGCTTCGCCGCGGGTGTGCAAATCAGGCGTGGAAGTGGAGCGATCTTGCGATGTACCCATAGCGTACTGATTGTTTTCAATGACAAAAATGCATGGGAGATCCCAAATTGCGGCCATATTGAAGGTCTCGTAGACCTGACCTTGGTTCGCGGCGCCGTCGCCAAAATAGGTGAAGGTTACGCGGCCATTGTCTTGATATTTGTCTGCAAAGGCGAGACCCGCACCAAGCGGTACTTGCGCTGCAACGATGCCGTGACCGCCATAGAAATGCTTCTCTTTCGAGAACATATGCATGGAGCCACCTTTACCCTTGGAATAGCCATCAATGCGGCCCGTTAACTCGGCCATTACGCCATTGGGATCCATGCCACAGGCCAGCATATGACCGTGATCGCGATATGATGTGATGCGTTTGTCGCCTTCTTCGGCGGCGGCCTCTAAGCCCACAACAACAGCTTCTTGACCAATGTAGAGATGGCAAAATCCTCCGATCAGACCCATGCCATAGAGCTGGCCAGCCTTTTCTTCAAAGCGGCGGATGAGCAGCATGTCTTTGTAGTGCTGCAACAAATCTTTAGCAGACACATTGGATTTAGCGGTCGTTTTTCGCGCAGCCATAAGCGGTGCATCCTCCCAGAAACATCAAGTGGTTTAGCGTTAAACAATAGTCTAACGCAGGAAAACCATACTGGCCAGAGTGCAATGATGTGGGTAACGAATTGGTTAACGCGACATGCCTTAACGGACAACGATTTCGTCAGCGCGTAGCAGGCCAAGGACATCTCGGGCCTGTTGATCGAGTAGGTCGAGATCAAGGTAGGTGTCTGACAAGCGTTTGGTGAGATTTTCCATCTCTGCCACTTCGCTCTTAAGTTGGCTGAGTTGCACATCTAAATCCCGTGCTAACACAACGATTTCCGCACGGCGAAACACGCCGTAGTCGCCTTGAACAGCCGCAAACGTGAAATACGTCGCAAGGCTGAATGCCGCTGCAAAGTAGATCAAAGCGCCAAGCGCGGGTTTCGCAGTTTTCGGTGTCATTCGGATTAGCTGTCTCACTGGCCTTGGATACGCCTCTTACGGACGTTGTCTGATCTATGTGCCACGAAGATTTACCTTCGGTCAGCCCTTTTTTCCCCTCATGTCCAAACTGAGGGGCAGGTGTGTGCTGGAAGGCACAATTGCTTGGTGCGCACTTCATTTAGAGGGCCGTCAAGACCTCTGCTGCCAGCTCGAACGAGCGGATTCGCGCACTGTTATCATGAATCGCCCCTGTCAGCATGATCTCATCAGGTTGATAATGCGCGATAATTTCGCTTAAGCGAGCCTGCACAGTTTCGGGCGCACCCGTCGCAGAGCACGACAAAGCATGCTGCACTTGCTGCAAAACGACAGGGGGCACGTGATCTTCCACGCGCTCAACGGGGCATGGTAGTGGGCCAGGATTGCCGGTGCGCAAGTTTGCGAAAGCTAAGATTTGCGACGATCTCAGCACCTGCGCTTCCTCGTCAGTTGGCGCCACGCACACACCAGAGGCAAGCATCGCATGCGGTGCATCGAGATACTTTGAGGGTTGGAATGTGTCACGGTAGATGTGTAGTGCTTGCCCTAACATGTCAGGCGCAAAATGGGACGCAAACGCGTAAGGCAGGCCGAGATACGCGGCTAGCTGTGCACCGAACAGGCTGGACCCAAGAATCCAGATGGGCACTTCTGTGCCTTGGCCAGGCACGGCTTGCACGCCATGCTCTCCACCACCTTTTGAAAGATATCCGATAAGTTCTTGAACATCCTGAGGAAAACTATCCTCCGGAGCCATGTGACGGCGTAGTGCGCGCGCGGTAGCCATGTCACTTCCCGGTGCGCGACCAAGGCCAAGATCGATGCGATCAGGATAAAGCATGGCGAGCGTGCCGAACTGTTCTGCAATCACCAAAGGGGCGTGATTTGGCAGCATGATCCCACCTGCACCGACTCGCAGTGATGTCGTGGCCGCCGCAACTTTCGCGATGACGAGGGCGGTTGCTGCACTTGCAATGCCGGGCATGTTGTGATGTTCCGCCAGCCAGTATCGCGTATAGCCCGCGCACTCTGCTGCTTGGGCGAGCTCAACTGTATTTTCAATCGCATGTCGTGCAGTTTGGCCTTCGGGAATGGGCGAAAGATCAAGCAGCGAGAAAGGAATCATCTTAATAGCCGCGCCAGATCCAACCGCCGCCAAAGATGCGCGTGCTGTCAGTGTCATAGAACACGCAAGCTTGCCCCGGTGACACGCCGTCCTCTGGGGTTAACAGCTCAACCGTTGCTTCCACATCAGAAATCGGGCGAATGATCGCAGGGCGCGGCGGACGGGTGGATCGCACGCGCACCAAGACATGCCATTCCTCTTTAGAGCTAAGCGGCGCATCCCCTAGCCAATTGATTTCGCGCACTGGAATGGTGCGCGTGCTGAGCAGCTCTTTCGGCCCAACGATCACATGTTTTAGATCGACATCCAGCCGCACCACGTAAAGCGGCGTTTCCAAACCACCGATACCAAGGCCGCGACGTTGGCCAATGGTGTAGTGAATAACGCCCTCGTGCTTGCCTAGGACGTTGCCCTCTGTGTCGACAATATCGCCCGCTTCGGCGGCACCGGGACGCAGTTTTTCAATCACCGCTGCGTAATTGCCGTTTGGCACAAAACAAATATCCTGACTGTCAGGCTTATCCGCCACGCTTAGCCCAAACTTTGCGGCGAGTTCACGTGTTGCATCCTTAGATGGCAGGTGGCCCAACGGGAACCGCAGGAAATCAAGCTGTTCTTGCTTGGTGGAAAAGAGAAAATAACTCTGATCACGCGCGCCGTCCGCTGCGGCATGAAGTTCAGCCTTTTCAGGTCCCATCTTGCGCTGGATATAGTGGCCCGTCGCCATGCAATCCGCATCGAGGTCCTTGGCAGTTTCCAGAAGGTCTTTGAATTTCACCCGCTCATTGCAACGAATGCACGGCACAGGGGTCGCACCAGCCAAATAACTATCTGCGAACTCGTCAATCACCGCATCTTTAAACACGTTCTCATAGTCCAGAACGTAATGGGGAAAGCCCATTTCCTCGGCCACGCGGCGCGCATCATGGATATCGAGGCCTGCACAGCACGCACCCTTCTTGGCCAAAGCCGCACCATGATCATAAAGCTGCAGCGTTACACCGACCACGTCATAGCCCTCGGATGCCAATTGCGCCGCAACCACAGAACTATCCACACCGCCAGACATCGCCACGACAACGCGGGTATCTGATGGGGCTTTGGCAAACCCGAGGCTGTTCAATTTTGTCGCAGTGTCCAGCGCCATATCGGCAACTCCTTAGCAGACCTTAAAGAAATATAGGAAAATCCTAACTACTCTCAAGGGCAGGCTTCACCTCGCTTTAAGAGATTGAACGCAGAAAGGCGAGAGCAGACATGAGGCGATGAAATGTATCTCAAGAAAGTAGACGGACCGCGCGCGGTGACACTGCCAGATGGTAAGGTCATGAGCCGCGCAGACCTCCCCGCGGACACGACTCGTCGGTGGGTCGCATCACGAAAAGCGGCAGTTGTGCGGGGCGTAAATTACGGTTTGATCTCGAAAGATGAGGCGCTGGAACGTTATTCTTTGAGCGAGGAAGAGTTCACGCATTGGGTGCAAGCTGTTGCAAAACATGGAGAGAATGCGCTGAAAGCAACCTGCGCGCAGGTCTATATACAACCCTAGGTTGATTTTGTTATCGTTTCTTAACCTATAGTAACGTTGGATTAACTATTTTCGAGCATCTTGCATTTGAAGCAAAGTTTAAACGGAGTGATTCCTATGCGCGTACTCTTGGTTGAGGACGATCCAACAACGTCAAAGAGCATCGATATGATGCTGACCCATGCCAACCTGAACGTCTACACGACATCGTTTGGTGAAGAAGGGATCGATCTGGCAAAACTTTATGATTACGATTTGATCCTTCTGGATCTCAATCTGCCGGACATGAATGGTCACGAGGTGCTGCGCCAACTCCGGCTTGCGCGGATTGAAACACCAATCTTGATCTTGTCGGGTTCTGACGACACGGAAAGCAAGATTAAAGGATTCGGTTTTGGTGCTGATGATTATTTGACCAAGCCATTCCACCGTGACGAGCTGATTGCACGAATCCACGCGATTATCCGCCGTTCAAAAGGACATTCGCAATCGATCATTCACACAGGTAAAATTGCCGTGAATCTTGACGCGAAAACGGTCGAAGTTGAGAATGCAACGGTTCATTTGACGGGCAAGGAATATCAGATGCTTGAGCTGTTATCCTTGCGCAAAGGAACCACCTTGACCAAAGAAATGTTCCTAAACCACCTTTATGGCGGCATGGATGAGCCTAAACTCAAGATCATCGACGTGTTTATTTGCAAACTGCGCAAGAAACTTTGTGAAGCGACAGGTGAAGACAGCTATATCGAAACGGTCTGGGGCCGTGGTTATGTCTTGCGCGACCCGGTGGATATGGAAGAACCTGCACCTCAATTGGCTGTTGCCGGTTAAGTCCGACTTTACGAAATTCTATCTTTGCCAATGCCGCGTTGCTATGGACGCGCCGCTTTTGCCCCCCTATCACTACCCCAAGCGTTAGGGAGGCGTGCATGGCAAAGACTGACATCACAGAGTTGAGCGTAGAGGAAGCACGCGCTGAACTCGCAGCACTTTCCAAGGCGCTGAATACTGCAAATGTTGCGTACCATGGCAAAGATAATCCCGACCTGAGTGACGCCAACTATGACGCACTAAAGCAGCGCAATGCAGCGATAGAAGACCATTTTCCAACCCTAGTTCGCGAAGATAGCCCAAGTAAGCTAGTCGGTGCCCCTGTACAGGACGGTTTCGGCAAGATCACGCACGCGCAACGCATGATGTCGCTTGGAAACGCGTTTACGGACGAAGATGTTGCTGATTTCACCCAAGGCATCCGTAAATATCTAGGCTTGAGTAATGACAGGCCACTTGCGTTCACAGCAGAACCAAAGATCGATGGTCTTTCCCTGTCCTTGCGCTACGAAAACGGAACATTGATCCAAGCCGCGACGCGCGGCGATGGGACAACTGGCGAAGATGTTTTAGCAAATGCCCTCACAATCGCTGACGTGCCAAAAAATCTTGAAAATGCGCCCGAGGTTATCGAAGTGCGTGGCGAAGTGTATATGACCCATGCTGACTTTGACGCCCTAAATGCCCGGCAAGTCGAACGCGGCAGCAAAACCTTCGCGAACCCTCGCAACGCGGCCGCTGGATCTCTGCGCCAGTTAGATAGTGAAATCACTAAATCACGTCCGCTGCGGTTTTTCGCATACGCTTGGGGCGTCTTGTCCGACCCTTTGGCAAACACCCAACATGGCGCGATTGCACGGCTAAAGATGCTTGGCTTTCAGACCAACCCTTTGACCCAACGCTTTGAAAACGTCGTTGACCTAATCAAGCATTATCAACAAATTGAGCAACAGCGCGCAGCGCTTGGCTATGACATTGATGGCGTCGTTTATAAAGTCGATGATCTCGCTTACCAATCCCGTCTTGGCTTTCGCTCAACCACGCCGCGTTGGGCGATTGCGCACAAGTTCCCTGCCGAACTTGCTTGGACCCGACTTGAGGCCATTGATATTCAGGTCGGCAGAACTGGGGCCTTAAGTCCGGTCGCGCGTTTGTCTCCCGTAACTGTCGGTGGCGTCGTTGTCTCTAATGCCACGCTTCACAATGAAGACTATATCGAAGGGCGTGACAATTCTGGTGAGCTGATCCGTGGCGGGCGCGATATTCGGGTCGGCGATTGGGTGCAGATCTACCGCGCTGGGGACGTTATTCCGAAAATTAAAGATGTAGATCTAAGTAAACGTCCTAGCGACAGTTCTCCGTTTGAATTTCCAAAGATCTGTCCTGAGTGCCAAAGCGCTGCACTGCGTGATGTGGGCGACGCCGTGCGACGTTGTTCAGGTGGGCTTATCTGTCCGGCGCAAGCGGTGGAAAAAATGAAGCATTTCGTGTCACGCGGAGCTTTCGACATTGAAGGCCTTGGCGCAAAACAGGTGGAGATGTTTTATCATGATCCAACGCTTCCCATTCGCGAACCTGCAGATATCTTCACGCTCAAAACCCGTGATGCGCAACAATTGAGCAAGCTCAAAAACCGCGATGGTTGGGGTGCCAAAAGCGCGGACAAACTATTCGCCGCCATTGATGAACGCCGTAATATCAGTTTCGCGCGGGTCCTTTACGCGCTTGGCTTGCGTCATGTCGGTGCGCAAAGCGCGTCTTTAATAGCGCGGCACTACGGGTCTTGGGCGGTTTTTGTCGATGCGATGGATGCCGCTTCGGATCAAGTGGGCGACGCTTGGGATAGATTGATGTCCATCGATGGTGTTGGCGAGATTATGGCAAGTTCGCTCGTTACCGCGTTCATACAGCCGGGAGAGCGCGCCTCTATCACGCGAGTGACAGATGAATTGACCATCATCGATGCCGAAAAGCCCGACACAGATAGCCCTGTCACAGGCAAAGTGGTGGTTTTTTCCGGCACTCTGGAAAAAATGACCCGAGCGGAGGCGAAAGCCCGCGCAGAGGCGCTTGGCGCAAAAGTCTCTGGCTCGGTCTCTGCCAAAACCGATATTTTGATCGCAGGGCCGGGCGCTGGGTCAAAAGCGAAAAAAGCGGCAGAACTTGACATCGAAACGCTGGATGAAGACAGCTGGCTGGCGCTGATCGAAGATCTATGAGCGCGCGCCCCGAAGTTCTTTTCCCGCTTTTCGCAGCACTCACAAGCCTTGAAGGTGTCGGCCCAAAGACAGCCCAAAACATGGGCGGCCTTGGTGTCGAAAAGCCGCGTGATCTACTGTTTTTGCTTCCTTTTTCTGGAATTGATCGAACCTTAAAAGAGACAGTGCAGGGGGCCGATTTGCCCGCAACGCTCACGGTTGAAGTTGAAGTTGGTCAGCATCGCCCCCCACGCAACAAAGGCGGTGCATATCGAATTGATGTCATCGACTCACAAATTGCGTTTCAATTGGTATTTTTCCACGCACGCGGTGATTACTTGTCCAAACTCCTGCCAACAGGCCAACGTCGCGTCGTCTCGGGCAAGGTCGAATTGTTCGACGGCCTTGCCCAAATGGTGCATCCAGATCACACGGTTCGGGTTGAGGATGCGGAGCAAATTCCAAGTTTTGAGCCCGTTTACCCCTTGACCGCAGGCGTGACGCAAAAGCCCTTGAGCAAATCCATAGCAAGCGCTTTAGAACGTGTTCCTCAGCTCGACGAGTGGATTGATTCGACCCAGAAAGACCTGAAGAAATGGCCAGATTGGCAGGCAGCGATCAAAACGGTTCATGCGCCGAAATCGATAGGTGATCTGGCCCAAACAGTGCCTGCGCGCGAACGTTTGGCCTATGATGAATTCATGGCGCACCAGCTCACACTAGGGCTGGCACGGGCAAACCGGCGCCGTGCACCGGGGGTTGAAAGCCATGGTTCAGGCACTTTGCGTAACCAAGTGTTAAGCGGATTGCCGTACAAACCCACGGGTGCGCAGCTTCGCGCGATTGATGAGATCACCGCTGATCTGGCCAGCCCGCAGCGCATGAACCGTTTGCTGCAAGGGGATGTTGGCTCTGGCAAAACGCTTGTCGCGTTCATGGCATTGCTCGCGGTAGTTGAAGCAGGCGGGCAGGGCGTGATGATGGCCCCGACCGAAATTTTGGCGCGCCAACACTTAGAAGGTCTGCAGCCTTTGGCCGAAAGCGCAGGCGTGGTCTTAGAATTGCTGACGGGGCGCGACAAGGGACGGGAGCGCGAAGCAAAACTTTCTGCGTTAAAAGAAAAGAAGATAC
This sequence comes from Rhodobacteraceae bacterium HTCC2083, assembly GCA_000156115.1. Classification (GTDB taxonomy): domain Bacteria; phylum Pseudomonadota; class Alphaproteobacteria; order Rhodobacterales; family Rhodobacteraceae; genus Planktotalea. The sequence goes on from DS995276.1 coordinate 3,253,805, forward strand.
AGATCCTTGTTGGCACCCATGCGGTGTTCCAAAAGGACGTTGAATTTTCGGACCTACGCCTCGCGATTGTTGATGAGCAGCACCGTTTTGGCGTGCGCCAAAGGTTAGAACTCGGGCGCAAGGGCGAAAATGCTGATGTCTTGGTGATGACCGCGACGCCGATCCCGCGCAGTCTTGCGTTGGCGCAATATGGAGACATGGATGTGTCGGTCCTTGATGAGAAACCGGCAGGGCGTCAGCCAATCAAGACCGCGCTGATCTCAGACGAGCGCGTTAACGAAGTGGTAAGCCATCTACGCGGTGCAATCAACGAAGGCCGTCAAGCCTATTGGGTCTGTCCACTGGTCGGTGAAAGCGAAGTGTCTGATTTAATCGCGGCCGAAGAGCGCTTCAAAACCCTGCGCGCACTATTGGGCGACGACGTTGTTCGACTGGTGCACGGGCAAATGCCGCCCTCAGAAAAAGATGCCGCGATGGCGGATTTTGTGGCGGGACGCGTGCAGGTTCTGGTCGCAACAACTGTGATTGAGGTGGGTGTGAATGTGCCCAATGCGACCATCATGGTAATTGAGCGCGCAGAAAGCTTTGGTCTCGCACAATTGCATCAATTGCGCGGACGGGTCGGACGTGGCTCCGCGGCTTCGACCTGTTTGCTGATGTACAAAGCGCCTTTGTCGGAGAACGGGCAGAAACGCTTGACCGTTTTGCGTGAAACCGAAGATGGCTTCCAAATTTCTGAGACCGATCTGCAAATGCGCGGCGCGGGGGATTTGATTGGCACTGCACAATCTGGGCTGCCGCGGTTTCGCGTCGCTGATTTAGAGAGCCAAACCGCCTTGATGGATGTGGCCCAAAGCGATGCGCGTAAATTGCTGCATGATGACCCTAAACTCACATCCGCGCGCGGAAAGGCCGCGCGTGTTCTTCTTTGGTTGATGGAACAAGATCAAGCAATCCGTTTAATATCAGTAGGTTAGAAAAATATTAACAAAATGTTCTCAAATGTTCCATTTTGTTCTTTACATATATTTAAAGAAATGAGAACAAAGAGGCAACAAAAAACAAGTTCGAGCAGGAGCCACACAATGATGGATCAAATCAAAGCAGTCATCGCCCGCGCAGACCGCACTTTGGTGCAAGATGCGATCGGGGCAGTGTCTTTGATGACGATTTTCGTCGCAGCCCTGCACATTCCCGGTTTTGTTTAACTTTTTGCCTCGTGATTTCGTGCCGACCGCCGCGCATCCTGTCCCAACTTAGATGCATCTAACACGTCCTGTCCCAACGAGAGTGTTAACATTCAGAGCTTTGCCTGGCTCTTACACGGCGAGTATCGGATCCTAACGAAAACACCTACTTTGCGCCGCCATCCTTCCCCGGATGTGCGGCGTTTTTTTATGCTTGGATAAGGTCAATCGCCTCACATGTGGCCTCGATCGACAACAGGATCGACGCGTGCCGGTTTTTATAAGCAGAGGCGGGCAGAAAAACTTCAAACCCTTGGAAAGGACTGTCGGGCACGACTCCGTTCCCGTTTAAAAGTGCGCGCAATTGATCGCGTGCGCTCAATAATTGTTCAGGTGTCGTGCCAAGAATTGCACCCCCAACAACGGATGCCGATGCCTGTCCAAGCGCACAGGCTTTGACATCTTGCCCGAATGCGCTGATCACGCCATCTTTCAGATCTAAATCAACAGTTACCATCGAGCCGCAGAGGGGCGAGCGCTTCTTGACGCTGGCTTGCGCTGTCCCCAACCGTTCCGCATGGGGAATATCGGCGGCAAGCGCTAGAATTTTGCCCGAATAGAGCTTGATAAGATCAGTTTTGCCTGACATGTGTTTGTGCGCTTTCGCCGTGTTTCGTTAAAGGTCATTTAGGCGAGGAGCCTCAGTTTTCAAAGGAGTAGCATGATGATTTTTAATCCCGCAACGCTGGCGTTCAATGAATCCGGCCTTATTCCAGTGATCGCACAGTCCGAGGCGACTGGCGAAGTCCTAATGATGGCTTGGATGAACGAAGAGGCGGTACAACGCACAATAGACACCCGCAAAGTTACTTACTGGTCGCGCTCCCGTCAATCGTTCTGGGTCAAAGGCGAAACATCAGGCAACGTGCAGCAGCTGATTGATCTGCGCATGGATTGCGACAAGGACTGCCTGTTGGCGCTTGTGAAACAGACAGGGCCAGCATGTCACACCAACCGAAGAAGTTGTTTTTATACTTCAGTTTCAGAAGGTTCTGAGATTGAATTGATGTCTCCTGAATAACGCGTTCACAGTCCAACCATTCGCTTAACATCCATTGGCGATATCCCATCCTCGCGGTATTTAGCGATAGCGCGCGCATCGTCCCGCTTAGCAAGCCTTTTGCCAGCATCGTCGCGGATTAACCTATGATGTTGATAGATGGGGGTCGCAAACCCCAAAATCTTTTGCAACAAAATATGGATGAAAGTGGCCTCTCGAAGGTCCTCACCACGAATGATCTGGGTTATCTTTTGGTCGGCATCATCCACGACAATCGAAAGATGGTAGGATGCGGCCATATCCTTGCGCGCCACGACGATATCGCCAATTTCAGATGTTATTTGATCTGCTGACTTAGTGTGATGCTGTATACCATCCAGGAAACTGATTTCGTCGATTCCAAAAAGCTTGAGCGATTTATAGATGTTAAGACGTAGAACAGTGTGTTCTGGCAAGCTGCCAAATAGCTCTGCTCGACACGTTCCCGGATAGACTAAACCGTCAGGCCCGATCAAAGGCGCGCCTTCTTGCGGAGCATTCGCGGCCTCTTTGATATCTTTTCGCGTGCACGTGCACGAATAGAGCAAACCTAAATCCCACAAACGCTGCAAAGCATTGCGATACTGCTTAGAACGCGCGTTCTGGGACCAAATTGGACCATACCACGTCACCCCCAACCACGTCAGATCTTCCACAATCTGATCGACCCAATGCGCGCGCGCGCGGCTCTGATCAATGTCATCCATGCGCAGATGGAAAAAACCATTGTTTGCACGCGCTTGATCATGTGCAAGAAGGGCTGAGTACGCATGGCCCAAATGTAGTGGACCTGTTGGGCTAGGTGCAAATCGTGTTCGAAAAATCACTTTTTATCAAGTACATAAACGCTAGATTTCATGTTCCGACCTGGCAAATGATCACCGTATTCTTCTGACAAGAGCTGCGCACTCCCTTCAGAAATGGCGTCGTTGATCCGCGCGTAAAACACCGGATCTTCTAGCGTGTGATCATTGTAAGAGAGAACAAATTTTCCACCTGGATCGAGCGCTTCGAGCAACATATCAAAAACCTCAACAGGTGCCGCACCAGCGCCGATCACGCCGATCGCGCAAATCGCCGAGTAAGCGCTTTTTTTCACAGGAAAGGGTTGATCAGGCTCGGACAGGTTCAGGCTTCTGTACAGGTTTTTTTCTGCTGCAAGATCAAGCATTTCCTGCGTCATATCCATGCCATCTATCGTACTAAAGCCTGCAAGAGACAGCGCTAAACCAGACAAGCCCGTGCCACAACCAAAGTCCAAGATCGGTTGGGAAAAATCAACGGTCACGGCTTTGAGGGCATTCGCACAGCGAGCAGGGGTCACATAGCCATTTTGACCCGTTTCTGCCTCGTAACTCTTTGCCCACTTGGCATAAAGCTCGCGCGTGGCTTGCGTGCCAGTGACGCCGTAGGCTTTGTCGAGAAAATTTTCTGTCATAAAAATACGCTAGCGGGCGGGTTCAACCCTGTCTAGCCTTGTCCCTGCAACCACTCAGTCCAAGCCGCCTTTGCGCGATCTGTGTAGGCTTTGTAACGATCCGTGCGACCACGCCGTCCGCCTTTGAGGCCTTCTACGGGGCGAAACAGTCCGAAATTCACATTCATCGGCTGGAACGTCTTCGCCTCAGCACCACCCGTTATGTGATGTACTAAAGCGCCTGTGGCTGTGTCTTGCGGCAGTTCAGAGAGCGGTGTTCCCTTGATCTCTGCGGCGGCAAGTCGACCTGCGAGCAAGCCCATCGAAGCACTTTCAACGTACCCCTCAACACCTGTGATCTGACCCGCAAAACGGATGTGCGGCTTCGATTTTAGGCGCATTTGACTGTCTAACAAGGTCGGCGAGTTCAGGAATGTATTGCGGTGGATACCACCAAGACGTGCAAAACTCGCATTCTCAAGTCCGGGAATGGATTTGAAAACATCAGCTTGCGCGCCGTATCTCATTTTCGTTTGGAAGCCGACGATATTATAGAGTGTGCCAAGCGCATTGTCGCGGCGCAATTGTACTACGGCATAGGCTTTCACGTCTGGTTGATGCGGGTTGGTAAGGCCAACAGGCTTCATCGGGCCAAACCGCAGCGTTTCGCGACCACGTTCGGCCATGACCTCTATCGGTAGGCAGCCGTCGAAGTATTTCGCGGTTTCGCCTTCGTGAAACTCGGCCTTATCCGCTGTTAACAAGGCGTTAATGAACCCTTCGTATTGCTCTTTGTCCATTGGGCAATTGAGGTAGGCTGTGCGCTCTTCCTCGGTTTCACCTTTGTCGTAACGCGACTGCATCCAAGCTTTACTCATGTCGATGCTGTCGGCGTAAATAATCGGGGCGATCGCATCGAAGAAGGCTAAAGCGTCTTGGCCGGTCTCCGCGGCGATAGATTCACCAAGATGGGACGAGGTCAAAGGACCCGTCGCAATGATCCAATGACCGCTTGAAGGAAGCTCTGTAATTTCCTCATAATCAACAGTTATTAAATTATGATTATTGATTTTCTCTGTAACACCAGCAGCGAAGGCTTCACGATCCACAGCCAAAGCACCGCCCGCAGGAAGACGATGTTCACCCGCCATTTCCATAATCAAACCGCCCGCTTGCCGCATTTCCCAATGCAGCAACCCGACTGCGTTTTGTTCGTGATCGTCCGAGCGGAATGAATTGGAACACACCATTTCAGCAAGGTCGCCCGACTTATGTGCAAAGGTTTCAACCTTCGGGCGCATCTCATGAATGACGACGTTGACGCCCAAATTGGCCGCTTGCCATGCTGCTTCGGATCCAGCGAGCCCGCCGCCGATAATATGTAGAGTTTTATCCATGCCGCGCATGTAGGTCAGCGCGCGGCAATTAGCAAACTTTTAACTAGGGTCTGATATCGTATCGAGGGGCAGATCAGAGGGCATGCGAACTGGAACGCCTAATCGGCCATGACGGCTAATTGGATCTTCAAGCGTACGGAGGATGCTCATGAGTTGATCAATTTCGATATCACGCAGCTCGACAGGTTCGATTTCAACGGCTCTCTAGATGCGCAGCACTTCTGCAAGATTATCCATCGGTTCCCAGTCTTTAGTGGATTGGCCTAAGTCGTGAAGCGCGGCTTGACGGCGGTCATAGTTGCCGACCCTCAAATGGGTCGAGGTGGTGGTGCACCATCGACACTAAGTCTGTATATGCGCCATTGTGACCGTAGGGTGCGCTTAGTGTCACATTGCGCAGGCTAGGGGTGCGCAAACGGAACTTGTCGTCCTCAACGCCGGAAATTATGCCGCGACCCGCATCCGCATAGGCGTCGTCTTTGCCAAGCCCGAATTGCGGACGGCCGATAGCGCGGAAATAATGATCGGTTTGGAACTTGCCTTCATGGCATGAAGCGCCGGTAACCTTGCCATAAATATTGCTATTCCGGCCGTCTCATCAATGCTCAGCGCGTCTTCTTTGCCATTGAAATATTTATCAAACGGACTGTCAGTGGCGCGAAATTTATAAGTAATTAACTGCGACAGAGTATCGCCTATGTCAGTGTTATGCAGCGTCCGGTCTTTGCCAATGATCCAGTCAAAGGTCATCCGATATTCGTTAATCGATTCAACGTTTACAGTGATTTTCTGCCATGCGTCGTTCGGGCCATGAATTATTTCGGCACCAATGGCGTCCGCGATCAGGTTTTCACCAGGGTACCCCGCCATTTCGTCCTAGCTGAGGATCGGGAGAATGTTTTGCGCAGCAAAGGCAGTTGGAACGGTCCGCTCCAACGTGCGGTCGTCAGGCATTGCGACGCCGTACATCGGCTCTCGGTTTAAATGAACGCGACCGTCATGAAACATCACGGAAAATTCCCACGCACCTAAATTGAACAGAGCAAGGGCATTGCGCGAGATGCATGCTTTTGGAGCATTGCCATTCACTACTTCGCGAAGACGACCTAAGCCTAGCCGCCCGTAACCAATCGACAAAGACATTGCATCACCGGATCTCAGAGCAGGATGATGGCATGTTGCGCAGGCGATATTGTCATTTCCAGACAGCACCGGATCAAAGAACAATTGACTCCCGAGTGCGAAGATCTCCGTATATGGCGTGGGGAATTTCGACGGCATAACACGGTTTAGCCGTTCGGATGCCGTTGCCATGCTCGTACTGCTAAACAACAGGAGGGACCCAAGAAAATAGCGCATTTGAAAAACTCCTGAAACTCGAAGCATATCACGCGGCAAATATCACGCGTCTGCGATCAGGGTCTGGATAACCGTTGGCTCAGGCAAATGATGAATTGGAAACACTGCGGTACAGCTTTGGAAACATCGATGTAAAACGACACAATAAAACAACAAATATTAGGGTTAATGCGGTCTCGATACGCGGAAGCCCCTTCGCCTGCGATAAAGGACGCCGACACAATCGCCACCACTTTGTAGCAAATCGCGCTATAGAAGCTGCAAATGCCCACCGATTTTTTTCGCGCCTAATCTTGCGTCCAATCTGGCGGTCGCTTGTCCAAAAACGCAGCAATCCCTTCCTTTGTATCGCGATAAAGCATGTTTTCTACCATGACGTCGCCCGTAAAGTCATAGGCCTCGGCCAATGACATGTCGATCTGCTCGTAGAACGCTGATTTTCCAATTTTCACTGCCGCTCCAAGCTTGGTCGCGATGATTTCAGCCATATCTTGGGTTTCACTTGCCAGAGTATCAGCCGCGACTACACGGTTAATCAAACCTAAATGCTCGGCACGATCCGCATCGATAAATTCGCCGGTTGTAAGCATCTCAAACGCCTGTTTTCGAGGGATATTGCGCGACAATGCAACCATTGGGGTTGAACAAAACAAGCCAATATTCACGCCATTCACGCCAAAGCGCGTGCCTTGCGCCGCAACGGCAAGATCGCAACTTGCCACCATCTGGCAGCCCGCGGCGGTCGCGATGCCATGCACTTGCGCGATAACAGGCTGGGGCAGGGCGCGGATGCTTTGCATCATGGTGGCGCATCGATCAAAGAGATCTTTGAAATACGCCTTGCCGCCATCCGCATTTTGACGCCCAGACGTCATTTGCTTCAGATCGTGTCCTGCACAAAAGGCTTTGCCCGCGCCGGATAAGATGATCGCGCGCACAGAGGCGGTTTCGCGCAACTCGAGAAACTGCGATTGTAGCGCTGCAATCATTTCATCAGAGAGCGCGTTCAGCCTCTCAGGTGCATTCATATGAAGATGCGCAACCGCACCTGTGCCGCGACGTTCTAGAATTGCCATCTTGCTCTCCATCCTGTTGTTGCTGAAACTCTAGAAGCAAGAAGCGCGGGAGAAAAGCCATGGACCTCAAATTGGATGCAGATGGATTAAACGCATTAATGCGTGCAGAGTTTTCGCAAGTGGCGGGTGATTTCGTCGTGGAAGACGTCAAACCGATGGAAGTAAGCGTGCGTATGCCTGTCGCGGAGGAACATTTGCGTCCAGGGGGTACAATCAGTGGTCCAACCATGTTCGCACTGGCAGATGTATCAATGTACCTTGCGGTTTTGGCGATGATCGGACCTGTAACGCTTGCGGTCACCACCAATTGCTCCATTGATTTCATGCGAAAGCCCGTAGCTGGCGTTGATTTGATCGCAAAAGCGCGCCTGCATAAGCTGGGGAGATCCCTTGCCGTTGGAGATGTATTGATACAATCTGTTGGCAAGGTAGACCCTGTCGCAAGAGCTTCCTTGACCTATGCGATCCCGCCAAGATGAGCGCTAAAACCGCTCAGTTGAGCTTCAAAGCGATAGGGCTTTTGTTGCTTACCATTCTTTGCTTTGACGTCATGTCGATCTTGGTGCGCATTCTAAGCACAAGCTACAACGCCCAAGAACTTTCTGCCTATCGCAACGTGTTTGGCATCATTCCATCACTAGCTTTGTTGATCTGGACGGGAGAGCTGCGTTTTAAGGCAAGTTCATTCAAAGTTGAGAACCCAAAACTCGCGATTGGGCGCGGTGTTGTGGTGGCTGTGGCGCAACTTTTCTTCTATTCGGCACTTGCACAACTAGAACTCGCGACAGTTGCCACATTGGGACAAGCAAACGCGTTCTTCGTGGTCATTCTGTCGGTACTCTATTTAGGCGAAAAGGTGGGGATCTGGCGGATTGTGGCCTTGTTCGTCGGCTTCGCTGGGGTCGTTTGGATCTTGCGGCCTGGATCTGATGCATTCAGCTTGGTCGCGATCCTGCCCGTGGGGGCAGCAGCCTGCTACGCTTTTGCAATGGTGAGTGTGCGAAAGTTTTCGGATGACACATCTAATGCCCTGCTATATCTATATTCCTCTATCGGTTCAATCATAGGAGCCATCATTCTTGCTACTTTCACAGCTGAGTTTTCAGGCGTCCACAGCTGGGCCGACGCGGGCCTGATCCTACTTATGTCGACGATAGGCGGGATCGGCGTTTTACTGATGATGATCGCGTTCCGCATTGCCAGCCCGTCGGTCTTGGCTCCGTTCTGGTATTTCGGCATTTTGACTGCGGGCCTTTTTGGCTGGCTCCTGTTTGGAGAAGCGCCGTTAGATAAGTTATTCCCTGGCGTCTTGTTGATTGTGGGCGCTGGTGTTTTGATCATCTGGCGCGAACACAAGCGCGCATAAAAAGCGGCGGCCCATGACATACATGAAAGCCGCCGAAGTAAGAGGTTCGTGAAACTTGGGAACAGTCCATACCGCGAGATTAGGCGCGCCAGAACCTCTTATTCGCTTCGATACTTGCTGTCTCTTGTGTAACGCCGATATCGCGCAACAGGTGAGCGTCAAGATCTTTAAGAGCAAGGCGTGTTCGATAACGCGTGGCCCATTTGGAGCTTGTCACCGCAACACGAACCGCCAGCGTCGCCAAAAGTGGCATAGGGCGGTGTTGATCCAGAAAGGCGAGATCTGCTGAGATCAGAGCGCGAGATTGTAACATAGAACACTCCTTAAATTGTATTGACACAATAATACATTGCACCTAAAAATTAAATACAAAGTGATTTATTGTACGTCCACAGAAAGATTGTAATGAATACAATTTGGCTCTCCAGCATTGAGAACCGTGAAGGTCCTAAATACAAAGCGCTCGCAGAGGCAATCCGACATGCTATTCGTGACAAGGCGTTAATCGTTGGGCAAAAATTACCGCCTGTTCGCGATCTTGCATGGGATTTGAAAATTACGCCTGGAACAGTTGCGCGCGCCTACACTTTGCTAACAGATGAGGGCACTTTGGAAGCCGCCGTAGGTCGCGGAACTTTCGTGGCACCCGCCAAAGCAAAGACTGAGTCGGTGGTCGCCGCTGATCACATAACAGATAATGTCACGCATTCCGACACCGCAGAGGAGCGGCCGGATGTAGTGCGCTTAACCTCGCCACAGTTGCCGGATGTCGGGCAAAGGGCTTTGATTCAACGCTTGATGGGGCAAGTGGCAGCCAACCCGAGGTCGGGCGTGATGCATTATCCCAATCGCACAAAATTTCAGCCAGCGCGCGAGGCGACGCTGCATTGGCTGCAAGGCACTCCTTTAGGGGCCATTGATGAGCAAGACATTGTTTTATCGCATGGTGGACAGAATGGTGTGAGCCTTGCGCTGCAGTCCATTCTAAGCGGTCCAACACCAGTAATTTTGGTGGAAGAGCTGTCTTATTCTGGATTTCGACGCGCGGCAGCCTTGTTGCGCGCTGAAGTGATTGCGGTCCCAATGGATGCACACGGCATGAACCCCGAAGCGATTGCCGCCATTGCCAAATCCCACGATGTTCAGGCCATTTGTACGTCGCCGGAGGTCCATAATCCGACCGGTCTGTTTACACCCGTTGAGCGGCGCGAAGAGATAGTCGAGGTCGCCAGAGCCCATGATATCCAGATCATCGAGGATGATTGCTACCGCATGGGCGCTTCGCGTGCGCCGAGCTATCGTATGCTCGCACCAGAGCGAGGCTGGTATGTTTCCTCAATCTCGAAAACCTTAACGCCCGCCTTGCGCATTGGCTTTGTGGTCGCCCCGAAACCAAGTGTTCCTGCATTGCGTCGCTCTGCTGAGCATGGATTCTTCGGTCTCGCGACACCTTTGGCAGATCTAGCAGAACGTCTTTTGGCCGATCCGCAAGCCGCTGAATATGCCACAAAGGTGAACGAGGTTTTTGGAAAATATGTGCAGACCTGTGTGAATGCCTTGGGCTGTTATGACTTAACATGGAATGAGGATGTACCTTTTGTGTGGTTAAAGCTTCCCGAAGGATGGCGCGCTTCAGCCTTTTGCCAAGCAGCTGAAAGCGAGAAGGTGCAAATTCGCCCCGCAGAAGATTTTGCAGGGCGCGAGGCGCGCGCCCCTCATGCGGTGCGTATCGCAATAAATGCCCAAATCGCGCATGATCATTTTGAAAGCGCGATGCTGCGGTTGAGGAATTTACTGGATTCTCCTCCAGAACGGATCAGCGTTTAGTGGGGTATTATTTTACCTAATTTATAAGATATTGTTTTCATTATATTATATCACATAAAGGTGGCTTGACGTGAAACTTCGAGTGCTTATAACGCCTTTATTCGACGCGGCCATCGCTGCGTCACGTGATTAAAAAAAGACCTATAAGGTATATGTCGATGAAAACTTACTCTGCAAAGCCAGCAGACATCGAAAAGAAATGGATCATTATCGACGCTGAAGGCGTTGTTTTGGGCCGTCTCGCTTCGATCGTTGCGATGCGCTTGCGTGGCAAGCATAAAGCCACATTCACGCCGCACATGGATATGGGCGACAACGTTATCATCATCAACGCTGAAAAAGTGCAGATGACCGGCAAGAAGCGCACGGACAAGAAATATTACTGGCACACGGGCCACCCAGGCGGCATCAAGTTCCGCACGGCAGGTCAATTGCTCGAGGGAGATTACCCAGAGCGCGTGATGACCAAAGCGGTTCAGCGCATGCTGCCAGGCGGTCCTTTGTCCCGCCAGCAAATGACGAACCTGCGTGTATACGCTGGTGCAGAGCACCCGCATGAAGCACAAAACCCAGAAGTTGTGGATGTGAAGTCCATGAACTCCAAGAACACACGGGTATAATCATGGCTGATCAAGTAAATTCTCTCGAAGAACTCGGCGCAGTTGCCGAAGGCGTTGAAGCAGCGGTTATTGAAACTGTTCCTTTGCGCGAAGCGGTACGTGATGAGCTCGGTCGTTCCTATGCGACAGGAAAGCGTAAAGACGCGATTGCGCGCGTTTGGATCAAGCCAGGTTCCGGCAAAGTTGTCGTGAACGGTAAAGAAATGGCTGCTTATTTCGCGCGTCCGGTTTTGCAAATGATCCTGCGTCAGCCGTTCACAGTTGCAGGCGTTGAAGATCAGTTCGACGTCATGGCGACGGTCAAAGGTGGCGGTCTGTCCGGTCAAGCGGGCGCGGTGAAGCATGGTATCTCTAAAGCTTTGCAGCTTTATGATCCCTCCTTGCGCGGTGCTTTGAAAGCAGCTGGCTTTATCACACGCGACAGCCGCGTTGTGGAACGTAAGAAGCCAGGTAAGCGCAAAGCGCGCCGTAGCTTCCAGTTCTCCAAGCGCTAACAGAGAACGACACAATTTGTCATACAAAACAAAGGGTTGCGTATTTCGCAGCCCTTTTTTTGTGCGTAGCAGAATTGTAGCAGACGCAATATGTGTTGACGTTGTGGTTTAGCGATTTTAGCATAATGATAGCGTTTTAGGTTGCTATTGGAGTGCGCTGTTGGCGTTTTATGAGGACAAAAGGGAGCACTATGGTGGTGCGCTTGTGCTGTTTAAGCGCAACCTTTCTGTTGCTGTGCCCAACGCCAAAACGCACAGACGTGCAAATTGGTATATGCGTTTGAAGATTGGTGGACGCAAAGGCTATGTGACACGCAGCACTAAACTAACGATTTATGAAGATGCTTATGAGTATGCGAAGAGTGAGTTGTTACGCTTACAGCAAGCAGCGAAGTTGGGGCACAGTTTAGACGAACACACGTTTGAACAGCATTGGAACAATTGGTTCGAACGAAACGTAAAGAACGGCACTTGGACGGCGAGTAGGCAGTATTGGCACGACAAATACGCTGAACGATATTTTAAGCAGTATTTTAAGAACAAAGACGGCACGAGTATGCTGCTGAATGACATTACGCCAAGTGTTGCGAGTGGATATTGGGATTGGCGTATTGGATTTTGGGACAGTGCAGAAGGTAGAGCACTGCAGAAATACAATGCAAAGCGACGTGGCGCTAAAACACGTGGCACAAACAACGCACGAAAAGCGCCAGCAACTAAAACGCTGCTGATGGAGCAAAGTGCATTAAACCAAATCTTTTTTGATGCTTTTGAACGTGGACGCTTACAACAAGTGTTTAAGATGAAAGCGCCAGCAAAAAACAGAACGCCAACAAGACGTGCTGGGTTTGACGCTGAAGAATACGCTACGCTTACACGTTATCTGCGCAGTTATAGGGACTGTGTTGGCGTGTTTGCAGACAAGCGAGTGAATGCTTGGCATAAAGTGCAACGACAGCAGATGTATTATTTTGTGTTGTTTTTGGCGAACAGTGGACTGCGTGTAGGTGAAGCACGTGAGATGCTGTGGAGTGATGTTAAGTTTGATGTTGCTGTTGAAGGCAGCGACAGTGTGATTGCAGAAGTGCGTGTGAGTAAGGCTACGAAAAAGGGTGAAGCACGTTTTGTGCAGACACAGCCAAACGCAAACAGTCTGCTAAAGCGTTGGCGCGAAACTTCGCAGTATAACAAACACAACGATTTGGTTTGGTTTGGGCAAGTGGATGCTGCGACACGTGAAGTTGGCAAGTTTACAGACTTAAACAGAGGCTTTCAGTTATTTCTAAAGCGTGTGCCGTATAACGAACGTGTGGATGGATTGCTGTATGATAGGGACGGAGACAAGCGCAGTTTATACAGTTTGCGGCATACTTATGCGACACTGCGTTTGGAAAAGGGTGATGTGAGCGTTTACGATTTGGCGATGAATATGGGCTGTAAAGTTGCGCAAATTGAAAACCATTATTCGCACGTGCTTACACAGCAGCGTAGACACGAAATTACAAAAACAAAACGCAAGACAGCAGCAGTTGTAGAAGAAGTTGTGGATGCAGAAGATGGCTTTGCGCTTGAAGCACTAAAGCGTTTTAGACGTGGCGAGTTGAGTGAAGCAGCGCTGCTTGAGATAATGAAACTGCCGCAATAATTGTTAAACTAACTCTACAGCATTCGCCAACTGTTCTGCATTAACGTCAATGTAGCGTTGTGTTGTTGCTATGCTGCTGTGCCCAGCAAGTTCTGCAAGCACACGAACGCCAACACCTTTGCTTGCAAGTCGTGTAATAAACGTGCGTCTTCCGCTGTGTGAAGTTGCGTGTTTGAGGCTGCACTGTTGGAAGATGTGTATGAGCAGTTGGCACATTGTGTTTGCACTAAAGAAACTGCCTTTTTGACTGCAAAACAGTGGCGCTGTGTGCTGTTTGGGTAGCGTTGGGTAATATTGGGCAAGTTGGCGTTTGAGTGTTTTGTTGACGTATACAGTGCGTGTGCGTGCGCCTTTTGTTGCTGCTGCTGACAGCACAAATGAACTATGCACATTGCCAACACTGTCATACACATCGCTAATACGCAGTGCTGCAAGTTCCTTTGCACGCAAGCCAGCGTGTAAACTAAACACAAAGATGGTTGTGTCGCGCAATGCGTGTTGACGAGTTGCGCAGTATGCAAGCACACGTTTTATCTCTGCGTCTTTTAGTGTCTTTGCTTGTCGCATTGCTGTCTCCAAACCCCATAAGCATCAGTAATTAAGTGTAAATTCTGATATTGTGTTTGGACAACGATAAAGTGTCTGCAAATGAGTTGTTCGATTACAAGCACTTACAGCAGAACCCCATACAATACATATTGTATGACATTCTTGTTTGTTTGCAGTGCGTTGTGTCCAAACAGTGTGTTTGAACCTACTGTTTTGTTTGAGTGTGTTTGAAACACTGTGTTGCAAGCAATAAGAAACACTACGCCGTCCCCAAGCAAACGGCGTGTGCTGTCGTATAAACTGTCTGTGCTAACTTCAGTCTGCATAAACAGCAGCGTTGGGAATAAATGTGTTGTCTACGTCCCAAGTGCTTATGTCGCCTACAATCTTTTGCTTGTCATAATGTGCCTCTTTAAGAACATAGAAATTTAAGCCTTTGCTGCTGCCTATAATTGTTTGTGTGTGCACGTCTTCGCTTTGCCTACAGTTTGCCCAAGTGTGCCTAAATATGCTGTCGATTGTTGCTGCTTGCCTAAAGTGCTTTGGGATATTGCCTAATATTATGTTGAAATGTGTTGTGAGTGTTTGTGCTTGCGCTGTGTTGGTGGCTTCGATGGTTGTAAGTGTGAGTGGGCGATAGAGATGTGGCTTGCGACGCACGAGGTTTGATTGATTTGGATGCAGCGCAGCAGCAAGCACATTGAGTGTGTGCCGTAAGTCTTGTTTTGCTGCTTGGATGCGTGTGTGCAGCGTTTTGACTGACAAACGTGCTGGGCAAATGTTTGTGTGTGCTACTACATAGAATTGCGCCAAATGCGCTTGTGTGTCGAAAAGTTGTTGTATGTCATTCGCGTTGTAAGTGCGCATCATCCAAATCCCATAAATACTCGTGTGCAAACACCAACACAGTGTTGCTGTGTATTTATGCGCAGAGGAGAAATTGATGACGAAAACGGTTTTGGATGAGATTAAGCAAGCATTGATGGCTGCAAATGCAGTGCAAGGCGAACAAGAGTTTTGCGTTGCGTGGTTGGGCAAGAACGCAAGTTATATGCGTGTTTTGCGTTTCCAACAGTTGCAACCCAGTGCTGATGCATTGGCAGTGTGTGCAAGCAAATTGAATTACTACACACAGAGATTGGAGGGCAGCAGCGACAGCAAGCACAAGCAATGGGCGCAACGCTTTGCAGTTCTGCATAGCAAATGCACGACGGCACTAAACGAACAAGCGCGGACAAAGTGGCAAGCAGCAGAACGAATGGGCGCTGTGTGAAATGGGTTTTAGACGTAGAAAAAACGTGCTGCGGTTTTTGGTAGGGAACTACTTACAGTTTTGTGCTGGTGATTTTGCACATATGGGGGTGGCACAGTGAGTGCTTTGGCTGACGTGGTGAGCCTCCCCCTTTGAAGTGGTCCGCCCCTATAGTTAGGAAAGCGGAGGACCTGAGATGGCCATTAAGAGACCAAAGCCCGAAGAGATTGTCGTGAAGTTACGGCAGGTTGAAGTTCTGATGGGGCAAGGCATGCCTCGGATTGACGCAATCAGACAGATCAGTGTGACTGAACAAACCTATTATCGCTGGAAGAAGAAGTATGGCGGAATGGGCACGGAACAACTCAAGGAATTAAAGCGCCTTCAGAAAGAGAACGAACGTCTTCGGCGTGCAGTTTCCGACCTGACGCTGGATAAGTTGATCTTAAGGGAGGCCGCATCGGGAAACTTCTAAGCCCCTCGCGCAGGCGTGCCTGCATCAATCACGTTCGTAGTCAGTTCAAAGTTTCTGAGCGTCGTGTCTGCCGTGTATTAGGCCAACACCGATCCACGCAGCGGCGGTTGCCACAAGGGCGTGCTGACGAAGAACGCTTGGTTGCGGACATGATCGAGTTCACACGCCAGTACGGCCGATATGGCTATCGTCGGGTTGCAGCCCTGCTGAGAGACGCGGGTTGGCAGGTTAATGACAAGCGTGTCGAACGCCTATGGCGACGTGAGGGGCTTAAAGTGCCAATGAAGCAACCAAAGAAAGGACGGCTCTGGCTGAATGACGGATCATGTGTCCGTTTACGTCCCGAGTATCGTAATCACGTCTGGTCGTATGACTTCGTGCATCACCGGACAGATGATGGTAGGGCGTTTCGGACGCTTAACATCTTGGACGAGCATAGCCGAGAATGTCTGGCGATCCGAGTGAAACGAAAGCTGAACTCGACGGAGGTCATCGACGCTCTTACGGACCTGTTCATCTTGCGAGGTTTCCCTGCCTACATCCGTTCAGACAACGGCCCTGAGTTCATTGCTGAGGCCGTCAGAGATTGGATCAAAGCCGTGGGAGCCAAGACGGCTTATATAGAACCTGGATCACCCTGGGAGAACGGATACTGCGAAAGCTTCAACGGGAGAATGCGAGACGAGTTGCTGAACGGTGAAATCTTCTACTCGCTCCGAGAAGCCCAAATCATCATTGAAAGATGGAGGAACCATTACAACACCAAGCGACCACACAGTGCATTGGGCTACCGCCCGCCCGCGCCAGAGGCCATCATCCCGATGGACCAAAGGCCAATCATGCACTAACTTTCAAATTGGACCACTCAAGTGGGGCTGCTCAGTGCAACGTGCGCTGAATGCAATACGAGACATAACGAACAAAGAGCAAGCAGCAGTGCGTTTGGAGGTGCTGAGGTTGTTGGCAAGCACAATTGCTGACGAGGCACGTGACATTGAAGGTGTGAAAGTGAAAGGAGCAAAGCGTGTAAAGCAGTTGCCAACGCTGCCCATACCCAAGTCTGCAAACACACCCAACCAAATCCAAGCAGCGCCAACGCAGCAAGTGTCACAGCAAAACTTCGAGCCCAAACAGCCGCAAACACCTATAGCGCCCAAGTAGTGCTTACATCGGAAACCGATGTAACAGTGCTGTGCAGTGGTGGCATAGAGCACGTGTGTGCTTGCTGTATGGGGTGAGTTTAAGGGTAGGGTGCGTTGAGTGCTGCACAGTAACAGAGGGCTGTGTGTGCGTTTTTTGCTGGAAAACTGCAGATTTAATGTGTTTGAATAGGCTAAATGCTGCTTTGGATGAGTGGCATAGTGAGACTGGTTTAAAATGGAGAAACAGAATGAAAATAATTAAATACTTTACGGTTGCTGCATTTATTATTTCGAACGCTTGTGCTGTAAATGCAGCCGATAAAACTGAAAAGTTGAGTAAATCTGAATTAGAGAAAGTACTTATTAATCACACATATCCGTTAGGTGGTAAAACACTCAAAAAATCTAAAGGCGCGATGTACTTCACAGACAATGGAGAGTTGGAGATTGTATGGGAAGGTGCAAAAGGAAAGGGTAAATGGAAGGCTGATAATAAAAGTCGGTTCTGTTACACTCAATCTCTTTGGGGCGGACGTGAGTGCATAACGCTACTGCGCAATAATGAAGATGGTGGTTTCGTGCATATATTTGACGGAAAGAAAAGAATGCTTGTGGAAGGTGCTATCGAAAAAGGGCGAAAACTCTAAAAAGTCATCTAAGATGTAGCATACTATAAGCATATATATAATATACTATATAAGTTATTGTAAATTAAATGTAAATTAACATACCGAATAGAGAAACGTTAATCTGCTTCAAAATTTATTGCAAAGGGCTGCTCTTACGAGCGGCCCTTTTCTTATTTGAGCACGCCTAGGGGCGTGCGGGTGCCTCCGGCGAGGATATTTTTAGAGATAAGAAACGCAAAATTAACATCGACGGTGTTTGGTGATTGGACGGTACAGGCGGGGACGTCGATAACCGTGAGATGAGAAGCATGGCTTTCTAGGAGGTGGCTTTGAGAAAGGCTGCCTCTTCCTATCTCTGACAAATATCCCCGCCGGAGACACATTGCATAGACGAAAGCCATGCTAAACCTGCGACGCACATTGCGCGTTTCTATTTGGTATCTGCGTCGATCAAACCAAGTCCACGTAAGTATATGCCAATAGCGCTTTCCAATAGTTCTTCAGGAGGGAACGGGCTTTGGGTTCCCGGACTATTGCGCGCAAAAAGTTCGACAACACCGTGGCTCATTGCCCAGATATGCGCGCTGAACATAGACGCAGGCGGGCGTTTGTGAATGGGGATATGTTGGTTCAGATCTTCTGCCGCTTGCTCCAACACGCCGCGCGCGCGGGTGGAGACCATCGCAAGTTCAGGTGTTCTATTCACCGAAATACCGCTTTCGAACATAGAGATATAATGCCCGGGGTATTTGCGCGCAAAGGCGAGATACGCGCGTCCCGTTGCCTCAAACGCCGCCAAAGCAGACGGTTGTCCTTTGTCATAAGCGTATTGCATTACATCTGCGAAAATTTCATAGCCTTGGCGTGCGGCCTCTGCGATCAGATCTTCGCGACCTTCAAAATGGCGATAGACGGCAGCGGGGGTGACGCCCGCTTGTTTGGCCGCTTCTGACAATGTGAAACCCGTCGGGCCTTTGGCGCGGATCAGCTCTAAGGCGGCTTCCACAAGCGCTTGGCGCAGGTTTCCGTGGTGATAACCACGTTTTTTAGGCATCCCAGATCTCCGGTCCGGCGCAGATTTTCGCATCGACCTCGCCCAATGCCTTTTTATCTTTGTGATCATAAGCGAATAGAGCAAGCACATGACGGATTGCATTGACCCGCGCGCGGCGTTTGTCGTCAGAACGGATCACGGTCCAAGGTGCCGTTTCTGTGTGGCTCCGTTGCATGTTCTCTTTTATCGCATCGGAATAGGCTTCCCAGCGGTTCAATCCTTCGACGTCGATCCAAGAGAGTTTCCACTGTTTCAAAGGATCGTTCTCGCGCTCCATAAAGCGGCGCAACTGTTCCTCACGCCCCACATTGAGCCAGAACTTCACCAAGGTAATGCCCTCATTGACGATCATATCTTCGAATTGCGTAACCTGTTTGAAGAACACTTCGCGCTGTTCGGGCGTGCAGAATTCAAAAACATGCTCCACGACGCCGCGATTGTACCAGCTGCGATCAAAGAAAGTGATTTCGCCACCCGCAGGTAAATAATCGATGTAGCGCTGAAAATACCATTGGCTTTGCTCGCGCTCGGTTGGTTTGGAAAGTGCCACCACATTGGCAGCACGTGGATTAAGGTTCTCGCGGAAGCGCTTGATTGTGCCGCCTTTTCCCGCCGCATCTCGACCTTCAAAAACGATCGCCACACGCTGACCATTTTCGCGCACCCAGTGCTGAAAACGTACCAGTTCGATCTGAAGCGCTGCCATATCTTTTTCATACTGTTTACGCTTCATGCGCGCGCCGTAGGGGTAGCTCTTGCTCAAAATATCACCGCCTGCGCTTGACTTGATCGCGTCGCGCACTGCGCCGGGTGCTTTTTCATTGTAGAACGTGCTAATAGCACCGTCAAAAGGCAAGCTCATGTTGCGTGTTCCCGTGTTGCTTGGTGCCACTATGAAGAGGCTGCGCAATTACTGCAATCGCGCACGCGAAGCGACGCGGGAGATTGCAGAGAGGACCTCAGGTTGCGACACGTGTTGTGGCATATGTCCGATACCTTTCAGCACCGTAAGATTGGCATGTGCGATTTGATTGACCAACAACTCGGAATGAATTGAGAGACCGACAATCGTGTCCACGTCGCCGTGAAGCAGCTCTGTTGGCACCGATATTTCACCGTATCTCGGGATTAGCGCCTTGATATCGGGCAGCAAACGAACGCGTTGTCGCGCGTTTACAACCATTGTTTTGCGTCGCAATGTAATACTGGGGCCGAAATGACGTGCGTAGCCCTCTGGTGCAGCTTGCGGTTCGAAAACTCCCTCAAGGGCGTTGGCAACATAGGACTTTGGCACCCATGCTGTCAGAATCGGCACTAAAAGATGTGCGCCCAAAAAGGACGATGTTGCACGGTAGAGCGGGTCGATGGGCGTGCTCCAGATATTGGAAGGCGCGGCGAGTAAGACCAGCCCAGAAATGGTATCGGGGTGATGCACGGCCCACGCGAGCGCAACCGCGCCGCCAAAGGATTGTCCCAACACGATAGGTCGATCTGCGCCGAGTTCTGCAGCTGCAGCCGAAAGCAGCGCCGCTTGTTCCTCAAGGCTTTCGCCGTCTTTGTGAAGTCGCGGCGTGTAGCCAAAACCAGGCCGGTCCAACACGATCACTCGATAGTCGCTCTCAAGCTGAGCGACCAGCGTATGGGTGTAATCGCGAGTGGAGCCTGACGCACCGTGGATCAGCACCAAATCCGGCCCCTCGCCACGCACGACTGCGTGGACTTTGTAACCTTTGACCTCAATAGTTTGGCCCTCAGGGGGATAGGCCTTTTCCGCGGCAGCCTCACGAGCGTTTGCGCGCCAGAGCGTTACCGCAACAAATGCGATGAGGATAAACCCAATGATCAACAGAGCCTTACCCACCAATTTCCGCCATATAGTAGGGGGTTGATTGATAGATCTCATTCACCCAGTTGCCGTAAAGGAGATGCGCGTGGCTGCGCCACCGGTTCTGAGGCGGTTGTGTTGGATCATCGTTGGGGTAGTAATTCATCGGCACATGGATCGGCACACCCTCTGCAACATCGCGGTCATATTCCTGCTTAAGCGAGCCTGAATCATACTCGAAATGATTAAAAATATAGAGCGCACGGTGCTTTGGATCTTCGACCAAACACGGTCCTGCATCATCGCTCGACAACAATGTGGTGAGCTCGGGATTTCGATCAATCTCGGTTTGATGCATTTCAGTCCACCGGCTTACGGGGATCACGCAATCATCTGAAAATCCGCGTAAATAAGGTGACGCGGGTGCCAAATTCGAATGGCGATAACAACCAAACAGCTTGTGATCCAAAATATGTTTTTGAACGCCGTGAAAATGATTGATCATCGCCATGCCGCCCCAACAGACACCGAATGTGGAATGCACATGGGTCTGAGTCCACGCGAAAACCTCGCGCAGTTCTTCCCAATAGGTGACCTCGTCGAACTCCAAATGCTCAATCGGGGCACCGGTGATGATCAAGCCGTCGAACTTCTCGTCCTTCACTTCCGAAAAGGGTCGATAAAAACTTGCCATATGTTCCGACGCCGTATTGCGCGTTTTGTGTTCGCTCATACGGATCAGGGAGAGTTCGATCTGCAAAGGCGTCGCGCCAATGAGGCGGGCGAACTGGCTCTCCGTCTGAATCTTCTTGGGCATCAGGTTCAGCAAAGCAATCCGCAAAGGACGGATGTCCTGACGCGCCGCTTCGTCCTCGGAGACAAGCATCACGCCTTCGCGCTGAAGCACGTCATACGCAGGAAGATCAGCAGGGAGTTTTATCGGCATCGCACCGGACTTTCTTTGACTTCAGTGATGTAGATAGGTCTAGGCCTGATGTGCTGCAAGGGCGTCGGCGATCACATCTACGAATGTCGCCTCGGAGGTGATGGTTTCCCACGCGCACGCATCAACAGTTATTCCGAAGTTTTGCGCCATATTAGCGTAGCGCGGCTGGCGGTGCGCAAGGGCCTGTGCATAGGTCCAACGCACGAATTCATCTGGATCAACATCGCCCTCTTTAATGTTGTTATCATTGAGGTATTCACCCCATATACGCTGCAAGAATTCAGGCTGATAGGACATCGGTTTGGGCTCTTTGTCAAAGCGCGCAACGAGGGAATCGGTATGCGCTTCACCGCCTTTGATCCAAACCATCAAGCAGTCCTCGGCGAGTTTGCTCAGCAATGGATCATTCGGGTCAGTCGGATCAACCCACTCGCAAATAGACCCGCCCGTGTCGCAGATAAAATTATCATAGCCATAGATTGATTGGCCGCGCTCGATAAAATGCGCTGTGTCGTTCAGCGCCGCAATCTCTGCCTTGCGGAATTGATCTTGGCGGTGCTGATACTCTGCGAGCGGCAGGCCACCTTGATCGGGGTTGCCCGGTTTGCCCAAATAGGCTGCAACGGGGCGCAGATCGTGATCATGCACATTAACACCAAAATGGATCAGATCCTGCATCAACATCTTGCGCAGGAACGGTGTTTTCATCGCCTCACGTTTGAGATTGTCGATAATATGTTCGCCCATGTGGCGCGTGCCGATGCGATAGTCCACGGAGTAGTGAAACCAGCCGCCTTGCTCGGCGAGCATTTCGGACACATGGGTTTTACCAAGACCCGACATCGCGAAGATCAAAACGCGTTTGTGAGGAGCTTCGCGCCAAGCTTGCGCAGTGGGATAAAGCATGTGGCGGTCCTTCGCGCAAATGACGGTACCGCCTTGCTACTTTGCGCGGCGAAAGGCGTCAACGGCGCGTCCATCGAGAATGAACAAACCGACAGTCAGCAACCCAAACCCAAGATAGGCGCGCGGATGTAAGGTTTCGCCCAAAACCACTGCGCCAAGCACGATCGCTATTGGCGGCACGAGCAAGGTTACTAGCATTAGGTTACCACTGCCTACTAATGCAAGGATGCGGTAATACAGCAGATAGGCCAGCGCCGTCGCGATCATCACAAAGTAGCCGATGGCGAGCCATGTGATGGGTTCAAGGGAAAGCGAGATCGGCCCCTCAATGATCCAAGCAGCAGGGAGCGTGATTATTGTTGCGCCTGTGAGCATCCCTGCAGCCGCAACTTCGGGGGGCAGGCCACTAAGACGTTTACGTGCCCATATCCCTGCAAAAGCATATGAAATCGTACCAGCTACGATCGCCAATTGCGCGAGAGAGCGCGGATCGAAACTCATAAGGTGCTGAATCCCGATGGCCGTGGCGACACCGCAGAATCCGATTATAACCCCCAACAGTTTTCGGGGGCTTAAGGTTTCATCTGCAAAAAACAGCGAGGCAAGAACTACACCAAAGATTGCGGTCGCAGCGTTGAAGATCGAGGTGAGGCCGCTTTCAACCGTTAATTGCCCCCAAGCCATCAGTGAAAAGGGGATCGCATTGTTAAGTAGGCCCATTCCAAGAAACCCGATCCACACCTCGCGCGAACGTGGAATTGGGATGCCGCGCAGCCAAACATAAAGCCACAACAGACACATGGCCCAACCCGTGCGATGCGCGACAGAGGTCAGAAACCCGATCTCATTAAGCGAAATCCGAATGGACAGGAACGAGCCGCCCCAGATCAAACCCAAAAGGCCTAGAAGCACCCAAGCGAGGGGGGATATGTCTTCGCTTTGTCTCACGGAACTGGCTTGCAGCAAAGGACACGTAGGCTCAATCCGAAATCTGCGCTTTGCGGGTCTCTGACCAGATATTATAATAATTACCCGCAAATATGAGCGCGGCCCCCACGAACACCCAAGGATCAAGCGCTTCACCGAAGACCAACATACCAATCACAGCAATCAACGGCAGACGGGTGAAATCTATCGGCATGACGACGGTCGCAGGTGCAATGCTCAGCGCTTTGGTCAGACAAAAATGCGCAATTAAACCGGCGAGGCCGACCAAACCCAAAAGCGGTGTGCTCTCTGTTGTTGGCAAGCGAATATCGCCATCATATCCGGCGCAGATCAGTCCAAAAACGGCTTGTGTGGCAGTGAGATACGCCAAGATTGAGGTCAGACTTTCCGTTTTCGTCAATCGCTTGGTCAACAGCCCCGTCAGCGCGAAACAAATCGCAGCAATCGCAGCCATGACAATACCTGCATTAAGCGGCGTTGCGCCGGGACGTGTAACGACCAAGACGCCGATGAAACCCAAGACCGCCGCCACAATGCGCGGACGGGTCATGCGTTCGCCCAAGAAGATGGGCGAGAGGATCAAGATCCAGATGGGAGAGGTAAACTCAAGCGCAAACACCTGCGCCAATGGGATGACCGTGATTGCGTAGAACCACAGGTTTTGCCCAACGAAGTGAAACAGATTACGGATCACATGGGTCGGGGCAGAGCGCGTGCTGAGCTCGCTCAAAGTTCCAAAAAACGCCGCAAACACAAAGACTATCACGATGCCCGTTAAGGAGCGATAGAGCATGATCTCGAACGTATCATACCCCTCCGCCAACCAACGCCCCGCGACCGCCATAAAGGAAAACGACAGGATTGAACCGATCATCCAAAGCGCCGCGCGCAGCTCAGGGGCAAGCGTGTCCTTCATTTTGCCTCTAAACTCTCTTTAGGGGCATCATTCCCACTCAATCGTGCCGGGCGGTTTGGACGTGATATCATAGGTCACACGGTTGATCCCCGGCACTTCGTTGATGATCCGCGTCGCCGTTTCGCCAAGAAATTCGTGGCTAAACGGATAATAATCCGCCGTCATCCCATCAACTGAGTTCACAGCGCGCAAGGCGCAAGCAAAATCATAGGTGCGCCCGTCACCCATCACGCCAACAGTGCGCACAGGCAAGATCGCAACGAAGGCCTGCCAAATTTCATCATAAAGCCCGTGCTTGCGAATTTGATCGATATAGACCGCATCTGCTTCGCGTAGGATATCAAGCTTTGCGCGGGTGATTTCACCAGGACAGCGAATGGCCAGTCCTGGACCTGGGAAAGGATGACGGCCGATGAAAGAGGCAGGTAGGCCAAGCTCGCGGCCAAGGGCGCGCACTTCGTCCTTAAAAAGCTCGCGTAGAGGCTCAACCAGCTTTAAACCCATCTTTTCGGGCAAGCCACCCACATTATGATGCGACTTGATCGTGACGGACGGGCCACCAGAAAAGCTCACGCTTTCAATGACATCAGGGTAGAGCGTGCCCTGCGCTAGGAACTCTGCACCGTCAATCTGGCCCGCGTATTTCTGGAACACGTCAATGAACAGACGGCCAATAATCTTACGTTTGGTCTCTGGATCGTCTTGGCCATCCAACTCGCCCAGGAACAATTCCTGCTCTTCTGCGTGAATGAAGTGCATGTTGTAATTGTCGCGAAACATCGACACTACCTCATCCGCTTCGCCCTTGCGCAGCAAACCGTGATCCACGAACACGCAGGTCAATTGATCGCCAATCGCTTCATGAATGAGCACTGCCGCGACGGAGCTATCAACACCACCCGAAAGACCGCAAATGACTTTCTTGTCGCCAACCTGTGCGCGGATCGCCTCGATCGCTTGATCGCGATATGCATCCATCGTCCAGTCGCCTGTAAATCCGGCAAGGCGCACAAAGTTCTCGTATAATTTCGAGCCGTTCGGCGTGTGATGCACTTCAGGATGAAACTGCACCGCGAAGAAATTGCGTGCGGCATCCGCGGTGATCGCGTAGGGCGCATTGGGGGAGGTGCCAAAGACCTCAAACCCAGGCGCGAGTGCGCTGACGTGATCGCCATGGCTCATCCAGACTTGTTCGTTACCCTCTGCGAACCAACCCTCAAGCAAAGCCAATGTGTTTTGAGGTGTCACAAACGCACGACCAAATTCAGCAGTGCCACCACCGCCAGAAATCTTGCCACCTTCGACCTTGCCACCCAACTGTTGCATCATGACTTGCTGGCCGTAGCATATGCCCAACACGGGAACGCCGTACTCAAAGAGGCTCTCGGGCGCACGCGGTGAGCCTTCGCGTGTCACACTATCAGGGCCGCCCGACAGAATAACCGCTTTTGGCGCAAATTCCGCCAAATAAGCATCTGTCACGTTTTGATAGGGGTGAATTTCACAGTAAACATTCAGCTCGCGCAAACGACGCGCGATAAGCTGTGTGACTTGGCTACCAAAGTCTACAATGAGAAGGCGGTCATGGGATATATCTGTCATATGTGTGCTCTAGGGCAGGGCGCGACGGAGGTCAATTCGGATGCTCTGCCCAAATTTGCGATACAGAAAACGAACATCTGGCTAAAGTCACGTCGAATACACCGACAGGACAGCACTATGAAACTTCGTTACACTATTCTTTACGTTGAAAACGTCGCCAAAAGTATGAACCTTTACGAGGTCGCATTTGGCCTAACACGCGGCTTTATCCATGAAAGTGGCGATTATGGCGAGATGGTCACGGGCGAAACAAAACTGGCTTTCGCCGCGAAAGAACTGATCGCACAAACAGGCAAAGGGGTTGGCGTAGCTGATCCGTTAAAACCTGTGTTCGAGATTGCGTTTGAAACCGATGATGTTGGGAGAGCGTTTAAAACCGCAGTGGAAGCAGGCGCGGTTTCGCAAAAGGAACCGACGCAGATGCCGTGGGGTCAAACCGTTTCATTCGTGAGCGATCCAGATGGTATTTTGATTGAAATATGTTCGCCCGTTGCAGGCTCTGCTTGATCCAGCTCGTGTATCAGCGCTGCTGATTTCGTACCAAAGGTCGCTTTTTCACCGCAAAGGCCGCAAACCCGCAGTGCGCGTGCAGAGAGTTTGCGTATCAATGACACACATTGTCAGCACCCTTCAAACGTAAGGATCAAAGGTATGGCCGAAGCAGCACGCACACGTAGAACCCGTGGAGGTGGCGGCGCAGCCCGTCGCGCAGAACGCACATCCGTTAGCTTTGACACCGCCAAATACATCGAGCGCAATATCCCGAACTATGAAGTTCTGAGTGAGGCTGCACTGGATGTGATCGAGGCAAATGCCGAGCAAATCCTTGAAGAAGTGGGGGTGAATTTCGTCTCTAACCCAGCCGCGCTTGAACGTTGGCGCGCGGCAGGCGCGATCATCGAGGGCGAGCGCGTGCGCATTCCAAAAGGTTTGGCGCGCGAACTCTGCAAGACGGCGCCGTCGAGCTTTACCCAGCACGCGCGCAATCCTGAGCGCAACGTGGTTATAGGTGGCAACACTATGGTCTGCGCCCCTGTCTATGGTCCGCCCTTTGTGCGCGACGCAGAAGGTGGCCGTCGCTACGCAACGATGGATGATTTCCAGAAGTTTGTGAAACTTGGCTATATGTCCAAGTGGTTGCACCATTCTGGCGGCACGGTTTGCGAACCGACAGATGTCGCCGTGAACAAGCGCCATCTTGATATGTTGCTCGCACATATGACGCTCAGCGATAAGCCGTTCATGGGCTCCGTCACCGATCCGAGCCGCGCACAAGATAGCGTCGAGATGTGTGAAATTCTGTTCGGCAAGGAGTTCGTTCAGGAAAACACAGTGATGACCTCGCTGATCAATATTAACTCACCGATGACGTTCGATGATATCATGATGGGCGCTTTGGAGGTGTATGCACAAAACAACCAAGCCTGCATCATCTCGCCCTTCATCGTTGGTGGCGCGATGGCACCCGTTTCGGTTGCAGGCACGCTGACACAGGTTCTTGCAGAACTGCTCGCAGGCATCGCCTATAGCCAACTCATTCGCCCGGGCGCGCCAGTTATTGCAGGCGCCTTTGTGACCTCGATCGACATGAACTCTGGCGCACCGACATTTGGGACACCAGAGGCCAGTCATATTCTTTACGGTGCAGGTCAACTTGCGCGGCGTTTGGGCCTACCGTTCCGTTCTGGCGGGGGGCTTTGTGGGTCGAAATTGCCTGATGCGCAGTCCGCGTATGAAACAGCCCACACCCATAGCGCAGCGCTGCTTGGTGGTGTGAACTTTATGCTGCATTCTTGCGGCTGGCTTGAAGGTGGGCTGGTAGCATCCTTTGAGAAATTCGTGGTGGATGCGGATCAATTGGGGATCTTGCACCATATGGCACGCGGCGTTGAGATTGACGAGAATGCGCAGGCAATGGGTGCCATTCGCGAAGTAGGCCCCGGCGGTCATTACCTTGGGTGCGAACACACGCAAGCCAACTTTAAAAATGCGTTCTGGCGCACGGATGTCTTTGATTACAAACCATTTGAGACATGGTATGATGAAGGCGCGCGCGACACTCAAACCCTTGCAAACGCGCGGGTGGCACAGATGCTATCCACCTATCAAAAACCAGCCCTTGATCCGGACACCTTAGCCGCACTGACCGCTTATGTTGAGGACAAGAAGGCCTCGATGCCAGACGCTTTCGTCTAAACTATCCGGAATGGTTTGCGAAGCGCTGGCTTTCGGCGATGAGGGCAATCAATATTTCTACATGACGCGCGGCGCTGTAAGCAGCATCGCGCGTTTTTCGTAGACTGTTTTGGTGATTCTCAAGATCGCAAAGCTGTATCAAAATTGCACTCGCTTTGGCAGGTACATTGCCGCCAAGCACACGGTTCAGATGGACCTTTCGGCGATAGTCTTTTTGCCCAAGACTTGCCGCACGCACCAATAATTTCGGGCGTTTTAACTGCGACAATTGTGATTTCAGATCAAGCATATAAGTCCCCAATACTGTGGCAGTTATCGGAGAATAATACACAACCTTAAGATGTTTTGCGATTTGGGCGACCGCTCCGCACGCCATGTTCAGTATTGTTTATGATTTGGAAACAATACTTAATGGAACGCTAACTGTTAACGATTACGTAACAACTAGCGGTCAAGTTGTGGAAAACTCTATGGATAATTCCCTTACAACAAGGTCAGAAAAATTGACTCACTTAATGACGAACTCAGACACCTCTGGCGCGGGTTTTTCGCCCAAAATGCCAATTCCGTCATGGGTGCCCGAATCCGTTCAACGATATTTGACCCACACGCAAGCGGGCCTGCCTATAAGAGAAGTGGCGCGTCGCACTGGCTGTCATGCGTCGACCGTTTTGCGCCAAATTCGTAAAATTGAAGTCCGTCGCGACGATCCTTTGGTCGATCGCGCTTTGCACTTGTTAAGTTCAAAATTTTTTCACGGCACCCCCTCTTTTTGCGCTAAGGAGACGTCTGAAATGAGTGACATGCCAAGTACTAAAGGCTTCAAAAATGATGCTGCTAATATGGATCAGCAAACGCTTCGAATCTTGCGCAGATTATGCGAGGCGGGATCTGTCTTGGCCGTCGCGGAGGGCATGGCGACGGCAGTTGTTGTGCGTGAAAACGCGAATGGCGCTACGAGTAAGACGGCTTCTGTGTCGGCCGAATTCGTGTCTGTATTAGCACTAAACGCTTGGATTGAATGCGCAAAACTGGGCCGGATTTCGCGTTATAAAATTACAGCTGCAGGGCGCGGTAAACTCGCTGAATTGTCAGACAATGATGCGCACACCAAATCTACAGGCAATCCATCCTCGGACGAAGACGGTGGACGTCGCCGCGTGCGCTACAACACTGCGGAAAGCCCGGTCGCGGCCTTGTCGCGGCGCAAAGACAAGGATGGATCGCAATTTTTGAGCGAAGCTTTGGTCAACGCAGCCGAACGCTTGCGCGAGGATTTCGAGCTTGCACAAATGGGGCCAAGTGTTGCGCAAAACTGGGACAATTTTCTAATTGCAGGCCGCAAACAGGGCGGGCAGAGCGCTGGTAATGACGGTTTTAACGGACCCTCTGAAGCCCGAGAAAGGGTTGCAAAAGCCTTGCAATACCTTGGGCCTGGGCTTGGCGATATTGCCTTGAAGTGTTGCTGCTATCTGGAAGGCTTAGAGACCGCTGAAAAACGCATGGGCTGGTCCGCACGATCTGGCAAGATCGTTCTCAGAATCGCTTTGCAGCGTTTATTGCAGTTTTACGAGACCGAATTGGGTGATGTTTTGATCGGGTGACTCAAAGGCACAAACCGACCCCCTTTATGCTCCCGTGTAATGAGTTGATATAACGGCGCTTCGTGAAAACGAGCGCCGTTTTTTTGCCTGTGGACCTTTGGAGAGTGCATCCCAGCTATGCATTTGCGCGGCTGGCAAACGCAGGAATGTGTGCTACACCATCGGCCACACTCTTTTCGTTTTTATGCTTGAGAGGGCTTTGCGATGCGCGATCTTAAAATTCCCGACCAACGTCACCC
This sequence comes from Rhodobacteraceae bacterium HTCC2083, assembly GCA_000156115.1. GTDB lineage: Bacteria > Pseudomonadota > Alphaproteobacteria > Rhodobacterales > Rhodobacteraceae > Planktotalea. The sequence continues at coordinate 3,283,575 of DS995276.1, forward strand.
AGAAAAAGCTCATCGTCCTGACAATGCGCAGCCCAAGAAACCAAGCTGGATTCGCGTAAAAGCGCCCACCGGTGCTGGATATAAAGAAACCCGCAATATTTTGCGCGAGAACAAGCTGGTGACAGTTTGCGAAGAGGCGAGTTGCCCAAATGTAGGTGAATGCTGGAACCAAGGTCACGCGACCATGATGATCATGGGCGACATTTGTACACGCGGTTGTACCTTTTGTAACATTGCGACGGGCAAGCCAGACGCGCTCGATGCGTTTGAACCGGGCAGGGTGGCCCATGCGGTTGAAACGCTCGGGTTGAACCATGTTGTGATCACCTCTGTGGACCGTGATGATCTGGCTGATGGCGGTGCCGGACATATCGCACAGACCATTCGTGCTGTGCGCCACCGCGCACCCGAGACGACAATTGAGGTTTTGACACCTGATTTCCTAAAGTGCCCTGTGAGCGCGGTTGAGGCGGTTGTTGAAGCCCGTCCCGATGTGTTCAATCACAACCTCGAAACCGTCCCGGGCCTTTATCCGACCGTACGCCCCGGTGCGCGCTATTTCCATTCCTTGCGTTTGTTGCAGCAAGTGAAGGAAATGGATGCGACGATTTTCACAAAATCGGGCATCATGGTTGGTCTGGGCGAAGATAAGCAGTCTGTTCAACAGGTTATGGACGACATGCGCGCCGCTGACGTAGATTTTCTGACCATTGGTCAGTATTTGCAGCCCACGCCCAAGCACCATGGTGTTGCACGCTTTGTCGAGCCTGAGGAGTTCGCAGCCTACGAGAAGGCAGCGTGGGGCAAGGGCTTTTTGATGGTCTCAGCCACGCCTTTGACACGCTCTTCGTACCATGCGGGCGATGATTTCGCGCGCTTGCGCGATGCTCGCGCTGCAAAGCTTGGTTGAACGACTAATTTTTCTAGAAAAATTGTCGCCCGCACCGCGCAAAGGTCTTGCGCAGTATCTCAAGCTGTCATAAACGCGCGTTACTAAATCCCGCAGGTGGGGTTGGGCCTTTGAGGGAGAAATCCTCAAAACGTCCGCCGGTTTGAACATCCGTTCATCACCCCCATCAAGGCGAAACCGGAAAAAGGAAGACAGACATGGCTCTACCAGAGTTCACTATGCGCCAATTGCTTGAAGCAGGCGTACACTTCGGCCACCAAACGCAGCGTTGGAACCCTCGTATGGGTCCGTTCATCTACGGCGCGCGCAATGGCATCCACATCATGGACCTGACACAGACCGTACCAATGCTCGACGCAGCTTTGAACGCGATCCGTGATACAGTCGCTAAGGGCGGCCGTATCTTGTTCGTTGGCACAAAGCGTCAGGCCGCAGCGCCAGTTGCCGCAGCTGCAGAGCAGTGCGCACAGTACTACATGAACCACCGTTGGTTGGGTGGCACGTTGACGAACTGGAAGACCGTTTCCCAGTCCATCAACCGCCTTAAGTCTATCGACGAGAAGTTCGAGACAGGCTTTGAAGGTCTGACCAAGAAAGAGCGCCTCGGCATGGAGCGCGATCAAGGCAAGCTTCAGGCATCTCTCGGCGGTATCCGTGAAATGGGCGGTGTGCCTGACCTAATCTTCGTCATCGACGTGAAAAAAGAAGCGTTGGCGATCGCAGAAGCCAACAAATTGGGTATCCCTGTTGTTGCTGTTGTTGACTCCAACTGTTCCCCAGATGGCATCGACTACATCATTCCTGGCAACGACGACGCGGCACGCGCAATAGCACTTTATACAGATCTCGCAGCACGTGCTGCGCTTGACGGCATGTCCGCTCAGCTTGGTGCCGCTGGCGTTGATCTTGGCGCGATGGAAGAAGCACCTGTTGAAGAAGTCGTAGCCGAAGCACCAGCTGCAAGCTAAGCCTTAAGTCTTTATTGAGCGAGGGCAGGGACCACCCCGCCCTCGTTTTCCCCATTTTAGGAGATATGAAAATGGCAATCACAGCAGCCATGGTTAAAGAACTGCGCGACGCATCCGGCGCAGGCATGATGGACGCGAAAAAAGCGCTCACAGAAGTTGACGGCGACATGGAGGCAGCAATCGATTGGTTGCGCACCAAGGGCCTCGCGAAAGCGGCAAAGAAATCCGGTCGTACGGCAGCAGAGGGTCTTGTGGCCGTTGCGGTTGACGGCGGCAAAGGCGTTGCAGTTGAAGTGAATTCCGAAACTGACTTCGTTGGTAAAAACGCAGAATTCCAAGAGATGGTTGGCGGTATCGCGGCAGTTGCAATGGGCGTGTCCGACGTAGACTCACTTGCAGGCGCGGATATGGGCGGCAAGCCTGTTTCTGAGGTTCTCACAGACAAGATCGCGACGATTGGCGAGAACATGTCCCTGCGTCGCATGTCTGCAGTCGAAGCGCCTGCTGTGGTGTCCTACGTGCACAACGCAGCGACAGCTGGCATGGGCAAAATCGGCGTCCTCGTTGGTCTGTCCGCAGATAATGAGGCGTTCGGCAAGCAGGTAGCGATGCACATCGCGGCGGCAAACCCAGCGGCGTTGTCCGAGGCAGATCTGGACCCAGCAATCGTTGAGAAAGAGAAGCAAGTTCAGATGGATATCGCAAGCGAGTCCGGTAAGCCTGAACAAGTGATCGAGAAAATGATTGTGGGCCGTATGAAAAAATGGCTCGCAGAGAGCACACTTTTGGGCCAAGCGTTTGTGATCAACCCAGACCTGACCGTTGCGGAAGCAGCGAAAGAAGCAGGCGTCGACATCACCGCATTCGTGCGTCTCGAAGTTGGCGAAGGTATTGAAAAGAAAGAAGAAGATTTCGCAGCAGAAGTTGCGAAAACAATGAAGGGCTAAACGCTTTTCAACTTTTTTGAGTAGTGGGCCGCCGTGCGATTATCTTCGCGCGGCGGTTTTTTTTGTTTAGCTATACTTCAAAACATAACAGCCAATATCCGCGTTTCGTCACAGCCACCTTGATGATGCCCCAATTGTAGAAGAAGTCTATACCGTTAATCAAACACTTTAAATTGCGTAGCTAAATGGCGAAAGGGTTTGGAAAATTGTTAGAATTCATTATTGAGGAAGCAATCTACGGGCAATACTGTTAGCGATAGTCATGGTCTATCTTCACATTTAAAACCGCCGCACGAAAAATAATTAGTCTGGACATCGAAGCAATCATTCAACGTCACGAAGCTCAGAATATTAAGGCACTGAAATTGATGATCTACAGCCATAACTCTCCTCAAACGTGCAACACATAAATCCCAATATCAGCATTTAACGAAAATACCCCAGAGATTAACTCAACCCAAAGCTGAATTTTTCAAAACCTAAAAAACAAAAAAAGGCGACGCTACCCGAGGGGGGTGCGCCGCCAATAATAATCGCCAACCCGTACGTTGGGATGAGGCAGACCAGCGATAAGTCCGGTCAAGTGGCTGACTATACGCCACCTAAGCCGGTGTTGAATTGCTTCAACGAGGGAGCAAGCGCTTCGAAATCACGAAGTTAACCCCCAAAAAAGTTCCTAGGCTAAAGCCACCACTCACGGAACAGGTTTAGAATACGTCAGGTGTACTTAAACAAAAAGTATAGGATTCCATACCTTTGCGCGTTTCACACTAAATTCACGCAGCCGTAATGCGCAAAGAACGCTCTGTTAGAGCGCATCCACGATAAACATTTGATTTTGAAACGAGGCTTTCAACACTGCTTGCGCGGTTGTTTCCACACTCAGAGCGACACGCGCGAGGCGTAGATGTTTCTCGACAGTCGCTGCCGTAAGCCCCATTAAAAGCGCGATATCTTGAGTAGTTTTACCATCCCCAACCCATTCCAACGCCTCGCGTTGACGGTCCGTTAAAGACCGACCACCTAGGGGCAGGGTCATGATTTTGAGATGCGCAATGTTGTTCATCAACACGATATCGCTGCCATGCTCAGCCCAGACGGCATCGACTTCATCTTGGCTCATCCCTGCTCGCGCTGTCAGTGCAATCGCACCTTTTGAGCGGGATGTAATCGCCTTGAAGCTGATAGAATAGCCTGCTGTAACGCTATGTTGTTGATTAATTTCAATAACTTGCTTCTCACGTTCGCTAAGACTACCGCTTGCGAGCTCACCCCAGAGATAGCCCCAACTGCACGCACCCACATTGTTCAAAGCCCACCGCACCATCGGCGCATCGCGATACAATCCGCTACCGATAAACAGATTCATGTATTTAGGATCATGGTTTGTCAAAAGGACAAAGTCATCAGGATCCCCTAAGGAGGTTTTCGACATGAAATGCGAAAATCCGTAGATGATACGATCAAAGCCATATTCAGCCATCTTCGCGCAGTGCTTGGTCCAAAGATTTTCCGCCGATTGCGCAGCCGTAAGGTCTTCGAGAAATGCGCGCAGCTCGCTCATTTAGGTTTTAGCCAAGTGCGCGCTCAAAGCGTCGAGCGCCAACAGATAACTTTGCGCGCCAAATCCCGCGATTTGACCAATCGCAACCGGTGCAACGTAGGAGTGATGTCGAAACGGTTCGCGCGCATGGATGTTGCTCAGATGAACCTCGACGCACGGCAGCTCGACTGAGGCGAGGGCATCATGAAGCGCCACCGACGTGTGTGTATACGCACCAGCGTTTAGAATGATTCCGTCTTGCGTCGATTTCGCCGCGTGGATCGCGTCGATCATTACACCTTCATGATTGGACTGCGCAAAGTTGATCGCAGCCTCCGGCGCATACGCGCGGCACATCTGCTCAATGTTCTTGAGCGTGGTCGCGCCATAAACCTCGGGCTGTCGTGTGCCCAACAAGTTCAAGTTAGGCCCATTCAGGATCAATACGCGCATTTTACTCAGTCTCATTTGTTCAGCATTTAGTGTGCCGCAGTCAGGCATCCGATGTCTAGAGGAGAAAACCCTGTTTTCCTGAGATTTTCTCAGATCAATAAATTACATAATACTGATTATACGCATCATGCATTAAATTTCCGATGTTCATCTAGGTCCGCCCACAAAACTGTTCACGCATTGTGGATTACGAGGTTGCGGCATTAAGGACGCGCCGCAACCCACTCATTTCATGAAATTTAAAAGAACGCCTGCAAACCGGTTTGCGCACGACCAAGGATTAACGCGTGCACATCATGCGTGCCCTCGTAGGTATTTACCGTCTCAAGGTTTACCATATGACGGATCACGCCGAACTCTGCTGAGATGCCATTGCCCCCGTGCATATCGCGAGACATGCGTGCAATATCGAGGGCTTTTCCGCAGTTGTTGCGTTTCACAATTGAGATCATTTCTGGCGCTGCGTTAGCGGCGTCCATCAAGCGACCCACTTGCAGGCTGGCCTGTAGGCCCAATGCGATCTCCGTCTGCATATCAGCCAGCTTTTTCTGAAACAGTTGGGTTTGTGCCAAAGGCTTGCCGAATTGTTTGCGATCAAGCCCGTATTGACGCGCGCCGTGCCAACAAAATTCCGCGGCCCCCATCACGCCCCAGCTGATGCCATAACGCGCGCGGTTCAAACAGCCGAACGGACCTTTCAGACCCTGCACATTCGGCAACAACGCATCTTCGCCGACTTCGACGTTGTCCATGACAATTTCGCCAGTAATGGACGCGCGCAGACTCAGCTTGTTGCCAATCTTTGGCGCGCTTAGCCCTGTCATACCTTTTTCAAGAACAAAACCGCGAATCTTGCCACCATGCTCTTCCGACTTCGCCCAGACCACGAACACATCCGCGATTGGGCTGTTGGAAATCCACATTTTAGAACCTGTGATCTTATACCCCGTCGCCGTTTTCACAGCGCGTGTTTTCATACCGCCGGGATCAGAGCCTGCGTCAGGTTCGGTCAATCCAAAGCAGCCGATCAATTCGCCGCTCGCTAATTTGGGTAAGTATTTCTTGCGCTGCGCTTCAGAGCCGTAGGCGTAAATCGGATACATCACCAAGGACGATTGTACGGACATCATAGAGCGGTATCCGCTATCCACACGCTCCACTTCGCGCGCAGCGAGACCGTAGCTGACGTAGCCAGCACCAAGACCGCCGTATTCTTCAGGAATCGTCGTGCCAAGCAAACCCATCTCACCCATTTCGCGGAAAATTTCAGGATCGGTCTTTTCCTCGACGTAGGCCTTTAGTACCCGCGGCAAAAGTTTTTCCTGCGCATAGGCGCGCGCGCTGTCTGCAATCATGCGTTCGTCTTCGCTAAGTTGCTCCGACACGCGGAACGGATCATCCCATTGGAAATTGCTCAAGTCCGGTTGATCTTTCGCTCGCAAAGCTGGTGCATTCACTGACATTTCGTTCATCTATCCGCTCCGATTTCTGGGCCTATCGGCCGTATTCCCAATCTCGTATAGACGCAATTTCCGAAAGACGCTAACAAGAGTATCGCACAACTTCATGAGTTTATAGAATATGCCAGCAACATCCCTGCCCCGACGCTATCTGCCTTCTCTGGCGTCCTTGCGCGCGCTGGAGGCGCTCGATCGCCTCGGCACGGCGACCGCAGCGGCAGAAGAATTATCGCTGACGCAAAGTGCAGTATCGCGGCAATTGCAAATTCTGGAAGAGCAGCTTGGCGCACCATTAATCACGCGCGAAAAGCGTCGTATGCATATGACAGACGCAGGTGCCCGCTATGCCAGTGAGGTGCGCACAGCCCTCTCGCTGATCGCACGTGCGGCGATGCAACTTCATGTGCAACCGGGTGCTGGTGGTCTCAGCCTCGCTATTCTTCCTAGCTTTGGCATGCGTTGGTTGGTGCCGCGTTTAGCACAGTTTGCAGGGCTTCACCCAGATGTAACCGTAAATCTGTCTACGCGCATGGAAGCGGTGCAATTTCAAGCCGAGCCTTTTGATGCAGCCATTCACTATGGGAATGGTCATTGGGATGAGTGTCAAAGCATGTTGTTGCGCGAAGAAACCCTAATCCCTGTCTGTGCACCCGATTTTCTGGACCGCCTGCCGCTAGACAGTGCGGAGGCGCTCTGCACCCTGCCCTTGCTGCATATCGAGACCCGACCAGAGGCTTGGCGCAGATGGCTTGCCTCCCATAATGCGCCACCACCAAGCCTTGCGGGCGCGCAATTTGATCAATTTTCAACCATCACTCAAGCCGCGATCCATGGGCTTGGCATTGCGCTACTACCTGATTTTATTGCGGAACAAGAACTGCGTGCGGGCCGCCTTGTCACTGCTTTTGGTGGGCCGACACGTTCGATTGGGGCGTATTATTTAGTCTGGCCGAACAGCAATGCACAAAACCCAACCTTAGCATTGTTTCGTGACTGGATCTCAACGCAGGCCGAGGGCGAGGACTGGTTGCCACGCTAGGCTTTAGCCGAACGCATACCCTGTCCCACGAATCGTGCGAATAGGATCAGATCCGCCTTCTGCTGTCAGGGCTTTGCGTAAGCGCCCCACATGCACATCGACGGTACGCGTGTCCACAAAGGCATCGCGGCCCCAAACATGGTCCAGCAATTGCTCTCGCGGCCAAACGCGACCGGGTTTTTCCATCAATTGGCTAAGCAATCGGTATTCGGTTGGACCCAGTTTCAGCTCAACACCTGCGCGGGTCACTTTGTGAGTTTCCCCGTTCAAAACGATATCCTCAAAGTCCAATTGCGCGCCAAGGGCGGCGGGTCTCGTACGCCGTAATTGCGCCTTCACACGCGCCATCAGTTCTTTAACGGAATAGGGTTTTGCAACATAATCATCAGCCCCCGTCTCCAAGCCACGCACCTTATCCACGTCCTCAGAGCGCGCGGAGAGCATGATAATCGGGATGGCTTTCGTGGTCGTGTCTGATTTCACCTGCCGGCATACCTCGATTCCTGACATCTCAGGCAACATCCAATCCAGAACTATCAGATCGGGCACGTTTTCACGCGCAAGCAACAGGCCCTCATCGCCACTTTCACCTTGGAGAACGCGGTAACCCTCCGCTTCCAGATTATAGGACAGGACTTCGCGCTGCGCGGCTTCATCTTCAACCACTAGAATACAAGGTTGAACCACCTTCATACGATCAGACCTTGGAAATAGAGCTGTCTGTTGAGGACAAATCACCCTTTTGGCGCGCTTCTTCGGGCGCACCACCCGTCACCAAATAGACCACTTGTTCTGCGATATTTGTCACTAAATCCCCCATACGTTCGGTATTCTTGGCAATGAAGTGCAGGTGCATGCAAGGGGTAATGTTGCGCGGATCTTCCATCATGAAGGTCAGGAATGTGCGAAACAGCGCGTTGTACATCTGATCGACGTCTTCATCCTGCGCTATGACGGCCATGGCGAGATCCGCGTCACGCTGCACATAGGCATCGAGCACGTTTTTCAGCATCCCTTGCACCTCACGCGCCATGCGGCGCAGTGAGGTTTGCGCCCCCGTCACCTCTGGTAGATCGTCCAGAACCGAGGTGCGTTTAGCCATATTTTTCGCGTAATCACCGATACGTTCAAGGGCAGCGCTGATCTTGATCACCGACAGGATCAGACGCAGGTCAATCGCCGTGGGCGCACGCAGCGCAATGACGCGCGCAGCCTCTTCGTTGATTTCCAGCTCCAGCACATCGATTGCCTTGTCGCCGTTGCGCACCTGTTCGGCCAATTCAATATCGCGTGTTTCAAGCGATTTGGCGGCGTCAATGATGGCGGCTTCAACCATACCGCCCATTTTCATGATCTGCGCTTGGATCGCTTCGAGATCGCGATCAAACGCGGAAGAAATATGAAGGTTGCTCATCGCTTTATCCAATCCGTCCAGTGATATAGCTTTCCGTACGCGGATCGCTGGGTTTGGTGAAGATCTGGTTGGTATCGCCGTATTCGACCAAGTTTCCAAGGTGAAAGAACGCCGTTTTTTGACTGACACGCGCGGCCTGCTGCATGGAGTGGGTGACAATCACCACCGCGAAGTTCTGGCGCAGCTCGTCGATCAGCTCTTCCACTTGTGCAGTGGCTATAGGATCAAGCGCCGAACATGGCTCATCCATCAACAACACTTCGGGCGCAGTAGCCACAGCCCGCGCGATGCACAAGCGCTGTTGTTGCCCGCCAGAAAGCCCCGTGCCCGGCGCGTCAAGGCGGTCCTTGACTTCATCCCAGATCGCAGCGCTACGAAGCGACTTTTCCACGATTTCGTCCAAATCAGATTTTGCACGCGCTAGACCGTGGATACGCGGACCGTATGCAACGTTGTCATAGATTGATTTCGGGAATGGATTGGGCTTTTGAAAGACCATGCCGACCTTTGCGCGCAATTGCACAGGATCAACGCGGCGATCATAAATGTCTTCTCCGTCGATCAAAATATCGCCCTCAACATGGCAGATATCAATCGTGTCATTCATCCGGTTCAAGCAGCGCAGAAATGTGGATTTGCCACAGCCAGACGGCCCAATAAAGGCTGTGACTGTTTTGTCCGCAATGTCGACATTCACGTCTTTGATGGCGTGATTGTCAGCGTAATAGACCTGCACGTCTTTGGCGGAAATCTTGATTGTATCCATTGATGTATCTTTCATGTCTCGGTCCCTACCAGCGGCGCTCAAAGCGGCGGCGCAGAATGACGGCGATGGTGTTCATTGTGATCAGGAAGACAAGCAGGATGATAATCCCACCCCACGCACGCTCATAAAAAGCAGGGTCGGCACGTTTCGCCCATTCATAGATTTGCGCAGGCATGGCCGAGTTTGGATCAAGAAATCCGCTGGCCACGGAATCCGGTGCGTTGGAGGCGATAAAGCCGATCATCCCGATCAACAGCAGCGGCGCTGTTTCGCCCAAGGCCTGCGCGAGGCCGATGATTGTGCCGGTGAAAATACCTGGTGCGGCAAGCGGCAACACATGGTGGAACACTGATTGCATTTTAGACGCGCCAACCCCCAGTGCCGCATCGCGAATGCTTGGGGGCACAGATTTCAGAGAAGCGCGCGTTGAGATGATGATCGTCGGCAAGGTCATCAACGTTAATACCAAACCACCTACAAGAGGTGCCGATTGCGGCAGGTGCACCGAGTTGATGAAAACCGCGAGGCCCAAGATACCAAAGACAATCGAAGGCACAGCCGCGAGGTTAGAGATGTTTACCTCGATAATGTCTGTGATCCAATTCTTTGGCGCGAATTCTTCAAGGTAGATCGAAGCGGCAACACCAATCGGCAAGGCCAACGCGAGCACGACCAACATCATAAAGAAACTGCCCAACATCGACACGCCCATGCCAGCGGCTTCGGGGCGTTGATCAGACGCATCCGCACCTGTGATAAAGCTAAGGTTAAAACGTTTCTCGATCACCTCAGCTGCAAGAAGCGCATCCACCATATCAAGCTGTGCCGCATTAATGCTTTTGTCGTTCGCAATGCTCTCACGGGTGACGCGATCCTTAAGATAGCCATCAACACGCGCATTGGCGAGGAAAGTGAACTCCACAGTCTCACCAATCATATCCGTATTCGCGAGCACATAGTTGCGCAGCTGTGCGGCGGCACTTTTCGACAATAGCGCAGCTTGCTTTTTGCTCTTGAGGTTCGTCTCGATCCCATACTCTGTCAGCGTTTCTTCCATCGCTTTCTTGAGCAGTGGCGCATAGCCGAAAGTCGACACTTTCTTGATCTTTTCCAGATCGCGCGTGCCATTCTTGTCGAGCTTTTCCTCGAGTAATGGGACATTCAGCGTCACAAACGTTTGTTGAAACGCACCAAGCCCTTTGCCGAAGATCGTCACCAGCAACAAGATAAGCATCGCCAGACCGGCACCAATAGCTGCGATCCCATAGGCACGAAAGCGGGTCTCAGCAGCATTGCGTTTCTTGGTGCGCGCATCGAGGGTCAAAAGAGAAGTTTTCAAAGGGTTACTCATTCATATTGCTCGCGGTACGTGCGCACAATGTAGAGCGCAATGACGTTCAAACCCAAAGTCAGCACGAACAGCGTGAGGCCAAGTGCGAAGGCAACAAGGGTTTCGGGGCTGGCAAAATCACCGTCGCCGGTCAGTTGGCTGACGATGCGGGTGGTGATGGTTGTCATCGCCTCAAGCGGATCAAGCGAAAACTTCGCAAGCGCCCCTGCCCCAAGCACAACGATCATAGTCTCCCCAATTGCGCGCGATGCAGCGAGCAGAATCGCGCCGACAATACCGGGCAAGGCAGCCGGGATCACCACTTGGCGAATAGTTTCCGATTTGGTCGCGCCAAGCCCGAGAGAGCCATCGCGCATCGCTTGCGGCACTGCGTTGATGATGTCGTCGCTTAGTGAGGATACGAAAGGGATCAACATGATGCCCATAACAAGCCCCGCCGTTAGCACAGCCGTCGCGCCTGTCATCCAGTCCACGCCCAGCAATCCACCGCTGCCAAAGGTTCTGAGCAGCAATGGACCTACCGTGAGCAGCGCGAATAATCCGTAAACGATTGTTGGAATACCCGCGAGGATTTCGAGCAGCGGTTTTGAAACCCCACGTGTTTTTGGGCCAGCGTATTCGCTGAGATAGATCGCCGCAAAAAGGCCAATGGGTACGGACACCAACAAGGCGACCAAAGAAATATAGATTGTGCCCCAAAGCAGCGGCAGGATCGATAATTCGCTGTCGCCGCGAAAGTTCGGGGCCCATTTGAGGCCAAAGAAAAAGTCTTTCCAAGAATGCAGCCCGAAGAAATTCCGCGTCTCGAACAACATCGACAGAACGATCCCTATGGTGGTCAAGATCGCGAGCGAGGCAGCTGTTATGAGCAAGCCAAGAACGACCCGCTCAACCGCGTTGCGGGCGCGCAAATCGGGTGTGATACGGATAAGTGAGAGGACCATCAAAAGCACCGCTATTCCCAGCACAACGAACATGCGGGGCTGTGTGCTAACCTGCTCTAAAGGTGGTGTCACAAGCCAAAGAATTAGCAGGAGTAGCGACGGGATTAAAACTGTAAAGCCAACAAAAATGCCGTAATACTTCGGCAAAGAATGTAGTTTGCGTACATCCCCGCCAGCCACACTCACCGCACGCGCGCGTCCGATGACGACGCCAAGAGCGGATAAAACGAGTACTGTGAGAGTGAGCCAAAACGCGGACATAATGCCTCCAATTGGTAAGTGAAATGGATCGCGATCAGCTAATTTGCATCTGCGATGGTTTGCCCGTTCGCGACGATCTCTTGGGTCGTTTCAAGCTCTGGATCGGCGACAAGGCCGTATTCCGCGAGCGGGCCGTCTTCGCCAGCGATTTCATCCAGAACAAAGAATTCAGCGAAGTCTTTCAGGCCCGGTATAACCTCAAGATGTGCCTGCTTAAGATACATATAAAGCGGGCGCGACACAGGGTATTCACCGCTTGAAATGCTCTCAACCGTGGGGATCACTCCCTCCATCGTGGCGACTTGTAGCTTGTCTGTGTTGTTCTCATAAAACGCGAGGCCGAAGATGCCGATGCCGTTTTTGTTGCTCTCGATCCGTGCCAGCGTCTCTGTGTAATCGCCGTCGATATCAACCGACACACCGTCTGTGCGCAAGGTGATGCAAGCTTTCTCTGCGGCTTTTTCATCGCCACCATTCGCATCTTTTAACGCGTCAAGTGCGCCCGTCGCTTCGCAGCCAGCGAGGATCACTTTGTCCTCAAACACTTCGCGCGTGCCATGTTTGGTGCCAGGGATAAATGCTTTGAGGGGTTGATCCTGTAGATCCGCATTCACGCTGCTCCAGCTCTGGTTGGGGTTATCGACCAGCTTGCCTTCGATAAGGATTTGATCGCTCAGCGCCAAAAACCAATCGGCAGCGGTGTAAGCAAATTCGTTGCCGCCTTTCTCAGAGGCAAACACGATGCCGTCGTAGCCAATCCGCAACTCGATGATGTCGGTTACGCCGTTGGCTTGGCAGACCTCCAATTCCGACGGTTTGATTTGTCGCGACGCATTCGCAATATCAATCGTATTCTTGCCCACCCCCTCACAGAACCGCTTTAGCCCCGCCGAGGAGCCGCCAGATTCAACAACAGGTGTCGGATAATCAAAATTCTCGCCAAACGCTTCCGCGACGATCGAAGCGTAGGGCAAAACCGTGGACGATCCTGCGATCTGAACCTGATCGCGCGCGATTGCGACAGTAGCAGCAGTGCTCAAAGTGAGGGCGGAAAATGTGATCTTTGCGACGGACATTTGTGTCTCCATTTGCAATGCGTCGGGTCTGGGTTTGACCCGTCTCACCCTCGCTTTTGCGACACCTATGTAACAGTTTCATGACACGCAGGCATAAAATCAAATTTGGCTCTGTAAATCCCTCACCTCTTCGGAATAATCGCTGTAAATTCAGAACCTTGGGAGATTTTACTCTTGATTTCAAGACGGCCGCGATGACGGGAAATTATGTGCTTTGCAATAGCAAGCCCGAGACCCGTCCCGCCTTTTTCACGACTGCGATGCCCATCGATTCTGTAGAATCGCTCCGTCAAACGTGGAAGGTGGATAGGGTCGATACCCGCGCCTGTATCGCAGACCGACATACGAATAGCGGGAACGCGCAGGCGCGCATCGCACGCTACATTTTTGGTTGTGACGGTGATCGGAGCCCCCGCTTGACCATATTTGACTGCGTTTTCAATAAGATTGCTGAAAACTTGGTGAAGCTGATCCGCATCCGCTTGGACAGCATGATCATGCGCATTCAATTGAGATATGATTTCAACGTCTTGCGCCTTGTAACTTTCAATTACGGTTGCGAGCAGATCGTGCAAATAAACAGTGTCGCTGGGCCGCTGGCGTTCTTGCGCCTCGATACGGCTGAGCGATAGCAAATCCGATACCAAACGATCCATCCGCGCGCTTTGCCTAGCCATCATGCCGAGAAACCGATCAAGCGCTTCTTCGTCTTTCTTCGCAGAGCCTTGTAGCGTTTCAATAAAGCCGCTGATTGCCGTTAAAGGAGTGCGCAATTCATGACTAACGTTGGCTACAAAATCGCGATGGAGTTGGGTATTTTTGCCTTCATCGGTAAGGTCTTTTAGTGTGATCAAGACCCCTCTCAGACCCTTATCAATATAGGCACAGCGCAAATCAAAAACCGTATCGGTGCAGTTCTCGGTATGATGAATACGCGCGGTTTGAATCTTATGATATTCCAAACAGGCATGGATCGCTTCAATCGCCGCTGGTTGTCTTAATGCGGCACTATAGATAAGGCCCTCAACATTCAGATTATAAACAGAAATAGCTAAATCATTTGCAGCAATAATTCGCGTGTCGTCTGCCACGAAAAGCGCAGGTATTCCAAGCGCATCTATCCAAGCTTTGATCTGGGCTTGATCCATTCTGCTAAATCAACGCGCAGCTGCAGTAGATCTGTTCCGCCATACATAAACGCATAGCCTAGATCGCTCTCAGAGCATCTCGAAAGTGGCGCATGTTATCTTGGTAATGCAGCGCCGACGCTTTGAGGCCTTGAATCGCAGCCGCATCGAGCTGGCGCACCACTTTGCCTGGGGCCCCCATCACGAGCGACCCATCAGGGATCACCTTGCCTTCGGTGATCAAAGCACCTGCGCCGATCAGGCAATTGTCGCCAATAACCGCGCCGTTCAACACGGTTGCCCCCATACCAATCAAGGAATTCTGACCAATCGTGCACCCATGCAACATGACTTTGTGTCCAATCGTGCAGCCAGCGCCAATCATTAAAGGATAACCCCGATCTATGTGCATGACCGTGTTCTCTTGCACATTTGCGCCCGCGCCGATGTGAATAATCTCGTGATCCGCACGAATGGTTGCCCCAAACCAGACAGAGCTACCTTGCTCCATCACCACCTGCCCGATGACATTGGCATCGTCGGCAATCCATGTGTCGGCGTGTATGGATGGTGCGTGCTCACCAAGTGCGTAAAGAGTCATGATATATCCTCAAATTGGCTTTGCAGCGCACGCACATGTTCTGTGAGATCGGGCTGCTGAGAGCGGCGCAAACGTGTGGCGGTGATGATGTTTTTCAACTGTTCTTCGGTCTGATCGAGATCATCGTTGATCAAAACGAAATCATAGCCGTCCCAATGTGAAATTTCGTCCCAGCTTTTCGACATGCGGCGTTCAATCACGTCGTCACTGTCTTTGGCGCGGCTGACCAAGCGGCGGTGCAATTCAGTGATTGAGGGCGGCAGCAGGAAGATCGAAAGCGTGTTTTGCCCAAGCGCAGAGTTACGAATTTGCTGTGCGCCTTGCCAGTCAATATCAAAGAGCACGTCTTGGCCAGCATTGATCGCCGCCTCGACAGGGCCTTTGGGAGAACCGTAGAAATTGCCGAACACATGCGCGTGTTCCAGCATCTCGCCGTCTATGACTGCTGCTTTAAACGCGGCTTCATCGGTGAAATGATAATCTTGCCCATCAACTTCGCCCTCGCGCGGCGCGCGGGTTGTGGCGGAGACGGAAAAACGCACGCGGCCATCCCATCTGCGCAATCGCCCGGCGAGCGTTGATTTGCCCGCACCAGAAGGCGAAGACAGAATGATCAAAAGGCCCCGACGTTTTATACCCATCTTCACTTACTCCACATTCTGAACTTGTTCGCGCATTTGATCGATCAGCACTTTCAACGCCAGTCCAATTTCCGTGAGCTTAGCATTTTGCGCCTTTGAGCAAAGTGTATTGGCTTCGCGGTTAAACTCTTGGCAGAGAAAGTCCAATTTGCGTCCCGATGGAACTCCGCTGGACACAAGATCGCGTGCCGCAGCAATATGAGCGTGCAGGCGGTCAATCTCTTCGGTGACGTCTGATTTCACTGCAAGCACTGCTATCTCTTGTGCCAAACGCGCTTCATCCATCTCGGCGCGACTGTCCATCACACGCGCGATAGCGGCCTCGAAATTGCGGCGCATGTCATCAGCGCGATCTGCCAGTAGCGCTTGCGCGTCTTTGGTGAGGGTTTCAACCTCATCCAATTGGCGGCTTAGGACGCCATGTAAGGATGCGCCTTCAGCGATGCGCATCTCATTGAAGCTGCTTAACAGAGGCGCAATGTCAGACCGTAAGGCATCTAGCAGCTCGACGCTCGCATCGCGGTTCTGTGGAACATCCATAACGCCGCGAAAACTCATCACATCGCTCGCGCTTGCCGGGGTCAAGTTCACACCCGTTGCCCCTGCCCGTTCTTCTATTTGCGCAATTGCATCCAGCACACGATTCAGCGCGTCGGGATTGATTTCAACTGGATTTTCCCCAGCCTCGCGCGCAATGCGCAGGTTCAATGACACAGAGCCGCGTGTGACGATCGTGCCCACATGCTTGCGCAGATCCGCCTCAAGCACCGCCAGCCAATCTGGCATGCGAAAGCGTAGATCAAAGCCCTTGCCGTTGACGGATCGCAACTCCCAGTTCCAAGTGAAGCCATCAGCACTGCCTGAGCGCGCGGCGAATCCTGTCATCGAGGTCAGCATAGGACGGTCCCTTATCATTGCATCAATCAAGTCATAGTCCCCTATGCCAATTGCACCCCTAACACGCAAGTTTTGCGCTGCGTTTATCGACCCTCCAGCGCTGCGTGCGTTAACCACAACTATAGAATTCGTTAAACTTTGTGCCATAGTCGAGCTATTAACGTAATCGTAACTTCCATTGAGATATCTTTAACCAAAGGCGACGCTGCCTCGCGAGAAGCTGTGGCGACGATCCTTTGACCCAAAAAAGCAGGCCGCATAATGATTGATAGCCCCACGCTTCCACTACGATCCACTCAGGACAATGTCGTGCATCTGGACAACGGAAGTTGGGCGCAAGGAAACGATGACTTCCCAGCCTGCGCTGAGTTGTTGCAATACTGGCAAGAGCTGCGCGGCACACGTCAGATGCCTGCGCGCAGCGAGTTTGATCCGCGTGGGATCGAAACGTCTTTAGCCTCCATATTTGTGGCCGAGAAGGTTGCGCCAAGCGTTGCGCGTATTCGCCTTGCGGGATCTATTTTAAATAACACGCTTGGCATGGATGTTCGTGGTATGCCGCTCACGGCCCTGTTCGAGCCGACAGTGCGTGACAGCATTGCAGAGGCCACGCGTGATTTATTCGCAAGCCCCGCAATTGTGGTTCTTGAATTGAATGCACGCTGCGGATTTTCCCGCAGACCAGTGCGTGCGCGTCTATTGCTTTTGCCGATGAGCGATACGGATGGCAACATCGCTCGCATCGTCGGATGTTTAGATATCAAAGGTGGCATCGGAAAATCGCCACTACGGTTCAAAGTCTCATCGATCCGCCGCACAGATGTCACAGGTGACGCTCCGCAACCAACGCAGGTTGAACCAACCTATTCGACTGCGATGCAACGTAAACAGCTGACCGAGACCTATTCGTTCGCGGAAAATACGCCCATTTTCAAATCAAAACGTCAGAGTGAAAAGCCACCTGAGGTGTCGCGTGGTGGTTTGCGGCTGGTTGTCTCGAACGAATGAGCGATCGCGCTTAGGTAAACACAAACGCCCCGCAGATACGGGGCGTTTTTTCGATAATAACTCGCGTTTAAACAGCTTTCGCTTGAACCGCGCTGCGACGAGCTGACAGCTCTTCTGCAACAAGGAAGGCCAGTTCCAAAGACTGGCTCGCGTTGAGCCGCGGATCGCAGGCTGTGTGATAACGATCAGATAGATCCTCATCACTGACCGCACGAACACCGCCTGTGCATTCTGTCACGTCTTGGCCTGTCATCTCAAAGTGAACACCGCCGGGCACTGTTCCCTCAGCGGCGTGCACCCCAAAGAAATCACGCACTTCGCGCAGCACACTCTCAAACGGGCGCGTTTTATAGCCGGAGGCGGATTTGATCGTGTTGCCATGCATCGGATCACAGGTCCAAAGAACTTCGGCGCCTTCTTCGCGCACGGCTTTCACCAAACGGGGAAGATGTTCACCAACATTGCCCGCGCCAAAGCGCGCGATCAGCGTCAAGCGGCCCTGCTCGTTCTCAGGGTTGAGTTTGTTCATCAGAACTTTGAGATCATCCGCCTTGGTTGTTGGACCACACTTCAAACCAATCGGGTTTTGCACGCCACGCGCAAATTCAACATGCGCACCGTCAGGCTGACGGGTGCGATCGCCGATCCAGATCATATGACCCGAACCTGCAAGCCATTTGCCGGACGTGCTATCAAGACGGCATAGCGCCTCTTCATACTCTAGCAGCAGTGATTCATGGGATGTGTAGAAATCCACGGTCTGCAAATTTGGCTCTTGCGTGCTATCAAGCCCAGCTGCGCGCATGAAATCTAGCGTGTCACCAATGCGGTTCGCCATTTCACGGTACTCGGCGGCTTGTTCACCATCGGTGAAGCCAAGCGTCCAAGCATGCACCTGATGAACATCGGCGTAGCCACCTGTCGAAAACGCACGCAACAGGTTCAGCGTTGCGGCGGCCTGTGTGTAGGCTTGCAGCATTTTCTTCGGGTCAGGAATACGTGCTTCGGGGGTGAAGGCCAGCTCGTTAATAATGTCGCCGCGGTAGCTTGGCAGCTCCACGCCATCAATCGTCTCTGTGTTGGCGGAACGTGGCTTGGCGAATTGACCCGCCATGCGACCAACTTTGACCACAGGAACTTTCGCACCGTATGTAAGGACCATCGCCATTTGCAGCATTACTTTGAAAGTGTCGCGAATGCCGTCCGCGCTGAACTGCTCAAAGCTTTCTGCGCAATCACCGCCTTGCAGTAAGAACGCTTCACCGCGCGCGGCGGCGCCAAGTTGGGATTTGAGTTTGCGCACTTCGCCAGCAAAAACCAGTGGTGGATAAGCAGCGAGGGAACCTTCAACAGAGGCCAGTGCCGCTGCATCCGTATACTCCGGCATTTGGACCCGTGGCTTATTACGCCAGTCCGTTTTTTGCCATTCGCTCATCTGTCTTCTCCTGAGAAATAATACATCCAAAAACGATGTATAGGACGCTGTTAGCGCTAAGGCTAGTGGCATTCCGCAAAGGTGTTCTTGACGTTGTCGATATGATGCGCTCAAGGTTAATGAGGCCTGCAATTTGTGAATCAGTTTCATTGGGGTATGCCTTCGACATACACGCGCTGAGGCGCGATCCAGGATAAACCGAAATGACAGAAGACAACGTCAAGATAAACGTGGAGACAGAAACCAGCAAACCCCGTCGCTTTGTGTTTGTGCTATTGAACGAATTCACGTTGCTGTGCTTTTCGGCGGCACTAGAAAGCTTGCGCATTGCGAACCGTCTCGCGGGTAAAGAGCTGTATTCATGGACGCTTGTTGGCGAAGGCGGCGAAACCGTCTCTTGTTCAGCTGGGACAGAGTTCAAACTCGACACGAATCTGGGCGAATTGCAGCGTGATGACACTGTGCTTTTGTGCGGTGGTATGAACATTCAGTTTGCGACCACCAAGAAGCTGCTGAATTGGCTACGTCGCGAAGCGCGTCGAGGCTTGGTGATTGGCGGGCTTTGCACAGCATCCTATAGCTTGGCGAAAGCCGGAATGCTTGATGGCAAACGCGCCACGATCCACTGGGAAAATCAGGACAGTTTTCTGGAAGAGTTTGATGAGGTCGAGTTGACGAAATCGGTGTTCGTGGTCGACGGCAACCGTTTGACCACTGCGGGTGGCACCTCTTCTATTGATTTGATGTTGAAATTGATCGCGGACGAGCATGGTGGAGAATTGGCCAATGCAGTCGCAGATCAGCTGATCTATTCCTCTATCCGGACGGATCAGGACACACAGCGCTTGTCTGTGCCGACGCGCATTGGAGTGCGCCATCCAAAGCTCAGCGCCGTGATCCAGATGATGGAAAGCAACATTGAAGAGCCGATAAGCCCGTCGATCTTAGCCAAAGACGTGGGCATGTCGACGCGTCAGCTGGAACGTTTGTTCCGCCGGTATCTAAACCGCTCTCCCAAGCGTTATTATATGGAGTTACGTCTGCAAAAAGCGCGCAACTTGCTTATGCAGACGGATATGAGCGTGATCAATGTGGCGTTGGCCTGCGGGTTTGCGTCGCCTTCGCATTTCTCAAAGTGCTATCGTGCCCATTATGATACGACTCCTTACCGCGAGCGTGGATCGCAAGCCGCGAGGCTGTCGATTTAAGCACAGGCGCGAATTTTTAAGGAAATTCATTTTCGCCTGCGGCGAGAGTATCGGGGCAAGACAAATGTCCTAGCTTGGTATTAGTCTGTTCAGCGTCCCATTCCCCACCGAGAGGAACCAGATACTGCCATCAGGCGCTTCGCGGATGTCACGCACGCGCGAAGTTGCGTCTGATTGGATTTGCTCCACCTCGCGCAGTTTAAAGCCTTTCAAACGTGCGATGTAGTCGAATTTTAAGCTGCCTACAAAGTGATGCCCCCGCCATTGGCGGTTTTGCTTACCGGAATAAATCATATGACCTGAGGGCGCGATAGATGGGTCCCAGAAATGCTGCGGTTGCTCCATGCCGGGGCTCTCCGTGCCAATGCCAATCTTGCGACCACTGTAGTGACGACCATATGCGATTGTTGGCCAGCCGTAGTTGGCCCCTTTGGTGATCTTGTTCACCTCATCGCCACCACGCGCACCGTGTTCGTTGACCCAAAGGTTGCCCTTTAGATCTAGCGTCATGCCTTGCGGGTTGCGGTGACCGTAGGACCAGATTTCAGGCAAATGATCCGGCTTGTCGATGAAGGGATTGTCATTTGGTACGGCACCGGACTTGGTGATGCGAATAACTGTTCCATTGTGGCTATTCGTGTTTTGCGCCTGCTCGCGGTCGCCGCGATCCCCGATGCTCACAAACAGCGTACCATCACGCGCCTCAACCAACCGCGATCCAAAATGTCGCCCACCGCTTGTACCTTTGCGCATCTCAAAGATAGTAGTCACATCTCTGAGCGCAGTTTTGTGTGGATCAAACCGCGCACGCATTACAGCCGTGCCAGACCCGCGCCCTTGCGCCTTCGCGTATGTCATGAAGATATTACACGAGCGCTCAAAATCGCGCGGGATTAGCAGATCAAGTAAACCGCCCTGCCCATCGACTTCGATCGTGGCGAGACCCGAAACACGCTGGTGTTTGCCATCTGCGACCCACAGCAAGTGCCCGTCGCGCTCTGTTATCAATATGCCACCTGCTGCGAAGCCAAAAGCCCAAGGCGCATCCAAGCCCTCTAGCATCGTATCGATCTGATAGCCGCGCGCTGCGTGCAAAGACGGTGCAAGCAGTGGCGTTGCAAGGGTCGCCAGCGTGAAAATTCTGCGAGTAAGGGTCATCTATGCCTCCGCCTGTATTCTCTACACCCAACATATCTTCAAGGTATGAAGGTGCCAGTGCCCCCACAAGGAATTTACTTTGCCTCGCTTTGCGTCAGGGCTTTTCAATTTTGAACACCCAGCCTAGTCTTCGATATTAATTTGACGCCACACGCTGCACACCGTACACGGCGCGATCATGACAAGCGCGTTAAGACGCTTTGGCACGACGGGGGGAACGAATGTGATCAGGGTTGAAAACCTGCAAAAGCACTTTGGCGGCTTTCATGCTGTCGATGGCGCATCGCTTGAGATTGCCGAGGGATCAATCACCGGGCTTGTCGGACCGAATGGGGCTGGCAAAACCACGCTGTTTAATGTGATTGCGGGCGTTTTGCCGCCAACGTCAGGTCGCGTTTTCATGGCCGATGAAGACATCACCGGTCTACCCCCTCATGAGTTGTTTCACAAAGGCCTGTTGCGCACGTTCCAAGTTGCGCATGAGTTTTCGTCAATGACGTGTCGCGAGAACCTGATGATGGTGCCCGGTGCGCAGACGGGTGAAACCCTGTGGAACACTTGGTTCTCGCGTAAGCAGATCGCGTATGAGGAACGCGCGCTAGCCGCGAAAGCAGATGAGGTTCTAGATTTTTTGACCATTGCGCATCTAAGCGATGAAAAGGCCGGAAACCTGTCTGGCGGTCAAAAAAAGCTGTTGGAGCTGGGTCGCACGATGATGGTCGACGCGCGGATCGTGTTTCTGGACGAAGTTGGTGCGGGCGTGAACCGCACGCTATTAAACACCATTGGCGATGCGATTTTGCGACTGAACCAAGAGCGCGGCTATACGTTTTGCATGATCGAGCATGATATGGATTTCATCGGTCGCCTTTGTGATCCTGTGATCGTTATGGCCGAGGGCAAAGAGCTGGCTGTGGGCACGATTGAGCAGATCAAAGCCAATGAACAGGTGATCGAGGCCTATCTGGGCACGGGCTTGAAAAACAAGGGAACCACGTGATGCTGGCTTTGGTTTTTTGGGGCGCTGCCCCCGCGCCTACGGCGCTCCCCCGAGGTATTTATGGACCAAAGAAGGACTGGAGCCGTGGCTGAGCCGTTTCTGATTGGCGAGAACATGACGGGAGGGTATGGCACTGGCGCAGATATCCTGCACAGCTGCACCTTGGCTGTTGAAAAAGGCGAGATTGCAGTAATTGTAGGCCCAAACGGGGCTGGTAAATCAACTGCAATGAAGGCCGTGTTTGGTATGTTAAATTTGCGCGAAGGGGCCGTGCGTTTGAACGGTGAAGACATCACGCATTTGACGCCGCAAGCGCGTGTGGGCAAAGGCATGGGCTTTGTACCTCAGACCTCGAATATTTTCACCTCCCTCACTGTGGAAGAAAACCTTGAGATGGGGGCATTTATCCGGCGCGATGATTTCGCCGAAACTATGGCGCAGGTCTATGATCTGTTTCCCATTCTTAAGCAGAAACGCCTGCAAGCAGCTGGCGAATTATCTGGTGGGCAGCGTCAGCAAGTAGCCGTCGGGCGCGCATTGATGACCCAACCGCAGGTTTTGATGTTGGATGAACCAACTGCAGGCGTGTCACCGATTGTGATGGACGAGCTATTTGATCGCATTATCGAAGTCGCGCGCACCGGAATTTCCATTCTGATGGTTGAGCAGAACGCTCGTCAAGCGCTTGAAATTGCAGATAAAGGGTATGTTTTGGTGCAAGGATCCAATGGGTTCACCGATACGGGGCAAGCGCTTTTGGCTAACCCCGAAGTACGCAGAAGTTTCTTGGGGGGATGAATATGCGAAGATTTCACCCTTATTTAAGCGCCATTGCGCTTACAGTTTGTTCGCCCGCTTTTGCGAATAACGAAGACGGGTCCTACACTTTGCAAAACGCACCTGTTCAGTCTGAGATTGCGATGCTTTGCGCGTTTGAAAACAAATGCCTTGACGCGGAAGCGTGCAATAACACAACGTTTTCTCTCGAACTCAAAGGCCGTGCAGGCGGCTTGAATGATGTGGATGTGGTCGTCCAAGCCGAGCTGATCAGCGAGATCGGAGATACAATCCTGCCTGGCGCGCGCTCTGGCGAGGCGATGTCGCTGTCTGGCGGTACATTTGACGCGCGGCATTTACTAACCATCGCGAATGATGGCTACGCGCGTTACACGATGCATTATTCTGACGGACCCATTGCAATCAGCTATCTTGGAGCGTGCTCATGATCGATTTTCTGAATGCAATTGTGGCTTTGTCCAATTTCGTGATCGTACCCGCGATTGCCTATGGCAGCCAATTGGCGCTTGGCGCTTTGGGCGTCACGCTGATCTATGGCATCTTGCGCTTCTCCAACTTTGCGCATGGCGATACCATGGCCTCAGGCGCGATGTTCACCATTTTCGTTACATGGTGGATGCAATCTGCGGGCATCAATCTTGGACCTTTGCCGACAGCCTTACTTGCCCTGCCGTTTGGCATTCTTGGCTGTATGATTTTGGTCTTGTTCACAGATCGCTTCGTCTATCGTTTTTACCGCGCCCAAAAAGCCAAACCAGTGATCCTAGTGATTGTCTCTATGGGTGTGATGTTTATCATGAACGGGCTTGTGCGCTTCGCAATTGGACCGGGCGAGCAGCGCTTTTCTGACGGCGAGCGGTTCATCATCAATGCGCGCGAATTTAAAGAGTTAACTGGCCTACGTGAAGGATTGGCGATCAAAACTTCGCAAGGGATCACTGTTATCACAGCCGTGATTGTCGTGGCGCTTTTGTTCTGGTTTCTCAATCGCACGCGCACGGGAAAGTCGATGCGCGCCTATTCTGACAATGAGGATCTTGCGCTGCTTTCGGGCATCAACCCAGAGCGTGTGGTGATGTACACTTGGCTCTTAGTGGCAGCGTTGGCGACAACCGCAGGCGTGCTTTACGGGCTCGACAAAAGCTTCAAACCATTCACCTATTTCCAGCTTTTGCTACCGATTTTTGCATCCGCCATCGTGGGTGGGCTCGGCAATCCTATCGGAGCGATTGCTGGCGGGTTTGTGATCGCTTTTTCGGAAATCACAATCACTTATGCATGGAAAAAGGTGCTGATCTATTTGATGCCGGAGCAGCTTGAGCCATCGGGCCTGGTTCAGCTTTTGAGCACCGATTATAAATTCGCGGTTTCCTTTGTAATCCTGCTGATCGTACTTTTGTTTAAGCCCACGGGCCTGTTTTCGGGGAAAACGGTATGACATTTCCTATAAAAAACGTGGCTCTGTTCGCGATTATGGCCGGATTGTTGGTCTACACAGGCATGACGGAAAGCTGGAACACGGCGCTTGGCCTGTTTAACATGTGTCTTATCTCGGCGATCATGGCGCTGGGAGTAAACTTGCAATGGGGCTATGCAGGTTTGTTCAATGTGGGCGTCATGGGCTTTGTCGCGCTTGGGGGATTGGCAGCGGTGTTGATCTCGCATGCACCCGTCACAGAGGCTTGGAGTGAGGGTGGTCTTGGCGTGATTGTGGCGCTTCTGACAGGCGCAGCGACAATTGTACTGGCCACGCTGATCATGAGGCGCAAACCCCATAGCCGCACTCGAACTTTGGCGCTTTTGGCGGTCCTGGTGGGCGGTTTCTTCCTATTTCGCGCACTGTTTGACCCGTCTGTTCTGGCGATTGAGAAGGTAAACCCAGCTGCCACAGGATTCTTAGGCGGGCTTGGCCTGCCAATCTTGATGTCCTGGCCAGTAGGCGGCTTGCTCGCAGCAGCGGCTGCTTGGTTAATTGGTAAAACAGCACTTGGCTTGCGCTCTGACTACCTCGCAATCGCGACGCTTGGAATTGCAGAGATCGTGATTGCGGTCCTGAAAAACGAAGATTGGCTGACGCGCGGTGTGAAGAATATCGCAGGACTTGAGAGGCCCGTACCTTATGAGGTGGATCTGCAAAACAGCCCCGCTTTCGTCGAGCGCGCGAATAACTTCGGACTGGACGCGATCGAAGCTTCTACACTCTTCGTGAAGGCTAATTATTCGCTATTGTTCGCGGCTGTGCTGATCATCTTGCTCGTCATGTTCCAACTGGCGCTCAACAGTCCGTGGGGCCGCATGCTACGTGCGATCCGAGACAACGAAGTCGCAGCAGAAGCGATGGGCAAGGACGTCACAGCTCGCCATTTGCAAGTCTTCATTCTTGGCAGCGCAATCTGCGGTCTCGCAGGAGCGATGATGACCACTTTGGATGGCCAGCTTATCCCTGGCACATATCAACCGCTGCGCTTTACGTTCCTCGTCTGGGTTATGGTTATCGTGGGTGGCTCTGGAAACAATATCGGTGCAATCTTGGGTGGTTTCTTGATTTGGTATCTGTGGATTCAGGTGGAACCGCTGGGCCATTGGCTGATGGGGATTGTCACATCGGGCATGGCTGAGGGCAGCGCGCTCAAAGATCACCTTCTGCAAAGCGCAGCGCATATGCGTTTGCTGACTATGGGCCTTGTTCTCTTGCTTGTGTTACGCTTCAGTCCACGTGGCCTGATCCCAGAAGAATAACGCCCGCCTCCATCTTGCTTATAAACTTAATAATGCCGGCCCAAGTGGGCCGGCGTTTGCAATTCTAGGCGCCTCAATTTTTCTAGAAAATTGCGTGTCGATCAGAGGGCGGTCCAGCCACCATCAACAGAAATCGTCGTCCCTGTGATCTGCGCTGCGGCATCAGAGGCAAGGAATACCGCCGTGCCACCCATTTGCTCAACCGTGGCGAATTCTTTGGATGGCTGACGCTTCAGCATCACGTTATTAATTACATCTTCACGTGACATATCATATTCGCGCATCGTGTCTGGGATCTGCTCTTCCACCAAAGGCGTAAGAACATAGCCTGGACAAATTGCATTTGCGGTGATCGGTTCCCGCGCGGTTTCAAGCGCAACCGACTTGGTCATGCCGACCACACCATGTTTCGCCGCGATATAAGCGGATTTAAACGGTGACGCGGTCAAGCCATGGGCCGAGGCAATATTAATTACCCTGCCCCAACCAGCCTTTCGCATTACCGGTAAAGCGGCAGCCGTCGTGTGAAAGGCCGAGGACATATTAATCGCAATGATCGCGTCCCATTTTTCCACCGGAAATTCATCAATCGGCGCTACATGCTGGATGCCCGCGTTGTTGATCAGAATATCGCAGACACCGGCCTTCTCGATGAGGGCGCGACATTGATCGCCCTTGGACATATCCGCTTGAATGTAGCGCGCTTCAACCCCGTGGTTTTTTGAGATCTCTGTTGCAATCGCATGATCCTCGTCGCGATTCGTAAATGAATTCAGCACAACGTTCGCACCAGCCTTGGCCATCTCTTGGGCGATTCCCAAACCGATTCCCGAGTTGGACCCAGTGATCACAGCGGTTTTTCCTGTCAGTGTCATTACAGACCTTTCCTTTACAATTTCATACCTCGTGCTTGGGGGATCTCATACCATGCTGCGCCTGCAAAATAAGGGGTGAAACCACACTTTTTACGCGCAGAAGCAACAAAGAGAACGGATCACACAGGGATCGATAAGGCGAAAAAAAACCCCAGCACGAAGCTGGGGTTAAGTTATTGAGGCAGGTTTCATACAGGCAAGAAACCTATCGAGCAGTGAAGTTCTTATAGGCCTTAAGTTGCCGCACTCCAAGTAAAAAGTTTGAAACTTGGCCAAACCCTCGTTACGGTTTTTATCCACAGGGAAAGCATTTAAGGGATTGTTTACCAAATGAGATCAGTGTTTTTCGCGCAGCGGTTGCGTTCAGTCGCTTATATCTTAACACTATGCACCCTGCCTGCCCAACTTGCGGCAAATCCTGCGCATGGCATAGCTATGTATGGTGATCCCGCCCTGCCACAGGATTTTGTGTCGCTCCCTTATGCTAACCCAGATGCGCCCAAGGGCGGCAAGATCAGTTTTGGCGAAGTTGGCGGTTTCGATTCGCTTAATCCACACATCCGAAAAGGCTCTGTTCCGTGGCAGCTCAGATCATTGGCTTATGAAAGTTTAATGGGCAGATCATACGGCGAACCCTTCTCGCTTTATGGACTTTTGGCCGAATCGATTGAAACTGGCCCGAATCGCGAATGGGTGGAATTTGCGCTACGCGCCGAGGCTAAATTCTCCGACGGATCGCCTGTGACGGTAGAAGATGTAATCTGGTCGTATGAAACGCTCGGTACGGTTGGTCATCCGCGCTATCGCGGGCTTTGGTCAAAAATCGAAACGATTGAAGCCACCAGTCCTCGCGCCGTGCGGATCACCTTTAATGAAGACAACCGCGAGCTCGCACTGATCGCAGGTCTGCGCCCTATCCTGAAGAAAGCACAGTGGGATGGTAAAGACTTTGCCGCCTCCACCTTGGACGATATTCCGATTTCGTCCTCGCCGTATGTGATCGCAGAGGTGGATGCGGGTCGCTCCGTTACTTTGCGCCGCAACCCTGATTATTGGGGCAAAGATGTGCCGTTCAGACGCGGCACGATGAACCTTGATGAAATTAAGATGGAATATTACGGCGACAGCGCGGTTCTCTTTGAGGCCTTCAAAGCCGGAGCGCTGAGCATGCGGCGCGAAAACAATGCCGAGAAATGGGAAACTCAGTATAATTTTCCTACGGTGCAAAGTGGCGAAGTGATCAAATCCTCGATCCCACACAAGCGCCCCACAGGTATGACCGGATTTGTGATGAATACCCGCAAAGCCCCTTTCGATGATTGGCGGGTACGCGACGCGATGATCCATGCGTTCAACTTTGAATTCATCAACGATACCCTCACGGGAGGGCGTCAACCGCGCATCACATCCTATTTTTCCAACTCCGTCTTGGGGCTGCGCGCAGGGTTCGCCAGAGGCAAAGTCGCCGAGCTTCTTGAGCCTTACAAAGACCAATTACGCCCCGAAGCCATTGAGGGCTACGCACTGCCCGTCTCCGACGGTTCCGCCCGTAATCGCAAGAATATTCGCACAGCAATGAAGCTACTCACGGGCGCGGGTTATAGTGTTCAGGACGGCAAGATGATCGGCGCGGATGGGAAACAGCTTAGCTTTGAGGTGCTGTTGCGCCAAGGCGGGCAAGAAAACCAAGCAATCATGGACATCTATATCAACGCGCTTGAGCGTTTGGGCATCGACGCCAAAGTCTCCACCACCGATGATGCGCAATACACAGAACGCACCGCGAATTACGATTTCGACATGACCTATTATCGCATTGGTCTGTCGCTTAGCCCCGGCAATGAACAGTATCTCTATTGGGGCAGCGAAGGCGTGGAGAGCCCAGGTCGGCGCAACTGGATGGGTATGAATGTCCCAGCCGCAGAGACGATGATCGAGCAGATCTTAGGTGCACGCTCACAAGAGGACTTCATCGCTGCCACACGCGCATTGGATCGGATTTTGATGTCGGAGCGTTACTTTATCCCGCTCTATCAATGGCCTTTTAGCAATGTCGCTCATGTGAAAGAGCTGAAGTATTCTGAGACCTTGCCGATCTATGGCGACTGGCTTGGTTTTCTGCCGGAAGTCTGGTGGTGGGAAGAAGGGTAATACCGCTCTGCGCTCATAATTATTTTTACAAAGTAACGAATAAGAAGGATTTCTTGCGCAAACTGCTCGTGGCGTAACTTAGGAGTGATCTTTGTGGCATGGACGAAACTAACCGAGAACTGGTGCGAAAACTTGCAAGCAATCGCGCGCCGCTTTCCACATGTAAGCGCGCAGATGCTCGATCCTCTCAAGGGTGAACTGATGGAGATCAGTCGCGTCATTGCGCAGACACATGATTTGTCCGAACCAGAAGCGCGCGAAGAGTTGGAGAATTTTATCGATCTTCCATCTCTTGCACGCGAAGCTGTGGACTTTCGATCCCATGACGCAGCAACTATTGCGGCGACTTCGCCGCATAAGGATCTCCATCATCCGCGCTCTTGATAGCCGCCAATCGCTGGGATACCGGTTGGGTCTATGTCTGATGCGATCCATCCACCCTGCCCAACACCTTTTAATCTAGCGCAATATGTGTTGGACGCAGGTCGTGCGACACCTGACAAATCTGCGCTGGAAGTACTTGGAAGCGATCCGCAGATGTGGAGCTACACGCAGCTAACTAACGCAGTACGCGGTGTTGCAACGGGCTTGCTAAACGCAGGTTTTAAACCTCAAGACATGGTGATGCTGCGTCTTGGCAATACGCCAGACTTTCCAATCGCTTATCTTGGGATCATCGCCGCAGGCATGGTCGCAGTGCCGACGTCTGCCGTCTTAACCAGTAGCGAAATAACCAAGATGGCGGCGCAGATCGCACCCGCTGCCATCCTGCAAGACGTCAAAGTTTCAGCGCCCACGTCAAAGGCTCGCTCCATAACACTCGAAGACCTTCAAGCGATGTACACGCTGCCACCAGCCCTTTGGCATATGGGCGATCCAGAACGTCCTGCCTATGTCGTGTTCACCTCCGGCACATCCGCAGCTCCGCGTGCGGTTCAACATGCCCACCGCGCAATCTGGGCGCGTAAAATGATGCATTGCGATTGGTATGATTTACGCGCTGAAGATCGATTGTTGCACGCAGGCGCGTTCAACTGGACGTTTACGCTTGGCACAGGATTAATGGATCCGTGGAGCGTTGGCGCAACCGCTTTGATCCCTCAGGATGGCACGCAACCAGAGGCACTGCCTGCTTTGCTCGCACAAAAAAACGCCACGCTTTTCGCTGCTGCACCCGGTATTTTTCGCAAACTTGTGCGCAAGGAAATGCCTGTGATGCCGAAACTGCGACATGCGCTGAGTGCGGGTGAGAAAATGGTAGAAACGCTGCACGCTGAGTGGCAGCGCGCCACAGGCTCTCAGGTGTATGAGGCGTTTGGCATGTCTGAATGCTCCACCTTTATTTCCTCTAGCCCGACTCGACCTGCCCCCACAAACACTCTTGGTCGCACTCAAAACGGACGGCGGATTGCGGTGATCCGAGATAATGGCACAGAGGCGGCAACGGGCGACTTGGGCACTATCGCCGTACACCACTCTGATCCAGGTCTCATGCTTGGTTACCTCAATGCACCCGATGAGACCGAAGCACGCTTTCAAGGCGATTGGTTTATGACCGGCGATCTAGGACGGTGTGATACAAACGGTGCTATTTCCTATGAGGGACGCAGCGACGATATGTTGAACGCGGGCGGCTTTCGCGTCTCCCCTTTAGAAATTGAGGCTGCGTTTGCAGAGATCGGCGGCCTCATTCAGTGCGCTGCGATTGAGACAACCGTCAAATCCGGCGCACAGGCGATTGCACTGTGCTATACGGGCCAAAACACTGTGCACAAAAGCGCGTTTGAGGCTCTGGCCTCCACGCAATTGGCGCGTTACAAACAGCCCAGAATTTACCACCGCTGCGACTCCCTTCCCAGCAGCGCCAATGGCAAGCTGTTGCGCCGTGTGTTGCGCGCTCAGATTGAGGCTCTTTATGGTTAAGCTCGATATTATTTCCGATCCGATTTGCCCGTGGTGCTATATTGGCAAAACTTTGCTGGACCGCGCACTGGAAGCAGAGCCAGAGCATCCCTTTGAGATCGAATGGCATCCGTTTCAATTGAACCCTGATATGCCGCTCGTGGGCATGGATCGCCGTGCTTACCTTGAGGGCAAGTTTGGTGGCAAAGAGCAAGCTGTGAAGGTCTATGGCCAGATTGACCAGCACGCTCGCGATGTCGGTCTGGAGCTTGATCTGGGGGCAATCAAACGCACACCAAACACATTGAACGCGCACCGCCTGATCCATTGGGCTGGCATTGAGCAGCGTCAATCCATGGTGATTTCCGCCCTGTTTCGCGCCTATTTCAAAGAAGGTCGCGACATTGGCGACGTGGAAGTGCTGGCCGATCTCGCAGACACATGCGGGATGGACGCAGCCCTCGTGCAACGTTTGCTTGCTACGGATGAAGACCTTGAGGGCATTCGTGAAAAGGACGCCGGCTTTCGCAAAATGGGCGTGAATTCGGTGCCCACCTTCATTATCGCAGGTCAGCACGCGGTGCCCGGCGCGCAATCAGTTGAGGTCTGGCGCAACGTGATCACCGATATCAAGTCACAGATCGAAGCCGAGGAATGAACGCACCCGTCGCGATGCGCATGGGCACTGTGGAATTCATTGCCTTCGCGGCGATGCTCTCTGCCACGGTCGCGTTTTCTATCGATTCCATGCTGCCCGGATTGCCCGAAATCGCCGCAGAGTTAAGCCCCAACGATCCCAACAAAGTGCAACTGGTTCTCACCAGTTTCGTGTTAGGCATGGGAATTGGCACGTTTTTCGTTGGTCCCCTTTCGGATCGCTATGGGCGACGCTCGGTAATGTTGTTTGGCGCCGTGCTGTATTGCATTGGTGCCTTCATAGCATGGCGGGCGGCTTCACTGGAAATTTTGCTCGCCTCGCGCATGTTGCAGGGCCTGGGGGCAGCAGGCCCGCGCATTGTATCTATCGCGGTGATCCGCGATCTCTATTCGGGTCGCGAAATGGCGCGGATCATGTCGTTTGTGATGATGGTTTTCACATTGGTCCCCGCCATCGGCCCGCTGATCGGCGCGGGTTTGATTTATATCTCCGATTGGCGCGGAATTTTCGTGGCCTTCATGTGTTTTTCGGTGGTTACAATGCTTTGGATGGGCATTCGCCTACCAGAAACACTAGCCCCAGAAAACCGCCGAGAGATCAACTTCAAAGCGCTTCTGGCCTCGGTAAAAGAACTGATATCCTACCGCAGAGCGCGCGTTTCGATCATTTGTCAGTCGATGATGCTTGCGCTTTTGTTCGGAATGTTGTCGACGGTCCATCCGATCTATGACGTCACATTCGGACGCGCGGATAGTTTTCCTTATTGGTTCGGGGTAATCTCTCTTCTTGCGGGAACAGCGTCGCTATTAAACGCAAACATCGTTGTGCGCTTGGGGATGCGGAACGTTATTACCACCAGTTTTGCCGCGCAGGTCATCCTTTCTGTGATCATGCTCTTGCTCAGCCTGTGGCCACCCAGCGACCAAACTTATTTTGTACTGTTTATGATCTGGCAAACCTCAGTCTTTTTTTTGGCTGGCCTCACATTGGGCAATCTCAATGCGCTCGCGATGGAACCGTTGGGACATATAGCAGGTATGGCCGCGTCCTTTATCAGCGGGACTGCCACGCTTTTTGGCACGCTCGTGTGCATTCCTGTGGGTTTGATGTTTGCGGGTACGCCCGTGCCCTTAGCCGCAGCAAGCGTTGTGTTTTGCGCCATTGCAACGCTCATGATGCTCTGGCTGTGCAACTATGAGCGACGCACAGGGCGTGATGATTGAAATGTCATTTCCCTGTTAACCTACCTGGGATATGCAGCGCCAAACAATCAGCGTATTCCACGTAAGAAGGCAAAGTACATGAGCAAGATCAAAGTCGCAAATCCGATTGTTGAAATGGACGGCGATGAAATGACCCGTATCATTTGGGATTTCATCAAGAAGAAGCTGATTGAACCCTATCTCGACATAGATCTGCTGTACTACGATCTGAGCATTCAAGAGCGCGATCGCACTGACGACCAGATCACTATTGATGCGGCGGAAAAGACGAAAGAGGTCGGAGTTGCCGTCAAATGTGCGACCATCACACCCGATGAGGCACGTGTAGAAGAGTTCGGTCTGAAACAGATGTGGAAATCACCGAACGGCACGATCCGCAACATTTTAGGTGGCGTGATTTTCCGCCAACCGATTATCTGTAAAAACGTGCCGCGCCTTGTGCCCGGTTGGACGAAGCCTATTGTTGTCGGGCGTCACGCGTTTGGCGATCAGTATAAAGCAACCGATATGAAGTTTCCGGGCGCTGGTACACTAACGATGAAATTCGTCGGCGAGGACGGTACAGAGGTCGAACACGAGGTCTACAAAGCCAACAGTGCGGGCGTGTTCATGTCGATGTATAACATCGACAAGTCTATCTACGATTTTGCGCGTGCGTCATTGAATTACGGCTTGAAAATGGGCTGGCCTGTTTATCTGTCTACTAAGAACACTATCCTCAAACAATATGATGGACGTTTCCTAGAGATCTTCCAAGAGGTGTTTGATGCTGAATTTGCGGGTGCCTACAAAGAGGCGGGCATCTGGTACGAACATCGATTGATTGATGACATGGTTGCCTGCGCGTTGAAATGGAATGGCGGCTTTGTGTGGGCGTGCAAGAACTACGATGGCGACGTGCAATCCGATATCGTGGCACAAGGCTTCGGCTCTCTCGGGATGATGGCCTCGCAATTGATGACGCCTGACGGAAAGATTGTCGAAGCGGAAGCAGCACACGGCACGGTCACACGCCACTATCGCCAGCACCAAAAAGGTGAATCCACTTCGACCAACTCCATCGCGTCGATTTATGCATGGACCGGTGGCTTGAAGCACCGCGCAAAACTTGATGATAACGCAAAACTATTGGGTTTCGCAGAAACGCTTGAACAAGTAATTATCGATACCGTGGAAGCGGGCCACATGACCAAAGATCTCGCGCTTTTGGTTGGGCCCGATCAAGGTTGGCTAACGACTATGGGGTTCTTGGAAAAAATTGATGAGAACCTGAATGCCGCTCTGAACGGATAAGCACACAATGCGGAGGGCTGCTATTTCTGCACCCCGCACTTTCTACGCTTTAAAAACAATCGCGATTAAAAGCATTGATTACGACGCATTGGGTAACAATCCTTATTGCCCTTTGTCCAATTGCTCACAAATCCTCCTAAGTATTGCTCTTTACTTTGGGGATTGCCGGACCTGACATATACTTTGGTTGGTCAATTTATTTCGAAGATACTGAGGATATTATTTTTACTAGATTCATTAGGCCTGTCTGCGGGCGCGATGTTCATTGGAACATCTGGCGATGACTAAATTACCGGAACAACTGATGACGACAACATAGGCGCTGCTGCAAGTAATGACTCAGTTTAAGGCGTTGGTGGCAACGATTATATTTTCGGCAACACCGGTGAATTTTGGGATCGAAGGCGATGACACGTTGCTTGGTGGTGCCGGCAATGATGTTCTTAAAGGCGACGCTGATAATAATCCCATTAAAACAGGTCTAGGCAACGACGAAGCCTTCGGAGAGGATGGCGACGACGGTATCACCAATCGCGGTGGCTTTAATGAAATGCACGGCGATCTTGGTGACGACACACTGAATGCCGGCTTTGAAGGCGGCATTCTATATTGCGGTGACGGCGACGATAGCATGACGGGCGCACATTTCGGTTTGGGTGGCGCGGACGATGATTAGTTGTTTGGTGGCGATGACATTGTCGTGCTTCAATAAGGATATTCACAACAAGTCTTTGGCGGAACAGGGAATGATTAAATCTTCAACTTCGGCGATATCTATTCAGGCTTTGGCGGAACCGGCGCGGACGAATTTTTCCTATCCGCAGATCCAGCCGACGTTGGCATCATCCGTATTGAAGACTTCAACGAGCTAGAGGATTCCTTGATTGTCATGCATCCAGATGATCACATGCCAGATCCCTCGGATGTGTCTCTCTTGCCTACTAACGCAGGCGACTATATCCAAGTTTTTTATAACAACCCTGATAGGACATTCGTGCCTTTGGCGGAAATCCCAACAGGAAGTTTATTTGCGGGCGACCAAGAGAATTTTGAACTACACATCCGCTTCGTCCCTCTCTCCACCTATGTATATTTGCAACTGTGAGCGTCCCCTGACAGCAAAGCCCCTAAGGTCTATGACGCGCGTGCAAACCCAAGGTCATTTGCACCATTCATAAAAGCCTGGCGCGACATGCTGTCTTGGTTGAATGTGCAAAAGCTGTTTTCTTCAACACATTGCCAATCAGGCTCGTCTTGCAAGGGTTCTGACACAACGATCCAACCGTCATCCAAAGCACGTCTTCGAAAATAGAGTGACGGTGCATTACCGTTGCTGGCATAGCGTAGCGCGTAAAGCGTTTCGCCGTCACTAAACGCCAAAGTCATGCGCAATCGTGCAGGGATATTTTGTGCAACCGCAAGCTCTTCCACGATCTGCGCAGTACGGAGCAAAGCGTAATGAGGATCCCGCTCCAGCCCCTGCCCCAAAGCGATCAAAAACAGCGCCTCGCTGTCCGTCGCTCCTTTTCGCGAGAGATAAAGCTGATCTGGTATCGCCATATCAAAGTGCTTACGCATCTGCTCGAATCCGCTGATTTGACCATTGTGCATGAAACTCCACCGGTCATAAGCAAAGGGATGACAATTATTGCGACTGATGGCTGTTCCTGTGGAGGCCCTTACGTGGGCTAAGAACAGACGAGATTTCACCTGCTCCGACACTGACTTAAGGTTTGGGTCAGACCATGCAGGAAACACATCACGGTAAAGCCCCGGTTCGCGGCGATGCGCATACCATGCAATGCCAAAGCCGTCAGCATTGATACTGGTCTTACACTCCTCAGCCTCACGCGCTTGCACAATCAGCGAATGTTTCGGTGCACTCACCAAATCCGCGATGTAGATTGGCGAACCAATATAGGCGGCCCAGCGGCACATCTATTCAGTTCCCGCGATTATGTGTACGCGCATAAAGCTTGGCGATGATCTTGCTCGCCGTCTTTTCACACGCCGCCGGAATGAACGCATGCAAAAGTGCCGCGCCACAGGCAAACCCCAGCAACCCCGCGAAGCGCAACGCAAAAGCCATATGCTCAAAGTAACTTTCTTCTACGCTTTCAGGATGTTCGATAAAGATCCGGTGAAACATGTAGACACTCCATTCTGTTGGTTTTGAACAATATGCGCCATGTCCGCCGCGATATGTTCCCAAATCACCACGCTATTTTATGATTGATTGGGACAAACTCCCATAATATAGCAAATAGTATGGATATTGATCAAACAGACCGACGCATCCTCAAACATCTTCAAGAAAATTGCGACATCTCCTTAGACGCGCTCGGGAGTGCGGTGAACTTGTCGCGCAATGCGTGTTGGCGCCGGATCAAACTACTCGGCGAGGCAGGTATCATCAAACGCAAGGTCACGCTCCTTGATGCGGAGGCGCTTGGGCTCGGCTTGAATGTCTTCATCCAGGTGCGCACCGATCAACATGACTCCAATTGGTCCACCAAGTTTGCGCGCGCCACCAAAGTGATGCCCGAAATTCAAGGGGTTTACCGCATGTCCGGTGATCTGGATTATCTAATCCGCGCGCGCGTGGCTGATATGAAAGATTACGATCGTCTCTATCAAAAGCTGACCGCTTCTGTTCCATTGGCAGATGTGTCCGCCAGCTTTGTGATGGAAGAGATCAAGGACACCACCGCCCTGCCCATTTGAAAGGACACTCAATGCCGATCCATTACCTCGTTTTGCTCCTCGCAGTTTTGAGCGAAACCATTGGCACGGCTGCGCTGCAAGCCAGCCAGCAATTCACAAAGTTCTGGCCCTCGGTGGTCGTGGTGATTGCCTATGCAATCAGCTTTTACTTTCTGTCCATAGCCCTGCGCGCTATCCCGCTGGGGATCGCATACGCCTTCTGGTCCGGCCTTGGCATCGTATTTATCGCGGGCATCGGTTATTTGCTCTATGGCCAAAAACTCGACCTGCCCGCGATACTAGGCCTCGGCATGATCTTAAGCGGAATTCTCGTGATTCATTTGTTCTCAAACACATCAACGCACTAACGGATTCTGGCCCTAAAATACCTCGGGGTGCTCATCTAAATAGACAGGACAGCACCCCATTCGCTCTAACCCATCGCGCGCAAACGCTTGATCAAACTTGACGTATCCCAGCGCCCGCCACCTAACTTTTGCACGTCTTTGTAAAACTGATCAACCAATGCAGTAACAGGTAGGCTCGCCCCAACCTCATCGCTCGCATCAAGACAAATACCCAGATCTTTGCGCATCCAATCCACTGCGAACCCATGCTCAAATTGATCGTCGAGCATCGTCTCATAGCGGTTCGCCATCTGCCAAGACCCAGCTGCACCTTGCGAAATCACTTCGACAACTGCGCGCCCATCAAGCCCAGCTTTTTCCGCAAAATGAAGTGCTTCGGACAAGCCTTGCACCAAACCTGCAATCGCTATCTGATTGCACATTTTGGTCATTTGGCCTGCACCACTTTCGCCAATGTGGCGGCACATCTTAGAATAAGCCGCCATCACAGGCTCTGCGCGCGCGTATGCGTCTTCATCACCGCCACACATAATTGACAGCGCGCCGTTCTCAGCCCCTGCTTGCCCCCCTGAAATCGGCGCATCGACAAAACTGATCTGCGCTGTCTCCGCAGCTTTATACAGCTCCGCCGTAACTTTCGCAGAAACTGTCGTGTGATCCACAAAGACCGCACCACTATCCATGCCAGCAAATGCGCCCGTTTCGCCCAAACACACAGAGCGCAGATCATCATCATTGCCAACGCAGGCAAAAACGAACTCTGCACCCTGCGCTGCATCGCGCGGGGTGTTCGCGCTTTGGCCGCCATTCTCCTCTGCCCAAGCCTGTGCTTTCCCAAGTGTGCGATTATAAACTGTGACCTCGTGACCGGCTTTCACCAAATGTGCAGCCATGGGAAATCCCATCACACCAAGACCCAAGAATGTGCATTTTGCCATCGGCTTTTCCCTTCGCATCAATTACCCTAAACGGTGTGTCGAACACTGCGCGCAAAAACAAGGGCTTTGCACCTAAATGCCGCAGACATTGAAGGAGACGCGAGAAAATGGTGATGATTTTTCGTTGGACGCTGCGCCTTACCGGCGGCGCGATCATCGCTGCACTCTTGATGGCTGTTCTCGCTTATTTTCTCGCAGCACGCTCGCTTCCTGAATACACTAAAACGCTGAAAGTTGAGGGGATCACCGCCTCTGTCGAGATTGTGCGCAACAACGCGAATGTGCCCCATATCTTTGGTGAAACCGACACAGACGTCTTCTTTGGCCTTGGTTATGCCCATGCTCAGGACCGGCTTTGGCAAATGACGATGCTGCGCAGAACCGCACAAGGACGCTTGTCCGAGGTGTTTGGAAAACGCACCTTAAGCGTCGACACTTTGTTGCGCCGCCTCGATATTTACCGCCTCGCAAGCGTGTCTGTTGCCAGTCAGGATGCGCGCACCAGCGATGCGCTGTCTGCCTATGCCGCAGGTGTGAACATGCGCATTACAGAGATCAACAATAGATCTTTGGGCCGTGGCGCCCCTGAGATGTTCCTCTTCGGCGCTCCGATTTCACCTTGGCGCCCAGCGGATTCTCTTGCGGTGACCAAGCTGATGGCGTTGCAGCTCTCAGGCCATTTGCAAGACGAGGTTCTGCGCGCGCGCACGTCTTTGGTGCTTCCCGATGAAGCACGCTTGTCAGACATCTTGCCCGACATGCCCGGCACTGGGGTTGCCGCTTTGCCCAAATACGCCACACTTTTTGATCAACCTTTACCGCAATACGCTGAGGCCTCTACGCAAAGAAACCCGCTGCATCCAGTGCCCCCACGCGGCCTTGGTGGTGCCTCCAACGCATGGGCCGCCGCGCCTTCGCGTTCCGCCTCTGGTGGGACAATCTTGGCGAATGATCCCCACCTTGGCTTTACCGCCCCCGCGATCTGGTACCTCGCGCGTCTCGAACTTGCCGCCGGTGGCGTAATTGGTGGCACAATCCCCGGCATGCCCGTGGTTCTTGCGGGGCGCAGCGCGACCATTGGTTGGGGCATCACCTCCAGTTATCTCGATGATCAGGATCTGTTCATTGAACAACTCAATCCCGAGAACCCCGAAGAGTACCGCACTCCCAACGGATTCAAACCTTTTGAGACCCGTAAGTCGATCATCAATATCAAAGATGCGGAGCCCGTCACACTCACCCTGCGCTGGAGCGACAATGGCCCTGTTTTGTCGGGTTCAGACTTCTCGCTTTCTACGATTACACCTCAAGGGCACGTTGCTGCGCTAGCGTGGACAGCGCTTAGCCCGCGCGACACTTCACTCAGTGCGGCGATGGGGATCATGCAATCCGCAGATGTACACAGTGCTTTGATCAGCACAGAAGCCTACATCGCACCTTCACAGAATTTGACTCTCGTAGATAAAGACAAGATTGCGCTCAAACTCATTGGCGCGATGCCTCAACGCAACGCCAATCACCAAAGCAAAGGCCGTATGCCTAGCCCCGGCTGGATCGCAGACAACAGATGGCAAGGCCTGTTTCCTGCGCCAACCAACCCGCGCTTCCTTGATCCCGAAGGCGGTATTCTTGGCAATACTAACAACAAGCTGGTGCAGCGCTCTTTCCCCGCGCACGTGTCCTATGAATGGGGCGACAGTCAACGCATACAAAGATGGCAACGCTTAATGCAGAACCGTCAGGTGCATACGCGCGATAGCTTTATCGAAGCGCAGCTCGACACGGTCAGCGTTACGGCGCGCACTTTACTGCCCTTGATCGGAGCAGATCTGTGGTTCACGGGCGAGCCTGCACCAAACGGAACACCCGAGCGTAAACGCCAGATTGCATTAGAACTCTTGGCCAATTGGACGGGTGAAATGAACGAACACCTGCCCGAACCCCTCATCTACTCAGCCTGGCTGCACGCGTTGCAAGGTCGCTTAATACAGGATGAACTTGGCCCACTCTCGAAAGAATTTAAACACGTCGAACCTCTATTTATAGAACGCGTCTTTCGCAACATTAACGGTGCAGCGGAGTGGTGCGATATCTTGCAATCCTCCCCGAAAGAAACCTGCACCGATGTTGCGCGCATCTCGCTCGATGAGGCGATCTTGTGGTTAGAGGAAAACTATACGATTGACCTCGTCTCCTTGCGCTGGGGCGATGCACATCAGGCGACCCATGACCATGCGGTCTTAGGCGAGGTTCCCGTGCTGCGTTATTTCGTCAATATCCGCCAATCGACTTCCGGTGGGGACAACACGCTGATGCGCGGGCGCACGAAAGGTGGTGAAGGCACGGAGGCGTTCTTGAACGTGCACGGCGCCGGGTATCGTGGCGTTTATGATTTCACCGATCCCGACAGCTCGCTGTTTGTGATCTCGACAGGCCAGTCAGGGCATCTGTTTTCACGCCACTACGACGATCTCGGCACGCTTTGGCGGCGTGGTGAATATATTCCGATGTCACTAGATGAAGGCCTTGCACGCGCGGCAGCCGTCGGCATCACAACGCTGATCCCAGAAGGAAACTGAATACTTCCTATCTCCAAAAATATTCTCGCCGAAGGCTCTTAACTTTTAGATCGTCTGAAACTGCGCACGATCTTTGGCTTTCCAACGCAGATCCAATTCGAACCCATTTTCACCCTGACGTTCCGCTTCGACCAAAGACCGCTCAAAGAGCCAAGCGCGTTTTCTGCCCTCAGAATAGGGCAAGACCAACGTTTCGGTTATAATTTCGCCTTCTAGCGCCTCCTCGACAGCGACCACAAAGTCCTGCATCCCATAGCCCGAGATTGACGATACCGCGATCACATCATCATGCCGCGCCGCGCGGGCCAGAACCGCGTCTTTGTCGTCAGGCTCCAGCAAATCAATCTTATTCCAGACTTCGATCTGCTTGGCGCCTTCGCCGACCCCGAGGGAGGTGAGAATTGCGCGCACGTCAGTCGCCTGCTCTTCCGTGCCCTCGTGTGAGATATCGCGCACATGTACGATGAGATCGGCAGCCAAAACCTCTTCCAGCGTCGCGCGAAACGAGGCGACAAGCTCCGTCGGGAGATCAGAAATAAAACCAACCGTATCTGATAAAATAACCTGCGGCCCATCGGGTAACTCAACCGCACGCATAGTTGGGTCAAGCGTAGCGAACAACATGTCTTTAGCAAAGACCTCTGCGCCCGTAAGACGATTAAACAAGGTGGACTTGCCCGCGTTCGTGTACCCCACAAGCGCAACGATCGGGAACGGCACTTTGGCGCGTGCTTCGCGATGCAAGGCGCGGGTTTTCACCACTTTGGAGAGCTTACGGCGCAAGCGCACAAGTTGGTCATCGATCGCACGCCGATCAGATTCGATCTGCGTTTCACCGGGACCACCAACGAAGCCAAGACCGCCACGCTGACGTTCTAAGTGGGTCCAAGCGCGTACAAGCCGTGTGCGTTGATAGCTCAAAGCGGCCATTTCGACCTGCAGCACACCCTCGCTAGTGCGCGCGCGATCCGAGAAAATCTCAAGGATAAGGCCCGTTCGATCCAGCAGCTTTACGCCCCAAGCCTTCTCAAGATTGCGTTGCTGAACTGGCGTCACTGGCCCATCAATCAGAACCAGATCCACTTCTTCAGCATCAAACAGCTGATGCAACTCTTCGATCTTACCCTTACCAAACAGCATACCAGAATGCGCTTTGGGCAAACGCACAATTATGTCGCCAAAGACCTCAAGCCCTGGCAAAGCTTCAGCCAAAGCCACGGCCTCTGCCAAAGCAGGTTCAGGCAGTCGACGATCATTGTTACTTTTTATGTCAGGATGCAGCACCCATGTACGGGTGATCGCGGGATCATGCCCCATTAGTTTGCGTCTTCGCCCTCATAAAGGGAGATCGGCTGACTTGGCATAATAGTCGAAATCGCATGCTTATAAACCAGCTGAGACTGACCATCACGGCGCAAAAGAACGCAGAAATTGTCAAACCAAGTGATGACGCCTTGCAGCTTCACACCGTTGATCAAAAAGACCGTGACCGGAACTTTGGTTTTGCGAACATGGTTAAGAAATGCGTCTTGCAGATTTTGTCTATCGTTGGCCATTGGGGCATGCCTTTATTCTTGCGTTATTATTTTTGGGCGCAGCGTTGCGCGCTTCAGTGAGCGCGGTCCATTTCGAATAAGGTATGAAGACTGACAGCGCGAGTTTCCAGCGCTTTTTTTAACTCGAGGCCATAAATTGAAAAGCCGCGTTATCGGCGCCAAAGCTCTGGCGTCATCAAAGCGATGATTGCAAGAGTTTCCAAACGCCCCAAAATGGTCGCAGCGGCAAAACAAAGCTTGGCCCCGTTTGACAGGTCCATCAGTAAAATTGGATCAGCACCCGCCACATCCAAGAGCGGCCCTGTGGTTGAAAGCGCCGCCACCGACATTACCAAAGCATCCGAAAAAGTGGTGCCAAAGCCCGTTAGTGTAAGCGTGACCAGTGCCAGCGACATGGCAAACAACATGAAAAAGATCCACGCAGTATAAGCCCCTTGCCGCCTGATCCGGCGATTGCCCGCGCCTTTGCCACTAACTGATGAAGGATGAATGAGCCTCTGCATTTCTCGCAAGCCATTCAGGTAGAGTGTGAAGACCCGCAACAATTTGACACCGCCCGCCGTCGTCGCCACGCCGCCTCCCATCAAGGCCAACCCCAACAGGATCACGCCCGGTGTTGCCAAGCCCGACCAGCCTTGCGCCGCTTCCCATTCAGAACTGACAAAACCCGTTGTCGTCAAAAACGACAGGACTGTGAACATCCCGCCCCATAGGGCTTTCAGACCCAGCAAAAGGTTCTCCTCTTCATTCACTTCAAGGGCCCCGAGCCAATGGCGCGCGAACAAAACTAAAGGAACACCCATGACAAGGATCAAACCGATGCGAAATTCAGCATCTTCATGCAAACCACGCGTGCTTCCAGTGATCGTGTCCGTGGAAAACGTGAGCCGCGACAAGGCAAACAAGAGAAACACAAATATCAAGAATTCAGCTGCGACCCCGACTGTGCTTTCCTCTATTCCACCAACCGCAGAAATCCCGCTGGTCGATAAGGTCGCCATCGCATGCATCACCCCGCCAAGCGGTGTTTCCCCTGACAGTGTCAGGCAAAACCACAGCGTCAACGTGAGGCTCGTATAAATCGGGAAGAACTGCTTTGCCGCGCGGATCAAACGTTGCCCAGGAGAGGCCGCGCGCATGTCAAAGCGGCGAATGCCTCCTTGTCCAGGCTCTGCACTCGTGGTAACTTCAAAGCCTCCCAAATTCAGCGGTGCAAGGATCGCAGCCGCCGCAATCCACATCAACAAACCACCTGACCACGCAACAATGCCGCGCCAAAGATGCAAGCTTGGCTCCAGCCTGCTGGGATCTGGAAACATAGTCGCACCCGTGGTGGTGATCGAAGACACCATTTCAAAGTAAGAGTTCAAAAAGCTGGTGGTGCGCAGAGATTCGTAGAATGGTACTGCTAAGAAAATCGGCAAAACCGCAAAGACAGCGAAGAGTGCAAAAAGATGTTCCAACGCAGAGCTATGCGTGGGCCGCCCCGAAAATGCAATTCCGATCAGCGCGCAGAGAATTAATCCCAAAGTTGCCGAGTAAAAGAAGCTTCGCGCAACGTGAAAGGCATCTTGGGTCAGCGCGTGGATCGCCGGAATATACATCGCCAGACAAGCGAGGATCACGAAGATCAAGAAGACCGGTAAATCCAGAATACGCGAGATCATCGGACGCGTCTCAGAAAAAATCGATGGAGACTTGAAGCAAACGCTCCACCTCGGGCACATCGGCGGTCATCGTAAACAACGCGATCACATCACCTTCGTCAATGCGTAGTTTGCCCGATGGCTTATGCAGCTTGCTGTCCTTCAACACCCCGCCAACAAGAACCCCTTCGGGAAAATCAATGTCACGGATAAGTTTGCCAGCTAAGGGCGAGGTGGACAGAACTTCCGCCTCAATCATTTCCGCTTCGGCGTCACCGATGGAGTAAACCGCGCGCACACGTCCATGCCGAATATGGCGCAAAATCGAACTCACGGTCGTGGCGCGCGGGTTGATATAGGCGTCGATTCCAAGCGGCCCCATCAGCGGTACAAGCGTCGGGTCATTGATCAAAGCGACAGCCATCGGACAACCCGCAGCTTTCGCGCGCACAGCCGCCAGCATGTTGGTTTTATCATCATCAGTCACTGCCAAAACAGCATCCGCGCGGCTGATGTTGGCTTCTCCGAGCAATGCGCCATCCAACCCATCGCCATGCAGCACGATCGTGCGCTCTAGCTCATCAGCGGCTATTTCAGCAATCTCACGGTTCTTTTCAATGATCTTCGCACGCACGCGGGTGGTACGTTTCTCAAGCGCTTGTGCCACGGCCAATCCAACATTGCCGCCCCCGATCAACACAACACGCTCTTGGGTGCGATGCGATTTTCCGAAAATCTCCATGGAGCGCCTGACATCTTCCACATGACAAAAGATGTAGCATTGATCCCCCACAAAAAGCTGATCGCCCGCTTCAGGCGCAAACAGCGTGCCCTCACGACGCACACCAACCACGATAGAGCGCAGGGTTGAAAAAAGATCTGTCAACTGACGAAGTGGCGTGTTCACAACAGGACAGGTC
The DNA here is from genome assembly GCA_000156115.1 of Rhodobacteraceae bacterium HTCC2083. GTDB lineage: Bacteria > Pseudomonadota > Alphaproteobacteria > Rhodobacterales > Rhodobacteraceae > Planktotalea. The sequence goes on from DS995276.1 coordinate 3,328,131, forward strand.
TCATCAATGGTAATGCCCAAAAGCTGAGCTTTGCCATCAAGAAAAGTCTCCGTGTCAAACGCAGATGGCGCGGATAGACGTTGCAAGGCTGCATCTGCCACCTCTTTTTCAGGGCTGATCACAACATCAATAGGCATGTGATCGCGCCGATAAAGATCCGAGTAGATCGCGTCGAGATAGGATTGCCCACGCAGGCGCGCAATCTTACGCGGGATCGCAAAGACGGAATGCGCAACCTGACAGGTAACCATGTTTACTTCGTCAGAATGGGTGGCAGCGATAATCATATCCGCATCACGCGCCCCTGCCCGATCCAAAATATCGGGATAGCTGGCAAAGCCCGCTATGCCCTGCACATCCAATGAATCGGTCGCACGCCGCACGAGTTCGGCGTTGTTGTCGACAACCGTCACATCGTTACGCTCACCTGAAAGATGTCGTGCAATTTGCCAGCCCACTTGGCCAGCTCCGCAAATAATGACCTTCATGTTCGGCCTTCTGCTGAACTCACGTTAGAATTGAATGACAGGTTGCGGCAATCGGGTCAATGGCAGCGCAGTGCTGTCGCGCTTCATCTTATTATATGGATTCACTCTTGCAGCTCCTTTTTGTTACTCAAAAAAGCGCGCCTTTAGGAGTTCAATAAGATCACCCAACCTTGCTTTCATCCTCTTCAACCTGCGCGATACGCGCGCCTGCTTTGTTGGTCGTAACGACCCCCAAAGACTTCAACTTGCGATGCAAGGCCGAGCGTTCCATGCCTACAAAATTCGCCGTGCGCGAAATATTTCCGCCAAAACGGTTGATCTGCGTTAGCAAATATTCACGCTCAAACGCTTCGCGCGCCTCTCGCAAAGGTAAGGTTGCAAGCGAGCCAGACAACACCACCCGTCCTTCTTCATCATTGCCCGTTTGCTCATTCGGCAATTCTCGCGCCTCAATTGGGCCAGTGCCTTCACCAAGGATCAACACGCGTTCCACCAAGTTTTTAAGCTGGCGCACATTGCCCGGCCAAACCATTGTCTGCATCAAAGCTGCTGCTTCGTCTGAGAAATCGCGCGCAGTCAAACCCTGGCTTTTGTTGCATTCATCGATAAAATACGCGCCCAAAAGCGGGATATCTTCACGACGCTCCTCCAAGGACGGCACAGGAATTGGTACGACGTTCAAACGGTGGAACAATTCTTGACGGAAGCGTTCTGCTTCGATCTCTGCCTCCAGATCACGGCTGGTTGACGAAATGACCCTCAAGTCTACACGCACCTTGTCAGACCCACCCACGCGGGTGAATTGTTGATCCACCAACACGCGCAAGATTTTGCCCTGCGTGCCAAGCGGCATGTCCGCGACTTCGTCGAAATAGATCACACCGCCATTGGCTTGCTCAAGCAGACCTGGCTGCACTCCTTGATCTTTACCTTCGCGTCCAAACAGCACTTCTTCCATACTCTCGGGTTCAACGCCCGCGCAATTCACAGTGACAAACGGTGCATCCGCGCGGTTGGAATTGGCGTGAACGTAGCGTGCTGCCACCTCTTTTCCTGAACCTGCGGGACCGCGCAGCAAAACCCGACCGTTCGATTTTGTCACCTTATCAAGCTGCGAAATCAACGTGCGGAACGCGGCACTATCACCGATCATTTCCGTACTTGGCGCGTCACGACGTTTCAGTGATTGGTTCTCATGACGCAAACGCGAGGTTTCCATCGCACGGCGGATCACCACCAAAAGTTGATCAATGTTGAAAGGTTTCTCGATGAAATCATACGCGCCTTGCTTGATCGCGGCGACCGCGATCTCAACGTTGCCATGTCCTGAAATGATCACCACAGGCACATCAGGATAGTCTTTCTTGATGACCTTAAGGATATCAATCCCGTCCATAGAGCTGTCTTTCAGCCAAATATCAAGGACCATCAGAGCGGGTTGTTCTTTCGTGACCTGCGCCATGCACTCGTCCGAGGTCCCCGCAAGTCGCGTCGTGAACCCTTCGTCTTCCAAAATATCCGACACTAGCTCTCTGATATCGCGTTCGTCGTCTACAATTAGAATGTCGCCCATCATTCTCTCCACCATTTACTGCTTTGTTTCATTGAGGTCGCTGCCCTACGCATCCAACAGCGGTAATCGCACCACTGCCATCGCACCTGGACGCCCTTGCCCGTTCATCAGAGGCGCATCCGTCAAAATCAGCGAGCCCCCATGTTCTTCGATAATCTTCTTCACAATAGGCAAACCAAGACCCGTGCCTTTGTCGCGCGTTGTAACATAAGGCTCAAACAGCCGCCCGCGATCTTCGGGCAGGCCAATGCCGCTATCCGCTATCTGGATCAGAGCCATGTTGTTGTCCTGCGTCAACGAAATCGCCACTTCGCATACGACATCAGCGTCTTCGAATTTCTCGATGTAGCTTGCAATCGCTTCGCCCGCATTCTTGATCAGATTGGTCAGCGCTTGCGAAATCATGGTGGCATCAAACTCGGCCAGTAATTCAGTGTCAGGCAAGTTAATATCAAAAATGACATCCGGCTGCCCCGCCTCTTGCAAGATCACCGCGTCGCGCACAATTTGGGTCAGATCGCCAGAGCGGCGGTCCGGCTCCGGCATGCGCGCAAATTTACTGAACTCATCCACAATGCGGCGCAAATCACCTGTTTGGCGGATAATCACGCCCGTCATCTGCTCAAGCCGTTCTGCATCATCGCCAACTTGCGGCATGAACTTTCGTTGGATCCGTTCTGCAGACAGTTGGATCGGAGTCAGCGGGTTCTTGATCTCATGCGCAATACGGCGCGCCACATCGCCCCAAGCGGCCATGCGCTGCGCCGTCACAAGATCGGTGACATCGTCAAAGGCCACAACAAACCCTTCAAGCGTGCCATCGTCGCGCAAACGACGCGACATGCGCACCAAAAGGTTCTCCAGCTGGCCATCGCGACTGACTTTGATCTCGCCCTGCGTGTTGCCCATCTGGCCATTGCGTAACTTGTCGAGCAACGGGCCAAACTCAGGAACCGCAACGGACAAATCGACGTCCTGCTTATCTTGATGCCAACCCAAAAGCCGTTCCGCTGATCGGTTCACGAAAGAGATACGACCGCTTTCATCAAGACCAACAACGCCAGAGCTGACAGAAGACAAAACGGAGTCAAACATGCGCCGACGGCGTTCAATCTGGCGGTTGTTCTCAACAAGCGTATTGCGCTGGCCCTTCAATTGACGGGTCATCTGGTTGAAATAGCGTCCAAGCATGGCGATTTCATCATCGCCCTCTTCCTCCAAGACCTGAACATCAAGATTGCCCGCACCCACGCGCTGCGCCGCACCGGCAAGACGTCCCACGGGCCGCGAAAGTCGCTCTGCAAACCAAAGGCCAAGCCAGACAGCCGCGAGAATGAGAATGACGGCGAAGCCAATATATACCAAGCCAAACTCGAACAAACGACGGCCACGTTCGCTTTCTTGTTGCTGATAAAACAGTGCGGTTTCTTGGGTTTCATCCAAGAGTTTCAAGATTGATCCATCGACTTCGCGGCTGACATAAAGGTATTCGTTGAGGTACCCTACAAGATTAACAACGGCGCGGAACTCGTTGTTTTCCCAATCTTTCAAGATCAGAATTCCGTCCGTGCGTGCTGTCTCAATCTCGATCGGGGCAAGTGGGTCGAAGTCAAACATGTAAGAACGATCCCCACGTGCTTTGATTTCACCGGTGCCATCGACCACGAAGGCTTCGCGCAAACCCCGTTGAATCTGCAACTGACCGTCGCGCAACACCTCGCCCAAGCTTGCGGTTCTCATAAAGCGCACCTCACCACGACGCGCGTTAAGGTAGTTCGCTAGCGCTTGCGCATCTTCTTGCAAATCACGGCGTTGTTCGTTTTCATAAGCTTGTGCAGCAGCTAAAGAGTTTCCCACAACACGTTGAACACGTTGAGAAAACCACGCTTCTAAGCCCATATTGATGGTGATACCCGCAAAAATCGCAACAGTCACCGTCGGAATCAACGCCATCAATGCAAACACGCCCGTGAGGCGCAAATGGAGTCGTGATCCAGCAGAATGCGCGCGCCTCGCTGCAATCATTTGCGCGACGCGCTGTAGCACCAAGGCGGCGACGACCAACACATATACCAGATCGAGCAAGAGAACGAAGCGCAGACCAGGACCACCCACATCCTGGTCCAGAGGACCCAGCACCAAAAAAGTCGCAAAAGCCAACATCGGCCCCAGCAAAACCACACCTAGCGTGATCGCGTTTTGCACACGTCGTTGCCTGCGCAAATGCGACAGCCGCATCCACAACGATAGCTTTTTACGCCGCGCCAATTTGGCGGGTGCAGGTGGTGTTACAGGCTGGCTCACGCGCTGCCCTCGATCTATAGGAGCGTTCGCTCCACCGCCAAAATTGTGGCTCTCGTTTGTGGAAACGCAAAAGCGATGCCAATGGGCCACGTTTATGTTGCGGTTTTACATCAATTTGCGGCGCCGTGTCACGCGAATATCGAGGTCAGTAATTTTCTTGCGCAAGGTATTGCGGTTAATACCTAATAATTCGGCACATTTAGCCTGATTTCCGCCCGTCGCTTCTAATGATATTTCTATCAGTGGCTGCTCAAATTCACGCAAAATTCGCGTATAAATACCTGCGGGCGGTAAGGATCCACCGTGTAAATCGAAATATCGCCTCAGATGACGCTCTACGGAGGACGACAGTTTCTCGGTCGATGTGCCCCCTGTAAGAATCGGATCAAGGTCAGGCTGATTGCCCAACACGGCCTCCACTTCTGAACGTGCAATCTCATCGCTGCGCGCGCTTAGCCCCAACCTGCGCATCGCATTTTCCAACTGGCGCACGTTGCCTGGCCAGCTGTAGTTGTGGATTAGCTTTGCCGCATCTGCTCTGAGTTTCCGCGTGACAGCACCGCTACCTTTCGATTTAGCAAGGAAATGTGTGGCAAGCAGATCGATATCGTCCACACGTTCGCGCAGAGCGGGCACATTCAGCGTCGCGCCATCAAGGCGGTAATAAAGATCCTGACGGAGCGCGCCGTTTTCCAAACGGCTGGCCAAGTCCACCAACGAGGTTGCTATAAAGCGCGGCACGTGGTCACCGGGTGCATCCATCATGCGCACCAGTCGCGCTTGCGCTTGTATGTCGAAATCTGCAATTTCTTCGATCAAAAGCGTGCCGCCCTTAACACGTGCTAAAACACGCGCAGGCCCTTCGATATCTTGCAGATCTAGAGCTGTGACCGTGACAAACGGCAAAATTCGGCGGTCCGAAAAATCATGAATCGTGCGGGAAATTGCGGTTTTTCCAGTACCGGATTCCCCCGTGAGCAAGACCGGTATATCCGTATTCATAACCCGCGCCATTAACGTGTAGAGCGCCTGCATTACTGGGGTTTTGCCAACCAAAGGCAGCTCATCCTGCGCATCCTCTGTCTTGTCTGAACGCGGGGCTTTTGTTCCGCTCGCATCCAATGCACGCGCGGTACGTTTCATCAAATCGGGCAGATCAAAGGGCTTTGGCAGGTAATCATAGGCCCCTGCCTCATTGGCCTTGATCGCAGTCATGATCGTGTTTTGCGCGGAGATAACGATCACCGGCATGCCCGGACGGTCTTCTTGTATCTTTGGCAGCATTTCTAAGCCGTTTCCGTCTGGCATCATCACATCTGAAATGACAACATCGCCGCGCCCTTCTGCGATCCATCGCATCAATGTCGTCAACGAAGACGTCGCGTGCACCCGGCAGCCCGCACGCGTCAAAGCTTGGGTTAGAACCGTGCGAATTGTGCGATCGTCGTCCGCGACTAGAACCGTTCCATCCATCAACTAATATCCTTTTTCTCAAGCGCATCAGCCGTCGCCACAGGCAGTGAAATTCGAAAAGCCGTGTGACCGGGCACTGAATCGACAGCGACCCAGCCGCCATGATCGGCAATAATCTTTGATACCAGCGCGAGACCCAGCCCTGTGCCGTTTTCACGCCCTGACACGAAAGGATCAAACACACTGTCTTCCAAATCTGGCGGCAGTCCCGGACCATCATCGACGATCTCTATCTGCAGCGGCAGCGGCCGACCCGCATTACCAGCGCGGCGCAAACTGAACGAATGCTCATAGAACGTGCGCAACCGGATCGTACCACCGCGCTTACCCGCTGCTTCAGAGGCATTCTTGAGCAGGTTCAAGATCACTTGTAACATTTGATCTGCGTCAGCATGCGCGTGGGGCAAGGAGGGATCATACTGCTCCACAACACTCATATGTGCGCCAACACCCAACAAGGTCGAGCGCCGCGCGCGATCGAGCACATCGTGCAAATTCACACTTCCCAACTCGGGCGGTCTGAGATTGCCAAATTGCTCAACCTGTTCGAGCAATTTCACAATCCTGCGCGATTCCTCGACTATGAGATCAGTCAGTTCCAAATCTTCGGCCTTGAGGTTCATCGACAACAATTGCGCAGCGCCTGTTATCCCCGCCAAGGGGTTTTTAATTTCATGGGCCAGCATTTCTGCCATGCCAATCGCGGATTTCGCCGCTGATTTTACGCTTTGGCTTTGGCTCAAACGTCCGGCAAGCTCACGCGGAGAGATCATCAAGATCATCATCCCGTCAACTCCAACCATTGGCGCAAGCTTCAAGCTGCATAAGAGCGGCGCTCGCTCACCCGTGCTCACATCCACATCGTTCACATAAAGCGGGGAGGCATTTTCGCGTGCGCGCTTCAACGCTTGCTCAATCGGGGCATCCACAGCCAGTCGATCCCAAACCGGCGTTCCGCTTAGCGCTTTTGCCGAGTTGTTAAAAAACGTTTCCGCAGCAGGATTGATATCCACAATTTTGTCGTCCTGATCTATCAAGACAGTGGCAAGCGGCAAGGATTGCCAAAGATATGCGTTTGAATTCATGCGACGGCCTCGCTTGTATCATGGCTTGCCAAAGCGCGCGGCAGGAGCGCCATGACATCTTTGGACGTGCGTGTGGTTAGAAGGGTTTTGCGGATGTCCACTGGTGTGCGGGCATCATCCATATACCAGCCCAAATGCTTGCGCGCGACGCGGCTGCCCAGTGCTTCGCCGTAAAACACAAGCATATTTGCATAGTGACCTTGCACCATATCAATCAGCGCTGCGCCTTTCGGAATCTTGGGTGCAGGCAAACCGTGTAGCTCAGCCGCGATCTGCGCCAAGATCCAAGGACGTCCCTGCGCGCCGCGCCCAACCATGATGCCATCCGCGCCACTTTGTGACAGCGCCGCGCGTGCAGTCGCCACATCAACGATATCACCATTCGCAATCACGGGGATACGCACCGCAGCTTTGATCCCTTTGATCGCGCTCCAATTGGCCTGCCCTTTATAAAATTGACAGCGCGTGCGTCCGTGGATCGTAATCATTTGTATTCCCGCAGATTCAGCCCGTACAGCCAGTTCTGCGGCGTTCAATAGATGATTATCCCAGCCCAATCGCGTCTTCAAAGTAACGGGCACATCAACAGCCCCAACCACCGCTTCGATCAAAGTCAGCGCGTGATCGAGGTCTTTCATCAAAGCAGAGCCGGAATAGCCGCTCGTCACTTTCTTAGCGGGACACCCCATATTGATATCGATAATTTGCGCCCCATTGCCTGCAGCAAGACGCGCGGCTTCGGCCATCCAATAGGCCTCTCGCCCTGCAATCTGCACCGATGTGCGCGCCGCGCCAAAACCCAGCTCTGCTTTTTCACGCACGCCAGGTTTAGCTTTTACCATTTCTTGGCTCGCAACCATTTCGCTGACCACTAAACCTGCGCCGAAACTGCAGACAAGATTGCGAAACGGCAGGTCGGTAATGCCTGCCAAAGGCGCGAGCAATACTGGCGGAGTCAGTTGGGTGGGCCCGATGTGAAGTGTCGCTGTCATGTAGAGTTTATAGAAAGGCATGGGCGCAGGCTCAATGCAGTTACGTGCAAATAATAGGCGAATTCATGTTTGTGCGTATTTTTTGTGCAAATAGCACCTTCATTGCACGCCACATGTCAGCGCGATAAGACTGGATCATGAAGATATCTCGTTCAAATATGCGCATAGGCGTTGTCGTCGTTGCAGCAGGTCGCGGCACGCGAGCTGGCGGGCCTTTGCCCAAGCAATGGCAAGAGATCGCGGGCAAGCGCATCGCGAATTGGAGCTGTGAGCAATTTAGTAATCGCGGAGACATCGCCGATATTGTTCTCGTGGTTCACCCTAATGACATTGATTTTGCGAAAAACATCCAAGGCATCAAACCCGTGCACGGCGGTGCAACGCGCGATGTGTCTGTGCGCAATGGTTTAGAGGCCCTAAACCCCGAGATCACCCACGTTTTGATCCACGATGTCGCGCGCTGTACCACTCCGCCCTCTGTAATAGAAGGTGTCATCAGCGCTTTAGAGCATGCAGCGGGCGCCGCCCCCGCCCTCGCCGTCAGTGACGCGCTTTGGACCGGCGCTGATGGCAAAGTTAGCGGTACGCAGGATCGCAGCGCTTTATTTCGCGCGCAAACACCTCAAGGCTTCGCCATGCCCGCCATTCTGGCCGCACACCGTGCCCATAAAGGCGGCGCTGACGATGATGTCGAAGTTGCGTGCGCCGCTGGTCTTGACGTTACGATCACCGAGGGCGATGAGAGAAATCTGAAGATCACAACGCCCGCAGACTTCGCCCGCGCGGCCGCCATATTGGAGCAAAACATGGACATACGCCTTGGCAACGGCTTTGATGTGCACGCATTTGAAGACGGTGATCACGTTATTCTATGCGGCGTCCAAATTCCGCACACCAAAGCCCTTAAAGGGCATTCGGACGCGGATGTAGGCATGCACGCAGTCACTGACGCAATCTATGGCGCCTTGGCAGATGGTGATATCGGCCAGCACTTCCCACCCTCTGATCCGCAATGGACAGGCGCTGCGAGTGAGATTTTTCTGCGTCACGCCGTGGATTTGGCGCGTGATCATGGCTTTCAGATCTCTAACATTGATTGCACGCTAATCTGCGAATACCCCAAGGTGGGGCCGCATGCAGCCAAGATGAAGCTTACAATGGCGCAATTGATGGACCTTGATGCAAATCGCGTGTCGATCAAAGCAACAACAAGCGAACAACTTGGATTTACAGGACGCGAGGAAGGCATCGCCGCTCTTGCCACAGCAACATTGGTAAAAGCATGACAGCCACTCTCGCACATCTGATCGGCACAGTTTTCTATGTGGGTCATTTGAAACCTGCGCCCGGTACATGGGGGTCGCTGGTAGCCCTGCCTTTGGGATTCTTGGTCTATCAAATTGGTGGCTTTTGGCTGTTTTGCATCGCCATCGTCGTCGGTTTTTTCAAAGGCTGGTGGGCGACAGAGCAAATGACCAAGGGCAGCGACAATCATGATCCCTCAGAGATCGTAATCGACGAAGTGATCGGCCAATGGGTCGCCATTGCCCCTGTGTTTTATGGGGCTTGGCTGTTGGAGATAAGCACGCTTATGCTTTGGCCCGGCTGGGTTGCGGCCTTCATGTTGTTTCGTGCTTTTGATATTCTAAAACCATGGCTTGTGGGTTGGGCAGATCGGCGTGACGATGCGTTGGGCGTCATGCTCGACGATGTGATTGCGGGTGTCTTGGCGGCAGTCGGTGTAGTTCTGTTCGCGGCCTTCTTCCACTATGTTTTAATGTGATGAGCGCTGTTCACATCCTTGAGCTTGCCAAATCGCAAGACCTGATGATCACCACAGCGGAAAGCTGCACGGGAGGCTTGATCGCCGCCGCGCTCACAGAGATTGCCGGAAGTTCCGCCGTTTTTGAGCGCGGATTTGTAACCTACACCAACGCGGCCAAACACGAGATGCTTGGCGTTCTAGATCAAACACTAACGAAGCACGGAGCTGTCAGTGAAGAGGTTGCTGCTGAAATGGCGCGTGGTGCTTTGGCGCACTCAAACGCGCAGCTTGCTGTGTCCGTGACTGGCATCGCGGGACCCGGCGGATCAGACTTCAAACCAGAGGGGCGCGTCTGCTTTGGCTTGGCGACCCCAACAAACGCCGCCACACAAACCGTAGAATTCGGCGCATTGGGGCGTGCAAATGTCCGCCATGCAGCCCGTGATCACGCGCTTGAGATGATTCTAGGCGCCCTTTCAAAAACCGCCTGATTTTTAAGCATACTCACGAATACAGCGCTTAAAATTAAGGCAGTATTGGATTTGCGACAGAAATTGGCGATGATCCTGTGCCTCGCCTCTTTTTAAGGCAGCCGTTGAACGTCACTGACCTTTCAAACAGTTTTTTATGAAAAAGGAGCTCCATGATGATCGGTGCTGATACTGCTTGGATTATGACCGCGACGGCGTTGGTCCTTTTTATGACACTTCCGGGACTTGCTTTGTTTTACGGTGGCCTAGTGCGTGCGCGCAACGTGCTAAGCGTGTTTATGCATTGCTACGCAATTGCCTGTTTGATGAGTATTCTATGGCTTGCAGTTGGCTATTCTATCGCGTTTGGCGATGGCAATGGGATCTGGGGCGGTTTGGGTAAATCCTTCCTCAACGGCGTGACGGTTGATAGCTTGTCGGGCACTATCCCCGAAATCCTATTCTTCGCATTCCAAATGACCTTCGCTATTATCACGCCTGCCTTGATCGTAGGTGCCTATGTGGAACGTGTTGGCTTTGGCTTTGTGATGCTCTTCTCTGGCGCTTGGATGCTACTATGCTACGCCCCTGTCGTGCACTGGATTTGGGGCGGCGGTTTTCTGGCTGACGGTGGAATTTTCGGCGAAACGGGCGTGCGTGATTTCGCGGGCGGCATAGTGGTGCACGAAACCGCAGGCCTTGCTGCTTTGCTCATCGCCTTTTTCCTTGGGCCACGCAAAAACCAGCATACACCTCCTCACAACCCAGGTTTTGTGGTGATCGGTGCGGGAATGCTATGGGTCGGTTGGTTCGGCTTTAATGGCGGATCGCAATTGGCTGCTGATGGGGGCGCTGCGATGGCGATCACAGTGACACATATTTCTGCGGCAACAGCATCGCTCACTTGGGCGCTTTGGGAACGGTATAAGTTTGGCAAAGCCTCCCTCGTGGGTATCGTGACGGGTACGATTGCGGGTCTTGCATCCATCACGCCTGCGTCCGGTTTTGTTGGCCCTGTTGAGGCCCTAATCATCGGTGCTGTAGCGGGTATCTTGTGCCAAGAAGCGGTGCTTCTGATCCGCAACCGTCTTAAGATTGATGACACGCTTGATGTCTTTGCGGTGCACGGTGTTGGCGGCGTTTTCGGAACTGTGATGATCGCATTCTTTGGTGCAGGCACATGGTCTGCGCAGCTTGGTGGCTTAGCAATTGTTGGTGTCTACACCACTGTTGTCACAGTTGTTTTAATCTGTGTTGTTAAGGTAATCACGCCACTCCGCGTGGATCTTGAAACCGAAACTAACGGCCTGGATCTCGCGGTACATGGCGAGCGCGCGTACGATATGTCCTCATGATAACAAAACACTTTACGACCTTTACAGGCGGGCCAGTCGGTCCGCCTGTTTAGTTTCAGGCCCTGTTTTCCCATGTCTCAACACGTGAATCCATAACCCGTCGCCAAAGCGGCGGCATCAACGCGATCACCGCCATCATCGGCAAACTGTAGGGGAGCATTGGCATCTCCTCTTCAAGCAGTTCTAGCGATGGATAGCTGCGACTTGGGTGCGTGTGATGATCAGAGTGACGTGGTGCATTGAGCATCATAGCCCCTGAAAAGCGATGCGGCGTGTTCCAGCTGTAACGCGCACTGACCGCTTCAAGTCTACCGTTTTCGAACATTTTACGTCTCAGACCATGTGTTGCACATAGTCGCTGAGGAAGATTTGCAGCTGCGCATAGCCGCCAAGCAATGCCCAAACCAGCACGCCGCTGACGCCCCCGACCGCAAATGCGCCAAACAAACTGGCAAGCGCACCAAGACGGTACAATGTGTATGGATGCAGGCCCTGACCCTTGTGACGTTTGCTTTCGGCCGCGTAGCCCGCACGGTACGACCCGATCCAAGCGCGCCCAAAAAAACGCCAGAACCCACGCCCTTTAGGCGCTGACACAGGATCATTTGAAGTGCCCACATGCACATGATGCACCAACGGATGCGCAGAGGCGTGATGCCCCATCAGAATCGACATATAGACCGCCTTGCCCAAACGTCGCAGTAAGCGGTTCGGTCGGTGGATCAGCTCATGTGCGTTGGGATGACCGATTTGGCCTGCAAACAATGCGGTCGCGCAAAATAGCGCGATTTTTTGTAGCATAGGCAACGTTGCGTTATGGACCAGCGTATAGACGACAGCACCAAGCACAATAAAATGCGCGAACGCCAAGGCGACGCCAAGCGCATCAGACGTAGGAAATTCCGCATCCGTATCAGCGTTTTGAAAAAACAGCGGCGTGAGGCGATCAAATGCATAGGCGAACACGGTTATGTAAATCAGCCCGGCCCAGATCCAAACGCCACCAACGAGAGCGCCTATCAAAAGCAGCGCGACAATGGCGAGTGTAGCAATCGTAAATTTCAACATGGCTTTGGCCCCTGATCAAAGGCCCTGACGCCCGTTTTTATGAGTTATATAGCGCGTCCGCCCGTTTCTCAAACGCGCGTACGACACGTTGCATCGCCTCATTGAAAACGATTCCGATGATCCCTTGCAGGATTGCGTTCTTGAACTCAAAATCGACGAAGAATTTCACATGACAACCACCGTCAGGCGCATCCTCGAATGACCAATTGGATTTCATATACTTAAACGGTCCGTCTAAATATTCCGTATCTACGTTTCTGTCGTTTGGATGCAGTATCACACGACTGCCGAACTTTTCGCGGAACACTTTGAAACTGATAACTAAATCAGCCAACATGACTTCGCTCTCGCCCTCGGGCACAACGGATCTAATCCTCGCAGCCGCACACCAAGGTAAAAACGCGGGGTAACACCCAACATCCGACACAAGGTCGTACATTTGCTGTGCCGTGTAAGGCATGTGGCGATCTTCAGAATGGGTTGGCATACCGGTGCATTTCCCGTTATCTCGGTTGTGCTGCATGTCATATGCATCGCGCCAAAAATCAAGGGGAAGCCATGCCACAGCGTCCATATGTCATCGATCAAATGATTTCGGCCAAGTCGATTGCTGCCCGTATTGAAGAGTTGAGCCACGATATCGAAGCCGAATTCAAAGGCACCGACAAACTTGTGGTCGTCGGTCTTTTGCGCGGATCATTTGTGTTTATCGCTGATATCGTGCGTGAATTGGACCTGCCCGTTGAGGTCGATTTCTTGGAGGCATCTTCCTATGGAGACGGCATGGAAAGCAGCAGAGAAGTACGCATTCTCAAAGACTTGCGCGGCGCAATTGAAGGGCGAGATGTGCTAGTTGTCGAAGATATTGTCGATACAGGTCATACGTTAAACCATGTAACGCATTTGCTGCAATCGCGCAATCCTGCACGGTTGAAATCCATTGCACTGCTTGACAAACCAACGCGGCGCGAGGTGGATTTCCGCTCTGACTGGATCGGTTTTGAAATTCCAGATGAATTTGTTGTGGGCTACGGCATCGATTTCGCACAGCGCAATCGCAACTTGCCGTTTATTGGCAAGGTTCGCTTCATCGAAGACGACGACGCATAGTACGATGATCAATCCGCGTCATTTCCTGCGCATGTCCCGCTGGGCGCGCAACCCACCCTCGGAAAAACGCGTGAAACTGGTGATTACAATCGTGTTGATCTGCGCGCTGATCTTTTTGATCGAACGCTACATCGGATGGCCAGGCGCGCTGGCCACCAACTCGTTTAAGCTAAGAGGTTAAGCAGCCTTCGCAGCCGTTTCACGAATGCGCGTGATCATCGCCGCCAATCCGTTGGAGCGTTGCGCTGATAGATGATCGTTTAGTCCTAAGCGGCCCAGCTCACCCTTTGCATCTACCTCCAACACCTCCGTCACCGGCAAGTCGTTGTAAAGAAGTCGTAAGATGCCTATCAAGCCGTTGACGATCATAGCATCGCTTTCGCCGTCAAATCGAAAGATCCCACCCTCTATTTTTGGATGAAGCCAGACTTGACTTGCACAGCCATCAACCTTTGTCGCGTCCACTTTTAAAGCGTCTTCCAGTGTTTCCATGGCTTTGCCTTGCTCTATCACATGGCGATACCGCTCTTCCCAATCTTCCAGAAATTCAAAGTCTTCAACGATCTCTTCAAACGCTGCGCTGGCCATGATCCATCCTCTTTAGTGTTGCACTTGAGGTAGTCAGCAAATGTGCAAACGTCCAGTCTTGTGTTGCCGCTTTTCAAGTACGCGCGGATGCGATATCTCAAACGAGAGCAAAGACGAGGCACCACATGACATTTTCATCCGCAGGTTCGACAGCGCGCCCACTGCTTTTGTGCAGCGCCTTGATTTTGGCTGGTTGTGGTGGCGGCGGTCTTTCAGACAGTTGGGTCAACCCCGGCAATTGGTTTGGTCAATCACGCAGCGAAGCGATCAGCGCCGATGGAACGGTAAACCCACTGATCCCGAAGCAAAATGTCCTAACGCGTAAGAAAAACGATTACCAAGGAACGCCTGTCGCTCAAATCAAGAACTTGCGTATTGAACGTAAACCGGGTGGTGCGATTATCCACGTCGTGGGCGTGTCCGACAGTATCGGCTATTATGACGTGCGATTGCAGCAAGACAATGACGGCCTGCCCGTCGATGGCGTGCTCAGTTATACCTTGAAAGCGGTACGCTCTGAGAATGTGATCCGTGGTGGCGGCGAAGCGGCCCGTCAGATCAACGCAGCGCGATATATCAGCGATCAAGAGCTTGCGAGCGCACGCACGATTGTCGTAAAAGGGGCGCGTAATCAAATCAGTACGCGACGTCGTTAATGTAAGATCTGTCGCTTAGACTGGCACCAAAATCACGTCATTCCCTTTGGCAGCCAGCGCAATTTCACCATTGCACAGCTTTAAAGCATCTTCGCCAAAAATCTCAAACCGCCAGCCAGTAAGTGCCGTCACATCACGCTCACCCGCTGCAATAGCATCGAGCTCTGACGTTGGCGCGACCAATTTGGACGCAACACCAGCCGAAGATGTTTTGGCCTTCAGCAACACGCGCAAAAGATCTGCCAAGGCGGGATTCACTTGCAAACGCTCGTTTTTGCGATTCGCTTTTGGAAGATCACTTTCAGGGCAAGCCAAACCGGTTTTCACAGCTTTCAAAATGCCCTCCGCGATATCACCACGACGTGCCTCGCGCAGTAAAAGGCGTGAACGCCCTAAGTCACCGTGATCTTTGGGTTTTGTGGAGGCCAACTCGACCAAAGCATCGTCTTTGTACACACGGCTGCGCGGCACATTCTTGGTCTGTGCATAGTCTTCACGAAACCGCGCCAATTCACGCACGATCGCAAGGAACCTTGCACCATTGTTGCGGATCTTAACGCGCTTCCACGCATTTTCAGGCAATGTAATGTACGTATCCGGATTATTGAGGATCTTCATTTCCTCATCCACCCAGTGGGATCGCCCTTGATCCTTTAGCTTTTTTGCCAAAAATTCATATACCTGGCGTAAATGCGTGACATCCGCCAACGCGTATTTGGCCTGCGCATCGCTTAAAGGACGGCGCGACCAATCTGTGAAGCGCGAGGATTTATCAATTTCTTGCTTGGCAATCTTGCGCACGAGGGTTTCGTAACCCACTTGCTCACCAAACCCACACACCATCGACGCCACTTGCGTGTCAAACAAGGGCGTTGGAATCACGCCTGCATCGACCTGGAAAATCTCGATATCCTGACGAGCTGCGTGAAATACTTTCACCACGGATGTGTCGCGGAACAAATCATAAAGCGGCTCGAGCGAGATGCCCTCCACCAACGGGTCCACCAAACAACCATTACTGTCATCGGTTCCCGGCATTGCCAATTGCACGAGACAGAGCTTGGAATAATAAGTCCGTTCGCGCAAAAACTCTGTATCAACAGTCACATAGGCGTGTTTTTTTGCCTCTTCGCAGAATTCGGCAAGGGCTTCGGTTGTAGTGATTGTCAGCATGCGTTTTAGATCGTCCGAGTTAGGTTGACGCAGGCCTACGCGAAATACTTAACAAAATAAAGGCTTTCGTCAGG
The DNA here is from genome assembly GCA_000156115.1 of Rhodobacteraceae bacterium HTCC2083. Taxonomy (GTDB): domain Bacteria; phylum Pseudomonadota; class Alphaproteobacteria; order Rhodobacterales; family Rhodobacteraceae; genus Planktotalea. The sequence goes on from DS995276.1 coordinate 3,344,305, forward strand.
GCGGCTCTGGTGTGGCTTACAAAGCTTCAACAAATCGGCGCAAAGCACTTGGATAAATGCGATGTTCTTCGATCAAGACCCGTGCCGCAAGCTTGTCTGGCGTGTCATTGCTCAAGATCGGCACGCGTGCTTGCTCAATGATCGGACCATCGTCCAATTTGGCTGTGACCTCATGCACGGTGCAGCCAGCTTCAGTATCGCCAGCCTCAAGAGCGCGGGCGTGTGTGTGTAAGCCTTTGTATTTAGGTAGTAATGACGGGTGGATATTGAGCATGAGTCCATCATAGCGTTCAATGAAGTGCGAGGTCAGCACGCGCATGAATCCTGCAAGACAAATAAGATCGGCGTTGACCGCATCAAGCTTGGCGATCAACGCATCTTCAAAAGCCGCACGATCTTCGCCGTATAGCCTGTGATCGACGAAATCGCTTTGCGTGCCAAGCGCTTGCGCTTTTGCTAGACCACCTGCGCTATCGGAATTGGCCAGCACCAGAACTGGTTCTGCCGGATGGTCACCTTCCATGCTTTCCAGCAGCTTCACCATGTTGGATCCACCGCCAGATATCAGCACCGCAACGCGTGGTTTCAAAGCAGGGATCCTGTGTAGCGTACTTCGCCCGTGTCAGTAACATGACCAAGGCGCGCGACATTTTCACCCTCGGCCTGCAACAGCTCTATCAGCGCGTCGGCACGATCAGCGGCGACGCTAAGGACCATGCCCATCCCACAGTTAAATGTCTTGAGAATTTCGGCTTCTGCAATATCGCCTGTCTGCGCCATCCATTTGAAAACAGGTGGTAATTCCCATGCGTTGAGGTCAATCTCGATGCCATAACCATCTGGCAGAACGCGCGGGATGTTTTCTGTCAAACCACCGCCTGTGATATGCGCCAAGGCATGCACACCACCCGCACGGACCGCCGCAAGCGCCTGCGTCACGTAAAGCCGTGTCGGCGTCAACAGCACTTCACCAAGCGTGCCATCTGCGAAGGGACAGTCGTCACCCCACGCTAGGCCAGAAATCTCAACGAGTTTGCGCACAAGCGAATAGCCGTTGGAGTGCACGCCGTCAGAAGCAAGACCAAGCAGCACATCGCCGACTTGCACATTAGCGGGCAGTTCATTGCCACGCTCCATTGCGCCAACAGAGAAGCCTGCAAGATCGAAATCGCCCTCAGGATACATGCCCGGCATTTCAGCAGTTTCCCCACCGATCAGTGCACAATTGGAGCGCACACAGCCTTCTGCGATGCCTTGAATGATGCGCGCTGCTGTTTCTGTTTCCAGATGTCCTGTCGCAAAATAATCAAGGAAAAACAATGGCTCCGCGCCTTGACACACCAGATCATTGACGCACATAGCGACGAGATCAATACCAACACCGTCCACATTTCCTGTATCAATCGCAATGCGCAGTTTGGTGCCAACACCGTCGGTGGCACCCACGAGAATCGGATCATTATACCCTGCCCCTTTAAGATCAAAGAGCGCACCAAAGCCACCAAGCCCTGACATAACACCACTGCGATTGGTGCGCTTAGCAGCGGGTTTGATCCGCTCGACCAATGCGTTTCCAGCGTTGATATCCACGCCTGCATCTGCATATGTGATACCGGTTTTGGGGCTTTGCTGGCTCATGAAAATCTCCGACATGTTCGCTTTGCGCATCGCCTACATTATAGCGCGCTCCAGTGCAATCAGCACGCTTGACGCTGAGGTGGCGTGTGCTAATCACTAGGTAAGGTAGGGCCTGTAGCTCAATTGGTTAGAGCAGCGTGCTCATAACGCGTTGGTTGCAGGTTCAAGTCCTGCCGGGCCTACCAGATTCACCCTATTCGCAGATGTTTTCTTTGATAAAGCAATTGGATCCGATGCAGCCATTCCAGCCTGCGTCCTTGGCAGCCTGAGATTTCTCACCGAACATGCCGTCGATTAACTCGACTGATTTGATCTTCTCGAATTTAAAAATGCGCTTGGCTTCAAAATCGCGCCCCTTCGTGCAGCCGCGAAACTGCCAGCCGTGCATATAAAGACTGCCATTGTTGCCGATAGCGACCTGATGCACGTCGATCAAGCGCGGCGCGCAGCCTTTGGAGGCGTCTTTGTCGTAGACCATTTCAATCGTGCGATTAGTTTCAGCAGCTTCGCACAATTCCGTTTCGAATTTTTTTTGCGCCATTGCTGATACAGGGATCAGCGCCAAGACTGCCAAGGCTTTAAACATCTTCATTGCCACGCCCCTTAAAACCAGTCGCGACAACAAATTTCTCAGAGCTATCCGAGCGCGAGCTTGGCGGTTTCATATGCGCAACCTTTGTGAAGTTCTGCTTTAGCAATTTTTGCAAATCACCCTCCGCGCCGCCCGCAAGAACTTTCGCAACGAACGTGCCACCCTCCGCAAGGACATCAAACGCAAAGTAAGCAGCGGTTTCGCACAAATGCATGATCCGAAGGTGATCGGTTTGTTTGTGCCCAGAGGATGAAGCGGCCATGTCGGACATGACGACATCTGCCTCACCGCCAAGCCACTCTTTCACTTTGTCGTCGGCACCTTCATCAAGAAAATCCAAGACATGGAACTCAGCGCCAGCCATGGTTTCAACCTCTTGAATGTCGATGCCAAGCAATGTGCCCACCGATTTGCCACGGCGATCCCCAAGCGCGTTGATGCGCGGCACCGCGACCTGACACCAGCCGCCTGGCGCGCAGCCAAGATCAACCACGCGCGCGCCAGGCACGAGAAACCGATATTTGTCATCAAGCTCCATGATTTTGAACGCAGCGCGGCCACGATAACCTTCCGCCTGCGCGCGTTTGACGTAAGGGTCATTGAGTTGGCGCTGCAACCAAAGCGTTGAGGACATGCGTCTCCCGCGCGCAGATTTAACTTTTACGGTTAAATCGCGTTGACCGCGGCCTGAATTGTTTTTGCCCGTAGGCGTCTTTGCCATGTCACTTAACTTTCTAAACGCTCGCAAGAGGCGCTGGTTCGATTTTTCGACGAAAAACCGCGCCCCTTAATACACGCCATCTTCCAAAACACCATCTGCGCTCATTTGAGCGTAGAGTAAACCTTCGCGCAGCCCTCTGTCAGCCACAGAGAGTTGATCCGTCGGCCAGCACCGCAAAAGCGCCTGCAAAATCGCGGCACCCGACATGATCAAAGCTTGGCGATCCTGTCCAATGCGCGGGTCCCTGCGACGCCCTGCAGGGCCAAGGTTCAGATACATCCGGATCACTTTGTCGATTTGATCGGACGTCATACGCAGGCCATCAACCTTATTCCGATCATAGCGCTTAAGCCCAAGATGTGAGGCCGCAACTGTCGTCACCGTGCCAGATGTTCCAACGATTTGAAAACCTTCGCGAGATTGCTCATCCTTATAGGGCGCAAATTCCGACAGATGTTCCTCAAAATACCAACTCATCAACGCAAAGCGCGCGGCATCATCTTCCACGTCATCAAAATGATCACGCAAGGTCGCGACCCCCAAAGGCACGGAAATCCAATCCACTACTTTGGCCGCCGCAAAGGGGCTGTCTTGGGTGTGAAATCCGGCGTGCAGACGCATGATCGCCTTGGGGCGTTCTGGCTTTGGCACCGCACTTAGATCAATCCAGACCAACTCGGTTGAGCCACCGCCGATATCCACAACAAGCAGTTGTTCCGTCTTGGTCGACACCAAAGGCGCGCAGGAAATCACCGCTAAACGCGCCTCCTCCTCAGGCTTGATGATATCTAAACTAAGGCCCGTTTCACGGGTGATCTGGCGCATAAAGCCCGCACCATTTCCCGCGCGGCGACAGGCTTCTGTCGCCACAAGACGCATGTGTTTTACTTTGTGGCGTTTCAGTTTTTGCTGACAGATGCGCAAAGCTTGGATCGTGCGCGACATGGACGCACGGCTCAGCTTGCCTGTGCTCTCCAACCCTGCCCCCAATTGGACGGACTTGGAAAAGCTATCGACCACATGAAATTGACTGCCCTTCGGCTGGGCAATCAACATGCGACAACTGTTCGTACCCAAATCCAGCGCCGCATAAAGCGCATGTGGATCGGGCGGTTTCGGCGCGGGGCTCTCGACCGGTTTCAGGAATGCGCCCGCACCTTTGGGACGCTTGGGCGTCATATTTACGCCCTCCGATGTATCGTGTTATCTCTAGCCTACGCCCGCTTTTTGATCCTCGCAAGAGGCTTGTGTACGCAAGCTGCTTCATAAACTCCATGAGAATTTTGAGCCGCACGTGCCTTGATTCACGCTAGCGAGTGATGCTGCGTTGCGGCTAAACTCACCTTGTTGACAAGCGTCGCTGCGGTGCGACGTTTTGTCGATATCAAACCCTGCCGCGCCCGCCCTGTGCATTACGAGGGATCAAGAACTCAAGAACGTAAGGAATCAGCGATGCCAGATGTAGTAGTTGTGTTTTGGCGCGACATCCCCGCTCAAGTGATGGTTGGCAAAGGCCGTCGTGGATCCAAGCGCCAACTTGAGGAACGGTTCGAACAAGCGATTGATCGTGCTGCGATGAAAGTGAATGCCAAAGATGCAGACGCTTATCTGGCGGAGTGGCGCAAAGCCGCGCCCTACCCCATGGAAGGTGAGCCGGACGCAATCGTAGAAGCGGAAGCACTGCGTCTTGAGGCAGAGTATGACAACGATCGCTTGAAAGCGCTGATCGCTAAGGATGGCTGGGCGTAAGCGCCAGCGACTAATTTGATGGGTTTGGGAGAGACAATCATGGCCTTGTTGAATTTTAAGAAAAAGGCGGCCCCCGCCGATCTGGACAATAGCGCCGAGGTTGAAGCGTTCCTGCAAGACTACTCCATCGAGGTGATGCCGCGCACGGCTGAGAAGGTCGATGATTTCCGCGCCTATCTGCCAGAGGGCACACGCGTCTACATCGCTCATATCGAAGGCACGCCGATAGAAGATATGGTCGCAACCGCCGCACGCATCAATTCTGAGGGTTACGATGTTATGCCGCACTTCCCCGCGCGCATCATCAAGGACGAAGCGACCCTCGCGGATTGGATCGCCCGCTATCAAGGTGAAGCAGATGTGCATCAAGCGCTCTTGCTAGCAGGTGGCGTCGCTACGCCGCATGGCGACTTTCACAGCTCAATGCAGCTTTTGGAGACAGGCCAATTCGACAAGGCAGGTTTCAAACGCTTGCACGTCGCTGGTCACCCTGAAGGCAACAAAGATATCGACCCTCGCGGCTCTGATGCGAATGTGATGGAAGCCTTGCACTGGAAGCAATCTTTTAACGAGCGTACGGATGCGCACATGGCTTTAGCCACGCAGTTCGCCTTTGAAGCAGGTCCAATCATTGAGTGGGCCGATGCGATCAAGGCCGCAGGCATTGATATCCCGATCCACATAGGCATCGCGGGTCCGGCAAAATTGCAAACCTTGATCAAATTCGCGATTGCTTGCGGTGTAGGACCCTCTTTGAAGGTTTTGCAAAAACGAGCAATGGATGTGACCAAGCTGCTTTTGCCCTACGAACCAACTGAAGTTCTGGCCCAGCTGGCCGCACACAAAGCCGCAAACCCCGATTTCAACATCGAAAAAGTACATTTCTTCCCCCTTGGCGGCATTAAGACCAACGCCAATTGGGCAATTGAGCATGGCGGCGCTTCTGGCCGTCCCGCAAACGCTTCCTAAGGATCGAGCAATATGACGCGCACAGTAATTGAATCCAAAACCAAAACGGCAATCATGGGCTTTGACCAGCCGTTTTGCGTGATCGGCGAGCGGATTAACCCAACGGGTCGCAAGATCCTGAATGAAGAGTTGGAGCGAGGTGATTTCTCGCGCGTGGAAGCTGACGCGATTGCGCAAGTTGCGGCGGGCGCGAACATTCTCGACATCAATTCCGGAGCGGTATTTTCGGGCAAAATGGCGGAAGATCCACGCTATGCGGACAACAACTTTGTGGAACCCACATTGATGCGTCAGCTGATCGAAGTCGTGCAAGCGGTCACGGATTGCCCTTTGTGCATCGACAGCTCGGTTCCCGGTGCATTGGAGCAGGGTTTGGCCGCAGCAGAGGGTCGCCCCTTGCTCAATTCCGTGACGGGCGAAGAAGAGCGCCTTGAGATGGTGTTGCCATTGGTAAAGAAATACAATGTGCCAGTTGTTGCAATCTCAAACGATGACACAGGCATTTCAGAAGACCCCGAAGTGCGCTTCGCGGTTGCTAAGAAAATCGTCGAACGCGCGGCTGATTTCGGCATTCCTGCAAATGACATCGTGGTTGATCCACTGGTGATGCCGATTGGTGCGATGGGAACGGCTGGTTTGCAGGTGTTCACGCTGGTGCGACGCTTGCGCGAAGAGTTGGGTGTGAACACGACCTGTGGCGCGTCCAACATTTCTTTCGGCTTACCCAACCGTCACGGTATCAACAATGCGTTCCTACCGATGGCGATGGGCGCTGGCATGACTTCGGCGATTATGAATCCTGTAGCCATCCCAGTTGGTCCTAAAAAGATGGCTGAGAAACGTGCGGAGATCGAAGCCTCTGGTGTGATTCTGCCAGCCGATATGGATGATGAGACAATCTGTCAGCTGTTTGGGCTTGGATCAACCAAGCCACGTGCAGGTAAGGAAATGGAAGCCATTCGCGCGGCGAACTTCCTGACAAACAATGATGACGGTGGTGGGGAATGGATCAAATCCAACAAGGTCGCGCCAAAAGCTGGTCAAGAAGGTCGCGGGCGCGCGGGTCGCACAGGTGGACGTCGCCGCAAGGCTTAATCAGCTGTTAGCATGATGTGATTGGGTGTCGGAATGAATGGTTACTGACACCCACTATGTCTAATAAGATTGGCTTGAAGCGGTTTTCAGTGCGAAATCGGTTCAAAATGGTGGCGTTATCCGCCACAAAATACGTTGAGTTGATCAGGAAATCGGACGTGCGCAATTTGCAGGTGAAATTCGCAAACGTGGTTTTCGGATACTGGAAACACGTACGCATCTCATTGTTGTCTGTAACCCCGATGCAATTCGGTTGGTGATTTAGACAAGCAAGTTTTCTAGAAAATTTGATCTTCGATTTTTCCGGAAAAATCGCTCTCACGCGTAATAAAGCGACCGGCCATTTTTAAATACCTGAACTTTATCCGCATCTGCACCAAGCACAACCTTTTGACCACGCACATCTTTATGCGTCCCAGGCAGCTTTCCTATGACCGGATCAGCCCCGTGCTGACTTTCAAAATAAAGCAATGTGACTTCACCTAGGGCTTCGACAAAGTCGACGTTTCCTGCATAAATATGATCCCCGTCAACCTGTACCAAATCCTCCGGCCGCACGCCGACATTAACCGCAGCCCCCATATCCCCCGTAACGCTCGGTGCGCTGGAGAGTGCCGTGCCACCGCCCTCTAACGCCACTCTGGTCTGCGTACCAGTTTCCACGATTTTTCCGGGTAAGAGGTTCATCGCGGGCGAGCCGATAAATTGTGCCACAAACTCGTTCTCTGGTCGCTCGTACAGCTCCAAAGGCGTACCGACCTGCGCGATACCTTTGTTGGCGAGAACTACGATCCGCGAAGCCAATGTCATCGCCTCAACCTGATCGTGAGTCACGTAAATCATTGTACTGTCAGGCATTTGTTCCTTTAAACGCGCGATTTCGATACGGGTCGCAACCCGCAGCGCTGCATCAAGATTGGAAAGCGGTTCGTCAAACAAATAGACCTTTGGATCGCGAACGATAGATCGACCAATCGCAACACGTTGACGTTGGCCACCGGACAAGGCTTTGGGCAAACGATCCAGAAATTCGGTCAGCTGCAATTTCTCTGCCGCCGCGGTCACCGCTTCGTCAATTTCCGACGCACTTTTCTTGGCCAGCTTCAATGCAAACGCCATGTTATCGCGCACCGTCATATGCGGATAAAGCGCGTAGCTTTGAAACACCATCGCGATCCCACGTTGACTGGGTGGGACATTATTTACCACCTGCCCTTCGATCTCTAGCGTGCCGCCTGTGATCTTCTCAAGACCCGCAATCATGCGCAAAAGCGTAGACTTACCGCAGCCTGAAGGCCCGACAAAAACAATTAACTCACCCGTTTCGATATCCAGATTGATATCTTTTAGAACCTCAACAGAGCCGCCGTACGTCTTTGCAACATCTGTCAGTTTGAGTTCAGCCATCTTTTGCGTCCTCTAAGTTGCGTGACGCAGAATTGCTACGCCCCACGGGTTCAGTTTCAAAATTCCATCGTTACGCGCAGCATCGCTTACCGCGCCACCAATGTCTTCAAATTGCCCAGACAACGCGATCTCTTGCGCGGAATCAGACAAATTAATGCAACAGGTTAGGCGCGTAATACCCTGAAAACGATCAAACATAACGACGTCACCTTCAGCACTAACCGTACTTTGATCACCTTTGTTAAGTACGCTATTTTCTGCACGAAATGCCAATGCGGTGCGATAGAAATGCAGCATTGCGCTTGGGTCATCCTCTTGCGCTGCAACCGATTGGGTCAGATGTTCGGACGCAACGGGAAGCCATGGTTTCGCTTCCGAAAATCCGCCCGCCGCATTGGATGGTTCCCATACCATCGGTGTGCGACAGCCATCACGACCTTTGAACTCGGGCCAGAACTCAATGCCATAAGGATCTTGCAAATCTTCAAAAGCAACATCCGCTTCGGGCAATGCCAATTCTTCGCCTTGATAAAGACAGACCGATCCGCGCAAGAGCAACAATAGCATGAGATACGCTTTTTGCGCATCTGCACTGAGGTCCCAGCGTGTTGTATGACGGATTACATCGTGGTTGGATAACGCCCAACAGGCCCAGCCGTCACTCGCAACGCGATCAAAGCGTTCGAACACTTCAGCGACACGCTTTGCGGTCAAAGGGTTTTTCTCAAGAAACTCAAATGCATAACACATGTGCGCGCCAGTCGTGCCTTTCGTATACTTACCAAGCAGCTCTAGCCCAAATTGCGCGTCGCCAACTTCGCCCACAGCTGCAGCACCTGGGTATTCATCAAGCACGGAACGAAAGCGCGCGAGGAAATCGAGGTTCTCCGGCTGGTTCTTGGAATGCACATGACGCTGGTGATTGTAGGGGTTCACAGAGGGTGCAATCGTTGAATTTCGCTCTTCCACAGGTAATGCAGGATTATCGCGCAACTCTTTGTCCGCAAAGTAGAAATTGATCGTGTCTAGGCGGAACCCGTCAACCCCGCGCTGTAACCAGAACCTCGTCGCGTCCAGCAAAGCATCTTGTACATCAGAGTTGTGAAAATTCAGATCCGGCTGCGAGGCTAGAAAATTATGTAAATAATATTGCTCGCGCCGACCATCCCAATGCCATGCCGGACCACCAAAGATGGATAGCCAATTATTGGGTGCGGTGCCATCCGGTTTCGGATCGGACCACACATACCAATCGGACTTGGGATTGTCTTTCGAAACACGGCTTTCAACAAACCAAGGATGTTGATCCGAACTGTGCGAAAGTACCAGATCAATCATCACTTTCAAACCCAACTCATGCGCCCTTAAGACCAAAGCATCGAAATCTGCAAGTGTTCCAAACATAGGATCCACATCGCAGTAATCGCTGACATCATAGCCGAAATCTTTCATCGGCGACGTAAAGAACGGCGAAATCCAGATGCCATCGACACCCAGCGACGCCACATGATCCAAGCGACGCGTAATGCCCGCAAGATCCCCCGTGCCACTACCTGTGCTGTCTTGATAGCTACGCGGATAAATCTGATAGATGACGGCACCGCGCCACCAATCAGGATCACTTGCCTTATCTGTAGCACGAAGAGTTTGTGAAAGAGCATTCATAGTCGTTAACAGTCCATTGAGTTACTTGACGGAGCCCGCGAGCAACCCGCGTACCAAATATTTTTGCATCGCGAAGAAGACCAACAAAGGCACCGCGATAGAGACGAATGCAGAGGTCGCAAGGATCTCCCAATTACCACCGCGTGTCCCAAGAAGTTCGACGATTTGTTTTGTCATTACAGTGGTTTCACCCGTCGCATCGATCAAGAAAACCAAAGAGACCAGTAGATCGTTCCACGTCCATAAGAATTGGAAAATGGCAAAGGAAGCGAGTGCTGGAAAGCTAAGCGGCAGGATGATTTTTGTGAAAATCTGAAATTCCGTCGCACCATCGACACGCGCATTTTCAATGATGTCGCGGGGCAGTCCGACCATGTAATTGCGTAACAGATAAATCGCCAAAGGCAGGCCAAAGCCCGTATGCGCAAGCCACACGCCGATGTAGCCTTTTCCAATCCCAATGCCGAGGTGAAGCCGCAGCAAAGGAATAAGGGCGAGCTGCAAAGGCACGACCAGCAGTGCCACAATGAAGGCGATCAGCAGCGCACGACCCGGAAAATCCATCCAAGCGAGTGCGTAGGCCGCAAAGGCGGCGATTAGGATCGGAATAATTGTTGCGGGAATGGTCACCGTAAGCGTGTTGAAGAATGCTTTCGCAAGATTGTCCGTCGCATCGCCTGAGATCAATACCGTCTTGTAATTGTCCAACGTGAACTCTGGCGGAGCAGTCGCGGTCACGAAGATACGCGCACCGCGTTTGCCCTCAAAGGGGACGCCGTTCTCCATGCGGTAGCTGCCATCCGCTTGCACGGTGACCTTGCCGCCCTTGCGTAGCTCTGCGGTATCGCCCGCTTTGAAGCTGTCGATGGCCCTACTTGAGATGCCCCAAACGCTGATTTTTGCGTCTTTGTCCGCATCAAAGAGCTGACCTTCGATCACGTGTAGTCCGTTGATTTCGTTTTGTGTTTCAGGGGCAGCGGTACGCAGGGTCATGTTCTGCTCTGACGGGAACATGGCTTTCCACCAGCCGGATGTGGCAATCTGATCAGAGGTGCGAAACGAGGATACCAACAAGCCAACTGTCGGAAACAGCCAAAGCGCAACTAAGCAAACCACGGAGAGGTGTACAGCCCATGTCAGCGAAGATTTCGTACCTGCAATGTTGTCCATTACCTCATCTCCCTACGCGCATTGTAGACGTTCCAAACGAGAATTGGTGTGACCAGCAACATAATGATCATGGCAGACGCAGACCCAACACCCCAGTCATTGGCGCGAAACAGCTTGTCATACATGTAATTTGCGAGAACCTGCGTTTCCCATTGGCCATTGGTCATTGCGAATACGATATCAAAAACCTTGAGAACCACGATGGTGATCGTCGTCCATACGACAACAATGGTGCCCATGATCTGCGGAATCTTGATTTTGAAGAAGATCTGGAACGGATTGGCTCCATCTACAATCGCCGCTTCAACCGTTTCTTCAGGAATACCCCGCAAGGCCGCGCTGAGGATCACCATTGCAAAGCCCGTTTGAATCCACACCAACACAGTCATCAGCAGAAAGCTGTTCCAGAACGGCACGGTCAGCCATTGCTGCGGTTCGTTTCCTGAAAACCACACATAGAGCGCGTTGAGAATGCCGATCTGATCTGTACCCTGCGGGCGCGCATCATAGACCAGCTTCCAAATCACCGCGGCTCCCACGAAGGAAATCGCCATCGGCATAAAAATCAGGGACTTCGCGATGCTACCCCAGCCAATGCGATCTGTCAGTTGCGCGGCGAGCAGGCCAAAAGCAGTGGACAACGCGGGTACAACGATGAGCCACATCATATTGTTGCTCAACGCTTCCCAGAACTTTGGTTCGGCCATCATTTGTGAATAGTTCGCGAGCCCGACAAAGTCATAGGTCGTCGTACCATCAGGCTGCGTGACCCGTTCGGTGAGAGACAGACGGATCGTCTCAACCACTGGATAGGCCAGATAAATGCTTAGCGCGAAGAGCGCAGGAAACAGGAAAAGCCAGGGGCGAATGATATTGGCGCGATTGATGTTGCGCCCTGCATTTGGCCCGCGTGGCGGGTAAATAAATGTATCAAGGATGAAATTGGAGAGCCAAAAATAACCGACGCAGCCGCCAACACCCATAATGATGGTCGCAAGACCAAGTAACGCTGGATGCATAGCATCAGTCCCCCGCTCAGAAAACGACCTGCCCGCTGGAATACGGGCAGGCTTTGTCACTTAAGAGCTTACTTCAAAGCGTCCCAAGACTGTTGGATGCCCATTGCCACTTCGCCAGCGTCTTTACCGCCTGCATAGTCAACCATGCCTGTCCAGAACGAGCCTGCACCGACACCACCCGGCATCAAGTCGGATGCGTCAAAGCGGAAGGTTGTTGCACCAAGCAAGATGTCGTTCATCTTCGCTGTCGCGGAATCTGAGAACTTGGAGCTGTCGACACCTTTGTGTGGCGTCAAGAAACCACCAAGCGCCATCCATGCTTCATGCGCTTCGGGTGTTTTGAGATATTCGATCAAAGCATGCGCGCCCTCAGACTCATTGGTGATCGCCCAAAGCGTACCCGCACCCAAAACCGGCGCGCCGAGATCTTTTTCCGCGTAAGCTGGGAAGTAAAAGAAGTCTGCATCTGCGCCTACTTCAGTGCCCTCAGGGAAAAACGCAGGAATGAAGGACGCTTGACGGTGCATGTAGCACTGTGGCGGACTCGCGAAGAGACCTTTAGGGCTGTCACGGAAGTCCGTAGCGGCGACCGCGCCTGCACCACCGGCGACATATGCGTCGTTACGCGCGAACGTGCCGAATTCTTCGATGGCTGCAACAACCTTAGGATCGTCGAACTTCATCTCATTAGAGACCCAAACATCATAATCTGCTGGGGACTGAGTGCGCAGCATCAGATCTTCAACCCAGTCTGTTGCTGGCCAACCTGTCGCGCCGCCGCTACCCAGACCGATGCACCAAGGTGTCTCGCCATCTGCAACGATCTGGTCTGTAAGTGCTTTCAGCTCTTCCATGGAAGACGGGATATCGTAGCCCGCATCTTCAAAGTTCTCTGGTGAATACCAAACAAGAGATTTCACGTCGACTTTGTAGAAGAAGCCATAAAGGCTATCCGCGCCGTCAGCGCCAGCGTACGTGCCCAGATCAACCCAGGACTGACCCGCCGCGTAGTTTTCGCGCACCCAATCGCCTGTGCCGTCCTTCAAAGGCGCAAGAAAGCCGCGCGCTGCCATGTCAGCAGCCAAACCGGGCTGTGGGAACACAGCGACGTTCGGCGCAGAGCCTGCCTCCGAATCAACCATTATCTGCTGCTCAAAGCATGCGTAATTGGGCTACCCTCTATTCTGAGGTCGAGCTCCCGATAGGATCACAGGATATCTGTGAACAAGGGAGATAGAAGATGGAATATTTTGCCGGAATAGACGTATCGCTGCGATCCTGTGCGCTTTGCATTGTTGATGGCAAGGGAAACGTGCTGCTTGAACGAGAGCTGCCTTGTGAGGTCAGCGACATCGCTGAATGCCTTCGCGCATTTCCCTATCCGATTGAACGGGTTGGTTTTGAGGCTGGTACGATGAGTCAGCATCTGTTCTTTGGCCTGACCAAAGTAGGGTTTGACGTCGTTTGTATGGAGGCGCGTCAGGTCAATGCCGCGCTTTCAGCAATGCGCAACAAGACAGACAAGAATGACGCACGCGGCATTGCTCAAGTCCTACGCACCGGCTGGTTCAGCCCTGTTCACATGAAGAGCCGCGAAGCGCATGGCGTCCGTGCCTTGCTGAGCACCCGCAAAGCGCTTCTGAAGAAGACGATGGATCTTGCCAATGAGGTTCGTGGGCTGTTGAAGGTTTTTGGTATTCGCCTCCCAATGACCGTGAAGCACGGCAGCTTCGACGGTGTCGTGCGACCGTTGATCGAGATGGACGAGGTTTTGGTCCATGCTTTGGTGCCGCTGTTGGATGCACGCGTCGCCCTGTACGAACACTTTTTGGAGCTAGATCGCAGGGTCAAACGCGCCGCCAGCCAAGATGAGGTTTGCATGCGGATGATGACGGTGCCAGGCGTCGGACCAATTGCATCTCTCACCTTCAAAGCGGCTGTCGATGATCCGACGCGCTTCAAACGGTCACGGACTGTTGGTGCGCATTTTGGTCTGACACCGCGACGCTACCAGTCTGGTGAACATGACAATCCTGGCCGCATATCGAAAGCTGGGGATCGAGATGTACGCGCAACTTTGTACGCTGCAGCCAACGCTTTGCTTATGCGTACGATGGCGGGGTCCCAGATCAAGTCATGGGGCATGCGTCTGGTGCGCACCAAAGGGCGTCGTCGCGCTGTTGTTGCCGTCGCCCGCAAACTCGCCGTCTTGCTCCACAGGATGTGGACGGATGGCACCGAATTCCGTCAGGAGAACGTAGGAGGCATGGCATGATCTGAACAGCCGGGCCCCAATCCTGACGGGGTCGTCCCTCACCGGACGAGGTTCGTGGAAGAAGCCGAAAATGTCTGCTGCGCATCTTGAAGCGCGTCTCAAAGCAAGGCTCTCCGCGTCCGATCCGACATATGCGTGCAGCGGTGCCAACACGGCATCAACCAGACTGCGAAGAGAAGCGTGACCCGGATGAGTGACAATGACCCGAAAGAAAGAAGGAAAATGAGCTTGACCCAAACACCCAATTAGAGAAGCTGTCAGAGCCGACATAGCGCACGTCCGCGCCTGTTTTCTCCGCAAAACCAGCGAGTACTTTCTCTACGGTTTCCTGATCCGGCCCAAGCCATGGACCAAAAACAGTGACCTGCTCGCCCGCAAGGTGACCATCCGCAGATGCAAGGCCCGCCGTCAGCGCGAGAACGGCAGTCCCAGTGCATAAATAATTTTTCATAAGTATTCTCCCAAAACAATCGCCCACAGGTCGCGGGCCTCTCTCAGTAACCCTTCCAAAGCGCTTTGATAATTTTTGGATAGCCCTCAGGTTACACATCTGTCTATATAGAATGTAGAATTTACGATACAAATCGAAATAATACAGTAAAATTAAGCAAACGCGAATTCACCTTTGACCTTCACTACACTTCATGCTTATCAAAGGTAAATTGAAAGCGCTTTGAGTCTTTGAAAGGTATAGCTCGGTGAATCTTAGGGAACTCTCACAACTTTTGGGGCTTTCTCAAACCACAGTCAGCCGCGCGCTAAATGGCTACCCGGAGGTGTCCGAAGCCACACGAAACCGCGTGCAACAAGTGGCGCGCGACCATAACTATAGTCCCAACGCACGTGCAAAGGGGCTTGCGACCGGTCGCTCTCACGCCATTGGACATGTGATTCCCATCAGCCATCGCCATGAAATGGTAAATCCGGTGTTTGGCGATTTTATCTCCGGGGTCGGCGAAGTTTATGCGCGTGAAGGCTATGATTTGGTTATGTCCGTTGTCACCACAGCGGATGAACTCAACACATACCGCACGCTCGCTGCGCGCAGCTCTGTCGACGGTGTCGTTTTACATGCACCTTTGATGGAGGACCCGCGCATTCCTTTGATGCGGGAATTGGGCCTGCCTTTTGTTGTACATGGCCGCGCCTCTCATGAAGAATTGCCTTATTCATGGCTCGACGTGAACAATAAATCAGCCTTTCAGCGTGCGACTGATTTCTTGCTCGATCTCGGACATCGACAGATCGGATTGATCAACGGCCTTGAAATGCAAGACTTCGCGTTTCGCCGTCGTGAAGGCTACGTCGCCGCTTTAAAGTCACGCGGGTTAGATCTGGACCCTACCCTCATGCGCTCAGATGAGATGACCGAAGTCTACGGATATGAAAGCGCAAAAGAGATGTTGCAAAGTGATGCTCCACCCTCTGCATTTCTTGTCGCATCGATGATTTCTGCCTACGGCATTCGCCGCGCAATCCAAGAAGCAGGACTGGTTATGGGGTCGGATGTTTCCGTGGTCACTTTTGATGACGATCTCAGTTACTTGAGTAACAGACAGGACATCCCAATATTTACCGCCTGCCGCTCTTCCGTTCGAGATGCGGGGATGCGCGTTGCCGAAATGCTGTTGCGTCAGATCAAGGCACCGCAGTCACCGCTCGAACAAACGCTATTGGAGGCCGAGCTTATCGCCGGCCGCTCCACTGGCCCGTTTACGGGACAAATTTAGGACTAACATGGATAAACTCACACTCGCGCGCTCTGATTTCGCTGAGGGCTTCAGCTTTGGCGCGGCCACCTCGTCATATCAAATCGAAGGACATGGCTTTGGCGGCGCTGGGCGCACTCATTGGGATGATTTCGCCGCGACTCCGGGCAATGTAGTCCGCGCAGAGCATGGACAATTGGCCTGCGATCACTATCACCGCTTTGAAGAAGACTTGGACCTCGTTGCAGCTGCAGGTCTTGACGCTTATCGTTTTTCAATCTCATGGGCGCGTGTGATGCCAGAGGGGCGCGGTGGGGTGAACGCCGAAGGCCTCGATTTTTACGACCGTCTTGCCGATGCGATGCTAGAGCGCGGATTGAAACCCTGCGCGACTCTCTATCATTGGGAACTCCCCTCGCCACTTGCGGATCTTGGCGGCTGGCGCAATGGCGATATTGCGCATTGGTTTGGTGATTACACCGATGTGGTGATGGGTAAGCTTGGCGATCGCATGCACTCGGTCGCACCAATCAACGAACCTTGGTGTGTTGGTTGGCTTTCGCATATGCTGGGCCATCACGCACCGGGCCTTCGCGACATCCGCGCAACGGCGCGCGCGATGCATCATGTTTTGCTCAGCCACGGTACAGCGATAAAAAGGATGCGCGCGCTGGGCATGAAAAACCTTGGCGGCGTATTCAACTTTGAATACCCGCATCCGGTCGATGATACTCCAGAAGCCATTGAATCCGCAGCACTTTATGATGAATATTACAATCAATTCTTCCTAAGCGGCATTTTCAATGGCAGATATCCTACGCGGATCCTAAGCGCGTTTGAACCACATCTCCCAAAGGGCTGGCAGGATGATTTTGCGACCATTCAATCACCCATCGATTGGGTTGGGTTGAATTACTACACCTGCAAGCGCATTGCGCCGAACGGCGGCGCTTGGCCGTCGCATGACGAAGTGGACGGCCCTTTGCCAAAGACGCAGATGGGCTGGGAAATCTATCCAGAGGGCCTCTATCATTTCCTGATGCGCACGAAAGAGATGTATTCGGGTGATCTGCCTCTATTCGTTACGGAAAACGGTATGGCCAATGCGGATGTGTTTGAGCATGGCGAAGTGAATGACCCAGAGCGTATCGCCTATGTAGATCAACATCTGCATGCTGTGCGCCGTGCGATTGTAGATGGCGCCCCTGTTGAGGGCTATTTTCTATGGTCCCTCATGGACAATTTTGAATGGTCCTTGGGCTATGAAAAACGTTTTGGCGCGGTACATGTGGACTTTGACACGCTCGCACGCACGCCCAAAGCTTCCTATTATGCATTGCAACACGCCTTGCGTTGTTAGCGCAAACGAGTATTGAGCATCCTATGAGCACAAATACCCCTTTAACCCTTGCCGCAGACATAGGCGGCACCAACACACGCGTGGCGTTGCTGGATGGCACTGTGCTGCGCGCGGAGACCGTGACACGCTATGAAAATGCGAAATCCGAGAGTTTAGAGGAAATCCTACGGCACTACGTGACAGCGCGAGACGCAAAGCCTGATGCCGTCAGTCTTGCCTTGGCGGGCCCTGTTGAAAACGGCGCTGGTCGTTTGACGAACCTTGATTGGGCGATTGATACCGCGTCTGCTTGCAAGGCCACAGGCGGCGCGGATGCGTTCTTGCTTAATGATTTGCAGGCGCAAGGCCATGCGCTGCCCTTCCTGTCACCCGATGCGCTGACCTGCGTGCAGACCGGTGAAACCGGCGCTTCTGACGCACCGTGCCTGATGATCGGTATTGGCACAGGCCTGAACGTCGCCCCTGTGCACCGCATTGCGGGCCACACCTATGTTCCTGCCGCAGAGGCCGGACACATCAGTTTTTCCGCGCACGACGACGCCCTAAGCACGTTTGAGCGTGATCTTGACGCGCGCCTTGGCCATGTCGCCGCAGAAGATATCATGTCGGGTCGCGGATTAGAGCGAGCCTATCGTCATGTAACGGATCAAGAGCTTGCGGCCTCCAAGATCATGGCGCTTTGCGGCACTGGCGATCAAGACGCCGATGTCGCCGCGGGTCTTTTGATCCGCGCGCTGGGCCATTTTTCTGGCGACATGGCGTTGGCGCATTTACCGACGGGTGGCATATTTTTGGTCGGTGGCGTGGCGCGTGCTTTGCTTCCTTATATGGCGCAACACGGCTTTCAGACTTGCTTTGCAGACAAGGGACGCTTTTCGGACTTTATGTCGCAATTTGCGATCCATGTGGTGCAAGATGACTATGCAGCGCTCATCGGGGCGGCCTCTTACGCACAAGAGTGTATAGGCCCGCGCTAACAGCCCTTTTGGTTTGCACATAATTTGCCTATGCTTCGCTTTAGATAAGGGTGGGGACTGTCATGGCAGATTCGATTGATTATGGAAATCTCATGCACACGGCGATGCGTGGACTGATCAAAAAGGTTCTGCTCGATGTGAAAGACCAAGGACTGCCCGGCGAACATCACTTCTTTATCACGTTTGATACCACCCACCCTGATGTGCAAATCGCAGATTGGTTGCGCGAACGCTATCCTGCAGAAATGACTGTCGTGGTACAGCATTGGTTCGACAATCTCGATATTCGCGATGACGGCTTTTCGATCACTTTGAACTTTGGCGACGCGCCAGAACCGCTGAATATCCCTTTTGATGCACTTCGCACTTTTGTTGATCCCTCCGTCGAATTCGGCCTGCGTTTTGAGGCGGACGAGGACGATGAAGAAGAACCAGCGCTGCATTCTGTTGACCAAGAGGCTCCCGAAACCGAACCTGCTGAGATCATGCTCGTCGATGAAGAAGATGCCCCTAAGAAGGATGCAGAGATCGTATCTTTGGATGCGTTTCGCAAGTAAGGCGCGCGTTTTTACCTTTCTTTAATTGCACGCACATAGCTTTTCAGCGTAAACGGCATGCAATTGTATACCAGCCCCCGCATCTCAGGAGCGTCCCATGTCCACGACCCGCACAGAAACCGACAGCTTTGGCCCATTAGAGGTTCCGACGGATAAGTATTGGGGCGCACAAACACAGCGCTCTTTGATGAACTTCCCGATTGGTTGGGAACAGCAGCCTGTTGCGATCGTGCGCGCGCTGGGAGTGATCAAAAAAGCCTGTGCGATGGCAAACAAGACCTCGGGCGATCTGGACCCAAAACTAGCAGACGCGATTATCGAAGCGGCTGGCGAAGTGATCGACGGTAAGTTCGACGACAACTTCCCATTGGTCGTGTGGCAGACCGGGTCCGGCACGCAATCCAACATGAATTCCAACGAAGTCATTGCTAATCGCGCGATTGAAATCTTGGGTGGTGTGATTGGATCAAAAGACCCCGTGCACCCGAATGATCACTGCAATATGGGCCAATCCTCCAACGATACGTTTCCGACAGCGATGCATATCGCCGCTGCAATGATGGTGCGTGACACGCTGATGCCGGGCTTGCAGCAATTGCTGGCTGGCTTGGAAGCAAAAGCGGAAGAGTTTAAAGATATCATCAAGATTGGCCGCACCCATACTCAGGATGCGACGCCTTTGACCTTGGGTCAGGAATTTTCCGGCTATGCGCATCAGATCCGCCAAGGTATTGCGCGTGTGGAACTGACAATGGCTGGTATTTACGAGCTTGCTCAAGGTGGCACGGCCGTTGGCACAGGTTTGAACACCAAACACGGGTGGAGCGAAACAGTCGCCGCCAATATGGCCGAGATCACGGGCCTGCCCTTCGTGACCGCGCCCAATAAATTCGAGGCACTCGCCGCACATGACGCAATGGTCTTCACTTCTGGTGCTTTGGCGACGGCTGCGGGATCTTGTTACAAAATCGCGTCCGATATGCGCCTTCTTGGCTCTGGCCCGCGCTCTGGCCTTGGCGAATTGATCCTGCCTGAAAACGAACCGGGCTCGAGCATTATGCCAGGCAAAGTGAACCCAACACAGGCCGAAGCCCTGACACAAGTGGCCGCACATGTGATGGGCAATGATGCTGCAATTAAATTTGCAGGTTCTCAAGGTCACTTTGAACTAAACGTCTACAACCCGATGATGAGCTATAACCTGTTGCAATCCATGCAACTTTTGGGTGATGCAACCGCAAGCTTCACTGAACGTATGCTCAACGGTACGCAAGCCAATGAGCCGCGCATCGAAAAGCTGATGAAGGAGAGCCTGATGTTGGTCACCGCCCTCGCGCCGACGATTGGCTATGACAACGCCACGAAGGTCGCCAAGACCGCGCATAAGAACGGTACAACACTGAAAGAAGAAGCGATTGCGCTTGGTTTTGTGGACGAGGAAACTTTTGACGCGGTTGTGCGCCCCGAAGACATGATCGGCCCCAAATAGATGAACACGCCGGTCAATCTTAATCGGTTTCGCAAACAAAAAGCGCGGGCTGACGATAAAGCCCGCGCAGATCAAAATGCTGCGCTGCACGGATTAAGCAAAGCGCAGCGGGAGCTGGAAAAAGCGAAAAATACGCTCTCCAAACGCACGTTGAATGGGCTCGAGCGCGACAAATTAAAGTAAATTCAAAATATCGCCGTATTTCTCTGGCATAATCATCTCTAATCTAGCGATGACGAGAAATTAAGATGCGCCAACCAGAACAAAACAAAGACGTTCCAAGATCTCGGGTTATCGCGATTCGTATAGCTCGGCGCTATTTGAAGCGTAACACTGGAACACTGGCACGAGTTCTGAACGCGTACCAAAGTGCTGCGCATACAGGCACCCAAATCGGATTTTTACCGGAGCAATGATGCAACGTCCACAAAAACGCAGCCTCACTTTGAAAGGTCATCGCACGTCGGTGTCTTTAGAGGATGCATTTTGGGATGCATTTCGTGACATCGCACAGAGTAGAAACCGCGCTGTCAATGACTTAGCCGCTGAAATTGATGCTATGCGCGGCACTGATTGTGGACTTGCCTCAGCAATTCGTTTGTTCGTTCTTGAACAGTCTCGCCGTTCCTAGTTCGTATTTAGCGCGGGTCTAGACGTAGGAAAATCCCATCTTTAGAGCGCACTGTCAGATGCGCGACAGGCTCTGGCGCAGGCCTATCCGTCAAACTTACGCGGTATTTCCGCAAGATCATCGATAAGATCAACACCCCCTCGATCATCGCAAAACCCGCCCCCGTGCACACGCGCGGTCCCGCAGAAAACGGCATATAGGCATCGCGCATACAGGTTTTGCCATTTTCGGTGCCCCAACGTGCGGGATCAAAGCCATCAGGATTCTCCCACATGCGTTCGTGACGATGCAAGTGCCACGGGCTAAGCACGATCTGACTACCCGCTTGCACATCACGTTTGCGAAACTCTTCGGGACAAGTGTTTTGGCGCACCATCATTGGCACTGGCGGGTACAAGCGCAGCGCTTCGCGAAACACATCGCGACTGATGCGTAGCTTGGCCACCGCACTGAAATCATTGGCGAGGCCTATCTCAGCCTCTGCCGCGACATTGTCCTGCCAATCAGGGAATTGCGCCATTAGATAGAACGTCCACGCCAAAGCGGAAGCGCTGGTTTCATGGCCCGCCAGAAAGAAAATTGCGACCTGATCGACCATTTCTTCGGTCGTGAAGGTCTCTCCAGTCACAGGATCAGCGGTTGTCATGATCTTGCTAGCCAAATCGTTAGGCGCTGTGCCAGCATCGATTTCTGCCATGCGCTCACTGGTCAATTTGGTGATCAATCCGCGAATTTTGGCGGCCGCTCCACGAGTATCACGGTGAAAAAATCGCGGAAGCCATCGAGGCATCGGGATAAACGCTGCAATGTTTAGGATCGGCTGTGTGCGCTGATATGTGCGGAACTCGTGAAAAACCTTACTTGCGATTTCATGCTCAATGGGGATCGAAAACAAAGTTCGAAAGATCACATCGGCCGCCGCGTGGCTTGTATGCTCTTCGATCTCGACCTCACCCCCTTGAAACTCCGCCAAGCGTGCGACTGCCGCTTCGGAGGCGTCCCAAATTGCGGAAAATGTCTCACGTAGACGGCCACCTTCAAAGGCGGGATCAATAATCCGGCGTTGACGCTTCCATGTCTCGCCATTGGTCAGAAAGACGCTTTCCCCGAGCAAGGGCCGCAGCCCTTCGCTGATGCGTCCGCTCTTAGGGAAATCATCAGGACGCTCTTTCAGGACGGTTTTCAAAAGGTCCGTGTCATTCACCAGATAGGATCGAAAGAAAGGCGTGCGAAATTCGGCCATCCATGCGCGGTAAAGACGCGCGGGCTGAGCGGACAGAATATCTGCGCGAAATAGCTTTGCATATTGGCGCAAGCTCACTTTTTCCACGCGGGACTTGGGTTTAGGTGGCAAGATAGGTTGGGTCATGGCGCGGTCGATGTGAAACGGTTCACAGGCGTTTCGATCCGACTTTTTGAGGCGGGGCGTCCTTCGTATCGCTTCGCAAGTGTCATCGGACCTGCGGTGATTAGGAAGTAGTCATAGTCCTTCGGCGCATCAAACGCGCAGAGGTATTGGAAATGCAGACGAAAGAACTTCCAGCGCAATTCAGCCCAACGTTCTGGGCTAAGCGATTGGGTGAAAGCCGCTGAAAACACAAGCGGTTGCAGCTTTTCAGGTGGTGCGACGCCACTCACGCTTACCGGATCACAGAGCGCAAAGGCGCAGCCATCACCGGGCGCTGTGACATCAACCCAGAACGGAGTTTGCTGCTGGGACAGATAGGTCAGGTCCGCGCGCAAACGCCATGCGTTAGGCAAGAAGGATACCATGGGCACCACTTGGCCAAGCGTCAGAAAGCTCAGCGTTGGACTATCCGCAGGTAAACGCCTTGCCCGCAAAAGATCGGCGAGCACCGACACACCGATATGCGCGCCCGAGGAATGACCGACGACCAAAACCTCATCCACATCAGAGCGTAGCGCCTCACCAATGCGGTCCACAAACTCGCCCATACGCGTCTCAAGCTCTGGCGGGTTCGCACCTTTCGTGCGTGCGGAATAGGCGTAGTCATGCATGAGGTAATAAGCGAAAAACTTGTTATCCTTGCGGCGAAAGAAATCGAGAATACAGTAGGCAAACATGGAGCCAAAGCCCCAGCCAAGCACAACGCCCAACATATTCGGCACAAACACCTGCATCAATTGTGCGAGACCATAAGCGGCGAGCCATGCCAACACGGCTTGCAAAACCAAGAACCCGACAGGATAAAGTGCTGCAATCACCGGCCCCTTTCGCAGACGCATCAGCCGCCACAAAGCCCCAGATCCGATGTAGGTCCACGCTGTGCGCAACATAACGCCATATGTCGGCAAAATCCCCATATCCATGCTGGTTTTGACCATATCGGCCCAGTAGAGCACTTGGATCTCGCTCTCGATCTCTGTGTCATCAATCGCAGCGCTCACGTGCCAGCCATAAAGACCTTTGCCCTCTTTTGGCTTCAACCCAATCTCATATCCTGAAATATCGGCTTGGGCAGCGCTTTCTTTGCGGTAAAGTTCGCGGTAACGACGTGGATGGAACGGGTCATAGCCCGGAATGTAGAACACCCGCCGCTTGCGTACCGTTTTGCGCTCAACCGAATTTTGCTCACTCATGCTGATCAGCCCTCTAGGCCCAGCTTTAGGCTAGCGCACGGATTTGGCAAGGGTATGACCTAGCCAATAAGGCCAAGTGCGGGAAATGTTTCCAATAACCAGAAGGCGAAGAGCGAGAATGCCCCCGTGATCATCGCGAGCCCGACAAGGATCAAAAGCACGCCGGAGATCTTCTCGATCAGCCCCATGTGGCGTTTAAACAGGTTCATCACGCCCATCGCACGATCAATGAAGAACGCGGCCAGCAGGAACGGGATACCAAGGCCGAGTGCGTATATCCCAAGGAGCATGGTGCCGCGCAGCACGTCCGCTTCTGACGCGGCAAGTGACAGGATTGCCCCGAGTTGCGGGCCAATGCAGGGTGTCCAACCAAATGCGAACGCGAGACCCAAAACATATGCGCCAAACGCACTGCCACCGCGATCGCCTGCATCAAGACGCGCTTCACGGTTCAAGAAGCCTATGCGGAAAATGCCTAGAAAATGCAGACCGAAGATGATGATAACAATACCCGCAATTTGACCGAAGAGTACTTGGTTCTGCAAGAAGAACGCACCGAATATAGAGGCTGTGAAGCCAAGCAACAAAAAGATCGTCGACAGCCCCATCACAAAGAATATCGCAGCGATTCCTGTTTGACGACGCCCGGCTTTTGTACCTTGCATCTCTGGCAAGCTGATGCCGCTCATGTAGGCCAGATACGGCGGCACAATGGGCAGCACGCACGGGCTGAGGAACGATACGATCCCTGCCAAAAGGGCGACGAGCATTGCAGGTGCAAGGCCGAGGGATATGAGGTCAATTTCTGCCATAATGCCACTTAGCCCAAGTGTGCACGGGATGAAAAGTCACAAGGGCGTGGACAGATTGAAACATCACGCTTAGATGGTCTTTATGAAACACGAACTTGATGCGATTGGTCTTTTGTGTCCGCTGCCCGTTTTAAAAGCGCGCAAGCGTTTGCAACCTTTGGCCATGGGGGACACGCTGGAAATGCGCGCTGATGATCCTGCGGCGATCGTTGACGTGCCGCATTTCTGCGCAGAGGCGGGACATGAACTGGTTGAGATGCGTGACGATGGCGCAGCGCAGATCTATGTGATCCGCAAAGGCCGTTAACAACGAAAAACGCCGCATTCAATGATGCAGCGTTTGTCTATTTTTATTTGATCTAAGTTACTTACCCAGAGACCACCAACCGCGCCGCTTTGGCTTAGTCGGCTCTACTGAGGCGAGCACCTCAGGTTCGCTCTTCGGCTCTGGTACAGGTGCGGGTTCTGGAGCAGGCTCAGGTGCCGCTTTAACCACAGGTTCCGGTGCAGGCTCTGCTGCAACAGGCGCTGGTGCTTCTTCTGAAACAACTGGTGCCGCGTCGACCGCAACTTCTTCAGATTTGGCGACCTTGGGTTTGCGCGCACGTGGTTTGCGCTTTGGCTTTTCCGGTGCAGCCTCTGCTTCAACTTCCTCAACTGGCGCGTCGCTTACGACATCTGCTTCGCTCGTCTCAGCGACCGCATCCACCTCTTCGACCTTTGGCTTTGCGCGACTGCGCGAACGTCTGACACGCTTTGGCTTCTCGCTTGCTTCAGCGTCTGCGTTTGGCGCGTCTTCCACTGGCGCAGGCGCTGCATCTCCGTTCGCATCACCCTCTGAAGGAGTTTCTGAGGTTTCAGCCGCAACCGCGCCCTCTTCGCCTTGTTCACCCTGCTGTACGTCCGTACCACCAGAATTGTTTTTCTTACCACCCCGACGACGACGACGACGACGCTTTTTGGGCTTGTCTTCACCGTCATGCTCTTGGGTTTCGACTGCAGCAAGCGCTTCGTCTTCCTCCACGTCGCTCACATCTTCATCGACCTGATCCATTATGGATGTATCGACAGAGACGACATGCGCGGTCGGCTCCGGCACAATGCGCGTAGCAGTTTTAAATTTCTCCAACGCGAAATCGGGGCTGACCATATGCGGGTCGCCCTCAATACGCACGGACAGGCCATAGCGAAGCTCGATCTGCGCGATATGCTCGCGTTTCTGGTTCATCAGATAGTTACAGATAGCAATTGGACAGCGCACAAGCACTTCGCGTGAGCGACGGCGCACGCCCTCCTCCTCGATCTGGCGCAGAATATTCAACGCCATGTTATCATCAGAGCGGATCAAGCCTGTACCATGGCACGATGGGCAAGGCGCAGTCGTCGCTTCGATCATGCCGGGGCGCAAACGCTGGCGCGACATTTCCATAAGGCCAAAGCCGGAAATGCGACCAACTTGGATACGCGCGCGATCAGACTTCAACTTGTCCTTCATGCGCTTTTCAACCGCTGCGTTGTTCTTACGCTCGTCCATGTCGATGAAGTCGATGACGATCAAGCCCGCAAGGTCACGCAGACGCAATTGACGCGCCACTTCTTCGGCCGCTTCAAGGTTAGTCTTGGTCGCTGTGTCCTCAATGGAGCCTTCTTTGGTCGCACGACCAGAGTTCACGTCAACCGCAACCAGGGCTTCGGTGGTGTCAATCACGATATAACCGCCAGATTTCAGCTGTACGGTCGGATTAAACATACCCGACAGATAGCTTTCCACCTGATAACGCGCGAACAATGGCATGGGCTCCGTGTAGAGCTTCACGTTTTTCGCGTGCGACGGCATGATCATCTTCATAAAGTCTTTCGCCGTGCGATATCCGCGCTCGCCTTCAACAAACACTTCATCGATGTCGCGGTTATAAAGATCGCGGATCGAACGTTTGATCAGATCGCCTTCCTCATAAATCTTCGCGGGGGCGATGGATTTAAGGGTCAGTTCGCGAATTTGCTCCCAAAGGCGTTGCAGATATTCGTAGTCGCGCTTGATCTCAGTCTTGGTGCGTTTGGCACCAGCGGTGCGCACAATCAATCCAGCACCCTGGGGCACTTCTATTTCGTTCGCTATCTCTTTGAGTTTCTTACGATCTACGGCGTTGGTGATCTTGCGGGAAATGCCGCCACCACGAGCAGTGTTTGGCATAAGAACGCAGTAACGCCCTGCCAAAGACAGGTAGGTCGTTAGCGCCGCGCCTTTGTTGCCGCGCTCTTCTTTAACAACTTGAACCAAAAGAATTTGGCGCACTTTTACGACTTCTTGGATCTTGTAACGACGTGGGCGCGGTTTGCGCGGTGGGCGAATGTCCTCAACGTCATCATCATCCGCAACGGATTCGATGTTTTCATCACGCTGCGTCGCCTTCTTGGCTTTACGCGCGTGATCGTCCTCGACCTCATCATCATCTGACTCAGCAGCTGCGACTTCCTCCGCAGGCACATCCGCGTCAGCGTCTACCTCTGGTGCAGTCTCCTCGACTGCTTCATCTGCAACAGATGTTTCCACGGGCGTTTCCGCAACCGTCTCCATCGGGGATGGTCCCTCTGGTACAGCCTCGACCGTTTCCACAGCCACGTCGCCCAGATCAATTGTTTCCATGCCAGCGATATCACCAGACGTGGTGTCTTCCGGCGACTCTATCTCTTTACTGACGACCGCATCATCGCTTGACGCCTCAGCAGCTTTCGCGGAGGAGCGGCGACGACGGCGCGGCTTGGGTTTATCTTGCTCTTCATCGCGCAGGCGCAGGCTTTCTGCATAGGCGCGCTCTTCCTCCATCAAGGCCTCACGGTCCGCGACGGGGATCTGATAGTAATCAGGATGTATCTCAGAGAACGCTAGAAAACCGTGACGGTTCCCACCATAATCTACGAAGGCCGCCTGAAGCGACGGCTCAACCCGTGTTACTTTTGCAAGATAGATGTTGCCAGCAAGCTGGCGTTTGTTTTCTGATTCAAAATCAAATTCTTCGACCTTGTTTCCGTCGACCACAACAACGCGCGTTTCTTCCGCGTGGGTGGCATCGATAAGCATTTTCTTAGCCATGATATCCGATTGCGCCTGACACAGCTTACAATGGCCCGATCAAATGCATGATCTGGCGGTCCATTTGTACACTGTGTGGGACGTCTATTTGTGGCGATAGTGCGCGCACGGCGGCAGAGCCCTTGCGGGGCTCCTGCTCTCAAACTCATAACCTGCGCACGCTTCATCGCGTTTCTTCTCCGACACGTCACATCGTTACCAATGGCGTGCCCGTTAAAATGCCGCTCTTCAAATCAAAGAAACGGCGCGTCGTAAGGTCGTTTGACATCTATTTTAACCAGATCATCAAAAGACCGTATCGGTCTGCGTCCAATCGACATTGCTTCAAGCAAAGTGGGACGCAGCGAAACTCTCCCGGGCCATGTTTGCGAGGCAACCACGATCCGTACTTCATACATAGGGTCTAAGCGGGTCACTCTGCAATGGGTAAAAGCGCGCAAATTGCGATATCCGCGAAGGACGCTTTGGTTGTGAGATACCTCACAAAGACCCCAATTCCGGCAAACTACAGCCCACAACCCCAGCCAAGCCTATTCCTATAAACTAGCAATCGGCATGAAAGGATACCAAATGGCCTTCTCAGATCCCCCCGAACCACCAGCAAAAACTATTCAAACCGCACCGGCAAACAAACCTAGAGAAAAACCGGAAAAACCTGTTCTATTTACGGATTTTGCCATTATCTGATCTCCCGTCTCTGTGTTAGACAAGAGACATGACAGATCTCGTATCCAGCATTCCCAATCTCGGGCCAGCAAGTGACATCAGCTTTGCAAGAGCAGGTTTAACAAGTGCTCAACAGGTCCATGACTTAGGCGCTGAAGCCTGCTATGCCAAACTCATTCGCGCTAGGACAAAGCCGCATTTCATCGATTTTTACGCGCTCGCAATGGGCCTGCAAGGGCGTCCATGGAATGATTGCCAAGGCGCTGAAAAAGCCGCGTTGCATGTGACATTCGACATACTCAAAGAGACACCCAAAAGTACAAAAGAAAAGGGCCGCTCCGATCTTGAAGCAGCCCTAGATGCGATTGGCGTCATCGTAAAAGCGCGCTAACGCCCGTCTTCATCTTTCTACAAATACCCGGGGGGTGAGACTCTTGAAGGCGCTTTGTATCACGCGACGGATGGTTACATTAATCCTGCTGATGTGACCATGGCGATGGCCAAAGGTGCGCGTCAACGCGGTGTTGAGATCGTGCGCCGTTTGCAGGCGGATAGCTTTGAATGGACGGGCACGCATTGGGAGGTGACATGTTCCAAGATGATCGAAAAACGCGGTAATCTGATCGCTTCGGATGAGCAGGTGGTGATCACCGCAGAGCATGTCGTGACCGCATCCCGGCAATCACGCGCAGCGCACGGCGAAGATGCTCGGCATCAAGATCCCAGCGATCCCTGTGGAGCACCAGTTTATTGTCACTGACGTTGATCCTACG
>DS995276.1:3373293-3387332 GCA_000156115.1 Rhodobacteraceae bacterium HTCC2083
AAGAACGCGATTTCTTCTGCTGCTGTCTCAGGCGCGTCGGAACCGTGTACAGAGTTTTCGCCAACTGATTCCGCGAACTCGGCGCGGATTGTTCCCGCTGCTGCGTCCGCAGGGTTTGTTGCGCCCATGACTTCGCGATTTTTCGCGATTGCGCCTTCGCCTTCCAGAACCTGCACAACGACTGGTTCAGAGATCATAAATTCGCACAGTTCGCCAAAGAATGGACGCTCAGAGTGAACGCCGTAAAACGATTGCGCTTGTGCAAGTGTCATTTGGATGCGCTTGGAAGCGACAACACGCAGACCTGCGTCTTCGAATTTCGCAACAATCTTACCTGTAAGATTACGGCGTGTTGCATCAGGCTTGATGATAGAGAATGTGCGTTCCAGAGCCATGGGAGACTTCCTTTATTTGAGGGGCGTGCCGCCCTATGCGGCGTGCAACCGTGAATTCTGACGCGCGCTTAGCATGGGGTTTCGCACATGAAAAGCATCCTGTTGACATATTCGCCCTACGTTAGAACATTATACGAACAAGACGGGATGGCAGCGATGCACAGCACAAAATATTCCGATACGCTTATTCACCCATCCGAGGATTGCCGCGTGAATATTGCGACGGCGCCCGAAAAAAGAAGGATCCGTTGCGCGCATGCTGTATGGGCGCATCGTTGATACCCCCATACACTTTGGAAAGTGATGACTTGCTGAGTACCGTCGCTGCTGTGCGCAAAGACATCCCAGAAGATGAACATACCCTGTTTCGTGCAGAATCTTTCTTGAGGGGCCAAGCCTGCCTGCGTGCATCCCCTCTTGTGAAGACTTTTGGCTGGGCAATACATCACGAAAGCGCCGCAAAGATTGCGCTCATTGATCCGACAAGCGCGCACTTTTCCGAGATCAGCAGTAATCTATCTATCAAACACGTCACAGGTATGCGCAACAAGCGCGCATAAAACACCGCTAGCGCCGCCTCTACGCCTCTGTTAGAGGCTCGCCATGCTTAAGATATCTGACATCACATACTCCGTCGCGGGCCGCACTTTGGTCGAAAACGCATCCGTCACCATTCCAACAGGCCATAAAGTTGGCCTCGTGGGGCGCAATGGCTCTGGCAAAACCACTTTATTCAAGATCATTCGCAAAGAGATGGTGCTTGATACTGGCAACGTCAGCATGCCGCAGGGTTGGAAAATTGGTGGTGTCAGCCAAGAGGTGCCGGGCAACGAAGTGTCTCTCATCGACACAGTCTTGCGCGCAGATACAGAGCGCGAAGAGCTTTTAGCAGAAGCGGAAACCGCAACGGATCCGAGCCGCATTTCTGAAATTCAAACCCGCCTAACGGATATCGATGCATGGTCCGCCGAAGCGCGCGCCGCGACGATCCTCAAAGGCCTCGGCTTTACACATGATGAACAATTGCAACCCTGCTCTGCTTTTTCTGGTGGCTGGAGGATGCGCGTGGCATTGGCGGCGGTTCTCTTCTCCGAACCTGATCTGCTGCTGCTCGACGAGCCGACCAACTACCTCGACCTTGAAGGCGCGCTGTGGCTAGAGGCATACCTTGTTAAGTATCCACATACTGTTTTGATCGTCAGCCACGACCGCGAGCTGTTGAACCGGTCTGTTGGTGGCATTCTGCATCTCGAAGACAAGGGCCTGATCTACTACACAGGTACCTACGACATGTTCGCCAAACAGCGCGCACAAAAGCGCGCATTGATGGCGTCCGCTGCGAAGAAGCAAGAAGCGAAACGCGAACATTTACAAGCATTTGTGGACCGTTTTAAAGCTAAAGCGTCAAAAGCCAAGCAAGCGCAATCTCGTGTCAAAGCGCTGGAGAAAATGGAAACCATTCGTGCGCCCGAAGATGTGGCGCGCACTGTGTTTACCTTCCCCAAACCCGAAGAGCTGTCGCCGCCGATTATCGCGACCGAAAAGGCCTCTGTAGGCTACGGCGAAACGATCATTCTGCGCAATCTCAATCTGCGGATTGATCAAGACGATCGCATCGCGCTGCTTGGTCGCAATGGTGAGGGCAAATCGACCCTTTCCAAAATGCTCTCGGATCGCCTCAAGATCGCAAGTGGCTCTATGGTGACCTCCAACAAGCTGCGCATTGGCTTCTTTGCACAGCATCAAGTGGATGAACTTTACGTCGACGAAACTCCGCTAGAGCACCTTTTGCGCGAACGTCCTACGGAAGGCCAAGCAAAGTTGCGCGCGCGGCTTGCAGGCTTTGGCCTAGGCGCGGATCAGGCGGATACGGCTGTTGGTCGCCTCTCGGGTGGTCAAAAGGCGCGTTTGTCGCTGCTGCTCGCCACGCTCCCTGCCCCGCATTTGCTGATTTTGGACGAGCCAACCAACCACCTTGATATCGAGTCCCGCGAAGCGCTTGTTGACGCTTTGACCGCATATAGCGGCGCTGTCATTCTAGTCAGCCATGATATGCATCTGCTGTCGATGGTCGCCGATCGGTTGTGGCTGGTGAAGGACGGGCACGTATCGGTTTATGAGGAAGACTTGCAAGCCTACCGCAAGATGCTTTTGAGCAATGACAAGCCCGCGAAAAAGGGCAAAGACGCGAAGCAATCCGAAAAACCAAAGGCGAAGCGTCCCTCCCCAGATCAGATGAAAGCGCTGCGCGCGGATGTACGTAAATGCGAAGAACGCATGACCAAGATCGACGATATGCGTGATAAACTAGCGAAAAAGCTTGCCGATCCAGTCCTTTACGAAGATGCCCGCAAGGGTGAATTGGAGACATGGAACAAGAAATACGCGGAAGTCATGGAGGCCCATGGCCGCGCAGAAGCCATGTGGATGGCCGCGCTTGAGAAGCTGGACGCGGCGGAAAAGTAATGATCGACACCGCGTTTTTCATAACCTCTTTTGTGACGCTATTCGTCATTATCGATCCCATCGGTCTGACGCCTTTATTTGTGGCTCTGACACAAGGGATGAGCGTCAAACAAAGGCGCGCCATTGCGATCCGCGCAACACTGGTCTCAGCGGGAATATTAGCTCTTTTCGCCATTTTCGGTGAAGCTTTATTGGGATTTATCGGCATTTCTATGGCCGCGTTCAAGATTGCAGGCGGCATTTTGTTGCTGCTTACAGCGCTTGATATGTTGTTCCAACGGCGTACGAAACGGCGTGAAGATACGGCAGAGGAAGACGACGACCTTGATGATCCGTCGGTCTTCCCGCTGGCCATTCCCTTGATTGCAGGCCCCGGATCTATAGCGACAGTGATCCTACTAGCAGGCGCACATCCCGGTTTTAGCGGCCTTGGTCTATCACTGGCTGTCATGGTTTTGGTCTTACTTGTCACCTTTATTTTCTTTGAAGCCGCTACACCGCTGGAGCGGCTGCTTGGCAAAACAGGAATCAACGTCGTTTCGCGCTTGTTGGGCATGCTCTTGGCTGCTTTGGCTGTGCAATTCATGCTAAATGGCTTGCAAGACTTTGGTCTACTCGGGATCGCGCCTACATAAATCAAAAGGAGATTCGTGATGCAGCAATTTTCCGGCGATGACTTTGGCAATCTAATCTATCTGATGATTTTGGGCAGTGTCATTGCCTTTTGGTTTTTCACCAGCGGGCGCAACTCTATGAACAAAGTGCTGCAACAGTTGGCTGTTTGGGCACTGATTTTCATTGGTGTAATAGCCGCATATGGCATGTGGAGCGATATTCGCCAGACCGTGGTGCCACGACAAGCTGTATTTGAGAATGGCGCGCGGATCGAGCTGCCCCGCGCGCGCGACGGACATTATTATGCAACAGCCATGATGAACGGTATTCCGATTCGGTTTGTGGTCGATACGGGCGCAACTGGCGTGGTTTTGCGCAAAGCCGATGCGACTGCTGCAGGTATTGAGATCGAAGAACTCGCGTTTTTAAATGAAGCAATGACGGCAAATGGCCCTGTGCGGATTGCCTCTGTACGGACTGACAGTTTTGGATTGGAAGGCGCTGAAATACCACGTTTTCGAGTGGATGTGAATGAAGGGCAAATGTCCCAATCCTTATTGGGAATGAGCTATTTGCAAACCTTTGAGCGGATTGAGATTTCAGGCGGGACTTTGGTTTTGGTCCGTTAAACGCAGGTGGATAGGTTTGATGCCTCTGTCGGAGACGTTTTAAGAGATAGGAAGGCGTGCGGTTAGTCTTTCTTGGCTTTCATTGTCCAAGTGCCACTGTCTTCTGACCAATATTGCGCGGCGCAGCCTGCATCGGTAAGGGTTTTCCATTGGATGCGTGCCGTTTGTACCTCTTGCTCATTATTGCCGTCAAACAGGATACAGGTGCGCGCGTAAGTTTTCACCTGATCCGGCGTGACATCTGCGCCATCTATACACATGGCGCATTCGGCGTCGTTGATATCCGTTTGCGTGTCGGCGAGCAATATAGGTTGCGCAGCGTCTTGCACGCCGCCTGCGCGTCCGTGGGCCAAAAAATCTGTGCCAGCACCCTGCCAAAGCTGCGTATCAAGCGCATCCAACCTTTGAGGATTGCGACCAACCACCAAACAGCGCCACCCCGCAGAGCGCGCTTTGCTAAGGAGCAAAGGCAACGTCGCTTCAAGGGGTTTGCGCGTCAGGTGATAGAAATAGACCGCGCCCATATCAAGCCTCAAGCATGTCCTGCACAAGCCGGTTCAGCGCCATCACACCCCAACCCGTAGCACCCACAGGCGCAAGTGTGGTTTCAGATTTGACTGACGCCACACCCGCGATATCGAGATGAATCCAAGGTGTGCCGTTTTTTACAAACCGTTGTAAGAATTGTGCTGCCGTCACCGATCCAGCCGCACGACCCCCGATATTTTTCATATCCGCAATTCGGGATTTGAGCATATCATCGTAAGCTTGCCCTAGAGGCATGCGCCACGCCCCCTCGCCCTCGGCCTCTGCGGCTTTCAAAAAGGCTTTGCACAGATCATCATCATTCGAGAAAACGCCCGCATTTTCGTGGCCAAGTCCAACAATAATCGCACCCGTGAGCGTCGCGAGATCAATCATGCCAATCGGGTCAAAGCGATCTTGAGCATACCACATTACATCGCACAGCACGAGACGGCCTTCCGCGTCGGTGTTAATGACCTCGACTGTATCGCCCTTCATCGAGGTGATCACATCACCGGGTCGCACCGCATTCCCTGACGGCATGTTTTCAACCAAGCCGACGAGGCCAACAACATTTGCTTTCGCTCCGCGCATCGCCAAGGTGCGCATCACGCCCGAAACGACGCCAGCGCCACCCATGTCCATGGTCATATCTTCCATGCCAGCGCCGGGTTTGAGCGAAATACCGCCTGTGTCAAACACAACGCCTTTGCCGACAAGTGCCAGCGGTTTGTCTTCAGACGCGCCACCTTTCCACTGCATAACCACGACCTTGGACGGGCTGTCAGAGCCTTGACCGACACACAAAAGCGTGCCCATGCCAAGCTTTTCCAATTCGGCCTCTTCAAGAATTTCCACTTCGAGCCCGAGGCTTTCCATTTCCTTCAGACGATCCGCAAACTCGGTCGTGGTCAAAACATTGGCAGGTTCGTTGACCAAATCGCGGGTCATATGCGCGCCCTCGACAATAGCGCTTAATGTCGTGGCTTCAGTTTCTTGCTCTTCAGGCTTGGCGCACATAACGCTCAAGCTTCGCACTTTGTCATCAACGGAGGTCTTGTGCGGATTGAATTCATAGGCGCGCATCGCAGCACCCAGTGCAATTTGAACTGTTTTTGCGTTGCTTCCTGCGACAAGCAAGGCAGCGCCTTGATCAATAAGTTTGCCAAACGAGGCCCCTGCTTTGCGTGCATCCAACGCATTGGGACGGCGATCGAGGCACAGGATATCAACCGCTGTCGCTGCAAGGCCCGCTGGGAAATTCAACGTGACCACTGTGCCCGCTTTGGCGTCTTCCAATTTGCCAGCTTCGATCACCCGCGCGACTGCCCCTTTGGTCAACCTGTTCACACGGCGCGCACCCGCGTCCAGCTTGCCATCACTTGCCACCACCAGCGCGATACGGCCTTCAAATCCGGCAAGAGCATCAAGATCAACGGCGGTGAAAGAGGTCGTCATAAGGTTGGACATCGCAGGGCTTTCCTTTTGCAAATTTCCCATAGGGATAGCGGGGATACTGCGGCTTTGCCAGATAGCAGTTTTCCAGAGCGGCCAAATAGGGTAGAACACGAAAAAACGGCAGTAAATGGGGGCAGATTTGGCAAGATTCGACAGATATGTACTGTCGCAACTTTTTGTGCTGTTCGGCTTTTTCTCGCTGGTGCTGGTTTCGGTTTACTGGATCAACCGGGCAGTAATCCTGTTTGATCGCCTGATCGCTGATGGTCAACCCGCCTCTGTGTTTCTGGAATTCACCGCGCTAAGCTTACCAAATGTAATTCGCATGGTTTTGCCGATGTCCGCTTTCGCGGCCTCGGTCTACGTGACCAACCGTCTTGCATCTGAAAGCGAGTTGGTGGTGATGCAAGCTACGGGCTATTCGCCCTGGCGTTTGGCGCGCCCCGTTGTAATGTTCGGATTTATCGTCGGGACTTTCATGATGGTGCTAACCCAATATCTTGTTCCGTCGTCTTTAGAGCAACTTCGCTTTCGCGAAAACGAGATCACCGGCTCACTGTCTTCGCAATTGTTGCGCGAAGGCGAGTTCATGAACCCCACTAAAGGCGTTACATTTTACATCCGCGAAATTACCCCAGAGGGCGTTCTAAAAGATGTGTTCCTGAGCGATCGCAGAAATGAAGGCCGCACGACGACTTATTCTTCAGTCGATGGTTTTTTGGTGAATGAACCCACAGGTCCGAAACTGGTGATGGTGAGCGGAGTCACACATAC
Source organism: Rhodobacteraceae bacterium HTCC2083 (assembly GCA_000156115.1). Classification (GTDB taxonomy): domain Bacteria; phylum Pseudomonadota; class Alphaproteobacteria; order Rhodobacterales; family Rhodobacteraceae; genus Planktotalea. Next base: position 3,380,156 of record DS995276.1, read on the forward strand.
GTTGAATGAAGACACACGAAAGCTGACTAAAACCAAGTTCACAGATTTTTCCTATAGCATATCAAGCCTGATCGATAATCCCGGGTCATTTTATAAGAGCCTTAATCAGTATCAAACACTCGAGCTTTTGCTTGCCACTGATGTTGTCCAAAAGAGATCTGGGCAAAGCACTGGACGCATTTTGGAAGAAGCGCACAGCCGCTTTAATCAACCAATTTTATGTGTGGTAGCCGCTCTTATCGGATTTTCGACGTTGCTGCTTGGCGGTTTTTCTCGGTTCGGCGTTGGCCGGCAAATTATCGGAGCTATTTTGCTTTTGGTGATGGTAAAACTGGTCGAGAGCATTGTGACGGATCCGATCCGTGCAAATGCGCAGCTATGGCCTTTGGTCTATGCGCAAAGCGTTTTTGGGTTCGGTGCTGTTTTCACCATGCTCTATCTTGCCGCGCGACCGCGTCGATTGAATAAAAGCCCCACCTTGGTGGAGGAGCCTGCATGATCCTTCATTTCTATTTTGCACGTAGGTTTTTCCGGGTATTCCTGACAACGCTTTTGATTTTCCTTGCGTTCCTTACATTGATTGACCTCGTCGAGCAGATGCGCCGATTTGATAGCAAAGATGTGAGCTTCTCCGACATCGTTTTCCTCACCTTGTTCAATGCGCCCGGCGCAATTTATCAAATCTTGCCGCTAGTAATGATTCTATCTGCGGTGTCGCTGTTCCTTACTTTGGCACGCACGTCTGAATTGGTGGTGACGCGCTCTGCCGGTCGGTCGGCGCTTGTTACATTGGCCTCGCCCATGTGTGTTGCCGCTGTGATCGGGATAACAACTGTCACATTGTTCAACCCGATTGTCGCCTCAACCACGCGGCAATACATCACTCTTGAGCAGGAATATAAAAGCCAGAAGAAAAATACGGTTTCCATTGGTCGCGACGGTCTGTGGCTCCGTCAGGGTGATGAAAATGGGCAAACAGTCATTCATGCATTGTCCACATCTGACGATATGCGAACGCTATTTGATGCGAGATTTTTGCAATATAATACCGACAGCCAACCCAAGACCCGGATCATTGCCGACGAAGCCCGTCTAACGAACACAGGCTGGCAATTGATCCGTGCAAAACATTGGTCATTGGACACATCCGGCAACCCTGAAGAAACCGCCAGGGAAATTGACGTACTTATGCTACCAACGACCCTCACAATTGAAAATATCAGAGACAGTTTTTCCGAACCTGCAGCGATCTCGATTTGGGAAATGGATGCCTATATCGAAGGCCTCGAAGAAGCAGGGTTTTCCACGCGTCGTCATAAAGTTTGGCAACAGATGGAGTTTGCAAGACCGCTTTTTTTGATGGCTATGGTCTTGGTTGGCGCAAGCTTTACCATGCGCCACACACGATTTGGTAAAGCCGGTGTTGCAGTACTGGCGGCCATCATGATGGGCTTTGGGCTTTATTACGTGCGCAATTTCGCGCAGATCTTGGGGGAAAACGGACAACTTCCGACAATGATCGCCGCTTGGACCCCTCCTATTGCTTCGATTTTACTTGCGCTCGGTTTGCTGCTGCATATGGAAGACGGATGAACTGCACTATTCACATATTGCGCATTTTGGCAAAATCGCTGCTATTTGTTGCGATTCTCAGCCTGCCTGCGCGCGCACAAGATGTGGATGCAGCTCTCTTGGTGGCGGATAGCGTTCTAATTACCGAAGACGAGCGTCTTGTGGCAACAGGCAATGTCGAAGCGTTCTATGACGGTATTCGCCTTTTCACAGATGAAATTATTTATGATCAAAAGCGCGATGAATTGATCATTAAAGGCCCTGTGCGGCTGACCCAGAAGAACGGCGACGTGATGATCGCGGACAGTGCGGATCTCGATAGCAAACTTGAAAACGGAATTTTGCGCGGCGCGCGCTACGTCCTAGATCAGGAGTTGCAGGTTTTCTCCGCTCAAACAGACCGTGTGGAGGATCGTTATACGGTTCTACGCAAAGTCATTGCAACATCTTGCCAAATTTGCGGCACGGGTATTCCAATTTGGCAAATTCGTGCGGATCGGGCGATCCATGATCGCAAAGAAAAACAGATCTATTTCCGCCGTGCGCAGTTTCGGTTGCTTGGCGTGCCAGTTCTGTATCTTCCGACGATGCGGATACCAGATCCTTCGCTTAAGCGCACAACTGGCTTCACCATTCCAAAGTTCGTCTCCAACACAATCTTGGGTTTTGGCGTTAAGGTTCCATATTTCATCGCGCTTGGCAATCACGCGGACGTCACGTTTACTCCCTATGTCTCTCCGGTCACAAACACGATTGAGCTGCGCTTTCGCAAAATGTTCAGGCTCGGGTATATAGAATTAAACGGCGCGGTGTCTCAGGACACGGTCCTCCCCGATGTGCAACGGCACTATCTGACAGGTTTCGCGCGCTTTGATTTGGGGCAAGGGTTCAAACTGGATTTCGATGTGGAAACTGCGTCAGACCGTGGCTACCGCTCGCTTTACGGCTATTCGGGGAAAGATCGCCTTGGGTCAGGAATCACCCTGTATCGCGTGAAGCGAGATGTGTTTTTTCATGCTGAATTGCTGAATTACGAAACTCTGCGTTACAATGAAAGCAACGATACACAACCAACGCTCATTGGCAACATAACCTATGAGCGCCGCTATCCACCAGCCCGCCTAGGCGGCGAATTACGTGCGGCACTTGCGCTTCATGGTCACAAACGCGTCTCTCTTTCGGACATTCCCGAGCGTGGGCGTGATATGGCACGGATCAATTTCGACCTGTCTTGGCAGGATGAATGGACAGTCGGTGGCGATATGCGCTTCGGTCTTTTGACATCCCTCGGGGTCGACAGTCACACGGTTGTGCAGGATTCAGAAGCGCGAGGGCGGACAGTGCAAACCACACCGGCTATCGCGCTTACGCTTAGGTATCCTTTGCACAGTAGCAGCGCTGACGGGTCACGCTATCTAGCCGAACCCCTTGCACAGATCGGTTGGGTTGGTGGCAGCCCTTCTGACCTGCCCAATGATGAAAATATCAGTACAGATTTTGACGAGGGCAATCTTTTATCCCTGTCTCGCTTTCCCACAAAAGAGCGGCGCGAAACAGGCGTCATTGGCGCGCTCGGTGCACGTTGGGAACGGTTTAACCCTGAGACCTGGTCAGGTGGTGTGACAGTTGGACAAGTTTTCCGCGATACGGTGGATCCAGCCTTTTCAGCGAGTTCGGGGTTGGAAAACCAAACCTCCAAGACGCTTCTCGCGATGCAGTATACCGCAGCTTGGGGTGGTTTTTTGCAAGCGAGGGGACTGTTTGAGCGCAGTTTTGAACCCGTCAAAGCAGAGGCGCGCGTCGGATACGCGCGCAATAAGCTAAGCGTCTCTGGCACATATGTGCAGCTTGATGCGGATGCGGATGAAAGCCGCACCGCCTCCGTTGCGGAATGGTCGCTCAGCGGGACATACAAGATCAATAAGCACTGGACGACAAATGCGAATGTCCAATATGATTTGATAAAAGATCGCGCGGCAAAGACCGGTGGTGGTCTCACTTATAAAAACGAATGCGCCACAGTTGGCTTTGGCGTGATAAGAAGCTTCGCAAGATCAACGACGCTGGTGCCAGCAACAACCTATGAGCTCTCTGTCTCGCTTTTAGGGTTTGGCACAGGAGGCAGCGGAAAATCAACACGCCGCACATGCAGGAAATAAACGAAATGGATCACATGAAATTCTCTTTTAAGTCTTTCACGCGCACATGTGCACATGCCCTCGCATGTGGGGCTTTGCTCACTTTTGGCAGCGTGCAGTACTCTAACGCACAAGGGCTTTTCGCAACAGCGATTAAGGTCAATGATCGCTCAATCACGAATTTTGAAATCGATGAGCGCGTCAAATTTCTAGGCCTGCTGCGCACCCCCGGCGATCACAGAAAACTAGCGCGCGAACAGCTTATTGAGGACCGCTTGAAACTTGGCGCGGCTCAATCCGTCGGTATTTCGCCAACCCAAGAAGAGGTTGACGCAGGCATGGGGGAATTCGCCGGACGCGTGAATCTTGAAACCGCAGAGTTCATCAAAGCGATCAATGCTGGCGGCGTCTCTGAAGACGCATTTCGTGCATTCGTTTTGTCCGGTCTCGCATGGCGTCAATTGGTTCAAGCCAAGTTCGGCAGTCGCATAACAGTCAGCGAAGAAGATGTAGATCGCTTAATCGCCGCATCTGGATCTGGCGGTGGCATTCGCGTGTTGCTCTCTGAAATTATCATGCCCGCCCCTCCAAGTCAGGCCGCCGCGGTGCAAGAACGCGCCGAACGCATCTCGCAAATTACCAGCACAGCCGCCTTCGCGTCAGAAGCGCGCCGCTACTCTGCTTCGCCTTCAAAAGCACGCAGTGGCCGCCTAGATTGGTTGCCCATCACGCAATTGCCAGCCCCGTTGCGCCCGCTGCTCTTGGGTCTTGCACCCGGCGAAATTACTGATCCGATCCCTTTGCAAAACGCGATTGCCTTGTTTCAATTGCGCGGCATCGAAGAATCCGACGTGCCTGAACCGAAATACGCAGCAATTGAATACGCGGCCTACTACATTTCAGGCGGACGCACGGACGCGACGCTCGCAGCCGCGCGTAAAGTGCAAAGTCGCGTAGATCGCTGTGATGATCTTTATGGTGTTGCAAAGGGCCAAGACCCCAGTGTTCTGGATCGTGACTCCAAAAAGCCTAGCGAAATCCCAACGGACATCGCGCTGGAACTTGCCAAGATGGATCCCGGTGAGACTTCTACGGCGCTGACACGCGCGGACGGGCAAACTTTGGTGGTCTTGATGTTGTGCGGACGCACCCCTGAGCTTGAGCAAGAGGTAGATCGTGCCGAGCTTTCCCTTGGTCTGCAAAACCAGCGGCTGGCATCGTTTTCCAAAGGGTACCTCGAAGAACTGCGCGCTGATGCCCGCATCGTTGAGAAGTAATCATGCAATTGCCAATCGCGCTCAGCTGCGGTGAACCAGCAGGCATAGGTCCCGAGATCGCAGTGAAAGCGTGGAACGCATTGCGTGCTGAATTACCGTTCTTCTGGATCGGCGACCCAAGGCACCTACCAAACGGAACGCCGTTCCTAGAGATAGAAACACCCGCGCAAACCCAAGCGGTCTGCGCGAAGGCCCTGCCTATTTTGAGGCAACCCTTCGCACAGGAAAACTGCTTGGGGCTGGCAAACAGCGCCAACGCCCAGGGCGTGATCGACGCGATTGAAACTGGCGTGCGCCTTGTTCAAACTGGGGAAGCGGGAGCGCTCTGCACCGCTCCAATCCACAAACAAGCGCTGCAAGATGGTGCAAACTTTGCTTACCCCGGCCACACAGAATTTCTGGCCGCATTGGATGGTAAAAGCGATGTGGTTATGATGCTGGCCTCGGAGCAATTACGCGTTGTTCCCGCAACGATCCACATTCCTTTGAAAGATGTGCCGCACGCTTTAACACCCGCAGGACTAGAAAGCGTCATCGCTATAACTAATGATGCTTTACGCGCACAATTCGGAATCAAAGATCCGGTCATTGCCGTATCTGGATTGAACCCGCACGCAGGTGAAGGCGGCAAAATGGGATTTGAGGACGCGGACATCATTGCCCCCGTATTGCAACGTCTTCGCGCGCAAGGGTATAAACTCTCCGGTCCATTGCCAGCCGATACAATGTTCCACGCAGCCGCGCGCGCGCACTATGATGCAGCGATCTGCATGTATCACGACCAAGCACTGATCCCGATCAAAACCCTGGATTTCGACAAGGGTGTCAATATCACACTTGGTCTAAGTTTCATCAGAACCTCGCCAGATCACGGAACCGCCTTTGACATTGCAGGCAAAGACATCGCCAATCCGACCAGCTTGATCGAAGCACTGCGCATGGCCGCAAGGATGAGCACCACATGACCACAATTGATCCACTTCCCCCGTTGCGTGACGTGATAGAACGCCATGAACTAAGTGCGCGAAAATCTCTGGGACAAAACTTTCTGCTGGATCTGAATCTTACCGCGAAAATTGCCCGCCAAGCAGGGGATCTGAGCCAGTGTGATGTCCTTGAGATCGGCCCCGGGCCGGGTGGTCTGACGCGGGGGTTGCTCTCGGAAGGCGCACGCAAAGTGCTCGCCATTGAAAAGGACGCGCGCTGTTTGCCGGCCTTGGATGAAATTGCGCAGGCCTATCCAAATCGATTGCACGTAATTGAGGGCGATGCGCTTGGACTTGACCCGCTGGCCCATCTCACGCCGCCCATTCGAGTGGCGTCAAACCTGCCATATAACGTTGGCACAGAACTGTTGATCCGCTGGCTTACCCCCAAACAATGGCCGCCTTACTGGCAAAGCCTGACGTTGATGTTTCAACGCGAAGTGGCGCAGCGTATTGTGGCAGAACCGGGCAGCAAAGCTTATGGACGCCTTGCCCTGTTGGCGCAGTGGCGGTGTGACGCGCGCATTGTGATTAACCTGCCACCAGAAGCGTTCAGTCCGCCGCCAAAAGTATCCAGCGCTGTTGTGCATTTGACCGCTTTATCAGAACCGCGCTTTCCAGCTGATTTCAAAACCCTCGAGAGATTAGTCGCCACAGCATTCAATCAACGCCGCAAAATGCTACGCTCTTCGCTTAAGTCTGTCTCGCCGGATATCGAAGATCACTTGCGTGCAGCGGGTCTCAAATCAACAGAGCGCGCTGAACAAATTCCCCTCGAAGGATTCTGCGCCCTCGCCCGCGAAGTCGCAAAATCTTAAGATCTTCTTTGGTCTTTAAATACCTTGGGGGGGTTTGGCCGTCCAAACAGTGAAGCTGACACTAGATCATCGAGCCGAAACTCTACTAGCGCGATATGCCGAGGTTGATCCATCGAATGAACCAAACCGCCCACATATCTCTTCAGTTAACTATCAATTTCAAATAACGTTGAGACAACAAAAACAAGTGCGCCGTAAAATTCTCAGCGCGCCCCGCTTGCCTTACCTCGATTTTAGTCCCTGACTTTGCTTCGCTTGGTCAGTGCCGCGCCGACCATGTCGTCGCTGCTGAAACGGGTTCTAGTGTTATCACCCGATAGCCGCAAGAGTTTTTTCACTGTTTCTGCAAAAAGTTTATTTTTTGTTTTTATTGTTAAAAATCAAAT
>DS995276.1:3387352-3442542 GCA_000156115.1 Rhodobacteraceae bacterium HTCC2083
CCATGTAATCGTGAGGTTTAGGAGCAAAGCCGCCAAGCGATCCGATCGCAAAGCGATTGGAAATCCAAAATTTACTCGGCAGCGTCAGGTGATGCTACAACGGGCGTATCAATGGTCGCGTCACCCTCAACAGGCTTGCGCGGCCCGCGCGGCGTGCGTTGACGGCGCGGCTTGCTCTCTGGCGTTTCCACCAGACCACTATCTGCAGCTGGTGCGCTCTCAATCACATCAGGTTGCGCGCCCTCGCCAGACACCGCCTCTGCGACCACCGGCTGCTCTTTAGCTTGAGCCGCTTCGCGCTCTGCACGTTCTGCGTCACGCTCGGCGCGTTCACGATCCCGCTCAGCTTGACGCTCGCGGTTCTCGCGCTCTTGCTGTTCACGGCGTTCATCGATCTCTTTTTGCGCGGCACTTAGCATACGTAAATAATGCTCTGCGTGCTGGGAAAAGTTCTCCGTTGCGACGCGATCACCAGAAAGCTGAGAATCCCGCGCGAGCTGCTGATACTTATCAATAATCTGCTGCGGCGTGCCGCGCACTTTGCCTTCGGGTCCTGAACTGTCGAACACGCGATTAGGGATATTGCCGCCATTTTGCTGCGGACGATTGCGGTTATTCTTCCGCGAACGTGGTTTTGATGATCTCATCTAGCTTAAATCCAGCTTCTCAATGTCACTGTGATCTAAGAGTGGCGCAAGGTTGAGGCGCAAACATCAAGATCACTATTTGTGGCTTGTTGCCAAGGGGAACAAGCAGACATGTTCTCCCGCGTAGCACCTCTCATAAAGCACTTCGCGCGCGTTGCTGCAACCGATTCCGTACCACTTAAACAAAACAGCGATAAATATTCACTGAGAGGAGCTATTAAAAAGCCCAAACGCCGCTAACAACACGGTCTCTCCCCGCCAAATCGGGCAAACATGTAATTTGTGTAAATCCCGCTGCAGCATACAAGTCTTGCACGTCACGCCCTTGAGCATGCCCAATCTCCACCATCAGATGCCCATCTTTTTCCAAATACGCACCAGCTTGTGCCACGATCACGCGGTAACAGCTCAACCCGTCCGCTTCATCCGTCAAGGCCATGCGCGGATCAAACCCACGCACCTCAAAATCCAACCCGTCCCACTCCTCAAGCGCTATATACGGCGGATTAGATACGATCAGATCAAAGCGACCTTCAACTGCTTCAAACCAATCCGAGCGCAGCAAGCGCACGCCATCTGCAACATCAAAACTTTTCATGTTGAGCCTTGCCACGTCCAGAGCTTCATCCGAAATATCCGTGCACATAACATCCGCAAGCGGCCATTCCGCGGTCAACGTAAGGCCAATCGCACCACTACCTGTCCCAAGATCAAGAACTTTATCCTGCGGTCCTAATTTCAAACACGCAGCGATCAATGTTTCTGTGTCTCCACGCGGATCAAGCACATTTAGATCCACTTCAAACTCACGCCCCCAAAAGAGGCGCTTTTGAATGATCTTGGAAATCGGCATGTTCGACATGCGCCTGTTGACTAAAAGCTTGAAGTGCTCGCGCTGTTTTTCAGTCACCTCGTCGTGCATATGTAAGGTCATGCGCGATGCATCCACCTGCGAAACATGGGCCGCCAAAATACGCAGATCACGCATCACATCTTCTGTTTTCACCCTAGAAAGCCGATGACGCACAGCCAAAATCAGCTCTTGCCAGATCACCCGTTCATTTCCGCCAATTTTGTCGCCTGATCATCCGCGGTGAGTGCGTCAATAATCTCGTCCAGATCGCCCTCCATCACCTGATCCAGCTTATAAAGCGTCAGGTTAATGCGATGATCACTCATCCGCCCTTGCGGGAAATTATAGGTGCGAATGCGCTCAGAACGATCCCCAGAGCCAACTTGTGATTTACGGTCCGCAGAGCGTTCTTCATCAATCCTTTGCCGTTCCGCATCATACAGGCGCGTGCGCAGCACCTGCATCGCGATCTCGCGGTTGCGGTGCTGCGATTTCTCCGCGCTGACCACGATAATACCTGTTGGAATATGCGTGATACGGACGGCTGAATCTGTGGTGTTAACGTGCTGCCCGCCTGCCCCGGATGCGCGCATCGTATCAATGCGAATATCATTCGCAGCAATCACCAGATCAACTTCTTGCGCTTCGGGCAAAACGGCAACTGTCGCGGCGGAGGTATGAATACGCCCGCCGCTTTCCGTCGTTGGCACACGCTGCACACGGTGCACACCGCTTTCATACTTGAGCCGCGCAAAGACGTTTTCACCTTTGATGTGGCCAGTAACCTCTTTGATGCCACCAAGCTCTGTCAGTTGTTCCTCGATAATCTCGAATTTCCAGCCCCGTGCCTCAGAATACCGCTGATACATGCGTAGTAAATCCGCCGCGAATAGCGCAGCTTCATCGCCCCCGGTACCCGGTCGGATTTCAATCATCGCAGGGCGCGCATCAGCCTCGTCCTTGGGCAACAGCGCGAGCTGCAAGGCCGCCTCCGCTTTAGGCATAGCAGCTTTCAAGGCGGGCAATTCCTCTTCGGCCAATTCCTTCATTTCAGGATCATCCAGCATCGCCTCTGCGTCTTCGATATCGGACAAAAGCTGGCGATAGGCCGCAACCTGCTCGACCACAGGCTTCATATCCGAATACTCGCGCGCAAGATCAGCAATTTCGCCCGGATCAGCACCGCCCGCCATTTTCGCCTCAAGAAACTCGAAACGTTGGGTAATTTGCATGAGGCGGTCCATGGGAACCATGTTGAAAACTCCTGAAAACGCGCGAAAATTGGCGCATACGCCTGCTTATGATATACTTAATGTCATGAGAAAAGTCCTGACATTCCTGTTGTGCGCGGCACCCATGTTTGCCAGCGCGGATGTAACCAGCCCCAGCGGTAAAACGGTGGACTGCTATTGCACAGACAAAAGTGGCTCTCGGATAGAACTTGGGCAAATGACCTGCTTGCAGGTGGATGGGCGCATGTTCATGGCGCAGTGCCAGATGAGCCTCAATGTCCCGATGTGGCGCGAAGTTGCGCCTGAGTGCCTGTCTTCAGAGTTGCGCCAACCACCCCTCTACACGCCGCTTGTTGACGCCCAAATCTGATTGACCAAAGCGCAAGCGGCTGTAAATACGCAGTTTTCCATCAAATTTTTGCACCGTTATGTAGTCGGGAAATCCCATGATCCGCGAACGACTTATGTAAGTTATGTGTCCACTATCGACACTACCCGAGAGCACTTTGGCCCCGCTCTTGCGGATCACAGCGTCTATGGCGACCAGATCTACATCGACGATGCGCACCGCGCCGCCCGCGAAATCCTTATCCGCATCTGCTGTCACATCCGCGTGCCAGCGTTTCGGATCGCTTGGCGCAAGCTGAACATAGCCAACCCCCAAGATCACCAGCGCTACGATAACCCAAATCCACATGCCGTTCCCCTTCACCTTGCCCTTAAACTCATTGCGCGCACTGGCCTAGCGATATGCCACATTTGGCAGCACATATCCCTCTTGCTTTGGCTTCACGCACGCCAACCCTGTGTTCCATTACAGTCCCGCCAAGCGGCTGGTTACTCATGTGCCTCTGCCCAAGTGGTTCCAGCCCCACAGCGACATCAATTCAACTGCAACATGCGCCCCCGCAATAGCTGTCGCGCCTGTGGTGTCAAAGGGCGGCGAAACTTCGACGATATCGCCACCGACCATGTTGATGCCTGCCAGGTCACGTAATATCGCGGCGGCCTGCCACGACGCCAAGCCCCCCCAAACAGGCGTCCCAGTGCCCGGTGCAAAGGCCGGATCAAGACAATCAATATCAAAGGTCACATATGTTCCATGCGATCCGACAATCTCTCTCACACGCTTGGCAACCGCAGCTGCACCATGTTCATGCACCCAGCGCGCATCAAGGATATTCACCCCCAACGTATTAGGATTATCCGTGCGAATTCCTATAGATACCGAGCGTTTTGGATCGATTAACCCCAACTTAATCGCCTTGTAAAACATGGTGCCATGATCAATGCGCTCCATGTTGTCGTCTTCCCACGTATCCGTATGGGCGTCGAATTGGATCAGGCTGAGAGGGCCATATTTCTCGGCGTACGCCTTGAGGATCGGAAAGCTAATGTAGTGATCGCCACCTAGACAGATACTGGCTACATCGGCATCCAAAATGCCTTTGATATGGGCCGTTAAAGCATCGGGAAAGGCACTGACCATCGCGTAATCAAAAGCGAGATCGCCGTAGTCCACTACATCAAGCTCGGACAGCGGATCATAGCCCCAACCATAGGGCGCATCGGGGGATTGCAGGCTCGAGGCTTCGCGAATCGCGCGCGGGCCAAGGCGGGTGCCTGTGCGGTTGGTTGTAGCCTGGTCAAAGGGAACGCCCGTGATCGCAAGATCAACACCGCTAAGATCCTTGGTGTAGCGCCGCCGTAAAAAAGAGGTTGCACCGCCGAATGTGTTCTCGTTGCTTAACCCACGCAAATTATCGCGCGTAAAGGCATGATCTACCTGTGTTTTTGCATCTTCTAAGCCCATTTATCAAACCTCCGACAGAGGTTGCGAGCGTTCGACAAGACGCGCAAAGAATGAAGCGCCAACCGGAGCGATCTCATCATTGAAATTGTACTCAGGGTGGTGGAGTCCCGCGCTTTCCCCCTGACCTAGAAATAGATACGCACCGGGCCGTTCCTGCAACATGTAGGCGAAGTCCTCCGCACCCATTTCGCGACCTGCATCCGCAATGACATTGTTTTCTCCTGCAACTTCGCGCGCGACTTCAGCGGCGTGCGCCGCTTCAGTGGCGTGGTTGATGGTTGCTGGATAACCGCGCTCAAACCGTAGCTCTGCCGTCACACCGTAAGAGGCCGCTTGTCCTGCCACAATCTCATTAAGGCGACGTTCCACCATATCCTGCACTTTGGGATCAAATGTGCGCACAGTGCCGTTCATATAGGCCGTGTCGGGGATCACATTGTCGACCGTGCCCGTGTGAATTTGCGTGACGCTTACCACCAGATCATCAAGCGCATAGTGATTGCGGCTAACAATTGTCTGGATCGCTTGCGCTATTCCGCAGGCAGCGATCACAGGATCGCAAGTTTCATGAGGCATTGCGCCATGACCACCGACCCCTTTGATATCAATGTGAAACGTATCAACCGCAGCCATGATCGCATCAGGTGTAGTGTAAAACCCGCCCGCGACAAAACCGGGCGCATTGTGAATGCCATAAACGGTGCCAATGTCGAACGTGTCCATGATCCCTTCCTGCACCATGACTTCTGCGCCACCCCCATTCTCCTCAGCGGGCTGGAAAATTAACGCGACGCGCCCTTTGAAATTACGCGTTTCTGCGAGGTACCGCGCAGCGCCAAGTAGCATCACCGTGTGCCCGTCATGCCCACAAGCATGCATTTTACCCTCATGGGTGGAGGCGTAGTCCAAGCCCGTCGCCTCAATAATAGGAAGGCCATCAAAATCGGCGCGTAGGCCAATCGTCGGCCCGCCGCCCTGACCGTTAATGATCGCCACGATCCCTGTCTGTGCAATACCTTCATGGATTTCATCGACGCCGATCTCACGCAAGCGTTCTGCAATAAACGCTGCAGTTTTTGGGCAATCAAACGCCAATTCTGGAATCGTGTGCAAATGACGTCGCCATTTTATCATGTCAGCGGAAAATTCGGCGATGCGGTTTACGACCGGCATAGGTGGACTCCCTCAAGGCTATCGTTAGAAATGCATCTGACAGAAAAGGACGGCGCAGCGCAATGACAGATACGAATTTGATCCATGATCCCAAAGGTGGACTGCCTCGTTTGCTCGAGATCATGCGCGCTTTGCGAAATCCCGAAACAGGCTGCCCTTGGGATGTCGCGCAGGATTTCGCGAGCATTGCACCTTATACGATTGAGGAAGCATATGAGGTCGCCGACGCGATCGAGCGCGCAGATTGGGAGGAGTTACGCGGCGAGTTGGGCGACTTGCTGTTTCAGTCGGTGTTTCACGCGCAAATGGCGTCTGAACGTGGCCTGTTTGATTTCGATGATGTGGCCAACACGATGTCTGACAAAATGGTCGCGCGCCATCCACATGTGTTTGGCGATCAAAGCAACGCGAAATCCGCAGAGCAGCAAACGAAGGATTGGGAATCTATCAAAGCTACGGAACGTTTGAGCAAAGCCCAAGGGGGTACACTGGATGGCGTGGCAGTTGGATTGCCTGCATTGTTGCGTGCGAAAAAGCTCCAAAAGCGCGCCGCGAGGGTCGGGTTTGATTGGCCCTCTACGGATGAGGTCTTGGATAAGATCGTCGAAGAAGCAGGCGAGCTGGTTGAAGCGCGTGAAGAGTTAAGCCAGGCAGAGGTTGAGGAAGAGTTCGGCGATCTCCTATTCGTGATGGTGAACTTGGGCCGTCATCTTGGAATCGAGTCCGAGACAGCCTTGCGCGCAGCCAACGCCAAGTTCACGCGACGATTTGAGAGCATTGAGCGTGCTTTAGCAGCCATTGGGAGAACGCCGGAGCAGTCAGATCTCGCAGAGATGGATGCTCTTTGGGATGCGGCGAAAGCAGAAGAAAAGCGTAAATCGTAGCGGCAAGAACATGCCACCTTAGCCTCGCCTGCTCTGGACAAGTGACGCGCGGCAAATCAGTGTGCGCTCAAACATCGGGAGCAGATAATGCCGCCAAGAGATATCATCATCGACACCGATCCGGGTCAGGACGACGCAGCCGCAATCCTGCTTGCGCTTGGCAGCCCTGACGAAATCAACGTGCTAGGCATAACGGCTGTCGCGGGCAATGTACCGCTTGTCCTTACGCAGAAAAATGCTCGCATTGTTTGCGAGTTAGCGGGCAAAACGAATGTTCCAGTCTTTGCAGGCTGCGACGCGCCACTTGTACGCAAATTGGTCACTGCAGAGCATGTACATGGCAAGACTGGCCTTGATGGGCCGGCTTTGCCTGATCCAGATATGCCTTTACAAGATCAGCACGGCGTTGATTTCATTATCGAAACCCTGCGCGCGCGCCCTGCGGAAACTGTCACGCTTTGCCCGCTTGGGCCACTGACCAATATCGCGACCGCGTTACAGCGCGCCCCCGACATTGCCGAACGCATTCAGGAAATTGTGCTCATGGGGGGGGCTTATTTTGAGGTTGGGAACATCACCCCTGCCGCTGAATTTAACATTTACGTCGATCCAGAAGCTGCTGATATTGTGTTTAAATCCGGAGTAAATACTACTATCATGCCACTGGATGTCACCCACAAGGTTCTCGTCACACTCAAGCGCATAGACGCCCTTCGCGCGCAAGCAACGCCTGTATGTGATGCGATGGCCGACATGGTCGATTTCTTTGAGCGGTTTGATACCGACAAATACGGCTCTGACGGCGCGCCTTTGCATGATCCTTGCGTCACCGCCTATCTAATCAAGCCAGAGTTGTTCTCGGGCCGTTTCATCAATGTCGAAATCGAAACTCTGTCCGAATTGACTCTTGGCATGACTGTTGCGGATTGGTGGGGTGTCACAGATCGCGCACCGAACGCAATGTTTATGGGTGATGTGGACGCGCAGGGCTTCTTTGATCTTCTGACAGAACGTTTGGCACGATTATGAGCGCCGCGCTTCATCTCGCAAAGCCCGACGATCTTGAGCGGCTCATGCCCCTCGTCGCTGCGTTCCACGCGGAAGAAGCTCTACAATCAACAGAGGACTCACGCCACGCCGCTCTGACACCTCTGCTCGATGGCTCACCGCATGGGGCGGTGTACCTGATCGGCCCTCAACGCGCGCCGATTGGGTATCTTGTTGTGACCTTTGGCTGGTCCGTTGAATTTGGCGGCTTGGATGGGTTCATTGACGAGATCTTCATCCGCTCTGGCGTGCGCGGGCGTGGCGTTGGCTCCGAAGTGATCACCTCCCTCGTGGCTATGCTCAAATCCGTCGGTATGAAAGCGCTGCATCTTGAAGTAGATCCCGAAAACGCGCGCGCTTTGCGGCTTTATGGACGTTGCCATTTCAAACCACGCAGCGGATATCAAATGATGTTGCGCTTGTTGTGAAGGACTGAACAGATGAAAACGAACTTTCCTTTCGACAATAGTTTCGCGCAGCTTGGCTCGGGATTTTTCAGCCATCAAATGCCTGAGCCGTCTCCCAAGCCTGAGCTGATTGCCTATAACGACTCGCTCAGCACAGAACTGGGCATTGATGCGGGCGATGACCGCGCAGCGATCTTCGGCGGCGCTATGATCCCTGATGGCGCTGAACCGCTTGCGCAGCTCTATGCAGGCCATCAGTTTGGCAATTACAACCCGCAACTTGGCGATGGTCGCGCTGTGCTGTTGGGCGAAGTGGTTGATATAAAAGGCAATCGCCGCGATATCCAACTTAAGGGCTCAGGCCGCACGCCTTATTCACGTGGTGGTGATGGCAAAGCATGGCTCGGCCCTGTCTTGCGCGAATATGTGGTGTCGGAGGCGATGCATGTCCTGGGAATCCCGACGACCCGCGCGTTGGCGGCGGTCAGCACGGGTGAAGAGATCTACCGCGAGGCGATGTTGCCGGGAGCGATTGTTACACGCGTTGCGGCGTCCCACATCCGGGTCGGCACGTTTCAGGTCTTCGCCGCGCGCCAGCAAATCGATGAGCTGCAAGAGCTGTGCGATTACACACTCGCGCGTCATTATCCGCATGCGAATGGCCCTGAAGGCTTGCTGCAAGCGGCGATGGACGCGCAGGCCAAATTGATCCCCGCGTGGATGGGTGTCGGCTTTATTCATGGTGTAATGAACACAGATAATTGCCAAATTGCGGGCGAAACGATTGACTATGGGCCCTGCGCTTTCATGGATGCATTTGCGTCAGATCGCGTATTCAGTTCAATCGATCGCATGGGACGCTATAGCTACGCCAATCAGCCAGATATCGCGATTTGGAATATGGCGCAGCTGGCTACGTCTTTGGTGCCTTTGATGCCCGATGCAGAGTCGGCGGTTGAGCGGTTCACTACTATGCTGCACGAAATGAAAGATCACTTGCGTGTAGAGTGGCTCGCGGTCTTTGCTGAAAAGCTGGGTATTTCGCAGCCCGATATTGAGGACGGCACGTTAATCGCTGATCTGCTTGATCTAATGGAGACAGGTGGCTCTGATTTCACAAACACTTTTGCGGCGCTCAACCATGGGTCTGCGATTGATGAGATCACCGATCGCGTGGCCTATAATGCATGGCATAATAGGTGGTCGGCGCGGATCAAGGATGAAGAAAACCCAAAAGCGCTCATGGCGCGACGCAACCCAGTGATCATCCCGCGCAATCATCGGATCGAACAGATGATTACCGCCGCAGTTGAGGGAGATTTTGCGCCGTTTCATCGCTTGAACGCAGCACTTCAAACCCCGTTTGAAGACCGCGAAGATATTGATGACCTGAAACGCCCCCCCAGCACCGAGGAGATCGTCCCAGCGACCTTCTGCGGTACTTAACTAGTGCGCTTTGCCCTGCGTGAAATCAACACGAGACCGATACACACAAGAATCAACGCGCCAACCGTTTGCGCCTGGATCTCTTCGCCCAAGATCCACCAACCAAAGAACACGCTTAACACGGGTGATAGAAACGAGAACGACGCAATGTCGGAGGCTGGGTAGATCTTCATCAACGCGAACCATAGCAAGAACCCGAAAAGCACCATCACGATTGACTGAAACAACAGGCCGATCCCGTGGATCATTTCGAATTCGCGGATCAGCGGCCCAAAGAGTGGGCTGAGCAATAGCAAAACCACGCCCGAAATCGCCAACTGACACCCGAGTTGCAGTTCTGCGGGCGCTTCGCTCACAGGTGTAAGGCGCACACAAAGCGCGATCCCAGCCCATCCAAACGCTGCGATCAGGGCCAGCACATCGCCAAGCAAGCTCGCCTCGCCGCCGCCACGGTTCAAGAACGCCCACGCCACGCCGCAAATCGCTACCAGAAAACCTATCAAACGAATGCCTGTAAGTCGTTCACCTGGTAAAAAGAAATGCGCGGTGATGCCAAGCCAGATCGGCATGGTGTAGAAAATCACGCTCGCTCGGCTAACTGTCGTGATGTCGAGCGCGATGAAAAGGCACAGAAATTCGAAGGTGAACAAAAGTCCGATTAGTATGCCGCCCCACAGTTGGCCACGGGTCATGCGAATGGGAATGCCACGCCATTTGATCCAAAGCCAAAGCGCTACCAACCCGATCAAAGAGCGTAATGCTGCCGAAAATATCGGTTGCAGCCCATCGATAGTGATCTTGATAACAATCTGGTTGAACGCAAACAGGCTTGCAAACCCGAGCATCGCCATGACCCCGATGAGGTCTAATCTGTCTTTTCTATCCATCCCTTTGGCAGACCCGATGCAGCTCTGAGGGTCAAGCACGCAATTTACTTGGTGCTTTCCAATTGTCCAGCCTGCCCTTAGTTTGCAACAACTCTTGTTTAGTTTAAGTGCACTTCCTTATGAATTTCTTACAAATCACATCGCTTTTGATTGTGCTCGCGGGCGCGTTTGGTGCGTTGAACTATCTCTTTTTGAAACTGCCAAGCGCAATTGGCATTTTGGTGGTCTCGCTTCTCGCGTCTTTGGTTATCCTCTCTGTTGACCTTGTCGCCCCCTCCCTTGGGATTGCCAATGTGGTGCGCGACACTGTGACCGGCATCGATTTCTCTGAAGCGCTGCTGGAAGGCATGCTTGGTCTTTTGCTATTCGCGGGTGCTTTGCATGTGAAGCTGAGTGATCTCAAAAAAGAATGGCGACTCGTGTGTCTTATGGCGACGATTGGCATAGCGCTCTCTACGGCAGTGGTTGGATTTGGTTTTTCTTGGCTTACGGGCATGCCCTTGATCGTCGCACTTGTCTTTGGTGCGTTAATTTCGCCGACAGATCCCGTCGCAGTCTTAGGAGTTTTGCGCGAAGCTGATTTGCCTAAATCGCTGGAAACCAAGATTGCAGGTGAATCGCTGTTTAATGACGGCGTTGGTTATGTCGTTTTTCTCGTGCTTGTCGGAATCGCCTTTCCTCATGGCGATGATCATCATGGCAGCGGCGCCGCTGATGCCGCTAAACTGTTCTTCCAAGAAGCGGTTGGCGGAGCTATTCTTGGGATCGTTCTTGGCTGGCTCACCTTCCGCTTAATGCGCCGCATAGATGATTATTCACTTGAGGTACTTCTGACCCTTGGCCTAGCGTTTGGTGGCTACGAATTGGCGGTCTATCTGCATTTTTCCGCCCCGATCATGGCGGTCTGTGCCGGCCTGTTGATTGGCGATATTGGCACCAAAGAAGGCATGTCCCAGCAAACCCGCGAGTATGTGGATGCGTTTTGGAAATTGATTGACGAAATCCTGAATGCGGTTCTGTTCTTGTTGATCGGCTTTGAGGTTTTCGCGATCGCTTTCGATACAAGCTTCCTTGTGACGGGCATCATGGCGATCGCACTGGCATTGGTCGCGCGCCTTGCCGCAGTGGCGATCCCTGTGTTGATGCTAAAACCTTTCCGCCAATTCAGTTCGGGCGTCATTCCTATTATGACATGGGGTGGCCTTAAAGGTGGTATCTCCGTCGCTTTGGCCCTGTCTTTGCCTGAGGGGGAATGGAAGCCATTAATTCTCACCGCGACCTATGTTGTGGTGATCTTTTCGATTATTGTACAAGGCCTCACAGTTGCACGCCTCGCGAACCGCTTTGGACGCGCACCAGATTTGGTTTAAACCGACGCATAAGGGCACATAGCCCGCAGTTCAGGAGAATATGAATGAGCCTCATGGGAACGCTGGCGAAAGTCGCTATCGGATACGCAACCGCACGCGGCGTGGATAAAATGGCAGGCAGCGGCGGCCTTGGCGCATTGCTGGGTGGACAGCAAACCGAGGGCAGTGCGGAGGCGGCCAATCCAATGGCGGATATGATGAAGCAAATGATGGGGGGCGGCGCGAGCGAAGGTGCCAGTAATCCTATGGCTGACATGATGGCAAAAATGACTGGTGGTGCTGATGCAGGTGCCAATCCGATGGCTGATATGATGAAGCAAATGACCGGTGGTGGAGATGCCGCTGGTACTGGCATGGATCTGCAAGGCATGCTCGGAAGCTTGATGGGCGGCAATGCGGGTGCTGAGACGGCGGACAAAGGTGGTCTCTTGTCATCTTTAGGCGGCGGTGCAGGTGGCGGCGCTGGCGCGGGTCTTGCAGGGATGTTCGCGGCCATGGGCGGTGCAGCAGAAATGGGTGGCAAAGGCGTTGGTGACATGCTGGACGGTTTTGGCAAAGCGGCCCCTGCCGCGCCCGAGGCAGAGGCCTCCGCAGGTCTGATGTTGCGTGCGATGATCCAAGCGGCAAAATGCGACGGCGGTATTGACGATGCAGAGCGTGTGAAAATCCTCGAAACTATTGGCGATGACGCGGACGCAGAAGATATCGCCTTCGTTCAGGCGCAACTTGCAGCTCCGCTTGATGTAGAGGCCTTGGCTGGTGACACGCCGAATGCGCAAAAATTCCAGCTCTACGCAATGTCGATGATGTCGATCCGCGTCGATACCCCTGCGGAGAAAGCTTACATGGCTGCGTTGGCTGACGCCCTTGGTATTGATGCGCAAACGGCGCAAATGCTGAACATACAGATGGGTGCACCGGAGTAAGTTTGCTCTGAATATTTACATAAAACCACCGCGCGTTATTGCCGTAGGTGTTTTTTGTTTCGGGTGGTCGTTGGATAAAACATAACAGGCATTATGCGTGGAGTATCGCTCACAACGTGAGTTCACACAATTGGCTGCGTTTCGACACCAGACATGGTTGTTATTTATCATAATTTCTGCCAGCACGTGAACTGCTAACGTGGTATTTTATATGGAGAAGCATTGTTATTAAGATCATTGATATTGGCCGCGATGTCTTTTGGTTGCGTGTCCAGTTGCGTGTCAAGTAATGAACAGGATGTAGAAACTGACTCGCCTGTGGTATCCGCACAAACCCCTGAGTTATTTTCTCCGAATGTAGGCACGCTTAAGATCTCAGGTGACGCAGTATTCATTAGAACACATGATGATGGTATGTCATTAGGGGTAGTGTCCGGCACAGTCGGCAGTTCTGGTCAGGCAAGTACCTTTAAGGGCCCGCTATTCACAGTGCGAGACAGTCACGGTCCAAACGCTAGGGAAGAACTCTATGATGGCTCTGTTCGCATTAGAACTGCTGGGGATGAATTCAAATTCGCTCGCTTCTATATTACCGAGAATGACTCAGGGGCTTCAGTTGGGGTATTTGGATCTCCGACCACACAGTCTCTGCCGAATAAGGGATCAGCTAAATTTGTTGGGATAGGTCAAATCAGTGAAGTTCGTCGCGGATTTACGATTCCCACCGATCAAAGTGCGACAAGCCGAGTAGAAGTCAACTTCGGTACTAGTAAAGTCAACGCTTCTCTAGACGTCCCCCCAAACTCCCAGAGTTTGTTGTCTAACGTCGACAAGATTGTTGCACGGGGACTATTGATTGATGGCGGCAGATTTTCAGGCTCTGGAGTAAGGGTTTTTAAGGATAAGCTGCGCGTCAATCCAACGGGGGCCAATAGCACAGCCGGAGCTGCTGGACGCTTTTATGGGCCTGATGGCCAGGAAGTAGGCGGGGTAATGCACATCAGTGGTGATAACGGTGTTATCACAGGAATATTCATAGCAGAATAGGGCGTTCGGTGAGCAATTGAGCAAGGCTTAAAGAAAGTTATTTTAGCCGCAGAAGACACGTACGACAGTAGAATTTGGATCGCTGACGGATTCAACGGCAGTGCCACTATGAACGATATTCAAACGTGATGGCGTGTTCGTCGCAACGCTTTCATTGCTTCCGTAATGTCGTGAATCGCCTGAAATATTGAGGCCTCTTGTGGCGCTGGATGGTCCAGCTACAAGATACTGAAGCTGTGTTGCTCCACAAGTATCTGATTGACTGCTCCCCATCATTCTATCGGTTAAATTTGATGAAGGAGCTGCCATTGTTCCATTTTGCATTCGTTGCCAATCAGAAGGATGAATTTCTTGCGGACCGTTGCGAAAGGGCAAGCTTCCAGAGTTAGAGCAACCTGCGGCAAGCCCACACAAAACTATACTTGATACAAACTTTTTCATGTCATTATCCTTCGATGAATTAGGCCAAGTAATACGCATCACAACCTGTGGTTTCAATACGAAAAGCATTCATCACTATTCCCGTCCAAGCTGAACAACATAACACCAGTTACCCGATGTTCTATCTCCGTTTCAGCTAGGACAGTCGCCTATGAGTTGCTCGCTCGCTCAACTCTATGAAGCGCTCGGCTTTCCACCGCCGCTACCACCGCGACGTCTGCGACCACCACCGGGCTTGCCGCTACCGCCGCCAGGTTTGCCACCGCCGCCTGGACGACCACCACCACCGGGTCGGCCACCTCCGCCCCCGCCACGTCGGCCACCGCCGCCGCCTTTGCCACGACCACCCATGCCAGAGCGGCTTTTCGCCGACACACCATCGAAATCAACCCAAGGCGTGCCAGAGGCAACGGGGATCGAGATTTTCATGGTCTTTTCGATGTCTTTCAGCAAATCCATTTCGTCTGGTGCGCAAAACGCAATCGCAGCACCATCTTTGCCCGCGCGCGCAGTCCGGCCAATACGGTGCACATAGGCATCCGGCACATTGGGTAATTCGTAATTATAGACGTGACGCACATCAGGAATATCAAGTCCGCGCGCTGCAACGTCCGTTGCGACCAGCACTTTCATCTCACCGGCTTTAAAGGCGGCCAATGCACGTTCACGCTGGCCTTGGCTTTTATTACCATGGATCGAGGTCGCCGCAAAACCACGCGCAACCAACTGCTTCATCAGTTTTTCGCAACCGTGCTTTGTGCGACCAAAGACGAGCGCACGCTCGTCTTTATGCGCGCCGAGGAGTTCAATCAGAAGCGATTGCTTTTCCGTCTTCGCAATGAAGTGCACCACTTGCGTCACTTTATCCGCTGCCTTGCCCGGTGGGGAGACTTGGATGCGTTTAGGGCTTTTGAGATAGGTATTCGCAATCTCGTTCATCAGCTTGGGCATAGTCGCTGAGAACAACATCGTTTGGCGCTGCTCCGGCAAGACTGCCGCAATTTGACGTAGCGCGTGGATAAAGCCCATGTCGAGCATTTGATCCGCTTCGTCGAGCACCAGGAAATGCGACTCTTTCAAGGTTAGCGCACGGCGATCCATCAAATCAATCAAACGACCGGGTGTTGCCACCAGAATGTCGATTCCCTTTTCCAAACGCTTGGATTGCACATTGATCGACTGACCACCTACGACAAGCGCGACCTTTATCGGCGTGCCTTTGGTATAATCCTTGAGGTTCTCGACAATCTGCCCCGCCAATTCGCGCGTCGGCGCAAGAATAAGCGCGCGGACGGTTTTGGGCGACGGACGACCCGGGTTTTCGCTGAGCAATGTAATCAATGGCAAACCGAAAGCCGCAGTCTTTCCAGTGCCGGTTTGTGCCAGACCCAGAACATCGTGACCGTTTAAGGCTTCTGGGATTGCGCGGGCTTGGATAGGTGTCGGTGTGGTGAGGCCAAGCTCTTTCAAACGAGCGACAAGACGCTCGGATAGGCCCATGGTTTCAAATTCACTCAACGGATACATGTCCTTTAGGGGTATATGTTGCAGCGCAGCCCGTGTTTGGGCGCGTTTTGCAGTATTTCATGCGCACATGGCCCCTTTGGCCCTGCAAGTCAACCGCAGCGCCCGCGCCTGCCCCCTTTTCCACAGCTTCCGCATGCGCTAAGGACACCGTACTAGACGAAGCCGGAGCCCCGTCATGGCCGATACAACCATCATTGAACGCTGCGAGGTAAAAGGTCTGCGCATGACCGGCCAGCGCCGCACTATCGCGCGCGTACTTGAGGCCAGCGCTGATCATCCTGACGTGGAAGAACTCTATGCACGCGCGTCTGCAGAGGATGCGGGCATTTCTATCGCGACGGTGTACCGCACGGTGAAGTTGTTCGAAGAAGCGGGCATTCTGGACAAGCTCGAGTTCGGCGACGGGCGTGCGCGCTATGAAGATGCAGAGCGTGATCACCACGATCACTTGATCGACATGAATTCAGGCGAAGTCATTGAATTCGTGGATCCAGAGATTGAAGAGCTGCAAGAACGCATAGCCGCCCGTCTCGGTTATACGTTGAAAGGGCACAAGCTCGAACTTTATGGCGTGCCTATAAAACCGAAAGTACAATAACGCGTGGAAAACACCCGCGCAGTTCTTTTGATGGTGCTCTCTATGGCGACATTTGCCATGGGCGATGCCTTCGTCAAACTCTCCTCGGGTGCGATGTCCGTGTCTTTGGTGCTGATCTTCATGGCTCTGCCCGGCCTAATCATTTTCGCAACCCTTGCGCACAGATCCGCACAATCGCCTTTCGCGTATGAATTCTTCGCAAAGCCTGTTGTTTGGCGCAATATCGTGGAAGCCATCACAGCGATCTGCATGGTCAGCGCGCTCGCGCTCGCGCCTTTGTCTTTGGTCATTTCGATCATTCAAGCAGTGCCTTTGTTCGTGACCCTTGGAGCCGCTTTGGTGCTGAAAGAAAAAGTGGGACCGCGTCGTTGGTTCGCGGTTACCGCAGGCTTTTTCGGAGTCTTGCTAATGCTGCGCCCCGACACGAGCGGCATTTCGTACGGCGCTTTGCTCGCGCTCGTCGCAGCCATCGGACTGTCCACCCGCGATTTGTTGACGCGCGCAATGCCTAAGACGGTCGGCACCTTGCAAATGGCCACATGGGGCACGGCAGCGCTCATCCCAGCAGGCCTCTTCTTACTACCAATCACCGGCCCGCACACCCTCCCAACGCTCAGCGGGTTTGGCTTGGTGCTTTGCGCATCATTGGTGAATGCAATAGGCTACTATTCGATCACGGCCGCGATGCGCATGGGTGATGTGTCCTTCGTCACCCCTTTTCGTTACACACGACTTGTCTTTGCTTTGATCATCGCAGCTCTGTTTTTCAAAGAGATGCCAGATGCTTTGACGCTACTGGGCGCTTTCATCGTTATAAGCTCTGGCCTGTTCGTCATGTGGCGCGAGCGAAAAATCGCTGTTAGCGGTAACAATTAGGACGCTAACAGGGTTCCACAGCCGCTAAGCACAGTGTAGAGAAGCGTCAATTCCATATTTTAAAGGACGCATCCGCTATGAGCGCTATCATCGACATCCACGCCCGCGAAATTCTTGACAGCCGGGGCAATCCCACGGTTGAGGTAGATGTGATACTGGAAGACGGCACAATGGGCCGCGCGGCAGTTCCTTCCGGCGCCTCCACGGGCGCACATGAAGCGGTTGAAAAGCGCGATGGCGACAAAGCACGTTACATGGGTAAGGGCGTGTTGGAGGCTGTGGCCGCTGTAAACGGTGAGATCGCTGAAGAGCTGTTGGGCATGGACGCCACAGAGCAGGAATTAATCGACGCGATGATGATCGAGCTGGACGGTACCCCCAACAAGGCCCGCCTTGGCGCGAATGCGATCCTCGGCGTGTCCCTCGCGGTTGCCAAAGCGGCAGCAGATTTCAGCACGATGCCGCTGTTTCGCTATGTTGGCGGCACCTCAGCGCGCACGCTTCCTGTGCCAATGATGAACATCATCAATGGCGGTGAACATGCTGATAATCCTATCGATATTCAAGAATTCATGATCATGCCCGTGAGCGCGAGCAACATTCGCGAAGCGGTGCGCATGGGCTCTGAAATCTTCCACACATTGAAGAAAGAACTGACTGCAGCCGGCCTCTCTACAGGGATTGGTGACGAAGGCGGGTTTGCACCCAACATTGGCTCGACCCGCGAAGCGCTGGATTTCATCATGAAATCTATTGCAAAAGCCGGATATAAGGCAGGCGAAGATGTCTACTTGGCGCTCGATTGTGCAGCGACAGAATACTTTAAAGACGGCAAATATGTCTACGCGGGAGAAGGAAAATCCCTAACATCCGCTGAAAACGCAGCCTACCTTGAAGCGCTTGTGAACGATTACCCCATCATTTCGATTGAAGACGGCATGGACGAGGACGATTGGGACGGTTGGAAAGCCCTGACAGACCTAATCGGGGATCGCGTCCAGCTTGTGGGTGATGACCTCTTCGTCACTAACCCTGAGCGTTTGGCACTTGGGATCGAGCGCGGTAGCGCCAATTCCATGCTGGTAAAAGTAAATCAAATCGGTACATTGTCAGAAACTCTTAAAGCGGTTGATATGGCACACCGCGCGCGTTTCACCAACGTGATGAGCCACCGCTCCGGCGAAACCGAAGACGCGACCATCGCCGATCTCGCAGTTGCGACGAACTGTGGTCAGATCAAAACCGGCTCCCTCGCGCGCTCTGACAGATTGGCGAAATACAACCAGCTGATCCGCATTGAAGAAATGCTCGGTGAAACAGCGCGCTATGCAGGGCGTTCGGTCCTCAAGTGATGGACGCCGATGCGATTATAAAGCACCTTGATCTCCAGCCGCATCCAGAGGGCGGCTGGTATCGACAAACCCATATCGACGATGCAAAATCGCGCGCGCACGGGACTTGCATCTACTTTCTGCTCAAAGCCAGCGAAAGCAGTCATTGGCACAAAGTCGACGCAACCGAAATTTGGCACTATTATGCGGGTGCACCTTTGATCTTGAGCCTGTCAAAAACTGACGCAGGACCTGCATCTGAACACCTACTCACACCTGATTTGACTGAAGGGGCACCGCAGCTGATTGTGCCTATTCATCATTGGCAAAAGGCAAAAACAACTGGGGCATTTACGTTGGTTGGCTGCACCGTGTCCCCAGGTTTTTCCTTTGACGGCTTCACCCTCGCCACGCCAGAGTTCGACATACCAAATGAATGATATTCCCTTCTTAACCCCGCTGAACCCAGAGCAACAGCAACAGGCAGGCTTGCCAAAAATTTGGCCGCTCGCCATGGCGGATCGCGTGCGTTTCAACGAAATCGACATGCTCGGACATGTGAACAATGCCGCCTACCTCACGTGGTTCGAAAAGCTTAGAACAATCTACGTTCAGGAATGCGGCCTAACGACATATGACCAAAAGAACGATCCACGGATCGTTATTCGGTCTGGTGAAATTCACTGGAAAAAGGAAATGCGGCGCAATGAGGCCTATATTGTTACCGCGCGTGCAACGGCCTATCGCACCACCAGCTTTACAATCGCGTCAGAAATCTGGGCTGGTGATCTGCGCGCGACTTTCTCCTGCGTATGTGTCACGCTTGAGCCGGACGGCTCTGCACGCCGTCCCCTCGCCCAAACCTTCATAGACCACATTCGCACAATCGACGGTGCCCTACCCGCTTCCTCTTTCTAAAAATACCCCCACCTGAGGGCCTCGGCCTGTTTCAAACAGAGCGGGTCTGGAGATATTTCACCAAAGCTCGGGTCGATCCATCTTTGTCATCCGCAGCTTCGCGCCCCTCGACGATCGGTTGCAGCGCCGTGGCCAGTTCTTTGCCCAACTCAACACCCCATTGATCGTAAGAGTTGATTCCCAAAATCACGCCCTCAACGAAAACACGGTGCTCATAAAGCGCGATGATCTGGCCGAGAACCTCAGGGGTGAGCTTAGGATAAAGCAATGTCGTTGACGGACGATTTCCTGGAAAGACACGATGACGCGCTTGGCGTTCCAGCTCATCACCAACCAAGCCTTTAGCCGCCATCAAATCCCGCGCCACGTTTATCGATCGACCAGTCATCAGCGCTTCAGATTGCGCGAGGCAGTTCGCGCTAAGCAGTTGGTGTTGATGAACCAAATCTGCCTCATGCCCTTCTGCGGCCAGCAAAAATTCGCAAGGTACCACACGCGATCCTTGATGGATCAGTTGATAGAAGGCGTGCTGCCCGTTTGTGCCAGGCTCGCCCCAGACAACAGGACCTGTGTGCACTGCAACGTCAGAGCCATCCATTTGCACAGATTTCCCATTACTTTCCATCTCAAGCTGCTGCAAATAAGCAGGCAAACGCATCAGTCGTTGATCGTATGGTAGGACCGCACGGGTGGCGTGCCCACAAATCTGGTTGTGCCAGATCCCAACCAGCGCGAGCATGACAGGCAGGTTGTCCATAAAGTCCGCATATTGGAAATGGCGATCCATCGCCTCTGCACCACGTAAAAAGGCACGGAATGCATCGTTTCCAACGGCAATCATAATGCCAAGCCCGATCGGACCCCAAAGCGAATAACGCCCGCCGACCCAATCCTCAAATCCGAAAACACGGCTTGCAGGAATGCCGAACGCTGCAGTTTTATCTTCTGCCGTGCTCAGCGCTGCGAACTGGCTTGCAGGATCTGTAACCGTCTCAGACATCCACGCCATGGCCGTGCGGGCGTTGGTCATGGTTTCAATTGTAGTGAAGGTTTTTGAGGCCACAACAACCAGCGTTGTCGTCGCAACCAAACCGCGCAGTGTATCCGCAATATGCGCGCCATCTACGTTCGAAACGTAATGCACATTCGGCCCGTCCTGATAAGGCGCAAGCGCTAGCGTCGCCATTGCAGGCCCCAGATCAGAACCGCCAATACCAATGTTCACGACATCGGTAATCGCGCCACCCTGCCCTTTGAAGACGCCCCTTCGAATATCTTCCGAAAATTGCGCCATACGATCCAACGTCTTATGGATCTCTGGCATCACATCCGCTCCGTCCACAACGACAGGATCCCCACCGAGGTTGCGCAAAGCCGTATGAAGGACCGCGCGGCCTTCGGTTTCGTTGATTTTCTCACCCGCAAACATCGCATTGCGCTTGGCGGTCACGCCTGCTGCGTTCGCTAAGTCAATTAGCGCTGCACGTGCTTTTTCAGTGATGCTGGTTTTTGAGTAATCAAACAGCATATCCAGCGCGTCGACGGAAAAGTCGCCTGCACGGTTTGCATCGTTTTCGAAGAGATCAATAATCTTGGCACCGCTGTCCAGCGCCTTCACATTTTTCCACATCGCTATTGTCCTTTAAGGTGCCCAGTGCACATCTGCGCCCGTCAGCACCGATTTAATCGGGGCATCATGCGTACTAAGATGTTGTGCATTTTCAAATGCGTCGCGTTTTTCTTGGCCAATGATCACAACGTGCTTTCGCAAAGCGCCATCCAGAACACGCGCGCTTAGAGTAACACGTGGTTCGGGCGCGTTCGGCGCGCGCATTGGCACCAAAATTGGCGCGCGCGGGTCAAGGGCTTCGTCGAGTTTATCAGCGCCCGGGAACAGCGATGCAGTGTGCATATCTGCCCCCATGCCCAGCAAAAGGACCGCAATCGGCAATTCCGGTGCAATCATCGCTTCCAATTCTGGCAATTTTTCCTCCGGCGTGTCAGCGCTCGCGTAAAGCGGTAGATGACGAGCAGCGGCGGCACGATTGACCAACAAGCGTTCGCGAATGAGTTTAGTGTTTGAGCGATCACTGTCGGTTGGAACCCAACGTTCATCCGTCAACATCACATCAACGCGGTCCCACGGCAAATCCGCAGCGCACAAATCATCAAACAAAGGGCCCGGTGTTGTGCCTCCAGGGACTGCCAAACAAGCGCGGTCCTCATGATGAAGCGCTGCGTTCAGGTCCCCAGCGATTTTGTTGGCTAGATCAATCATCATCATGTCTGAATCGGGGTATTCGATAAAATTCATCGTTTGATCTCTCTCCAAATGCGCCCATCGCGCGCAATCATAGCCATAGCATCGGTCGGACCTTCGCTACCGCTATCGTAAGTTTTAGGTACTTCACCGCGCGCTTGCCAGCCCTCTATGATAGGATCAGTCCAGGCCCATGCCGCTTCAACCTCATCGCCACGCATGAACAGCGTCTGATTGCCACGGATCACATCCATGATCAGTCGCTCATAAGCATCAGGTGCATCAATTGCGTTGTCGCCAAGCGCGTCGGCGAAAGCCATATCAAGCGGGACATCCACAAGACGCATGCCCCCCGGCCCTGGTTCTTTAATTGTAACATCAAGCGTCATGCCTTCATTAGGCTGCAAGCGAATGCGAAGCTCGTTATTGTGACGGCCCGCGTCAGCACCAAAAATCGAATGGGGCGCATCTTTAAAGACAACGGTGATTTCAGAGGTACGCGCCTTTAGACGCTTGCCCGTACGCAGATAAAACGGTGTGCCCGCCCATCGCCAATTACTGATCGCCATTTTCATCGCGATGAAACTTTCGGTTTTGCTACTGGAATCCTCTACATGGGTTCTGAAGTCATCGTCGTCCTCGGAGGGGCCGTATTGTCCGCGCACAATATGATGCGGAAGCACGGGTTCAAGCGCACGAATGACCTTCAGCTTCTCGTCGCGCACGGCATCGGGTTCAAATTTTGCAGGCGGTTCCATCGCGATGAGGCACAGCAATTGCATCAAGTGGTTTTGCACCATATCGCGCATTGCGCCGGAGCGGTCGTAGTATTCACCGCGCCCGCCAACACCCACAGTTTCAGCTACAGTTATCTGGATATGATCAATGTATTGGCTGTTCCAAAGCGGTTCAAACAACATATTGCCGAACCGCACAGCCATCAGGTTTTGCACAGTTTCTTTGCCAAGATAGTGATCGATCCGATAAATCTGCGTTTCGTCAAAATGCTTGGCCAAGGACGCATTAAGGGCTTTCGCTGTTGCAAGATCGCGGCCAAATGGCTTTTCTACGACGATACGGCTGTCATCATCTGCCATCTCAAAGCGCTTCAAGCGTTCTGCAAGATCACCAAATAGGCTTGGCCCAACTGAGAAATAGAAAGCATTTACCAGATTTTTGCGAATTTTTCCAGCTAGCTCCGTCCAACCAGTGTCACCACGCGCGTCCACAGCGACGTAATCGAGCCGTGTAAGAAACTCAGCGAGGACACTCTCGTCAATCGCGTCGCTTGATCCGAATTCGTGAATAGCAGACGCCACGATCTTGCTAAATTCTTCGGCTGTATGCACGCCACGTGCCGCGCCGATAATTTTACTCTCAGACGACATTTGACCAGAACAAAACCGACGAAAAAGTCCCGGCAAAATCTTGCGGCGGGCGAGATCGCCAGTTCCGCCGAAGATGACAAGATCAAAAGGATCTACAGGAATGACACGAGAAACCATGCAAGGCGCTCCTAATATTGACACAACGCAACAACACAAGTTGTTAGCGCTAACGTAAAACTTTGCGCTTCATTAGCGCGCGGCGAAATGAATGTCTAACACTGCTTTTTGACATCACAATGGTGTCAGTGTTTCTTTGAGCGCTTTTATGTCCTAAACGCGCAGGGTAAACGCAGCCAAATCGCTTTATTGAGGACGATCCATGAAAGATATCGAAACTCCGCTTCTTTCGGCTGAAAAATTCAATGATCCCCTCATTACAGCCAAGGGTGAGCAACGGGCAAGCGTTGCATTGAGCGATCCGCAAACGCTTTGGTTCAACACAGGCACTCTGTGCAATATCGAATGCAAGAATTGCTATATTCTGAGTTCCCCAAAAAATGACGCGTTGGTCTACATTACCGCCGACGAGGTGCGCGACTATCTGGATCAGCTGGAAATCCGCAATTGGGGCGTGCGGGAGATTGCCTTTACCGGTGGTGAGCCATTTATGAACCCCGAGATAATTGAGATCACCCGCGCCTCTCTAGAGCGCGGATATGATGTGTTGATCCTGACCAATGCGATGCGCCCAATGATGCGTAAATCTATGCGCGCAGGGCTGTTAGATCTGAATGGGGCTTACCCAGGTAAATTAACGATGCGTATTTCTGTAGATCACTGGGATAGCGTCAACCACGACAAAGAACGCGGCGCTGGAACGTTTGAAAAAACGATTGAAGGCATGGCTTGGCTAGAAGAGAACGGCTTTGCCCTGGCTGTTGCGGGACGTACGGTCTGGGGCGAAAGCGACGCCACATCGCGCCAAGGCTACGCCACGCTGTTTTCGGAACATGGTTTTGACATCGACGCCCGCAATCCCGCTCAGACAGTTTTATTCCCTGAGATGGATGAAACCGTCGATGTTCCTGAGATTACAAGCGCTTGCTGGGGCATTCTAAACAAATCTCCTGACGCAATGATGTGCGCATCCTCGCGTATGGTCGTAAAACGCAAAGGTGCGGATAAGCCTGCGGTTCTAGCTTGCACCTTGTTGCCGTATGCGCCTGAGTTTGAACTTGGCAACAGCTTGGAAGAGGCCGAAGGGTCTGTGCAGTTAAACCATCCCCATTGCGCAAAATTCTGTGTCTTAGGTGGGGCGAGCTGTTCGGCGTAAGTGCTTTTTGGACCTGCCGCAATGAGAGGCCAGCCCCTCACACTCCACGGGGTTTCCACAGAGATAGGACGCATGCAGGGTTAGTCTGTGCCTGACGGTTTGCTGAGGATGCCACCGCCGACATGTGCGCTAACACCTGTGGTGCTTGGACCACTTGTTGGAAGGCCGCGCGCTACCCTGACTGCGAGATAGGCAAACGCCTGCGCCTCAAGCATATCACCATCCAAACCAACGTCTTCTACGGGATCTACAGGGCAGTCTAGCGCTTCGCGCAACATATGCATCATCACCGGATTGTGGCGACCACCGCCGCAGACAAGCACACGCGCCGGAAGGCTTGGGCAATGCTCCATCGCTTGCATCACGGCTGCGGCGCTCATCGCGGTCATGGTTGCTGCCGCATCTGCGTCAGAGAGTTCGCGTACCAGTTCCAGCATGATAGAAAAATCGTTCCGATCCAGTGATTTCGGAGGAATGCGCCCGAAATATGTCTCAGACAGGAAGAGTTCCAGCGCGCCTGTCTCCACCTGCCCTTTCTTAGCCAACGCACCATCTTTGTCGTAGCTCAATCCGCGCCGCACTTGCATCAAATCATTGATCGGCGCGTTCGCAGGCCCTGTATCAAAGGCGAGCAATGAGCCCGCGTCCTCAGCTTTGGATTTGCTCGGATCGATCCATGTGATATTGCCCACGCCACCCAAGTTCAGAAACGCAATCGGCGTATCCGCTTTGATCGATTTGGCGCAAGCGAAGTGAAAGAACGGTGCAAGCGGCGCGCCTTCGCCGCCCAATTGCACATCATTCGTGCGAAAGTCCCAGACCACAGGCGCGCCAACCTGTTGCGCCAAAGCGGCCCCATCGCCAAGTTGATGCGTCCCCCGCCCACGCGGTTCATGCGCGAGGGTTTGGCCATGGAATCCAATCAAGTCTGGAGCGAACCCGCTCAGTACCTCTATATGTGCATCTTGCACGACCGCCAAAGCTTGTTCCAATCCGTTGCCCGGCCAACGGCCCAACACACCGCGCAGCACTGCGCGTTCTTCGTTTGAATAGCTGCGATATGTGCTTGACCCAAAGGCATCGATGGTCTCGCCGTCGGTCACCACTTCCGCCGCATCCACCCCGTCCAGTGACGTGCCCGACATCAATCCAATCGCTTTCACCATTCCCGTGCCCTTCATAGGCTTTTCCTTTACGCATCTGCCCTGTATGAGCTTTGACCAGAGCTATACGTGGACGCAAGTTATGACCTACCATCCTAAATCCGATTTCATTGCAGTGATGATGGAGCGTGGCTTTTTGGCCGATTGCACCGATTATCAAGGTCTAGACGAGGTGGCGCTAAAGGGCGGCATGCCTGCCTACATCGGCTTTGATGCAACGGCTGAGTCCTTGCACGTAGGTTCGCTCATCCAGATTATGATGTTGCGCTGGTTGCAAAAGACAGGTGGCAAGCCGATCACTTTGATGGGTGGCGGCACAACCAAAGTTGGCGATCCCAGTTTTCGCGCAGATGAGCGTCCTTTGCTCACGCCTGAAAAAATCGATGATAACATCGCTGGTATTAAGAAAGTTTTCAGCGCGTATTTGACATACGGCGATGGCCCATCTGATGCGTTGATGATCAATAATGCAGAATGGCTTGATGGGCTGAACTACCTCGATTTCCTACGCGATATTGGCAAGCATTTTTCGGTCAACCGCATGTTGGCGTTTGAGAGCGTTAAATCACGACTGGATCGCGAGCAGAGCCTGAGCTTTCTTGAGTTCAACTACATGATCTTGCAGGCCTATGACTTCCTTGAGTTGAACCGCCGCTATGGCTGCGTATTGCAAATGGGAGGCTCGGATCAGTGGGGCAATATCGTCAATGGTATTGACCTGACGCGCCGCGTTTTGGACAATCAAATCTTCGGATTGACCTCGCCATTGCTGACCACATCGGACGGCAAAAAGATGGGCAAGAGCGCGGATGGCGCTGTTTGGCTAAACCCTGACATGCGCAGCCCGTACGAGTTTTGGCAATTTTGGCGTAACACGACCGATGCCGACGTAGGCCGTTTTCTCAAACTCTACACTGAAATGCCTGTAGAGGAATGCGAACGACTTGGCGCGTTAGCAGGCTCCGAGATCAATGAGGCGAAGGTCATCCTCGCCAATGAGATCACCAAGCTTTGCCACGGTGCGGAGGCTGCAGGCACCGCCGAAGCGACAGCGCGGGAAGTGTTCGAAAAGGGCGGCGTTGGCGATGATTTACCCACGCTTGAGCTTACACGTGAAGAGTTGGGCGATGGCCTGTCCATCGTACAAGCCATCGTGCGCGCCGGTCTTGCGAAGTCTGGCAAGGACGCCAAACGTCTAATATCCGAGAATGGTGCAAAGATCGATGATGCGCCCCTAAACGATGCGGGCCTCATGCTCGACGCGGCCGCTTTGGCGTCACCTATTAAGCTAAGCGCAGGCAAGAAACGCCATGCGCTTATTGTACTAAAAGGGTAAACAATGCTGCGCCTCACAACAGCCCTTTTGCTCGTCACTAGCCCGCTCGCTGCGCAAGAATTTTATAGCAGCGCACAACTGTCTTTCGGGCAAAGTCAAACGGCAGGTGCCCCCGTCGCCATCCAAAGCGCAACAGGAACTTTGCTGACGGGACGCACCGATCTTAGCTTTGGCCGCCTTGCGCACAGTGGTCTCTACATCCAAGCGGATCTTGGGCTTGCGGCGACGAACAACGCCAATGTGGCCCCCAATACGGCAAACACCTCAAACAGCCTGATGCTACGCATGGGGCGCTCTGCTGATCGCTTTAGCTACGGTGTCTTTGTGGGCGCGCTGCAATCGGACCACGACAATGACGTGAGCGATGATGCGATGCGTCTGCTCGCGGGTATTGAAGGCTCGTACATGCTAAATGATCGTTGGTCGTTCAATGGACATCTTGGATATATGACAGGCACCAGTGGAACAGACAGCGTCGCAACAGCCACAAACGGAATTGCGACGGGCGTTGGCATCACTTTTGCAGCCACTGATCGCCTGAGCTTTGGCACCTCTATCGGCTACCTCAACGCGAAAATGGACGCTCCGAGCACTGTGGTTGAGCTGTGGACGCTGGAGGCGCGCGTTGATTATGACATCCAAGTGATGCCCGGTCTGTCGCTCTTCGCCGCTGCGCAATATGGCGAGAGCCACCAGAAAGAGATCGTCGGCCCCGATGACATCACTGACACCACCTCAATCATGGCGGGGATCACCTATCGCTTCGGTGGTAAACGTCCCAGAACCGCCGACCTCACCTATATGGAGCCATTCCTTGCCAACACAGGCGGCATTCTCGAATAGGCTTTAATTTCCAAATAAACTGCGGGGGAGTCTCAGCTTGTTGAGACGGGGGCTGATCCCCTACTCACCCAACATCCAAATGCCATCTGGCCAAAAAGCGTGAAACGCAAAGGCAAACATCACATCATGTGGTAAGTCACCCTCCTGCGCATCCTTAACGCGTACACCGCCCACATCACGGCTTTTCGCAATACTGCGGCCATCCAAAGCCGAAGCTTGACCTGCTTTCCAAATCAAGCTCACACCGTTTTCCGTCACAGTGCCAAGCTTGGACAAACGCGTCAAAGGCCAGGCGCGATCTCCAACACGCACAACACGTTCAAGCGCGGGAATGCCATGCGGTGGGTTCTCACCACTATATAGAAAAGGCTTTGTTGAACTGTCATAACTCACATATGGATTGCGGCCGTATTGGCGCGCAAAATCCGGCTCTTCCATCACCAAGCCCTCTGGGTTGCGCGCAACGAACTCGTCCCAGCTTTCCATCCACGTGGGCAATTGGACCAGTTCAGTTCCCAGCAAATCACCAACAATCGCCTCGCCAATCGCTTGCTGCCACCAAGTTTCAGTTTCGCGATCATACATTAACATATCTGAATTGCGCAGCTTGCCAGACACACCAAACGTCAGCGTGCCTTGCTTTACGCGCCGATCAAAAGTGATACCGGAATTACACAACGGACAGAAAGTTACCGCAACAGGCACGCCACCGACCACATCATTGGCGATCTCATGCCATGTCAGATATCGTACAGGGTAGGTACGCGCATCACCGTTGATCTCAACGGTGATCACAGGTTCTGTCCCACCGATGCGCGTCTCTGTGATGGCTTTGCGAAACTTGGGATTGCTCAGCGCAGGGATGCCATCCTTGGGCGGACCGCCAGACATGATCTCAACCCAGTTTTCAACTGTGGTTTTCTCAAAATCGGTTTTCGGCCATTCATGTTGCCAAAACTCAGGGCTGGCCGACGCCGTCCCCATCACCAGCGACAGACCCAAGGCCAAAGCGATCCGTTTCAACATAAAAGCACCCTTCAGAGGTTTCCTCCAAAAGGTGCTTCAAAAAGCTTTGTTCGTATAGACCCACACACGCAATTGTGCGTTCGGCTTTACTCGGTGACGGTCACAGTCTTCATCATATCAGGCGTGCCCACGACGGCGCCGTTGCCACCTGTGCCCAGCTTGATTTGATCAACCACATCCATGCCAGCTGTCACGCGGCCAACAACCGTGTACTGACCGTTCAGAAAATCGCCATCATCGAACATAATGAAAAACTGGCTGTTCGCTGAATTCGGGTTCTGGCTTCGCGCCATGCCGACGATACCGCGTTTGAACGGCTCGGACGAAAACTCTGCCTGAATGTCAGGCATATCAGAGCCGCCCATGCCAGCACGGGACGTATTGCCACTGGATTGACCAAACTGAACATCGCCCGTTTGCGCCATGAAGCCATCAATCACACGGTGGAAAACAACGCCATTGTACGCGCCGCTTTCTGCAATCGCAGTGATCTGCGCGACATGTTTCGGGGCCAAATCCTCAAGTAAGTCGATGGTGATTGTACCATTGGCACCTTCACCAGCGACTTCGACCTGAAGGCCCGTCGCAAGCGCAGGGCTTGCGAACAGGCACAGGGCAAACGCGAGCTTACGCATCTGCAGCAACTTTCATGGACACCATGCGATCCGGCTCCACAGGTGGCTC
This sequence comes from Rhodobacteraceae bacterium HTCC2083, assembly GCA_000156115.1. Taxonomy (GTDB): domain Bacteria; phylum Pseudomonadota; class Alphaproteobacteria; order Rhodobacterales; family Rhodobacteraceae; genus Planktotalea. The sequence continues at coordinate 3,416,749 of DS995276.1, forward strand.
GCCACGTGTGATTGCATCAACCAAATCCATGCCCGACGTCACACGGCCATAAACCGTGTACTGACCGTTGAGAAAGTTGTTGTCGGAAAAGTTGATGAAGAACTGGCTGTTTGCGGAATCAGGGTTCTGGCTGCGCGCCGCACCGATTGTACCACGATCATGGGGCAGCTTGGAGAACTCAGCTGGCAAATCAGGCATGTCAGAGCCGCCCGTGCCAGCCATGCGGATGTTAAAATCCTTTTCCATGTTGCCATTCGCAACGTCACCGGTTTGCGCCATGAAACCCTCAATCACACGGTGGAACGCCACGTTGTCGTATGCACCTGAGCGTGCAAGCTCTTTCATACGTTCACAGTGCTTCGGTGCCACATCAGGCAGCAATTCAATTGTGACTGTGCCGTCTTTGAGTTCCAACAGGATTGTGTTTTCGAGATCTTTTGTATCGGCCATTCGGGCGCTCCTTTGATATCTGTTGGCGCAGTATCTAAGGCCCATTGCCGCAATGGACAAGGCAAGCATTGACGATAACCGCTTTGAGCGGCAAAGACAGACCAAACCTGGCAGGAGAAATATAATGAGCTGGACAACTTTGGATCAAATGGACCTTGCAGGAAAGCGCGTGCTGACGCGCGTGGATATCAACGTTCCGATGGAAAACGGTGTGGTCACAGATGCCACGCGGATCGAACGGCTTGTTCCGACTGTGCGCGATATCCTAGCCGCTGGCGGCCTGCCAATCCTGCTTGCACACTTCGGGCGCCCAAAAGGTCAGCGCGTGCCAGAGATGAGCTTGCAGCCCCTGGTACCAGCCTTGGAAACCGCATTCGGGTGTGATGTCATGTTCTCTGCCGATTGTATTGGCGCGGGCGCAAATGCTGCCGCCTGCGCATTGCAAGCAGGTCAGGTTCTTGTGCTGGAAAACACACGCTATCACGCTGAGGAACCTGCGAACGATCCCACCTTCGCGGCTGAAATCGCCAAACTTGGTGATATCTATTGCAACGACGCCTTCTCCGCCGCCCACCGCGCGCATGCAAGCACGGAAGGTCTCGCGCATCTACTGCCGTCCTGCGCGGGTCGCTTGATGCAAGCGGAACTGAGTGCCTTGGAGGGTGCATTAAGCGCGCCGAAGCGTCCTGTGGTTGCGGTGGTTGGCGGTGCGAAAGTGTCGAGCAAATTGGAACTGCTAGGCAATCTCGTGGAAAAGGTCGATCATCTGGTGATTGGCGGCGGCATGGCGAACACCTTCTTAGCGGCACAAGGGATTGATGTAGGTAAGTCGCTGGCAGAGCATGATATGACCAACACCGCGCTTGAGATCCTCGGCAAAGCCAAAAGCGCAAGATGCGAAATTGTGCTTCCCTCTGACATCGTTGTCGCGCGGGAATTCAAAGCAGGCGCAGATAGCGAGACCCTACCCGTGAACGCCTGCCCCTCAGATGCGATGATCCTCGATGCTGGGCCCAAAACCGTCGCGCGGATTTCGACGATCCTGGATGGTGCCAAAACGCTTATCTGGAACGGCCCGCTTGGCGCGTTTGAGATAGACCCTTTCGATATGGCCACCAACGCTGCTGCTACTTACGCCGCGGATCTCTCTAAGCAAGGCAAGCTAATCTCCGTTGCAGGCGGCGGCGACACCGTCGCGGCCCTGAACCAAGCGGGTGCGGCAGAGAAATTTACCTATATCTCTACTGCAGGAGGTGCATTCTTAGAGTGGATGGAGGGCAAAACATTGCCCGGTGTCGCCGCCCTCAGCAGCTAAGCACGGGGACGGTCAGGTATCCCAACCCTTGCCGAAATACGAATTTCGAGTAACCTGAGAGTAATTTTATCAGCCTCGGGATTATTACGATGTCCGTTAAACGCACTATTTTATACACGGGTGCGCTAACTTGCGCCCTTGCAATGCCGCTTCATGCTCAAGAGCAAGCAGCTGAAAACCCTGTCACGCTTTGGGACAACTTCTCACTCGACAATATTTTGACGATGGTCGTGCAAAGCTTTATTCCGACCCTGCGTGTATTGGCAGATGTGCGCTATGAACAGATCGATGTAGACGTTGTGCGCAACCGTATCGCGCTTGTTGGCGTCGATGTGCGCCCGTTTTTGCCCTATGTCGAGGGGGACGCTTGTGCAATTACAGCCGACGGGCTGGTCATGAGCGGGCAGCCTCTTGATCGCCAGCAAGGCTATATCATCAACATTGCACTTGAAGGCACAGTGCTTGATTTTGATTGTCTGCCAAGCGACGCGCGCCCCGTGGTTGGCATGATGGGCGTCGATGATATCCGCCTTGATCGCATGACTGTTAACGTGAACTACGATTTTGCCTCTGGCGGGGCGATGATCAATTTTGGCGCAGATCTGGACAAGCTTGCAGCGCTCAGCGGCTCCGTCGATCTTGATTACATCAGTTACCGCATGGATCTCGACACCGAAGAGGTCAGCCCAGCCGTCTATGTGAACCACGCACAGCTTACGTTGGAAAATCGCGGACTTTATGAAGCAGGATCTCGCATGGCCTCTCCCGGCATGCTTGATCCGGCCGCTTTGGAGCAACTGATCCCCGGAGCGTTGAGCGAGATGTTTGGCGAGATGAATGGTTTTGAGGCGCGCGAGCTTAGTAGAGAGCAAGAAGCGTTCATTAATCAAGCCGTCGTTACCGCCACGGCCTTTGTCGCAAACCCCGGTCAGATAACCCTTGAAACCGACGCACCAAATACGCCTGTGCGTTTGGGGGAAAGCGACCTGGAAGATCCCAAGGGGATATTCTCCAAGCTCGGGCCGACAATTGGCACAGTTCCCATGGCAATCTCTCGCGGGATTCCCGCCGCTGAACTAAAGCAAGCAATCGACGGACTTTTGCCGGCAGCGCGCAATCTGGACGTCGGTCGCGCTTTGCTGAGCGGAGTGGGCGCGCCACGCAACACCACTTTAGGTCTACGTCTGCTTGATCCGCTCGCAAAAGAGGGCAACGCTGAAGCAACATCCCTGATGGCAGAAGCGATGCAGTACAGCGACGCTGCAACCGCTTATCGATTGGCCCTGCATGCAAGCGCAAATGGCCAAACCGGCAGTCTGAGTTTGCTCAATGATCTTGAGGATGCGCTAAGTCTGAACCAATTGCTTGAGGTGCAAGATATCATGCTTGGCGGCGGCGGACCTGTTGCTGCTGATTTCGACTCTATCGGTGACATTAGGCGCGCAGCGCGTGGCCATCTTTTAGGAACCACGCGCATTCGATCCTACCGCGCAGCCTATTACTGGGCCTCTGTGGGAGCCGCAACGGGCGATGTTGCCTCTGCCGCGATCCGCGACGAGATTGATACGATTATGCGGTTGCGCGGTGCCACAAATGCTTGGACAGAGGTACAAACCAGCCTCGAAAACGGCGTGCTGCGCGATTGGGTTGGGCGTGATTTGCCTGCTAAGCTGCAAAAATAGGCCATCCGCGAAAAAGCTGCCCCCCTGTTAGCGCAACCCTGATTGCCTAAGAGCGGGGGCTCACCTACACCGCGTTTAACGCAAGCAAAACAAGGTGTTCAGATGACTAATCCACATATGGCTGACAAAATTCGCACAGGTAACGGCTTTATCGCGGCCTTGGATCAGTCAGGTGGATCGACACCGAAATCCTTGCGTCTGTATGGCGTTAAGGACAGCGACTACAACACCGACGCAGAAATGTTTGATTTGATCCACTGCATGCGCGCACGCATCGTGTCGTCCCCTGCGTTTACGGGGGAGCGTGTGATCGGCGCGATCTTGTTCGAGATGACGATGGAGCGCGAGATCGGTGGCAAACCTTCGGCCAAGGCGCTCTGGGAGGACAATGGCGTTGTGCCGTTCCTGAAGATCGACAAGGGCTTAGAGGATGTTGCCGACGGCGCGCAGGTCTTGAAACCCATGCCCGTGCTCGACGAATTACTTAAACGTGCCGTTTCCAATGGCGTGTTCGGTACGAAAGCGCGCTCTGTCATCAGCGCTGCAAACGTTGATGGCATCCGCGCCGTTGTCCAGCAGCAATTTAAAGTGGGTAATCAGGTTTTGGCCGCAGGGCTTGTCCCGATTATCGAGCCTGAAGTCACCATTGATATCGCAGACAAGGCCGAGGCAGAACAGATTTTGCTCAACGAGATCACGATTGCCCTTGATACCGTGCCAGAGGGCCAACAGATCATGCTCAAGCTCACATTGCCTGAAGTCGCAAACACATATGCAGCCCTCAATGATCATCCCAAAGTGATGAAAGTCGTGGCCCTCTCGGGTGGCTATGATCGCGCCGAAGCGACTAAGCGCCTGTCCCAGAACAAAGGTATGATCGCCAGCTTTAGCCGCGCGTTGACCGAAGGGCTTTCGCACAAACAAAGCGATAATGAGTTCAACGCCACACTGGATGGCACGATAGCACAAATCCACGAGGCCTCGATCGCGGGATGAATTAGCCCATCTCAAGCTCTGCAATGCGGGCTGATAGATCGACGTCCACTATCTGTAACTGCCCCATTTGGCCACCGACGACTTAGCGGATCACATCCCCTGAATAATGCTTCGGGATGTATTTCGGACAGTTCCAGTCCAGCGCGATCACGTCGATACACAAAATGCGCTCTGGCGTGGGCTGATCCTGTGGCAATGCAGCGATCAAACCATCTTGCGCGCCGGAGTGTGAGAGCAACGTCGCGCGACCTTGGATTTTTAAGCGAGCTTGGTTCAGATAATCCATACAGAACAACGATACGCGCGCGTCTTTTTACAGATTGCCCATAGTGATAAACTGATAATTTTCACGGTAATCCTCACAGACCAGTTGGCTTGTTGTATGTGCGCGCAAAAATCCAACGGGACCACCGCGATGTTGCACATATGGCCAGCCATCTGGATTTGTTAAGGGGATGTAAAAGCTCTCACGCGCTTGGATTAAGGCGATGTCTTCGGAGCTTAAGCTGTCTTGCGTGCGCTGCGGGTACATCTTCTGTAATTACTCAATTGATCAATCCGCTTTTTGTAACTGTTGAATCGCCTCGTGAAACATCAGTTCGCCTTAGTTTTCCATGGCTTTTCCTTTTTTAATTCAGCGTTTGGTGATCAGACAACCCGTCAAGCACAGCCTGCGCCGCGCGAAGACCGGGCGCATCGCCGCCATGCCCGAGCCGCCGCATCGTGACACGCATCGCTTCGTTTTGGTTTGCACCATCATTCATCACCTGCAGCAGGGCTTCGGCAATGCGTTCAGGCACGCAATCTGCGCCTATAAATTCGGGAACGGCGCGCGTGTCAGAGACGAGATTGACCAGCGTTACAGTATCTACTTTTAACATGCGTCCAATGATCTGGCGCGACAGCCAATTCATATCATAGGCGATCACCATAGGTGTACCGGCCGCTGCAAGTTCAAGCGAGACAGTGCCAGACGCCGCGAGCGCAACATCAGCTGCTTTGAACGCCGCACACTTTTGCGTCTTGTCTTCAGAGCAGATCACAAGCGGATTACAGGGCCAGTCTTTAACCGCCTCGCGCACCAGATATTCAACAGGCGAGGCGGCGGGGATAACGACACGCAGGTCTGGTGTCACTTTCAAAACTGGCTCAAGAACTTGCCCAAAGATCGGTGCGAGGCGCCCCACCTCCCCGCGTCTTGATCCGGGTAAAACCAGCGCAAGCGGTGCATCGCTAATACCGTGCTCAGCGCGAAACTCTTGCGCTTCGGTCTCACTGGCTTGCATATCCGTTACCACAGGATGCCCAACAAAATCGCAGCGCATGCCAGCGGCTTCCATATAGGGCTGCTCAAACGGGAACAGCGCGAGCACTTGATCGATATGGCGCGCCATCTTCGCAGCACGCCCTGCACGCCACGCCCAAACTGTTGGGGCCACGTAGTGCACGCAGCGAATATGGCTTTTTGCCTTCACAAGCTTAGCCACACGAAGCGAAAATTCCGGCAGATCAATGGTGATCAGTACATCCGGCTTATCCGCGATAATCGCATCAGCTGTTTCAGAAATACGGCGTTTGAGATGGCGGTACTGAGATAGGATTTCTGAAATTCCCATAATGGAAATTTCTTCCATTGGGAAACGACTTTGCAATCCTGCCTCGCCCATCCGCGCGCCACCGATCCCCTCAAATTTAACCTCAGGCACCAGCGTTTGAAGTCCCACCATCAAAGCCGCACCAAGCTTGTCGCCAGACGGTTCACCCGCGATAATAAAGACCCGCATCGCTCAAGTATCCCGCGCGAAAACTGTAATGTTGGCCTGCTTAGCGAGACGAATGGTGTCATCGCACTCAAGTAACAGCACCGCACCAGAGGCGATAACCAGCGTCGACAATCCTGCTGTCTTCATAGCGGTGATCGTGTCGGGTCCAATCGTTGGCATATCAACGCGCAAGTCCTGACCACGTTTGGGTGCTTTGACGAAAACACCACCCATTTTGCGCAAGTGTAACGGAGTTGCCGCGACAAAATTCAAAAGTGCATCAGTACCTTGCAGCGTCTCAATCCCAAGGCAGAGACCATTCTCGACAACAACGCCCTGCCCCACGTCCATGGGGCTGAGGGTTTCAAGGATAGCAATTCCCTTCGCGACGTCGTTGCCGGTGATCTCGCTCAAAGCAGCGCCACAAAGAAGACCGGCATCAACGGTCAAAGTTGGATCAATCTCGTGGGCCCCACGCACGCGAAACCCTTGTTCTTCAAAGATTGCAATGACCAGACGCAACAGCGCATCATCCCCGCCCTGCATTGCCGCAATCAATCGCGGTGCGAGGCCTGTCATCACTGCGTCAAACGCGCTTGGATCAAGAGGGGGGCGCGACATGGCACCTGCCATCACGATTTCGCTCACGTTTTGCGCTTTTAGGGATGCGAACAAGGTGCCCATCTTCTCGAACGCATGCACTTCCGACGCGCGTTGAAGGTCATGGGCAACGCCTGCGAAGCTGACTAAAATCGCATCAGGTTGGGCATCCGCCAAACGCTGGGGAAGCGCACCATTGCCCGACAGGATCGCAAGACGGCTCATGCCTTAGCCGCCCGGCGTCAGGAAGGAGCGATCCGAAGCGCCTGTGACGAAATCCACAATATGGTGCACGTAATCGCTATCGGAATCCTCGCCCATACGCTTAACACGGTCTTGGAAGGTTCCCTCGCCTTGCGCCATCATCTGGAACGCGGCACGCAGGGCCATAATGTCACCGCGCTCAACACCGCGTCGTTTGAGACCGACAAGATTCAACCCGTCAAGTTGACCACGCGGAGCCTGTACAAGGCCGTAAGGGATCACATCATTTGTCACCATTGTCACAGCGCCAACGATCGCGCCTTTGCCGATACGCACGAACTGATGAATGCCGGCTAGACCGCCGATGATAACGTCATCCTCAATGATGCAATGGCCCGCAACGGCCGCACTGTTCACCACAATCACGTTGTTGGCAATGATCACATCATGCGCCACATGGCATCCCGCCATCAACAAGCAATCATCTCCGATTTTCGTCAGACCGCCGCCACCGCCCGTGCCCGTGTTCACGGTCACATGCTCCCGAATGCGATTGCGCGATCCGATCTCAAGACGGGTGATTTCGCCACCAAACTTCTTGTCCTGCGGAATTTCTCCAATTACGGCAAAGGAAAAAATCGTGTTGTCCTCGCCTAAAGTGGTTTGGCCTTTCACGACAGCGTGGCTCATCAAAACACAATGCGCCCCCAGCTGCACATCCGCGCCGATGTAGGCGAATGGACCAATGATGCAGCCCTCGCCGATCTGCGCACCTTCTTCGATGACAGCACTCGCGTGGACGTCTGCGCTGGGGTGAATGCTCATGCAGGCAAATCCATCATTGCGGTAAACTCTGCCTCTGCGGCCATCTCACCCTCAACTGTGGCAACACCAGAAAACTTCCAGACCTTACCACCCGGTTTACCGCGCACGGTTGTGAGGTTCATCTTCAACACGTCACCGGGGCCAACTTTGCGGCGGAATTTGCATTTGTCGATGGCCATGAAATAGACCTTCATTTCTTTGTCTGCCATATCGAGCGCGGTGCCGACCATCACAGCCGCCGTTTGCGCCATGGCTTCAACGATCGTGACACCGGGCATGATCGGCAGTCCTGGAAAGTGGCCTTGGAAATGTGGTTCGTTCATTGTGACGTTTTTGATCCCGACCGCTGTTTGAGTACCATCTATATCCTCGACTTTGTCGACCAACAGAAATGGATAACGATGTGGCAAGATGCGTTGGATCAGTTGAATGTCTGCGTTCAAAAGTTCGGTCATGAATGTCTCTCTTGGATCAAGTTGGTCCGCGTCTACATTTGTCCTAGCAAGTGCGCCAAAGCGGGGCAAGTCGCGGTGATCATTGATCTTGCGTTGCATCCTTTTCGGACGCAGGTGCAGGCGCCAACAATTCGTCAAGCGGCATGCCCTGCCCGAGTGCCGAATCTATCCGGCCAATCGCCTCTTGCGTTATGTCTGTTTCATCAGCGCTGGCGAAAACGGCCCGACGATCCAAGATCACGCTGGCACCTTTTTCGCGCATCAAGCCTTGAATTGCTGGTGCAATCGTGAACAAAAAGCGTCGCTCGACTTGATCGGTCAGCTGCGAAAGGCCGCGTGCTTTGGTGTCCTGCTCAAACCGTGCTGTCGTGACTTTGATATCAAATGCATCAGCGAGCACCCGAAACTCTTCGGGATTAAGCGTTTTGCGCAGCTCTGTAAGCTCACTTTCCTCATCCGCCAGTTCTTGCTCGATCCGCCTGTTTTCAGCAGAGAGGCGTCGACCCCGCGCCGCAATTTCTGCTGATAGGTTTTGCCCAAATTGCGTTTCCGTGAACAGGCGTTCCCGCTTAATCGTGAGAACAGGAATATCAGGTAGTGAAAACGAACTGGCTTGCGCAAGTGATTTAGAAGGCAGCGCTATCAGGCTGAGGATCGCAAGACACAGCGCAAGGATCGGCGCACCCAAGACGGAACGCCAATCTTTGTGTTTAAAACTCTGTCGAAATGGAGAGGTCAAAGGTTTGCTCCCGATCGCCAGTTTCCTTGGACAGGGCTTTGGTAAAGTTAAAGCGCAACGGTCCAATCGGCGTTTTCCAGAAAATCGAAGCACCGATCACACTGCGGGCGGCAAAGTCTTCGTTGATGACATTCGCATTGCTTTGATCCAGAGACCAGAGCGAGCCGATATCGTAGAAAACGCCACCGTTGATGCCGTATTCTTCTGGCAGACCAAGTGGGAATTCCGCTTCGAAACGTGCCACCGCAAACATATTTCCACCAAGGGTGTCATTGGTATTTCCGTTGACTTCGCGTGGGCCGATGCCGCTGGGTTCAAACCCGCGCATCACTGAAGGGCCCATAAAGAAACGATCCGTCGCGCGACCAGAGCCGGTAACATAGTTCAGCGCCCCGCCCTCCAGCGTCGCCCGAAGCGTAACTTCCTCGCTGAGCACCTTGGTCTGCGCAATCGCTTTTGCAGTGGTGCGAACGTATTGATTGTCGGAGCCGATCCCGCCGAAATCCTGACCAAACTCTAGCAAAACACCCGCATTTGGGTTCAACCCTGTGCGGCGTGTGTCAAAGCTGTAGGTGTATCCAACAGAATTCGAGAACTCGACGCCACGTGCGATTTCGGATGAAATCAACGCACCAGCCGTTGTACCACCGCCTACCATTTCGGACATATCAAGGGTGTAGCGCACCTGCATACGGCCATTATCTGACACAGGGAATTCAAACGAGGGACGGAACCGACCCAAGTTGGTGTCATAGACGGCGTTTTGATTGTCTGTTTCCACATAGGACGCCACGAAGCCGAAGCTTAGATCACGACCCAAAAACGCCGGCTCATAAAAGCTAAGCGAGTATTCGCGATTATCGACACCCGTCGTCACGCCAAGATCCAAACGCTGACCACGGCCAAGAAAGTTGCTTTCGCTGTATTTGATAATCGCGCCCGGGCCTGTCGTGGTAGAATACGTACCACCAAAGGTCAGCGAACCTGTCGACGTTTCTTCAACATCAACGTCAACAATCACTTGGTCAGGGCTGGATCCTTCACGCGCTTGCACATCGGCACCACTAAAGTAGCCAAGCGCACGAACACGCTCCGCGCTTTCGCGGATTTCACGCGGATTAAATGGATCACCTTCGACAATTTTGAACTGCTGACGCACGACGCGATCAAGCGTGGTTGCATTGCCCTCAATATCAATGCGTTCCACAAACACGCGCGGACCACGCACAAGCGCGAATTCAACATCAAGCGTCAGATCACGATCATTGCGTGTGATGCGAGGCTCAACGCGTACGAAATCGAGGCCAAGTTTAATCGCCAATCTCTCAAGGCGTGCAATCGAATTTTCCACCAAGGATGGTGAGTACACAATGCCAGAGCGTATTTTCAGCGCGGCTTGGAATTCCGCCTCATCGGCATCAGAGATCTCGGAGGTCGTTGTGATCGCCCCAAATTTGAACTGTTGGCCCTCTTGAACGTTGAACGTCACAAAATAGCCGTCGCGTTCACGCGCAAGTTCGGCATTCACAGATGTCGTGCGGAAATCAACATAGCCACGGCTCGCATAAAAATCGCTTAAGATCTGTTTGTCGAACTCGATCCGGTCTTCGGCGAATGTATCGCGTTTCACGAAAGCGCGCAGGAGGCCCGCTTGCTTGGTTTCCAGCACACGGCGCAGACGGCTATCTGAGTAAACTTGATTGCCCACGAACCCGAGGCGTTCAATCTCGGTCAGACCGCCTTCAAAAATTTCGAACACCAAATCAACGCGATTGTCAGAACGACGAATTATGCGAGGACTGACCGTCGCAGTCAAACGCCCTTGTTGGGAATAGGCTTTGGCAATTTCAGAAGCATCACGCTCTGCCGTGGACGGATTGAACACTCGGCGCGATTGGCTTTGCACGATTGTGGAAAGGTTCTCGTCCTTGAGACGACGGTTTCCTTCGAAATTGATCTGATTGATCGTTGGATATTCGGTGACCTTGATCACTAAGCGATTGCCGCGCGGCTCAAGATCGACACTTTCGAACAAACCGCTACCTTGCAGGCGCTGAAATGCTCCGTTCAGATCGGATCCAGAGACAGCAGTACCACGACTGATTCCTGCATATTCAAGGATCGTAGACGGCTCAATGCGCTGATTGCCCTCAATCGCCACACTACTAAAGCGGTATTGCTGCGCTTCGGCAATGCTTGCAAGCGCAACGTAAGCCACTGAAAACCCTAAGGCAATCGATGCAACGCTTGATTTAAGTAGATTAGCTTTTAGCGCTCGTTCTTCGCAACGTTTTCCGCCGCTCGTTATTTTATTGGTCATTACACCGATCCAACAGACACCCCAGATACAATCTGAGTAGCCTCATTGGGGGGTGATGTCAAAAGCGGATAGGCTGTTTTCGCGGGAGCAGACCTAGACTTCCCTACAAGATGAAGGGGTTGGCAAAGCTCACGGACGCGACATAGGCCGAAAGCGCCAAGCACAGGCCAAGCATCCCAAAGTAGACGATACGGTCCCAATTTAGCGTGATCAGGAAGCCTAAGCTACGTGTGCCGGATTGAATCAATTGCATGCCATTTACTCATCTCTTTGCGAACTTTGCGCGAGGGATTTCATCTATCAATTAGACGTTATCAAAAGAATGGGGCCAAAAGTGGGCAAAGCATAAGTCTGTTTGAAAGCTTTACGGGCAAAACAAATCGTTCCCGAGCGCAAAAACCATCAACGACAAAATCATGATCAAGCCTGCAGACATGAACACTCCCAGAACCCGCTCGCTTGGCTTTTTGCGAGCAACAGCTTCGTAGGCGAAAAACACCAAATGCCCACCGTCCAAAACCGGAACTGGGAACAGGTTCAACAGACCCACTGCCGTCGACAAAACCGCGATAAACCAGATGAAATTGGTCGCACCTTGACTTGCCATCGCACCAGAAGTTTGCGCGATCCCAATCGGACCTGACAAGTTGCACGAACTGATCGCGCCCGTCACCATATGATACATGCCCGAGAGCGAGCCTTCGATGATACGTTTTGTCTGCATCACACCGTTGCTCAGTGCGGATGTCACACTAGTCGCTTGGGTTGCAGGTTCAAAGAAAAAGCCGCCCGCAACGCCGATACGCCACTGTGTGACAAAGGTATTGTCAGGCTGTGGTTCATCCACTCGCTTGGGCGACAGGGTCACCTGACGGGTCTCGCCGCTATTCCAAAGGTCCAACAGCAAAGGTGCGCCATTGCCGCTTTCGACAGCGTCCTTGAGCTGTGAAAAGGCAAATACAGGGCCACCATCAATCGCGGTAATGAAATCGCCAATCTTTAGGCCTGCTTTAAGCGCTGCAGATTGCGGCATCACATTAGTAACTAACGCTGGATACGGATAAGGGCCCATGACATCCAGCTCTGTGCCATCGCGCCCAACGGTGTAGCTGACCTGCGCTGCTTTACTGATTTGCTGCTCTAGCGCATTGAACCCGGCCCCGTTTTCAAAACTTGGCACAGAAATACCATCAATCGCCAGCAGTTGATCTCCAACTTGAAGCTCTTGCACGGCTGGCATATCGCGCAATGCGCCAACAGCCAAAGGATCCGCCTCTTCGCCCTGCGCGAAGATAACGGCCGCAAACACAATAATTGAGAGCGCAAAATTGAAGATGGGTCCAGCCGCGACCGTCGCGGTACGCGCCCATAGCGGTGCACCGGGCATTGTGCGGCGACGCTCTTCAGCGCTCATCTCTCGCACAGCTTCGCCGTCGGGGGCGCTGGCCGCGTTTGCATCGCCAAGAAACTTGACGTAACCGCCAAATGGCAGAGCGGCGAATTGCCAAACCGTGCCACGTTTATCAACGCGGCTGAACAGGACGGGACCAAAGCCCAGCGAAAAGACTTCCGCATGGATCCCCGACCAACGTCCGACAATGTAGTGGCCATATTCGTGGATCGCGACAATCACCGAAAGTGCGAGCACAAAGGCCAAAAGCGTCCAGATCACACTGCCAAATTGTGGCAAAAGCCCAAGAATATCCATGATGCGTGCGTCCTCGTGATGCTCTTCCGCCTGCTTGGTAGCGGGGCGTTGTTAAGGGTTTGCGATGATTTCATCGGCGGAGTTACGTGCCAGATGGTCCATCTCTAGCACGCTATCAAGGGTCATTTCGGCATTTGTGAGGCCGGATTGCGCAGAAAGACGGTGCAGTACCTCTTCCACGACCTCGGCCATCTGCAAAAAGCCAATTCTTTCGCTGATGAAATGATCCAACGCACGTTCCTTCGCAGCATTAAACACGGCACCTGCATGTCCACCCGTCGCCATGACCTCGCGCGCGAGACGCAAAGCAGGCCAGCGTTTCTCGTCCGGCGCGCGGAAAGTCAACTGCGACAAGGCCGCGAGATCTAGGCGTTCAACCGGCAAATGACGCCGCTCAGGCCAATGCAGCGCGAAGCCAATCGCGTGGCGCATATCGGGCGGACCCACATGCGCCATCAGCGCGCCATCTTTGAAGCCAACCAGCGCATGCACCATGGATTGCGGATGTACCAAAACTTCGATGATTTCGGGAGGGACTTCGAAAAACTCCCGTGTTTCAATGACTTCCAAAGCCTTATTGAACATCGACGCGCTATCGATCGTGATCCGCTGGCCCATGTCCCAATTCGGATGGGTTTGCGCCTGCGCAAGAGTTGCACCCGCGAGCTTATCCATCGGCCAATCGCGAAATGCACCACCAGAGGCGGTGATGATGATCCGCTCAACCGCAGTGATATCTTCGCCAATCAAGCCTTGAAACACCGCGGAATGCTCGCTGTCCACGGGGAGGATGTGGGCGTTGTGCTCTTTCGCAGTCGTCTTCACCAGAGCGCCTGCACAAACCATAGATTCTTTGTTCGCGAGCGCGAGTGCGGCCCCCTGTTTGAGCACCTCAAGCCCCGGCGCCAAACCCGCCGCGCCAACAATCGCGGACATCACCCAATCTGCGGGTCGCGCGGCGGCTTCAGTGACTGCACTGACGCCTGCCGCTACCTCAACACCACTACCAACCAAGGCTGTGCGCAATTCTTCAAGGCGCGCGAGGTCCGCTGTGACCGCCACCTTTGCACGCAACTCAATCGCGTCTTTGGCCAATTGCGCGATGTTTTGTGCGCCAGTGAGTGCCACAACCTCGTAGTCATCTGGCGCGCGTTTGACCAAATCAATCGTGTTTTGACCGATGGATCCCGTCGCCCCCAAAATGGAAATCTTGCGCATCGCCCTGCTCTACCCAGCCGCGTTCGGCGGGAAATTAAAAGCCAGCTCTACGAAGATGAGCAAAAGCCCAGCCCCAAGCATGCCGTCAAAGCGGTCCAACAGTCCGCCATGACCTGGGATCAGGTTGGAGCTGTCTTTCACACCCACATGCCGCTTGATGGCGCTTTCAGTGATATCACCAAGCTGCGACGCGAACGCAGCAGCAACAGAGACGAGAACGACCAGTGTACCACCACCGTAAAGCTTAGCGAAGATCAGTCCGACAATCGCCGCCCCGATCCAGCCTGCGATTGTGCCAGACCATGTTTTCTTGGGGCTGACAGCGGGCCAGAATTTTGGTCCCCCAAGCATGCGGCCCGCAAAATAGCCAGCCACATCCGTGACAATTACCACAATAAGGAGCCAAGCCATCCAAGTGATGCCGAAATCATCGCGCAACGCGATAAGGCCAAAGCCTGCGATCAAAATCAAGGCCGTGTAGCTCATCAAAATACGGCGTCCGACGATAGGACGCTGCCCTGAGGAGAGCATCGAAAAACCAACAAAGCTGGGTGCGAGCAGCATGGGTAGAATGACCGTCGGATACGGCGCGTAGCTTGCGATGAAAAGAGCGGCACCACTGATCAACGCCAGCCACATGGATTTTTGGCTGTCTCTGCTGTGCAGCATGCGCACGAGTTCCCAGACCATCAATCCGCATGCAACTGACACCAGAAAATGGATCCAAAATCCACCCGCCCAAACCGCAATGGCGCCAATGACCAGCATCGCAATTGCGCTAAGCACGCGCGGTGCGAGATCGCCCCATTGCGTGCCGGCGCCGCTCATACCTTTACACCGCCAAACCTGCGGTCCCGATTGCCATACTTTGAGGTAAGCGCGCCAAATTCTTCCGCAGTAAAGTCCGGCCACAGCGTTTCGACAAACTCATATTCCGAATAGGCCGATTGCCACAGAAGAAAGTTAGAAATACGCGCTTCACCGCTTGTACGAATGACTAGATCAGGATCAGGTAAAACATATGTATCTAAGTACTTTGGCAGCGTTTCTTCATCTACAATTTCAGGGTCTAGCTTGCCGCTTGCCACGTCCTGCGCCAAACGCTTGGTAGCGCGCGCAACTTCGTCGCGACCACCATAATTTAGCGCGATTGTGAGGTGCACCTTATCGTTCTTTTCGGTCATGCTTTCCAAGCTGTCCATCAGCTCGACAAGCTTGTCATTGAGACGCACACGATCCCCGATAAAGCGCACCCGTACCCCGGCGTCCGCCAGCGTGCGCGCTTCTTTGGTTATATAGCGTTGAAACAATTTCATCAGGCCGGACACTTCGACCTGAGTGCGCTTCCAGTTTTCCGTCGAGAAGGCGAAGATGGTGAGGTAATTCACCCCATTGGGAGGACAAGCTTCTACAATTTGACGCACACGACGTGCGCCTGCGTGATGCCCAAATAAGCGCGGACGATTGCGCATTTGTGCCCAACGTCCGTTGCCATCCATGATGATCGCAACGTGACGCGGCCCAGACATCGGGTTGGCCTCTGCCGGAATGGAAATCTCGTTTTGCTGAGGGTTCAGCGCCGGTTTCATCACTTAAACCTGCATGATCTCTTTTTGCTTCACCTCAAGCGCTGCGTCCACTGCTTTGATCGCAGCATCTGTCAGCTCTTGCACTTCGGCTTCCCAAAACTTTTGATCGTCTTCGGACAAGCCATCGTTCTTGGCCTTCTTGATCTGATCCATACCGTCGCGGCGCACATTTCGCACAGAAACGCGGGCGCTCTCAGTATACTGCGCGGCAACTTTCGTCAGCTCACGGCGACGTTCCTCGTTCAGCTCAGGGATTGGCAGCATAATGATCGTACCGTTAAGCTGCGGGTTGATGCCTAAGCCGCTTTCACGAATGGCTTTTTCCACCTTTTGCACAAGACCCTTGTCCCAAACATTGATCGTCACCATTCGCGGCTCTGGCACGTTGACGGTTCCAACCTGATTAATCGGCGTCATGCTGCCATAGGCGTCAACCATCACCGGCTCTAACATGGAGCCGGACGCGCGACCGGTGCGCAAGCTGGCAAATTCAGTCTTTAAATTCGCCATTGCGCCATCCATACGGCGATGCAAATCGTCGGTATCCAGCATAAAGTCGTCTGACATAGTGATCTCTAAGCCTCGTAAATATCGTTCTATTCTTATTAAGTCAGCAAATGCGCGTTGTATAGCGCCCTTTACTGAAGCCTCGTCAGCCTTGGACTCGCGTATATGTGCCTTCGCCCGCGAGAATGCCCTTAAACCCGCCCGGTTCATCAAGCGAGAACACGATGATCGGCAGGTTATTATCGCGCGCAAGGGCTATCGCGGAAGCATCCATCACTCCTAGATGCTTTTGCAAGACTTCATCAAAGCTGACTGTGTCATAGCGCTTCGCATCTGGGTGTTTCACAGGGTCCTTGTCATAGACGCCGTCCACTTTGGTGCCCTTAAAGATCGCTTCGCAAGCCATTTCGTTTGCGCGCAGGGTCGCGGCGGTATCAGTGGTGAAATAAGGGTTGCCTGTCCCAGCCGCGAAGATGCACACACGTTTCTTTTCAAGGTGACGCACGGCGCGGCGGCGAATGTAGGGTTCTGCCACTTCGTTCATCGTGATCGCGGAAATCACGCGCGTGTGGATGTTTTGCCCTTCCAGCGCGGACTGCATCGCGAGCGCGTTCATTACCGTCGCAAGCATGCCCATGTAATCCGCTGTCGTGCGTTCCATCCCTTGGGCAGAGCCTTGCAAGCCTCGGAAAATATTGCCGCCGCCGATCACCATACAGATCTCGACGCCCATATCGTGCACGGTCTTTACCTCACGCGCGATCCGCTCCACCGTGGGCGGATGCAATCCGAAACCTTGGTCCCCCATCAACGCCTCCCCGGAAATCTTTAGCATGACGCGGTTGAACGTCGTTCCGTCGGCGGTGGTGAGGTCAGTCATATTGTGCTCCGAAATATGATTGGTATGAGTGTGGTGCAAAATGCCCAAAAGCCGGGCAATGTTCAATCGCTCAAACGGCATAACACGATATTTAGCAGTTGTTTTAAAATCAAAAGAGTAATCCTTTGGCAAACATAGATATTTCCAATCTTGACCCGATGAAACCTGTGTTGATCGCAGGACCGACAGCGTCGGGTAAATCAGCGCTGGCGCTGGAAATTGCTGAAGCGCAGGGTGGTGTCATCGTCAATGCTGATGCCAGTCAGGTATTTGAAGGCTGGCGGGTCTTGACCGCGCGCCCCGACGCTGCGGATGAAAAACGCGCGCCACATCATCTCTATGGACATGTTCCATTTACGCAGGCTTATTCCGCGGGCAAGTGGCTTCGCGATCTTACGCCCTTTCTGGATCAATCCAATGACCGCCCGATTATCGTTGGCGGTACAGGCCTATACTTTCTCGCGCTAACCGAAGGTCTCGCCGAAATTCCTGAAACACGCGACGAAATTCGTGCAGAGGCGAATGAAATGCGCATAGCAGGCAATCTAAAAGCGATGATTGCGGATCTTGATCGCGACACGTGCGCCAAAATAGATTTGCAAAACCCCATGCGCGTTCAGCGTGCGTGGGAAGTGCAGCTCGGTACGGGGCGCGGCTTGGCGCAATGGCATGCAGAAACGCCTGCACCGCTGCTTTCATTGGATCAAACTCATGCGCTCGCCTTAGATGCAGACACTGATTGGCTGAATAAACGCATCGCACAACGCTTTGATATGATGATTGAGCTAGGGGCTTTAGACGAAGCGCGTGCGAACCTTGATCGCTACGATACAAACCTATCGTCGTGCAAAGCCATTGGCGCGCCAGAGCTTGTGTCGCACCTGCGGGGTGAGCGTACTTTGAGCGCGGCGAAGGAAGCCGCAACGATAGCCACACGGCAATTCGCCAAACGGCAAAGAACATGGTTTCGCGCCCGCATGAAACGTTGGACCCGCGTGTCCCTGCCCTCAGGTCGAAATTAGGGCTATCCTAAAAGGCACATTTCCGATGATAATCATTATTAAATTATTTTGATACATATCCACATACCTACATTTGTGCATTTAGTGACGATATGAATGAATACACAGCCCCGCACCCCGATCAAAGCACGGTCCTGACAATTTCGCAACGCGCCAAAGGCGTGCCTTGGCGGCTTGGGCTGGCCCACGCACGTGCGCAGCACATGCTAATTTGGGTCACGCGCGGGGCTGCGCGCTGTACTGTAAATGCTCAAAGTTCTGCGATAAGCAGTCACAATGCTTTGTTTGTCCCTGCAGGCACGTTGTTTTCATTCACCTACGAATCTTCATGTTTCGGGCAAACCGTCGCGCTGCCACCAAGTGACCGTCTAGACTGGCCAGATGAGCCTATGTTGCTGAGGGTGCGTGAATCTAAAGCGCAGCTTACGCTGACACATTATGTGGAAGCCATTCAAAGCGAAGCCTACGATGCCAAGCCGCTCTCGCGCACAGCGGCGCAAGCCCATGCACAATTGATGATGGTCTGGGCGCATCGCTACCTGATGAGCCAACATGCCGCTTTCGACAAAGCCGCGCAGCGTTTGATGCGGGCGTTTTGCTCTTTGATTGTGCAATCTGAGGCACAAGATACCGAAGGAGGCACAATGGCAGATTTTGCAGCTAAACTGGGTGTGACACCGACCCACTTGGCACGAGTTTGCAAAGCAAGCTGTGGCGTCAGCGCTGCTGATCTTTTGACACAACACAGCCTGCAACGCGCAAGGCGCCTGTTGGAAGACGAGGGACTGAAAGCCGTCGACATTGCCAAGCGCCTCGGCTTTTCAACCCCCGCCTATTTCACTCGCTTCGTAAAAAGTCACACGGGCGAAACACCTTCGACCTTGCGCACTAAAGCGAAGGCGCAGCGTCAACAAAACCAAATGTAAATCTTCCATTTGGTCAAATTATCAAGATAATGCGTCTCGATTTGAAAGTTTCCGCAGGGGAGTTGCTCTTCAAGGTTGCATTCAAAGACGATGTCGTTTTTTCCTTAAGAAGAATGTCGCATTCAGACCTCACTTTGCCGAAAGCATGAATTGACGTCAGGCACTTTCTAGTGCCGAATAGGGCTTCTTGGGGGTGGTGACGAAAAGCGAGGGAAACACTCGCAGCACAACGCCCCCTCAAAATAAGAATAGAAAATGTGTCACAGGGAGAACAAGATGACGCACGAAACCAAAATCCACCCAGCAGCGAAGATGTACGCTGAAGAATTTAAAGCAGGTCTTCTGGATCGCCGCGAATTCTTGACACGCGCGTCCGCTTTGGGCGTTGCGACTGCGACAGCCTACACGATGGGCGGCCTCACTCAGCCAGCGGCTGCGGCGGCACATGCCAAGCAAGGCGGCACAATCCGCATGCAGATGGAAGTCCGCGCAATGAAAGATCCGCGCACGTTTGATTGGACACAGATCGCGTTCGTTGCAAACGGTTGGCTTGAGTATCTGGTCGAGTATAACTCCGACGGTACGTTCAACGGCTGGCTCGCTGAGAGCTGGGAAGTAAACGATGACGCAACGGTTTACACATTCAACATCCGCAAGGGCGTTAAGTGGAACAATGGCGACGACTTCACGGCTGAGCACGTAGCGCACAACTTCGCGCGTTGGGCCGAGGCCGACGCAGAAGGCAACTCAATGGCCGCTCGCGTTACAGCGATCGTTGATCCTGAAACAAAAATGGCAGCAAAAGGCGCGATCGAAGTTGTCGACAGCCACACGCTTCGCTTGAACCTGCGTCAGCCAGATATCACGCTCATTCCTGGCATTGCTGACTATCCAGCGGCAATCACGCACCCGGACGATAACGTTGAAGACCTGCTCGAGAAGCAGATCGGCACTGGCGCATACCGCAACGAGTCACATGAAGTTGGCGTTAAGTCAGTGCTCGTACGCAACGAAGGCCACGAGTGGTGGGGCTATGCCGAAGGCAAAGGCGCATACCTTGATCGCATCGAATTCATCGACTACGGCACTGACCCATCTGCATGGGTAGCAGCTGCGGAAGCAGAAGAAATCGACACTATCTACGAAAACGTCGGTGACTTTGTAGCAGTGTTTGACAGCATTGGCTGGAACAAATCCGAACTCGCAACGGGTTCAACGATTGTTATCCGTCCGAACCAAGCCGCCACAGATGCTAACGGCAAAGTTGTGTTCGAAGACAAGCGCGTCCGTCAGGCCGTTGCAATGTGCGTAGACAACGCCGTTCTTCTCGAGCTTGGTAACGCAGGTCAAGGTGTTCCAGCGGACAACTGCCATGTTGGTCCGGTTCACCCAGAGTACGATTCCTCTGTAACACGTCTTCCACATGATCCGGCAAAAGCTATGGCGCTTCTCGAAGAAGCTGGCATGGCGGATTATGAGTTCGAGCTGCACTCCATCGATGATGACTGGCGCAAGAACACAACAGACGCAGTTGCAGCGCAAATGCGCGATGCAGGCATGAAAGTGAAGCGCACGATCCTCCCAGGTTCTACGTTCTGGAACGATTGGACGAAATATGCCTTCTCATCCACAAACTGGAACCACCGCCCCCTCGGCACACAGGTTCTAGGCCTTGCGTATAAATCTGGCGTTGCTTGGAACGAGTTCGCTTGGTCCAACGCTGAATTTGATGCCCTGCTTGATAAAGCCAACTCTATCGCGGATGCAGATGCACGCCGTGAAGTCATGGCGAAGATGCAGGCAATCGTCATCGAGGAAGGCGTGACGATCCAGCCATACTGGCGTTCGATCTACCGCCATACAGCGCCTGGCTTTGTTGGAACAGATATGCACATCGCATACGCGTCTCAGCTCTACAAATGGGCTGTAGCTGCTTAATATCGTTTAATAAATTGGCTGCGCTTACATATTAGCGCGGCCTTTTTCGCCCGAAATCTGGGCACCTGACACTGAACTAAAATGAGTGGACCACAAAGGTTCGCCATACATCGGCGGATCTTCTTTGGGTCTGCTCAGCCTTACTGACAGGGGCACACATGGGACTGTTTATTCTGCGCCGCTTGGGGGTGATGATCCTCACGGCGCTCTGCTTGACGTTTATCGTCTTCTTTCTGACCAACCTTTATCCAAACCTCGAAAAGCTTGCCAAAACACAGGGCGAGATGCGCATGAGTGACGAACAGGTTGAACGTTGGCTTGCCAATCGTGGCTATGACCAACCATTGCCTATCAAGTATGGCGAATGGCTTGGCGTTTGGCCCTCTAAGATTATTAACACAGATGACGGGCGCACTTATGGGCGCTGCATTGAGTCGGGTGTTGCAATTGAAGATACACCTCGATTTTGCGGCGTAATTCAAGGCGATTGGGGCTTTTCATCCGTTTTCAAAAATGACGTGGCCGGCATCATTGCGACGCGTCTGTCCCTGACGGGTAAGTTGATGTTCTGGGTCATGATCCTTATGATCCCGTCTGCTTTGTTGATTGGTGTGCTCGCTGGAATGCGAGAAGGCTCACGCACGGACCGCTCGCTCTCGACGCTTTCCATCGCAACGACAGCGACCCCTGAATATGTATCCGGCGTTATTTTCATCGCACTTTTCGCCGCCTCTGCGTCCCCGCTCAATCAATGGCTTGCCTCTATGGACTGGATCGAAGGGCGGACCTTGTTTAAGGGCACTGCCACTTCGGCGATGGAGAATGCGAATTTCAACAACTTCTTCTTACCGGTTCTGACGATTTCGCTCTACGGCATGGGCTATATTGCGCGGATGACCCGGGCTTCGATGGCCGAAGTCATGACGGCGCAGTACATCCGCACCGCACGTCTTAAAGGCGTGAGCTTTCCCAACATTGTCATGAAGCACGCGCTGCGCAACGCGCTGATCGCGCCCTTTACAGTGATCATGTTGCAAATTCCGTGGCTTTTGAACGGCGTTGTCATCGTAGAGACGCTGTTCAATTACAAAGGCTTTGGCTGGGTCTTGGTACAAGCGGCCGGCAACAACGATATTGAATTGCTGCTCGGCGTGTCGGTCGTCTCGGTGATCGTTGTTCTTATAACGCAGCTGATCTCGGACATCGGCTACGTTTATCTCAACCCACGCATTAGCGTCACCTAAGGATTTTTGGATATGGAACCGCTATCTTGGGGCGCTATCTTCGTCGGCATGTTCACCCAGCTGATCCCTGTTTGGATCGCGCTGATCGCAACCTTTGCAATCTCTATCTTCTACAAACGCAAGCTTGGGCTTTATGGCAAACTTTTTGATTCAACGATCGGGATGATTGGCTATGCGCTGGTTATGTTCTGGGTTTTTGTTGCCCTCTTTGGCGCGATGGATATGATTGTGACGCATGACCCGCTTGGGCAGGTTTCTGGCATGAAGAACAAAATCCCCGGCACACCGCTACGCGGCGCTGAGGACGGAGATTACGCCTACTACCTTCTCGGTGGAGACAACCTCGCGCGCGACATCTTTAGCCGCGTAATGAGCGGTGCAAGCATCGTGATCTTGATCGCTCCATTGGCGACGCTCTTTGCCTATATGGTCGGCATCACGCTGGGTTTGCCCGCCGGATATTACGGTGGAAAGTTCGACACGCTGTTGTCTTTCGTGGCAAACCTCGTGCTCGCCTTCCCGGTGATCTTGCTCTTCTACCTTCTTGTAACACCTGAAATCGTCAACACCGGATTGCCACAATATATGGCGATCGTGCTGTTCTTCTTCCCGCTGGTCTTCTTTGCGGTACTGATCAACACGCGCCTCAAACAACAGCCCGAAAAGAACACCATCTGGCTCGCGGCGGTACTGATCCCGCTGACGATCATGTATTGCGTGACGATCAACGCGGCTGGCACAAAGATCGATCTGCTAGGGCGGCTTGATTTCTTCAATCCAGCGGCTGGTATCTTGGTCGTTTTCGTCTCTGTTGTTTTCGTCAACGCGCCCACGGTTTTCAGAATTGTGCGCGGTCTGACACTGGACATCAAACAACGCGATTACGTGGCCGCCGCGCAAACCCGCGGCGAGGGGTCTTGGTACATCATGCTCTGGGAGATCTTGCCCAACGCGCGCGGTCCGCTGATTGTCGATTTCTGCCTGCGCATTGGCTACACAACCATTTTGCTTGGCACGCTTGGCTTCTTTGGTCTCGGGCTGGAATCCGAGAGCCCTGACTGGGGCAGCACGATCAACGAAGGCCGAAAGCTGTTGTCGATCTATGCGCACCCTGCATTGCCGCCTGCTTTGGCTTTGCTCAGCTTGGTATTGGGTTTGAACCTCTTGGCTGACGGGCTTCGCGAAGAGAGCTTACGCGATTGATTTCATAGGGCGGACGGGGGGCCAGCCCCCTCGACCCCCGGAGTTTATTTAGAAAGATGAAGCAGAAACAAGCTGCACTTTCTTGCACAGGGAACCGAAGACATGGCAAAACTGGATTATGACGGACCGATCCTGGAGATCGACAAGCTATCAATTTCCTTCTTCACGCGTTTGCGCGAAATCCCTGCGGTTATGGATTTCTCGGTTACTGTTCAACCCGGTGAAGCGGTTGGCCTTGTTGGAGAATCGGGCTGCGGCAAGTCCACTGTTGCCCTCGGCGTCATGCAAGACCTTGGTAAGAATGGCCGCGTCGTCGGTGGTTCGATCAAGTTCAAGGGTCGTGACCTTGCTGAAATGAGCGCGGAAGAGTTGCGTGATGTGCGCGGCAATGAAATCGCGATGATCTATCAAGAGCCAATGGCGTCTTTGAACCCCGCAATGAAAATCGGGCACCAGTTGATGGAAGTTCCGATGATCCATGAAGGGATTGGCGAGGCCGAAGCCAAGGATCGCGCGTTGCAAGTCGTCACAGACGTCAAGCTCCCCGACCCTGCGCGTATCTTGGACAGCTATCCGCATCAGCTCTCGGGTGGTCAGCAGCAACGTATTGTCATCGCAATGGCGCTGATGTCAAAGCCTGCGCTGCTTATTCTGGATGAGCCAACGACGGCGCTCGATGTGACGGTTGAAGCCGCGATTGTCGAATTGGTGCGCGATCTGGGCAAGAAATACGGCACGTCTATGCTGTTTATTTCGCACAACCTTGGTTTGGTTCTGGAAACCTGCGATCGGATCTGCGTTATGTATTCCGGCGAGGCGGTCGAGCGCGGCTCTATCGAGGAGGTGTTTGACGACATGCAGCACCCCTATACGCAGGCGCTCTTCCGCTCGATCCCCCTGCCCGGCGCTGACAAGAATACACATCCACTTGTTGCAATCCCCGGAAACTTTCCGCTGCCACATGAGCGCCCCAACGGGTGTAATTTCGGCCCGCGCTGCGATTACTTTGAGGATGGCCTTTGCGATGAAGGCTTCATTCCGATGTATCCTGCCGATGAGGCAGGACATCATGAAACGCGGTGTCTGAGGTTCAAAGAGATCGATTGGAATGCACCGATCACGGTTGGCGAGCAAAAGCAAAAGGGCGAAATCGGCAAGGTCGTTCTGAAAATGGACGATCTCAAGAAATACTACGAAGTTTCGGCCAACGCGCTCTTTGGCGGGGCCAACAAGAAGGTGGTGAAGGCCAACGAGACGCTTAGCTTTGAAGCGCGCGAGAGTGAAACCCTTGCAATCGTTGGCGAATCCGGCTGCGGCAAATCTACTTTTGCCAAGGTTCTGATGGGCTTAGAGACTGCAACTGACGGGGAAATCCTTCTCGACAATCAAAGCATCGGCAACACCCCTATCGAGGAACGCGACACCAAGACCGTCGCGGATGTGCAGATGGTGTTCCAGAACCCCTTTGATACGCTCAACCCTTCAATGACGGTGGGACGCCAGATCATCCGCGCGCTTGAGATATTCAAAATCGGCAAGAACGAAGCGGAACGTAAGACCCGCATGTTAGAATTACTAGATCTGGTGAAGCTACCGCGCGAATTTGCGGATCGTATGCCGCGTCAGCTCTCAGGTGGGCAAAAGCAACGTGTGGGTATTGCGCGCGCGTTTTCTGGTGGCGCGCGCATTGTTGTGGCGGATGAACCTGTTTCGGCTTTGGATGTGTCTGTCCAAGCAGCTGTCACCGACCTCTTGATGGAAATCCAGCGCAACGAGAAAACCACGCTACTGTTCATCTCCCATGACCTCTCGATTGTGCGCTACCTCAGTGATCGCGTCATGGTGATGTATCTCGGCCATGTGGTTGAACTTGGCACGACGGATCAGGTCTTCTCGCCGCCCTATCACCCTTATACAGAGGCGCTTTTATCAGCAGTTCCAATCGCGGACACGAGCATCGAAAAGAAGCATATTGTTCTCGATGGCGACATCCCGTCTGCGATGAATCCGCCCTCTGGCTGCCCATTCCAAACGCGCTGTCGTTGGAAATCCAAAGTTCTAGGCAATCTGTGTGACACAGAGGTGCCGCCCGTGCGGACCCTAGAAGGCAACCATCAAGTAAAGTGCCATCTCAGTGATGAAAAGCTCGCAGAAATGGAACCGGTCATCAAAATCGCAGCAGAATAGGTTTCATCTTTCAAAATAAACTT
>DS995276.1:3442619-3953882 GCA_000156115.1 Rhodobacteraceae bacterium HTCC2083
ATTCGCGCGGTGTTTTGCCTGTGATGCGCAAAAACTCGCGGTTGAAATTCGACTTAGTATTGAACCCTGCACTCAGCATCGCTTCTGTCACACTGTCCCCTTGCTCCAATGCTGCGCAAGCAGCTTTGATCCGGCGCGCATTGATGTAGCGTGACACGTTTTCACCACTCACACGGTTAATTGCACTCGAAAGCGTTTTGACAGGCAACCCTAAGCGCCTAGCCAAGCGGGTCAACGTTAGATCAGGATCAAGATAGAGACGCCCCTGCTCCATCAACGCATCCAAGCGGTCGATGATCTGCGTGTCTTCTTCACTGGCCACTTGCACCATATCTCTTATATCGCCCGCACCCTCCGGCACATCGCTGACGCTGCGCGATAGGCTCAGTGCGCCCATCAACAACAGCATGCTCGACGACCCAAAGCCAACGATCAATGGCTGCCACTCGGGCTTGCCTGCAACAATCGCTGCAATAATGGCAATATCGCTGAATCCAGACGCAATCAGCGCAACGCCAATCCACCGCCAGATGCGACCAGAAGCGTCGCCACTTTCAATCCGCAAGCGCGGCAACGTGTCCGCCCCACGTGAGACGGTGTGAAAGATCGCAACACCATAAGCGAAAAACAAAAGTGGGATCATCACGTCAAGCGCATAGGGCTGAACAACAATCGCAAAAAGCGCCAAGACGGGAGGCATCACATGCGGCCACACCCTATGCCCACGCTCGAGCCCCGAATGCAGTAGTGCGATCCACGCAAGCGGTGGAATAGAGGCGGCCAAAACAGGCAAGGCCCATCGCAACGCACTCATTTCAAAGTGCATCACCAAAGCAATCAACGCGGATTGAACAGTGCAGACTGCTACAAGGATCGCCAACGCAGTGATCCGCCGATACGTTTTGATGAGTGACACGCATAAGAATGCAGGCAAAAGCGCGCCGAACAACGGAATAGGTAGGGTTGGCAGAATCACATACATCCAAAACGGACAAAAACCGGTTTTGCGACGTCCCAAATCGCGTTTCAGGACGCATGACGCAGATGGCGTGGCGCGCCACTGAATTGGCCAAGCAAGGCTACATCGTTGCAGGTGTGAACCATCATGGCACCACTTCTATGGACAGTGATCCGCACCCTAACGATTGAAATCTGGAAGCGCCCTGCCGATCTAAGCGACGTAACAAGTGCCGGTTTTTCACTGGGTGGTCATTCAGCCTTGGCCCTTGCAGGCGCTCGCGTATCCAAGGATGCGTATATCGAATATAACGATGCGCATATTGGCATGCTCGATTGTGGCTGGATGACGCGGGGCGGCGTTGATTTCAATGATATTGATTCACTGCGCTATGAGGCCTCGTTCAAAGATCCGCGCATAACTGCGAGCATTGCGATTGATCCAGTCTAGCCTCAGGCGATGACCCAAGAAAGCCTTAGCGCCATCGCGCATCCGACCCTATTGCTTAATCTTGGGGATTATCCAGATATGCCCGCAGGTATTGACGCAACTGGCTTGGCTGAAACCATTCCAAATGCGCAGTATGCGGCATTTTCAGGCTCATGGCACATGAGCGGGATTGGCGAATGCAACATGCTCGGACGTTTGATTATCGGCGCATCGGGTTATTTCACAGGGGAAGTGAACATTTGCGGTGAAGCTGCTTGGTATCGCACGATCATCCGAGATGAAATGTTTGACGAAATCTTGCCTTTCATGAAAGCAAACAGGGCGCGCGCTCTAGGTGCAGCAACCTCTTAGCTGCCCCAAATCACCTTAACGTAGTTGCGTGTCTCCTTATAGGGAGGCACGCCACCATGCTTTTTGACGGCGCGCGGACCGGCGTTGTAGGCCGCAAGGGCAAGACGCCAAGACCCAAACTCACGGTATTGCTCTCTAAGATAGCGTGCGCCGCCGTCAAGGTTTTGCTTGGGATCACTTGCATCAACGCGCAAATACTTTGCAGTTTCGGGCATCAACTGTGCCAAACCTTGAGCGCCAGCATGCGACACAGCATTGGGGTTCCAATTGCTTTCCTGCTGCACGAGGCGCAAAAACAGATCCTCGGGAATACCATGTTTGCGCGCCGCAGCCCGCGCCATTTGGGAATACTTGCCTTTATAGCGCCCACGATATTTCGGCGATTTGCCCGGTGTGCCCCACTTCGTTGGCGTTATGACCGACGGCGGCTTCAAACGCACGGAGGCTTGGTATTGTTCGGACGCGCGATTATCCAAAATTTTGGATTGCGATTTGAACAGTTTTTGGCGTGATTTTGTCGATAGACGATCCGCCACGACAGGAGTTGCCAGCGCAAGAATTAAAAGTGCCGCAATACTCGTGCGGGCTCGCGTATTAAAAACGCTCATCTAAAGGTACCTGATTGCCTGATATCGATCGCAATATAGCGGTTTTTCGCCCTAGGACTAGTGCTAGCGTCGTTATTCCATTTTTAACCATGATCTGGTGGTGTAGGTTCGGCAAAACTTCGCTGACTGAGTCGGTGAATATCGCGTTTTACAATCCCAAAGGGGGCAAACATGGCCGGTTCAGTTAACAAAGTCATACTCATTGGCAATCTCGGGGCCGACCCAGAAGTGCGCACATTTCAAAATGGTGGCAAAGTCTGCAATCTGCGCATCGCGACGTCTGAGAATTGGAAAGACAAGAACACTGGCGAACGCAGAGAAAAGACCGAATGGCACACGGTTGCCATTTTCCAAGAAGGTCTCGTGCGTATCGCGGAGCAATATTTGCGCAAGGGCTCCAAAATTTACATCGAAGGCAAATTGCAGACACGCAAGTGGCAGGACCAATCAGGTCAGGATCGGTATTCCACAGAAGTGGTGTTGAATGGCTATGATGGCGTCATGACGATGCTCGATGGTCGCACCGACAACCAAGGCGGCGGTGGCGGCTATGGCGGCGGCAACCAAGGTGGCGGATATGATAGCGGCCAAGGCGGTGGCGGTGGTTATGGCGGCGGCAGTTATGGCGGCGGCAATCAAGGCGGCAACGGCGGTGGTGCACCTTCGCGTGACCTAGATGACGAAATCCCCTTCTAAAAATTGAAATGCCGGACCGGGGCGCTGCCCCGGACCCAATGATATTTACAGAAATAGGAAGCGTTAACGCTGTGCGAGTGCGTCTTGCAGCAGCGTAAGGACAGCATCTTTCGGGACATCAGCTGTGACGAATGCCGTTCCGATCCCGCGCGCAAGAATAAAGCGCAGCTGGCCGTCGACGACTTTCTTGTCTTGCCCCATGAGATCAAGCAAAGCGTCCGCATCGGGCAAATCACCATTAATATCAGACAGATCGACTTTCATGCCCATCTCACGCAGGTGGGCGCGCACGCGGCTTGGATCTTCCTGACTGCACAGGCCAAGTCTCGAAGACAGTTCGAACGCCAGTGCGCAGCCTATCGCAACCCCTTCGCCGTGCAAAAGTCGATCTGAATAGCCTGTTGCAGCCTCTAATGCGTGGCAAAACGTATGCCCAAGATTAAGCAATGCGCGGTCGCCCTGTTCGGTTTCGTCGCGCAGAACAATGTCGGCTTTCATCTGAACCGAGCGGCGCACCGCTTCAACCCGCGCGCTTTGATCGCTTGCAAGTAACTTTGGGCCAAACTCTTCCAACCATTCAAAGAATTTCGCATCCCCTAGCATACCGTATTTGGCAACTTCGCCGTAACCAGAAAGGAAATCGCGTGGGGTCAGCGTATTGAGCGTGTCAGTATCCGCCAAAACCAACGCAGGCTGATGAAAGGCCCCAATGAGGTTTTTGCCTTGCTGCGCGTTGATCCCGGTTTTGCCACCGACCGAACTATCGACCTGCGCCAAAAGCGATGTGGGCACCTGAACGAAGCGAATGCCGCGGCGCAACACTGCTGCCGCAAATCCAACCAAATCTCCGATGACGCCGCCTCCAAGCGCTATCACCACATCGCGGCGTTCAATCTTCTGCTCAAGCAGCCATTCTACACAGCGGGTGAATTCAGGCCATGCTTTTGTGCTTTCCCCAGCAGGCAAAACAAGTGACACCATTTCGATATCTTGCGCAGCGAGCCCTGTGCTTAACGTCTCCAAATGCAAAGGTGCGACGTTCTGCTCAGTCACCACAGCGACGCGTGAGCGATGCAGAAAAGGCGCGATTTCAGCGCCTGCGCGGTGGAGCAAACCAGGTCCGATGCGTACTTCATATTCACGTTCTGGCAAAGGAACGCTGACGATTTCAAGCATTCTAGGTCTCCAATACATCCGCACGCAGGGCTAAGGCTTGCACGACCTGTCCTGCCATGTCCTCGATCGAATAGTCGTGACTGGCATCGACGGAAACATCGGCCAGTTCGTAAATCGGCGCACGCGCTTCAAATAGGGCGCTAAGCGTCGCATATGGATCAGGTGTTTGCAGCAAGGGGCGCGTGTCTTTGTTGCGCACACGAGACCACAACAAGGGCAACGCGGCATTTAAACATACGGACACGCCGCGCTCTGAAATAAGGATACGATTACGTTCTGCCAAGAATGCGCCACCCCCTGTGGAGAGCACGCAAGGCGCACCATCCAGCAGACGTGCAATAACCTCGCTTTCGCGCGCACGGAAGAACGCTTCACCGTCGCGCTCAAAGATTTCAGCAATGCTCATGTTAGCGGCTGTCACAATTTCGAAATCCGAATCAAGAAAAGGAACGTCGAGCTTTGCAGCTAATGCTTTGCCCACAGCCGTTTTGCCCGCACCCATCATGCCGACAAGGACCACCGTTTTGTGCAATTTCCAGACCATTTGCGCTAAATCCGCCTGCGCGCATCGGCTAATGCCCGCCAAATTTCAATTTGTCACCTTCAATGACGTGAACTTACCAAAAAGGCCATATATAAACGTGACAAAAGACAGCAAGCAGGCAAGGATCAGGCTTATGTGGCGTATCATCAAATGGTTGATCTATCTCGCGATTCTGGCAGCGCTCGCCTTGATCGCATATGCGTATCTTGGGCCTTTCTTTGGGGCTGATTTCTCTGCGCCTTTGCAGGAAATTCGCGTTCCGGTGGATTTGTATGGTAGGGATTAAGCTCCGCCTCTTGCTTGGTCTTGCGCTTGGCTTTGCCGTACAAGTGCCCGCATTTGCGAATGAGCCGCTTTCTGCGATTGAGTGGTTGGAAAAGCGACCCAAGCAAATTGTAGTACCGCTTGAGACCCCACGAATCGCAATTGATGAGCCCGCCGTCGCAGGATCGGTCACCACACCCGAGGTCACAGTCACACCGCTTGGCGCCCCTGTTCGCGCAGCAGCGGGGCTGTTACCCAGCAGCGTTACGGGCCTACCGAGAGATCTGTGGCAAGGCAGCGACGCTGAGGTCGTTAGCACACTGATCACAGCTTTAAACGCTGAAAAATTACCTGCACTACAGGCGCTATTGTTCACATTGCTCTTAGCCGAAGCGGGTCCGCCGAGCGATGCGCAAGCCTCTGAATTTCTGCGCGCACGACTTCAGAAACTGTTGTCTCTTGGAGCGCTAGATCCAGCGGCCGCCTTGTTGATGCGTGCGGATCCTGCACATCCCGATCTGTTTGACCTTTATTTTGATGTTTCTTTGCTCTCAGGCGATCCTGACGCGCCATGTAAAGCTTTGAAAGCACAACCCAGCCTAAGCCGTGATTTTGCCCCGCGCATTTTTTGCGATGTACAGTTGAAGGACTGGGACAATGCGGCCTTAACGCTCTCAACTGCAGATGCGATTGGCGCGTTGGAGCCGACAGATGTGGCTTTGCTAGAACGTTTCCTTGATCCGGAGTTGTTTGAACAAACCCCTCCAGCGCCGCAGTCATTGAGTGTGTTGCAGTTTCGCTTGTTCGAAGCCGCCGGTGAAAGCCTCCCGACAACCGCCCTACCCCGCGCGTTTGCGGCAACAGATCTTTCGGGCGACGCGGGATGGAAGCCACAGCTTCACGCTGCTGAGCG
The DNA here is from genome assembly GCA_000156115.1 of Rhodobacteraceae bacterium HTCC2083. Lineage (GTDB taxonomy): Bacteria > Pseudomonadota > Alphaproteobacteria > Rhodobacterales > Rhodobacteraceae > Planktotalea. The sequence goes on from DS995276.1 coordinate 3,448,580, forward strand.
CTTGGCGCGGGTTGGCTCTATTTCTGAGAACCGATTGTTGGGCATTTACACGAGTCGCATTCCCTCCGCCTCCGGCGGAATCTGGGATCGCATAGAAGCAGTACAGCGTCTTGATATTGCGCTGAAATCCGGTGATCCGGTAGATATATTAAAACAACTCCGTCGCTCTTGGGAAAAGATGAAAGAGGTGCGGCTCGAAGTTCCTTTTGCGACGCTCTTTGCGCAAGATCTCTTACGTCTGCCAAGCCAAGGTGCCGACGCTGATTTGATCACAAAAATTGCGCTTCTCTCACCCATTTATGAGCAAGCGGCAAAGCGCAGAACCGAAGATGTGACTTTGATCATGGCGCAGTCCATCGCTATCGGCGAACCTAAGGCGCAAAGCGCGCTGCCCTTAAGTCAGACCCTCACCGACAGCTTTTCTGGCGCGGGTGCTCCACAAAAGTTGACAGATATGGCGGGAAACGCACGTTTGGGCGAAGCCATTTTACGCGCCATTGCATTGACCATGTCAGGGGCCGAAGGCGATCCAGCTGCGCTGCAAAACGGGCTCGCCTTCTTGCGCGGTATAGGGCTTGAAGACACAGTGCGACGCGCGGCAATTCAATTGATTCTGCTTGAGCAAGGCCTCTAGACGTGACCTTAGCCGTTGATTATAGCCGTTGGATCTCAACGTTTCTAGACGCACAAGCCGCCGAATTGGGTGCCGCTACCAACACTCAACTGGCTTACGCACGAGATCTGAAGGATTTCGCGGAGTATCTTTCAGGGCGCAAGCTTTCTTTTGAAAATGCGGCGCGCGATCATGTCGAGGCCTATTTGATCTTCTGCGACGCGCAAGGTCTAGCGAAATCCACACGCGCGAGAAGGCTCTCTGCGATCAAACAACTGTACCGGTTCGGCTTTGAGGAGGGCTGGCGCAGCGATAATCCAGCCATTCAGATTGCCGGACCCGGGAAAGACAAGCGGCTACCAAAAACGCTGAATATGGGGGAAGTAGACGGTTTGCTCGCGGCTGCCCGCGTGGTTGGACGCAGCCCGACAGATCGATTGCGCAACACCTGTTTGATGGAACTCTTATACGCCACTGGTATGCGCGTAAGCGAATTAGTGTCGCTCCCCATTTCGGCGGCGCGCGGCAATCCCAGCATGCTTTTGATCCGTGGTAAGGGCGACAAAGAACGCATGGTTCCGCTGTCACCACCTGCCCGCGATGCATTAACTGAATGGCTTGAAACCTTGGACGACTTGCAAGAGGCGGGACGTTTAAAAGGCAAAGCAGTCTCGCGGTTTTTATTCCCGTCTCGCGGTAAGGAAGGGCATCTAACCCGCCACAGGTTTTATATTCTTATTAAGGAGTTATCCGTGCACGCAGGTGTTCCACCTGCCAAGGTGACACCGCACACTTTGCGCCATGCTTTCGCAACGCATCTATTGGAAAACGGGGCTGATTTGCGATCTATTCAAACCCTTTTGGGCCACGCAGATGTGGCTACGACGGAGATTTACACCCACGTTTTAGAGGCACGATTGCAAGAACTGGTGTTGCAGCATCACCCGCTTGCCAATGACGACGACTAACGACGCAAAGCTTTTGGCAAAACGTCCTCAGACGGCCAAATCCCTGTCTTCAAAGCAACATCATAACCCTGCGTCAGACCTGCGGATTTCATGTCTCGCTCTGCGCCCTCAACGTCATACGCCAAAGTTTCAAAGGTCAGCGCACCATCCGCCGCAATTCGCAGAAATTCTGTGAGTGGGGTGCCGTCATGCGGTGGCATCCCAATCACTCCTGCATTCACCCATCGCACGCCCCCGATTTCTCTCTCAAACGCGATACCCGAATGTCCGCAAATGACCGTATCAAAATCGCCGCACAGCATATTGAGCGCATCAAGTTCTTCAAGAAAGTTTGCCTCGTCCGAGACGCTCCACAAAAAGCGGGCCACATCAGTAGCGCCCCCATGGATCACGACATATTTTTGAGCTTGATGGCGAAACGTTATGATATCCGGCAATTCTGCCATCCAAACCCGATCGCTGGGGCCAATTTGCGCATTCGCAAAAGCATACCAAGCGGCGGAGAGGCGATCACAGACTGTGCCATTCTCAAATCCGCACCCGCAATCGAGCGCGTTCGCCCCAAGCTGCTTTTCGCAATTTCCAGCAACAATGTGGACATTTTCACGCCGCATGCGTGCAACCACCGCGTCTGGTGCACCGCAATAGGCAATCAAGTCGCCAGTGCAAATGGATGTGCCACGCGCGATGGCGAGCACCGCTTCAAGCGCCTGAACATTTGAATACGGGCCACCAAAAACCGTGATTTCACCGCTCAAGTCGCCCAATTCTTTGATGCGCATGTCCGGCTCCCTTGAAGTGTCGACCGCCCGCCTCCATAACACGAAGATCCCAGAGAAAGACAAGACCCATGGACCCCAGCACACCACTTCTTGATAGCGCCTTTTGGATCACGACAGGATCAATCTTGCTGTTGCTCGTGCTATCAGGGTTCTTTTCGGGATCCGAGACCGCATTGACCGCAGCCTCGCGTGGAAAATTGCGCACGCAGGCGGATAAAGGGTCGCGCGGCGCACAGCGTGCTTTGGATATTACAGAAGACAATGAACGCCTAATCGGCTCCGTTTTGTTGGGCAATAACTTGGTGAATATTCTCGCCACGTCGCTTGCAACGGCCTTGTTCACCCGCGCGTTCGGCGAAAGCGGCGTCGCCCTTGCCACCTTGGTGATGACTTTGCTGGTTCTCATTTTTGCGGAAGTTTTACCTAAAACCTATGCCATCACCAACGCAGAACGTGCGGCCGCCCTGGTCTCGCCCGTGATCCAATTGGTGATCACCGTTTTCTCGCCCATAGTCAGCGCCGTTCGCTTTTTCGTACGCGGAGTGTTGCGCGTGTTCGGCATTGTGACGGACCCCGATGGCCATATTCTAGCTGTAAAGGAAGAAATCGAAGGAGCCCTAAACTTGGGTCACTCCGAAGGGATCGTTGAAAAGGAAGATCGTGATCGCATTCTTGGTGCGCTGGATCTTGGCGATCGTGTCGTCGAGGAAATCATGTTGCATCGCTCAGGGATTGAAATGATTGATGCTGCCTCTGACCCGTCTGCGATCTTGCGTCAATGTTTGGAAAGCCGTCACACGCGCCTGCCCGTCTATGATGGTGAACCTGAAAATATTGTTGGCACGGTGCACGCGAAGGATCTTTTGCGCGCGATGCACCGCTTGATTGATCCCGAAACCAGTTCGGTCGCGGGGCTTACCAAATTCGACATTCGCGAAGTTGCGATGCCGCCCTATTTCGTGCCTGAAACCACCACGCTAGATGATCAAATGCGCAATTTCCTGCGCCGCCGCACGCACTTCGCGCTGGTTGTGGACGAGTATGGCACGCTCCAAGGATTGATTACGTTGGAGGATATTCTGGAAGAAATCGTTGGTGAAATCACTGACGAATTCGATCTGGAAGAAGATGCAAGCATGGTTCCCGATGAGGACGGCCATTATGTAATCGACGGCGCGATGACGATTCGCGACCTAAATCGCGCAGCCGATTGGGCCCTACCCGATGAGGAAGCCAACACCGTTGCGGGATTGGTGATCCATGAAGCGCAGATGATCCCGACCACGGGACAGGTCTTCAGTTTCCACGGGTTCCACTTTGAAGTTGCAGGTCGTAGCGGTAATCGGATCACGCAATTGAAGATCCGGCCACTGTAACCCTACTCCGCCGCGACGCGTTTAGTGGCTGCTTCCAACATCTCTTTGAGGTAATGGCCTGTATAGCTACCCTCGACTTCGGCAACAGTTTCAGGAGTGCCAATTGCGACAACCTCGCCACCGCCATCACCACCTTCTGGCCCAATATCGATGATCCAGTCTGCGGTTTTTATGACGTCAAGATTGTGCTCGATCACGATGACCGAATTTCCTGCGTCGACCAATTCATGCAGCACTTCCAACAACTTGCGAACGTCTTCGAAATGCAAACCCGTTGTTGGTTCGTCCAGAATATAAAGTGTGCGCCCCGTTGAGCGTTTGCTGAGTTCTTTAGAAAGCTTAACGCGCTGTGCTTCCCCCCCCGAGAGCGTAGTCGCCTGTTGCCCCACCTTGATATAGCCCAAGCCTACGCGCATCAACGCATCCATTTTATCGCGAATGTTTGGCACCGCTTTGAAGAAATCTTGCGCGTCTTCGACCGTCATATTCAAGACATCCGCAATGCTCTTACCCTTAAAACGGATCTCCAAGGTTTCGCGATTGTACCGCGCACCTTTACAAGTTTCGCATTCCACATAGACATCAGGGAGGAAGTGCATTTCGATCTTGATCACACCATCGCCCTGGCACGCCTCGCAACGACCGCCTTTGACATTGAAGCTAAAACGACCGGGCTTGTAGCCGCGAGCTTTAGCTTCTGGTAAGCCAGCAAACCAATCACGGATCGGCGTGAACGCCCCAGTGTACGTCGCTGGGTTTGATCGCGGTGTGCGCCCAATCGCGCGTTGATCAATATCGATCACCTTATCAAGATGTTCGAGGCCCTTGATCGTCTCACAAGGGGCTGGTGTCTGGCGCGCACCATTCAAGCGCATCGACGCTGTCTTGAACAAAGTTTCTATTGTCAGCGTCGATTTACCACCACCAGATACGCCAGTTACGCAGACAAATTTACCAAGCGGGAATTCCACGCTAACATCTTGCAAATTGTTGCCCGTTGCTTTGACGACTTTAATCTTCTTCTTGTTGCCAGCACGGCGTTCTAGCGGAACCGCAATCTCACGCTTGCCACTGAGGTATTGGCCCGTCATCGAAGACTCGTCCGCAATGATTTCAGCAGGCGTTCCTTTGGAAACAACTTGCCCCCCATGCACGCCCGCACCCGGCCCAATGTCAAAGACATAGTCCGCTTCGCGAATTGCTTCTTCATCATGTTCGACCACGATCACGGTGTTGCCTTGATCACGCAGGTTTTTCAGCGTGCCGAGCAAGCGATCATTATCACGCTGGTGTAGGCCAATGGAGGGCTCGTCCAAAACGTACAAAACGCCCTGTAAACCCGATCCAATCTGGCTCGCCAATCTAATTCTCTGACTTTCTCCCCCGCTCAAGGTTCCGCTGGCACGCGACAATGTCAAATACTCTAGGCCCACATTGTTTAGAAAGCCCAAACGCTCCTGAATTTCTTTCAAAATCGCCTTCGCAATCTCGTTTCGTTGCGCCGTCAAAGAGGCGGGAACAGTTGTGCACCACTCATAGGCCTCACGGATCGACATTTGCACCACGTGACCCACGTGCAAATCGGCAATTTTCACAGCCAAAGCTTCTTGGCGCAGACGGAAACCTTCGCATGTGCCGCAAGGTCTATTATTTTGGTACCGCTCGAATTCTTCGCGAATCCAATTGCTATCCGTTTCGCGATAGCGCCGCTCCATATTAGGAATGACCCCCTCAAAGGCCCGCGTGACCTGATAGACGCGCCCGCCCTCATCATAGCGGAAGGGAATTTCCTCTTCGCCAGATCCATGTAGGAAAACCTGCTGCACATAGGCGGGCAAATCTTTCCACTTGGTATTTTGGTTGAACTCGTAATGTTTCGCAATGGCTTCAATGGTTTGCAAGAAATACGGTGACTTTCCTTTGCGCCAAGGGGCAAGTGCTCCGTCAGAGATTTTCAAATTTGCGTCAGGAACTACCAAACGTTCATCAAAAAACAACTCTTTTCCCAAGCCATCGCACTCAGGACACGCCCCAAATGGCGCGTTGAAACTAAACAGACGAGGTTCGATTTCAGGAATGGTGAAACCACTCACAGGACAGGCGAATTTTTCGGAAAAAGTATGGCGTTCCGGCTCGCCTTCGCTTGGGGCGGTCTCAAGAATTGCGATGCCATCTGCAAGATCAAGCGCGGTGCGCAAACTGTCAGCAAGGCGCGTTTCCAAACCTTCACGCACGACAATCCGATCCACAACCACGTCAATGTCGTGACGGAACTTCTTGTCCAATGTGGGTGGTTCATCCAACTCATAAAACGCGCCATCGACTTTGACACGTTGAAAGCCTTGCTTGCGCAACTCCATGAATTCTTTGCGATATTCACCTTTGCGATCCCGAATAATCGGCGCAAGAAGATAGCCGCGAACACCCTCTTCCAATCCCATGATCCGATCGACCATGTCTTGCACTTGCTGCGCTTCAATCGGAAGGCCTGTTGTCGGCGAATAGGGTGTGCCGACGCGCGCAAACAGTAGGCGCATATAGTCGTAGATTTCAGTCACAGTGCCCACAGTCGAGCGTGGGTTTTTCGACGTCGTCTTCTGTTCGATTGAAATTGCGGGACTAAGGCCACTGATGTGATCCACGTCAGGTTTCTGCATCATATCAAGGAATTGGCGTGCATAAGCGCTGAGGGACTCAACGTAACGGCGTTGGCCTTCAGCATAAATCGTATCAAAAGCGAGCGATGATTTACCCGAGCCTGAAAGACCAGTGATTACCACCAGTTGATCGCGCGGAATATCCACATCGATTGACTTGAGATTGTGCTCGCGCGCGCCCCGCACTTCGATATTTTTCAGCTCGGCCATGATGCGCCCCTTTGGTTCAACGCTACCACATAGGCATAGCTTTGGATTCGGCCAGCCCTGATGATGCATAACAAATAGAACAAATGGGGAATATACGAAAGATTAATCTCTTTGGTTCATAGTTTTGCTGCGGCGGCCCGCAAGAAAAAGATGAATTGAGATACCACAAGCAGAAAACAGCATCACGAAGGCAACTGTACCAGAAAGTCCGAATTGCGCGATGATCGCGGCCAAAATGGGGGGGCCAGTTGTGGTTCCTAGGTTACCCAATTGCGCGATTGCGCCCGTGGCATAGGCACGATCAGTCTCGTCGGCGTTCAATGACGCCAAGAGCGCAAACGATGCGCCCGGCACAATGCCCGTGGCCCCTAACAGTACGAGGCAAGCAACAATAAACACCGCGTCCTGTCCGAGGGTAAAAATTAGTGGCACCGCTGAAACAGCGATCAAAACATATCCAATTATGACCGCGCGAACAGGATCAATGAAACGGAGCATCACAACGCCCAAGGTCAAAGAAGTGACGATAGACGCAAGCGGCAACGACGCCGATAGTCCAGTGCGTTGCACCGTATCAACGAAATCCGGCAGATATGTCAGAAGCGCGATGTAGAGACCTGTATAGAACACGAATCCTAAAGCAGCTGCGCTGAGCCATGGCGACGTATAGATTGTCACATGCAGGCGAAGGATCGTTGCAAGGTCGAGCGGCTTCTTCGTTCTTTGCGCACTGTCTGTGACAACAGGCGGTGGCAAAACACGCCATAACGCGACCCCGAGGACGCACATGTACCCCGCATGAGCAACAAACAATGCGCTGGTCCCACCAAGCGTAAGCAGAGCAGGTGCGATCAGCGCGACAAGCATGTAGGAGAGTCCGAAAAAGCTGCTCCATAGCGTCATCACAGCCCCACGCGCCGCGACTGAGCTATGCCGCGCCATCAAAATCGGACCCGCGACGACAATCAGCAGATGGCTCGCCCCCTCCAATATCCGCAAAACAATTAACGCAAAGTATTGAAGGTGGACGGCTTGAAGCGCCGAAAGCATTGCTGCACCAAACATCCCCCACACAAAGGCACGGCGAATGCCGATTAGCGGGATAAGGATCCCTCCGGCGACACCAAAAACCAGCCCAACTAACCCAACACAAGAAATCAAAAAGCCGAGGCCAACCTCGCCTACGCTATAAATCGTGCGAAATTCATCCAGCGAAACAGCAATTTTTCCGAATTGCGCCGCCGCACCCAAACCTGCCGCCCAAACAAGGAAGATGATCAGCCAATTTGATGTGGGATCAGATTTTTTGTGCAAGCGCCCAGGCCGTAATCGGGAAATCGGGATCATTGCTTAGATCGTCATTTTCGGTATCATGTTCAGGCGGCCATACGGGTTCAAGGTTTCTAAGCGCCGCCGCACGATTTCCCCATTGGCTGGTGCGGATCGCATTTTCATCAAAACCGCATTCTACAAGCAAGTTCTTCAAACCGCGTGCTGACCAACGCGAATTATCCTGAGGGGCTGCGTGGAACGGAATAAAAAACGGGGTTGCAATGTAGAAATAGGACCCCCTTTTCATCATCTTACGCACATTTTTTGTAGCTGCATAGGGCCGATCCAGATGCTCCCAAACTTGATCTGCAATGATCAAATCAAACTTGCGGGGCCGATCATCTTCGCCCTCGAATGGACCTTTGCAGATGTCATATTTGGGATAGCGAAACTGCTCGTAAGTGCCAAAGTTGAAGTATTTGCCCCACTGACCAGATATTTCAGCGACTGACATCCCTTTCAAAGGCAGCTCTTTCAACCATGCGCGACTGATCCGCCGCAGCTCTATCTTGTTGAGTGACGGCATTACGAGATCCTAAAAATGAATGGCACGGTCATAGGCGTCCAACACGCTTTCGTGCATCATTTCTGATAAGGTCGGATGCGGGAAAACCGTGTGCATCAAATCTTCTTCCGTTGTCTCCAACTGGCGGCCAATCACATAGCCTTGGATCATTTCGGTGACTTCTGCCCCAACCATATGCGCGCCAAGCAATTCGCCTGTTTTTTCATCAAAGACTGTTTTCACAAATCCTTCGGCCTCGCCCAAGGCGATGGCTTTGCCGTTGCCCATAAATGGAAAACGACCGACTTTGATCGTGTGCCCCGCGTCACGCGCTTGCGCTTCGGTCATGCCGACGCTGGCGACTTGCGGGTGGCAATAGGTACAGCCCGCAATAGAGCCGGGTTTGATCGGGTGCACTGCTTTGCCTGCGATCATTTCGGCAACCATCAAACCTTCATGCGAAGCTTTGTGCGCAAGCCACGGTGCACCCGCGATGTCACCAATCGCGTAGACGCCTGCAATATCCGTGCGGCAGTATTTATCTGTGACCACGTGAGTGCGATCCACCGAAATGCCCATCTCTTCAAGGCCAAGCCCTTCGACATTACCAACGATACCCACCGCGGAAATCACCGTATCGAACTCTTCCTTGCTGACTTTGCCATCCTGCTCAATATGCGCCGTCACTTTGCCTTTCGCGCGATCTACCTGTTTCACCATCGCTTTTTCGCGGATCTTCATACCTTGCGCGACGAAACTTTTCTTGGCGAATGCGCTGACTTCTTCGTCCTCAACGGGCAACACACGATCCATGACTTCGACAACCGTCGTATCCGCACCGAGGGTGTTATAAAAACTTGCGAACTCGATCCCAATCGCGCCAGAGCCGATGACCAGAAGTTTACTCGGCATACGCTTTGGTGTGAGCGCGTCTTTATAAGTCCAAACCAGGTCGCCGTCGCCCTCCAGCCCGGGCAATTCACGTGCACGCGCGCCTGTAGCAAGGACGATATGGGCGGATGTCAAAACTTCATCACCCTTATTAGTCTTAACCAAGACTTCGTCTGTACCCGACAATCGCGCCTGCCCCATCACAATGGTGATCTTGTTCTTCTTCATCAAATGCGAAACGCCAGAGGACAGTTGACCCGCCACCTTACGAGAGCGTTTCACGACAGCGTCTAGATCGTAGTCCACGCCCGTCGCGCTTAGCCCGAATTCCTTCGCGCGGTGCATCAGATGAAACACTTCCGCAGAGCGCAGCATCGCTTTTGTCGGGATACAACCCCAATTTAAGCAAATTCCGCCCATATGTTCACGCTCGATAATGGCAACGTTTAGGCCCAGCTGCGCACCGCGAATCGCGGCGACATAGCCTCCGGGTCCCGCGCCAATGACGATCATATCGTAGGCTGTGCTGCTCATCGCGTGCTCCAATATTTGCTGTTTGGAAACAGGCTACTCAGCAGATCGCAAAAAGAAAAGGGCAGCCAAACGGCTGCCCAAAAAGAATGATTCAAATTTTCAAAGTTACGCGCTGACGCTTTGCAGCTCACGTACTGTTGTTCCATATCCGCCACTTTGCACATATTCTTGTTCGACTTGGGTGTAGCGGCGTGCCAATGCGTCGTTGCGATAGGGAAAGCGCCCGAATTTGCGGATAACGTCGCGGTGGGCTTTTGCGTGAAGCAAATTACTATCACCAGACTTTGGCATCCGCTCTTTCATCAAGCGAATACAGCGTTCCTGATCGCACAGGCTTTCAGAATGCATCAATGGCATGTAGAAAAACTGGCGCGCGGGTTCATCAATGCGCATGTCCCATTGCCGATCAATCGCGACCTTCGCCGCGGCCAATGCTGCTTTGTCAGATGCGAAGGCTTTGCCCAAACCGCGAAACATGTTGCGCGAGAATTGATCTGTTAGAATGATGTAGGCCAATGCGCCGCTGGGATAAGTCAGCCACAGGCCAAACTTGCCCTCCATCGCCGCCTGCCACGTCTCTCCAAATCTGTCGCGGATTTCTTGGTCAAGTGCGTCGTCCGCCTTGTACCAATCAGCGGGCGTCTTTTCATCGAGCCAAAAGCTCAAGACATCGTCTGCGGCCACAATCATCGCATTTCTCCTAATTGGGCGTCTCTGTCTTCATATTGCTATAACCAGTTTAGTCACTGAGACTAGTAACAAAAAGCGTCAAAAACGACATAATTAATGGGAATCTTCATCCATTTGTTCCTCAATTGCGTTTTCAATTGCGATTTCCTGCGCGACCTCAACAAAGACTGGCGAAGCCGAAGGCATGATAGCCTGAAAACCAGCAGTATCATCGACAGAGGGAGCAGACCGTTGCGTCATGCGGAAGGCCGCATATGCCGCAATGGCCAGCATGAGCGCTGCAATAAACCCAAAAAAGGCTCCGGGGCCAAATGTTGTCATCAACCAACCCGTCACAATAGGGCCCGAGATTGCACCAAGGCCATTGATGAACACCATACCACCAGAGGCGGCCGCCATATCCTCATGCTCAAGAAAGTCATTGGTATAGGCAAGAAACAAAGAATAAAGTGGGTTCGATGTACCGCCAATTAAAAAAGCCGCGGCCAACAAGACATAAAAGTCTTTTGCCCACAAAACAACGAAGACCGACGCAATGCCACCCAGAGCTGCTGTCGCTAGGATTAGGAAACGTCGATCTATCCGGTCCGAAATGAAACCTAAGGGGTACTGCATAATCATTGCGCCAATGTAGAAGGCCGACACGAACATTGAAATCTGCGCAACACTCAAGCCAGCTTTACCACCATAAACCGCAGCCATGCCGAATTGCGCAGAGAATACACCGCCCAAAAGGAACATGCCGATCACCCCTAGAGGGGAAGCATTAAAGAGCTGCTTCAGTGACATTGGTTTGGTCGTATCGAATGCTGGAGTCGGTGTGATCGATAGCAAAATAGGCGCAAACGCGATGGAAACCAGAACCGAAGGCACAATGAACAAGATATAGCCAGAGGGATCGCCCAGTACCAAAATGCCTTGCGCAGCGACGATGCCGATCATTTGAACGATCATATAAACAGAGAGGGTTTGGCCACGGTTTTCGTTGGTGGCAGAGTTGTTCAACCAGCTTTCCGCCGTCACATAGACACCCGAGAAGCAGAAGCCGATGATTATTCGACCTATCATCCAAGCTTCGGCGTTCGCCAAGGCCGGATAGAGGATCAAGACCGCCGAAATCAACGATCCAAGGGCTGCGAAGACGCGCACATGCCCGACCCGTCTGATCATTTCAGGGGCTAAGCGTGAACCGCCCAGAAAGCCGATGAAATAAGCCGACATCACCAGCGACATCTCGAATGTAGAAAACCCTTCGATTTCACCGCGTACGCCCAAAAGCGTACCCTGCAAACCGTTGCCGAGCATCAACAACATCATGCCCAACAACAGGGCCCAAGAGTTTGTCAGTACAGAAAACATAGCGAACCTCGCGGTGCCGAGTAGCGATATTACTCGCGTGTATGTCTCGGTTCTCTCAACATCTGGTTTATGTGCGACACGCAAAGTGACGCGAGCGGCGTTATTTCTCGGGCACCAACAGCGAGCTATCGCCATATGAGAAAAAGCGGTACTCGTTGGCGATGGCATGGGTGTAAATCTGATCAACACGCTCTTTGCCCATGAGCGCTGACACGAGCATCATCAATGTGCTTTTGGGCAAGTGGAAATTGGTCATCAACGCATCAGCAACATTAAATTTGAAACCGGGGTAGATGAAGATGTCCGTCTCCCCTTCCCATGGTGCGATCTCGCCCGTTTGCGCCGCAGCGCTTTCGATCAAACGCAAAGCGGTTGTGCCAACTGGGATGACCCGTCGGCCTTCGCGTTTGGCTGCAGTAATCTGATCAGCGGCAGTTTCGTCGACCTGCCCCCATTCTGCGTGCATTTTGTGGGTTGTCACATCCTCAACCTTCACAGGTAAAAACGTGCCCGCGCCCACGTGCAAGGTCACTTCGGCAAACTCAACGCACCGCTCTTTGAGCTCGCCCAACAAAGCTGCATCAAAATGCAGCGACGCAGTCGGTGCGGCCACGGCCCCCGAGTGCTGCGCAAACACAGTTTGATAATCGTCCTTATCCTGTGCATCCGCAGGTCTGCGCGCGGCTATATAGGGAGGCAATGGCATCGCGCCGGCCTCAGCAAGTGCTGTATCAAAGTCATCACCAAGCAGATTAAACTGAAGCGTACCTTGCCCGTCATCTTTGTCCGTCAACGTCGCGCTTAACGTTTCGGAAAACACCATGACTTCCCCCTCTTTCACTTTACGCAAGGGTTTGATCAGTGCCTGCCACGTGCCTGGTGTGGCGATGGGTTCCAGCAAAGTAACTTCGATCTTCGCTTCCCCAGACCCATGAACGCTTTCGCGTTTGCGCACGCCAAAAAGCCGCGCGGGGATCACTTTGGTGTTGTTGAGAACAAGCAAATCACCCGGTTGGAAGATTTTAACAAGATCAGAAACATACGCATCTTTGATCGCACCATCTTTCGCCAACAAAAGCCGCGCGGAACTGCGGGGTTTCGCAGGACGCGTCGCAATCAGGTCTTCTGGCAAATAAAAGTCGAAATCGCTGAGTTTCATGTTGTTATTGGCTCAACTTAGGCGGCGGGCGACGGAAAATTTCGCGAAACATGCCGGGGGTGAAAATACTGAGCGGATTCACGTCTATTCGCGGCAAAGCCGCCGGACCATCCGCGTTGAAATTAAAGCCAATAAGCCCCTCGCCGCGACGCGTAAAGATCGAACCAATGCCGTTGATAACAAAAAATGGTGAGACAACGCCCTGCATATCGAGCTGTTTGCTCGCAACATCATAATAGCCATCTAAAGAAAGCCCTAACGAAGGACCAACCGCACTGCCCTCAGTTATAACAATTGTCTTGGGAGTGATGCGAAAACGACTGTTCACGTCCGTGAAGACCAGCCCCTGCCCATCAAGTTGTTCGAGCAGGCCGATCCCGCTTGCTGCACTCAGGAGCGCCAGTGCAGGCGGCGCATCTCGCAAACGCAAATTGTTGATCTCCAAGCTGCCATCATACTCACCCGCCCCCGCTCGCGGCGTCAAATTTAGGGTCATCGCACCCTCGTTCGCGTTCTTCAAAAGACCCGCATCACTGATCGTAGCACCCGCATTCCTGCTCTTGATTTGTACAGCGGTACGCCCGTTTCGCGGGATCGTTTGCCCAGACAGCGCGCCTTTGCCGTTTAAGCGGCCGGTAAAATTGCCAGTCAGGCCATTGTTGGATTGAAACGCGCCTTTGAAATTGCGCAAAACAATGCTTTCAGTGACTTGCAGGCGATCAAGTGTCACATCGAGCGGCGTCGCTACCTTGCTGCCTTGCGCATTCTGTGCGGGGATTTTGCGCAGATCCAACGTCCCCCCGCCAAGTATGACCGCCGGAGGCGTGTTACGACCACGTCCCGTCAGCGTTACGGGCGCGTCGAGCCAATCACCGGCGCGCACGCGATCAAACCTCGCGCGCTCTAATGTGCCAGCCGCGCTGATGGTCACTGATCCATTCGCTTTCAACTCAGGCGTATCAAAGACCAAACGCTCAACAACGGGTGGACCTGTGTTCTTGCCACCAAGCTTGCCTATAACCGACAATGATCCACGACTGTTGGGTGCCTTGCGATATCCAAGCGGTGCAATCTTAACGTCCACGCCTTGCAAATTCGACGTCAGTGCAAAACTCGGGGCCTGTTTCGCGCGCAAGTTAATCGTGATCTCGCCCTGCCCTTTTCCAGTCACCGAGCCGGGCGGCAAACCAATGTTGAATGTATCCACAAACCGCTCGGACAGTTCGACCTGTCCTGTAAGCTGACTGCCCGCACCGGGCGTGCCAAGCGGCATACGCCACACGCCATCGACAGGCACAGCATCAATGCGGCCTTCCCCTTGCAGCACAATTTCGTTGGGTTTTGCAACTAAAGCAATACGATCGGCGGCGATTGTGCGCCCTTCAACCAAGGTATCGCTGCGCACACCTGTAACATCGCCTGAGATATCAAACAGGATCTCTGAGGTTTCGATCTTTTTCTTTAACGGAAACCCTACCGTACCGGACACAGTTGCACGCCCATCCGCGAGCGTGACCGGTTGGCCCACTTTACTGAGAAACGAAAACGGTTTTTGATCAAGTAAGGAAAGCGCTGCGGTGACGCTACTTTGGGTTTCCAGACGCACCTTTGCGGGCGCGCCTTTTATCCGCATATCTGGAATCTCAAAGACGGTTCCGGCAACATCTATGCGGCCACCTTGTGGTGGTGTAATTTGCCCAGCTTCAGTCGCGGCTATCAGGCTCGCCCCCTCGATGTGCACGTAACCGCGCGCATTTTCAATCAAAGGCATCGTTTTCATAAACCTCAACGAGGCATCGGAATAGGCAAAGTTCACATGCAAATCCGGCGGTGCATCGGGCACCGCGCGAAATGACATACGCGCATTCGACACGTCTCCTTTGACGATATTTTGCGAAATCCAATTTCGTGTCTTGGCTTTGACGGTCTGCGGCCACACCTCTAATACACGTTTGATATCAAGTTCTTTGGAGCGCGCATCAAGTGCTACTTGCCAGCCGTCCAAACCGATATCCATACGCCCGTTTGCGATTACGACCTGCCCCGCTTCGCGCAAAACCAGTTGACCGATATCCAGACGGAAAGGATCAAAGACCAAGCGTAAATCGAGATCCGCCTGCTCTAGCGTGACGGGTGTCTCATAAAGCTGGTTAGGATTGGCACTGACGCTCCTCACGGTGAACTGCCCAAGCAAGGCTTCTGGCCAACCGCCCGGAGCATTTTGAAGCCGCGCGCGCCCTTCCGCGCTTGCTTCAAACCATGCGGATTTGATGTTCAATTCTGAAAATTCCAGAATGTTCTCAACAGGTTCATAGCTGAAGTAAGCCTGCGCGCCCTCAAACGGTACA
Organism: Rhodobacteraceae bacterium HTCC2083; assembly: GCA_000156115.1. GTDB lineage: Bacteria > Pseudomonadota > Alphaproteobacteria > Rhodobacterales > Rhodobacteraceae > Planktotalea. The sequence continues at coordinate 3,464,004 of DS995276.1, forward strand.
GGTGTTGCCTCTTCTTTCGGCTGCACCACACCCTTGCCAATCTGAAGGGTAGCATTCAAGGGACCGAAGACGCCATTCTCGAAAACTTCAGAACGCAACGACCCCGAAATTGGTGCGCGCAAGGCTTCAATCCACGACAGGGCCTGACTTTGACTTGCAATATCTTGGGAGGGCGCATCCGCCAGTGAAATACCAACGCGCGCAGCCGGTGAGCCGATTTCGCTCTCATAGCTCAATTCCATTGTGGTTGCGTAATCCTGCCCTCCAAGGAGTGCAAAATCAGCCCCGATTGTCAGCGCTTCGCCATCCGAGTTGATCCGCATGCGGCCCCCGTCCACCGTCCACGCCCGCCCCGCGCGCGCGTCTTCATACAGCACAGTGAGACTGGTTGCATTGACCTCGCGCAGGTAGCGCAGCTCATGTTGAACAAGCAGGCTATCAAGGCTTTCGATGAGCGCGATCAAACTTGCGCCCTCGCCGCTGACTTGTAGTGCAGAGCCTATGGTCAAATCGAACCCGCCATCTGAGCCACGGCGCAGCTTCATCAATGCGCCTGACAATGAGATTTTCTTTGGTAAGAATTGGCCTCTGATTGCGGCAGGAAACGCGGCGCGCACGCTGAGCTCCCCAAGTGAGGCAAACGGCAGGCCCGTTTCATCCTTGACTGAAACGTTCTGGAAAAACACACGCGGACTTAGATCGGAGGGTTCAATGCGCAGCGACATCGTGCCAATGGCGATATCCACATTCGGCAAAGCTTCCGCGATCTTTACATCGATCTGCTTTTGCAACCAATCAGGCGCTTTGATGTCGCGCCCCACCAATAAAATAAAGCCAATCGCCAAAGCAACCACAAAACCGCCCAAGCCCGTCAGAACCGCCTGTGCAAAATGACGCTTGCGCAAAACGGGCTTGGGCTTTGAAAGCCCCGTTGCATCAGCGTCTGTTTGCGGCGTCTCTCTCATATTTGGTGTATTGCCTTTAAATCACAAAGTTGGCGTTCACTTGTTTGCTCTCTTCTAATATGAAACCTAAGTCTAGCGAAACCAAGAGGATGCCAAATGATTGATATCGGTGACAAAGCGCCTGATTTTACTTTACCTGCCAGCCGCGATCGCACGATTGCCCTTTCGGATGCGTCGGGTCCTGTTGTTTTGTTCTTCTATCCCCGCGACGACACGCCTGGTTGCACAAAAGAGGCGATTGCCTTCACCGGAATGGAAGCTGATTTTGCAGCATTGGGCGTCACAATATGGGGCATTTCAGCCGATAGCGTCGCAAGCCACGAGAAATTCGCTACAAAACACGGGCTCACGATGCCGCTTTTGTCAGACGAAGATAACGCTATCTGTGAAGCCTTTGGCGTTTGGAAAGAAAAGAATATGTATGGCAAAAAATTTATGGGCATTGAGCGCGCGACGTTTTTGATTGCAGCCGATGGCACACTCGCGCAGGTTTGGCGCAAGGTGAAAGTGCCTGGTCACGCAGAAAACGTGCTAGAGGCCGCCAAGGCGCTACAGGCTTGAAGCCTCTCGCAGAAATGGCGCTTGATGTGCTGCAAACGGCCGACGGGCGCGCGAAAACCGCTCTCTCTCATAAGTATGCAGCGGAGTGGCGTGCCGCACGTGCAGATGGCGCTTTCCCCGAGGTTGGCAGCGTTTTGCCGCCCATGCACCCTGCCCGACCCGAGGCGCCTGAATTACTGTCGCCGCGTGATGTACCGCGCCGCAAACCAGGTTCTGAAACCGGTCGCATCGCCCTTCTTCATGCCGTCGCTCATATCGAACTGAATGCAGTGGACCTCCACTGGGACATCATCGCGCGCTTTAGTCATATTCCTTTGCCTGCAGGGTTCTATGACGACTGGGTCAGCGCCGCGGATGACGAATCCAAACATTTCAATCTGATGTGCGATTGTCTTGAGGAATTGGGCAGCTTTTATGGCGCATTGCCTGCGCATGCGGGTATGTGGCGCGCAGCTGAGGACACGGCAGAAGACTTCATGGGACGACTCGCGGTGGTTCCGATGGTTTTGGAAGCACGCGGGCTGGATGTTACACCTAGTATGATCAAAGTGTTTCAAAACGCCAAAGCCAAGAGCGCCGTTGCCGCGTTAGAAACAATCTATGCCGAAGAAGTAAGCCACGTCGCTTATGGCTCTAAATGGTTCAACTTCATGTGCGGGCGCGAGAACGAGGATCCAAAAGAGGTGTTTCACAAACTCGTGCGCACCTATTTCCACGGTACATTGAAACCACCTTTCAACGAAGAAAAACGCGCCGATGCAGGAATCCCACCGGATTTCTACTGGCCTCTGACAGAAGATTTGCCTGACCCGCAAGGCGAGTGACGAAAGACTGACACACAAATCTTCGGCGATTTTCCGCCACAATTTTCTTCAATTTCCATGCTTTACCTGAACGTAAACGCCAAATGACTTGCGTGAACGCGGCCTGCTGGCTATTTAAAACGCTCAAGGGGCCGCAGGACTTTCACTCAAGTACTGAAACGAGCACCATATGTTGGGCTGGGACGAAAAGGGACGCTAGTTTGAAAAAACGGCTTTCGATTAATTTTAATGCGTTTTTGGAGCGCCATTTTCCTGAACGCAGAGTCTTTCTGCGTTCCGATGCGGACACGCGTTTTATTCGCTTGCGTCCGTCCACTCAAATCATCGCATATATCGGCGCTGCGTCAATCGTAACTTGGTCAATTGTTGCAACGTCCATTTTGTTGATGGACAGTATTGGCTCCGGAAATTTCCGCGACCAAGCCAAGCGTGACCAGAGTGCCTATGAGCGCCGTTTGAACGAGCTCTCTAGCGAGCGCGACGCGCGCGCCGCAGAAGCCCTAGCAGCGCAAGAACGGTTTAACGCGGCTTTGAGCCAAATTTCTATTATGCAGTCCGAGTTGTTGTCGTCCGAAACGCGCCGCCGCGAATTGGAGACTGGAATCGATGTGATCCAAACCACCCTGCGTAAAACCATGAAAGACCGCGAAGCCGCGCGTGATCAAGTGGCCCGGCTTTCAGATGGCGGCGCAGGTGTTGCTGCGAACAGCGTTAGCGATGACGCGGCTTTGAATTTTTTAGCTGCTGCTCTGGAATCCACTGCGCAAGAGCGTGATAAAGTGGTTGCGGATGCGCAAGATGCCCTTTTGCAAGCAGAAGAAATGAAGTTTGACATCCAAGTGATGGCAGACAAAAACGATCAAATCTTCCGCCAGCTTGAAGAAGCAATGACTGTTTCAGTCAAACCGCTCGATAAGATGTTTCGTGCCGCTGGTATGAACACGGACCGCATTTTGAATGAAGTGCGCAAAGGTTATTCCGGCCAAGGTGGCCCCTTGATGCCGCTGAGTTTTTCGACCCGTGGTTCTGCTGAAACAGCGGAGACCAAGCGAGCGAATGACATCCTGAAGGATATGGATCGTCTCAACCTTTACCGCATCGCTGCTCAGAAAGCGCCGTTTGCAAATCCTGTTAAAAGCGCGTTCCGCTTCACATCTGGTTTCGGATATCGTTGGGGGCGCATGCACAAAGGCACGGACTTTGCAGCACCCCATGGCACACCGGTTTACTCAACGGCGGATGGCGTTGTGATCCATGCAGGTTGGCTGTCTGGCTACGGCAAGCTCGTGAAAATTCAACACCAGTTTGGTATAGAGACGCGCTACGCTCATCTGTCTAAATTCCGTGTGAAGGTCGGACAAAGGGTCTCGCGTGGTCAGCGCATTGGTGATATGGGCAACACTGGACGATCCACTGGGACCCATCTACACTACGAAGTTCGCGTCGGCGGCAAAGCCGTCAATCCGATGATTTATATTAAGGCTGCAAACGATGTTTTCTAAAAGCAAAATCCACGAACCCGGGCCCAAGGCGGACGGCACCACTCCAGTAACAGCGGAGACGTCTTCTGCGGCACCCTCCGTGCCTCCGCGCTCGAGCGAGTTCAAGGCCTCTGCCCCAAAGGCAAAGCCGCCGGTCTCAACCTTGTCTGCAGACCTGCACGTCACAGGTAACTTGAAAACCACTGGCGACATTCAGGTCGAAGGGACAGTAGAAGGCGACATTCGCGCGCATTTGCTGACCATCGGTGAAAGCGCGACAATCAAAGGCGAAGTGATCGCGGATGACGTTGTCGTCAATGGCCGTATCGTTGGCCGTGTCCGTGGTTTGAAAGTACGTTTGACGTCGACCGCACGTGTTGAAGGTGACATCATTCACAAAACGATCGCAATCGAGAGCGGTGCACACTTTGAGGGTTCCGTGCAGCGTCAAGACGATCCGCTGAATTCTAAGGGCGCTGGTAAAGTCCCAACCGGCGCACCGTCGAAGTCCGAGTGATCTTCGACTGCAAATCGAATTTGATTGAGGGTCGCGCATTGCGGCCCTTTTTCGTGTGCGCTTGCATGTTTTGGGAGGCGTCATGAGCCGCAACTACGAAACCTTCCTCCCTGGAGCCTCCGCATCCCCTACCCTTAAAAACCCTTTAGAACGCCTTGGCTGGTCAGGCTTTTTCGCGCAGCAAACCGCAGCGGATGCGATGGCACAGACACCACCTGTGCGCGTCACATCCGTGCATCGCAGTGGTTTACAGGTGATCGGCGCTGACATTTCCGCCGTGCTGCCACCGCGCAAGGATGCGACAGTCGGTGATTGGTTTCTCTATAACGCGGAAACGCTTGCGGAGAGTGTTCTGCTCGAACGCAAAAGCCTGATCAAGCGACGCTCGCCTGGCAAAGACCGTTTCGAGCAGCTGATCGCCGCCAATATCGACACCGCCTTTATCGTGACCTCTTGCAACGCGGACTTCAACATTGCGCGGCTTGAACGCTATGTGGCGCTCGCCTTTGACGCAGATGTGACGCCCGTTATTTTGTTAACCAAAACTGACCTCTGTGAAGATGTCGACCCCTATGTTGAGCAAGCGCAAAGTATCTCTGACCTTGTCCCCGTAACGCCGTTGAATGCGAAATCTGATGATACGGCTAAACAGCTCGCAACATGGTGTAATAAAGGTCAAACCGTCGCTTTCCTCGGCTCTTCTGGCGTTGGAAAATCCACCCTAACCAATGCTTTAGCAGGCAGCGATGCCATTGAAACCGGCGAAATCCGTGCGATTGACAGCAAAGGCCGTCACACAACAACGCGGCGCGAATTGCATTTTGTAGCCAGTGGTTGCGCTGTCCTCGACACCCCGGGCATGCGCGAATTGCAGCTGACGGATGCGGCGGCGGGCGTTGGCGATCTGTTCGCGGATCTCGAAACGCTTCAAACCCAATGCAAGTTTCGCGATTGCGCCCATGACAGTGAACCCGGTTGCGCGATTAAGACAGCATTAAAAAACGGTGACATCGATCAAGCACGGGTAACTCGTTGGCGCCGATTGGTTGCGGAAGATGCGTTCAACACCACTTCTCTGAGCGAACGAAAGCACAAAGAAAAGAACCTAAGCAAAATCATCAAATCGCTCGATATGAAAAACAGAATCGAACGTCCGAAGTAAGACACGTTTCGTTACGCCTCCAAATCAGCACCCCAATAGAGAAAATCAAGCCAAGTCTGATGTAATTCACTTTGCACACGTGCCAGTTTGCGACCAACCTTATCAAGATCATGCGGTGACGGCGCACGCGGTTTGCGCAGCAGTTTCATCCCTGCCTCGCGCGGCGTTCGATTGCTCTTGCGAAGGTTGCAGGATTGGCAGGCCGCCACGATATTTTCAAAAGTGGCTGGCCCTTTGCGAGAACGCGGCAGCACATGATCAAACGTCAGATCCTTGGCTGGTTTCTTCGCACCGCAATATTGGCAGCGAAACCCATCCCTCAAGAACAAATTGTAGCGCGTGAACGCCGCATTCTGGCGTTTGTGATACTGGCGCAGGCACACGACGGCCGGCACTTCAAAAGTTTGCGTCGCAGAGTGTATTTCGAGATCTTCGTATGTTTTCAGTTGGATGACACGATCTTGCAATACGGCGGTCATCGCTTCCTGCCACGACCAAGTCGACAAAGGCATCCAGCTCAGCGGTTGCATATCTGCGTTCAACACCAGTGTGCGATGGGTGTTGAGCTGGTGCATATGTGAGTGAGTGGACAACACCTCAACGCTCATCATGAAAGCAACCCATCGCATAGGGTCTTCGTGCTGTTTCTACGGTCGGTTTTGATGATTTTCTTGAACCCGCATCCCCCATCGATTGCAGCAAAAACGCAGGGTTAGTCCTGCGACATCTCACCGTCACTATATATGGGGTTCACATTCTGGCAAGCGTCTTCATGAAGGCCTTGCCAAAGCGTTGTTTCACAAGGGTTAAAGATTCAACTTATCGCGCATAAATGCCAATGCTACCGACAGTCCATCGGGCGCAATGCCATGTGCGGTGCCTTTCATTATATGCGCGAACACATCCTCAAAGCCGGCTTTTTGGAGCGCATCCGCCGCCTCAGGTAGCGATTGCACAGGCACAACATCATCCGCATCGCCATGCACCAAGAGGATCGGAGGGCGCACAACGACATCATCGACCAAATCCTCAGGCGCGAGCAAACGACCGGAGAACCCGACAACACCTGCCACTTCGTCTTCGCGGCGTGGGGCCACATGTAGCGCCATCATCGTGCCTTGGGAAAAGCCAAACAGCACCACCTGCTCGGGCAACACATCTTCGTCCACCATCAAAGCATCAAGAAAAGCGTTCAAGTCTGCGACAGCTGAGGTCATGCCGCGCTCAGCTTCCTCCTCAGAGGAGCCATCGATCCACGGGATGGGAAACCATTGGAACCCCATGGGCGCGCCTGCGCAACCTTCGGGAGCGTCGGGGGCCACGAACAAAGTGTCAGGCAAATGTTCACCCAAAGGATCCGCCAGACCCAAAAGATCCGCGCCATTCGCACCATATCCGTGCAAGAACACCACAACAGAGCGCGTTTCGCCGGAAACAGCCTCTTTGCGCTGAGAATTTAAAACTCGTGTCATCGTATTCCTTCCCGTGATTTTACAACGCGGTAGTAGGCCCAAAGCACGCGCGCTGCAACCGAGCGCCACGGCGACCAGTCACCTGCGATCTCGCGCATTTGTTTTTCTTTGGGCCGCTCTGGCAAACCCAACAGGTCTTTTGCAGCCTCTTGCAAAGCGAGATCGCCATGCGCGAACACATCAGCGCGCCCTAAACTGAACATCGCGTAAATTTCAGCGGTCCATTGACCGATACCAGTGACCTGCGTGAGCGTTTTGATCACTTCATCCGAAGGCATGTCGCGCAGGGCTGAGTAGTCGATCCGCGCTTCCGCCAGAGCGCGTGAGTAACGCATTTTCTGACCACTTAAGCCGCCAGCGCGCAGGTCTTCGTCGCTTGCATGCGCAATCCTATCTTCCGAGGTCAGATTAAGCCCTTCCATACGCGCCCAAATCGCATTGGCGGAGGCCACCGACACTTGCTGGCCGATAATCGCATTCAGCAACTGCGCAAAACCTTCTTCCTTTAAACGCAGGGGCAACGGGCCAATTTCCTCAATCGCGCGTTTGAAGCGAGAGTCATATTCAGCCAACCATCGCGCACCCTCTAGGACACAAGTGTCGCCTTTGATGATGCGTTCACCCATGCGTCAAACCCCACTCAATTGCGTGTTTGACGGTCGTGACGGTTTTAGCATCCGGCATATCAGGTCGTTCGATCATACCAACGTGCAATCCAAGTTCACGCGCGGCTTCAAGTTTCGAAAAACTCGCAGTTCCACCTGAATTTTTCACAACGAGCCAATCCACTTCGAGCTGTCGAAACAACGCGATTTCATCCGCGGTTGAGAATGGTGGCCGCCCGATCAAGAACTCACCGTTTGGAAATGGAAATAGACCATCGGGCGGGTCAATTTGACGGCAAATCAAACGACAATTCGATAGGTTTTCAAATTTATTCAGTGTCTTACGGCCCGTTGCTAAGAAAACAGTTGAAGAAGGTTTTATATGCACCGCAGCCTCTGTTTCATCGGCGAGCGATGTCCAGAGATCCCGTTCAGTCGCTACCCAAGCAGGCCGAGCAAACAGGCAATAAGGGATATTCAACACAGTACAGATTTTATGAGAACGCTGCGAAATATCGCGCGCAAACGGGTGCGTCGCATCCAGGACAGCTGTAATCTCATGCTCTTTCAAGTATGTCGCAAACCCAGATGCACCACCAAACCCACCAATACGCGTCTGCACCGCTTGATCGCTGGGATTGCGCGTCGCGCCCGCGAGCGACGCGATCAAACTCACAGCATTTTGATGTAGCTTAGCAGCAATCTCGCGCCCTTCGCCCGTACCTGAAAGGATTAGAATCGTCATGCGCGCGCCAAGACCTCACCATTGCGATCAATCACCACGACATCTGCGGACACAGTATCGGGAAGCATGTCCGAAATTGTCGAAAGCGCATTCTCCGCAACCCAATTTGCCATAGGTTTTCCAATGGTTTCATAGGCCTGCAGCGCTGTGTTCATATCTGCAATTTCTGACAGACCGAACACTTGCGCCAGCGCGCCCAAGTCGACCTGAGAGCGGCCCGAATGCAAATCCCGCGCGCCCTGGGCAAGTTTGGTCATCTTACCAATTCCGCCGCCAATCGTGATGCGCGGCACGGGGTGTTTGGCAAGATACTTGAGCAAACCACCCACAAAATCTCCCATATCCAGCATAGCGTGATCTGGCAGCTCATAGAGGCCCTGCACCACGCGTTCGCTGGTCGCCCCAGTGCAGCCCGCCACATGCGGCAGATTTTCGGCGCAGGCCACATCAATGCCGCGGTGGATAGACGCGATCCAAGCCGCGCAACTGAAGGGCCGAACAATACCTGTGGTGCCAAGGATCGAAAGACCACCAATGATGCCAAGACGCGGGTTCCATGTTTTCAGCGCCAGCACTGCGCCGTTTGGCACGCTCAATGTGATCTCGATATCAGGCGCTTCGCCAAGGCGCGCGGCGGTATCATTTACCACTGCACGCATCATCTCCCGCGGAACAGGGTTAATTGCAGGCTCGCCCACCGCGATTGGCAAGCCGGGGCGTGTGACATGACCAATACCAGCGCCACCTTTGAAGACGATTCCGCCATCTGAGATTTTCACGGCGGCTTCGATCAAGGCTTGGTGTGTCACATCAGGATCATCGCCCGCATCCTTTATGATCGACGCCTTGGCCCAACCATCACCCACTTCGCTGTGTTCAATCTGAAACACAGGCGTTTCCCCGCGCGGCAAGGTGATCTGCACCTTGCTTGGCACACGACCTTCCCACAAACCGCGAAGCGCGGCCTGAACCGCGCCGGTCGCGCAGGCTCCCGTGGTCCAACCACGGCGCAATTCTATGTCTGGTTTCCGCGTCATTGTCCGCACCTTAGCGACGCAATCACATGCCGCCAATTCCTCATTCGATGTCGCATGCCACCTTTCGTTTAATTTTTGCAAAGGCCATAAGAGGGCATGAGCGATTCACATTCTCCATTGCCCGCATTGCCCGGCACAAATTGGCCCACATTCCAGCCTGGCTGGGTTTGGCTTGCAGGCGCTGGACCCGGCGATCCCGGCCTTTTAACGTTGCATGCGCTCAATGCGCTGCGTCAAGCAGATGTGATCGTCTATGATGCGCTCGTGCAAAAAGCGATTTTGGAGTGGGCCCCGCAGGCCGAGCATATTTATGCAGGCAAACGCGGTGGAAAACCGTCGGCAAAGCAACGCGATATTTCATTGCATCTTGTAGAGCTCGCACGCGCGGGCAAACGGGTATTGCGCTTGAAGGGTGGCGATCCGTTCGTGTTCGGGCGCGGCGGTGAAGAAGGACAAACACTTGTGCAACACGGCGTGCCCATCCGCATTATCCCCGGCATCAGCGCAGGGATCGGCGGACTGGCCTATGCGGGCATTCCAGTGACGCACCGCGACGTGAACCAGTCTGTGACCTTTGTAACCGGACATGATCAGACGGGCGACACGCCCTCATCGTTAAATTGGAAAGCCATAGCAGACGGCGCGCAAGTGTTGGTGATTTATATGGGTATGAAGCATGTGGATCGCATCGCCAACGCGCTGTTGGACGCGGGACGTGATCCGATGGAGCCTGCGGCTGTTGTGACCTCCGCTACCACCGAAGATCAGAATGTGCTGGAGACCACGCTTGGCACGATGGCGGCTGATATTGCTGCAGCGAACCTGAAACCACCGTCGATCTTATGCATCGGTCGCTCCGTTCTCATGCGTCAGGCGCTGGATTGGCAAAGCATCGCGCAAGGGTTCGAGCCACGCAATGATGACCCCTTGGGACGAGGCCGACCCGCAGAAGCATCATGAAACGCGGCACTGGTTTCATCATTGCAGCGCCCTCATCCGGCTCGGGCAAGACCACAATCACTCTTGGAATCCTCCGCGCATTCAAGCGGCTTGGTGTCGACATTCGTGGCGCGAAATCAGGACCTGATTATATAGATCCACGTTTTCACGAAGCCGCCTCTGGCATACCATGTTTCAATTTAGACGCTTGGGCCATGTCGCCTGAACGCATAACGTCCCTTGCTGCCGGAGAAACCCCGCTGGTGATCGAGGGCGCTATGGGTCTGTTTGATGGTGCGCCCCCAGATGGGCGTGGCTCCGTCGCGGATCTTGCGCGACAATTGTGTTTGCCAGTTGTTTTGGTCGTCGATGCGTCGCGCATAGCGCAATCCATTGCACCTATGGTGATCGGATTTGCGCAGTTTGATTCTGACGTGCATGTAGTAGGGGTGATCCTGAACAAGGTCGGCAGCGCCCGCCATGAAACGATTTTGCGACGTGCCTTGATGCCAAGTGGTTTACCTGTTCTTGGTGCGATCCCGCGCAGTGAAGGAGTTGTGCAGCCCTCACGACACCTCGGTTTGGTGCAAGCGCAGGAACGCGAAGATTTAGACGTTTTCATCGAAAGCGCGGCTGATCTGGTTGCAAACAACATCGATTTGGATCTGCTGTCGGGGTTAAGCCAACCTCTGCCCACCACAGAAATCGCCAGAAAACTCGCTCCGCCCGCACAACGTATTGCGATTGCGCGCGACAATGCATTTGCTTTTGCGTACCCACATTTATTGCAAGACTGGCAGAGCCAAGGGGCTGAGATCAGCGTCTTCTCACCACTAAATGATGATCCAGTGCCAGAGTGCGATTTCATCTTTCTCCCCGGCGGGTATCCTGAACTTCACGCGGGATATTTGGCTCAAACAAGAAGTTTCATACCGTCCTTGCGTGAAGCAGCGGCGCATACGCAAATCTACGGTGAATGTGGTGGCTACATGTTGCTTGGCGATGGCTTGATAGACGCGGGCGGTACCCAGCACCAAATGGCGGGGTTACTACGGCTAGAGACGTCTTTCGAGCAGCGAAAACTTCACCTTGGGTATCGTCAATTGCAAGCCACCACAGGTCTGTTCGCAGGCACGTGGTGCGCGCATGAATTCCATTATGCGAGCACGTTAAACGCAGCTGGCACACCGCTCTTTCAGGCACAGGACGCGCAAAACACTGCCCTGCCCGCGATGGGTTTAACGTCAGGAAATGTTGCTGGATCTTTCGCCCATATCATCGATGTTACATGAGCGCGCTTGCGGGCCGCGCGTCGCAGGTTTAAGGCAGAAATCATGACACAAGCCGTTTCCTCCCCCCGCCGCACAGTTTTGGTCCTGATTTTGGCACAAGCCGTGCTTGGCTCTCAGATGCCGATGCTCTTCACTATCGCTGGGCTCGCGGGGCAATCGCTTGCCTCTAATATCTGTTTTGCGACAATGCCGATCTCGATGGTTGTGATCGGGTCAATGTGCGCAGCTACGCCAATTTCGAGCGTAATGCAGCGCTATGGACGCCGCGCCGGTTTTTGGATTGGCACCGCAGGTGGCGCGCTTGGCGGCTTGATCGGTGCGATTGCGCTTTATTATTCTAGCTTCCCGCTCTTCTTATTCGGTAGTTTCTGCACTGGCCTCTACATGAGCGCGCAAGGTTTTTATCGCTTCGCCGCCGCAGATACCGCAGACGAAGCGTTTCGACCAAAAGCGATTTCTTATGTCATGGCGGGTGGCCTCGCAGCTGCCATTATCGGCCCCCAAATGGTCAAAGCCACCAACGGAATGGTCCCATCCGGCGATGCGACTGTGTCCGCCTTCATGGGGGCTTATATCTTTGTGTTTTTGCTTAACGCAGTCGGCTCACTGATCTTTTTGTTTATCAACATCCCTGCCCCTGCGGCCCCTGCGGCGGATGCGCCTGAAGCACGCTCACGCTTGGAATTGCTGAAAACGCCGCGCATCGCTGTCGCAATGATCTGCGGAATGGTGTCCTATGCGTTGATGAACCTTGTGATGACGTCCACGCCCCTTGCCGTGGTGGGCTGTGGCTATACGACAAACAACGCCGCGGACGTTGTCACGGGACACGTGCTGGCCATGTTCATTCCGTCGTTCTTTACGGGCCATCTGATTGCGCGCTTTGGCGTTGAGAAGATCGTCGGTGCAGGACTTGTGATCCTTGCAACCGCGGGTGTTGTCGCACTGAATGATGTGGAGTTGGAGAACTTCTTCATCGCACTCGTTTTACTCGGCATTGGCTGGAACTTCGGCTTTATCGGGGCGACTGCGATGCTGACTTCAGCGCATGGCCCGCAAGATCGTGGCCGCGTGCAGGGTATGAACGATTTGTTCGTGTTTGGTGGCGTGACCATGGCTTCGCTCGCATCTGGTGGCTTGATGAACTGCTCTGGCGGTGATCCTGCGCAAGGCTGGACGGCCGTAAACCTTGCGATGATCCCCTTCCTAGCACTCGCTGGCACCGCGCTGATCTGGCTGATGATGCGCTCGAAAGAACCGCTACCAGCGACCTAATAGCGCTGCTTTGGACAGCTGGATTGAGGACGTGAACGCGCCAACGTCAAGCCGGCCTTCGCCAACAGCGCGCGGATCGGCGACAGCTTGTTCCAACAACGCCTCTGTTTGCCACAGTGCAATGCAGCCATGCTTTGCCAGACTGCCACGGGCCTTGCGCGCTTGCGTGAGCCTGCTCAAACCACCTTTGGCCAAGTTAACAATCGCCTCTGACCGCCCATCAAGCAAAGGTACGCGCTTAGCGTCTTCGAGCGCGGGTATTGCTTGGAAAAAACTCGCAAGGCCAGAAGCATAGCCCGCATCCTTCGCAACTTTGTTATCGGCCCGTCCAAGCGCGTCGCACGCGGCGAACAAAACGCCCCCCGCCGTGTCCTCTAGATAAGCGGTGAAGGCTGTTGCGTCCTCAAATGGGTCCTTATAAATGTCCCAGCGGCGCGCGGCGATCAGGCGGTCCAGCGCTTCGGCCCCCGATTTGCTCAACACACGCGCCAGCGGCGTTGCGACCTCATGGCGACGCACCTCGCCACCTGCGATGATCTCTTCCATCACATCACGCCACCATTGTAGTCGCATTTCTGCAATCATCGGCTCTGCCGTCACCCAAGGCGCGCGTGTGATTTCGACGTTTGCCGCATAGATTGGGAACAAGATAGCACGCGCCTGCGCCGGAGCGGCCATGGCCGCGCGAAACCGTGCGCCATCCCCGCGTTCAACAATCGCAGCACTAGCGTGCCATTCAGGGGTCTCGCTCACTTCAATAGTCCTCGGATCAGCGTTTCAGTTGAAGCTGCGTTTACTATGCTCAGGTGGCTCTCGCCATCCGAAATATGATAGCTGCCTTTGTCAGAGGCCCCGCTCATCACCTCCTCATACTTTTCCGCATGAAACGCTTCATCCTGCGCACCAGCGATCAGCGTGAAATTGGGCAAAGCGGCGATATCCTTCAGGTAGTCCATCCGCGGCGCATAGCCTGTGTTCAAACGATAGGTGTAGGAAAGCGTGGCAAGATGGCCATATTTTCCCTCTCGCGCGGCTTTAGGCATGTTGAATTGGATGATTTCTAGGTGGTTCAAGGCGGTGATCTTGAAGGTGTTAAGCATCGACAACCCGATGATACGGCGCGTCATCGCATGTGCCCATCCGCCAGAATTCTCACGCGTTGTCGGGGCGTTGTATTTGAGAAATGGCGCGAGCAAGATCGCTTCATCCATCAACACGCTGTGCTCACCGCCTGCAAAGCGCACAACAAGACCACCGCCAGAGGAATGCCCAGCAACAATGACTTTTTGATCCTCGCGCGCTTGCGCTTTGATAAGAGCAGCGAGATCATCCTCCATTTGATTGATGTAATCCATGTCACCCCGACGTTCAGGACTCGCCCCATGACCACGTAGATCAGGGACAACAACATAAGCGTCATTCGCTAATGCATTGGCAAGACGGTTAAATTGCAAGCCACTCCAGCCGGATCCATGGATCAAGATCAGCAATGGTTTGTCAGCGCCCTGAACCCCATAACTGCGGATTGGCATGTCCCAACCATTGCCCATCGTGACGCCTTTTTGTGGGGGCACATCGCTGATGCCAAGGGCGACGGTGCTCTCGAAATCAAGACTTTCGGCATCCTCCGCATCGCTAAAATTTTTCGGGCGATCAGATAGGATCAGACCAAGAGCAACCAGTGCGGTAATCACAAGGCTTACCGCTGTAAATTTCAACACTGTCAGAAACATATCAGTCGCCTTTCACGTAAAATATATCATGAACAGAGCACTCAAGCGCATCTGCAATCTGCAACGCCAACAAGGTTGAGGGCGTGAACACACGATTTTCAATCGTGTTGATGGACTTGCGCGACACGCCGACGGCCTCTGCTAAGGAGGCTTGGGTAAAGCCCTTGTCGGTACGGTGTGCTTTGAGGGTGTTGTGAAGCTTTGCCATGTCTTAGCTCCGCAACGTGATAAAGCAAAAGGCCAGCAATGGCGCGGCCCCGCTAGCGGTACCCATTGACGCAAAGGCCGTCGGCGAGGACACCCAGCCAAGCGCCATCAACACAGCAAAGATTGGGTAGAGCAGGATTGCGAACCAATAGGCAAACCCTACCGCCTTGCGCCATTCGATTCTGTAAAACTCATCAAAAGCGGCGTCGGCTTTGGAATCGCCTGCTGACAACGCCGAAACCCAAATGATCGCTGCAGCAGCGACGCCAGAAACAGCGGGCAACCACGGAGCAAATGGATCGGGCGAGTTGCTCGCAAGCGCCGCAAGACTGTAGCCCGCACAGACCAAGCCTGCCACAGCAAAACCAAACAACCTAATCTTCGAAAGTGTTTCAACATTCATGTCTTTTCTCCCTCATGTAACCTATAAGTGACATGAGTAGCTAAGGTGACATGTAACGTCAAGGTTACTTATTGAGATTATCGCCCGTATCGCGGATCAACTTCCATTGGATCGCATCCAAGAGCGCCTCAAAACTCGCGTCCACAATATTGGGTGAGGCCCCTACTGTGCTCCAACGATTGCCTTTAGAGTCAGCGCTGTCGATGATCACGCGCGTAACCGCTTCGGTCCCACCTTGGGTGATCCGCACCTTAAAATCCACAAGACGCATATCATCGATCATGTCCTGATATTGCCCCAGATCTTTCGCCAAAGCCTTGGACAAGGCATTCACAGGACCCCGGTCAGAGCCTGTTTCATCCATCGATTCGCTCACAGAGAGCTTCTTTTCGCCATCGACTTTCAGCACAACGACCGCTTCGGAGAGCGAAATCATTTTGTCATATTTGTTCTTGCGACGCTCCACGGTGACTTTGTAACGCTTCACTTCGAAGAACGCGGGGCATTGCCCGAGGGCACGGCGTGCGAGCAACTCAAAGCTCGCCTGCGCCGTATCATAGGAATAACCGCTGGATTCGCGCTCTTTGATCTCATCAAGCAGAAATCCAAGCGCAGGATCGCCTTTGGCAACGCTTAACCCAGCGTCCGAGAGACGTTTGCGCAGGTTCGATTGGCCCGCTTGGTTTGACATTGGAATGATGCGAGCGTTGCCAACGATTGTTGGCTCGATGTGCTCATAAGTACTTGGATTTTTCAGGATCGCGCTGGCGTGCAGACCCGCTTTGTGCGCAAAAGCTGACGCACCGACAAAAGGCGCTTGGCGCAAAGGAACGCGGTTCAGGATATCATCCAAGGTGCGCGAAATCTGTGTAAGGGTTTGCAGGCTCTCATTCGAAACACCCGTCTCAAAAACGCTCGCATATGGCTCTTTCAACAGCAGAGTCGGAATAAGCGTGGTCAGATTGGCATTTCCACAACGCTCGCCGAGCCCATTGAGCGTGCCTTGCACCTGCCGCGCGCCTGCATCAATCGCAGCGAGCGAACAGGCCACCGCATTGGCCGTGTCGTCGTGTGTGTGAATGCCAAGTCGGTCGCCACTAATACCAGAGGCAATTACCGCTTTGGTAATGTCAGCCACTTCTTGTGGCAAGGTACCGCCATTCGTATCGCATAAAACGATCCAGCGCGCACCCGCTTCATGGGCCGCATGCAAGCATTCAAGCGCATAGGCGGGATCGGATTTGTATCCGTCAAAGAAATGCTCGGCATCGAACAGCGCTTCGCGACCTTGCCCGACAAGATGGGAGAAAGAGGCGGCGATATTGGCCGTGTTCTCGGCCTTGGTGATGCCAAGCGCGTCAGAGACGTGGAAGGCGGAAGCCTTGCCCACCAAACAAACCGCGCCCGTGTTTGCTTGCATGACTTGCGCAAGAACCTCGTCGTTCTCAGCGGACCTTCCGGCCCTTTTCGTCATCCCAAAGGCGGTCATCTGCGCACGGGTTTTCGGAGCCTTTTCGAAAAATTCACTGTCGGTCGGGTTCGCGCCCGGCCAGCCGCCCTCGATGTAATCAAGTCCTAACCCATCAAGCATTTCTGCGATCTGCATTTTTTCCGTAGTGGAGAATTGCACGCCTTGGGTTTGCTGGCCATCACGCAGAGTTGTGTCATAAAGATAAAGGCGTTCACGGCTCATTTATGCGCCCTTTCGTGAAATGGCGTATAGTTTTTCAGCATCAAAGCCCTGCGTTGGTTTTAGATCCACCGTGTCTTTGCCCATCTGCACATCCAGTCCCGCACCTCGCGCAGCGCTTTTCAAGCGATCCACATCCGTATAGTCACCGCTGAGCTTTGCCGCATTTCGCGCGGCGCGCAGCCAACTTTCGACCTCCATAATCTGGGTATGGTCGTGCCCGCCCCCCCAGCTTGTCGCGACCCAATCGCCAAGCGCATCCGTCAGCAACCCAAGCAGATCCGCGGAGGCCTTAAGTCCCGCAAAATCGCGCGCGCGAGACAAGGCGTGTAGGCGCTGAATCGCTTTATGCGTGTTCAAATCATCGGCGAGCGCGGCGACGACTTCTGGATCAGGCGTATCTGCCGCTACAATACCGTCAATCTGGGAATGCCAATGACGCAACGTTCGCTCCGCTTCGGCGCGTTTCTGTTCAGTCCAATCCATCGGCTTACGGTAGTGGGTTCCAAGCATGACGAGCCTGATCACCTCGCCCGGCACGCCTTGATCCAGCAAATCGCGCACTGTGAAGAAGTTGCCTAATGACTTGGACATCTTTTTGCCCTCAACCTGCAACATCTCGTTATGCATCCAGATATTTGCGAAACCATGGCCTACGCATTTGCTTTGCGCGATTTCATTCTCATGATGTGGAAAGGTCAGATCATTGCCACCACCATGGATGTCGAAACTTTCGCCCAAAAGTTCATTCGCCATAGCAGAGCATTCTATGTGCCAGCCCGGACGTCCCTTGCCCCATGGGCTGTCCCAACCGGGTGTGTTCTCGTCCGAAGGCTTCCAAAGCACGAAGTCCATCGGATTGCGCTTATAAGGCGTGACTTCAACGCGTGAGCCTGCGATCATGTCTTCAATGCTGCGACCTGAAAACTTGCCATAATCCGCGTAGCTCTCAACCGCGAAGAGCACATGGCCTTCCGCCTCATAAGCAAAGCCTTTTTCGATTAGATCCGCCGACATTGCGACCATCTGCTCGATATATTCAGTTGCGCGCGGCATGTGATTAGGATGCATCGCACCAACCGCGTCCATATCATCCAAGTATAGCTTGATTGTGCCATCGGTAATCTCGCGAATGCTTTTTCCCGTTTCAGCCGCACGCGCGTTGATCTTGTCATCCACATCCGTAAAGTTTCGCACGTAGGTGACATGATCTTCGCCATAAACGTGGCGCAGTAAACGAAAGAGCGTATCAAAAATGATCACAGGCCGCGCATTACCAAGGTGGGCGCGATCATACACCGTTGGACCACAGACATACATCGACACGTCATCAGATTTAATCGGTTCCAAAACCTCTTTCTGGCGGGTTTGGGTGTTGTGCAAAGTGATCTGTATCATATCGGACGTCCTTAAGTGCGCGCGCAAATGCTTTGGCGGACTTAGCAACTCAGATCAGTGAAAGAAATGTGAAACCGGCCCGCCTAACGAAGTTAGTGGGGAATACAGCAGATAAATGTGATGACCTGTGTCTGTTTCATGACCCTTCATTAGCGGGAGAAATCAGTTCCGTCCAGAGTGTTGACGAATCCTACGCGCCTTGGCCAAGTGAACTTTCGCATCACAGGAAGTCGCTATGCCCGCTTTATCCCCCACATTGACCGAAATTACTGGCGGTGGTTCTGACGGCTGGGAAGTCTTCATGCGCGCACGCGAAATGATCGCGGCGGGCACGCCTGTGACGGAATTGACGATTGGCGAGCATGATATTCGCACCGATCCGATCATTTTAGACGCAATGCACGTCTCTGCGTGCGGCGGGCATACGGGCTATGCGATGGTTCCTGGAATCGCAGCGCTGCGCCGCGAGGTGGCGCAGCGCGTGCAAGAGCGTACAGGTGTTCCAACGGGTCCAGAAAACGTGATGATCACACCGGGCGGGCAATCGGCCCTCTTCGCATCGCATCTTGCCACCTGCCCCAAAGGCAAAAAAGCTCTGTTCATTGATCCTTATTACGCCACCTACCCCGGTACTTTGCGTGCGGTTGGCGCAATTGCGACACCGATCGAAGCCGATGCAAAAGGCGGCTTTCAACCCCGCGCCGCCGATATTGAGGTACAGGCCGAGGGCGCTACAAGTCTGCTGATCAACTCCCCCAACAACCCGACGGGCGTCGTCTATACCCGCAACACGCTCGACGGCATTGCAGAGGTATGCAAACGTCGTGATCTTTGGCTGATCTCTGATGAGGTTTATGACACGCAAATTTGGGAGGGCGTGCATATCTCACCGCGCGCCTTGCCGGATATGGCGGAGCGCACGCTTGTTATCGGCTCCATGTCGAAAAGCCATGCGATGACGGGCAGCCGTGTTGGTTGGATCGTAGGGCCGCGCACAGCGATTGAACATCTGATTAACCTAGCGACCCACACGACCTACGGTGTTGCAGGCTTTGTGCAGGACGCCGCCCTTTTCGCGTTGGAGCAAGGGCCAGCCCTAGAGGCAGAGATCGCAGCGCCGTTTAAGCGCCGCCGTGCGTTGACAGTTAATATCCTTGCTGAGCAGAACGTGGTTAAAATGATCTCTGCAGACGGCGCGATGTATGTAATGCTTGATATTCGCGCGACGGGTCTTTCGGGAGAAGCGTTTGCCAACCGTTTGCTCGATGAACACCATATCGCTGTGATGCCCGGTGAAAGTTTTGGGCGTGCTGCGGCCGGGCACTTGCGCGTGGCGATGACGATTGAGGACACGGCCTACGCCGCCGCCTTGCGCGCGCTGTGCGCCTTTGCGGCAGCGCTTTGTGAATAGAACAAACTGCGTTAAACTTTTTTCATAAGAAAAAAGCGAGTTTTAGCATGACACGTATTTTGATGATCCTCGCGCTGGTTTTCAGCGCCGTCAGCGCATTCGCGCAATCCTACCCTGAGTATAATTCAACCACCGTGAACGACTACGCGGAACTTTTAGATGACGCATCAGAGGCGCGCGTCGTTGCGCAATTGGAAGCATTAAAGAAAGACACGGGCATTGAAATGACCGTTCTCACCCTGTCGCGCCAAGATATGTTCGCCCCCGACATCACTCTTGAGAAATTCGCGACGGACCTTTTCAACGAGTGAGGCATTGGCGACAAGACCAGCAATGACGGTGTTCTGGTTCTTATTATGAAAACCGACCGCGCCATGCGGATTGAACTTGGTGGCAGCTACGGACGGGATTGGGATCGTGCGGCGGCGCGCGTGATTGATCGCTCTTTCCTGCCTGCGTTCAAGGAAGATCGCTATCAAGACGGGATCAAGGCTGGGGTCACGGACACAATCAATACAATCGTCACGCCGTTTATTGCGGGGGAAGAGCCGCCAACTGGCGCGCCGAATAACTGGGTTTGGGCGATTGTCATGGCTGTCGTTGGTGGGTTTGGTGCACTTATCTTTAAAGATAAGTTCGTAAAGCTGAAGAAATGTCCTGAGTGCGGCACACGCCATCTGGATCGTACGCGGCACGTGAAGAACAAAGCAACCAAGATGAACACAGGGGACGGCGATGTGATCACCACCTGTTCGAATTGTTCCTACCGAAATGTGGTGCCGTATACGATCAGCCGGATTAGTTCGTCCTCGTCCAAATCCAGCTTTGGCGGTGGGTCATCCCGTGGCGGTGGCGCAAGCGGGAAATGGTGAAAAGGTCTGAAAGCGACCACTCGTCGTTTTCAGCTTAGAACCGTCAATAAATAAAGTTTCCACTCTTAGCAGCAGCGTCGGGAGGACGGCTTTTGAGAGATCGGATTTGGAAGCTCACGCTGACACGCGTGACGATTGGGGCGCGACGGGGACGTGCTGCGCGGGGCCGTCCGTAAAGGGTTTTCGCCCTGCCCTAGATCCAATCGAAAGCTAATCAAAATGAATGACCAAACTCCGTCCCGTCGTGCTGGTGGCCGCAACGCACGGCGCGAAGCTCGCTCTGCCAAACTCGCCGATCACCTGCGCCCCATCCGGCCCGGAATGGAGGGCGGTCGGTACAAACCGCTGAGCGATGCCGATGTCGAGAAAATCCATCAAGCCGCGCTGACGGCGTTGGAAACCATTGGACTTGCAGATGCTCCAGAGTCCGGCGTGCAAATCCTGACGGACGCAGGCGCGATTTTGGGCGACGACGGACGCATTCGCTTTCCTCGCACTTTGGTCGATGATGCATTAGCAAAAGCCAACCGCGATGTTGTGTTGTTCAGTCGAGATGGAAAGACGGATCTCGATCTCTCCGGCCAGCGCGTACACTATGGAACTGCAGGTGCGGCGGTGCATATGGTTGATGTTGAGGGCAATGAATACCGCGAAAGCACTGTGCAGGACCTGCATGATGCGGCGCGCATTTGTGATGTACTCGACAATATCAGCTTTGTGCAGCGCCCAATGGTGTGTCGTGATATAACCGACAACTTGGAAATGGATCTCAACACGATCTACGTCTGCACGAGTGGCACTAACAAGCATATCGGCACATCCTTCACAGAGCCCGGATACGTCAAACACGCACTTGAGATGCTGCACACGATTGCGGGTGGAGAAGACAAGTGGCGCGAACGGCCTTTTATGTCAAACACCAACTGCTTCGTTGTTCCGCCGATGAAATTCGCAACAGAAGCGTGCGAAGTGATGGAAGCCTGCATCGCGGGCGGCATGCCTGTTTTATTGCTCTCTGCGGGCATGGCCGGGGCAACCGCACCCTCCACAATCGCGGGCGCAATAACGCAAGCCACTGCGGAATGCCTCGCGGGGCTGGTCTATGTGAACGCCATTGCACCGGGTCATCCAGCGATTTTTGGAACTTGGCCGTTTGGGTTGGATCTGCGCACAGGGGCCATGTCAGTAGGATCGGGCGAGCAAGCTTTGCTATCGTCAGGTTGCGCGCAGATGCACGCATTCTACGGACTACCGGGTGGTGCTGCGGGCGGAGCGTCGGATTCCAAAATGCCTGACATGCAAGCTGGTTGGGAGCAAATGTGTTCTAACGTGATGGCCGGTCTGTCAGGATTGAACATGGTGTATGAAGCGGCTGGGATGCATTCATCCTTGCTTGGATTTTGTCATGAGAGCTTGATCCTATCTAATGATCTCATCGGTCAAGCCATGCGCTGTGTACGCGGGATTGAAGTAAACGATGAGACCCTCGCGCTGGATCAGATTGCGTCGGTCTGCATGGGCGGACCGGGGCACTATCTAGGGACTGAGCAAACTTTGGGCCGCATGGAAATCGATCATGTTTATCCAGCATTCGGTGATCGCACCTCCCCTAAGGAATGGTCGGAGCTCGGCAAACCTGTATTGGTAGAGAAAGCCAAAGCGCGCAAAGAGGAAATATTGGAAACTCGATCCACCGCGAGATTCGATGTGGCTTTGGACCGTGAGCTTCGCAGCCGTTTCAAAATACATTTGCCGTCCTAAAAAGTGAGTTTATTGGCAAGATGAAGCCAGGCGTCGCGCGCATTTAAGGGTGCGGCGCTATTTCACTGGCCTTTTGAGTGCTCTGCCTATAACGGGGGCGCAACTCAGTTAAAGGCAGACCCAAATGGACCTTCGCAACATTGCGATTATCGCACACGTTGACCACGGCAAGACGACGCTGGTGGACGAACTTCTTAAGCAATCCGGCGCGTTTCGCGAAAACCAAGCTGTGGCCGAGCGCGCTATGGACAATGACGCAATCGAGCGCGAGCGCGGCATCACCATTTTTGCCAAACCTACGTCTGTGGAATGGAAAGGAACACGCATTAACATCGTGGATACGCCCGGCCACGCGGATTTTGGCGGTGAAGTTGAGCGTATTCTGTCGATGGTTGACGGTGTTGTTTTGCTGGTGGACGCGGCTGAAGGCCCTATGCCTCAGACGAAGTTTGTGACCTCAAAAGCGCTGGCACTTGGTTTGCGCCCGATCGTGTGCCTGAACAAAGTCGACAAACAGGATGCAGAGCCGGACCGCGCATTAGATGAGTGTTTCGATCTGTTCGCGTCTTTAGATGCAAACGATGATCAGCTTGATTTCCCGCATATGTATGCCTCTGGCCGTAATGGTTGGGCCGACAATGAGTTGGACGGTCCCCGCAAGGATTTGTCCGCTTTGTTCGATTTGATCGTGAACCATGTGCCAAAGCCACGTCAGATCGCGCGGCAGGGTGAAGATTTCTCCATGTTGGCGACAACACTTGGTTCTGACGCTTTTGTTGGCCGTCTACTGACAGGACGAGTTGAGAGCGGCAAATTGAAAGTTGGCGCGACAGTTCAAGCGCTAAGCCGCATTGGTCAAAAAATCGAACAGTTCCGCGTCACTCGGATCCAAGCCTTCCGTGGCCTCGCAGAGCAAGATATCGACGAAGCAATGGCTGGCGATATCGTTTCTATCGCAGGCATGTCCAAAGCGACAGTTGCAGACACAATTTGTGCCTTGGCTGTGGATACCGCCCTGCCCGCACAGCCCATCGATCCACCCACAATTACTGTGACCTTCGGCATCAACGACAGCCCGCTTGCGGGTCGCGATGGTAAGAAAGTCCAATCGCGCGTTATTCGTGATCGTTTGATGAAAGAAGCGGAATCCAACGTAGCGATCAAAATCGGTGAAACACCCGGTGGCGAAGCGTTCGAGGTGTCCGGTCGTGGCGAACTCCAGATGGGCGTTTTGATCGAAAACATGCGCCGCGAAGGGTTCGAATTATCGATCTCGCGTCCGCAAGTGATCATGAAAGAAGGCGAAAACGGCGAGCGCGTTGAGCCTATCGAAGAAGCCACAATTGACGTGGATGACGAGTACTCAGGCGCAGTCATCGAGAAACTGACGGGTTCGCGCAAAGGCGAGCTGGTCGAAATGCGTCCCGCTGGTGCTGGCAAAACCCGCATCATCGCGCATGTTCCTTCGCGCGGCTTGATCGGCTATCATGGAGAATTCCTGACAGACACCCGCGGTACAGGCGTTTTGAACCGTGTTTTCCATGGTTGGGCACCTCATAAAGGGTCGATCCCTGGCCGTCGTGCAGGTGTTCTAATCTCAATGGAAAAAGGACAATCTGTTGCCTTTGCTCTTTGGAATCTGGAAGATCGCGGCAAGATGTTCATTGGTGCTCAGGCAGACGTCTACACGGGCATGATCATCGGCGAGCACAGCCGCGAGAACGATCTTGAGGTGAACCCGCTGAAAGGTAAGAAACTGACAAACGTGCGGGCCTCTGGTACGGATGAGGCGGTGCGTTTGACGACACCGATCACGCTTAGCCTTGAAGAGGCGATTGCGTATATCAATGACGATGAGTTGGTAGAGGTCACGCCAAACGCGGTGCGTCTACGCAAGCGTTACCTTGATCCGCATGAACGCAAGCGCCAGTCGCGTAGCGCCTAGGTCTATAAAATACTGATCTAGAACAAAATAAGCGTGATGGGTAAAACCATTGCGCTTTTTTATTGGTGAGAAAATGCGCATCTCTTATCACGACTGCGCAATCTCAATTTCACTCAGTGATGTCCCTTAACCTGAACCATAACGTTGTGGGACGCTTTCTTAAGTGTCGCTACCTGGCGGTAAACAGCTGGGTAAGAAACCAGCTCGATGCGACCATAGAGGTGCTCGTACTGCTTCTTGCTCTTTTTTACGTGCACTTTTTCTGCGGAGTACTTCGCAGGTACAAGCTGCTTGTCATAGCAAGCAACTGTATTTCCTTCCCAGGCCATTGCTGATGCTGCGAATGCGATTGCTGCTACAACAGCGGAAATTAGGCTCAGGACCCATTAAATTTCCTGATGCCACTTTGGCTGTATGTTTCAGCTCCCTAAATACTGGGGGGATAATATGAACAACTTTTATTGGCTGAACGAAGACCAGATGGAGCGGCTCCAGCCGTATTTTCCAAAGAGCCAAGGTAGAGCACGCGTAGATGATCGGTGCGTTTCGAGGGGCATTATTTTCATTAATCGCAATGGGTTACGTTGGAGTGACGCGCCGCCCGAGTATGGGGCACCAAAAACATTGTACAATCGCTGGAAACGCTGGAGTGATATGGGCGTGTTCGCTCGGGTCATGGAAGGGCTCGCAGCCCAAGCTCCTGACAACAAGACGATTTCGATCGACGCGACCTATCTCAAAGCGCACCGCACGGCCTCCAGCCTAGGGTTGAAAAAGGGGATAACACCTTGCATCCCAGGACGGACATCTCGAAGCAAGGCCATCAAGTACGACAAACGGCGATACAAGAAACGCAATCGGATTGAGAACATATTTGGCCGTTTGCAAGATTGGCGACGTATCGCCACCCGTTACGACAGGTGTCCAAAAGTGTTCTGTTCAGCAATCACTCTCGCAGCTACCGTCATATTATCGTTATGAGTCCCGTGCCCAAGGGACTCGTAAAGATATTCACATCAACGACTGTCACATTGAAGGGCGTTCACATCATGCACAGTCTCAAAAACACGAAATACTGGCAAAGAGCTGCCGGTGCTTTTACTAGCAAAGCACATTCTAGCCAAAAGTTAAGCTTCCTCGACGATGACCAGATCGCGCTCGGATGCGCCGCGCGCAAAATTCAGCGCCGCTTGATACGCATCGGAGTGATAACAATCATGCGCCGCCTGTAGGGACGGGAAGCGCGCAACCACATTGCGGGCGCGATCACGCCCCTCCAGTTGCTCATACTTGCCAGCGCGCGCGAGGAACACGCCGCCATGGTCCGCAATCGCCCCCGTCGCGCGGCTTGCGTATTCGCTATAGGCCGCATCATCAGTGACATGAACATTCGCTATCCAAAGTGCAGTTGGCATCACTCAGCCCTCCAAGATTTGTTTTGCAGCCGCAATCGCCGCATCCGCATTGCTGGCATCTTTGCCACCGCCCTGCGCCATATCAGCACGACCACCGCCGCCTTTGCCGCCTAGTTCAACAACGGCCGCTTTGACCAAATCCACAGCAGAGACTGTCGCAACAGTATCATCTGTCACACCAGCCGCAACAGCCGCCTTGCCACCTGCGTCCGCAATCAAAAGAACTGCGCCTGAACCGATAGCCGCTTTGTGCTCATCTATAAGGGCGGGCAAATCTTTGCCGGAGACACCGGTTAAGACCTGCGCTACGAAATTGATGCCGTTTACAACTTCCGCCTCTGCGCCGCCGCCCTGCCCTGCGCCACCCGACATTGCCAATTCGCGGCGCAATTGCGCGACCTCATTGGAGAGTGCTTTGCGTTCCTCAAGCAAGGCTTTCACACGCGCGGGCACATCCGCAGCTTGAGCTTTAAGATCGCTCGCAACTTTTGCCAGACGCAGATCCTGCGCGCGCATGTGATCGAGCGCAGCTTCACCTGTCAGCGCTTCAATCCGGCGCACACCTGCGCTAGACGCACTATCGCCCAACAACACGAAGGCTCCGATGTCGCCGGTTTGACGCACATGCGTGCCGCCACACAGCTCAAGCGAATAAGTTTGCCCATTGCTGCCTTTGCCAGACCCTGCTTGCGTGCCCATTGACACCACACGCACTTCATCGCCGTATTTTTCACCGAATAGCGCCTGCGCCCCAAGCGCGCGGGCATCGTCTGGTGTCATAATGCGTGTCTCAACAGGAGCATTCTGGCGAATATAGGTGTTCACATCTTTCTCGACCTTGATCAAATCCTCGCTCGAAAGTGCTGCACTGTGAGAGAAATCAAAGCGCAGGCGATCCTCAGCGTTCAAAGAGCCGCGCTGCGCCACATGGTCCCCGAGGGCTGCACGCAAGGCTTCGTGCAGTAAATGCGTCGCGGAATGGTTCGCCCGAATAGCCGTTCTGCGCCCATGATCAACCTCAAGGATCGCCGCACTGCCTTTGATAATTTCACCATCCTGCACAGTCGCCGTATGTATAATGACGCCCTGGCTCTTCTTAGTGTCGCTCACCACCGCAGTACCGGTTTCGGTTTTGATGATCCCTTTGTCCCCAACCTGACCGCCGCTTTCTGCATAGAACGGGGATTGGTTCAGGATGATCTGAACCTCCTGCCCCGCTTTGGCAGCGTCAGCCTCGGCACCGTCCATGACAAGCGTCGCAATCTGACCCTCAGCCGTTTCTGTGTCGTAGCCCAAGAAATCCGTCGCACCATGAGCGTCCACTATATCAAACCAAATCGCGCTATCCGCGGCTTCGCCCGTGCCGGACCACGCAGCACGCGCCTTAGCTTTCTGGGCTTCCATGGCTTGATTGAAACCGTCTACATCGGCCTCACGACCCTTTTCACGCAACGCGTCTTGCGTCAGATCGAGCGGGAAACCGAATGTGTCATAGAGCTTGAACGCTGCATCCCCTGAGAAGACCTGCCCCTCGGGGAGACCAACCAATTCATCGTCGAGCAACTTCAATCCGCGCTCCAGCGTCTTCTTGAAGCGAGTTTCCTCAAGGCGCAGCGTCTCTTCGATCAGCGCCTGCGCTTGCCCAAGCTCTGGGAAGGCCGCGCCCATCTGGCGCACCAAAGCAGGCACCAAACGGTGCATCAAAGGATCTTTTGCACCCAACAAATGTGCATGACGCATGGCACGGCGCATGATGCGACGCAGAACGTAACCCCGCCCGTCGTTGGATGGCATGACACCATCCGCGATCAAAAAGGAGGTGGAGCGCAAATGATCCGCAATCACGCGGTGATGCGTTTTTGTTGGACCATCAGGATCAACACTAGTCGCATCTGCACTCGCTTCGATCAGCGAGCGCATCAAATCCGTATCGTAATTGTCATGCTTACCTTGCAGCAGCGCGCCAATCCGTTCCAGCCCCATGCCCGTGTCGATGCTTTGCATCTCCAAAGGTTTCATGGTTCCATCTTCAAATTGCTCGTTCTGCATGAAGACGATATTCCAAATTTCGATGAAACGATCACCATCCTCCTCGGGGCTACCGGGCGGTCCGCCCCAAATGTGATCGCCGTGATCAAAAAAGATCTCCGTACACGGACCACACGGACCCGTCGGACCCATGCGCCAGAAATTGTCATCCGTCGCAATCCGAATGATGCGATCATCACTCAGGCCCGCAACTTTTTTCCAAATGTCCGCCGCTTCATCGTCGGTGTGATAAACCGTAACGAGCAATCGCTCTTTTGGGATATTGAACTCAACCGTCAGTAACTCCCAAGCGTATGCAATCGCTTCCGCCTTAAAGTAGTTACCAAAGCTGAAATTGCCGAGCATCTCGAAAAACGTGTGATGCCGCGCCGTGTAGCCGACATTATCAAGATCGTTGTGTTTGCCACCCGCACGCACACATTTTTGCGAGGTCGTCGCACGCGCGTAATCGCGAGACTCTAAGCCCGTAAATAGGTTCTTGAATTGCACCATACCTGAATTTGCGAACAACAAAGTCGGATCGTTACGCGGAACAAGTGGGCTGGAGGGCACAATCGCGTGCCCCTGTTTTTCAAAGTAATTCAGGAAAGTTGATCGAATATCGTTAAGACTTGCCATGGGACATGCGCCTTTTGGGCCGGATTTGCGTTTGGTTTGAAATACCCCCCTGCTGGGCCACTGTCCACAGGCCGATGGGGATGATTGGGATTTGTGGGTATAAAACTAAAAAGCGACGCCAGATGGCAGCGCTTTAAATCTTTAACGTTGATATTCAGCGGGCTTTACGCCTCCAAAATGTCATCGTCGTCTTTTTGTTCTTCTTTCGGCATGTCGAAATCAAGACCATGTGCGGCGCGGATCTTATCTTCGATCTCATAAGAAATGCGCGTATTCTCTTTCAAAAACGTCTTTGCATTCTCACGTCCTTGACCGATCCGCTCATCGCCATAACTGAACCAAGATCCAGATTTATCGACGATGCCCGCTTTAACACCCAGATCAAGCAATTCACCCATCTTGGAAATGCCTTCACCATACATTATGTCAAATTCAACCTGTTTGAACGGTGGTGCAACTTTGTTCTTCACCACTTTCACACGGGTCGCGTTGCCGACCACTTCGTCACGGTCCTTCAATGCACCGATGCGGCGAATATCAAGACGCACGGAGGAGTAGAACTTGAGCGCATTACCGCCGGTTGTCGTCTCGGGCGAACCAAACATCACACCAATTTTCATCCTGATTTGGTTAATAAAGATAACCATACAATTGGAACGGCTGATGGAGCCTGTGAGTTTCCGCATGGCTTGGCTCATCAGGCGAGCATGGACACCAACGCTGCTGTCGCCCATGTCGCCTTCAAGTTCTGACTTCGGCGTCAGAGCCGCAACCGAATCGACCACGATCATGTTGACCGCGCCGGAGCGCACCAATGTGTCGACAATCTCTAGCGCCTGCTCACCCGTGTCAGGCTGCGAAATCAGCAATTCATCCAGATCAACACCAAGCTTTTTCGCATACTGCGGATCAAGTGCATGTTCCGCATCAACAAAGGCACACACGCCGCCTTTCTTCTGCTCTTCTGCAACAGTGTGAAGTGTCAAAGTCGTCTTACCAGAGCTTTCAGGACCATAAATCTCAACAATGCGTCCCTTTGGCAGACCACCTATGCCCAGAGCAATGTCCAATCCAAGCGACCCTGTGGACGTCGCTTCGATCTGCTGGACAGCATTTTCATCGCCCAGTTTCATGATAGATCCCTTGCCAAACTGACGTTCGATCTGTGCCAACGCGCTATCGAGCGCCTTTTGCTTGTCTGCTGTTGCTTTGCTGCTCATGTTTAATAAATCTGCCGTTGCCATTATGTGTGCTTCCTTATTTCATATGCCGCAGAGCGCAGCAATCGTTTCGCATGTTCCTCTTTCATTCCTTATTGAGATCAAAAAGAGAACAAATCAAGTTAAATCTTCACTCTGGTAGATTGGCTGGTAACGGTTAAGAATGCGTATAAAGTTTGAACGAATGTAAGAGACATTGCTATGCTCGTGTTTTGGAAGGAAAAATTGGTTCTCCTGTCTGTTCCAAAGACAGGAACGACGGCGATCGAAGCGGCCTTAGCGCACAAAGCGTCGATGATCGTGTCAGACCCTCCCGAGTTGAAACACGCGCCCGTCTATCGCTATAATCGCTTTTTTAGGCCGATGTTCGAAAAAGCCTGCAAAGCAGAAATGGAAACATTCGCTATGATGCGCGAGCCGATCAGCTGGCTTGGAAGTTGGTACAAGTACCGCCAACGCCCTTTCTTAGACGGTTCTCCCAACTCCACGGCACAGGTCAGTTTTGATGAATTCGTTTTGGCCTACATGAGGGGCGATACGCCACCATTTGCGAATGTCGGTTCACAGGCGCGCTTTCTAGAACCGCGCCCGAATGGAACAAAGATTAATTATCTTTTCCGGTATGAAGATGTCGACGGTTGGCGCGGCTTTTTACAGGACCGTTTCGCTCAAGAGATTACATTTGATCGTTTGAATGTCTCTTCGGGCCCTGCGCCTGAGCTGTCACAAAAAACCGAACAGCGTTTTCGTCGCAAAATGCCTGAAGAGTTTGAGCTTTGGGATAGTATTCAAACGTCAAGCTGACCTTGCACAGTTGATGTGAGCTCAGCCAAGGAAAAAGGTTTAGGCAGAAAGACTGATTTGAGAAATTTGGGGTTTTTGCCCTGAAATGCACCCTCTGCATATCCCGAAACAAAAACGACATTCACATTCGGGCGCGCGATCAATGCCTCTTGCACCCATGTAGGCCCATCCATCCCAGGCATGACAACGTCCGTGACAAAAACATCAACGTGCAACGCCGTGTCTTCGAGCAATTCTAGTGCTTTTTCAGCGGACTCAGCTTCTATTACAGTAAAGCCGCGCATGCTTAAAGCGCGCGTTGCGAAGGCCCTTACAGGCGCTTTATCTTCCACCAACAATACGACACCGCTGCAAAGTTCTTTAGATGGTGCAAGACGTTCGTAAGAAGACCTTGTTTCAATCGGATCTTTTTGATCGCTTGCCGGGAAAAGAAGTGAAAAACAAGTTCCAACCCCAAGTCTGCTGTCAGCGAAAATGAAACCACCGGTCTGCTTGACAATACCATAAGCTGTCGACAGCCCTAAGCCCGTCCCTTCACCGACACGTTTGGTTGTGTAAAACGGTTCAAAGATCTTTTGAAGAGATTCTTCATCGATACCGATGCCCTCGTCTCTGACGCGGACCACGATATAATCACCGACTGGCACTGTGACGCGGTCACGTTTCAGTGGCGCACTGAGTGTCATGCTTTCGGTCTGAATGGTTATGTCGCCGCCATCTGGCATCGCATCGCGCGCGTTTACGACACGGTTCATAATCACTTGTTCAAGTTGGCGCTTGTCCGCGCGCACCGCACGCAAAACTGGATCATGTGTTAACGTCAGAGTAACCGTTTCGCCTACAAGTCTGTTGAGCAAATGCGTCAAATCAGACAGCGTATTACGTAAATCCAAGTGCTCGAGTTGAAGCGTTTGTTTTCGTGAAAAAGCTAAGAGCTGACTAACCAAGCCAGCTGCACGATTCGAGTTCTGATGGACCGGCATTAAATCAGCGTAATCCTGATCACCCGGATCATGGCGCAGCAACATGAGATCGCAATGGCCGGAAATGGCTGTAAGCAAGTTGTTAAAATCATGTGCGACGCCACCCGCGAGTTGTCCAATGGCTTGCATCTTCTGGCTTTGCACAAATTGTGCTTCAAATGACTTTAGCTTGGTCGCATCAGTAAGGATAGCGACCAAGCTAGGATCGGGTTGGCTGTTTATGCGCTTCAGGGCCACCTGAACAAAGGTCTCTTTCTTTGCACCTTGGACGCGTAAGAATTCTGCATCAATCGTCGAATGTGGCTCCTTCGCCTTTTCGATCCAATCATCAATGAGCACGCCATGGCCGTCGAAAATTTCACTTAAACCGTATCCTTTCAAGTTCGAATACCCAAGAAGCGTAAGCGCAGAAGTGTTTGCATGTTCAATCGTACCATTCAAACTGAGCTGGAGCAGCGGGATAGGAAGATCTTTCAACGCATAGTTTTTGTTTTTTATATCGTCTGCCACCGGGGTAATGATGATATGTAAACGGTCTGCTTGAAGGTGCTGAATATCAATGCGGACACGCATAACCCCATCCGTAGTTTGAAGCGTTTGCAGAGTTCCGTTCATCGGCATTCCCGTGGCAAAAAGCTGCTCTATTGACTTAATTCGCTTACCAATCAGCGCTTTTGCACTTTGGTTCATAAACAAAATTGTGCCTTTGCGCGCGACCGTCAGCATGGCAATGTCGTGTTCTTCCACGCTGGGATTGCTGTCTTTAAGTACGAAACGCCAAAGTTGATTGTTCCTTAAGGTCTGCACGTGCACGTCCAAGTGACCCGTCGAGCCAATAAGGCGCTCGGTGAAACGACCTTGATCTTGAGCATGCTGAGACAATCGTCGCGCTTTTGCAGATGCATTGGGTAGATGGTCTTCCAAAAAAGCCGCTATCGAAGGTCTGAATTGGTTAATCCCCTCAGCTGCCTGCCTAGCGCTCCTGTTTTGCCATAAGATATCGCCATTAAGCGCAGACACAAATGTCGGAAGCAGGTCATCTATGAAAAGCTCTTCAATATCGGAAAGGTCGATGTGTTCTACGACCACCGGTTCTGGCCCTTGGGCGACCCGAGAGATCAAAAAGAATATCAGAACACAGGCACATGTGCCGAAAGCCAACGTCAAAAACCGTTCCTGAGAAACCACTGCAAAAACGCAAAACGCCACTGCCAAGATCAAAAGCCCAACATGATATGCCCCTGACAACCGCGCGGCCTTTTGAGACCAACTCTGCGTTAGCGCTGCGTCTGCCAAAGAAACCTCCTGAAACTCGCTGCGTATGTCTCTAGAATGAATACGTTAACATTAGTTTAAGAGTGGCCTTTTTGCAATTTATAGTTGAACAACTAAGCCTTAAGCTGCATTACACAAACGAAAAAACCGTCGCACTCATCCGCGGGTGTCCAATTGTGCTGTGATTTTCTTTCGAAGTTCGGGTGCTTTTCCAAAAAGCGCCTTACCTGATATCCATTTTCTTCAGCGAACAGAGAGCATGTCGCATACGCCAGATAACCCATTGGTACCACTAATTTTTGCGCTTTACACAGAATTTCAAACTGTAAACCAAGGAGTTCGTTGAATTTTTCGGGTGTAATACGCCACTTGGCATCCGGGCTACGACGCCAAGACCCGGACCCAGAACACGGCGCATCGCACAGAACCAAATCGAATGGAGCGTGTTTGGGTAAATCTTCGGATGCAAGACAGGTTATTGAAACCCCTGCCCTTTCAGCGCGCTTTGGGATGTCGGCCATCCGCGCGACGCTGATATCATGTGCAAAAACCTGTGCATCAGACAGATCGCAGATCGCGAGAGACTTGCCGCCACCACCTGCGCAATAGTCGAGAACGGTTTTACAATCGTCCAAAGGAAGCGCGCCAACAAGCGCCTGACTGCCAGCGTCCTGCAATTCTATTATTCCGTCGAGATAGGTTTGCGAACGCGCAATTTTGCGGGCGTTTTGTTTCAGGCGAAGCGCAGCCGGAGCGAGCGAACATGTTTCAGCTTCAATCGCCTCAGCGTGCAACTGCTCTTGCGCCTGAGAAACCATTGAGCGGCGCAAATTAACCCGCACATCAACGGGTGCGCGAGATTTCAACGCTTCAGCGATGTGTCGCGCATTTTGGGGGTGAGACGAAGATAGCTTATCGCAGCACCAGTCTTGTAAATCCCAAGAGGTAGACGCACCTCCAGCAGCATTTAC
Source organism: Rhodobacteraceae bacterium HTCC2083 (assembly GCA_000156115.1). Lineage (GTDB taxonomy): Bacteria > Pseudomonadota > Alphaproteobacteria > Rhodobacterales > Rhodobacteraceae > Planktotalea. The sequence goes on from DS995276.1 coordinate 3,497,634, forward strand.
CTCACTGGACAAGACTTTAGAAAGACGCGATTTTTCTTCCTCATTCAACTCATCAGGCGCATGCCCAACGCCATTGAATAACGCGTCAAACCCGAGGTCGTCGTGAAACAGAACGAGCCCGATCATCACAGAGCGCCCCGTCAATTCTCCACCGATCGTCGCACAAGTATCGCGTCGCCGTAGCGCGTCGAACACGTGATCGCGCACTGCATTCCGATCCTTGGACCCTGCAAACCGAGACCGACGCGCCCATCCTGTCAGCGCTTTTTCCGCGGGCATGCCATCAAAAATAAGATCAAGACATTCAATTGCAGCCGAAATTCGTGCACCTGGCGTCATAAAAAACGCCTATCCAATGCGATAATTCGGAGACTCGCGGGTGATTTGAACATCATGCACATGGCTTTCTGTCAAACCCGCCCCTGTGATCTTCACGAAGGAGCAGTTTTTGCGCATGTCTTCAATCGTCCCACAGCCTGTGTAGCCCATCGCAGCACGCAGACCGCCAACCAATTGGTGCACAACCGCGCTTGCCGATCCCTTATAAGGAACCTGCCCCTCGATCCCTTCTGGCACCAATTTATCGCTTGCTGCATCCTTTTGAAAATAACGATCCGCAGAGCCGCGTGCCATCGCACCAAGACTGCCCATACCGCGATAGCTTTTGAAGCTACGGCCTTGATAAAGAATAACTTCTCCTGGGCTTTCATCGGTGCCTGCAATCATTGACCCAACCATAGCGCAGGACGCACCGGCGGCGATGGCCTTGGCGAAATCGCCTGAAAACTTGATGCCACCATCTGCAATGACCGGCACGTTCCCAGCGGCTGCGGCGCAATCCATGATCGCGCTGAGCTGGGGCATGCCGACGCCTGCGACCATCCGCGTAGTACAGATGGAACCTGGGCCGATCCCCACCTTGATCGAATCCGCACCTGCATCAATCAAAGCGCGCGTTGCTTCGCCCGTAACCACGTTACCGACAACGACCTGCACCTCGTTTGAGAGGTTTTTAGCGCGTGTCACCGCTTCCGCGACAGAGGCCGCATGACCATGCGCCGTGTCGATCACGATCATATCGACACCTGCTTCCACCAAAGCAGCAGAACGTTCAAACCCAGCGTCCCCTACAGTCGTTGCAGCAGCAACGCGCAAGCGACCTAGGGCGTCTTTACATGCGGTTGGATTCAACACCGCTTGCTCTGTATCCTTGAGCGTAAGCAAACCCGTTAGCTTGCCCGTGCCATCGGTCACCAACAGCTTTTCGATGCGGCGCGCTTTCATCAGGCTCTTCGCCTCTTCCAGCTCTGCAGGTTCTTGCAAAATCGCCAAATCATCAGCGGTCATCATATGTTTCACAGGCGTTGCATCATCAGACGCAAACCGCATATCACGGTTGGTGACGATGCCCAGCACACGGCCCTTATCATCGACGACTGGAAAACCCGTGACACGGTACCGCTCTTGCAGCGCTTTGGCATCCGCAAGCGTTTGATCTGGGGTCAATGTGATAGGGTTATAAACGATGCCGCTCTCAAACCGTTTGACGCGACGCACTTGGCGCGCCTGTTCTTCCACGTCGAGATTGCGGTGAATAACCCCCATGCCGCCCGCTTGCGCCATGGAAATCGCCATCCGGTTTTCTGTCACAGTGTCCATCGCAGAACTGAGCAACGGAATATTCAAAGCGATCGATTTGGTCACAAATGTGCGCGTATCAGCGGTACTGGGCATCACACTTGACGCCGCAGGAACCAGTAGCACATCATCAAAAGTAAGGGCCTCGCGAATCTCCATCAGAGTTCTCCTTGGGAGGGACGTTTGGCAATTTTCTATTTCACGGCTTTGACAGAATGGAAAGAGGCCAGCGCCGCTTTATGCAGTTGCAGCACCGGTTTTTGCGGCCAGAGCCCCTGTCGCCCACATCACAAGCACGCGGATCACCACAAATGGTGTAAGGCAGCTGATCAGGAGAAGCGGCAGTAGCGCTAACCAAGCGAAAGCGGCGACCTGTGCACTAAGGGCGAAAAGCGCGACACTTAATGCAGCTATGGGAAAAGTGAACGCACCCCAGAGTGGTGAAAATCCAGCGCCCGTGAGGTAGCGCACCGAGCTGAGCAACAATCCTGCGACGCCAATCGATAATGTCGCAAACAGTAAGGTCAAGAAGGAATAACCAAGCAGGCTGCAGACAATCGCGAACAGGCTGACGGGGGCAAGGTGGATCGCCAACATGGGTCGCAGTGGTAGCGGCGTGTCCGATTTGCTCATTTGCAAAAGGCTCACCGCGTAAATCACCACCGAAGATAGTATTGTGAGCAGCAAGATTGTGCGCGCCAGTCCGATATATCCGAGAGGCACCGCCGCCAAGCAAGCCACGATAAAGCCAACAAAACTAAGGTGCCATGCGGGCGAAACGATCAAACCATCTGGGGTGCGAAGCATTATGATCAACGCGAACAGTGTTGTGATGCAGTGAATTGGCAATGCTAGGAAAAGCGCGGTGCTGGCAATTGTTGGTGAGATCGGGGCAAATGTCGCGGCAAAAAGAAAGACGCTGAGTGAAAGCGCAGACACGCCTGCGCGCCCAGGAACAGTCGCCATATCGTTCAAAACTACGGCGGGTCGGTAGCTGGTTTTAGAAAGGTACGACGATACTACAAAGAGTTCGAGAATGCAAGCTATACCCAAAATAATATCACTAAACCAAGGCGTTAACGCAAAAGGCGCGTATTCACTGGCAGCCCGCCACGCGAGCCCAAGTCCAAACAACCCCATCATCGAAGGAAACAGCGCTGGCGGCGTACGACGCCAGAATTCCAGAGGGGCGTCAGCCTGTTTCGGCTCGGGCGCTTGGCTCGACATCTAACTATTCCTTGGTGCTTTGAACGGAGCGCTCAAAAATTTAGCACATGCTTAACAACAGCGTGAGCGTGTGGAAAGTCCTTGGCACAAAACTTCTGAGCGAGCAGCACAGTTTCGTGAAATCCCGAAAAACGACGCGGTTAATGTTCTTTATGACGTTTGTGCGCTTTTCCAACCACACATGCCGGCTTAAGGTAAGCAAAATCAGACCTTTATCCGCAGGTGCAAAATATGTCCGGTGATCCTCTTGTCGTCTTCACGCCGTCCGGCAAACGTGGCCATTTTCCTGTTGGAACCCCTGTTCTCACGGCTGCGCGCCAGCTTGGTGTCGATCTCGACAGCGTGTGTGGTGGACGCGGCATTTGTTCCAAATGTCAGGTCACGCCGTCCTTTGGTGAGTTTTCTAAACACGGCCTCACCGCGACCGAAGATGCCTTGTCTGAATGGAACACAGTAGAACAACGCTATGACGACAAGCGCGGTCTAAAGGAAGGGCGTCGTCTTGGCTGTCAGGCGACGGTTCAGGGGGACATCGTCATCGACGTGCCCGAGGAAAGTCAGGTCCACAAACAAGTGATCCGCAAGGCCGCCTCAAATCGCGTGATCACCATGGATCCGGCAACAAAGCTCTATTTCATTGAGGTGGCAGAACCCGATATGCACACGCCGACGGGCGATCTTGAGCGCGTCGCGCGCGCGCTTCAAGAGCAGTGGGAAATCAAGGAGGTGCGCGCCGCCCTTTCCGTTCTGAATAAACTGCAACCCGCTTTGCGCAAAGGCAAATGGCAGATCACGGTCGCGCTCCACAAAGGCCATGATAAAAGTCATTCGCGTATCCTTGATGTTTGGCCTGGTCTCTATGAGGGCGGCATTTACGGTCTTGCGATTGATCTTGGCTCCACCACGATTGCCGCGCATTTGTGTGATTTGGTGACAGGCGAAGTCATGGCCTCATCCGGCTTGATGAATCCGCAAATCCGCTTTGGCGAAGACCTGATGAGCCGCGTGTCTTATGTGATGATGAACCCCGGTGGCGACATTGAGATGACAACGGCCGTGCGCATGGCGATCAATGGGTTGACCGAAGGCATTGCGACTGAAGCAGACATTGACCCTAATGCAATCTTTGAGACAGTTTTCGTATGTAATCCCGTTATGCACCACCTGCTTTTGGGGATCGATCCCGTCGAGCTGGGCCAAGCGCCTTTCGCGCTCGCCACGTCCGGCTCGATGAGCTTGGACGCGCGCGAAATGGATCTACATGCGATGAACGACAACGCGCGGATCTACATTCTACCTTGTATTGCGGGCCATGTGGGTGCCGATGCCGCTGCCGTCGCGCTGTCCGAAGAACCCGGCAAATCCAAAGACTTAGTTCTAGTTGTTGATGTCGGCACAAACGCTGAAATTCTGCTCGGCGATGAAAGCCGCGTGCTGGCCTGTTCCTCCCCCACAGGCCCCGCATTTGAGGGCGCGCAGATCAGTTCCGGCCAACGTGCCGCCCCCGGGGCGATAGAGCGATTGGAGATAAATCCAGACACCAAAGAGCCACGCTTTCGCGTGATCGGATCGGACATTTGGTCGGATGAGGATGGCTTTGATGTTGCAACTGCAACGACTGGGATCACAGGCATTTGTGGCTCTGGCATCATCGAGGCGGTCGCAGAAATGCGCATTGCGGGCTTGGTCGATGATAGCGGTTTGATTGGCTCTGCCGAGCAAACTAGCACAGCGCGCTCTATCCCAGAGGGGCGCACTCATGCCTACGTAATTCACGATGCCACTGCTGATGGCGGGCCGCTGATTTCGGTGACCCAAGGCGACATACGCGCGATTCAACTCGCCAAATCAGCGCTTTACGCAGGCGCGCGGTTGTTGATGGATGAGCGCGGAGTGGACACTGTCGACCGTGTGGTGCTTGCGGGCGCTTTTGGTGCGCATATTTCCCCAAAACACGCCATGGTGCTTGGCATGATCCCTGATGCTCCGCTCGACAAAGTGACCAGCGCGGGCAATGCGGCGGGAACTGGTGCGCGGATAGCCTTGTGCAACGTCACTTCGCGCGCAGAAATCGAGAAAACTGTCGGTGAGATCACCAAGGTCGAAACCGCGATTGAACCCAAATTCCAAGAGCATTTCGTCAACGCAAGTGCTATCCCGCACAAAACGGACCCCTTTCCAGAATTGGCGAAGATCACAATCTTGCCCAATGTAAGCTTTAACACAGGTGGCGGTGACAGTGCGGGCGGTGGACGGCGGCGCAAGCGCAGGGGCTAAGTGCCCTTGACCACACAGCACCCCGCGCGTATTTCAATAAAACGCGGGTATGGTGAAAAGGTATCACGGCAGCTTCCCAAGCTTTAGTTACGGGTTCAATTCCCGTTACCCGCTCCAGCTTTCCGCCTGGTTGGCAAAGGAATGTTAACACGTTTTGATGCTTCGCACTTTTATAACCTCTGCACTGTTCCTTGCGCTTGGCGCATTGGGCGGTTGGATTTTCGCATTTTTCCCAGTGCCTTTGCCCTACATGCTCGGTTCCATGGCGGCGAGCGCGTTGGCGGTAGCGTTTTTGCCAAGCAGTATAACACAAGACTCCAAGCCGCCTGTTCATCTGCGCACACCGTTCATTGCGAGCATCGGCTTGCTGATCGGAGCACAAGTTCACCTTGAAACACTTACGTCATGGCAACCAATCGCAATCATCGCACTGATGGTCACCCTGTTCACCCCTCTTGCACACTGGCTAAACTATCGCTTTATGCAGCGTTTTGGCGGATATGACGTCCCCACAGCTTTTTTCTGCGCGGCACCCGGTGGCTTGATCGAAGCCATGACCTTAGGCGAGCGCGCAGGCGCGAACGTTGCGATCTTAACCGTTCAACAGTTTCTTCGCATCGTTTTGGTGGTCACGCTTATCCCGCTGTTGATGTCGATTTGGGTCGGCCATCCTGTCGGCAGCGCGGCAGGCCTGAGCCAGTTCTCGCAAGCGGCCAGCAGCCCGCTTTGGCAGATCGTCACCGTTGGGGCCGTTGGCTACGCGCTTGGTCTCATGTTGCGTATCCCCGCAGGACAACTCATGGGGCCGATGATTTTTGCGGGGCTTTTGACGTCCACCGGTTGGCTACCACTGACACTGCCGAATTGGTTGATCATCCTCGCACAGATCGTCATCGGCACGACACTTGGGTTACGCTTCAACGGGTTAAGCGGCGCGATTGTGCGGCGGGGTTTGATCCTTGCGCTTGGCTCTGCAGCAGTGATGCTTGCACTTGGGGCAGTGTTGGCCCTCCTCATCACTTCGCTCGCAGATGTGAGCTTGAGTGCCGCTTGGCTGAGCCTCGCGCCAGGCGGTGTCAATGAGATGTCGCTCGTCGCGCTCAGCATTGCAGCCGATCCCGCACTTGTGACGCTTGCGCATGTTTACCGCATAGCGCTGACCGTCATGATTATGAGCGCGTGGTATCCACGTCTTAGCCGCCCGCTTTCTCCTCGAGCATAAGCCATTCTTCTTCCGCGTCGCTGAGGGCTGAATGTCGCTCGACCAAAGCGTCGCTAGCTTTGGCGAATTTCACAGGTTCATCGGTGAAGAGGTTGGGATCACTCATAAATTCTTCGAGCTTGGCAATCTCAGCACTGAGGCGCTCCATGACTGCAGGTAGCTCTTCAAGCCTATGCTTTTCAATGAAGGTCATCTTGGCATTTTGTGTGCTCGTGCCTTTTGTCGCCCCACTCTCAGCGGGTTTGCCAGCGGCAGCCCCAGATTTTGCGATAACCTCCGGTGCACTTTCAATGCGCTGTGCCTGATAATCGCTCCACCCACCAGCGTAGACGGTGGCTTGCCCATTGCCTTCCATCGCGATTGTTGTACTTGCGACGCGGTCGAGAAAATCACGGTCGTGACTGACCAGCAAAACGGTGCCCGGATAGTCGCCCAGCAAGTCCTGCAACAGATCCAGCGTTTCTACATCAAGATCATTCGTGGGCTCGTCGAGCACCAAAAGATTGCTCTCTCTCGCCATGATCTTCGCAAGCAAAAGCCGCGCTTTTTCACCACCCGAGAGCGAACGAACAGGCGCACGCGCCTGCGCATCATCAAACAAAAATTCCTTGAGATAGCCCACCACATGTTTAGGCATACCGCGCACCATGATCTGGTCGGCCTTGCCAGAGACGCGCATCTCAGGATCGCCTGTCAGACTGTCCCAAAGCGTCATATCAGGATCAAGCCGTGATCGCGCTTGATCAAAGATCGCAGGTTCAAGCTTGCTACCGAGCTTGATGGTGCCGCTGTCAACAGGCTCTTCGCCCATGAGCATCTTGATAAGCGTCGTTTTGCCAACGCCATTAGGGCCAACGAACGCGATTCGATCACCTCGTTGTACGGTCAATGTGAAGTCGCGCACGATGGATTTCCCATCAAACGCTTTGGACAATTGAACCGCTTCGATCACCTTTTTGCCTGAGGCTTGCCCGCCATCAAGTGCCATAGCTGCCGTGCCTTGGCGTCGAATTTGCGATGCACGCTCTGCGCGCAGGTCCTGCAAAGCGCGCACTCGGCCCTGATTTCGTGTGCGGCGGGCTGAAATGCCTTCAACCGCCCAACGCGCTTCAGACTTGATCTTGCGATCGAGCTTGTGGCGCTGCATGTCCTCTTCTTCCCAGACCGTGTCGCGCCATGCCTCGAAGTGTGCAAAACCTTTTTCCTGACGACGCACTTTCCCACGGTCGATCCAGAGGGTTGCACGAGTAAGTGCATTCAAAAATGCACGGTCGTGCGAGATCAAAACAAATGCAGTGCGCGTGCTCTTAAGTTCGTTCTCTAACCAGCCGATCGCTTCGATATCAAGGTGGTTCGTCGGCTCGTCGAGCAACATCAAACCCGGCGCTTCGGCCATCAATTTCGCAAGTGCTGCACGGCGACGTTCGCCACCAGAAGCGGTTGAAACAGCGCGTGCGGGATCAAATTTTAGACCTGCGCCAGCGCGATCAACCTTATAAGCCTCGGATGGTTCAAGCGCGCTCAGCGCGAAATCACCAAGGGTGGCAAAGCCGGCCATGTCCGGCTCTTGCTCCATATAACCCACGTTAATGCCAGGGCCAGCAACGACTGAGCCTGTGTCAGCCTCCACCAATCCGGCCATGACCTTCATCAAGGTAGATTTGCCCGATCCATTGCGCCCTACCAACGCGACACGGTCACCCGGTTGCACCACAAGATCGAGGCTTTTGAATACAGGATCACCGCCAAAAGTTAGCGAGATATCGGAAAGCTGGAGTATCGGTGCGCGTGCCATGCTGCCAGCTACGCAAGGCCCACGCAAAGGTCAACGGGTGCCGTTCAACTTGGCGCGTAATCCCTAGTATATTATCCGACAACAGCGCGCAAAAGCCGCTTGCGCGCGGCTGGAATTTCGCGGATCTCAACGCCGGTGAACACATGCAGCGTGTTCATCTGCGGATCGACCACTGCGTGATCGCTGACCCAACCGCCCATCATCAAGTATGTGCGCAACAACGGTGGCATGGCCCGCATCCCACGTTTCAAATCGGGTTTACGAAGCCCATGCGCGGCGAAGCGAAACACATCAGGTGCCTTCACGCGAGGAAACCAACGTTTAGGGGCAAGATGGCGCTCGCTCAACATCGCAAAACTATCGAGATAGGCCGCCGCCTCAGTGCCCGTGAAGGATGAACAGCCAAACAGCAATTCGACCTTTTGCGCATCCACATAGGCGGTCATTGCACCCCACGCCATGCGCAATACGTCGGGGTCGTTACCGTGCTCGGGGTGTGTGCAAAAACGGCCCATTTCCACCATTAGCCCTTCAAACAGCGAAAGCGCAGCCAAGTCGTAATATTGAGCAGAATAGCTTTGCGAGAGTGTGCTTCCGTTCAGGCAAAGCATGCGGAAACAGCACAAGATTGCACCAGTTTCTATGTTTTCCACCAAAATATGCGTGCAGAGCGCATCCAATGCATCCGCATCATCACAGCCAAATGCGAGTGTGCGCAACGCTTGCGCAGCTGCAACATCTGCAAGGTCTGTAGTTTGACGCGCGCGCAAACGGCCTTTTTGCAAAAGCGTGCTCAAGGGCGCTCCCGACTGCGCCATCCACCCCGTCTACGCGGACGCTCAGACGCAGTTAATCCTTCGCGCATCACCTGTGTCATTGGGTGATCATCATTACCGTGGCGGTTAAGGAGAACCGTCAACGCCTCTTTGCTATCACCTTGCAAATTTAATGCCCAATCAAGGAAAATACTGCGACATTCTGCTGGCGTAATCCCATCTATTTTGTAGGCCTCAGCCACCAAGCCTTTGGGATCAAGTGTGTCGCCTTTAAGTGATCTCATTATGGTGCACCCTTTATGTCTGGCAACACGCTCTCTAACGCGATTGCTGCTGTTTCACCGATCCTTTCGATCCCCGCGCGCAACGCCGCAAGCGTGTCAAATTCGCTTTCGCGCAACAGAAAAGCGAGACCGCCCTGTCCGATACTTTCTGGCATATGCGCATCATCAATCACTGTTTCACTCAGCAGTTTGGTCACCAATTGGATATGCCAAAAAAGCCTGTAACTGCGGCTCAATGCTGCGCTTTGTGCGGCGTCCATCCAACCCAATGCGACGCATTCTTGTAAACCTGTCTCAATATCGCGCGCTGTATTGCCAGCGCCAAGCAATCCGGCCTGCCCAATCAGTTCGATATCTTGCAAACGCCCTGCCCCGAGCTTGCCATCCCAAAACTGCGCTTGCTTGGCCGCTTGGATGCGCGCGCGCATTTTGGCGACCTCGCTCAGAACTATCGCAGGATCGCGCGAGCGTTGAACAATTGAGACGCGCAAATCATCGACGTCGCGCGCCAGCTCCTCGCTGCCCACAACCACACGTGCGCGCGTCAAAGCCAGATGCTCCCATAGCCACGCTTGATTTTTTTGATAGTCCTGAAAGCTTTGCCAAGAGGTCGCCACAGGCCCCTGCGTACCCGACGGGCGCAGGCGCATGTCCACCTCATAAAGCCGCCCCTGCGCCATCGGCGCGGTCATCGCTGTCACCATCGCTTGGGTCAAGCGCGCATAATACTGGCGCACAGGCAGTGAGCGTTTGCCCGTCGACATCTCAACGCCGTCCGCATCGTAGATGATGATCAAATCAAGATCAGACGTGGCATTCAATCGCCCCGCCCCGAGTGAACCCATGCCTACGATCACCGCGCCGCGCCCCGGCATGTCGCCGTGTTTGGTCGCAAATTGCGCCACCACATGCGGCCAGAGTGCGCGCAATGCCCCCTCGGCAAGTTCCGCGTAGCGCATGGCGACCTGGTCCGCATCCACAAGCCCGCGCAAGTGATGTACTCCGACGCCGAAATGCCATTCCTTGGCCCAACGACGTGTGGCATCCAGCTTGCGTTCATAATCGGTCTCACGCCCAAGAACCTCGCTCAAATCGCTGCTGAGACTATCAACACCGGGCCAATCCGCGAAGAAACTCCCCGCAATCACTCCATCAAAGACCCCCGCATTACGCGACAGATGCCGCGCAAGCGCAGGCGCGGTGCCGACAATATCAATCAGTAAATCAATCAGTTGCGGGTTCGCTTCAAACAGCGAGAATAGCTGCACGCCCGCTGGTAGACCCGCGAGGAACCCGTCAAACGCCAGCAAGGATTCATTGGGTTTTGTGGTCTTTGACAGCCGTTTCAACACATCTGGTTTCAAGCGCTGGAAAATCTCCACCGCGCGTTCAGAGCGCAGCGCAGGATAGGTTTGCCAACGTTCGATGACCGTCTCATCAAAGCTATGATCACTCTCAAGCTGGGCGGCATCAGGGGCAAAGAACCCCTCGGTGAGATCATGAACCGCCTGCAAACGCGTCATCAAATCCTTGCGCAACTCCGCCTCCTCACGCCCCATAAAAGCGGCTAGGCGTACAAAGCCTTCGTCGGATTTTGGCAATGTGTGAGTCTGCGCATCGTTGAACATTTGCAAACGGTGCTCCACCTCGCGGTGCGCGCGGTAATGATCGGTGAGCGCTGCGGCTGCCTCATCCGGCACCCAGCCTTTGGCGCGTAAAATCTCAAGTCCCTCAACTGTGCCGCGCACACGCAGTTCAGGATCGCGCCCACCTGCAATAATCTGGCGGGTTTGAGTGAAGAACTCGATCTCCCTGATCCCACCGCGGCCAAGCTTCATATTGTGTTCTGCCAGTTTGATCTTGCCACCCAGCCCTTTGTGTTCGCGGTAGCGCAGGCGCATATCATGGGCGTCCTGAATGGCTGCAAAATCCAGGTGCTTGCGCCACACAAAAGGCGTCAGCGTTTTCAGAAAACCTGCGCCTGCCTGAAGATCGCCTGCACAAGGACGCGCCTTGATGTAGGCGGCGCGTTCCCACGTGCGACCAAGGCTTTCATAATAACGCTCCGCCGCTTCCATCGCTATGCAAACTGGCGTGACACCGGGATCCGGGCGTAAGCGTAGATCCGTGCGGAACACATAACCCTCCCCCGTCAAATCGTTCAGCATCGCCGCCATACGGCGGGTCGCGCGCACAAATGATGCGCGTGCATCATGGAAATCGTCAGGTGCAAAACGAGTCTCGTCAAATAAACAGATAAGATCGATATCAGAGGAATAGTTCAGCTCATGCGCGCCCATTTTGCCCATAGCGAGCACGCTCATGCCACCCGCGTCCGCAATGTTGCTCTCATCCATGCCCGGCAATTTGCCCCGCGCAATTTCAGCGCCAATGGTGGTGCGCAATGCGCAAGTGACCGCTAGGTCGGCAAAATCGGTTAAAACGGTGGTCACCTTTTCCAGCAACCAAACGCCACCTAAATCCGCGAGACCTGTGATCAAAGCAATGCGCCGCTTGGCTTGGCGCAGCGCAGTTGGCATGGTTTTCGCTTCGACATTTGGCAGGTACGCGAAAAGTATTTCGACCGCCGCATCGGGGTCGTCAAGCGCCTCCTCTAACCACGTGAATTCTTTAGCAATCAAGCTCTTGAGATAGGGACTACACCCAGCGGCTCCTAAAACCAGCTCACGCAATTGGCCATCGAGCGCTGGTAAAAACCCAAGCGCTTCTTGCCCTAGTGAGGCATCAAATGGTGTTGGCACGCGCGTGATGGATAAAAAACTGCTCATCCTTCTATGAAGTCGCGGAGCGGCAGGATTTGCAAGTCCACAATTGATAGGCTCTAACAAGAGCATCTTGATCAAAGGTGAACCAGCATGGGCAAATCCAAGTTGTGCTTGGGCCGCCGTTTTGAGATGCGGATAAACAGTTACAGCTCTTTTGCAACGGAACTACGGTAAACAGAACATGCAAAAATCAGCAAAAGTCGTTTTTCATTTATCTGGTAGATTTGCAAACAACTATACGACCCGCCCGCATTTAAAACTGTTTACTCACATCGGAGAGTTAGTCCAGCGTAGAGGGGGGAGTTGCAGCGCGCGTCGTATCAGCGTCGGAAGTTGGCGGGACGCATACCCGTGAAAGGCTCTTCATTCTGGGCCACTCCGACGTTCAAGAGCGGCGGCAACAGAGCGTGCCTGAAACTGAGCCCGTTGGGCATCGCGTTTATGAAAGATCTAAACCAGACGGGATCTCAGATCGGCCTGAGACAACAAGCGGTGAGCTGGTCCCTGTTTTGGGAGCTGGCGGATGCGATGGGATGGAAAGGAAATGTGTTCCCCACTTCCCACCCACACCGGGTGATCTTGCTCAATGGCGTGAAGCATTTGAGCGACGCCCTGAGCTTAAACCCTGCCTTCACAGACTGGATAATGGGTTGGCCTATGGGATGGACCGCACCTCAGCGGCCGGTAACGGAGTGGTCCCACTGGCTGCGGCACATGCGTTCCGAACTCTCAAAGCTGAGTTGTTAGATAGCCGTTAAATATGCTGAGTTGCTCGTTTTTTGAGCCGCTCAGCCTTCAAAAGGTGTGTATGAAAAATCTCACGACCAGCCCATTGCGGTCATAGACCGGTTTACGGCCATGTTGCGGTGCGACCCGTCGATTCAGCCATTCGCTGCAACTGCGAAAAATCAGCGGATGCTAACTCGCAGTTTGCCGGAGAAATGTGTTTTCTCTGCGCCAGCGCGAGCGTCGGCTTTGTAGCTCCACATGACCACATATGCTGCGATATTGAGTACGTCGTTTAGAACTCAAATTCTGACCGTGCTCGGAGATAAATATGCAAACAAGTCTTTTTCCCTTAGACGACAACTTGATGGCAGTTTCGAAGTGACCACGATGCCAGATGTTTTTGCGAGAGCATTGGGCTACCTAAAACGCTCATTATCGCTTTTTCGTAGCGCATGTGTGCAGTTCAGTTACTTCGACAATATCATTCCTGACGTTTTTAGCTCAAATCGATTTTTGCTATCTTAAAAAAATGTATCGAGGTTTCACTTTTGCAAATACAAATTTGGTTAATTTTTCTCACCTGCTGCGTTCTATTCAAATCACGAAAACAAAGTACTGCACAAATCAATCGCGCAATCGCTTAGTGTTGATGCTCATCATCCAATGAACCGTGAATCGCAAATTGCTCAATCCCTGCATCTTGCGGCTCAACAATACGATAACTTTCTTTGACACCTGCTTCTGTCAACTCGCGCGAGACCAAGAACAACGTGTTAGGCGCTTGGCCATCGCAGATATCGACCATTTGCATTACTTCACCATGCGCAACGCCGCGCGCGGCCTCAAGCGACGGCGCGCCATAGAGATCAACGAAATGTTGCGAAAGCGCGCTAACCAGCGTTTCGATTTCAGCTAGTTCCACTTGGGTAACAGCGACAACAGATACGCGACCAAAAGTTTCGCAGCCGAGCCAACCATTCGCAAAGGCCTGTCGCGCTTTGCCTGTTAGATCGCCTTCGCCCCAGTTGGAAAATTCAAAGCCACCAGAGATGCACCATTCGCCAGTTCGTGCTGGCGAATGAAAAATATTCATGTCACTTTCATCAAAGTGGATCGCGCGCGCTAACATCATATCAAGTGCCCTCAAGTAGGTAGGTAAGTGGGATCAAGTGTGTCGTTTCGCTATCGCGCAACAGCATTCCAAAGCGTTCATCCACGCCTAGATACGTGCCTTTCAGATCGTTCAATTGAGCATCTTCGCCAATGCCATGGGCAAGGCCACGCCAATCACTGTGCAAGGTCGCTGCGCCACTTTCGAGCCATGTGTTAATCCCGACAAGGGTGTGCTTGACCCATGATTCAAGCAGATCCACCGCATTCACATCTGCGCAACCCTCGGCATAAAGTGCTGTCTGGTCAGGCGTATTGCCAGTGTCATCGTTCTCGGGCCAAAGCGGTAGCTCAAGGCCGACCACAAACCAATCTGGTTGCAGCTTTGGATCGTTGACGGACGACGCAACGCGCATGCACCCGCAAGATGCGCCATTCACCCGAAGACCGCCATTCCAATCAAGGTGAACCGCAACTTCGGGCGGTGCCAGCGCACCAAGGGCGTTCTGAAACCCTACGCCGCACAATGGCAACATCGACATCGCGTCCTCAAGCGCGACATCTGGCGCGAACACTAGCGCGGCTTTCAACGTCGAAGCACCCAGATTATAGACGACCAATCCAGCATCACACCCGCGCACGGCTTCTACACAAGCTTTGTCAAAAGGGTCAATCTGTCCTTCTACGCCAAGCCCGCTAAAGAGCGGAGGAAAACGGGGAGTGCTCATGCTTTGTTGTCCGCAATCAAGGCTTTAGCAACATCGCGAAAGGCTTTGGCCTGCACGCTGTTAGGCTTTGAAACCACGATAGGTGCACCGCCATCCGCTGCCACGCGAATGTCCAGATGAAGCGGAATTTCAGCGAGCAATGGTACGCTAAGTTTTTCGGCCTCAGCTTTGACACCACCATGACCAAAGACATGTTCTTCATGCCCGCAGTTTGAGCAAATATGCGTGCTCATGTTTTCGATCATTCCAATCACGGGCGTGCCCATTTGATTGAACATATCGATACCTTTGCGCGCATCAAGCAAGGCTACATCCTGCGGTGTGGAAACGATCACAGCCCCGTCCAAATGCGCCTTTTGGGCCAAGGTCATTTGCACATCGCCCGTGCCTGGCGGAAGATCGACGATCAACACATCAAGCGCGCCCCATTGCACTTGATTGAGCATCTGTTGCAGAGCGCCCATCAACATTGGGCCGCGCCAGACCACGGCTTGATCTTCATTGGTCATCAAGCCAATCGACATCATTGTGACGCCGTAGTTTCGCAGCGGCAGAATAATCTTGCCATCTGGGCTTTGCGGACGACCCGACACTCCAAGCATACGTGGTTGCGACGGTCCATAAACATCTGCGTCCAAGATACCAACGCGGCGTCCCTCGGCGGCCAAAGCGCAAGCAAGATTCGATGCAACCGTCGATTTACCAACGCCGCCTTTGCCGGAGGCGACTGCGATAATGCGGTCAATCCCTGCAATCTTTTCCGGGCCGGTCGGCTCTGACGCGCGGTTCGGCTTTAGATCAGGTGGTGGCGCTGGTTGTTTGCTATGCGCCGTCATCACGATCGAGACTGCGGTTGCACCCAGCCCTGTCAACTTCGATTCTGCCTCCTCCTTGGCCGCCTTGAACGGATCAGGGCTGTCGACTTCCATCACAAAACGCACTTTATCGTCTTCGACGGTCAAGGCACGGACCAATCCGGCTTCAACCAAGTCAACGCCAGAGGGGGCTTTGATTTGTTTCAAACACGCCAGAACATCTTCACGCGAGAGCGCCATTATGCGCCTTCAATCTTGCCTGTGACGACGTGCTCGAGTTCAATTCCGTCAATCGTCAGCACCATTTTTGCCTCAAAGCTCTTGCCGGTAGTTCCACCCGCTTCACGCATTGCATTCTCAATGGCTTGCTGGGACGTCACGCCAACCTGTTTGAGAAACTTACGCATCGACATGTTAAACTCTTCGCTCATGGTTGCTTCCTTTGAAAATTTGCAAATGTTGACGGATGCACCCTAGCGCCCCTAGGTTTGGCTGCAACCAAACTCATCTGGATGGACTTGGTGCCATGTTTCGAAAACTCAGTTTGATTGCCGTTCTTTTGGCCACTCCGGTCGTGGCGCAGGAAAAAGCCTTCTCTTTGAAAGCTCCTGAAATCTTGGTTAAAACGGGCTTTCTGAAGCACTTGTTGCCAAGGTTTTCGTTGAAGACGGGCGTGCGCATTACGCTGAGTGATGATTCTACTGAAGCAGTCTTTGGCAGTACCGGAACCCCGGTTTTCGCGAGCGGCGATACCGTTTGGCACCTGTCTAAAACCGATGGACCCTACACGGACGCGTTTGAAAAATGGCTTCTGTCGGATATTGGCAAGCGTACAATCGAAGCTTTTGCGCGTGATGGTAAGGCGCTGTTCAGCGCAGATATGACCAAGGCTGTCGTGGCCGAGGAAACTGTGCTCACCGGCGATGCAGCGCTTGGGGAAAAGGTTAGCCTGACACAATGTGGTCGGTGTCATGTTGTAAACGACAGCAACCGAATGAACGCGATTGGGTCTACGCCGTCTTTTGCGTTGATGCGCACATTCCCTGATTGGCAGGAACGCTTCGAGACGTTTTTCATGCTCCGCCCACATCCCGCGTTTACGCAAATTACAGACATAACAGAACCCTTCGCGGCGCATTTGCCCTCGCCCATTGCGCCTATCGAAGTCACTTGGGATGAAGTGGAAGCCATCACTGCCTATGTTGGCTCGATTACCCCTGCTGATCTGGGCGCGCCTTTGCAAAGTCAATGATCCTTGCGCTTTGAAAAGTAGTCCTCAGAAGTACGCACGCGAGGTCGTTCGCCGCCTTGGAACGGATTGTCAGCCGAATGATACTGCGCTTGTATCCGGCAATTCTCACACATCTGGATCATTTTGGCCGCGTCTGATGTTGCAAACATAGAATGCTTACCCGCCAGCTTTTCTGTGATCTTCGCAATTGTGGATTTGGAACCAAACAAGCTGCCACATTCGATACAGGCAAACGGTTCTTCCTCATTTAGGACGCGCTGATTGAAAGCATTATCCGTCAGGTCCACTTGCGGCTTCAACGTGATTGCCTTTTCAGGGCAAATGTTACTGCACAGCCCGCATTGCAAACAGGCGTCTTCCTGAAAACGCAGTTGCGGTAAATCGGAGTTATCGCCGAGCGCGCCAGACGGACAAAGCGACACGCAAGACAAACACAACGTACAAGCGTCTGTGTCCACGACAATCGCGCCATAGGGTGCATTTGAGGAGAGCTCGATTACATCGGCGTCTGGCTGCAACGTTTTTGCCGCCAGACGTGCAACTTGTCTGCGCGATCCCATTGGCAATATTGGCGTGCAACTGACGGCGTTTTCTACGTCTTGATAAAGTACACCACATAGCGCGTCTGGATCAGCTGGGTGTAGTAAGCGTACCGCTTGTGAACCCGCCATTGAGCAGGCCAGCTCGGCTTGGCCTTCGATCACATCTCGCTCAGTCTTAGGCGACATCAAAACATCCACGTGCTCAAACCCGCAGGCGAGTGCGGCAAGCATTTCCGCATGACCAAATCCTGACAGAGCATCAACTTCTAGCGGGCTTACATTGCACGGCAATCCACGGCCAAACCGCGCGGCGAGCGATATCATTTCTAATCCGTGCCCTGCGTCATGGACCAACAAGCGCGCATTCGTGCCGCCTGCATCGCGATAGGTTGAAGAGAGGGTGTTCAAGCGTGAAAAAATCGCATCCACAGGGGGTGCGTCAGAGCTTATCGCACCCGACGGGCAAACCGCTGAACACGACCCACAACCAGCGCAGATCATCGGATCAATCGAGACGTGTTCGCCAGCCGGTGTGATCGCGCCAGTGGGGCAAACGTCAAGGCAGTTTGAGCAGGCCGCTTGCTCTGCGCGGCTGTGAGCGCACAAGCTTGGTTCTAAGCGAACATAAAGCGGCTTTTCGAATGTGCCAATCAGTTGTGACGCCTCAAAGACGGCGCTTGCAATTGCAGGCGCATAGCTTGGGTCTGCGCGCAAATAACCCTCGCGTTTTTCAGGTGCTGGGAACATTGGTGCAGCGCCGCTTAGATCAAGAATAATATCGCACGCAGAGGCGGCCCCATCCAAGGGATCACTGAGCGTAAAAGCGCCCCGTCCACCTGGCGTAACCTGCTGAAACTCATTAATTTTTACGCTGAACCCACCCAGCGCACCGGAAACTTTGCGTATTTTGCCAACGACGCAATCGAACCTGCGGTCAAGAGGGATTAAATCACTGTGAGGCACTAAGGCTGTAACCGCCAAAGTCTCGCAAAGATCAATCGCTGCACTGATCGCAGCCTCAGCGCCAATCACAAGGCAAGTGCCTTCAGAAATCACATCTACAGACTTACCAAGCGGTAGCGCCAAATTTGCCTCGGCTGCCAAAGCCGCCATCTTCGGTGCGGCGTTTCCTTCACCCCAACCAGCACGGTCGCGCAGATCAACAAATCCCGGCGCATCCAAATTCAACTCATCGGCAAGCTCTTCAAAAGTTTGACGCTCTTGCTGGCAAGCGATTATTGCATCGCCCTCCGATAGCTCTTTCGCAGCCAACTCAATCTGGCTCGTGCACAGGCTGGAATAGACCTTCGAGCAGCTTAAACCGCACCCTTCAGAGATCACATCTGCATCCAGTTTTTGCGAACCCAAACAGTCGCACAGTATTAGCTTTTTCGCCATTCCAAGCCCCTTCAGCATCCGCCAAAACAGTAATGCGCTCAGTACGCTAGCCGCGATTCGATGTTGCGGTAAACCTTTTTTCTGAGTTCATCGCGTAGAAAACTATATTGCTGCAGGTGCGAAGAAAATAACTTGAAAGTCGATGTTTGCTAACATTTCCACACGAAAGGCAATGAACGCTGGCTTTAAGTCAGCACAAGTCAACGCTGCATTGCGGCATTTCTTTACACTACGTGAACCATCGCCAAAAATCTCTTTGAGAACGCGGCAAAATCTTACAAACTTGAGATAATTCAAACCAAAAACGGAGTTCTCCTTGCACGACGCAGGTCAGAAATCTATCGCGATTCCGCTTGGCATTGTCATTCGCAGGGTTCCTGGCGTGACACGATGGGCGCGCCATGTGTGGAAAGCGGTCGCCGTTCTGCCGGGCGCTGGTAAGGCCGATTGGAAAGAGCTGCGGCGCGACGAAGATGCGGTTGAGTATCACGCGGCGACCCTGCCATTAGAGCTGTTTCGTACAGATACCGAAGCATATTTGCATGGCCTTTCTGCGAAGGTTCCCGCGATCTACGTTGTGATGCGCCCCAGCGAAAATGAACACCCCCTTGAAGTGACCCTGGCGACGGCCTCGCCTTACGAAGCGCAAGATTACGCAGACACAGGCGAAGAATTGGTTGAAAAGGTTCCGATGCCCGACGGGCTGATCGCTTGGATCAGGGACTATGTGGAATTGCACCACGAGGACGAAGTTTTTATCAAGCGCCGTCGCAACAAGACGCGCATTGATCTGAAGGAAGACGGCATTGGCGATGCGCGCATTCGTCAAACATCAGATGTCTACCGTGCGCCTGCCTCCAAGGAGACAGTGCATTGAGCGGCGAGCACGATTTCTGGGCACGTCGCCGCGCTGGCGTTGCGGCTGAGGCAAAAGCAGAGCAAGACGCCGTTGAGGCGAAAGTGCTGGCGGAAGAGCACGCAGCACTCGAAGAGTTGAGTGAAGCAGAGATGCTCGCAGAGCTTGATTTGCCCAATCCTGATACAATGGTTCAGGGCGATGATTTTTCGGTTTTCATGGCGAAGGCTGTTCCAGATCAACTCCGCCGCCGTGCCTTGCGTACGCTCTGGCGGTCTAATCCGGTCCTCGCGAATGTAGACATGCTTGTTGATTACGGTGAAGATTTTACGGATGCTGCGCTGGCAGTCGAGAATATCCAGACCGCTTATCAGGTTGGCAAGGGGATGCTGAAGCACGTCGAGGAAATGGCGCGTCAAGCGGAAGAGCTTGAAAATCCTACGATTGTCGAAGAACCCGAGCATGAAGAGAGCGTCGACGACGAAATATTGAGCGCCGAAGCAGAAGAATCGCCACAAATCGAAGACGATGCGCCAGAGCAAATCGCCGCGTTAGATGAGGAAGAGGCTTATGCCACCCCAGTTCCGCGCCGTATGAAATTTAGAATTGAGGAACACGCGTGACCGCAGCAGAAGACATTTCAGTCGCTTCAGAAGATCGTCTTCGGGCCGATCTTTATAACTTCTTGGGCTTGATGCTATCCGGGCCGCCTGATCAGCTTTTGCTCGATCAATGCGCTGGTTTGTCTGGCGATGAGAGCGAATTAGGCAAAGCGATCTCTGGCCTGTCACGTGTCGCCAAAGCAAGTAAGCCGCGCAAAGTCGAGAGCGAGTTCAATGCGCTTTTCGTTGGACTTGGGCGCGGTGAGTTACTGCCCTATGCAAGCTACTATTTGACCGGTTTCTTGAACGAAAAACCGCTGGCCACGCTGCGCTCTGATATGGCCGGGCGCACGATGACCCGAGCACCGAACGTGTATGAACCAGAAGACAACATTGCTTCGTTAATGGAGATGATGGCTGCTATGATCGTTGGACGCTTTGGCGCGCCCGCGACTTTGGAAGATCAAAAGACGTTTTTTAACAAGCACATAGCACCATGGGCCGGACATTTCTATTCCGATTTGGAAGCGGCTAAAAACTCGATCCTCTATGCCTCAGTTGGCAATGTGGGACGCGAGTTTATGCATATTGAACGTGAGGCATTTCGCATGACTACCAAGTAGTCTTGCGAGCAATGGTGGGGATTCCCACCGCAACAAGGGAGGGAGACATCCCCATGACCAAGGAAACAGACGGCACAAGCCGGCGTGATTTTCTGAAACTCGCTGGCACCACTGCGCCAGCCGCTGCCGTGGCACTTGCCGCGGGCACAACGACGGCTGAAGCTCAGCCCGTCGATCTAGCGTCTGAAACGATGCAAGACACTGCGCATACACGCGCATACCTTGATAGCGCCCGCTTCTAAGGCGCTGCCAAGAATGACCTTTGAACGACTGGTTGCGTGACGCCCGACTGTTCAAAGTTACAATCGAAACCAAGCTAGCGGAGCAATGCTCATGCCAGCAAGGGAGGAACGAAAATGCTAACGAAGAAAACCAATGGGGTTGCGCGACGCCCCCAGAGGACTGGCATATTATCTGACATCGCTGAGAAATCTGTTGATCGCCGCTCGTTTTTGCGCGGCTCTGGTTTGGCCATCGGTGGCCTTGCTGCAATTTCCGCAACGGGTGGCACAGTCACCCAAGCTTCGGCCCAAACGGCGGCCATTGGCGCGGTTGAAACTATCAAATCCGTTTGTACGCATTGCTCGGTCGGTTGCACAGTTGTGGCCGAGGTCAGCAATGGCGTTTGGACAGGACAAGAGCCCGGTTGGGACAGCCCGTTCAACCTTGGTGCACATTGTGCCAAAGGTGCCGCGGTTCGCGAGCACGCACACGGTGAACGCCGCCTGAAGTACCCGATGAAAAAAGAGGGTGGTGAGTGGAAGCGCATCTCATGGGAGCAAGCGATCGACGAGATCGGCGATGGCATGATGAACATACGCGAAGAAAGCGGACCGGATTCAGTCTATTGGCTTGGCTCAGCAAAGCATAACAACGAACAGGCTTACCTGTTCCGCAAGTTTGCAGCTTACTGGGGCACAAACAACGTCGACCATCAGGCGCGTATTTGTCACTCCACCACAGTTGCGGGCGTAGCCAACACATGGGGCTACGGCGCCATGACCAACAGCTACAATGACATCCACAACTCTAAAGCGATCTTCATCATCGGTGGCAACCCTGCCGAAGCGCACCCTGTCTCTTTGCTTCACCTCTTGAAAGCAAAAGAGCAGAACAACGCGCCTGTGATTGTGTGCGATCCTCGCTTTACACGCACAGCAGCACACGCAGATGAATATGTGCGTTTCCGTCCCGGCACGGACGTAGCGCTTGTCTGGGGTATCCTGTGGCACATTTTTGATAACGGTTGGGAAGACAAAGAGTTCATCCGCACCCGCGTTTGGGGCATGGACCAAATTCAGGAAGAAGTGGCCAAGTGGACACCTGAGGAAGTCGAGCGCGTCACTGGCGCACCGGGTTCTCAGCTCAAGCGCGTTGCGCGCACGATGGCGAATAACCGTCCGGGCACTGTGATTTGGTGCATGGGTGGCACACAACACACTAACGGCAACAACAACACGCGCGCTTACTGCGTACTTCAGTTGGCTCTTGGCAACATGGGCACATCGGGCGGTGGTACAAACATCTTCCGCGGCCACGACAATGTACAAGGCGCGACCGACCTTGGTGTTCTGTCGCACACGCTTCCGGGCTATTATGGCCTGTCCGCAGGTGCATGGGCGCATTGGGGACGCGTTTGGGAAGAAGATGCAGATTGGCTGAAAGGTCAGTTCGCGATGACCAAAGACGCGGATGGCAAAGACAAGTCATTGCAGAACCTTACAGGTATCCCTGTATCGCGTTGGATCGACGGTGTGCTTGAAGACCCTGACAACATGGACAACCCGAATAAGGTTCGTGCCATGGTTCTTTGGGGTCACGCACCCAACTCGCAAACCCGCCAGAAGGAAATGAAAACCGCGATGGAGCAGCTTGATATGCTTGTTGTCGTGGATCCATATCCAACGGTTTCCGCAGTTCTGCATGATCGCACCGACGGTGTTTACCTGTTGCCAGCCTGTACGCAGTTTGAAACGCGTGGCTCTGTCACAGCGTCAAACCGCTCCTTCCAGTGGCGCGATAAAGTCGTTGACCCTTTGTTTGAGAGCTTACCGGATGAGGTCATCATGGCCAAGTTCGTCAACAAGTTTGGCTGGGGTGACCGCTTCTTCCGCAATATCGAAATGGAAGACGCTGAAACGCCAAACGTTGAAAGCATCACAAATGAGTTCAACCGCGGCATGTGGACCATTGGCTACACAGGTCAAAGCCCTGAGCGCATCAAAACCCACATGGCGAACCAGCACACGTTTGATCGCACAACGCTTCAAGCGGTGGGTGGTCCTGCGGATGGCGATTACTACGGTCTGCCATGGCCAAGCTGGGGCACTGCTGAGATGGGTCACCCTGGTACACCTAACCTTTATGACATGTCCAAACGTGTCTCTGAGGGCGGCTTGACGTTCCGTGCGCGTTTCGGTGTTGAGCGTGATGGTGACAATCTACTAGCTGAAGGTGTCTACAGTAAGGACAGCGACATTCAGGACGGCTATCCAGAATTCACTATGCAAATGCTCATGGATCTTGGCTGGGACAACGAACTGACGGACGACGAGCGCGCAGCCATTGATGCTGTTGCAGGGCCGAAAACCAACTGGAAAACAGACCTTTCCGGCGGTATTCAGCGGGTCGCCATTGCGCATGAGTGTGCGCCGTTCGGTAACGCGAAAGCACGCGCTGTGGTTTGGACATTCCCAGACCCAGTGCCGGTTCACCGTGAGCCGCTTTACACCAATCGCCGTGATCTGGTTGAGGACTACCCAACATATGAGGACCGCAAGTTCTATCGCTTGCCGACCATGTATGCCTCGATCCAGAAGAACGACTTTAGCAAGGATTATCCAATGATCCTGACCTCTGGTCGTTTGGTCGAATACGAAGGGGGTGGTGACGAAAGCCGCTCTAACCCGTGGCTGGCTGAACTTCAGCAAGACATGTTCGTAGAGATCAACACGCGCGACGCTAACAACCTTGGTGTGCGTGATGGCGAACAGGTGTGGGTCGAAGGTCCAGAGGGTGCCAAGGTCAAAGTGATGGCCATGGTGACAGAGCGGGTTGGCGAGGGCGTTGCCTTTATGCCGTTCCACTTTGGTGGCCATCTGGAGGGCGAGGACCTAAGGGGCAAATACCCTGATGGTGCAGACCCTTATGTGCTCGGTGAAAGTTCAAACACCGCGCAGACCTATGGCTATGACTCAGTCACCCAGATGCAAGAGACCAAAGCGACTCTTTGCAAAATTTCAGCAGCATAAGGAGGAAAACCAATGGCAAGAGCAAAGTTTCTCGTCGACGCCGAACGCTGCATTGAATGCAACGCTTGCGTCACTGCCTGTAAGAACGAGCACGAAGTGCCTTGGGGCATCAACCGCCGGAAAGTCGTCACGATCAATGACGGCTCACCGGGCGAGCGGTCGATCTCTGTGGCGTGTATGCACTGCTCGGATGCACCCTGTATGGCGGTCTGCCCTGTGGACTGCTTCTACCAGAACGAGGAAGGGGTGGTTCTGCACTCCAAAGACCTCTGCATCGGCTGCGGTTATTGCTTCTACGCATGCCCTTTCGGCGCGCCGCAATTCCCGCAGGCTGGCAACTTCGGTTCACGCGGCAAGATGGACAAATGTACCTTCTGCGCAGGTGGCCCCGAGGAAAACCACTCAACAGCAGAGTTCGCCAAATATGGCCGCAACCGTATCGCAGAGGGCAAATTGCCGATCTGTGCCGAGATGTGCGCGACCAAAGCGCTTCTCGCAGGTGACGGAGACGTTGTTTCAGGCATCTACCGCGAACGCGTGGTTGCCCGTGGCTTCGGCTCTGGCGCTTGGGGCTGGGGTTCAGCCTACGGTCAACGCGACGGCTAAATCGCCCTGACTGACGCGACAAACAGATCAGGGCGGCCCTTCAAGTGGGTCGCCCTTTTCAGATCATTGGAAACAAGAGGAAGCCCCATGTTTCGCACATTGCTTATTTTGCTACTCGCCCTCACATTCGCCTCGCCAAACTTGGCGCAGGCACAAGACACCAGTGCGCCAGATCGCGCGGCTACGGGCGGTGCGCAAACATTGGCAGACATCCAAGCGCGTCAGCGCGGTGAGGTCGTTGACAACAGTTTTCGATCTGGCGCGACGGGTAATCCTGATGCCGCTTCTGCGCTGATGAACCAACTCGGCACGCGCGGTGGTACCTCTGATCCCGAGCTATGGCGTGCGCTGCGCTTTGGCTCTGCTGATATCACCGCCTCGAACAACGGCCCCGCGGCAACCACTCTTGTGCAAGACGGGGGTATGAAATGGCTCATGTTCCGCCAAGGCCCACTCGCGACTTACGGGGCTTACTTGCTTGGCGGCACGTTGCTGTTGCTCGCGCTATTTTACCTGATCCGTGGCCGAATTCGTATCAACGGCGAAGTGACAGGCCGCAAGATTGAACGTTTCAAAGCTGTAGAACGTTTTGGCCATTGGCTGCTTGCGGGGTCCTTCATTTTGCTTGGCATTACAGGTCTTATTTCACTGTTTGGGCGTAAAGTTCTGATCCCTGCCTTCGGGCATGACGCCTTTTCCACCATCGCTGTTGGATCAAAATGGATTCACAACAACGTTTCTTGGGCGTTCATGATCGCGCTCTTGATGATTTTCGTGATGTGGGTGTTTCACAATCTGCCGCATCGCTCGGACATCAATTGGTTGTTGAAAGGTGGAGGTATTTTCTCGAAAGGACATCCGCCTGCTAAGAAATTCAATGCTGGCCAAAAGCTGATCTTTTGGTCCGTGATCGTTCTTGGAACCTCTATTTCCATCTCTGGCCTCGCACTACTGTTCCCCTTCGAGATCAACATGTTCGCGGCAACCTTTAGCAAGCTGAACTCATTTGGGATTTCAGGTGCGTTGGGGCTTGGTGAATTGCGTACGACGCTCGCACCGCATGAGGAAATGCAATATGCGCAGCTTTGGCACGCGATTGTCAGCTTTGTGCTGATGGCGATTATATTCGCGCATATCTACATCGGAACTGTTGGGATGGAAGGTGCTGCAGATGCAATGACGTCGGGCGAAGTGGAAGAACAATGGGCGCGCGAGCATCACTCAATCTGGGTCGAAGAAGTCGAAGATAAGCAAAAAGAAGCCCCCAAGGCGGCGACCCCCGCTGAATAGATGTGGCGCGCGCTGATCATAGCGTGCCTTGCTGCGACGCCATTAGCTGCGCAAGATTTCTTCACGCTTAAAGGTCACGGCGGACCGATCATGGACATCGCGGTATCGCCAAACGGACAAGTCGCAACGGCAAGTTTTGATAATTCTGTGGGTCTTTGGGACACGAGGCGTGCAATGTGGCTAGAAGGGCATCGCGCAGCGGTCAATACAGTGCAATTCATGTCCAACGACTTGCTGGCCTCCGCCGGCGACGACAACTCAATCTGGCTATGGTCGCTGGCGTCTGGTGAAGGTGCCAAGGTCGCGACACATACGGCAAAGATCGTAGATATCGCGCGTCGGCCGGACGGCAAGACGGTCGCCACGGCGTCTTGGGACGCGACGATTGGGTTGATCGAAATGTCCGCTCAAGGAACTGCCCCTGATGAGAAACGGCTCAGAGGGCATAAAGCAGGGGTCAACGCTGTCGCGTTTTCGAATGATGGCGAAACGCTTTATTCTGCCTCCGTTGACGGCACTATCCGTGCGTGGAGCTACAGCGATAACAACCCGATCTCGACTGTGATCGTTAAACACGGCTTTGGCGTAAACGAGCTGATTATCAACGACGCAGAAGGATGGTTGGCCTATGGCGCAACCGATGGCGGCACACGCATCATAGATCTCCAAACGCGCGCACAGATCGCAGACTTCACACTTGAGCGCCGTCCAATCTTGGCAATGGCGTACGATCCAAATTCGGGTCATCTCGCGGCTGGCGATGGGCAAGGGTTCATCATGGTGATCGACACGAACCGTATGCGCATCACCCATGATTTCCAAGCCTCTCGCACTGGGCCAATTTGGGCGCTTGCTTTTTCGCAAAACGGTCAAAACCTACTCGCGGGTGGCATCGAGGACATCGTTTATTCTTGGCCCGTTGCGACGATGCGCGAGCACGAACCGATGGCAGGGGAGCAACGTAGTTTCCTAGAAAAACCCGAGACGCTTGCAAATGGTGAGCGACAGTTCAAACGCAAATGCTCCATTTGTCACACACTGACGCAAGGCAGTGCGCGCAAAGCTGGACCAAGCCTATACGAGTTGTTTGGACGCCGCGCTGGCACGGTTAAAGACTACACCTATTCCGATACACTTGACGGGTCTGAAATTGTCTGGTCAGCGGAGACGATAGATGCTTTGTTCGACCTTGGACCGGATCACTACATTCCGGGCACCAAGATGCCGATGCAACGGATCGTGAAACAGATAGATCGTGACGATCTGATCGATTATTTACGCGCCCAAACGGCGCAGAAAGAGGACTGACATGAAAGCCATGCTTGTCGCTTTTGGTGCGATTGTTGTGATTGCGATCGGCTCGAACCTGATCCTCGGCGCATCTGGTTTCTCCAGCCAAGAACGCGCGGCTGGCTCTGCGGTTCGCCTCGATAACTAACGCGCGCGCCGAAGTAGGACAGATTTTACAATGAACGAGATCTGGGCCGGACTGCTTGCTGCTTTTCATTTGATCGTGACGCTCGACGGCGATTTGGTGGAGATCACTTTGCGCTCGCTTCAAGTCAGCCTAAGCGCGCTTGTGATTGCCTCCGCTCTCGCGTTGCCCTTTGGGACGTGGCTCGCTATTCGCAGATTTAGGTTCCGACGCGCAACGATTGCAACGCTGAATGCGCTGATGGGTCTGCCCCCGGTTGTCGTTGGCTTGATTGTCTATCTGCTGTTATCGCGCTCTGGCCCCTTTGGTGTACTGGGATTATTATTTACCCCCACCGCGATGATCATCGCACAGGTTGTCATCATCACACCTTTAATTGCCTCAATCACTCACCAGGCGATGCGCGAACTTTGGGCGGAATATCATGACCTGCTAATATCGCTGAACACGAGCAATCGCCAACGCGTTTTGACGCTGATTTGGGATGGCCGTCGCGCGCTTCTAACCGGTGCTCTTGCTGGCTTTGGTCGTGCAATCGGTGAAGTCGGTGCAATCATGATTGTCGGCGGTAATATCGACAACGCAACACGCGTACTCACTACCGCAATCGCGCTGGAAACCGGCAAAGGTAACTTTGCGCTGGCCCTTGGGTTGGGCTTTGTGCTGATCGCTTTGGCACTGCTCGTGAACTTTGCCATTCATGCACTCTCGCGTACGGAGAGGCATAGCACATGGTAGCGCTGGTTCCAATTGCGACGCTGAAAGACGTGACCGTAAAGCGGCGCGGCAAGACCATTCTGGGGCCTATAAGTCATGGCTTGGAGAGCGCTGGCTTTACCATAGTACTTGGCCCAAATGGCGCGGGTAAAACCACGCTGTTGAATGCTCTGCATGGGGTGGAACGGCTCTCGGATGGCTCGGTCACTTGGACGTCGCCAGATCACGCATCGTATAAGGACCAAGCCTTTGTGTTTCAAAGGCCGATAATGCTGCGCCGCACAGTGCGTCAGAACCTTGCGTATCCTTTGCAGCTTCTTGGGCATAACAAGAACGAGATCGAAACAGAGGTTATGGATTGGGTTGGACGCGTCGGCCTTAATGGCGTTTTGGATCACTTTGCTCCGCGCTTGTCGGGCGGCGAAAAGCAAAAACTCGCCCTTGCACGGGCTTTGATCCAGAAGCCGAAAGTACTGTTCTTGGATGAGCCATGCGCTAATCTTGACGGACGCTCGACGCGCGAGATTGAAACTGTGCTAAGCGAAGTAAACACAGCGGGTACGAGTGTGATTATGACCACCCATGATCTCGGCCAAGCGCGGCGCCTTGCCAGCGATGTTGTGTTTTTGTTGAATGGCCAGATACATGAGACTGGCTTGGCCCCTCACGTATTTGAAGCCCCTAAAACTCCAGAAGCAAAAGCCTTTTTCCAAGGAGATATTGTCGAATGATCCGCGCACTTACACTTTTTCTTTGCCTTATCGGCACCGCTGCACTCAGCGAAAGTATGAAACTTGCTGTGACGACCAGCTTTCATAATTCGGGCCTGTCTGACGTTTTGCTTCCTGTTTTATTAGAGGAAACGGGTCTTGAAGTGCAACTGCTCATTGTAGGCACAGGTCAGGCATTGCGGCTTGGCAGAGCTGGCGATGTTGATGCGATCCTTGTCCATTCGCGAGCTGACGAAGATGTATTTGTTGCTGAAGGCTTTGCCCCTTATCGGCGCGAAATCATGTACAACGACTTTGTCTTTATTGGCCCTAGCTCCGATCCCGCTGGCATCGCAAACGCGGCAAGCATCGAGCAGGTTTTAAACCGTATTGCAATTGAGAAAGCCCTGTTTGTCAGTCGTGGCGATGACAGTGGAACCCACAAGAAAGAACGTGCGCTTTGGCAAGCAGCGGCGCTTGATACAGAGACTTTTGGTGCTTGGTATAAGGCCGTGGGTTCTGGCATGGGTGCAAGTTTGAACACCGCATCTGCACTAAATGCATACATCTTGGCAGATCGTGCGAGTTGGCTAAACTTTCGCAATAAGTCAGATTTGAAACTGCTATCCTCACGACACCCAGAGCTCTTCAATCAGTATGCATACCTTCCGATCAACCCTGACAAACACCCACACGTGAATGTAGAAGCATCTCAATTGTTCGAAAATTGGTTAACCAGCTCTCGCTCTGAGCATTTGATAAACGCGCATAGAATAAATGACGAAGCTCTATTTGTGTTTAATGCTTCGAAATAGTGCCAAAATCACATAAGAATTTTAAGGTGGTTAGGACATTCCGCACTGCATAATAAACGAAATTTATTTGGTTCAGTAGGTTGTTAGAAAGTTCATGAAAGACGAGAAACGCAAAATAACGCATTCGTGCAAAACATTGAAAAATTCTAGGTGGATAGCAAAGTTCTAAAACCGACTTGTGCTAACCTCTAAACAAAATTTCCCATAGGATCGCCAAGTGGGCCTGAAAACCGTCCGCGTTCTTAAGTACTGCGATATCCGCTTTTAATTTTCAAATCGGTAAGTGAGCAAACAAATCGAATGTCTACTTTCATTCACATGACCCCCTTGGTTACCGATGTACTTTGAGAATTCAAATTCTCCTCACATCTTTAACAAAAGCGACTTCGCCCCAACCCTGTGGGTCCGCTTTTGATGCTCTGCCGACAAGAGTTCGCTCTTGCAGCGAACTTCCGGTTTCCGCCATCCATGTCAAACGACCATTTGAGCAATGGCTGCCAAAGGTCGTTGATGTCGCAGCAGTCGAAGTCGCGCAGGCCTAAGACCATCTATCGGAAAACTGCGCAAATTCGGGTATAAACAGCGTTAAAACCGATTTAAAATCTCGCAGTTTAAACGTTTTGTAAACTCAGATCAGACCGCTCTAAGCCCACAACAGGCTCAAAAACCGGTTTGCTGCAAATATCTCTGTCTTTTTGTGCAAAAATAGGTGTCGCGCTACAACAGCCACGCTCTTTTTTTCAATCCCAGATAGATGGAATTTGGCGAAATCTGGGGGCACGTCGCGCCATTTTTTCAACGCCACACCTGTATTAGCTTCACGAAATTTCAGCACGCAAACATCTGATTTTAAATCATAAATATAAATAATGTAAAAAACATTCACATTCATCCTTGTGACGCGCAAAAAAGTAACCATCTTATTCAATGTGAAAGGCATTCACATTAACAACGTAACCGAAATAGGAGTACCACATGTCCACCCTCGCCCCCGCCTACACTTCCCAGCCCCAAGGTTGGTTCGCCCGCTCTGAGGCCTGGCTCGATAGCAAAGGCAAAGGCGCGTGGATCGCGGCCATGGTGCTTGGCTTTATTTTTGTCTGGCCCGTTGGCCTCGCCGTTCTGTTTTATATGATCTGGAGTAAACGCATGTTCTCACGTTCTTGCCGCACATCATCCGCCCGCCATGGCTTTTCAGCGATGCGCCCCTCTGGCAACACTGCCTTTGACGCCTACAAAGAAGACACGCTACGCCGCCTAGAAGACGAACAAAGCAGCTTTGAAGACTTCTTGCAGCGCCTGCGTGACGCAAAGGACAAGGCAGAGTTTGACGAGTTCATGGATGACCGCGCAACAGCGACCGCAAGCTCGAAAGAAACTGAAGACGCATAAGCGATGAAAAAAGCGCGGGCCGCTCCCACCTCCCAGTGGCGGCCCGTATCCCCTAACCAAACCTATAGCAGGACTATGACCGAGACTTTCTCCAACCATCCCGACCCGATCCGCGCACCGCAATTTTATGCCTCCGTTCCAAGCAAGCGGCTTTATGCTTGGGTTGTCGATTCCATCATTACAATTGCCATGACATTAGCGATAATCCCCTTCACCGCCTTCATCGGCCTGTTCTTTTTTCCCATCCTCGCGCTGATCATCGGCTTTGCTTATCGCAGCCTGACGCTGGCGTCCTCATCTGCAACTTGGGGCATGCGCATCATGTCGATCGAGCTGCGCGACGCGCGCGGTGAGCGCTTTGATTTCAGCCAAGCGCTTGTGCACACCTTGGGTTATTCGATCTCTGTCATGTTTTTCCTGATCCAGATCGTGTCGATGATCTGCATGGCAGGCTCCGCACGTGGCCAAGGCCTGACTGACATGGCGCTGGGGTCGGTGATGATCAACCGCCGCTAAAGACCGGTTTTCGCTGCATCCAATTCTAGCTTGGATCATCTGTTGTTAGAGTGTTAGTTTCCAATCAAAAGGAACCCTGACACGCATGCGCCATTCGCTCCCCGTTGCTCCGCAGTTTTATGTGACTGCCCCGCAGCCCTGCCCTTATCTTGAGGGCAGGATGGAGCGGAAATTGTTCACGGCCTTGCAAGGTGAAGGTGCGGAAGCTTTGAACAACAGCCTCTCAAAGCAAGGGTTCCGGCGTTCGCAAAATGTGCTTTATCGCCCGACCTGCGCGGACTGCGCTGGCTGTTTGTCCGCCCGTATCGAGGTCGCAGCCTTCGCGCCAAGCAAAGGCCAAAAGCGCGTCCTGAAACGCAATGCCCATATAATGCGCCGGGCCACATCTCCGTGGGCCACGGAAGAGCAATACGAACTGTTTCGCACCTATCTTGAATCTCGCCACGCGGCGGGCGGCATGGTGGATATGGATGTATTTGAATTCGCGGCGATGATCGAAGAAACCTCGATCCGCACCCGTGTGATTGAGTATACCAATGAAAACACATCCGCGCTGGAAGCCGTGTGTTTAACCGATGTGCTCGATGACGGGGTGAGCATGGTGTATTCTTTCTACACCCCCGATGTGCCGCGCCAATCCCTTGGCACACATATCATTCTCGATCACATCGAGATCGCCCGGGCGGCTGCCTTGCCTTATGTTTACTTGGGCTACTGGGTGCCAGGCAGTCCAAAGATGGGCTACAAAATCGGCTTTATAGGTCTCGAGGTTTTCTCAGCTGGTGAATGGCACAAAATGCGCGACCCCGCAGAGTTCGAACCCACACTGCATCCTCTCTCTACCCCGCCGATTGCGGAACAAGTGGCTGGCATATCGCTTCCGGGTGGATACAAGGCTGTGCCGGAGTGAAGAACAGCCTTTGGTTTTGCAACCTTTCCAAGAATGACGCCGCCGTAACAAATCGCGAACAGGGTATAACGGGCGTTATGTGATGCACGTTTGAGAGGAACGGTGCACTTAAATTAAAGCTCGCTCCCTGGAGGCCAAACAACATCGATGCCACTTGGTAAGACTGCCATCATGATTTCTTTGGTACGGAATAAATCGCTACGAGCATCCACGAATATCAAAACGGCATCGTCTTCTTGAACGAAACTCACAGGTCCAACTCCTTCTAACCAAAGCAATACAAATGGTTGACCATCTTCACAAAAAATTGGATTTTTACAAAGCGCGGCCACTTTGTTCAATGGTGTCAAAGTATAAGCAAGACAGGTAGCATCATCAGATGGCCAAAAGTTCTCTGAAAATTTGATAGCTATACCAAAACTCAAATCATCACCTCACTTGCATTCAACGACCAAACAGTAGGTTTTTTGCTTCAAATAACCTACCTCGAAAAACCGTGCAATATGCGCAAGAACGCCCTCACGTCGCCGATAAGCGCTGTTATGTGATGTAATTCCAATCAACGCTCAAACGAAAAAAGCGAGGCCGAGCGGCCTCGCTTTTCTTTTTCAACTCAACCATTGATCAAATCAATTCGGGATCAGATCCGGTACGATTGTCACGATGGCTGGGAACATCCAGAGCAGGCCCAAACCAACCACTTGGATCAACACGAACGGTGCAACCCCGCGATAGATATGGCCTGTTGTGACCCCTTTCGGTGCAACCCCGCGCAAGTAGAACAGCGCAAAGCCGAAAGGTGGTGTCAGGAACGACGTTTGCAAGTTCACCGCGATCATGATCGTCACCCATTTGGGATCGAACGTACCGCCGTAAATCACAGGACCAACGATTGGGATCACGATGTAAATGATCTCAAGGAAATCAAGCACGAACCCGAGCACGAAGAGCACGAGCATCACGATTAAGAAAACCGTCAGCTCATTGTCGAAGCTCTTGAGAAACTGTTGGATATAATGCTCGCCACCGAAGGAAATCACGACAAGGTTCAAGACTTGCGAACCGATCAGAATGGTGAAGACCATGCTGGTCACTTTGGCCGTTTCGCGCACGACAGGCGGTAGGATGCCTGCCTTGAACAAAACGTAGCATGAGAACAGCAAGCCAAAGAACGCATAGAGCCAAGCGGTGTAGGCAAAGGCAAATGCGACCCATGTCTCAAAGCTCGGGCTACCTTGGTTTACCCGCAGATCGAAGTTCACACCAATCAGGATCATCAAGATCACTGCTAAGGTGGAGAAGATCACGACCTTGCCTGACTTGTCATCTTCACGCAATCGACGGTAGGCCGCGAGCATGATTGCACCCCCTGCCCCAAGCGCCGCTGCGGGCGTCGGATTGGTGATCCCACCAAGGATCGAGCCTAGAACAGCCACGATCAAGATAAGCGGTGGGAAGACCACGCGAACCAGCTCGTTCTTGGAAAGCATAATGGCCGCAAACGTACAGCCATAAAGCGCAATCGCCCATGGGATCAGCATAAGGACCACAGTGACACCCGCACTTGTTGTTGGGCGGATAAACAAGATATCTACCAACAGTCCAAGCACGACACCGATCAAGCCGATATAAATCGGGCGATGGTCGGCAGCAGGGCGTGCACCGCGCGCTGTGGTCAGGATCAATGCGAAGATGATTGCAAGGATCGCGATGCCAGTGCCGATGGGCGCTGCCGCGTCTGCCTTAGCGACAACCGCTGCTGCGATCTCTTCCTCAGACAGTTTCACGCTTTCCGCAACACCGCCTGCGGCTTCGATTTCCGCAGATTGAGTAATCGCCGTATCCCACGCCTCTTGACCATGCAGTCCAATCATCGAGGTTTGGCATTCTTCGCTCACGTTTGTGCGCAGGCTCGCGCCTTGGCCGATGTCTGTGTAGCTATCAACTTGAATGCTTTGACTGCCCACCATGTTGAGATTGCTCATCAACATCAGACCCGCGATCAGCGCGACCGGCACACCAAGGAACCATGTGAAGCTTTCAGAGCGTGTGATAACGTCGCCGTTGCTTACGCCCATTTCAACCGCAGGTGCTTTGCTAGGGTTCACCAAGGCGTAGCCGAATGCGTAGAGCGCATAGAGCAACGCAAGCAAGATCCCCGGCAAAAGCGCCGCTTGGAACAATGTACCGACCGAGAGAACTGCGGGTTCGCCAAGGTATGTTAAAGCATCCGTACAGCCCGCTTCAATCGCACGCGACTCCTGTGCGGATGAGTAAAGATCCCCCGCCAAAGTGCCGAGCAAAACAATAACGATAGAGGGCGGAATAATCTGCCCCAATGTGCCAGAGGCCGCGATGACCCCTGTGGCGATTTCGGGCGAATAATTGTTGCGCAACATGGTCGGTAAGCTGAGCAGACCCATAGTCACAACTGTCGCGCCCACGATTCCTGTGGAGGCCGCGAGAAACGCGCCCACAACTACAACAGACACAGCCAAGCCACCGGGCAGCGGTCCAAAAACCTTTGCCATAGTCGTCAGCAAATCATTGGCAATCTTGGAACGTTCCAGCGTAATGCCCATCAAAACAAACATCAAAACCGCAAGAAGCGTTTCGATAGATTGTCCAGCCAAGACGCGTTCGTTCATGCGATTCACAATAAAGGAAACGTTGCGATCAAGCGCGAATTCCCAGCCACGTGGGAAGACAGGCTCTTCCATTCGGGGCAAATCGGGATATCGGAAGATCGAAATCGCATCCGCCTTGATCCCGGAATTGATCAGATCGACATACATCGCTGAGCCGGTGTCAATCGCTTGGTGAATGAGCAGCCCCGCCCCATCCAGCATCGCAATGATGCCAAAGGAAATTACGCCAGCGCCACCAATAGCGAAAGCCACAGGAAAGCCCGATAGAATGCCCCCGAACAAACAAAGGGCAACAATGATCAGGCCAATTTCTACGCCATCAAGTCCAAAAAGCATCGACTACGCCTCCCACACATTGGTTGCATTTTCAAACCGCAAATCCGGTTCCCACTTTTGTTGAAAATGCGCCATTAGTGCGTCCCCTCATAAGCTTCTTCACCCTCACCGAGCGTGTCTTTGTCGAGGTACTTGCCCTCACTTTCTGGCCCTTCCTTCCACTCAAGGTAAGAGCGGTAGAAGAACGCAATTGCTTGCAAGAACACCATCGCTGTGAAGGCGACGAGCAGGATCTTGAAAAGGAAGTAAGCGGTAAATCCGTTGGGTGAGAAGCCGATGGTTTCAACGTTCCACTTCAGCAACTTGGATTTACGCATCAATAGGTCAATATTGTCGGATGCGGACACCTTAGGCGTCACAAGATGGCGCCACATAAAGTACCAGCCATACATCCAGATCAACACAGCACCCGGCATCATGAACAGAAGGGACCCGACCATGTCGATCACCTTTTTGGAACGGTATTTCACAGCGGAATAGACCAGATCCACGCGCACGTGGCTGCCCTGAACAAACGTATATGTCACGCAAAGACAGACGACTAACGCGTTGTAAAGTTTGAGTTCTTCCGCAAACCACGAGATGTCAAATTGAAGCGGGATTCCGAAACCAAAAGAAATATCTGGGCGCGTGAAAATACGCTGCATGAAAACAATAACGATCTGCTGGATCACCATCAAAAGACCTGCCCATGCGAAGAAACGTCCCACCGAATTGGCAAACCCTTCAAGAATACGCACGCAGCCCCACATGATCGAATTCCGCCACATGCCAAAGGCCGTGAGGATCAAGAACGCCGTGAAGACGACGAAGAAAAACTCGACAGAACCACCGTAGTAGATAAACCGCATAAGGGATTGGCTGTTGGACCAATCGAGCCAGCTGGCCGGATGGGTAATTGCATAACCGAAGTTATAAAATGCCATGCCAATGTTCTGAATAAACCAGAGCAAACCATCGCCTATCGCCGCGAGTGCTCCGCGAGACGCTTCATCCGTCATCGGTGTTCCCCCTTAAGAATACCTGTCTTGCTGGCAACGCTATTTGAACAACGCGCTGCTCGTTTTGGGCAAGGAATAGGTTGGGCCAATGCGCAAGATGCGTCGGCCCAACCAAGTCGTTTCTGTCTCGTTTTAGTTGCCTAGAACGCGGTTACGCTGCTTTACGTAGTAACCGTCAGATTTGTCGATCCAAGAGGAAGACGCAGCCATAGACTCTTCAAAAGATTTACGCGTTTTAGCGAAGATCTCGTCACCCATGTTCTCGTCCATAACTTCAGCAGAAGCTTTACCAAACGCATCCCAAACATCGTCAGAGAACTGAAGAACTTTGACACCTTGCGACTGAAGCCGCGCAAGTGCAGCACCGTTGCTTGCTAGTGTCTGAGACAGCTGCAAGTGGGTTGTTGCGGCACAAGAGTTCGAGATGATGGCCTGATGTGCAGGTGACAAGTCGTTGTAAACGTCAAGGTTCATACCACACGCAAGGCCGGAACCTGGCTCGTGGAAGCCCGCAGCGTAGTAAACTTTTGCAACTTCCTGGAAGCCGGCGCGCTCGTCAGCCATTGGGCCAACCCACTCAAGACCGTCCAAAGCACCAGAAGACAGCGCCTGATACAACTCGCCGCCTGGAATGTTCTGAACAGATGCACCCAGTTTACCAAGAACCTTGCCGCCGAGACCTGGCATACGGAACTTCAAGCCGTTGAAGTCAGCCGCAGAGCCAATTTCCTTACGGAACCAACCACCAGACTGGGAACCGGAGTTACCTGCCAAGAAGGACTTCAAGTTGAAGATTTCGCCCAGCTCATTGTGCAGCTCATGGCCGCCACCGTGGTGATACCAGTTTGTCAGCTCTTGCGCTGTGCCGCCGAATGGAACGGCTGTGAAATACGCATACGCAGGGTGCTGACCGATGAAGTAATAGTCCGCAGAGTGGTACATGTCAGCCTGACCGGAAGACACAGCATCAAAAACTTCAAGCGCGCCAACCAGCTCGCCCGGTGCTTTTTTGTCGATAGTCAACTGACCGTCAGACATCGCGCCGACCATGTCCTGTAGGTATGTAGCCGCGTCATCAAGAACCGCGAAGCCACGTGGCCAAGACTGAACCATAGTCAGAACGCGCTTGCCCTGTGCATAAGCAGGTGCTGCAAGTGTTGCCGCTGCTGCAGCGGAGCCGCCAAGTGCAGATGTTTTTAGAAAAGAACGACGATCCATTTAGAATCCTCCCAGATGTGGTGATGCGTGAAAAGGCAAGATAGGCTAGCCCTCCCAACGCGGATCGTTTCAAGTGCCGTAACTCTACCCAGCAAAATTGCAGAGCGGAATACCAAGTTATGCGTAGAAAAGCGGTTTTTTTGCGTCTTTTCGCATGAAAACAGGCACTTTTTGTCTAATCACCGATCCTTTTTGTGAACGAAACTCTCCCTTAGCGCTAACGCGCAAGCGCTATTGCTTTGATTCGCTTGCGATTCGCAGCTAGCAAAAGATTATGACAGCGCGCCGCCTTCTTTCACTAAGCTATAAGCAAAAACTGTTCCTCCTTGGAACCGTTCCGCTGATTGTTGCGGTCGCTGCAATTTCGCTGATAGTCGCCTATCAATCACGTCAATTGGCAGAGCGTGAAATTGCCACGCTTGAACAAACCTTGATCGAAGCCAAGAAGGAAGAGCTGCGCAATTATGTCACCCAAGCACGCAACGGATTTTACTTTATCTATGGCAGTGCGCCCCCTGATGATGCTGACGCAAAGCAACAGGTGATGCAGATTTTGTCTGCGATGATCTACGGCGATGAAGGCAGTTTCTTTGTCTATCACTATGATGGCACCAATCTGGTAAGCCCACGCGACACGCAATTGATCAATGGCAATTGGAGCGGATTGAGCGACCCCGAAGGCACACCCATCGTAGATGAGTTGATTAGCATCGCGCGCTCCGGTGCCGGATATCACAGTTACATATGGCCTAAGCCCTCAACGGGAGAACCAGCACGCATGATCACCTATGTGACCAGTTTCCCAAGCTGGCAATGGGCCGTAGGCACAGGTGTTTTCATCGATGACGTCATTGCGACGGTCGCCACCAGCCGCGCACAGGTAGAGGCGCGCACACGCAGAACTTTCCTTTATATCGGCGCAATTACGTTGGCCGCTCTATTGATCGTCTTCGGCTCGGGCATGGTGCTCAACATTCGCGAACGTCGATTGGCGGATACCAAACTGAAGGCCCTCACCCAGCGCGTCTTTGACGCCCAAGAAGAAGAACGCGGGCGCGTTGCGCGCGAATTGCACGACGGGATAAGTCAAACGCTTGTGGGAATTCGCTACGCTTTGGATGTGACACGCCGCCAGTTGAGCGCCGAGGATCGTGATGTTCCGAAAACGCTAGATAAAGGCATAGAAGGGCTGGCAAGTGCTGTGCAAGAGATCCGCAGCATAAGTCGAGATTTGCGCCCCGGTGTTCTTGATGATTTGGGGCTTGGCCCTGCCCTAAAAACCCTCACGTTGGAGTTTTCGAAGCGCACGGGCATAACGCCCGAATTTTCCACTGTAGTCTTTCGCAACCGGCTTGATGCAGATGCCAAGATCGCACTGTATCGTGTGGCCCAAGAAGCTTTGACCAATATTGAACGCCATGCAAATGCCAGCGTCGTTCGCGTGTCCGTGCGCGGGGACCGGCGCGGCGCAATTCTGACAATTTCCGATGATGGACAAGGTGTAGACCCTTCTCGTAAAGCGGCGAGCCGATCCGCGAATGGCGGCAGCGGTATGCGCAACATGCAAGAACGTATGGAGCAATTGAATGGCGCGTTCAGTGTCACAAGTTCTAGAGAAGGCACCACCATTGAAGCCCGCCTGCCCTTAAGTCATATGTTATCCCCAGACTCCGAGGGACGTCAGGCACCAAACGACATCGAGGACCCAAAACAATGACAACTAAAGTCGCAATTGTTGATGATCACCCCATGGTTGCGGAAGGGATCAAAGCGATATTGGAGAGCTTCGACGATATCGACGTTGTGGCTACTTATTCATCGGGCCAAGACATCATCGACAACGCTGTTGCGCTGGCCCCTGATGTGATCCTGCTAGACCTTA
Source organism: Rhodobacteraceae bacterium HTCC2083 (assembly GCA_000156115.1). Lineage (GTDB taxonomy): Bacteria > Pseudomonadota > Alphaproteobacteria > Rhodobacterales > Rhodobacteraceae > Planktotalea. The sequence continues at coordinate 3,537,021 of DS995276.1, forward strand.
ACATGCCCGGAATGAACGGTCTCACGACAATTGAATTGTTGCTGGAAGCGCGCGAAGAAACGCGCATTTTGGTGCTGAGCATGCATGACAACCCAGAATATATCACCACCGCCCTCAGTCACGGTGCGATGGGTTATGTTCTAAAGGACGTGCCAACTGAGGAAATAAAAACCGCAATCGATACGGTTATGACGGGCCAACGCTACATGTGCACGGGCGCAAAAGGATCGCTTGTGCCTGAAGAAGGTGAAGAAATACGCGATGCGCTGACGGGGCGCGAACAAACGGTCTTGCTGCAATTGGCCAAAGGGCAATCAAACAAAGAAGTAGCTGCAGCGCTCAACATATCTGTGCGCACGGTGGAAACGCATCGCAAGAACATCAAACGTAAGCTAGGGATATCGTCGACTGCGGGGTTGACCCGCTATGCGATGGAACATGGTGTGTTGCAAGGCACCGGTGCCTTTTTGTGAGCCGGGTCATTTTGCTGAACAAACCGTTCGGGGTTCTGTCACAATTCACTGATAAGGGGCTTGAAGGCACAACGCGCCCCACCCTGTCAGCCTATGTAGATGTACCGCAGGTCTACCCTGCAGGCCGTCTTGATCGCGATAGCGAAGGATTGTTGGTTTTGACTGATGATGGCCGCCTGCAAGCACAGATCGCGGATCCGAAGTTCAAAAAACCGAAGACCTATCTGGTTCTTGTGGAACGTATTCCTAGCGAAGATGCGCTGCAAAGCCTGCGCAAGGGCATAACTTTAAAAGATGGCATGACGCGACCCGCACAGGTGGAGCGAGTCGAGCCACCTGAGCTTTGGGAGCGCGACCCGCCCGTACGCTTTCGCAAATCCGTACCGGATTGCTGGTTGAAATTTACCATTCGCGAAGGCCGCAATCGCCAAGTACGCCGCATGACGGCTGCAGTGGGACATCCAACATTGCGTTTGGTGCGTTGGTCAGTCGGCGAATGGACGTTAGACGGAATCGCAAGTGGCGTGTGGCGGGACGCATGAAGGGCTTCGACTTTTCTAGAAAAATCACTCCCTATAATTCAACCCGCACCTCATGCATCCAAAGCTTTGCAGGCCGCGAGAGCATAAAGACAACCACATCAGCTAAATCATCAGGCTCTGTGAATATGTGATTTGGCACGTCTTCAGCCGCTTTCGCGAACATGCCTGTATTCGTGCCACTTTGATACAAGCCTGCTACGCGCACACCGCTCTCTGCTTCGTCTTCCTTGAGAACATCGGTAAATCCGCGCATCCCGTATTTGCTTGCCGAATAAACCGATTGCCCCGCCTGAGCGATCACGCCTGACTTAGAGATCACGTTCAAAACAGCCGCTTCACTCTGCGCACGCAATGTCGGCAAAACGTTCCGCGTCAAGATCATCGCGGCTGTCAGATTGACCTGCACGGTTTGCAAAAGCATCGCTTCATCAATCGTATCAAGTGGGCCAGTTTTATGCCAAACCCCTGCGTTGTTGATCAAGATATCAAGACCGCCCATCTGCGATACAATCTGCGCACTCAAACCACTCACCATGCTCATATCATTCAGATCTGCCGCAAAGATAAGCGCGCGTGTTCCATTCACACTTTCAACCTCGCGTTTGACTGCCTCAAGACGCGCAATATCGCGCCCCAAGATTGCCAACTCGCATCCGGCCTCCGCCAACTTCAAGCAAATATGCCGTCCGATTCCATCGCTTCCGCCGCTTACGGCGACTCTCTTGCCTGCCAAGTCCATCCTGATCTCCCATTTGGGCCCTTGCCAACACGGCCAAAGGGCATCGAAAAGCGTCTCACTTTCTATCATATGTCCGAAAATACCCCAGCTCGCGCAATAAACGGAAAGAAAAGCACACGTTGGCGTCACTTTTTTCGCAGACAGACTGTTGACGCCCCCATTTAAGAGACATAGGGTCTGCCAACGCAAAGAGGAGCGATCAGTGATGAACGACGTCGTCGTCATTCTAATTCGAAAGCGCATGGAGCCGTAAGGCATCCCGTGAGGGAACCCATGCGCCCCCGCCAGTCAGGACGGGGGCTTTTTTATGTGTAACAGTTTTGAACGCCTATGAGATGGAGACAGGCGCATGGCCCAGAAAATGACCGGTGCAGACATGGTAATTCAAGCTCTGAAGGATCAGGGCGTCGATACCGTCTTTGGATACCCTGGTGGCGCTGTCCTACCTATTTATGATGCAATTTTTAATCAAAATGGCATTCGTCATGTGCTTGCGCGTCACGAACAAGGGGCTGTGCATGCAGCGGAAGGTTATGCGCGCTCAACGGGCAAGCCCGGCGTGTGCCTTGTGACTTCTGGCCCGGGTGCCACAAACGCGGTGACGGGTTTGACCGATGCTCTGATGGACAGCATTCCGATTGTTGTTCTGACGGGCCAAGTGCCAACGTTCATGATCGGCTCTGACGCGTTCCAAGAGGCTGATACCGTCGGCATTACACGTCCCTGTACGAAGCACAATTGGTTGGTGAAAGAAACCTCCAAGCTGGCAAGCACTGTGCATGAAGCATTTCATGTCGCCACAACAGGCCGTCCCGGCCCTGTCCTTGTGGACATTCCAAAGGACGTGCAGTTCGCCACAGATGATTACACCCCACCTGCAAAGGCAGACCTTGGGCATTATCAGCCGCAAGTTAAAGGGGATTTGGAAACGATTACCGAGCTTGTCGAAGCCATTGAACAAGCCGAGCGTCCGATCTTTTACACAGGTGGCGGCGTGATCAACTCCGGTCCCGCAGCCAGCCAGCTTTTGCGCGAACTTGTGGGTGCGACAGGCTTTCCTATCACATCTACGCTGATGGGGCTTGGCTGCTATCCCGCATCCGGTGAAAGCTGGATCGGCATGCTTGGTATGCACGGACTTTATGAGGCCAATATGGCAATGCATGGCTGTGACTTGATGATCAACATCGGTGCGCGTTTTGATGATCGCATCACGGGTGTGCTTAATGCGTTTAGTCCCGATAGTCGCAAAGCACATATCGATATTGATCCAAGCTCCATCAACAAAGTGATACGCGTGGAGATGCCAATTGTCGGCGATGTTGCACATGTTTTGGAAGATCTGCTGAATGTCTGGAAAGCACGCGGTCGCAAAACTAATTCCGCTGCTGTTAAGAAATGGTGGGGTCAGATTGATGAATGGCGCAAAGTTGAGTGTTTGAAATTTGAGCAAAAGGGCAAGGTTATCAAGCCACAACACGCGCTTGCGCGTCTGGAAGCGCTGACCAAGAAACATGACCGCTACATCACGACTGAAGTCGGTCAACATCAGATGTGGGCCGCGCAGTATTTGGGGTTTGAAGATCCCAACCGCTGGATGACATCGGGTGGTTTGGGCACGATGGGCTACGGCTTCCCCGCCTCCATAGGTGTGCAATTGGCACATCCGGATGCGCTTGTGATCAATGTCGCGGGCGAAGCAAGCTGGTTGATGAATATGCAAGAACTGGGCACCGCAATGCAATATCGCCTGCCCGTAAAGCAGTTCATTTTGAACAACGAACGTTTGGGCATGGTGCGTCAGTGGCAGGAACTCTTGCACGGTGAGCGCTATTCCGAGAGCTGGTCTGAATCTCTGCCCGATTTCGTTAAGTTGGCGGAAGCGTTTGGTGCGAAAGGAATTTTGTGCTCTGATCCCGATACGCTTGATGATGCGATCATGGAAATGATCACATACGACGGACCGGTGCTGTTTGATTGCCTCGTCGAAAAGCACGAAAACTGCTTCCCGATGATCCCGTCAGGGAAGGCGCATAATGAAATGCTCTTGGGCGAAGCGGACACGCAGGGCGTAATTGATGCGAAAGGCTCTGTGCTTGTTTAGCACGAGTTGATCTATTGCAGTGGGGGCTAGCCTCCACACCCCTAAGGTATTTGAAGACCAAAGAAGGACAAAAAAAATGTCACCTCTTAAGATCAAAAAAGGCGCGACAAGCCATTCGGCCTATAACCTGCGTCCGAATTTTTCCGACGTTCAGGAAAGCCATACATTGGCCATCATCGTCGATAACGAAGCCGGTGTTCTGGCACGTGTGATCGGACTTTTTGCAGGGCGCGGCTACAATATCGAAAGCCTGACCGTGGCCGAGATCGATCACTCTGGCAATCTGAGCCGGATCACAGTTGTGACCACAGGCACACCGCAAGTAATCAATCAGATCAAAGCGCAACTCGGGCGGATTGTTCCTGTCCATCAAGTCAACGATCTGACCGTTGAAGGTCAATCAGTTGAGCGCGAGTTAGCCCTATTCAAAGTGGAGGGAACAGGTGACAAGCGCGTCGAAGCCTTGCGGCTGGCAGATATCTTCCGCGCCAACGTTGTGGATAGCACATTAGAAAGCTTTGTGTTCGAGCTTACGGGACCTTCCGAAAAGATCGATGCTTTTGCAGATCTCATGCGCCCTCTTGGATTGAGCGAGCTGGCCCGCACGGGCGTCGCAGCTCTGTCGCGCGGGACTTAGAGTCTAGTCTACACCCAGCGTGGCAGATTTATACTTTTGTCGCGTTTCCGCAAAATCAATGACACTGCATGATTGTTTCTTGGGTGGTGCGTGTCGCGCTTTGGCCCTTTCAGGCATCGCCTTTTCGATGTCTGATTTAACGGACTGTGCTTTTGCCAGCACACCATCCAAATCAGCACAATAATGCTGTGCAATTTTCCGCGGGTTCTGAGCAAGGCGCATCGTGCGATATTCAGCCAAATCGAACTGAATAAGATCACCCTGATCAACTTTCAAAAAATCGTCGCCATGATTGCACTGACCCAAAAAGGCCAGCTTACCATGATCCTCACACCAGATGATCGCTTTGCTCTCAGCGGCGTCTGTCCAGATTACAACCCCAAGCATATTGCCCTCTCCACGAAACTAGGGATAAGTATGACGGCAATCGCAGGGATCACCACTGCTTTTGACGCATCGTTCGCGTGCAATTTGTGGTCAAGTTTTGCACGATCGAGTCAAATTTGACTCTGCCTGTATCAGTTTTGTATCAAATTCATCCAAACATGTTCATTTTTGAACACCTGAAGAGAACGAAACCCGAAATGACGACGACAGAGCACTGCTCATGGATAAGATAACTCGCCCAGTCGCGATCCGCGCTCAATTTGGACAAAACCTCAGGTTGTTGTGCGCAGGTTACCCCTCTGTGTCTGAAGTTTGCCGCCAGCTTGGGATTAATCGCGCGCAGTTCAATCGCTATCTGAATGGCGAAAGTTATCCGCGCCCTGATATGCTTGCGCGGATTTGTGACTTCTTTGAAACGGATGCGCGCATTCTGATCAAGCCGCTTGAAGACATTGCTCAGGTTAAACCCGACCTGTTGTCTCACCCTGAAATTCGCGATTTTGCCGCCCCTGAAACAACACGCATTCCCGAAGACACCTTGCCCAACGGGTTTTATCGCTTTACGCGTCAGAGCTTTCTTTTCCCTGAACGCTATATTTTGGGCTTGGTTTTTCTCTATCGTAAAGACGGCTGGACCTTTCTCAAAGGCTCCGAGGCGCGTCAGTCTTTGCGTGAACAAGGCTTGTCCAATGAACCTTTCGTACGCCAATTCAAAGGCTATGCGCAAAAGGTTGAAGATGGCATTAACATCGTCGTGTCACGTCGCAACGCGATGACTTACACCAACAGCTTCATCACGCGTGTGGCTTCGTTTGATCGCAATTTTTGGCAAGGCTATTCAACCCGCACGGTGAATGAAGCGATTAATACGGTACGCGCAACGCGTTTGGCCTATGAGTTTTTGGGCGGATCAACAAAGTTGATTTTGGAAACCGCTCGAAATACCGGCTTTTGTGAGCCGGAGAATTTGCCGCCGTATCACCAGCGTTTGTTGCGCATTGGAGAACCTTTCTACTAAAGCACAAGTCGCGGTGAGAAAAGTCGGCGTCGTTCACAGACCTTCGATATGCAGCGTGGTGTGCTAATCTCGGGAACCATTCGCGAGAGGCCAAAACATGACTGCACCACTCACAGACCTGTCCCATGTACGCCGCCCCGTGAGCGAAGCGCAGGGCCTGCCTAACCCACATTATATAGACAGCCAGGTGTACAACGAAGAAAAGCACGCGGTTTTGTTTTCATCTTGGTCCGGCCTTGCCGTCGCGGCCGATGTGCCAGAGATCGGCGACGCAGTCCCATTGACATTCGTCGGCATGCCTTTGTTGGTGATCCGCGACAAATCAAACACCGTACGCGTGTTTCAAAACACATGCCGCCACCGCGGCATGATTCTTGTCGAGGAGCCCCGTAAAATTGAAGGGGCGATCCGCTGCCCTTATCATAGCTGGTGTTACAGCACAGAAGGCCGCCTTGTGAGCACGCCGCACGTCGGTGGCCCCGGTCAAAACACACACGAAAGCATTGACCGTGATCTTCTTGGCTTGATCGAAGTGCCCAGCCATATTTGGCGCGATGTCATCTGGATCAACATTGACGGAACCGCCCTGCCCTTTGAAGATGCCAACGCCGATCTCATCGCACGGTGGGCCGAGTTTGACAAACCACTCTATCATGGCGGCGCGGATAGTGCGTTTCAGCTTGAGGTGGAGTGCAATTGGAAGCTCGCGGTTGAGAACTATTGCGAAAGCTATCATCTCCCTTGGGTGCATCCGGGCCTAAACAGCTATTCGCGGCTTGAAGATCACTATCATATCGAAAAACAGGACTCCTATTCTGGGCAAGGCACATTGGTTTACCGCCAGCTTAAGGCTGCCGACGGACAGGTTTTTGCCGACTTTGAGGACGTTGGCGAAAAGTGGAACGAGGCCGCGGAATATATTACTGTTTATCCCAACGTTTTACTTGGTGTGCACCGCGATCATGCGTTTGCCATTGTCTTGGTACCTAAAAGCACGGAGCGTACGGTTGAAAACATTCACCTCTATTATGCAACACCCAAAACCAATGACGCAATGCGCGCGGCCAACACCGAACAATGGAAGTTGGTCTTTGAGGAAGATATATTCGTCGTTGAAGGCATGCAAAAGGGCCGCCATTCGCCCAACTTTGATGGCGGACGTTTCTCTGCCGTGATGGATAGCCCAACGCATTGTTTTCATGCCTGGATCGCGGGCAAGATCGAAAACTATCGCGCCACTGCCCAAGCCGCAGAATGAGTGGGCTAGACGCGCGTTTGTTGGACGCGCATATGCGCGATGATCGCCCTGCCCTTGTCACTTTGTACCGCGAGGCTGCGGATGCAGTATCAGATCAAGATGCAGAAGGGTTCTATCTGACCCATGCTTATGTATTCGCACTAGAGCTTGGGCATCCAGATACGCAAATGCTTCATCATCGGCTCAAGCGTGCCGGCCGCGAAGAATAAACTTATGCGTCAGCGATACGGATCGCGCTATACAGATGCCAACTGGCATGGCCCAAAACTGGTAACGTGATCAATAAGCCGAAGAACGCTGGGATCATCGACAGAATCAGCACGGCCGCGATGAACACACCCCACAGTACCACAGGCAAAAAATTTGCCTGCACTTGCTGAAAACTGGTGATCATCGCTGTGACGAAATCGACCTCTCGCTCTAACAATAAGGGAAGAGCAAAAACCGTTATCATGAACAACAACAAACACACGAGCGCGCCTATCACGCTTCCCACCGCAAGCATTGTAAGCCCTTCAGAGGAAAACCAGACATCAAGACTGCTATGAATGTTGGTCATCTGCGACAAGCCCAGAAACAGCGCGAAAATCATGTGACCGATGAAAAACCAAAACAGGAATATGAACACGATAATGGAGCAAATGGACGGCAACTGGCGCAGCCTTTGTTGCAAAACGACGCCAAACACGCTTGGGTCGCTCATCTTTAGCCCGCTTTCCCGTCGTCGGCTGATCTCGTAGAGTCCAACAGCCGCAAAAGGGCCAAACAATGGAAAACCGATGGCTGCGAGGACCAACCAATAAGTGGTATGCGTGACATAGGTGATCCACGCCATGAGCAAGCCCGCGAGCACATAAAACCCCGCAAACATAAGGCCGTAGATCGGAAACGCGCGAAAATCACGCCAGCCTTTTGAAAGCGCCTCTTTAATATCTATCGCTTTCACGGGTCTGAATTTTGGAACACCGCGGATTGGATCAAACGCCATAGCTTACCTTCTTACTAAACCACTCAAATCAGGGCGGCGGGACGCATTCTCGCTGATCTCATGCCACCGCTGGCCAATCTTGAGAAGCTTAGCATCACTATGGCGCGGCCCAAATACTTGAATGCCCATGGGCAGTCCCACCTCGTTAAAACCTGCTGGAATATTGAGACTGGGCACTCCGACAAGGCTCACCGGGATCACAACCTCCATCCAGCGATGATAGGTATCCATCACACGATCCGCGATCTTTTTCGGGCTGTCCCATTCGACAGGAAACGGCCAGACCTGCGCAGATGGCAGCATTAGCGCGTCATACGTAGCGAACATCTCATTCAATTTGGCGAACCACGCGGTGCGAATAGCGCTCATTTCATGTACCTCCATAGCGCTCAGCGCCATACCGGTTTCGATTTCCCAGATGGCGTCGTCTTTCAGCAATTTACGAGTGTTTTCATTGTTGAACAGCGCGGCTTTACCAGCTGCATTTGCCCATGCGCGCAGCTTGACCCACGCCTCCCAAATCTTCTCCGCCGAGAACGGCGGAGCAAGGCGCTCAACAGTTGCTCCAAGGTTCTCGAAACCTTTCAGCGAGGTTTCACAAGTCTCAAGAACGCCTGCATCCATCGCGTATACGCCACCCCAATCCCCGAGCCAGCCCAACTTCATCCCCTTGAGATCGCCGTCCAGTTGATCAAAACTCGGCGCTTGCGAAAAACTATGAGGATGGCGCGCATCAAAACCCGCCTGCACATCCAAAAGTAGTGCCACATCTTGCGGCGTGCGCCCCATCGGGCCAGCGACGGCCAATTGATGATGAAACATATCCCCCGGCATATCCAACGGCACCAACCCATAGGTCGGCCGCAACCCATAAACATTGTTCCAAGCCCCAGGATTGCGCAGGCTGCCCATCATGTCAGACCCGTCCGCAATCGGAATCATACCCGTCGCCAAGGCAGCCGCAGCACCGCCCGATGATCCCCCCGCAGAGCGGTTCGGATCATAAGGGTTGCGTGTTGCGCCATGCACCGAATTGAAGGTGTGCGACCCAAGCCCAAATTCAGGCGTGTTAGTTTTCCCTATGACAATCGCACCCGCTGCTTTCATGCGCGCGACGAACAGGTCGTCCTTTTGTGCGATGTTATCTGCGAAGATCGGAGAGGCCATCGAGGTCAGCAAACCCTCAGAATTGGCGAGATCTTTGATAGCGACCGGCAGGCCATGCAAGGGACCTTTTGGCGCTATACTATCAGCAAGTTTGGCATCTGCGATGCAGTCCTCGCGATCCCTTAGGGAAACCACTGCGTTAACAGTTTCGTTAACCGCATCAATACGATCCAGCGAGGCTTGCATCAGCTCCACCGCACTCAGATCTTTGGACGCAATACGTGTGGCAAGCTCTGTTGCTGTTTCATACAAAAGATCTGTCATAACGCGCCCTCCCAAGCGGATTTAGTCGTCGCCTTGCGCCTCCGCACGGCTCTTGCCTGCGACATTCATCGCAAGGGTCGCACCCATGAATCCATCGAGATCACCGTCTAGAACACCTTTGGTGTCCGACGTCTCGTGGTTGGTACGCAGATCTTTAACCATCTGATAGGGCTGCAAAACATAGGATCGGATCTGGTTCCCCCAGCCCGCATCACCTGCATTCTCATGGGCTTCGTTCACCAGCGCGGACCGTTTATCTAGTTCGATCTGGTAAAGCCGCGATTTCAAGGCTTTCATGGCAATGTCGCGGTTTTGATGTTGCGATTTCTCGGATGAAGTCACAACGATCCCTGTCGGCGCATGCGTGATACGCACTGCGGAATCCGTGGTATTCACGTGCTGACCACCTGCACCGGACGAACGGTAAGTGTCGATACGAATATCAGACGGGTTCACTTCAATCTCGATATTGTCATCGACAACTGGGTAAACTTTAACAGAGGTAAACGAGGTATGCCGCTTTGCTGCGCTGTCAAAGGGCGAAATGCGCACCAACCGATGCACGCCGCTTTCCGACTTCAGCCAACCATAAGCATTTTGACCGCTGATCTTATAAGCTGCGGATTTGATACCCGCCTCTTCGCCCGCGCTTTCAGATTGCAATTCTACTTTATAGCCGCGCTTTTCGGCCCAACGCACATACATGCGTGCTAGCATCGACGCCCAATCGCAGCTTTCCGTGCCACCTGCGCCAGAATTAATCTCAAGGAAAGTGTCATTACTATCAGCTTCGCCATCCAGCAGTGCTTCCAGCTCTTTCGCGGCGGCGAGTTTGGCAAGGGCGTTCAAAGCTTCCTCGGCTTCGGTGACGACATCCTCGTCCTCTTCCATCTCACCCAGCTCGATCATTTCGACCTGATCCGATAGCTCTTGCTTGATCGAGGTATACGTACCCATCGCATCGACCAAAGCCTGACGTTCCTGCATCAGCTTTTGCGCGGCGTCGGGATCATTCCAAAGGTCAGGATCTTCGACGCGGGCATTGAATTCTTCAAGCCGGAATTCAGCTGTATCCCAATCCAAACGCTGCCTCAGCAGTTCCAGGGATTTTTCGATCTCTTCTACCGTGTTTTGAGCGTCTGCGCGCATGGAACGTCCCGTTTAAATGGCTTGTCTAGGCGTGATAAACCAGCGCCAAGCCACTAACAAGGGTTGCGCCCTAGTAAAGACCGCCAGAACTAAGCGTACCGAAGCTGGCCCTTGGCCCCACGACCGCTTTCTTCCCTGTGGAGGTCGTCACTTGACGCGCATCTTCGCCGTCGGGACGGATCAAAGACAGGTTGCTGCCCATTGCAAAACCACCATCAAAGGAGATGCCGAAGACCAGTTCCTCGCCCTCGCGGAAACATTCGTTCACGACGTTGTCGCCCGAAGCACCTTCCGACAAACGCGCGCCAGAGAAGCGGTCAATTTTGATAAATTCACAGCCCCCAGGGACACGAAACTTGCTCGCGCCATACTTCTTAGTTGCCTTGCGCATGAATTGGTTGAACACAGGACCACACATCCCACCACCTGACGCCCCACGCCCAAGCGAACGCGGCGTGTCGTGACCAATATAGCAGCCAGCCACGATGCGGTTGGTAAAGCCTACAAACCAGACGTCCTTCGCATCATTCGTCGTGCCAGTCTTACCCGCAGTCGGCACACCCAAGCTTACCGTTTTAGCCGCTGTTCCACGTTCCACCACGCCGCGCATCATCGACGTAAGCTGATAGGCCGTCACAGCGTTCATCACCCGCTCACGATCAGAAACGATGCGCGGACTGCGCGTTGGCGCGATTGCAGGGTCATTACAATCAATACATTCGCGAAGGTCATGCTTGTACACGGTTTTTCCATAACGATCCTGCACACGGTCGACCAAAGTCGGCTCCACACGTTCACCTCCATTGGCGAACATCGCATAAGCGGCGACCATCTTGAATAACGTGGTTTCCTGACTACCGAGCGAATTCGCGAGCACCCGTAGGAAATTACCTTTCTCATAAACGCCAAATTTTTCTGCATATTCGCCGACCACGTCTATGCCCACCTCTTGCGCAAGCCGAATAGTCATAAGGTTTCGCGACCGCTCGATCCCTGTGCGCAAAGGTGTTGGGCCGTAGAAGGTTTTCGACGCGTTTTTGGGCCGCCACAGACCTTGCGGTGTGTTAATTTCGATTGGCGCGTCGACCACGACAGTCGCGGGTGTGTACCCGCTATCAAGTGCAGAGGCATAAACGAAAGGCTTAAAGCTGGACCCCGGCTGACGCTGCGCTTGCGTTGCGCGGTTGAACACGGAGTGCTGGTAGGAAAAACCACCCTGCATCGCGATCACACGGCCGGAATTGACGTCCATCGCCATAAAACCGCCCTGCACTTCTGGAACTTGGCGCAGCGTCCAACGGACGAAATTGCCAGAATTATCATCCGTCATTTTGCGCACATGCACGACTTCACCAACTGCAAGCAGATCGCCCGCTACCTGCGCTTTACGACCAAGTTTGCCATCAGAGAGCCGCTTCCGCGCCCACTGAACATCCTTTGCTGGAATCCAATGGCCATCGCTGTCCTCGTCCACACCTTCTAGACCAACGCGCGCTTCGTTGGAGCCAACTTCCAACACAACGGCTGGATACCATTTGTTTTCCATATCGATATCGCGCGCAACTTTAACATTGCTCAGCGCTTCGCGCCAGTCTGCTTCGCTGCCAAGCTGCTCCACCGGAATCGTCTTGCCCGTGCCACGCCACACCCCTTGCGAACGGTCATAGCGCTCAAGCCCGCGGCGCAATGCATCTGCCGCTTCGGCCTGCATTTCGGGATCAATCGTTGCGCGTACTGTCAAACCGCCTGTGAAAAACTCACCCTCGCCAAAATCACGGCTCAATTGACGACGAATCTCATCGGTGAAATAATCGCGCGGCGGCAGTGCTGATTTAAAGCTGTCAAAGTCACCGTTCTGTACGGACTTCAGCGGTAACTTCACTTCGCGTTGATACACCTCTTGCGTGATGTAGCCGTTTTCCATCATCTCTTTCAGCACAAAATCACGGCGTTGCTTCAAGCGTTCTTTGCGGCGTACAGGATGAAACTGGCTTGGCGCCTTTGGCATAGAGGCGAGGAATGCGGCTTCATGAGGGGCAAGCTCACCCATGGTTTTGTTGAAATAGGTTTGCGAGGCCGCCGCGAAGCCGAAACTGTTCTGACCAAGAAAAATCTCGTTCATGTAGAGTTCAAGAATTTGATCTTTGCTCAGCGTACCCTCGATGCGCGTGGCTAGGATAATTTCCTTGATCTTACGTTCTGCCCTTCGCGAGCCATCAAGCAAGAAGTTCTTCATTACCTGCTGCGTAATCGTCGAGGCACCACGCACGTTTTCGCCGCGCGACACGACAGCATCGCGAAACGCGGAGGCCATGCCGCGGGTGTCATATCCAGCATGTGTGTAGAAATTTTTGTCTTCTGCAGAAATCAGCGCGTGTTTCACAAGATCGGGGATTTCATTGGCTGGCGCAAACAAACGACGCTCGCGCGCGAATTCGTCGATGATCTGGCCCTGCCCCGAATAAATCCGTGAAATCGTTGGCGGCTTGTATTGCGCGAGGCTCTCGTGGCTAGGCAAGTCACGGCCATACATCCAGAAAATCGCGCCAATCGTCAGGGCGACCATCATCGTACCCATCGTCACAAGGGAAAAAATTGAACCGAAGAATGATAATATTGCTCTGAGCACGTGCCGGCCCCCGTTTTTATTGCCTCCTCTATACGCATGCAGGACTGAATGGTCAAAACACAACCCTAGGAAAGGTAAGCAGCTTCCCGCGCATGAAAAGGCATCACATCATCGTCGCTATTTTCGTCGCAACTGCGCGTCCTCCGCATCATTTAAGATCCACGCATGGATGCCATTGTGAATGCCAGTCACCATTTTTCCGCGCCATGTCGGATCCATCAATTTGCTCAAATCATCCTTGCTCGAGAGGAAGCCCACCTCGATCAAAACCGATGGTATATCCGGCGCTTTAAGCACGGAGAATCCCGCAGATTGGATGGGTCGCTTATAAGTGTGCCCCACTTCTGTATTGATCCCAAGGATAATGCCTCGCGCAAGTGCCTGAGATCGCGGTGTATTTTCAAGCCTCGCGAGATCCATCAGGATTGAGGCGATTTCATCGTCCTGCCCTGACAAATCCACACCCGCCAAAAGGTCCGCACGATTGTGACGTTCCGCAAGCGCGGCAGAGGCTTTATCAGACGCCTCTTCTGACAAAGTGTAAACCGCAGCACCGTTGGCCTTGCCACTAGCCAACGCATCCGCATGAAAGGACACGAACATATCCGCCCCCGCTGTGCGCGCAATCTGAACACGGCGCTCAAGCGAGACAAATTCATCGCCATTGCGCGTTAAAACAATATTAAAATCGCCCGATCGCAGCAAAGCATCGCGCACTTCCTGAGCAAGCGTGAACATCAGATCTGCTTCGTTAATGCCTTTACCAACGGCGCCCGGATCAATCCCCCCATGGCCGGGATCAAGCACGATGGTCATCGCCTCATCATCTTTTGTTGACATCTCAGTCAGCGCGCTTGGCTTTAACTTGTCCCATTCGAAATCGCGCGGCGCACCCGTAGCGGCATCGAACTCAGCTTGCTCAACCGCGACCAAATCCACCTTCAAACGCGCATTTCCAGAATTAGTATCTACGCTTAGCCCTGCTTGCTTGACCTTTTGCGGGCTTGCCAAATCAAGCACTAACCGCGACCAGCCTGGGCGCACAGCGCCAAACCTTAAGACGTTCTCATCCAATGTGCTCATCAAAGCCGTAGGATCGACGCCTGCGAAATCGACCTCGCGGAAATCAACAACCAGACGCGCAGGGTCATTCAGCGTGTAGACGCGATAGGGTACCCCTTGGCTGAGGGCGAGATCAAGCTTATACGCGCCACCGCGCATTGTGATTTGGCTTTTCTCAACATCAAAACGCGCAAGCGCTGTGAACGGCTGCGCATAGGCCGCTGAAAAAGTGCACAGAAGCACCGCAAGACTAAAGAATACCGCTCTCATCATCAGCCTTTTTCCGGCGCGTCCACAACACAGAGTATAGCCAGAGAGCGCGCGGGACGGAACCGCTAATTTACGTCAAACAAGGTTGTGATGTCGTAACCGTAGAGCCAATCAAATTGCTTTAGCATGACCCGTGGCGCGATCCGGCTACCGAGGCCAAGTGCGACATGGGCCGCCAAGCGCACAGGCCCGCGCGGCAGATGATAACGCCACGCATTGCTGTTTGCAGCGGCGATCACTTTGCGCACGCGCGGCTGACGCAGCGCTTCATAGCGCGCAAGCCCAATTTGTAGATCATCAACCTGCACCAATTTGCACAGCGCCCACGCGTCCTCCAACGCCATATTCGCCCCTTGCGCCAAGAAAGGTAGCGTTGGATGCGCTGCATCGCCAAGCAAAGCGCAGTTTTCTGCAACCCAAGTCTCAGCAACGGGATGGCGGAATAATCCCCACAAGTGCACCTCGTCCACATGGTCGAGCATAGCGGTCACCTTTGACGACCCGCCCTCAAAAGCGGCACGCACATCGTCAGGATCATCACGTTGTGACCAGCCTTCCCCCTGCCAAGCAGTGCGTTCTTGAACCGCGACGAGGTTAATAAATTTTCCACCCTGCAACGGGTAACTTACGATATGGCGGCGCGGTGCCATGTGCACCTGCACATCATCCACCCGCCCCTCAGTGTTTGGAATCAAAGCCCGCCACGCAGTTTGTCCGGTAAAAAATGGTTCGTTTTGGCCATTCAAAGTGGCGCGCAACCTGCTGTGAAGCCCACTCGCATCGATAACAAGATCGCTGGCAATGTCTTGCCCGTCGTCAAAGTGGATCTGCGCAGGCCCCCCAGGCACAATCGCACGCACCTTTTTGTTGAGTTTTACATCAACGCCCGCAGAAAGCGCCGCTTGCAACAAAATCTCAATTAAATCTGCGCGGTGAACGAAGTGATACTGCTGTGTCTTTAGCAAAAGGGTCAGATCAAGGTGCGCAACCTCGAAATCGCTCTCAGCGCGACGCAAGCTGACGCGACGACCTTGGCTTGAAAACTGCGTCACCGCGTCCTCTAACCCGAGCGCACGTAAAACGCATAGCCCATTGGGACTGACTTGAATGCCTGCACCCACTTCGCGGATTACCTCCGCTTGCTCGAAGACCGTGACACGGGCACCGTGCTGCGCGAGGGCAGTGGCCGCTGCCAAACCACCGATGCCGCCGCCAACAACACTTATGTGATGTACTTTTTTCATAAGGCTTGTGTGCAAAGAAAAACGCCAGAGCGAAAGCCCCAGCGTTTAAATATTCCCAAAAACCTAAGCGGCTTAATCGTCGCGATGCACTTTCTCACGGCGCTCATGGCGCTCCTGCGCCTCCAAGCTCATCGTCGCGATGGGGCGCGCATCAAGGCGTTTCAACGAAATCGGATCACCGGTCACGTTGCAATAGCCAAATTCGCCTTCGTCAATTCGGCGTAAGGCCGCGTCGATCTTTGCCACCAGCTTGCGCTGACGATCCCGCGTGCGCAGCTCAAGCGAGCGATCTGTTTCCTCGCTGGAACGATCAATCACATCCGGGATGTTGCGCGTCCCGTCTTGCAACGTCTCAATTGTATCACGCCCATCCGAGAGTAATTCATCGCGCCAATTGGTAAGCTTTAGGCGAAAATACTCTGTTTGACGCTCGTTCATAAACGGCTCGTCTTCGGCTGGTCGATAGTCTTCTGGTAAAAAGGCTTCAGCTTTCATGTCCGCTCTCCCTGTAAGGCCATGACCCATGGATAAATTCCTTCGGTGCATAGCTCTCTCTGTGGGCGCGAGATACCGCAAGCAAGAATGCTTGTCACTACCGAATAAACTCACATTGCAGCGATTTTTTCGGCGCTATAAGGTGCACGAGTTAGATCAATGAAAGCAGGACGCGCTATGAAATTCACCGGAACGCAAGACTACGTGGCCACAGATGACCTTACGATTGCTGTGAACGCGGCCGTCACCTTGGAACGTCCGCTACTGGTCAAAGGCGAACCTGGCACTGGAAAGACAGAGCTGGCCCGCCAAGTTGCTTCTGGTCTTGGACTGCGGATGATTGAGTGGAACATCAAATCGACGACGAAGGCCCAACAAGGCCTTTATGAATACGACGCCGTCAGTCGTCTCCGCGACAGCCAGCTCGGAGAAGAGCGCGTGCATGATGTGGCGAACTATATCCGCAAGGGTAAGTTGTGGGAGGCCTTTAGCGACGACGAAAAAGTCGTATTGCTTATTGACGAAATAGATAAGGCAGACATCGAGTTCCCAAACGATCTTTTGCAAGAGCTGGATCGGATGGAATTCTATGTCTACGAGACAGGCGAAACCATCCGCGCGGTGAACCGCCCTATTGTCATCATTACGTCCAACAATGAAAAAGAGTTGCCAGACGCCTTTTTGCGGCGCTGCTTCTTCCACTACATCCGCTTTCCAGAGCCTGACGTGATGCGCAAAATCGTTGAAGTACATCACCCCGGTATAAAAGACGCTCTTCTCACAACTGCGCTGACGCAATTCTACGACATTCGCGAACAACAAGGCTTGAAGAAAAAGCCTTCTACGTCTGAAGTGCTCGACTGGCTCAAACTGCTTCTGGCAGAGGATCTGACCCCCGAAGATCTCAAGCGTGACGGCGCAAGTGCCCTGCCCAAGTTGCACGGTGCGCTGTTGAAAAATGAACAAGATGTCCATTTGTTTGAGCGTCTCGCCTTTATGGCCCGGCGCGGCTGAATTCCGCGTTAACCAAAAATTATTTCCCGTTTGTATGCCTTTGGCGTGCCCTTGCCCCAATATCTAGGTGGCAGGGCCGCAACAAACGTTCAAACGTCACCAATCTCCTATAACGCCTTGAAATTGTATCGGGCTAGTGTCTCCGAGGCACGTTCTTATTATTGCCACTTTATTTTCTTAAACCCGACAGGGTGTGCTGGCAGAAAGCACGAACCTTGATGATGAAACGAAAGAAATACTTTGCAGGCAACGTTTTCATATTTGCGATCCAATGACATTTTCGGTGGATCGCCAGAAACCCTTGTCAGCACGATCTCGATCATTGCGGTAACTCACGGTGCGTTCGCTCACCTTTGTAATCGGGTGGCTATTCTACGCGCCCAGCCCTCGCATGATATGCGGGCAAGACAGGATTTAAAGATTTAGATGCGTCGATTTCTATTACCATTTTATCTAGTTTTGTCAGGCTGTGTGCCCTCTGCACCTAGCGACATGCCGTCCCGTGCTCAAACAACTTCCATTGACGGTAACTTACCCGCGGTGAAAGTATTTACAGCTCCGCGTCCGACCCCATCCTATCGCGCGAATTCCGATATTGCCCGTGATTTCCTTGATCTTGCGTTTAATCTGGAAAGCGGTCGTAGCTTGCCGACACTCACGCGTTTTGAAGGCCCGATCTCTGTCCGCGTGACGGGTCGGCCGTCTGCAGGGCTAGGAAGCGATCTCAATCGTCTGCTGCACCGACTGCGCACAGAAGCTCATATCAACATCCGTCAAAACCAAGCGGACACCGCGAACATCACAATTGAAGCAGTTTCGCGCAAAGAAATCCGTGCGATGTTGCCGCAAGCCGCGTGTTTTGTGGCCCCGAACGTCTCTAGCCTGGCACAATATCGTCTTGCGCGCCGTACGTCCCTCGTCAATTGGACGGGTCTTAAAGAACGCAAGCGCCTGTCCATCTTCCTGCCAAATGATGCCAGCCCTCAAGAGGTGCGTGATTGTCTTCATGAAGAGCTCGCGCAAGCGCTTGGTCCTTTGAACGACCTTTATCGCTTATCCGATTCTGTCTTTAACGACGACAACGTGCATACGGTGCTGACCGGCTTCGACATGCTCATTTTACGCGCCTACTACGACCCTTCTTTGCACAATGGCATGCAGAAATCCGAAGTTGCCAAGCGCATCAGCCCAATTTTGTCGCGTATCAATCCACGCGGAAAACAGTTTGCACCGCGTCGCCTGACTCGCACACCGCGCTCCTGGATCAATGCCATTCAGCGCGCACTTGGCCCGGGTGCAAACCAGAAAGAACGTATCCGCGCGGCACATCAAGCGATGCAAATCGCAGTTGCCATGGGCTGGAATGATCATCGCCGCGCCTTTAGCCACTATGCGATGGGCCGCTTGAACATGTCAGTCGATCTTAAGAAAGCGCGTGAACATTTCTCTATCGCCGCGCGCCTTTATGGCCAAGACCCCTCGACCCGCCTGCACGCCGCTTATGCCGCTTCACAACTCGCATCTTTTCACATTGCCGAAGGCAATGGCGAGGCAGCGCTCGAGCAGATTGGCCCTCACCTTGATACCGCAGGGCGTCATGAAAACGCCGCGCTGATGTCCACTCTCATGTTGCAACGCGCCGAAGCGCTTGATCTGACCGGCCGCAGTTCCGAAGCTCGCTCGATCCGTATGGACAGTTTGGGTTGGGCACGCTACGGATTTGGTCCAGACTGGGCAGTGCGGGCTAAGGTACGTGAAATTTCATCACTCAGCCCGCTCAAAAGAGGACGCAGCTAGCAATGATCTACACACTCGCGGGGCTATTTGGCATCGCACTAGGCGCATGGCGCGCAAAAAAGAACGGCGGCAACAAGGCTGATATGGCTCAATATGCCGCCGGTTTCGGAATCGCTTTCATGCTGGTCGGCTTCATCATTACGCTGATCGTACACCGCCTCGCGGTCTAGCGACATGTTTCTTCCCTTTTTTGCAAACCTACGCGACGGGGGCATTCCCGTATCGCTGCGCGAGTATTTGTCATTTCTCGAAGGGGTGAAACGCGGCTTGGCCACTTATGATATCGATGCCTTTTATTACCTCGCGCGCACCTCAATGGTCAAAGATGAGCGCAACATCGACAAGTTTGATCGTGCTTTCGCGAATACATTCAGAGGGTTAGAGGCAATCAGTTCTGAAGAGATGCTGGAAGCCGTCGAAATCCCCGAAGAGTGGCTGCGCAAAATGGTGGAAAAGCACCTGAGCGAAGATGAAAAAGCTGAGATCGACGCGCTTGGTGGATTTGAAAAACTGATGGAGACACTGAAAGAGCGTCTTAAAGAACAAGAAGGGCGCCATCAGGGCGGCAACAAATGGATCGGCACCGGCGGCACCTCCCCGTTTGGAGCGTATGGCTATAACCCTGAGGGCATCCGCATCGGTCAAAGTGAAAGCCGCCATAAGCGTGCGGTCAAAGTTTGGGATAAGCGCGAATTCAAGAACCTTGATGACAGCGTCGAGCTTGGCACACGCAACATTAAAGTCGCGCTAAAACGGCTGCGTCGCTGGGCGCGTGACGGTGCGACTGAAGAGCTTGATCTTAATGGCACAATTCGCGCGACGGCTGAAAACGGCTATCTCGATGTAAAAACTCGCCCCGAGCGACGTAATGCGGTAAAAGTGCTGTTGTTTCTTGATGTCGGCGGTTCCATGGATCCGCATATCAAGGTTGTAGAAGAGCTCTTCTCCGCCGCTCGCGCGGAATTCAAGCATCTTGAATACTTCTATTTTCACAACTGTCTTTATGAAGGTGTGTGGCGCGACAATCGCCGCCGCTGGGATGCGCAAGTCCCGACTAACGAAGTGCTGCGCACTTATGGCCCTGATTACAAATGCATATTCGTTGGCGATGCATCGATGAGCCCGTATGAAGTCGCCTACGCAGGCGGCGCGAATGAGCATTGGAATGCAGAGAGCGGTCAAACATGGCTCACTCGTGCGCGTGAGCAGTGGAAAAGCAATCTGTGGATCAATCCCCTGCCCGAAAAGCATTGGGGCTACACGCATTCGATCAAAATGATCCAAGAAATATTTGATGCGCAAATGGTGCCGATGACGCTTGCAGGTCTTGAGCGAGGCATGAAAGAGCTAACGCGATAATCATACGCGGTGTTGGCCTTGCATCACATTCAATATTTCTTATATGTTGTATTCAAAAGGAGACCGGATATGACACCTGACGTTACCGCATTTTTCGACGACCCAACCAATACTGTCTCTTATGTTGTCAAAGACCCGCACGGAACCGCGTGCGCGATTATCGATAGCGTATTGGATTTCGATCACGCTTCTGGATCAACAGACACAAAAAACGCCGATGCGATTATCGCGCATATCAAGTCGCATGCCTTAGACGTCGCATGGATTCTTGAGAGCCATGTGCATGCCGATCACCTTTCGGCGGCCCCCTATTTACAAGAGCAATTGGGCGGCAAGATCGGCATCAGCGACAATATCACTGTCATTCAAGATACCTTTGCTAAGGTCTTCAACGAGGGCACTGAATTTCAACGCGATGGCAGCCAGTTTGATCAGCTTTTCAAAGACGGTGACAGCATTCACATCGGCCAGTTGCGGGTAGATATTCTACACACGCCTGGCCACACACCTGCGTGCTTGACCTACGTGATCGGCGACGCGGCCTTTGTGGGCGACACGTTATTCATGCCAGATTTCGGCACCGCGCGCTGTGACTTTCCCGGTGGATCCGCGCAGAACCTATATGCCTCTATTCAGAAAATCCTAGCACTCCCTGGTGAGACACGGATTTTCGTTGGCCATGACTACAAAGCACCCGGACGCGAAGAATTTGCGTGGGAAACCACCGTAGGAGCGCAGAAAGCGGCAAATGTTCATGTAGGTGGTGGCCGCGCTGCAGATGATTTTGTGCAAATGCGCGAAACGCGTGACGCAACACTTGGGATGCCACGATTGATCGTGCCCTCACTGCAAGTCAACATGCGCGCAGGCAACATGCCCGAACCCGATGATCAGGGCGATGTCTTCCTAAAAATTCCTATCAACAAACTATAATAGGGACGTGGAGAAACTGAGATGGAACAAGAGTGGTTCATGGGCCTTATGGGCGGCCTTCTGATCGGCCTTGCTGGCGCTGTCTATTTGCTTGGCAACGGGCGCATCATGGGAGCAAGCGGCATTATCGGTGGGCTCATCGACGGATCTGAACGCGCTGCCTGGAAAGAACGCATGAGCTTTCTCGCAGGTGTTATTCTGCTGCCCTTACTTTTGCTGCCTCTTGGCGCAAACGGTGAAACCAATCTGACGCAAAACCCTGTTTTGCTGATCATCGCAGGTCTTTTGGTTGGCATCGGAACGCGCGTTGCTAACGGATGCACCTCAGGACACGGGGTGTGCGGTATATCACGCCTGTCCTTACGCGGTATCGTGGCGACCGTATTTTACATTCTGGCAGGTGCGATCACGATGGTCCTGTTCCGGCACACATTGGGGTGGATCTAATGCGCAATATATTGGGATTTATCTCTGGTGGAATGTTTGGCGCAGGGCTTGTGATCTCAGGCATGACAGACACCGAGAAAGTGCAAGGCTGGCTTGATGTCTTTGGCGCTTGGGATCCGACTTTGGCCTTCGTGATGGGTGGCGCGATCATTCCGATGGCAATCGCTTGGCACTTGAGTAAACGGCGCACACCTTTGGTGGGGGGATCTTTCCCCACCCTGGCTGATCCGAAACTTGGGCGAAACCTAGTGCTTGGATCCGTCATGTTTGGCATGGGCTGGGGTTTGGTGGGCCTTTGCCCCGGACCAACGGTTGCCTCTATCGGGTTTGGTGGATGGGCGAACGGTCTCTTCATATCGGCGATGATTGCGGGCATAGCCCTTGCGCCCAATGTACGACAGCGCCTAGACGTAAGCGTCGACGCCCAATAGGAGAAAACGATGCTCATTCGTGCCATTACCGAAAAATACGCGGTGTCTGAACAGATCGCGCCAGAGGATTTCCCAGCAATTTCCGAAGCTGGCTTCACAACTGTAATCTGCAATCGTCCCGACATCGAAAACCCGCCATTCTTGCATGCCCATGTGATGGCAGAAGCTGCGGCGCTTGCGGGTTTACAATTTGTGAACTTACCGCTGACGCATCAAACGATGACGCCCGACAATATCACGAAGCAGTTTGACATCGTCGAAAATGCTGAGGGTCCGGTCCTTGCCTATTGCGCGTCGGGGACGCGATGCTCTGTCATCTGGGCGCTTAGCCAATCGGGCAAACAAAGTGCTGACGATATCTTGGCGCAAACAGCGCAGGCGGGTTATGATTTATCTGGCCTTCGGGGTGCCCTCGGATAAAGCGTATTGTTTTTAGCAACTCCTGCCTACCTCTTTAAGATCCTTCGCCTTTTCCAGCTTGTATTAATACATCAAACTCGTCTTGTTGCACAGGCGCTAACGCGATGCTCTGCGGCTCCTGAACGGGTTCCTCTATCTCAACTTCGGCTCCTCTTTCAGGGCTTGTCTTGGGGCCGTTAGCACTGGCTTTCGGTCGTGAAGGGTCAAGCGCGCCTGGTTCCATCATTCCGGGATCTTCGTTTTCGTGGAGCAACTTGACAGCGCGCATACCATGGAGCTGACCCAAGCGTACGCTTTGTGCGCTACGACCGGAACTATCAACCAAATGCACCTGCTTTGCAGCATCTTGTGGCAAAGGCACCAAGTGCCCGGGCTGCAACGTGTTCAATTCCGATAAGGGCAACATGACCTTGCACATGATTGCATCCATTTCAACATTGGCCGCCATCGCAGAGCGACGGATCGTATGTTCGCTTTCTAAAAGCGCAACACCTGTCTTCGTCGGTTTCTTTTTTGCGTTTTGTTTCGCGAATTTTTCTTTGATCGGCAGGAATAAGCGCATGTTTATTGGGCGTTCGGCTTCCACGACTTCGATTTGCATATCAAACCCGCGGTATTCTGCACCATCAAGCTGCAACACCACCATATGGCGGGTAGCGACCGCGTCCTCGGTGCGATAACCACGCGTCCAATAGGCCGTAGGGGCTCCTTTCAAAGCCTCATCAAAGCGTCGCAGAAACCCTTCAAGAAACGCGACGGCCAAGGCTTTGTCCGTTTGCGTCAAGCGGCGAGGTTGAGCCACTGCTGCGCTCACTCTTCCCATCGTTTGAGTTTCTACGAAGGCAATTATACACGCAGGTTCAAGACACATCACACCGACGGATCCGTCATCATGCAAGAGCGGAAAAAGCGCCCAATCCTCATCGATCTGATCAACCACATCCGCGAGATCCAAGCGGCTTTGACGTATGCTATTCACCCTCAGCGCAAGACTGAAGGCCTGATCCGCCGCACGCGCCAAACTGACACGCGCCGCAGTCGCGGGCGATACCGTCTGGTCGTCCGGTGCTTTCGCATCGCTGCGCAGCATTCGACGTAAGACATTCAGATTGGATGAAATTGCGCTGCCTCCAACACGTTACAAGTGAGCGCCAAGGTTGCTTTATGCCAACTCGGTTTCCCAGATAATAGAATTATTAAAGCTAAAATCTTACCAAACGCTTACTTTCAAACGGGTTGGCCTCCACATATTATCGGAAACTGCACCCTAAAAGCAGTGCCATCCTGCCCCGGAAGATAGACAATATCACCGCCCAATCGCGTCATGATTTCACGACAAATCGCAAGGCCAAGCCCTGCCCCACCCGCTTTGGTTTCTCCAACGCGCGAGAACTTTTCAAAGATCACATCACGCATGTCTGGGTCAATTTTACTGCCATTGTCGATGAAATCGACCGTCGCCAGTCCCTTTGATTGAAAGGCTTTTATTGTTAATTGACGCGGATCTGCGTCACAATATTTCTGTGCGTTTGAGATCACATTGATAAAGACCTGCGCCAAGCGATCTACGTCTGTGTGCAGAAGAATGTCCTCGCGCGCTGGGGTACGCCTGATCAAAAGCGGGTTTTCGTCGCTTAGTCCTGCAGACGAAATTGCCCCCTCTATCACGTCTTCCAAGGATTTATGAGAGAGGTTGAGCGACACGCGCCCCGCTTCCAATACGGACAAGTCCAACAGATCATCGAGCAAACGCGTCAACCGCAGCGTTTCCGAGTGGATAATCCCCGCATAACGCGCCTTATCAATGTCGGCCATGTCCTGACTGTCGCGCAGAATTTCAGAGAACGAGCGGATTGACGTCATCGGCGTGCGCAATTCGTGGCTGATCTGACTGAGAAACCCATCCTTTTGAACAGAAAGCTGCGTAAGCTTCTCGTTCACCTGACGCAATTGTTCGGCTGTGCGTCGTTGTTCTGTGGATTGCGCTTCGAGCTTGCTGGAATATTCCATCATCTGCGCGCTCTCATCCGCGACAGCCAGCAAATCATCGACCGAAACGGACGCACCGCCGACGATTTGTCCGACCATGGCATGGGCCGTCGCCGCCCCCACAGATCCTGACAATTCGCGCTCTAATACGCCAAGAAACTCTGGTGTCGGTTCGGGCAATAACCCTTGTGCGCCTTGTCGTGCCGCCTCTATTCCGAAAAGGGACTGTGCTTCACGCGCGCCTAGAATGCGCTGCGCCATGACCATCAAGTCTTCGGATTGTGCGGCACCGCTTGACCATTCTTTCGCAGATCGCGCGTGATCAAACACGTTCACAAATTGCGCGCCCTGCAGGCGCTCCAAGGGCGCTGGAAAGCTACACAGAGAGACCACTACAAAGGCAAAACTGTTCAAAAGCATGCTCCAGAGCAAGCAGTGCAAGATCGGGTCCATACCTTTGACCCCGAACAA
Source organism: Rhodobacteraceae bacterium HTCC2083 (assembly GCA_000156115.1). Classification (GTDB taxonomy): domain Bacteria; phylum Pseudomonadota; class Alphaproteobacteria; order Rhodobacterales; family Rhodobacteraceae; genus Planktotalea. The sequence continues at coordinate 3,562,308 of DS995276.1, forward strand.
AGCGTGCGGTGCAAGCCATGTGAGACCAAACGGCCCATTTGCCATCATCGCTTCAGAGACCACAACGCCCACTCCGAGGCTGGGCAAAAATAGCGCGTAGATCCAAATGACAAACCCGATAGAGAGGCCGCTTAAGGCACCAATGCGCGTGGCCCCACGCCAAAAAATACCACCTATCATGACAGGAAGCGCTTGGGCGACACCGACAAAGGACACCAAACCAATCGCCGCGAGTGCGGAGCCACCGCCCGAAAGCACAAAGTAGAAATAGGCCAGCATCACCACCGCCGCGATAGAAAGCCTGCGCGACAACAATACGATGTAGCGCACGTCGCCCGACATGCTCGCCCCCGCACCGGTGAACGACAGCCAAATCGGCATGACAATATGGTTCGACACCATCGTTGAGAGCGCGATTGACGCCACAATCACCATTGACGTAGCCGACGACAAACCGCCTAGGAAAGAGAGCATCGCCAAACCGTTCTGGCCTTGGCTTAAGGGAACGGTCAAAACGAACATGTCGGGGTTTGACCCTGTGGGCAGCAAATCCAAACCTGTGACGGCGATGGGCAGGACGAACAAGCTCATTAACATCAGGTAGGCAGGAAACGCCCATGAGGCCATGCGTAGATGGCGTTCGTCATCATTTTCGACGACCATCACATGGAACATGCGCGGCAAGCAGATAAAGGCCGCAGCAGACAAAAAGGTAAGACCAGCCCAACGTCCGCCACTGACATTCCACATCCCAATCTCGGAGGTGCCGATCTTTTCAAGCATCGGTCCAATGCCGCCCGATAACCCCCAGACCACAAAGATCCCCACAGCCATCAATGCGATCAGCTTCACCACCGCCTCGACCGCGATGGCCATGACCACACCGTCATGACGCTCATTCACATCAAGCTTGCGGGTCCCGAACAAAATGGTGAACATCGCCAGACCAATGGCCACCCAAAGGGCTGTCGTGGTTTGACTCGTCTGATTAAACCCGTCTTGGGACGCTTCAGCAAAAACCGCATAGGATTGCGTGACTGATTGTAATTGCAACGCAATATAAGGAGTCGTGCCCGTCACTGCGAGTAGCGTCAGACCCACAGCCAGTAAATTAGATTTACCAAACCGCGACGAAATCAGATCTGCGAGAGAGGTGATGCGCTGGGTCCGCCCAATACGCACTAGTTTGCGCACGGTCCACCACCATCCAAGCATGACAAGAGACGGTCCCAAGTAGATCGTGATGAACTCCAAACCTGAACGTACAGCAAATCCAACCGCGCCATAAAAGGTCCAACCCGTGCAGTATATCGACAAAGACAACGTATAGACGACAGGGGCGCGTAGCCATTTGATGCGACCGGATCGCGCGGCGCGTTCGGCCATAAAGGCGACGGTGAAAAGCGCCAGAACATAGCCAAGCGAGACGACAATTAGAACATTCATCACCCTGTCCGATCGCGTCTTCGTGTTTCGAAAGCGCTTTCATCCATAGGACCGCTTGGCTTGTTTGGGCTTTCGTCCGCAGGTGCCATGCGCCAAGCAACTAAAGCCCCCACAACGATCAATCCTATCCAAATCGTAAAAATATAGATCGATGCACTTGATGTCGAAATCGCGCCGTTTTCATCAGCGCTTGGCCAGACCAGTGGCACGAACCACAGCACGACGCCCACGACAGGCAAGATCCGTGCAGCATCAATCAGGCGCCTTTGTCTGTAGTTACGGCGCTCTAGAAAGACGCGGCCTTGCAAACTCGTCTCGCTAGGCTTTTGGTCCTGCGCGCTCAAGCGAGGCTCATCTCATTGAGGGTCTCGATGATTTCTGCGTTAGAGAACGGCTTCGTCATAAAACGAGTCGCACCAATGCGCTGCGCCATTTCACGGTCTTTAGTTTGCCCGCGCGCGGTGAGCATAAGGACAGGAATGCCCTCGCCCGTTTCGCGCCCGCGCAGATCGGCTAGAATGTCAAAGCCGCTACGCCCAGGTAGCATCACATCTAGGATAAGGAGATCGGGTTGTTTCGCTTCAATCACCTCCAACGCATCATGTCCATTGGAATGCGTCGACACGTTATACCCATCACGCGAAAGCAAAAAACTGACCGCTTCGATGATATTCGGCTCGTCTTCGATCAACAGAACATGTTTGCTCATCCGACGTCTCACTCCCCTTTGGCTGTTACGTGCTGGAATGTCCCGCGCCGCAAAGCGTTAACAGAGTTTAGGCAAACGCAATGCATTTGCAATGGAAACAAGCAGGTTTTTAAAGCCCGCCCGCAAGGATAGAGGGCTCGCGCCGCCCTTGGCAGTTCTCACGCGGGCAAATGCGGCAGCTTGTTCCAATGGGTCTTGTACGCGTTTCGTTTTGATTGACCGAAGCCAAAGGCAGGATCAGCATATGTGCCTCAAACAATGGCACTGCACCAAATTGCGGTGATGTTAAGGGCGTCGAGATCGCGAGCGTTTCAAAATACGCAATTTCACGGCCTTTGAGTTCGGCAACTTCGCGCAAGGCCATCATAGGGCGCGATAAAGCTTGATACAAAACCCAAAGCGGACAGGCTGCGCCGAACCTTGGTAGTGCAAAACCACTCAGCGGCTTGCGAAACGTCAAAGTGCCGGAGCTGTCACAGACAACAAGCCCCAGCCCTTCTTCTGAGAGAGTGTAGCCCGCATCCTTTAGTAGCGGCGTCAAGGCGTTGCCATTAAGACTAGCCAAACGACGCATGACACAGCCAAGATCAACGCCGCAGGTTTGGGCAATACGTGCGGGATCCAAGCCGACTTTGGAAATTTCATCCATTAACGCTTCAGATGATAGTAACTGCGCATCCCGCCAGTATCGTGACAAATGCGTCGAAACCTGTGCCTGCGCGGAGGTCGATACTAGAATATCCACGGCCTCTGCGATCAATGTGGTAATTATGTCCTGCGCGCCTTGGGTGTCTGCCACCTGCTCCAAATCATCAAAAGCATAGGCATGACGCATGAAGAACGCTTCAATTTCATCCTGCGGGGTTGTCACCTCTTGCGGGTCAGACACCTCGCTATTGAGATAAGACACCAGTGCCTGCGAACTTTCCGTTAGTCGCTTGGCATCCTCATTGATGTTGCGGTGAAATCTGTCTTGCCATTCCGTCTCAATCGCGTCTGTTTCAACAAGGATGGACGAGGTGGAGCGAATAGCCGTCACCGCCCCCAACATATCATGCAGCGCTTCGGCCAATTGGGGATCATGGGTCATACGGTCGGAAATTGAGACAACGGTTTGCTCAAGCGAGCTTTGACGCGCAGCCAAACCTTGAATCAAGCCCGCCCAGCCCGGAAAACGGCCTGCAAAATCTTCCGTCCGATCCAATTCAATCGCGTGATCAGGATATCCGGCGGCGACCTCGCGCAAAGACGCCAGCAAAGCAGCTTCCGCGCCCTCACTTAGAGCGCTTGCCTCTACGTCTAAGACGGCTGCGATGCTGAGTAATAACTTACCACCGATTCTGCGACGATTATGCTCGATCAAATTTAAATAGGATGCGGATATCTCCGTCCTTCGCGCGAGGTCTGCCTGCTTCATGCCTTGGATCAAACGCCGTTCGCGAATGCGGCTGCCGGTTAAGGTATCGCGGCTCATGAAATTTCCTTCGCTCTTTCAATAGCTTTCCGCAGTGCAGAATAATAACTTTACAAAGTATACTAAAGTATTGTGTATTCGTTGACAAAATAATTGTTATCCTAAAGGCACTTGTTGCGAAATTTTCTAACAACCGTCCATAAAGGGGCAGCACTTTGTGCATTGGGGCGATCTGTTGAGGAGCAGATCACCGCTTTTTAAAAAAATGGGAGGATTTTCATGTCCACAAGTAACTTCACACGTCGCGGTCTTTTGAAGACAAGCGCCGTTGCGGGCGCAGGCTTGGCATTGCCAACGTATCTGTCCGCTGCAAACCACGCCGGTTATACCAACGCACCACAGGGTGATACGGTAACACTCGGCTTCAACGTTCCACAGTCTGGTCCTTACGCAGACGAAGGTGCAGACGAGCTACGCGCATATGAGCTTGCAGTTGAGCACCTCAATGGCGGCGGCGACGGCGGCATGATGAACACCTTTAGTTCTAAAGAGCTTACGGGTAACGGCATTCTCGGCAAGAAAGTCGAGTACGTCACGGGTGACACGCAGACGAAATCTGACGCGGCGCGCGCATCTGCGAAGTCCATGATCGAAAAAGATGGCGCAGTGATGATCACTGGCGGTTCTTCTTCTGGTGTTGCGATTGCTGTTCAGGGCCTTTGTCAAGAAGCTGGCATCATATTTATGGCTGGCCTCACGCACTCCAACGACACTACTGGTAAAGACAAGAAAGCTAACGGCTTCCGTCACTTCTTTAACGGTTACATGTCTGCGGCAGCTTTGGCACCGGTTCTCAAGAACCTCTATGGTACAGACCGTAATGCTTACCACCTGACGGCCGACTACACATGGGGCTGGACACAGGAAGAGTCGATCGCTGCGGCAACCGAAGCAATGGGTTGGAACACAGTCAACAAAGTGCGTACGCCTCTCGCGTCCACAGACTTCTCATCCTACATTGCGCCTGTTCTTAACTCCGGTGCTGACGTTCTGGTTCTGAACCACTACGGCGGAAACATGGTCAACTCTTTGACAAACGCTGTTCAGTTCGGTCTGCGTGATAAGCAGGTTAACGGTAAGAACTTCGAAATCGTTGTTCCTCTTTACTCGCGCCTGATGGCGAAGGGTGCGGGCGCAAACGTAAAAGGCATCCACGGCTCCACAAACTGGCACTGGTCCCTGCAGGACGACGCTTCTAAAGCATTCGTTAAGTCCTTCGGTACAAAGTACGGCTTCCCTCCTTCACAGGCGGCGCACACAGTTTACTGCCAGACAATGCTTTATGCAGACGCAGCGCAGCGTGCAGGTACCTTCAACCCGTGCGGCATTGCCGAAGCACTCGAAGGCTTCGAGTTCGACGGTCTTGGCAACGGCAAGACACTCTACCGTGCAGCAGATCACCAGTGCTTCAAAGACGTTCTGGTTGTGCGCGGTAAAGAAAACCCAACATCCGAGTTCGACCTCTTGGAAGTTGTGGAAGTTACGCCAGCGGCTCAGGTTACGTATGAGCCCGATCACCCAATGTTCGCGGGTGGTGCTTTGGGTACATGTAACCCAGGCGCATAAGCCAATTGGCTTTCGTAGGGCGGATTTACTCCGCCCTACACTCTCTCAAAGTTTGAGGCTGCACAGATGTCGCAGCGCTTTCCCTAAGCATATTGGTGGGGACCATGGACGCAATCATCCTTCAAATTCTAAACGGCCTCGACAAAGGCTCGGCTTATGCGCTGATCGCGCTAGGCCTTACTCTCATTTTCGGCACGCTCGGTGTCGTAAACTTCGCGCACGGCGCATTGTTTATGATCGGTGCGTTTTGCGCGGTGACGCTTCAGCGCATTCTGTCGCTCAGCACGGTCACTTTGAGCAAGACCGAGACCAACTTCCTCGGCCAACCTGCTGAAATCAAAACACCTTATGTCGAAAGCTGGTTCGGACCCGAAGCAGGTGCCGCCATCATTGATTGGTCAGTCCCCCTTGCAATCCTATTCTCTATCCCGGTTATGATCGCCATTGGTTTCATTATGGAGCGTGGATTGATCAAGCATTTCTACAAACGTCCACATGCGGACCAGATCCTCGTAACCTTCGGTCTTGCGATCGTTTTGCAGGAAGTTATCAAATATTTCTATGGTGCGAACCCAATCCCCACGGGTGCGCCGGAAGTCTTCAAAGGCAGCTTTGATTTTGGTGTCTTGCTTGGCTTTGATCCAAACGCGATCATCTATCCTTATTGGCGCTTGGTCTACTTCGGTTTCTCTGCACTGATCATCAGTGCTGTCTTCGCCTTCTTGCAATTCACCACCTTCGGGATGGTTGTTCGTGCCGGCATGGCGGATCGAGAAACTGTTGGCCTTTTGGGTATCAACATCGACAAGCGCTTTACGATCATGTTCGGCCTCGCCGCTGCGGTTGCGGGTCTTGCTGGCGTTATGTACGCGCCGATCAACTCGCCAAACTATCACATGGGCATGGACTTCCTCGTGCTTAGCTTCGTTGTGGTTGTTGTAGGCGGTATGGGCTCTCTGCCCGGCGCTGTTCTCGCGGGTTTCATGCTTGGTATCTTGGAAAGCTTTGCTTCCATGAACGAAATCAAAAGCCTGATCCCCGGAATCGACCAAATTATCATCTATGTGGTCGCTATTCTCATTCTACTGACGCGTCCGCGTGGCCTTATGGGTCGCAAAGGCGTGATGGAGGAGTAAATCCATGTTCGGTTTAGCTAAAAAAGACGCAACTTTGTTGCTGGTTGTTGTGGGACTGACATTGCTCGCCCCCTTTATCCTGAACCCCTTCCCCACAGACAGCGCGATGGCGCAGTTCAACGCGGGATATCCAGACCTGATGCAGCGTTTTGTAATTTTTGGTATTTTTGCCATTGGTTTCAACATCCTGTTCGGTCTCACAGGCTACCTTAGCTTTGGTCATGCTGCCTTCTTGGGTGTCGGATCCTACTCTGCGGTATGGATGTTCAAACTTCTGAGCATGAACGTCATCCCTGCGATTGCACTGTCAGTTGTTGTGGCGGGTCTATTCTCGCTCCTCATCGGCTATGTCAGCTTGCGTCGTTCAGGCATCTATTTCTCGATCCTGACGCTTGCTTTCGCACAGATGAGCTTCAACCTCGCATATTCAGTTCTAACTCCCATCACCAACGGCGAAACGGGTTTGCAACTGACACTGAACGATCCACGCGTACTTGGCATTAGCCAGACTGCGGACGGCTCCATCCCAGTGACAGGTTTGTTTGGCCTCGAAATGCGCTCGACCTATACGATGGATGTTGGCGCATGGGCATTCCAATTTAATGTCGGTTACTACCTGTGTGCGGTTGCTTTGCTTGTTGCCTTCTACCTTGCAATCCGCATATTCCGCTCGCCTTTTGGGCTTATGCTGCGGGCGGTGAAATCCAACCAGCAACGGATGAATTACACTGGTTTGAACACACGTCCTTATACGCTTGCAGCCTTTGTGATCTCTGGGATGTACGCTGGTCTTGCGGGTGGTCTTATGGCGTCGATGGATCCTCTTGCAGGCGCAGAACGGATGCAGTGGACAGCCTCAGGTGAGGTCGTTCTCATGACTATACTTGGAGGCGCGGGCACGTTGATCGGCCCTGTTCTTGGCGCAGGTTTCATCAAATACTTTGAAAACATCTTCTCCAAGATCAACGACAATGTTCTGCACGGCTGGTTCAGCTTTATGCCCGATGGCCTTGAGAACTTTGTCATTACAATCATTCACCCGTTCATCGGCAAAGGCTGGCACCTCACGCTTGGCCTGTTGTTCATGATGGTTGTTATCTTCTTGCCCGGTGGCCTTGTTGAAGGCGGACAGCGCATTGCCGCGCTATTCAAGCGCGGTAAAAAGGATGATGATGGCGCGGATACGTCAAAAGCAACCACACCTGCGGAATAAGGAAACAAAACAATGAGTATCCTTGAAGTAAAAGACGTAGGCAAACGCTTTGGCGGCCTACAAGCCTTGAGCGATGTGAATCTCTCAGTCGCAGAAAACTCTGTGCATGCGATAATCGGACCAAATGGGGCTGGTAAATCCACGCTGCTGAACTGTTTTGTCGGCAAACTGATCCCTGACACGGGTTCCGTGATGTTCGACGGGCAATCGGTTCTGGGGCGCAAACCGTTCGAGATCAACCAGATGGGCATCAGCCGCGTTTTCCAAACTCCTGAGATCTTTGGCGATCTGACGGTTTTAGAAAATATGTTGATCCCCTGCTTTGCCAAACGTGATGGCGCGTTCGAATTGAACGCCATTGGGTCGGTCCAAAGCGATAAAGAGATCGGCGACCGTGCGATGCAAATGCTCGAAGAGATGAACATGGCCGACAAACGCGACATGCATGCCGCCGCGATGAGCCGGGGAGACAAGCGTCGTCTTGAGATTGGCATGTGCCTCTCCCAAGAGCCGCGTTTGCTGCTGCTCGATGAGCCAACAGCCGGCATGGCGCGCGCAGATACGAACAATACCATCGACTTGCTCAAACAGATCAAGAACGAGCGCGACATCACAATCGCGATCATCGAGCATGACATGCACGTTGTTTTCTCTTTGGCGGAGCGCATCACCGTTCTTGCGCAAGGCACACCGCTTGTGGAAGACACACCAGACAATATCAAAGGCCACCCCAAAGTGCGCGAAGCGTATCTTGGCGAGACGGCATAGGAATTTTTGACATGACCACTGCTGCGAAAGCCTCCACTGGTGTGAACCACGCGACAACTGCGCCCGCTTATTTGGATGTTTGGGATTTGCACGCCTACTACGGCGAAAGCTATATCGTCCAAGGCATCAGCTTTAAGATCCATGAGGGCGAAATTCTTGCCCTTCTGGGTCGCAACGGCGCGGGCAAGACCACCACTTTGCGCGCGATTGCACGCCTTGATGAGCCACAAGTGTCGCATGGCGAGATCTGGCTTGATCACAAGCCTTTGCATCAGATGAAAAGCTATGAGGCCGCAACCAACGGTCTTGGCCTTGTTCCAGAAGACCGCCGCATTATTGCGGGTCTCACGGTTGAGGAAAACCTTAAGCTAGCACAAATTGCACCACCAATCGGTTGGTCACTGGATCGTCTCTACGATTTATTTCCGCGCCTGCGTGAGCGCCGCAATCAGGAGGGCATCACGCTTTCTGGAGGCGAACAACAGATGCTTGCCATCGCTCGCGCCCTAGCACGTGACATCAAAGTGCTGCTGCTCGATGAGCCTTACGAAGGCCTCGCCCCTGTGATCGTGGACGAGATCGAAAAGACCCTGCGCCTGATCAAAGAGCAAGGCATGACCACAGTGATTGTTGAGCAAAACGCGGTCCGCGCACTCGAACTCGCAGATCGTGCAGTGATCCTTGATACGGGTGGCATCGTGTTTGACGGTCTCGCCTCCGAGGTACTTGAGAACGAAGAGCTTCGCGCCGAATACCTCGCGATCTAAACAAAACAAGATCCAGCAGGCAGCGCCGCGCTGGACCTTTTCATTTCAAACACATTGAATGACGCTTAAGCGGGCTTTGCGCCCTGCCCGAACAGACCAGAAGAATGGAGCCGTTGCCATGAACGATACTTTCCCCCCTTCCGCCGACATGTCCAAAAACGCACATGTTGATAGTGCCAAATATGATGCGATGTACGCGGCCTCCATCGCGGATCCAGATGCGTTTTGGCAAGAACAAGGCACACGGGTCGATTGGATCAAGCCCTTTACAGCGGTGAAAAACGTCGATTACAGCTTTGGCAACGTCGATATCAAATGGTACGCCGATGGAACATTAAATGTGGCTGCCAATTGCGTCGACCGCCACCTTGCAACCCGCGGCAATCAAACGGCGATCATTTTTGAGCCCGACAACCCCAAAGAGGCCGCGCAGCACATCAGCTACAACGAGCTGAGCGCCAATGTGAACCGCATGGCTAATATCTTTAAAGATATGGGCGTTGGCAAAGGCGACCGTGTCGTTCTATACCTTCCGATGATCCCAGAAGCGGCCTACGCGATGCTCGCAAGCGCGCGGATCGGTGCGATCCACTCTATTGTTTTTGCTGGCTTTTCTCCTGACGCTTTAGCTGCACGCGTAAACGGCTCAGAGGCAAAGCTTTTGATCACCGCGGACGAAGCTCCGCGCGGCGGCAAAGCCACGCCGCTTAAATCTAACGCAGATCTCGCGCTCGCAAAATGCGACGACAGCGTGAAATGTTTGGTGGTAAAGCGCACTGGTGGCAACATTGCTTGGGTCGATGGCCGAGATTTCGATTACAACGCTCTCGCCGCAGAAGCTTCTAACGTTTGCGCGCCGGAAGAAATGAGTGCTGAAGACCCGCTGTTCATTCTCTACACATCTGGCTCCACTGGCATGCCCAAAGGCGTCGTGCACAGCACAGGCGGTTACCTCGTTTACGCCTCTTTCACCCATGAAGTCGTATTCGATTATAAAGAGAACGACGTGTTTTGGTGCACCGCAGATGTGGGCTGGGTCACGGGCCACTCCTATATCGTTTACGGCCCGCTCGCGAATGGCGCGACAACTGTAATGTTTGAAGGCGTGCCAACCTACCCTGATGCATCACGCTTCTGGCAGGTCTGCGAAAAGCACAAAGTGAACCAATTCTACACTGCCCCTACCGCTTTGCGCGCGTTGATGGGTCAAGGCAATTCCTTCGTCGAAGCAGCTGACCTCTCCTCCCTGCGCATCCTTGGAACGGTGGGCGAGCCGATCAATCCACAGGCATGGAACTGGTACAATGAAGTCGTCGGCGGGGGTCGTTGCCCCATCGTCGATACGTGGTGGCAGACGGAAACAGGCGGTCACTTGATGACTCCCTTGCCCGGCGCACATGCGATGAAACCCGGTTCTGCGATGAAACCGTTCTTCGGCATTCAACCTGTCATTCTTGAGCCAACCACTGGCGAAGAAATTAAAGGCAATCCAGCTGAAGGCGTGCTTTGCATCAAGGACAGCTGGCCCGGTCAGATGCGCACAGTTTGGGGCGATCATGAGCGTTTCCAGAAAACCTACTTCGCTGATTACAAAGGCTATTACTTCACAGGTGACGGCGCGAAACGCGACGAAGACGGTGATTACTGGATTACAGGTCGCGTCGATGACGTGATCAACGTTTCTGGCCACCGGATGGGCACAGCCGAGGTTGAATCCGCGCTTGTTGCACATCAGAAAGTCGCTGAAGCCGCGGTCGTCGGCTATCCCCATGACATCAAAGGCCAAGGCATCTATTGCTACGTGACATTGATGAATGGCGAAGAACCCACAGAAGAATTGCGCAAAGAGCTGCGCATTTGGGTGCGCACTGAGATAGGCCCGATCGCGTCGCCTGACGTTATTCAATGGGCACCGGGCCTGCCAAAGACCCGCTCTGGCAAAATCATGCGCCGCATTCTGCGTAAAATTGCCGAGAACGATACAGGCTCGCTTGGTGATACCTCTACACTCGCCGATCCATCGGTCGTAGATGACTTGATTGCAAACCGCGCAGGCGCGTAGATCATTGCAAAATCTGATTTTCAAAGGCCCCGTTTCACGAAGAACGGGGCTTTTTTATGTGTCTAAAGCAACTTGCGCAGCTCGGTTTTAAGCACTTTACCATAGTTATTCTTAGGCAGTTCACTCAGCACGATATACTCTTTAGGCCACTTAAACCGCGCGATTTGCGATAGGCAATGCGCATCGAGTGCTACCATATCAATAGAAGTTCCAGCGATAGGCACGACGAAGGTAACCACCTCCTCGCCCCACTCAGGATGTGCACGACCGACAACAGAGACCTCAGAAATCGTCTCATGGGTGAGAAGCACCTCCTCCACTTCGCGTGGGTAGATGTTCGAACCTCCTGAAATAATGACATCTTTTGATCGATCTACTAGTGTGACGTAGCCATCGGAATCGATCGATCCCATGTCACCCGTCATCAGCCATCCATCAACGATCGTTTGCGCACTTGCCGCTTCGTTGCGCCAATAGCCGGGCATGACCGTGTCGCCGCGCACAATAATCTCGCCGACTTGGTCCGTGTCACACAGCCCATCGGCACCTTTGATTTGTACCTCAACAGAGGACTGCACCCGCCCGACAGAGCCAAGACGCGCTTGCCAATTGGGGTGCGTGCGATCCGAAACATCAAAGCGTGACAAGGCGGTGATGCCCATCGGACATTCGCCTTGGCCATAAATTTGCACGAAAATATCGCCGAAATGATCAACCGCTTCTATGATATCAGCCTGATACATCGGTCCGCCCGCATAGACGATTGTGCGCAACCCTTTGCCGATTTGCGCCGCTTCAATCGCCTGTTGCGTCTATCGCTTCACCATCGTGGGGGCCGTAAACATGTGGACAGCGCCGAAATATTCAATCAATTCAAGCACATCAGCTGGATCAAAACCCGGCACTGCAGGAAAGATATGCCGCGCGCCTTTTAGGACATGTACCATATTAAAAAGCCCCGCACCATGCGGCAGCGGGGCCGCATAAAGCGCACTATCCGCGTCACTTACCACGTCCACATCTGAGACATAATTCAGCGACATCGACACCAGCATACGATGCGTGATCATCACCCCTTTCGGTTGGCCAGTTGTACCTGAGGTATAAAAAAGCCAAGCGAGATCAGCAGATTTTCGGTGCACATGGGTCGTAACGGGCTTGGCATTATCAAACAAGTTTCCCCGCTTATCATCGACATCAACAACCTGCCCGACCACACCCGCACCAATCAAAAGATCGCCCTTTGAGGCATTGGTAAATGTCAAAGCTGCCTCGGAGTTTTCAATGATCCATGCGGTCTCTTTCGGGTGAAGTTTGGCGTTGATAGGCACGATCACCGCTCCCGCATACCAAGCCGCATATTGAACGAAGAGATACTCCGGCGCGTTTTCCATAAATATCGCAACACGATCACCCGATTTAGTGCCAACGCTTATCATCCACCCCGCAAGTACCCGCGCGCGCCTGTCAAATTCTGCGTAATCGGCAACGCAAGCGCGACCAATAAAGAGCGCTGGCGCATTCGGGGATTGTTCTACACGGCGCGTCAGCCAAGAAACGATATTCACGGGATTTGCCCTTCGCTTAAATTATTCCCAACAGACTAACCGCGGCCCACATCCGAATGGAAACAATAAGTGCAAACGCACCGTTAAATTCCCCCTAACTTTGCCTCTAAAGTCGCGCAAAGTACAAAAACGCCAGATCTTTTCACCCAAGACGACTTGCCCTATAAGCGTTGCGATAAAGATGGCGTAGCCAGCGAAGATCCAAGATCAGGGACATTGAAATAGCATGACAAACAAATCACAAGAGGCCGATGTTGCATTCATTCAAGCGCTTGCAGAATTGCTGCGCGAAAATGACCTGACAGAACTGCAAGTCAAACGCGCATATGCCGAGGATGACAGTTTGAACGTTCGTGTGAGCCGTGCGAACCCGCAAATGATGGCTGCTCCTGTTCAAGTGGCGGCGGCACCTGCGCCAATTACGGCCCCTGCTGTTGCGGCGACGGCAGCACCCGCATCGGATGATCCAGCCTCCCACCCAGGTGCAGTGACTTCACCGATGGTTGGCACTATCTATATGCAGGCCGAACCAGGCACGCCCGCATTCGTCACCGTAGGAGCGCAAATTTCTGAAGGCGACACACTGCTGATAGTCGAAGCGATGAAGACAATGAACCATATCCCAGCGCCGCGTTCGGGCAAGGTGACCCGTATCATGGTTGAAGATGGCTCCACTGTTGAGTTCGGTGCCCCCTTGGTCATCATCGAATAAGGCGCTGTTATGTTTGATAAAATACTAATCGCCAATCGCGGCGAAATCGCCCTTCGGGTTATTCGAGCCTGTCGTGAAATGGGCATCGGCTCCGTTGCTGTGCACTCCACGGCGGATGCGGATGCGATGCATGTACGCATGGCGGATGAGGCTGTATGCATCGGCCCACCCCCCGGAACGGACAGCTATTTGTCCATCCCCGCAATCATTGCGGCCTGCGAAATTACAGGTGCCCAAGCGATCCATCCGGGCTATGGATTTTTGTCCGAGAACGCGAATTTCGTACAGATCATCGAAGATCACAATCTGACATTCATTGGCCCAACTGCGGAACATATCCGCACAATGGGTGATAAAATCACTGCTAAAGACACGATGAAAGCGCTCGGTGTGCCCTGTGTTCCCGGCTCTGATGGCGGCGTTCCAACGCTGGTGGATGCAAAACGGATCGGCGAAGAAATCGGCTATCCTGTCATCGTCAAAGCCACAGCTGGCGGCGGTGGAAAAGGCATGAAAGTCGCGCAAACTGCGGCCGACATGGAAAGCGCCTTCATGACTGCGCGCGCAGAGGGCAAGTCAAATTTCGGCAACGACGAAGTCTATATCGAGAAGTATCTAACGACGCCGCGCCACATCGAAATCCAAGTGTTCGGCGATGGCAAAGGCCGCGCGGTGCATCTGGGCGAGCGAGATTGCTCCTTGCAGCGCCGTCACCAAAAAGTTTTCGAGGAGGCCCCCGGCCCATCGATCAGCTCGGAAGAGCGCGCCGCCATCGGTCGAACCTGTGCAGATGCGGTTGCCAAAATCGACTACATCGGTGCTGGCACAATTGAATTTCTCTATGAAAACGGTGAGTTCTACTTCATCGAGATGAACACACGGTTGCAGGTCGAACACCCCGTCACGGAAAGCATCTTTGGCGTCGATCTTGTGCGGGAGCAAATCTTGGTTGCTGCGGGACAAGACATGTCCTTCCATCAAGACGAACTAGTGATCAATGGCCATTCAATCGAGGTTCGTATTAACGCGGAACGCCTGCCGAATTTTGCGCCCTGCCCTGGGAAAATCACGCAATATCATGCCCCTGGTGGATTAGGCATTCGTATGGACAGTGCGCTTTACGATGGCTATTCGATTCCTCCTTATTACGATAGTTTGATCGGCAAATTGATCGTTCACGGACGTGATCGTCCAGAAGCCCTTGCGCGTTTGAACCGTGCTTTAGGGGAATTAATCGTGGATGGTATCGACACAACCGTGCCGCTGTTTCATGCATTACTGCAAGAGCCGGACGTGCTTTCAGGTGGATACAACATCCACTGGCTGGAGCATTGGCTAGAAACGAACTTGGGGGAATAGTCGCGTTTGCGCCTTTGCCCTTCACCTCGCATAACTTTGGGTTAGGATAGAGTTATGCGGGATGAAACGACGACACTTACACCTCAAATGCTATTGCACGCCTATCAAGCGGGCATTTTTCCAATGGCAGAATCGCGGGATGATTCCGAACTGTTTTGGGTCGACCCGCGTCGCCGTGGCATAATACCAATAAATGATTTCCATATCTCGCGATCTTTGGCGCGGCACATGCGGTCTGCCAATTGGACCATCCGAATAAATACCGATTTTGACGGTGTAGTTGCCGCCTGCGCGGAGCGCGAAGATACTTGGATAAGCCATAATATCGCACGCCTTTACAGCAGCTTGCACCAAATGGCCCAAGCCCATTCCTTGGAAATTTGGGAAGAGTCTGACCTTGTTGGTGGCGTCTACGGCGTTGTGGCTGGCACAGCCTTCTTTGGTGAAAGCATGTTTTCAAAGCGCCGCGATGCGTCCAAAACTGCGTTGGCTTTCCTGACGAAACATCTGTCAAACTGCGGCTTCACCCTATTTGACACGCAATTTCTGACGGATCATCTCGCCACTTTAGGCGCGATTGAGATTTCTCGTGCAGACTATCACACGCAATTGCATGAAGCTTTGCAAGCGCAGGCCAGCTTTACCGCAAAGCCTTTACCCAGTCTTCACGAAGTTTTGCAGCGCAGGACCCAAACGTCATAGCGCGGATGCTCCATCGCGTTTAAAGCAGGCGAAGAGGCAATCATCCAACCGCCAAAAATCCCAGTGGCACTTTCGGTTTCATTGACCTCAATATAGGCGAAAGCGTCGTTTGCGGGTGCCCCTTCAGGATAACGGCACGCACGTAAAGCAATTGTGAGCTGCCCGATTTCCATCTTGCTACCGCTCGCCAGATCATAGTTGGAGCTTTGACCACTGACCTTATCAAGCACACGCAATTCAGCCCCCGTACCTGAGGACACTGCCTGCTGAGCATGAACAGCGCTTGCACACAGGAACAAACCCGCCAAGGCATTGAAAAAACGCATCACTCGCCAGATCCAGACACAAATTTCAACAGCAATGAGACGAGACTAACCGCGCTTTGTGTGTCTTCGATTTCCGAAGATGGCTCGAACATAAATGGCGAACCGCCCGGTACGATTTCAACAAAATTGCCGCCCAGCAAGCCTTCGGAGGCGATGGTGATGGCGCTGTCATCTGGGATTTCGATGCCATCTTTGACGGAGATAACAGTATCCGCACGGAAGGTTTCGGTGTTCAAGTCCACGGAGTTGACGCTACCGATCTTCACTCCTGCAAGACGCACATCGGTCCCGACGCTGACCCCTTCCAGAGAACGGAAGCTCGCGGTCAAAGGGTAGCTGCCCGCGCTTGACTGCACTCCGGTCACTTGTGCAGCGTAGGCCAAAAAGCCCACGGCAACCGCTAAAACCAAGCCGCCTACAACAATTTCAGTGGAATTTTGTGTCATTCCTCGTCCCGTTCCTCAACCTAGTGGACTTATTCAGGCACCCATGCTTCGTAATCGCTACGATCTGCTGGTTCGGCTTTGCGAATTGAACCTGCAGGCGCATAGGCGGCAAGCGTACCTGTGAGGTTCTCTTGATGAGGCTTTTGCCACGACTTATGCTGCAAAGGTTTGTCTGTTGGTGGCTCGTCCCAGGTGTGATGCAACCAACCGTGCCAATCAGGACTGATTTTGCTTGCTTCGATCTCACCATTGAAAATCACCCAGCGCTTTGATTTATCAGAGTTTTCATAGAAGATATTGCCAAGCTCATCTTCACCCACACGCACGCCTTTGCGCCATGTGAACAGTTGGGTATTCAACGTCTGACCATTCCACCACGTGAGAACACGCAAAATACTGCTACCAATGCCCATGGATCACTCCGCTCATGTTTCTTCAGATATGCCCGATCCTTGTGGAAACGTCTAGACACGTTGAAACGCAAAAAGGCAGGCATTTCGCCTGCCTTTGCTTTATTTCATCGACCAAGGTTTAACCCACTGACGCCGGCTCTTTCTCTGGCTCGCCGTGAATCATCAAAGGCTGTGCATCCGATGTGACGGCTTCATCATTCACCACAACTTCGGTCACTGTGTCCATACCCGGTAAATCAAACATCGTATCAAGGAGGATTTCCTCCAAGATTGAGCGCAGGCCACGCGCGCCCGTCTTGCGTTCAATCGCACGTTTCGCAATTGCACTTAGTGCGTCTTCAGTAAATGTCAGTTGCGTGCTTTCCAGCTCGAACAAGCGTTGGTACTGTTTTACAAGTGCATTCTTTGGCTGCGTCAGGATCGTTACAAGCGCGTCTTCGTCCAGATCTTCAAGTGTCGCAAGAACTGGCAAACGGCCAACAAATTCAGGGATTAGACCAAAGCGCAGAAGGTCTTCCGGTTCCAGTTCCGTGAAAATTTCGCCAATTCCGCGATCATCATTGTCACGCACATCCGCCCCAAATCCCATTGCAGAGCCTTTGCCACGCGCGGCGATAATTTTGTCGAGACCCGCGAAAGCACCGCCACAAATGAACAAGATGTTCGTTGTATCCACTTGCAGGAATTCCTGCTGCGGATGTTTGCGCCCACCTTGCGGAGGAACGGAAGCAACAGTGCCTTCCATTAGTTTAAGTAAAGCCTGCTGGACACCCTCACCCGAGACATCGCGCGTGATCGATGGATTCTCGGACTTGCGCGTAATCTTGTCAACCTCGTCGATGTAGACGATACCGCGTTGTGCTTTTTCAACGTTATACTCGGACGCTTGCAGCAGTTTGAGAATAATGTTTTCAACATCTTCACCGACATAACCCGCTTCGGTCAACGTCGTTGCATCCGCCATCGTGAAGGGCACATCCAAGGTACGCGCCAATGTCTGCGCGAGCAGAGTTTTACCACAACCCGTTGGACCCATGAGAAGAATGTTGGACTTCGCCAGTTCAATCTCACTATTTTTCTGAGCGTGGTTCAAACGCTTGTAGTGGTTGTGTACCGCGACAGAAAGAACGCGCTTCGCGGTTGCCTGCCCGATCACATAGTCATCAAGCACTTGGCAGATATCTTTCGGCGTAGGCACCCCCTCAGAGTTTTTTAAACCAGCGGTTTTCGTCTCTTCGCGGATGATGTCCATGCACAGCTCAACGCATTCATCACAAATGAAAACTGTCGGGCCAGCAATCAATTTACGCACTTCATGCTGACTTTTGCCGCAGAAGCTACAGTAGAGCGTATTTTTGCTATCGCCGCTGGAGTTGCTCGCCATGGATCACCTTTCGGGCGATTTGCCCTTAAAACTCTTAAATGCGACGTCTTGTGTCGCACCGTCTTGCCGTAGCTTATGGGAGCCAGCCCAAAGCCACAATCGCAAAAATTAGCACGTTCACATGAAGTGAACGCGCCAATTCTTTAGCTCTCTTCATCACCCGTTTTGGGGCGTGTCTGGAGAATTTCATCAATTAGGCCAAACTCTTTTGCCTCTTCAGGAGACATGAAGTTGTCACGCTCAAG
Source organism: Rhodobacteraceae bacterium HTCC2083 (assembly GCA_000156115.1). Classification (GTDB taxonomy): domain Bacteria; phylum Pseudomonadota; class Alphaproteobacteria; order Rhodobacterales; family Rhodobacteraceae; genus Planktotalea. The sequence goes on from DS995276.1 coordinate 3,580,604, forward strand.
CGCGGCTTCAACTTTCTTCAAGGTTTGGCCAGTGTGCTGGACATAAATTTCGTTCAAACGCGTCTTCAGCTTTTGTGTCTCTTGCGCGTGGATCATGATGTCTGTCGCTTGACCTTGATAGCCACCAGAGGGCTGGTGTACCATTACGCGGGAATTCGGAAGCGAGAAACGCATGTCTTTTTCGCCTGCCGTCAACAGCAATGAACCCATAGACGCCGCTTGACCAATTACCAGCGTAGACACCTTCGGGCGGATGTATTGCATCGTGTCGTAGATCGACAGACCAGAGGTCACAACGCCACCTGGACTGTTGATATACATGGATATTTCTTTGGACGGATTTTCCGCCTCAAGGTGCAAAAGCTGGGCCACAATCAGGCTAGACATGCCATCATGCACAGGACCGTTGAGGAAGATAATACGCTCTTTCAACAGACGCGAGAAAATATCGTATGCCCGCTCTCCACGGCTGGTTTGCTCAACCACCATGGGAACCAACGTGTTCATATATGTATCAATTGGATCGTTCATATCTCGCCTGCCTGCTGCTGCTCATGAGTGCTTACCACACGAAGCACTAATAGAGTCTTAGTGCTGGCATACAGGGCCTGCAAGGGGGAGGCGCAAACTGCGTTTCACCGAACGGTGATCTTGGCGAATAAATTTCTTAGAAAACTACTTATGACCAGTCCTGTAAACGCGCCACATAACGTGCAAGCGTATCAATCTCGAGGTTCACAGCATCCCCGACCTTCGCATCTCCCCAGGTCGTCGCCGTTTTGGTATGTGGGATAAAATTAATGCCAAAATCCGTGCGCGTGACTTCGTTAACTGTCAGAGACGTCCCATTCAGCGCAACAGATCCCTTGGGCGCTATGAACTTCGCGAGGTTTTCAGGTGCTCGCAGCGTCACGCGCGTACTCTCCCCCTCTTCGTGCATCGCGATAATTTCGGCCACACCGTCTACATGACCCGACACGATATGCCCGCCCAACTCATCACCAACTTTCAAGGCACGCTCAAGATTTAAGCGTCGCCCGACAGACCAGTTCGTGGTGCCAATGTTGGTTTTGCTCACAGATTCAGCGCTAATTTGAACATCAAACCAATCCGCGCCCAGCTCAATCACCGTCAAACACACCCCATCACAGGCAATCGAAGCGCCAATGTCGATGCCAGAGGTTTCATACCGCGTTCCAATGCGCACCCAAAGATCCCCGCGCAATTCGGTTTCGCGCACGTCGCCAATATCAGTGATAATTCCTGTGAACATCTGCGCCGCTCCTTTGTAGATCCGTGCTGGGTACGACGGGAAAACTTCGGCAAGGATTTGCCTTAATTTCTCCCCATACTCTGGCTATGTTTATTACCGAATGATAAGTAGACCAATATATATGAATACCGCAACGGCGAAAAAGCCCGTCTTCCTGTTTCTGCAAGGGCCCCATGGGCCCTTCTTTCATCGCTTGGGGCGTATGCTTCAGCGTGCTGGGGCAGATGTGTGGCGTGTAGGTTTCAATGCGGGAGACCGCGCGTTCTGGTTCCAACCCTCGACTTACATTCCCTTTCGTGGCGTGCTGGACGACTGGGACAGCACGTTTCACGCCCTCGTTTCAGAGAAAAATGTAACAGACATAGTTCTTTACGGCGACACGCGCCCCGTTCATGCGCAGGCTGTCGCCCGCGCAAAGAAAATGGGTCTGCGCGTCCATGTCTTTGAGGAAGGCTACATGCGCCCCTTCTGGGTGACCTATGAGCGCGATGGATCAAATGGCAATTCGCGCCTGATGAACACAGCCGTTCCAGAGATGCAAACGGCACTAGAGCGCTCTGACCTTGAGGCCCCAATGCCCACCAGCCATTGGGGAGACATGCGCGAGCACGTCTTTTACGGCGCGCTATATCATTGGTTTGTGATGTTTCGGAACGGCGGTTATCGCCACTTCAAGACCCATCGCGATCTGCCGGTGATCAAAGAATTCGGGCTCTATGTGAAGCGTCTCTTGTTGATGCCGGTGCAAGGCATTGAACGTCGCATCGCCACTTGGCGCATCAGAAATGGTGGTTTTCCCTTCCATCTCGCGCTTTTGCAGCTCGAGCATGACAGCTCTTTTCAGATGCACTCCCCATTCGACACGATGACCGACTTCCTAGAACTGGTGATCCGCGATTTTGCCAAAGGTGCCCCAAAACACCACCATTTGGTGTTCAAAGCGCATCCTCTGGAAGATGGTCGCGTGCCCGTGCGTAAATCGTTGAAAGAAATGGCTGCGCGTTTTGGCGTTTCGGACCGTGTGCACTACGTGCGCGGCGGCAAACTTGCGCGTTTGCTCGATGATGCGCGCACCGCCGTCACGGTGAATTCAACCGCAGGGCAACAGGTTCTATGGCGCGGCATCCCGCTTAAGACCTTTGGCAGCGCAGTCTATTCCAAGCCTGAGTTCGTCTCCGATCAGCCCCTCGCCCAGTTTTTCATGGCCGCTGAGCGTCCTGATAATCGGGCGTATAAAGACTATCGCCGCTACCTGTTGGAGACTAGCCAAGTCCCTGGCGGCTTTTATTCTGCGCGCGGTCGGCGTCAATTGCTGCGCCATGTGGTTGATATGATGCTCTCGGGCGAAGATCCCTATGATGCACTCGTGTCCGGCACCGCGGCTCCGAGGCAACAGTTGCGTGTTGTCAACTAACAGACACTATCCCTAGCGGTAGCTTTTTGTTCTCGATTTCGGTAGTTTACATCCAAGGGACCAAAAGAGCCCGAGGCAGAGTAAACAGGTCGAGGAGACCGAGCAGTGAAATCCGTAACATCCAGATGGGCGAAGTCCGCCTGCTTGCTGGCTGCTGTGGCGATGATATCGTCCTGTGGCCTGCCACGTGTGGGACCCAACAAAAAAGAGATTTATGAAGGCTCTGTGCAGCGCTCAGGCGATGCATTTGTCGTTTCAGTCAATGATCGCGTGACACGCGCAACATCCGTGGTGCCCAGCTTGGGCTTTTCCGCGTCCTTCCAGAACGCAGGCGAAATCGGATCCGATACAATCCGCCCCGGTGACACGCTTGGCCTGACTATTTGGGAAAACGTGGATGATGGTCTGTTGGCGGGAGAAACTTCAAACTCGACTTTGCTAGAGGAAGTTCAGGTAGACGGCGCGGGCTTCATATTTGTCCCCTACGCGGGTCGCATCCGGGCCGCAGGCAACTCGCCCGAAGCAATTCGCCGCACAATCACACGTAAGCTGGAAGAACAAACACCAGATCCACAAGTCCAGGTCCGACGCCTCGCGGGTGACGGTGCCACTGTATCGCTTGTCGGTGCAATCGGCGGCCAAGGAGTGTATCCGATCGAGCGCCCAACGCGCACATTGTCGTCCATGCTCGCGCGAGCTGGCGGCATCGCGATTGAACCTGAAATTGCCCAGATCACCGTGATCCGTGGTAATGAGAAAGGCAAAATCTGGTTTCAAGATCTCTATGACAATCCACGCATGGATATCGCCCTGCGTGGCGGGGATCGTATTTTGGTCGAACAAGACACGCGCTCATTCACGGCCCTTGGCGCGACTGGCGCGCAAAGCCGCGTGATCTTTGAAAGCCAAACTTTGTCCGCTGTTGAAGCCCTTGCTCAAGTTGGTGGTCTAGTTAGCACCTCATCCGATCCAACAGGTGTGTTTATCTTCCGAAACGAACCCGCAGAACTTGCGAACCGCGTTTTGGGACGCAACGATTTGGTTGGCGCACAGCGATTTGTCTATGTGCTCGACCTCACGCGCCCGAACGGCATGTTCCAAGCGCGCGATTTCGTGATCCGCGATGAAGACACCGTTTATGTGACCGAAGCGCCATTCACACAGTGGAGCAAAGCAATCGCAGCCGTAACCGGATCACTGACAGCTGTTGGTAGTCTCGGCACCACAGCCACAACGCTTGGTGTTGGTGCTGCCAGCGGCGGCTAACGAAATGCGGGCACAGCCCTTTAAAGCAACAGCCGCCGACCCCAATGCGCGTCGGCGGCTTTTTATCTACAACGGTGGGTTCTTGAAGGACAAGCGCACGCGCCGGATCCTAAAACTTGCGGGCTACGATCTTCGCCTTGGCCTCCCGAAAGAAGGCGACCTGATTGGCGTTTGGGGCCACAGCCCGACCTCTCATCGCGGCGAAAGCGTTGCAGACAAACGAGAAACCCCGATCATACGCATTGAAGACGCGTTTCTAAGATCGGTGCTCCCCGGGCGCAGCGGCAGCGCGCCGATTGGGTTGAGCATCGATCATAAGGGCATGCATTATGATCCAGCGCAGCTTTCTGATTTGGAAGATATTCTAAGCCATCACCCCCTTGATGATACTAATTTGATGAACCGCGCGCGCGCCTGCGTTGCGCGTCTGCACGAGGCACATCTGACGAAATACACAGGTTTCGATCCTACTACCCCCTGCCCTGAACCGGGATATGTGCTGGTTTTAGATCAGACTCTGAACGATGCCTCTGTGTTAAAAAGCAAAGCAGATCGCAGCACCTTCCTTGAAATGCTTGTATTCGCGCAAGAAGAACATCCAGGCAAAAAGGTCTTAATCAAGACCCATCCAGATACGCTTGCGGGTCACCGCGAAGGCTATTTCAAGCCCAGCGACGTCAATCAGAACGTCAAATTTTTTACGAATGCCGTCTCGCCTTGGACCTTGATGGAAGGGGCCGCCGCGATCTACACAGTGTCGTCGCAACTTGGCTTTGAGGCTATCTTTGCAGGCCATAAGCCGCGTGTCTTTGGGCAACCTTTCTATGCAGGCTGGGGTCTCACGCTGGATGAACGACCCGTGCCACGCCGTCAACGCCAACTAAGCCGCGCGCAATTATTCGCGGCCGCGATGATCCTCTATCCCAAATGGTATGACCCCTATCGCGATTGCCTCTGCGATTTGGAAACCGCTATTGATACGTTAGACGCGCAAACACGCGCGTGGCGCGAAGATCATAAAGGCTGGGTTGCAAGCGGCATACGCCTCTGGAAACGCACGCCTTTTCAGCGTGCTTTTGGTCAAACATTGCCTGTCATGTTCGAAGACAATCAAGGCCACGTCGAAGCCGCAATCAGCACAGATCGCCGCCATATGGTCTGGGCCAGCGCGAAGGATGTCGCGGTTAGTAATTACACGACCTATGTGGAGGATGGATTTTTACGTTCCAAGGGCCTCGGCGCAGAACTGGTCGCGCCGCTGTCCTTGGTTCTGGATGATCTTGGTATCTACTACGATCCTACCCGCCCGAGCCGTCTCGAGGAGCTCGTGCGCATGCGCAAAATCCTACGTCCTGATCAAAAACAGCGCGCGGAGCGGATGACCGCGGCGCTGATCCAAGCACGTTTGAGCAAATATAACGTTGGCTCACCCGAGCTGGTCGATCTGCCGAAAGGCCATCGCATTCTAGTGCCGGGCCAAGTCGAAGACGACGCTTCGATCCTAACCGGAACCAAGTCTGTCAACACAAACATGGCCTTGCTCAGCGCTGCGCGCGCAGCACACCCTGACGCTGTGATCCTTTACAAACCTCATCCAGATGTCGAAGCGGGTTTGCGCAAAGGTTTTGTTTCGAACGAAGATTTAGCGCATCTTTGTGACGCGGTTTTACATAAATGCGATCCCATTGCCGCCATCGACGTGTCGGATGAAGTCTGGACCATGACTTCCCTCCTTGGGTTTGAAGCCTTGTTGCGCGGTAAAACCGTCACCTGTCTTGGCGCACCCTTTTATGCGGGATGGGGCCTCACGAGGGACCTTGGTCCTGTTCCGGCACGGCGCAGTACAGAAATCGCGCTCGAAAGTTTGGTGCACGCTGCCTTCATCGACTATCCACGCTATTTTGATCCAATAACGCAGCAACCCTGCCCCGCAGAAGTCGTTCTGGAACGTCTTGCATCGGGTAAAGTGCCAAAGCACAAACCGTTCAATCGGATCTTGTCGAAGCTTCAGGGCCTGTTCGCGTCAAAGGCCTACTTCTGGCGTAGCTAGGCGCGCTGCCAGATATGTTCGATATCCACACCAAGTTGACGATGCGAAGCTAGGCGAAACCGTGCAGCATCCGCCAACACATCATGCCCCATGCTAGCAAGACCTGCCAAACCATCGCCGCCAATCGCGACACCCGCAGAATGGATAACCAAGCGATCCACCAAATCCGCGCGCAAAAGCGAGGCCGCCAAATGACCACCCCCTTCACAAAACACTCGCGTTAATCCTTTGTGGCCAAGAGCTTGCATCATCTGATGCGGTTCAAGACCTGACGCGTCCGTTTCGCAAGCGATCAACTCTGCGCCAAGATCGATCCACGCTGCGCGATCCTCATCTTTGACGTCAGATCCATGACAAAGCCACACAGGAACATCCCGCGCGGTTTTAGCAAGCGAGCTCTCGAGATCAATCTTTAAGCTTTGGGCCGCAACAACGCGCACAGGCTGATGACCTATGCCCAAGCCTCGCACGGTCAGCGATGGATCATCGCCGCGCGCGGTCCCCGCGCCAATTAGCACTGCATCATGCGTTGCACGCATGGCATGGACAGCACGTCGCGCCTCTGAGCCGGTGATCCATTGGCTATCACCTGTAAGCGTGGCAATTCGCCCATCAAGGCTCAGCGCCAACTTCAAGGTCACAAACGGCCGACCAACTTCTGTTTTCAGGAAAAACCCAGCGTTGCTCTCAGCTGCGTCTTTCGCACAAATTCCCGTCTCAACAACAACACCAGCCCCGCGCAGTTGTGCGAAGCCACGGCCAGACACACGCGGATCACTATCTTCCATTGCGGCAACCACTCGCGCGATCCCTGCTTCAATAAGGGCTTCACTACAGGGCGGCGTTTGCCCGTGATGCGCGCAAGGCTCCAGCGTGACGTAAGCCGTCGCACCATTCGCGCGCTTGCCTGCTTGCACCAAGGCGACGACTTCTGCATGAGGACGTCCGCCCACCTGCGTCCAACCACGACCCACGATGCGACCTGCGTTCACGATCACACAGCCCACCGCAGGATTAGGCCACGTACGACCAAGGCCTCGCCGCGCAAGCGACAAGGCCATTTTCATATAAGCTTGATCGCTTAAGATCACTCTTCGGGCGTCACGTCAGGACGCAACTCGGAAACGAATTTATCAAAGTCATCAGCGGCTTGGAAGTTTTTGTAAACACTCGCAAAGCGCACATAGGCGACAGTGTCGATCCGTGCCAACGCTTCCATGACAATCTCACCAATCTGCTTAGAATTGATGTCTGTCTCGCCCATACTCTCCAATCGGCGCACAATACCCGATATCATTTGATCCATCCGCTCCGGCTCAACAGGTCGTTTCTGAAGCGCTATCCGAATAGAGCGTTCCAGCTTGTCACGATCAAAATCTTCACGACGGCCATTGGACTTGATAACCACCAAATCTCGTAGCTGCACGCGTTCATATGTTGTAAAACGCCCACCACACGCGGGGCAAAAACGCCGCCGACGAATGGACACATGATCCTCGGCAGGACGTGAGTCCTTCACCTGAGTATCTATATTTCCGCAAAATGGGCAGCGCATGGCCGTCCCCCTTATATACTGTCTCTGCCTCTGGCCGTGGGTTTGCCCCACTTATCCACAGGCTTTATAGGCCCTCCGCTAGAGTTTGGGTAGAGGGCATTTGGAGACGCAGTATCTAGTGTGGCTTGGGAGACTCAGAAACCGAAATCACCCTTCGATCATGGCCTTAAGGTTAGAAAGACTAACCTCATAGTCGCCTCCAACCCACTTATCCATCATGAGCCCCATGTGACGGCCAATCGGGCTGATGCCCATGTCGGTTTCCAGATCCCAAGTGATCATGATTTTGCCACCCGCCTCCACAAGGTTAAACGCTGCCAATGCAGTGCCCTGCCCACCAAAATCTAGGGCGGTGACAACGTTCTGGCTCTCAATACTTTCAACGATTTGCTGCTTGCCAATGCCGACCTGGGAATGTTCCGAGGTCCACTCGAGCTTGGCTGCGACACCGGTGTCAGGACCTGAATACTGCAAGTTCACTTTTGGATCACAGACTAGCCTGGGTGACCAATCTGCACCTACTTTTAAACCATTTACCTTGGCAAAAACCTCTGCCGCAGGCGCATCGATTTCAATCGATCTTGCAACTTTGACGTCGCGCGGCAACAAGAAAGAAACCAGCACCAAACCTAAAATAATAACAACGAAAAGAGTAAGAATTCTTTTCAAAAAGATCATAGCGCCTCCCTTTGATGAGAGTACCTATAAGCTATTTTGACCCAAAAGTCATGTCCGTCGTGACAATAGCCTAAAACAGACGCTCGCCCATTTGGTCAATCATCTGCTTGGCTTTGGCGATAGACGCCTCGCGACATTGCTCAATATCAGCGATTGTATCTGCGCGAATAAGGCGGTGGGTTTTCACCTCACCGCCTATTTCTTTTTCAATCACCGCACACAAGCGAAAGCCTTGGCTTTCTTACATTGGCTCAGGCGTGATGTGAAAGCCCTGATACTCAACCAACATATCGACAGAGGCCTCCGGTGTTTTAGAACCAAATAGGCGCGAAAAAAGCGACATGTTGCCCCCCTTACTGATCCAGGAAGCTGCGCAGCTTGCGAGAACGGCTTGGATGCTTAAGTTTACGCAGAGCCTTCGCTTCGATCTGACGAATTCGTTCGCGCGTTACGCTGAACTGCTGACCCACCTCTTCAAGAGTGTGATCGGTATTCATACCGATACCAAAACGCATCCGCAAAACCCGTTCTTCACGCGGCGTGAGCGAGGACAGAACTCGCGTTGTCGTCTCTTTGAGGTTTTCCTGAATGGCGCTATCCAAAGGCAGAACCGCATTCTTATCCTCAATGAAATCACCAAGTTGGCTGTCTTCCTCGTCACCAATCGGCGTCTCCAAAGAAATCGGCTCTTTCGCAATTTTCATGACCTTGCGTACTTTTTCCAGAGGCATTTGCAGCTTGGCTGCCAGTTCCTCTGGTGTCGGCTCACGACCGATTTCGTGGAGCATCTGACGACCTGTACGCACCAGTTTGTTGATCGTCTCGATCATGTGCACTGGAATACGAATTGTGCGGGCTTGATCAGCAATGGAGCGGGTAATTGCCTGACGAATCCACCATGTCGCATAGGTGCTAAATTTATAGCCACGACGGTATTCAAACTTATCGACCGCTTTCATCAGGCCGATGTTACCTTCTTGAATCAAATCAAGGAATTGCAGGCCACGGTTAGTATACTTCTTGGCAATGGAAATCACTAAGCGAAGGTTCGCTTCGACCATTTCTTTCTTGGCCTGACGCGCTTCTTTTTCGCCTTTCTGAACCTGCTGCACAATGCGGCGGAATTCGGAGATATCGAGACCAACATATTGACCGACTTGCGCCATATCAGCACGCAATTCTTCAACTTTGTCGGTTGAGCGTTCGATGAACATCTGCCAACCACGCCCCGCCTTACCAGCCATTTCTTCCAGCCAGTTCGGGTCAAGCTCACGACCTCGATATGCCTCAACAAATTCACGGCGGTTGATGCGCGCTTGGTCTGCGAGCTTCACGATGGAGCTATCGATGCTCATAACGCGGCGGTTAATACCGTAGAGCTGATCGATCAACGCCTCTATGCGGTTATTATGTAAGTGCATCTCGTTGACCAAAACAACAATCTCGGAACGCAGCTTTTGATAGTTCGCCTCTTGCTTGTCAGAGAAACTATCGTCTTCGTTCAAAGTCGCCGAAATCCGACTGTCTTGCATTTGAGAAAGCTGCTCGTAGAGACCAGCAATAACCTCCAAAGACTCCAAAACCTGCGGCTTGAGCGCAGCTTCCATCGCAGCAAGCGACATATTCGCCTGTTCATCTTCATCATCATCGTCGTCATCACTAGTGATCGGGTTGCCGTCCGCATCAAGTTCAGCCATCCCTTCGGCCTTTGGCGCAGTCGTTGAATTGGCAGCGGTAGGCACAACAGGCGTGGTTTCCTCTTCGCCCATCTGATCTCCAAATGTAGCTTCAAGATCGATGACATCACGCAACAAAATATCTTCGGAAAGAAGCTCGTCGCGCCAAATTGTAATCGCCTGGAAGGTCAGCGGGCTTTCGCACAGCCCTGCAATCATCGTATTACGACCTGCCTCAATGCGCTTGGCAATGGCGATTTCGCCTTCCCGCGACAGCAGTTCGACAGAGCCCATCTCACGCAAGTACATACGCACAGGGTCGTCAGTACGATCCAACTTTTCGGAAGCGGCCGTGGAAACGGCGACTTCTTTGTTGGTCCCCGCCGCAACGAGATCGGTAGTACCCTTGTCTTCTTCTTCGGCGTCTTCGTCTTCTTCGGTTACCTGAATGCCCATTTCAGAGAGCATCGACATGACGTCCTCGATCTGATCCGAGCTAACCTGATCCGGCGGCAAAACCGCGTTCAACTGGTCATATGTAATGAACCCGCGCTCGCGCGCGTCGGCGATCATTTTCTTGACGGCGGTTTGGCTCATATCGAGCGTATGCGCAGAGTCCTGATCGTCGGATTTGCGGTCGTCATTATCTTTGGCGGCCATGCAGATGCTCCTGTATGGGGCGCTAAGCCCCTGAATTGGCTACGGTTCGAATCAATTGCACAACATCGAAGTGATTCGACTGTTTCGAATCATAGCGCGTGAAAGTGATTCGAAAACCCGTTTACCCTGATTTCTTTACCTATTCCTCACCAAAATGCCAATTCATGGCTCTTTGGTAACGTTCAACTTCCCGAGCAAAGCATCAAAAGCACTTTTCTCGTCACGACTGATTCGCGCGCCATTCGGGGCGGTATCATATTCAGCCTTGTCTTCATGTTCACTGCGCATCGCGAGATTTCGCGCTTGCGCTGCTTGCCCTAACCGCCAAGTCACACTTTCATCAGCGAGCCCCACGAGGTCTTCTGCCGCTTCAGCCACTTCTGCGCTTAGCCCTTGCTCCGCTTCGAGTTTGGCCAATTCTTCAGAGATTGCCATCATCGCCATCTCTATGTCACCAGGCCGGCGAACGCAGGGTGTAATCGCCACATGGCCCGCGCCGAGCAGATTTTCAAGGCTATCGGTACCGCGCGCGTCAACAATTTTTTCGCGCAACACTTCTGGACCATGACTAGAATGAACAAGGATCAGATCGAGAAAAGCGCGGTGCTCCTGCGTGCTCACGTGCAACTCTTCCAACTGGCCTTCGAATTCGGCAACAACATCCGGTGTGCAGATCAAGCTCGCGATGATCACTGCTTCGCGCATTTGGCGCTGAGTATCTTCGCCCGCACCCGCCAAAAGCGAGGCTTTGGCACTGGCGGTAGCCGGTGCAGGTGGCGGATTGCGCCAATCGCCGCGCTTGCCCTTTGCCCACGGCTTTTTCGAACTGCTTCCGCCAGATCCAGCACGGAACAATTGCCAGCGCATATCCTTAATAGCCTGGCCATAATGCGAACGGATAGACGGATCGCGAATGAGCATCAGCTTTTCACGCAGCGTCTTATCAAGCGCGGCTTTGCGTTCGGGACTGTCGAAATTCTTGCCTTCGATCTCTTTGTCCCAGAGTAATTGTACCATGGGCATCGCACCGTCGATCACTCGCTGCACCGCCTCTGGGCCTTCCGCGCGGATCAGATCGTCGGGGTCTTTGCCCTCTGGCATCAGCGCAAATCGCAAGCTTTTGCCCGCTTCCAACAATGGCAGCGCCAGATCAATCAAACGCTGCGCCGCACGTAGACCCGCCGTATCGCCATCAAGCGCAATTATCGGCTCATCCGAGATCCGCCACAACAGATGCAACTGGTTATCCGTGATAGCGGTGCCAAGCGGCGCGACGCACGCGCCAAAGCCCCCCTCCGCAAGCGCAATCACATCCATATAGCCTTCGGCCACGATTAGCGGCGCGCCTTTGCCAGCGGCTTCGCGGGCGGGACCGTGGTTATAGAGGCTGCGCCCCTTATCAAACAAAAGCGTTTCCGGCGAATTCAGATATTTTGCGTTGTCATTGGGATCCATCGCACGACCCCCAAAGGCCGTACAACGCCCGCGCGCATCGCGAATGGGAAAGATGATGCGATTGCGGAACGTGTCATAGGGCTTGCCGCCTTTGCTTGACGGTTTGGCAAGACCCGCCGCGAGGATCTTCTCAGCCGAAACGCCCTTACCGCTCAAATGATCCCAAAGCCCTTGCCATGCGTCAGGCGCAAAGCCGATCTCAAACCGCTCTTGTGTCGCTTCTTTCAAGCCGCGCCGATCGAGATAGCCGCGCGCCTCAGAAGCGTTGCCAGTACGCAATTGCAGACGGAAAAACTGCACCGCTTGCTCCATCACATCGACAAGCTCTGTGCGCTCATCTGCTTTTTGCTGCGCACGCGGATCTTGCTTTGGAACCTCTAATCCGGCTTCGCCTGCAAGGATTTCGATGGCCTCCATAAAGCCAACGTTTTCGGTCTCACGCACAAAGGAAATCGCATCACCTTTGGCCTGACATCCAAAGCAATAATAGAACCCTTTTCGGTCATCTACATGAAAAGAAGCAGATTTTTCTTGGTGGAACGGGCATGGTGCCCACATATCGCCCTTGCCCTGATTGGACTTGCGAGAATCCCACATCACTTTGCGACCCACAACCTGCGAAAGGCTGAGGCGCGTGCGCAGCTCATCAAGGAATCCGGGGGGCAGGCTCATGCGCTCAGTATCTATCGCAGCGCTGACAGAGTCCAGTTAGCCATTGAAGCCTTTGCATTGCTCCGAAAACGACGCTTCCACATCGCCTTGCAGCTTTTCCTTATCTAGACCGTACACAAAGCTGCTGAGGTAGGGGATCATTTGCAAGTGGTTTAACTGGTCGTCGTCATATTGCCCGGCAACTATCAGCTGCGCTTCCTTTTCGTCGCTGCCATCTTTACGCAAATCAGCCATTTGCTGGCTGGCATACGCTAGCTCTTCGCAGAACTTGTCCTTCTTGGATTTCGCGGCAGCAGGCATGGCCACAAACACACAAAGCGTGACACAGCTTACAAAATGCGACATCTTCATAGCCTTATACTCCTCACCCGTCGAGACGGTGTATTTAGGTCATCTAAGCCCAAAAGTCACCCGCGCGCTGACAGAAGCCTTATCTTATGCGTCACCTCATGCACCATTGTGCCCGCCATCGAACGGAAGGTCATCAAGCGAAACGCGTCTTTGCCTTTACGCGTTATATGTAACGGCATATGCCCCAGCTGACTGCGCAACGCATGTCCACGTTTGAATGTGACCTCCCTCAGATCAACTGGAACAAGTCGCGCAAGCACCGCTTCACTGCCCACCCCCTCAAAGGTGATTGCACACCACGCATCGCTTTGATCCGTAAGCGCCGCATGTTCGGCAAGGCTCATATCCACCGCGCCGCCGATTACCAAATACTGCCCTTGCGAGAACCAAACGACCTCTTGCCCCGTTTTCGAAACGGAGCGTCCTACTTTAGGCAACACACCTCCAAGCAGCTTTTCCACTTGGGCATCTTGGTCCTTAAATGGCGCGAGAGAGGTCATAACACCCAGCGCGACTTCGCGCAGGTTCAAACCACCCATTGTGACAGGTAACAGCCCCTCAGCCGGTGTTTTTGCCATTAAATCAACCACGTGGCTTGCCCCCCTCTGGATCATGGAACACAGGATCGCAAATCTCGCAAAGTGTTTCGATCCCACGCATATGGTCAATCAGCTTAATCGTCTCCCCATGGCGCGCACGTCCGTTCATCAAGAACCCCATCCCAAGAAAGCTAACTTCAGTCGGGGAAAATCCAACAGAGGTCACATAGCCAATCGAGTTTTGTCGCGTCGGCTCGCTCTCAGGCTCAAACAAATGCGCGCCACCTGTGAGCTGCTTCACGGCACCAATCGGTTTCAGGCCAATCAATTGCTCGCGGTTAGGACCAACAAGCCCCTCGCGCGCCGCCATAGTCTGGCCGATGCAATCCTTCTTTGCAGAGATCATCCGCCCCATCCCGATATCAAAGGCCGTCACCCGCCCGTGAATTTCGGCATGCGTGATAAAACCCTTTTCGATCCGCAGCACATTGAGCGCCTCCATGCCATAAGGACCACCGCCCAACGCTGCCGCGTGTTCATTCAGCGCATTGAACAGCGCAGCGCCGTAGCGCGCGGGCACGGCAATCTCATAGGCATGCTCACCGGAGAATGAGATGCGGAACAAACGCGCGTTCACCCCCCCGATGGCGACGTCACCACAGCCCATAAAAGGAAAGCTGTCATTGTCGATGGGCGCATCAAGCAACTCGTTCAATAACTCACGCGATTTTGGACCAGCGACGGCAAATTGCGCCCATTGTTCCGTCACAGAGATCATCGACACGTCCAGTTCAGGACGCAAACATTGATGCACATATTCCAGATGACGCATCACAGCGCCGGCGGCGGCGGTGGTCGTGGTCATCACGTAATGGGTATCCGAAAGACGCGCAGTGGTGCCGTCATCCATCACGGTTCCGTCTTCACGCAGCATGAGACCGTAACGCACGCGTCCGGGCTTTAAGGTACTGAAGGTGTTGATGTAAACGAAATCCAGAAATGCGGCCACGTCTGGCCCTTGAATATCAATCTTGCCTAGTGTGCTCACATCGCAAATACCAACGCTGCTGCGCACCATATTTACTTCACGGTCACACGACTGACGCCAATTTGTTTCACCCTCTTTCGGAAAATAGCTTGGACGACACCACATCCCCGCTTCGATCATCGGCGCACCCTGCGCCACTGTGCTTTCGTGCGAGGTGACCAAACGCTCAGGCGCAAACCCCTTGCCCTCGGCCCCTGCCCCCATCGCCGCAATCGACACAGGTGTGTAGGGAGGACGGAACGTGGTTGTCCCCGTCTCCGGAATACCGCGTCCAGTCACATCCGCAAGAATGGCCAAAGCGTTCACGTTAGAGTTCTTACCTTGATCCGTCGCCATCCCTTGCGTCGTGTAACGTTTCATATGCTCGACAGAGCGAAAGTTCTCTTTCGCTGCTTGTTTCACATCTTTCACAGTCACATCGTTTTGGAAGTCGAGCCACGCACGCCCTGTCCCACCAACAGCCCACAACGGGCTAATATGAATAGGCGCATCTTCTGCTTCAGGCAGATCGCTCTGAATGGCTTTCTTGCCTAGGGCCACCAGAATCTTTTCTGCAGCTTTGCGCCCCTCCAGCAAGGCACCATGCGTCGAGAAGGTTCCATTGCAGGCACCAGCCGTCACCATCCCTGGGATCATTCCCGCGCGCGGCACAAAACTTGCAATGTCTTCACGCCATTCGGGACGTCCATTCATGTGACACGTCATATGCACAGAGGGGTTCCACCCCCCCGACATCGCCAAACATTCGCTGGCAATCCTTTCTGTCCCACTCTGCGTACGGATGGTCACCGACTCTAGTCCCTGCCGCCCACTCGCGCCACAAATCTGCGCGCCTGCGTATACGGGGAAATCGCCGCTTACCTGCACATCAGGACGACTATCGACCAACGCGGCCACATGCACACCTGCCGCGCTTAGATCCAACGCAGTGCGATGCGCATCATCATTGTTACCAAACACAACAATATCGCGACCCGCAGTAACACCCCATCGGTTCAGATAAGCACGCACAGCGCCCGCGGTCATGATGCCGGGGCGGTCATTATTTTGAAACGCGATAGGCCGCTCCAGCGCGCCTGCTGCAAGGATCGAACATTTGGCAACGATGCGCCAGAAACACGCGCGCGGCGCATCTGCGCGTGGGGTTGTATGGGCCGTTACTCGCTCAAGTGCGCCGAATGTGCCTTGGTCGTAGACCCCAGTGACGGTCGTACGTGACATAATCCGCACATTGTTCATGCTCGACAGCTCAGCAATCACTGCAGCAGCCCAATCCTGCCCTGTGCGTCCGTCAATCTCGTAAGTTTCGCCAAGCAAACGGCCACCCGCCTGCGCATCTTCATCGGCCAGAATGACATCCGCACCGGCACGGCCCGCTTCTAGCGCAGCCATTAGCCCCGTAGGCCCAGCGCCGATGATCAAGACATCGCAAAACGCAAAGGCTTTCTCATATTCCACATCATTGGAGGTCCCACTTAGCCCGCCCAAACCTGCGGCACGGCGAATAAGCGGTTCATACACTCGCTCCCAAAAGGCGCGCGGCCTCATGAAGGTTTTGTAATAGAAGCCTGCACTAAAGAAAGGCGCAGCCAGATCATTCACCGCTAGCGCGTCAAAGCCAAGCGTCGGCCACGCGTTTTGCGAGCGCACCTCTAGGCCGTCGTAAATCTCTTGCACGGTTGCACGCACGTTGGGCTCAACATTTTGCCCGCGTTTGATCGTGACTAAGGCGTTCGGCTCTTCGCTGCCCGCCGTCAACACGCCCCTTGGACGGTGATACTTGAAAGACCGCCCCATCAAACGCTGATCATTCGCCAACAAAGCAGAAGCAACCGTATCGCCCGCAAATCCTTGATAGTGATGCCCATCAAACGTGAAATTCACAGGCTGCGTGCGATCAATCAGACCTTTGTTTTCAATCCTCATGACATCGCTCTCTTCAAGTCGGACGCGAGGGCTGTATCTAACACCTCATGGCTGACCGTATCGCGCGTCACAACGATCCAAGCAGCGCATCCTGCTTCGTGCTGCCATAAATCGCGCGTGACACCTGCGGGATTGTCACGGTTATGCAAGTAGTCATCCCACGCAGATATGCCCGCATCAGGATCAGGACGCGCCAAAACCACAGCATCCCCAAAATAGTAAAACTCGCGGCGATCACGCTCCCCGCACAGCGGACATTTCAAACGCATGTCATTCCCTCTTTAACGCTCTCGCGCTTCATCTTGCCAAATAAACTCACGCCGTAGGCTGCCATACTCTCAAGAATCCTAGTGCAAGTTATGCTGAGAGCCGGTGCCCTCTTCATCAATTATGCCAACACCTGTGCGGAACCGATCAAGCCTAAAGCCGGTCGCCTCACTGTGATGTTGATCGGTCGCGATCAAATGCGAGAACACAGACCCTGATCCGGGTACAGCTTTGAACCCGCCGTAACACCAGCCTGCGTTGATATAGAGTCCCTCCACAGGGCTTTTATCAATAATCGGACTGCCATCGGGCGTCATATCCATGATCCCGCCCCAGGACCGAAGAACCTTTGCTTCGCCAATCATTGGCATCAGCGTCATGCCCGCTTCCATCACATGCTCTTTCATCGGCAAGTTGCCGCGCGATGCATACGAAGCATAGAAATCCAGATCACCGCCAAAGACCAAGCCACCCTTGTCGGACTGTGAAATATAAAAATGTCCCATGCCAAAACTGATCACATGGTCAATCACGGGTTTTAGCCCTTCGGTCACAAAAGCCTGCAAAACATGGCTTTCAACCGGCAGGCGCATGCCTGCCATTGCCGCGACTTGGCCAGAGCGTCCTGCGACTGTCATCCCGATTTTTTTGGCCTTGATGGCCCCGCGTGTTGTTTGCACACCTGTGACCGCACCATTTTTTATGTCGATGCCTTTGACTTCGCAGTTCTGGATAATGTCTACGCCGCGCATATCCGCGCCGCGCGCAAACCCCCAAGCCACCGCATCATGACGGGCTGTGCCGCCACGTGGATGAAGCAAGCCGCCATAGATCGGAAAACGAGCGTTGTCGAAATCAAGATAAGGCAGATGTTTGCGCACACCCTCACGATCCAGCAAAATCGCGTCATCGCCTTGGTTTACCATCGCATTTCCACGCCGCACAAACGCGTCGCGCTGTCCGTCAGAATGGAAAAGGTTGATCAGGCCACGTTGGGAATGCATGACGTTGTAGTTCAAATCTTCTTCCAGCCCCTCCCAAAGCTTTAAGGAATGGCTATAAAATTCAGAATTTCCGTTCAAGAAATAGTTGGCCCGCACAATCGTGGTGTTGCGCCCTACATTGCCACCGCCAATGTAGCCCTTCTCAAGAACAGCAATATTGTTCAGGCCATGGTTCTTCGCAAGGTAATAGGCCGTGGATAACCCATGACCGCCCCCGCCAATGATAATCGCGTCGTAGTGCGACTTAGGCTCTGGATCGCGCCAATGCGCTCCCCACCCTTTATTTCCTGTTAGACCCTCTTTGAGAATGCGAAGTCCTGAAAACCTCATGCCTCTCTCCTTGACGTTTCAGAGATAGACCTAAACTAGAAAATTAAGCACACGCAATGCCTCTGCGACATTGCGTGTCTTTTTCGCCTTTCTTGCAGCGATATGATCTTAAAAATGCCTATAGCCCTTTCGCGCGATAGCTCGCAGCTACCTTATTGATCGCAACTAAATAAGCCGCCGTGCGTAGATCTTCTACGTCATCGCGGCTATGCCAGACATCACGCATCGCTTGATACGAAATCCGCATCGTGTCGTCCAAGCCAGAGCGTACCAATTCCAATTCATCCGCACCGCGCAGATATTTCTCTTTGAAACCCGGCGACAATTGCCAGCCAAGCCCTTTGTCAGAGCTCAAGCGCTCCAACTCATCCACAACCAACTGATGGCGCCCTTCTTCTTGGCGACGCTGCATACGACCAAAGCGAATGTGGCTAAGGTTCTTTACCCATTCAAAGTAACTCACCGTCACACCACCTGCATTGGCATACATGTCTGGAATAATGACTGCCCCTTTTTTGCGCAGGATTTCATCCGCGCCCGCCGTAACAGGGCCGTTCGCCGCTTCAATGATCAGAGGGGCTTTGATCCGCTCTGCATTACTGAGGTTGATTACCCCCTCCAAAGCCGCTGGAATAAGGATATCGCAGTCTTCTTCCATGATCGCTGCACCATTCTCATCATAGCGCGCATCAGGATAGCCGCTCACACCGCCATGTTCTGTGATCCATGTCCGTACGGCTTCGACATCCAGACCACCCTCATTGAACAAGCCACCATCATGCTCGATGATTCCAGTGATTTTACTGCCATCTTCTTCATTAAGAAACTTGGCAGCATGATACCCAACATTACCGAGGCCTTGGACAACAACACGCTTGCCATCCAAAGTACCTGAGAGCCCCGCCTTCTTCAGACCAAGCTCATCGCGGAAAAATTCACGCAGCGCATATTGCACACCGCGCCCCGTGGCCTCGATGCGCCCAGCGATGCCACCTGCGTTCAAAGGTTTACCAGTCACGCAGGCCTTGGAATTAATATCGGTGGTGTTCATGCGATTATATTGATCGGCAATCCACGCCATTTCACGCTCTCCCGTGCCCATATCAGGGGCAGGTACGTTTTGCGCAGGATCAATCAAATCGCGTTTGATCAGCTCATAGGCAAAGCGCCGCGTGATTAACTCAAGTTCATGTTCATCATAAAGGCGCGGATCGATACGCAGACCACCTTTAGAGCCACCAAACGGCGCTTCAACCAAAGCGCATTTATAGGTCATCAAAGCGGCCAGAGCCTCGACCTCGTCCTGATTGACCCCCATCGCGAAGCGAATACCACCCTTAACAGGTTCCATATGCTCCGAGTGAACAGAGCGATATCCAGTAAAGGTTTCAATCTTACCCCGCAAACGCACCCCGAAGCGCACAGTGTAGGTCGCATTACAAACGCGAATTTTCTCTTCAAGCCCGGGCGACAAATCTAACAAACCCACAGCCCTATTAAACATCATATCCACACTCTCGCGAAAACTCGGTTCATTCGCGTTCGTCATACCTATCTCCTAGAATTAGACGTCAAACCCTATTTGGCTTTGATAACGAAACCCTACAGCGAATTTGTTAACATAAGCGACCTAATTAAGACCTATCTTGGAATAAGGTTCCGATTCTTTTCCTCATTTATGGCTGCTTCTCCACAGATCGCCCCACCAACGCGTGAAATGTGAAACAATCATAGGCTGACACCCAGTGACTGTTTCGAAAGTCGCAATTCAAGGCATGTAATCTCCTGTTTTGCGCCCCATTTTCGCCACAAGCGAGGAACAGAACTTCCATCAGATAAATAGGTTCTCTGCGCCGAGTTGGCAGAGTAAATGAAAGGACCGACTGAAATGCGGGACACAAATCACCATTCCAGCCTTGAGCCGATTGAAGGTCGCGCTGATCAGCGCAGCCCTTTAGCTTCGTTTAAAGACGATGAGAGTGGCAGCCTTGTCATTTTTGCAGTCTTTATGGTGCTTATGATCTTAACGATAGGCGGTATCGGGGTCGACCTGATGCGCTCAGAACGCGATCGCACTGTTCTACAACACACTCTGGATCGCGCAATCCTGTCTGCGGCTGATCTCGATCAAACGCAAACGCCACAAGCAGTGGTTGATGACTACTTTGAAACCGCTGGTTTGGAGAGTTTTCTCTCAAACGTCACGGTTGACCAAGGCATCAACTATAAAACGGTTGGCGCTGAAGCGCAGTCCATCACAACAACCGCTTTCATGAAAATGGCGGGCGTTGATACGTTGAACGCAACCGCTGCCGGTGTCGCGGAAGAGCGGATTGCAAACGTCGAGATTTCGATGGTTTTGGATATCTCCGGTTCGATGGGAATTGGCAGCAAGATGACACAATTGCGCAGTGCTGCGACATCCTTTGTGAACACAGTTCTCAGCCCGGAAAACGAAGACCTCGTTTCTGTGTCCTTGGTCCCCTACTCCCAGCACGTAAATGCGGGCCCAAAGATCTACAACGAGCTGAATACAAATCACCGTCACAACTATTCCCACTGTGTCGAGATGGCAGATTCTGCCTATAGCGAAACTGAACTTGATCTGAGCGTAACCTACGATCAAATGCAGCACTTCCAATGGAACTATTCTGGCGCAAACCAGCTGACAGACACGATCTGCCCACGCTATTCCTACGAGCGGATCACAGCGTTTAGCCAGGATGCGAGTGCTCTAAATGCGCAAATCGCTCAGCTACAACCGCGTGCGGGTACACAGATCTTCATGGGTATGAAATGGGCCGCTGCAATGCTTGACCCAGCCTTCAATCCGGTCGTGAACGCGCTTGTGACAAGCAACGACATCGACAGCGTCTTTGACAACCGTCCTGCTGCGTTCGATGACACAGAGACACTCAAAACTGTGGTTTTGATGACGGATGGTAAGAACAGCTCCTCTATGCGGATCAAAAGCTGGGCTTATGACTCATCCTCTGATTACTACCACTGGAGTCGCTATAACCTGTGGTATTATCTCCGCCGTAATGTGAACCGTCACTACCATAGTCGGTACTACTGGTTCACGCATGACGCGGCACAAGGCGACGCGCTTCTAGATGACATCTGCAACGCATCCAAAGACGCAGGCATCGTTATCTGGTCCATCGGCTTTGAGGTCGACGATCACGGCGCAGACGTCATGGCAAATTGCGCCTCCTCCCCCAGTCACTTCTTCCGGGTGGAAGGTATCGAAATCTCCGAAGCATTTGACGCAATCGCGCGCCAGATTAACCAGCTGAGGCTCACACAATGAAAAAGCTTCTTAACACAGTCCGTAATTTCCGCAGCGGTGAACGCGGTAACGTAACGGTCGAATTCGCACTGGTGTTCCCTGTGTTCGCTATGATCCTGACCTCGAGCATAGAAATGGGGATCATCACGGTCCGTCAAACCTTGCTCGAGCGCGGTCTCGACATCGCAATGCGCGAAGTCCGCGTAGGCACAGAGGCAAACTACACACACGACCAAGTGCGTGGGATGATCTGTAACGGTGCGGTGATATTTGAAAATTGCGAAGCCAATCTTCGCTTGGAAATGATCTCAAGCGATCCACGCAATTACACCAAGCTGCCCAACACGGTCGATTGTGTTCAACATGCGGCGGGTGAATCCGAAGTCTTGAACCCCGTGCGCGAATTTACTGCGGGCCAATCACACGAGCTGATGATCGTGCGGGCTTGTATGCTCTATGATCCGGTCTTCCCGACTTCACAACTCGCGCTTGACCGCACGACCGATCAGAATGGCAAGAGCGCCTTGGTCGCTGTGTCAGCATTCAACCAGGAACCGAGGTAATCGCTATGAAACTGTCACTCCTGTCAAAAATACGCGAGTTTCTGCAAGATACCAAAGGCACTGCCTCCGTGGAAGCGGCTATCATCTTTCCAGTCGTCTTTTGGGCTTACGCAGCAATGTTCACCTACTTTGAAGCTTACCGCGCACAAGCGGTGGCAGAAAAGACTGCCTATACGATTAGCGATATGATCAGCCGTGAAACGCTCGCGATTACTCCGCAATATATGACTAATGCGCGCAAAATTTATATGGATCTGTCTGGCCTAAGCCCGGGTGAAACTGCGCTGCGTGTCACATTGCTCCGTTGGGATGGTAACAACAACAAATTCAGCGTGGATTGGTCCAAGCGCCGCGGCGATATTCCAAAGCTGCGCAACCGCGATGTGAACGAATACGATGATCTGCTGCCCACATTGATCAACAACGAACGCATCATTCTAGTCGAAACAGCGTCGGACTATGATCCAGCTTTCAGCGTTGGCTTGGCTCCACGGGTGATTGAGACATTCGTCTTCACTCGCCCCCGCTACGCCCCTCAGATCATTTGGGACGCAAACGGGTAAGCAACCGCAACATTGAAAAAAGCGCCGCGTCAGTTTCATCTGGCGCGGCGCTTTTCGTTTCAGGACTTAAGATCTTGCTCGGCAATCAAAATGGACAGGGTTTCGGCCATGCCTTTTGACTGCGGCGCTCCCGTGACACCTCCAATGCCAATGCGCTTTGCGAAACACCAATACATCCCGGGTGACCAACGACGTGGCCCGCTTTGCTTGGTTGTTACAAGAAACCCGTTAGAGGGTTTGAAAGCAAAGGCCCCACGCTCAACATTGGCGATGTTTGACAGCTCTGTCAGAACAACCCCATCTTTCACGCGCAGCTCTGTCTTGGTCAACTCAATCATTTGCGCCGTAGCCGTGTAAAGTCGGCTTGCTGCCGCGATCACACTTGCACCACATAGGATCAAAACGATCTGCGACACACCAAATTGCACTGAAAACGCCAGATAAATCAGCAACACGCCAAGGAGCCCAAGCATAACAGTGCCCGTCCAACGACGCGGTGGCGAGGCAGTGAGCGTTGCAATCACAGGATCAGACATAAGAAAGCGGCCTTTGCGAAGAGGTGGAGATTTCTTCCCCTACCCTCTCTGGTGGCTGTTGGCGAGACCTTCTTGCACGTACGACGCGCTCTAACGACGTACAATTACTTCTGCACCACGCTCTTCGGGTTCGTCGTCCGTCATCTCAGCCGGAAAGCCGGGCGCCGTGACATCCAGATCCGTAACCTCTTCCAAACGTTTGATAATATTTGGTGACAACTCTCTTGGGCCAAACCGCTCAATGCCGTCGTTGAAAATATCAATCAACAATGGGTTAAGCTGCAGCGGCACATTCGCACGATCCGCGACCGCTTGGAAAAGACCAATATCCTTTGCGACAAGATCCATGGTGAACGAAATATCGCGACTCCCGTTCAAAATGACTTGGCTTTCTGTCTCATGCACAAAAGAATTTCCAGATGAAATTCGGATAGCTTCAAAGGCAGTCCCCAGATCCATGTCCGCACCTTTAGCAACGGTGAGCGCTTCGGCGACAGACACCAGATTGGCGGTCGCCAGATAGTTGGTGATCACCTTCAAAATGCTCGCAGAACCCAGACCACCCGTATGCAAGACGCGCCGTCCCATAATAGTAAGCAATGGCAAGATCTGCTCAAACGTATCGCGCGCGCAACCCACGAAAATTGCAATATTGCCAGTATCCGCGCGGTGACATCCGCCAGAAACCGGGCAATCGACGGCCGCCCCACCTGCTGTGATCACTTTCGCGCCAAGGCGCTTAACTTCGGCTTCATCCGTCGTGGACATTTCCATCCAGATTTTACCTTCGCGCACTTCGCTTAGCATCTGGTTCATCACCGCATCAGAGGCCGCAGGGCTTGGCAGGCAAGTGATTACCGCATCACAGTCGCGCATCATCGCAGCGGGATCGCCGCCATCACGCGCACCTTGCGCGACAAAGCGTTCAACAAGCGCAGGGTCCAAATCATGCACGCTCAGATCAACGCCATTGCGTAGCAAACTGCCAGACAGTTTCCCGCCAACATTACCAAGTCCAATAAATCCAATTTTCATCTTTGTATCCCAACTATTTTTCACAAACGTGAAAGTGCGGGGGCGACGCGTCGCGCCTATTCGCGACCCTTCTTACGTCCACGCGCCCAATAATGAGTTTACAGGCAAGATGAAGACGAAACGCGCGCATCGTAACGTTGCATTAAGCTTAACGGATTAGATCAAAAACACCCGGATAGCTGGAGAGCGATCCCGGGCGCAAGGTGAAGCTCCGATCCGGCGGGCAAATCGATACAATCAGATCGGAGTACGCCATGTCGCTTCATCTTGCCAATAAACTCAAATCCAACACTTGCGGCAGGCGCACCGCTAGTTAAGCTTGGCGCATGACTTATCGGAGCAATCATCCCTCGGGTCCAAACGACACCGACGCTGGCATCATCGTCACAGACGAATTCGAGCGTTTTTCGCAACGCAACGATATCTTCACACGCGCGTTTTGGGACGACACGGTTCGCAGCAAACACACGGACGGGTTTTTTGCCTCTTACCGTATGGAAGCCGCACCACGAAGGGGTGACGGGTTCACGCAACGCGACTTTGCCCTTAGAAATGCATCCTGGCTGATCTCTGACCTGGTGTCTAATCGCGACGCAGAAACAGGAAAACGCGAAGGGTTTCAAGCACCTATCGCCAATGATACCCCCGTAGCGGCCGAGCGCGCTGCGATTGGTGATCCTGCAAAGATAAGTGCAGAAATCAAGCGTATCGCCGCCTTCTTCGGCGCAGATCTTTGTGCGGTAACTGAGTTGGACGAACGTTGGCTCTATGCCTCCCGCGTTGACATGCGCGACATGAGCGATGCACCCAATGATCTACCCGCAGGCATCACCCATGTGATTGTACTGGGCCATCAAATGGATGAGGACTTGGTCGCAACCTACCCCTCTGCTTTAGCGGGGGCCGCAACGGGGCGCGAATACAGCCATGAGGCCGCAATCGTGATGCAACTCGCCGCCTATATCCGTAACTTGGGCTATGAGGCCGTCGCGTCGATGAATGACACTGGGCTGGTTATTCCCTACGCCTTGAAAGCGGGTCTTGGCGAATACGCGCGCAATCAGATGGTGATCACCCCTGACTTTGGACCCCGCTTGCGGTTCTCGAAAATCTTCACCTCACTACCGCTGTCGTCGGACGCGCCAAAAAAGCTTGGCGTTGCAGAGTTTTGTAATGTTTGCACCAAATGCGCAGATGCCTGCCCCGTCAAAGCCTTGCCTTACGGTGCACCCGATGTGTCAACGCAAACCTCTTCGATAAAGGGTGTGCGCAAATGGACGTCCGATGCAAAAAAATGTTTCGGATTCTGGGCAAAAATGTCGACGGATTGTGCAATTTGTATGCGCGTTTGCCCGTTCAATCGCGACTTCACAAAATGGCAACACAAGATTTGGCTCAAGCTCGCGCTCTCCCCGCTGCGCAAAGTAGCGCTATGGCTTGATAAGCATCGCGGCGCGCGGGTGAAACCAGCAGAATGGTGGGCAAAAGACATGAAATAAGTCTAAAAACCGCCTTCTTATTCCTGCGAATGCCCACGAATACGGCGTACCATCCACCACACGATCAAAACCACAGGCAGGGTTACACCGGCGCTCAAAAGCTCTTTCGTAGTGCCTGTCACCCCTGTGAGCGGGTAAAGCAGATAGCTCGCCAAAGACACCGCATAATAGCTGATCGCAACCACTGAAAGGCCCTCAACCGTTTGTTGCAATCGCAATTGCAGATCCGCACGTTTGTTCATACTTTCTAACAACTTCTGGTTCTGCGCAGAGCGATCAACATCAACCCGTGTGCGCAACAATTGCGAGGCCCGCACAGCACGTTCCGACATGGTTTCCAGGCGCGCTTGCGTCGCTTTTACGGTGCGCATTGCAGGATCAAACCTGCGCATCATAAACTCTGCAAGCGTTTGGCGCCCCTCCCAAGGTACCTCGCGCAGGGCTTGGATGCGTTGGTTTACAATCGCTTCATAGGCACCCGTCGCACCAAAGCGGAACGAAGTTTTTGCCTGTAGCGCCTCCAACTCAGCCGAGATGCGGAGCAACTCGTCGAGCTGACCAACTGCGTCATCGCCATTGGTTTGCATTTGGCCCATCAATTGCGTCAGCTCAAAATCAAGCGGCCCCATGCGTTTGCTAAGCTCTCGTGATTTGGCAAGGCCCAGCATCGAATTGGCTTTGTAAGTTTCAATCTCAAACAGACGTTGCAGAATGCGACCTGTGCGCCCTTGGCCCACACCATCCGCGATGAACAAAGCGAAACGCGAATGGCCTGCTTCATCAATGTGGAAATCCCCTGCGATAACGCCCGAGCTGTCCAAAACCGAACTCGCCGCGAGACTTTCGCGCACAAACCACTCTGATAGTTTTTCGCGAATGATCCCTGCATCTTGCTGTGGCTCAATTCGCAAAAGACACGATGTGATCCGCAAACCCGGTGCCGCCGCGAGCCAATCCTCTGGGAATAAAGCGAAATCAGCCGCGTCAAAGGCGCGGTCGCTCAGGCCATCAACAAGCAACGTGAAGGTCACAAATTCCGTGTGGCGCTCCCATTTCAAGCGATGCTTACCGAGTTTGCCGAAATAATGCGTCGCACCGGGCTGCGGATGTGCCGCGCCATAGCGATCCAGCAACATGATCAGATGATCAATGTCTGCTTGAACCGCATCAACGCCAGCGACATGTCTGTGCTTCAGCGCGAGAAAAACGGCGCGCGACGCTGTTGTGAGGGTCGGAAACGGACGTGCGTGCAGCTCATTCGAGAGTTGGAAACGCAATGGGTGGTCTTGGATCGGCGGCACGGGCAATCACCTAATAACTTGGATGTAGATTAGTAGTAGCTTGCGCACGCCGCAGAGGAAAGAAAAAAATCGTTCTATTGCAATAAGTTAGCGGAATACATTGGTATACCGGCCGACATCGCCTCCCTTACGCGTTGCAACTACTAACATCAACGCGGACCCGGGCGGTGGCGTCAAAGACTGCCGATTGGCTGCCCTCTACGCTGTTCACTTTGACACGTGCACCAGCAATTTCAGCGCCAGTCACCGTGATTTCGCGAGCACCACATGTGTCATCAACATCCAAAGTAAAGGCCACGATCTGTCCTTTTGGCAGTTCGGACAAGCGCAAGCTGAGCGCAGTATCACCGTCCATGACTGCGGGCGCTTGATTCACCAAAGCGGTGCCAGCGGTCAACTCAAACGGATGAAACACTTCAACGCCCGCACCCTTGCTTGCGGTGTCAAAGATCAACCCACCTGCGGAGTCTTTAAGATCGATACATACCGTCAGCGGCCCGTTCAAGCACTCGGAGTCTGAGCTGATCTCAAAGCGGTCTTTCGGCGCGCCTTCGATGAAGCGCACGGTCGCGTCTGCCCGCACGACGGAGGCTAAAGCGAAAAGGAAACTCGAAAGGATGAGGATAGTTTTTATAGAAAAAATCCTTATAAGCATCAGAATACGTGGCGCAGAACGCCTCGAGGGCAAGTCATCGGCAGTACTTGAAACAAAAAAGCCCCGCCAAATGGCAGGGCTTTCTTAAATTCTTTAGGGTACGTTTTAGTCGATCAATGGCAAAAGCTTGTTCAAGCTTTCTTTCGCGTCGCCGTAGTACATGCGCGTGTTCTCTTTGTAGAACAATGGGTTCTCGATGCCAGAGTAGCCCGTGCCCTGTCCGCGCTTGGAGACGAACACTTGCTTGGCTTTCCAGCACTCCAGCACGGGCATGCCCGCGATTGGAGAATTCGGATCGTCCTGCGCCGCTGGGTTCACGATATCATTGGAGCCGATCACGATCGCAACGTCCGTTTCTGGGAAGTCCTCGTTGATCTCATCCATTTCCATCACGATGTCATAGGGCACTTTGGCTTCCGCCAAGAGCACGTTCATATGACCCGGCAAACGACCTGCCACAGGGTGGATCGCAAAGCGCACGTTCTTCCCTTTTGCACGTAGCTTGATCACCATTTCAGCAACCGCTGCCTGCGCCTGTGCCACAGCCATGCCGTAACCCGGGATCAGAATGACGCTATCCGCTTCGTTCAAAGCAGCTGCAACGCCGTCTGTGTCAATTGCCACTTGCTCGCCCTCAACGGCCATCTGCTCACCCGCAGGACCGCCAAAACCACCAAGAATAACGGAAACGAACGACCGGTTCATCGCCTTACACATGATATAGCTGAGGATCGCGCCGGAAGAGCCAACTAGCGCACCAACCACGATCAACAGGTCATTCCCGAGAGAAAAACCAATCGCCGCGGCTGCCCAGCCAGAGTAGCTGTTGAGCATGGACACAACCACCGGCATATCCGCGCCGCCGATGCCCATGATCAGGTGATAACCGATAAACAAGGCTGCCAAAGTCATCAAGAACAGTGGCAAGACACCGCCCGTGTTCATATACCAGATCAAGCAGATCGCCGACAAGATTGCAGCACCCGCGTTGAGAATATGACCGCCCGGAAGCTTTGTCGCCGCACTATCCACTTTGCCCGCGAGCTTGCCATACGCAATTACTGAACCCGTGAAAGTGATCGCGCCGATGAAGATTCCAAGGAACAACTCAACCCGCAGAATGCCGATCTCGACGCCGTCTTTCTTGGCCAGCAATGCTGCAAACCCTTCAAGGGACTTTTTCGCCGCATCGTCCATCGCTAGCACGCGGCCTAACTCGATATGTGCGATCAAACCAACGAACACCGCTGCAAGGCCAACCAAGGAGTGCATCGCAGCAACCAGTTCCGGCATCTGCGTCATTTGCACTTTCGTCGCCAATTGATAACCAATTGCGCCACCACCGATGATCATCAAAAGCGACACGAACCAATAGCCCGAACCCGGGCCAACCAAAGTTGCGGCCACCGCAAGCGCCATGCCCACGATGCCGTACCATACCGCGCGTTTCGCGCTTTCTTGTCCTGACAAACCACCCAAAGACAGTATGAATAGAACTGCTGCAACCACATAAGCTGCTGTTGTAAAACCAAATTCCATTGAACAAGCCCCCTTACGATTTCTGGAACATGGCGAGCATGCGCCGTGTTACAAGAAAGCCGCCAAATATGTTGATGCCTGTCATAAAGATCGACACCGCTGCGAGCAGGATCACCAAGGACGAGCCTGAACCGATTTGCATCAGCGCGCCCAGTATGATGATCGAAGAGATCGCATTCGTCACCGCCATCAGCGGTGTGTGCAAGCTGTGCGCCACGCCCCAGATAACTTGGAAGCCCACAAAGACCGACAGGACAAAAACGATAAAGTGCTGCATAAAGCTTGCAGGGGCAACGAGACCAACACCCAACAAAAGCACAGCACCAACAGTAAGCAAAGTCACCTGCTGCTTGGTTTGCGCTTTGAACGCTGCGGTTTCTGCCGCGCGCTTTTCCTCTGGTGTCAGTTCTGGAATGACTTCCTTCGGCTTAGCCGCAATGGCCTGAACTTTCGGCGGTGGCGGTGGGAAGGTGATTTCTTTGTCAAACGTCACAGTCGCGCCGCGAATGACATCGTCTTCCATGTTGTGATTAATCTGGCCGTCCTTTTCAGGGGTCAGGTCAGTCATCATGTGGCGAATATTCGTCGCATAAAGCGTGGACGCTTGCGCCGCCATACGGGATGGGAAATCGGTGTAGCCGATTATTGTGACGCCGTTATCCGTGACGATTTTCTCGTCCATAACAGTCAGCTTACAATTGCCGCCCTTCTCAGCGGCAAGGTCGACGATCACAGAGCCGGGCTTCATGCTTTCAACCATATCTTTGGTCCAAAGCTCTGGTGCTTCGCGGTTCGGGATCAGGGCTGTCGTAATGACGATGTCCATGTCCGGCGCAATCTCGCGAAACTTGGCAAGCTGTGCGGCAGCAAACTCAGGAGACGACACGGCGGCGTAGCCACCTGTGGCCGCGCCATCTGCCTGCTCTTCCTCAAAATCGAGGAAGACGAACTCAGCACCCATGCTCTCGACCTGCTCGGCCACTTCAGGACGCACATCGAAGGCGTATGTTATTGCGCCAAGGGATGTAGACGTCCCGATGGCAGCCAAGCCAGCAACTCCAGCACCGACAACCAGAACCTTCGCTGGCGGAACCTTACCCGCCGCGGTGATCTGACCTGTAAAGAAGCGAGGGAAGTTGTTACCTGCCTCGATCACCGCGCGATAGCCCGCGATATTCGCCATAGACGACAGCGCATCCATCTTCTGAGCGCGCGAAATACGTGGAACCATCTCCATGGCAATCACGTTCGTGCCCTTTTTCTGCGCCGCGTCCATGCCCGCGTCATTCGCGGCTGGTGTGAAGAAGGAAATGAGCGTTTGGCCCTCGCGCAAGCGCTTCAGCTCAGCCGCTTCGGGCTGGCGTACCTTTGCAACGATGTCCGCACCCTTCCAAAGCGCCGCTGCGGTTTTGACAACCTCAACGCCAGCCTCTTTGTACAGCGCGTCTGAAAAACCAGCGTTCGCACCTGCGTCCGTTTCGATTATACAGTCATATCCGAGTTTCTGGAGTTGCTTCGCGCTTTCAGGCGTCATGCCTACACGGTTTTCTCCCTCGAACACTTCCTTTGGTGTTCCGATTTTCAAAGATCTGCCCCCTTGTAACAAAATAAGCCAAATCACTGGCCGAGCGGCACAATGTTGCTGCCTTGCTAAAGGGCACGCGCGAGACGTGCAAGCAAAGGTCGCAACAAGCGGACTTAATGTCGCAAATCAGACGCCACAGTCAAAGCCACCGCCTAACCCTCTGACAATACTTGGCAAAATCAGCGCGAAAGGTGATGCGCAAGCGGTTTTCTTCTAGCACAATAAAGCGGCGTTCCAGTATACTTATGAATACAGGGATCAACGGGAGCGCTAAAACAGCGTCCCAACGCAGAATCAACCCAGTAAGGATCAGCACATCCCCAAGATAAATCGGATTACGGCTGCGCTTGAAAATGCCACTCACCACGAGGTGATCCGCGTTCAAATGTGGAGTGACGGTGGTGCGATGTTTGCGCATCTCACTCACTGCGAGCAGCATCAAAAAATGCCCGCCCCAACCAACAACCCGCCTAGAAAGTCGCTCCAAGCGCCACCAATACTTAACCCAAAGTTCAGAAAATCGCTTTGCATCCACGCGAGTGCACAAAATCCGAAAAGCCAAACGGGCGGAATATTAATGAGCTTAACAAGGGGAGCTTTCACATGTGGGCTATCGTTTAAACGCGTCTTTCTGAAGAAATCTTAAACACCAAGTGACCACACGGCGCGTCTTGTCACCCCCTCAGCGCGCGGTAGTGTGAGCGTCAAAGGGAGTAAACATCATGGATCTAAATGGCAAACACGCATTGATCACGGGCGGCGGTACGGGCATTGGCCTTGCGATCGCGAAGGCTTTGGCGGAAGCCGGTGCAGAGGTGACGATCACGGGACGTCGCAAAGACGTGCTCGACAAGGTCGCGGGCGGGCGCATCCACGCGCTCACGATGGACGTCGCGGATGAGGCCTCTGTGGTGGACGGGTTCGCTAGCGCCGTTGCCGAGCGTGGCCCCATCGCGATCTGCGTCGCCAATGCGGGTATCGCAGAGGGCAAAGCGCTTCATAAGATGGACATGGATTTCTGGCGCAAGGTCATCGGGATTAATCTGGATGGTGCGTATCTCACGATGCGCGAAGCGATGAAATCAATGACGGGGCTAGACTATGGCCGCATCATTGCTGTGGCTTCGATTGCGGGCATCAAAGGCTTGCGCGGCGCGCCTGCCTACACGGCATCCAAGCACGGAATGATCGGTCTTATCAGAGGCCTAAGCGAAGATTACATGGGTTCTCCCATCACCTTCAACGCGATCTGCCCAGGTTATGTGGACACAGCGATTGTGTCTGAAAACACAGTCTCCATCGCTGCGCGGGCGGGCATAAGCGAAGAGCAGGCTTTGAAAATGATGGTAAAGACGAACCGCCATCAACGCCTCATTTCGCCTCAAGAAGTCGCCAACACAGCGCTTTACCTGTGCTCCGAATTGTCGGGCTCAATAAATGGACAAACCATGGAGATCGCAGGCGGGCAAATGTGATGCTGAGCCGTGAAGCCATCAACGCCTATTGCAAATCACTGCCTCAAAGCACGCACGTCGTGCAGTGGGGCAATGCTGATGTTTGGAAACTCGGCGGCAAAGTGTTTGCGATATGCGGATGGTCTGATGGCAACAGCGCTGTGACGTTCAAAGTTTCTGAACTGGCCTTTGAAATTCTGAGCGATATGCCCGGCATGCGCCCCGCCCCATATTTAGCCTCGCGCGGGATGAAGTGGATACAGGTCTATGACGATCCGGGGCTGCCTGACACCGAACTGATGGCACATCTGGATGCAAGCTATGAAATGATAAAGGCGAAGCTGACTAAAATGCTACGCAGCGAGTTGGGTCTGATCTGAATGTGCACCGCGCACGCTTTTTAAGCATGCTTTAAAGGCGAACAAATTTGCCTCGGGTGGGGAAGCTTCAGGGAACAGGACCCCGGATTTTCTCATAGTTTCAAACCTTTGCCAAACATCTTGGCAAGCTGTGCGGCGCGTGCCTTATAGACAGCATAAGTCGGCAGAGGTTTTTTGATTCCGTAAAATGACGACATAATCGTTTGGCCCGTAATGATAGGATCGGCGCACTCGATACGGCCTTGGTCTGCTTCATCCTTCAGCCACTGCGTCAGCGCCAAGCGAATATTAGTCGCGATTTTGTCGATCGCTTCATGGCTTGAACCGCTTTTCACATCCATCAATTCGTTACCATGCTCCGCGTCCAGCAGGAATGCCATTGCAGCATCGGGATCGAATGCGTCAAAAACACCCTGCAATACCTGCTCTGGGTTTCCCGAGTGAGCCAAAACCGCGTCAACCCTCGCTAGCACTTTGGTGAAGAAATCAAGGCCAAGATACCCAAAAATGTCCTCTTTGCTTTGAAAGTGCAAATAGAGGGCGGGGCGCGACATGCCAGCCTTATTCGCAATCAACTGCATCGAGGTTTTGCGAAATCCATGCTCTGCAAAAACCATAAAAGCAGCGTTTGCGATCGATTTTTTTTTATCTACCTCAAAGGCTTCACTGTCCATACACCGCTTTTGACAAAATAAACCAATTTTGTCAATTGACACCCTGACATTATGACTTACTTTTGTCAGAGAGCTCAGATTGACCTTTGGAGACAGAAAATGGCGACCTCAATTACCGTAAATGGCAAAGAACGCAGTGTCGATTTGCCCGAAGACGTGCCCCTCCTTTGGGTCTTGCGCGATGAGCTCAACTTGACCGGAACCAAGTTTGGCTGCGGCGTTGCTGCATGTGGTGCATGCACGGTTCATATCGACGGTGTCGCCGTGCGGTCCTGCCAAACGCCATTGTCGGATGTCGACGGCGAGGTCACGACGATTGAAGGGCTTGGAACGCCTGAAACGCTTCATGCTCTCCAAACAGCCTGGATAGAGCATCAAGTCGCACAATGCGGTTACTGCCAGTCCGGGCAAATCATGCAAGCTGCGAGCCTATTGGCAGATATCCCGAACCCAACCGACGCAGATATTGGTGATGCGATGCAAGGTAATCTTTGCCGATGCGGGACCTACCCTCGAATTCGCGCTGCAATCCATAGCGCCGCCAAAGCATCGCAGGGAGCATAAATCATGGCCTCATTCAAAAAAATCGCCCGCCGCACATTCCTCATTGGTTCCGCCGCTATCGTTGGTGGCGTCGCATTTGGCGCATACAAATACACCCGCCCTTTGGAAAACCCGATTGAGGCTGGCCCAAATGAGGCAGCACTCAATCCGTTCATTTTTATTGACCAAGAGGGCGTCACGATCATCACGCCACGCGCAGAAATGGGGCAAGGGGTGCACACCACGCTTGCCGCTCTCGCCGCAGAAGAGC
Organism: Rhodobacteraceae bacterium HTCC2083; assembly: GCA_000156115.1. GTDB lineage: Bacteria > Pseudomonadota > Alphaproteobacteria > Rhodobacterales > Rhodobacteraceae > Planktotalea. The sequence goes on from DS995276.1 coordinate 3,614,658, forward strand.
TTGATATCGCTTGGGAGGATGTGCGCGTTCTTCACGGTCCACCCGCGCAGGCCTATTACAACAGCGCCTTGATGGGCGCGTCGCTGCCAATAGCGGAGTATTCGAAAACCGCATTTATGCAGACCGTGTCCGAAGCCTTGGGCGAGACCAACAAATTGCTCGGTATGCAGCTTACGGGTGGGTCTACGTCAATGATGGATGGCTATGACCGCTTGCGCCACGCGGGGGCCACCGCGCGGGAAACACTCAAACTGGCCGCCGCAGACGCATTTGGTATTGCTGCAAGCAATTTGAAAACAATGAACGGGCGTGTATATCAGCCTGACGGAAACTCGATTTCTTATTCCGATCTTGCACCCGCCGCTGCGAAGCTCAATCCCCCTTCGGTAGAGCTGCGTCCAAAATCCGAGTGGAAATACGTCGGCAAAACCATGCCACGTGTGGATATGATGGCCAAAGCGACAGGCACCGCAGAGTACGGCATTGATGTGCGCCTTGAGGGGATGAAATACGCAACTGTGCGCATGAATCCGCGTCTCGGCGCACCGTTGAAATCAATGGATGCCTCTAACGCGTTGGACATGGCAGGCGTGGAGCAAGTAATCGAGCTTGATGGCGGATTTGCAGTGATCGCGTCCAATACGTGGCTGGCCTTCCAAGCGGCGGACGCAGTGGAGGTTGAGTGGGTCACTGCCACCTACCCCTCCGAACAGGGCGAGATTTGGAGCGCAATTGAACAGAGCTTCAACACCAATCCGAATTCTATGCTGCGCGATGATGGTGATGTAGACGCAACAATCGCGGGTATCACCGAAATCACCGCAGAGTACCGCATGCCCTTCCTTGCGCATTCCACGATGGAGCCGATGAACGCAACGGCGCTATACACGGATAGCTCACTGGAACTGTGGTGCGGCAATCAAGGGCCAACAATCGTGCGCGACAAATGCGCCGCCGCGGTTGGCCTCACGTCCGATCAGGTCACGCTTCATACGACATTGCTTGGCGGTGGCTTTGGACGGCGCGGTGAATTCGACTTCGCACTTTATGCCGCGCAGATCGCTCAAAAATTGCCCGGCGTCCCCGTTCAAGTCACGTGGAGCCGCGAAGAAGACATGCGCCACGATTTCTATCGCCCAGCCGCGCTTGGGCGCTACAAAGGGGCGGTGAAGGACGGCAAAGCGGTCCTGCTTGATGCAAAAGTCGCGGGCCCATCTGTCGCGTTTGATGCGATCGAGCGCTGGGTGGGCTTTGGCGGCGGCGGACCTGACAAGGTCCATGTTGAGGGTGCCTTTGATCAACCCTACAAAATCCCCAACTACCGCGTTGCCGGACATCTCACTGATCTCAGTGTACCCCTCGGCTTTTGGCGCTCTGTGGGAAATTCGGTCAACGCGTTCATGCATGACAGCTTTTTGGACGAGCTCGCCCATGCGGCTGGCGCGGATCCGCTGGCCTTTCGCCTTGATATGATGCGCGATGAACATGCGCCCTCCACAGCTGTGCTCGAGACCGTGCGCGATATGTCGGGTTGGACGGGTAAGACAGAAGCAGGCGTCGGGCGTGGCGTTGCCTTTGCGCACAGCTTTGGCACGCCAGTCGCGCAAGTGATCGAGGTGATTGACGAAGAGGGCAGTATCCGCATCAACCGCGCTTGGATCTCAGCAGACCTTGGCACGATCCTTGACCCCGGCAATTTAGAAGCACAGCTTTATGGCGGAATGATTTATGGACTTTCAGCGGCGCTCTTTGGGGAAATCACTTTTGCGGATGGCGAAGTCGAGCAAGACAACTTCCCTGATTACGACGCTTTGCGCATTCACAACGCGCCTGTAACAGAGGTCAAAGTCATGGAAAGCGGTGGCCACATTGGCGGTGCGGGAGAGCCCGGAACACCACCGTCAATGTCGGCACTCACCAATGCGATATTCGACCTCACGGGCAAGCGCGCGCGCACATTGCCGTTGATGCATGAGTTTGATCTACTGACCTAATCGCAACACACTGCGCGCCTTTTTGAAACAGTAGGCGCGCAGAAACAGGCTAAGTCCCCTGTCCCAAAGGCGACACAAACCCTTTAAAACCTTCCTAAAATCGCCCTAATCCGCACGCAAACGCGTCAAATTCCAATTGTATCCATTTTGGAAACGCAAAGGAAACGCACTGTTTCCAATGCCGGTTTCTAGAATGGAATACGCATATGCCCAATGGATATCTGGTCACGGTCGGCGATGCATCGCTTGATGTGAATGACACCATCGATGCGACACAGGTCTTTTTCACCATCGGTGCCACGATTGGCACGGGCGGGTGGAATTGGTCTGGAATCTGGGCAGGTAACGGCTCATTTTATTCCAACATAAATGACACGGGCACCTTCTATGAGGGCACAGACGGCAACGTCTACTTTATCCCGGACACGTGGTTCACAACCAGTGGCTCCGCCTATGTGACCTCCGCACCGGCTTTCTCACTTTCAATACTCGTCGACGGTACAAGCGGCGCAGATGTCATCGATGCCAGCTATTCAGACGGTGACGGTGACCAAGTGGATGCGGGTGATGGTTCTGGACCTTCGGGACATGAGGACACAATCAGCGCGGGCGACGGAAACGATAGCGTTGAAGCGGGCCTTGAGGACGACATCGTCTACGGTGGCGGAGGCAGCGATACGCTTGAGGGCGGATCTGGCAATGACACACTTTACGGCGATACGGACGACGTGAGCCCCGGTGGTGCGCCAGGCAACGATAGCATCCTTGGCGGCTCTGGCAACGATGTCATTTTTGGCGAAGGCGGTGCAGATAGTATTCGCGGCGATGGCGCGGCTGACGAGATTGATGGTGGCGAGGGCAATGACACGATAGCGGGTGATGCGGGCGCTGATACAATTCGCGGCGGACTTGGCAACGACAGTATTGATGGCAACGATGGCAATGATCTGATTGGGGCAGATCAAGCGAGTGACTCTTCAACGCTAGACTGGGGTACTCTCGACGAGAACGGCAGCTTTGCGATCACTGGCGCAAGTGAGACGATGAACGTCACGATCACCACAACGACCAACGGCGCAGGACAGACTGCAAACGTACAATCCCAAGGCTCCCCTGCGGCTGACGGCCTCTGGGTCTCTAGTTTAAGCGACCCTGTCACGACCACGATGACCTTTGATAGCTTGATCGAGAATGCAAATTTCGAAATCTACGATATCGATCAAAACACTGGATCATGGGATGATCTTTTGACGATCGTCGCGATAGATCAAGACGGTAACCAAGTGCCTGTGGTCTTTTCCGACTTGGACGGGCTGCATTCTGTCAGCGGCGATGACCTAAACGCAGACGGCAATGCCAACACAGGCGTTGAAACGACCGGCGCGGACGATTCCGTGACCGTTGATATCGCAGATCCTTTTGTTCAATTGATCTTCACTTTTGACAACGGCGAAAGCGCATCAAACAGTGGCCTCTTCGGGGTTGGCAATATGACCCTGGATTTCACAGTCGATTATGACGCTGAACCGGGCAACGACGCAATCAACGGTGGGGCTGGCAACGATACGATATTCGCGGGCAACGGGGACGATTCCATATCCGGTGGCATAGGCAGCGACAGCCTTGATGGACAGGCCGGAAATGATTTCTTCAACGTTGGCGAAGGCGACACGGCCATTGGTGGCGACGGCGATGACTACTTCCAAATAGTCGAGTTAAGTGAAACCCCTGGTGCGGGTGCCAATATTTTCATCCAAGGCGACGAAGGCGACGAGACCACTGGCGACACGCTGAACCTCGGCACACTTGGTGATCGAAACGAAATTGTCTACTCCAACACCGATGACGCAGCGGGCGGTCTCAGCGGGACGCTGACCCTTGAAGATGGCACGCTTCTGACGTTTGAGAACATCGAAAAGATCATCTGCTTTACCCCCGGCACGATGATTGACACGCCCTTTGGTCAACGCGCAGTTGAAACGTTGAAAGCAGGCGATCTCGTCACGACACTCGACGCTGGCGCGCAACCAATTGCTTGGACGGGATCGCGCACGATACCCTGCACCCCTGCAACTACGCCGATCCAATTCGAAATGGGATCGATCGACGGCTTAAGCGCGCCGTTAAAAGTTTCCCCTCAGCATAAAATGCTCGTCTCACACTTTTCCTGCGACTTGCTTTTCGGTCAAAATGACGTGTTTTGCACTGCGCAACACATGCTAAATGACCGCGTGAAACGTGTGGCGCAAAAAACGGTAACCTATGTGCATATCATGCTCGACACGCATCAGGTGATCACCGCAAACGGCGTAGAAACTGAAAGCTTTCACGCCGGTCCAGAAGGGTTGATGGCGCTCTCTGATGCTTCCAAAGCCGACTTGTTCTCGGCCTTTCCAGCGCTCAAATCAGATCCCTACGCTCACGGAAAATCTGCCTATACGTGTTTAAAGTTCCATGAAACCAAACTCTTAGTGGAGGAAATTGCGATGGCAGATGCGTGGCGCATGTCCCAACAATCCGCCGCTTAGGGTCTCAGCCTACGCACTTAACCGCGCGCGCGAGCGACGCGCATCGGCAAAGCTTTGCACTGCTGCGCCAAAGGCCGCAAACAAGGGTCGCGACACAGGATCACCATCCGCGTTCCATTCCGGATGCCACTGAACAGAGGCCGTAAACCCCGGCGCATCCTTCACATAAATCGCCTCTGGCGTGCCATCTTCAGCGACCCCATCAATGATGATCCGAGGCCCCGCTTCTTTGATCCCCTGACCGTGCAGCGTGTTGGTCATCACCTCGTCAGCCCCAAAAATCTCGTGAAACACTCCGCCAGTCTTGACGCTCACCTTATGGCGGATTTCGAACTTTTCCTCGAGCGTGCCGTCAGGCGGCATGCGGTGGTTCATACGCCCCGGCAAATCGCGGATCTCTGGATAGAGCGAGCCCCCCATCGCAACATTCACCTCTTGAAACCCACGGCAAATCCCAAGGAACGGCTGCCCTTGCTCCACGCAGGCGCGCACCAGCGGAAGCGCAATCGCATCGCGCGCGCGATCAAATTCACCATGTGCCTCAGTAGGGCTTTCCCCGTATTCCTCGGGATGCACATTCGGACGCCCACCCGTGAGCAAAAACCCGTCAAACTGCACCATCAACTCTTCAACACTCACATGCGCAGGGTCCGCAGGCACTAGGATCGGCATGCAGCCCGCCACTTGCGCGATCGCATCGGTGTTCATCACCCCGCCCGCATGTACAGGATATTGATCATTCAGCAGATATGAATTCGAAATGATGCCGACGATAGGACGCGTCATGCACTCTCCTTGAGAGATGTTGCTTTACCATTGCAATATATGGCGGCAATGCGCGGGCTTGCAATGCATCTTAGTAAATAAGCGATGTGACGCATGCCACATCACAAAATCAATGATCCTGACTTTCTAAAAGACCCAACCGCGACCCTTGCACACATGCGCGCCGAAGGTGCCTTGGTACGGATCAAGCTTCCGATCATCGGGCTATGCTGGGCCACGACCACAGATGCGGCTGCACGTGATATCCTCAAAGACGACGCTCATTTCGCGCGCAAACCCGCCAATGCGGGGGGCCGCGATATCGGGCGGTATTATTGGTTCTTACCCCGCTTTATGCGTCCCTTGACCCGCAACATTCTTGGCTTTGACGGGGCTGAGCATAAACGCATTCGTACGGCTGTGGATCAAAGTTTTTTCCGAGCATCAATTGAAGCATTACGGCCGGACATCACACGGATCGCGGATCATTACCTTGATCAACTCGTCACAAACAAACTCGTTGATATCACTGAGGATTACGCCCGTCTGTTGCCGCTAGAAGTGATCTGTGTGCTGCTCGGGATCAAGCCAGACTTGCGCACCACGCTAGCGCGCGCAATCTCACCGATTTTCAAACCGACGGGTGTCTTGACGTTGCTCACCGCCCTACCCGGCCTCTATAAAACGCAAAAACTCTAGCGCGTGGAGATCACGCATATTCGCGACACGCCGCGCGATGGTTTGCTGAGCACTTTGATCCACGACCCCACGTACGATCTAACGGATGACGAGATCTTGTCGCTTGCGTTCATTCTATTCATCGCTGGCCATGAGACGACGTTACATTTGATTTCCGACTCAGTGTTTGCAATTTCAGAAGGGGCGCCATTCAACGAACCGACCTCTCTCGCCATCGAAGACTTCATGCGGTTTTTCAGCTCTGTTTTGATGACAAAACCACTCTTCGTACGCGAAACTCATGACCGCTTTCGCCAAACCCTGAAACAAGGCGACAAGGTCATCGCACAATTGATTGCCGCCAATCATGACCCTGTCCGTTTCGAAAATGCGACTGACCTCCAAACAGACCGTCGTCCCAACGCACATATTGGATTTGGCTTTGGCCCGCATGTGTGCCTCGGGATGCGCCTTGCCCGCCTGGAAACTTAGATCGCACTCTAACGCCTATTCCAGCGTTTTCCAAACCTTGAATGCGGCCCCAAAGATGCGTCCCCACTTTACAGTCAGCGCGTCGGTTTTCGCGGCATAAAGCATCTCAAGGTCAAACTCAGACCTTAAGCTCTTTCCTTTTCCACAAATATCCCCGGATCAGCACAGCGCTCGAGGGACAGCGCCCCTCTTTTAAGCAACGCTCGCCTTTAACTCCAAACGGCGCGCGTGAAGCACAGGTTCAGTATAGCCCGACGGTTGATTACGCCCTTTAAACACCAACTCGCACGCGGCTTTATAGGCAATTGTATCAAACCCCGGCGCCATCTTGCGGTAAAGATTATCACCCTCGTTCTGGCGGTCGACAACGGTGGCCATCTTTTCCATCGCCGCACGAACCTGATCTTCGCTCACCACGCCATGATGCAACCAATTTGCTAATGCTTGGCTTGAAATCCGGCAGGTTGCGCGATCTTCCATCAGCCCTACATCATTGATGTCAGGAACTTTTGAGCACCCAACACCCTGATCGATCCAGCGCACAACATAGCCCAAAATACCTTGGGCATTGTTCTCAACCTCACGCTGAATTTGCTCAGGCGACCACTGCGCATATTTCGCCAAAGGAATTTCTAGCAAGGTCTGCACGTTCGCGCGTCGCCCCTTTGCTTTGATCTGATCCTGCACTTTTAGCACATCAATCTTGTGATAGTGCAACGCGTGCAACGTCGCCGCCGTTGGGCTTGGTACCCACGCACAATTCGCGCCCGATTTTGGATGATCTACTTTCTGCTCAAGCATCGCCGCCATAAGATCCGGCATCGCCCACATGCCCTTACCGATCTGCGCGCGCCCTTGCAGACCACACTCCAGACCAATGTCCACATTCAGGTTCTCATAGGCACCGATCCAACCCTTAAGCTTGATGAAATCCTTGCGACTAAATGGGCCAGCCTCCATGGAGGTATGGATCTCATCACCAGTGCGATCCAAAAACCCTGTATTGATGAAAGCAACGCGCGATTTAGCCGCTCGAATGCAGGATTTCAGGTTGGCCGAGGTCCGGCGTTCCTCATCCATAATACCGATCTTCACTGTATTGCGAGGCAGTCCAAGAATGTCTTCGACCTTGGCAAAAATCTCGTCAGAAAACGCGACTTCTGCGGGGCCGTGCATCTTGGGTTTCACAACGTAAACAGAGCCATGCACCGAATTCCCGCTCTCGCGTTTCAGGTCATGCATCGCAATCATCACGGTGCAGAGCGCATCCATTAAACCTTCGCCAATCTCAGCGCCATCACGGTCCAGAATTGCAGGGTTGGTCATCAAGTGACCCACATTGCGCACCCACAAAAGGGCGCGCCCTTTCAGCGACACTTCTCCGCCCTCTGGCGCTATGTAAACGCGATCCGCGCTCAAGCGGCGGGTCATCATCTGGCCACCTTTCTCGAAGGTTTCTTCTAGATCACCTTTCATGAGCCCTAGCCAATTCGCGTAAGCGCCGACTTTGTCCTCTGCGTCCACGCAGGCCACGCTATCCTCGCAATCCATAATCGCAGAAAGCGCACTTTCAAGCACAACATCCGCGAGCCCTGCCTGATCGCGGCTGCCAATCGGATGCGTGCGATCAAAGACCAACTCCACATGCAGACCATTGTTGCGCAAAATGAGCGCACTTGGGGCCTTCGGATGCCCTTGATACCCAATGAATTGCGACGGATCACTTAGTGGTAAATCATCAACCAGTAGCGCCCCGTCATGCACATGATAGCGACGCACATCTGCATGCGAAGCCCCTGAAATCGGGAAAGTTTCGTCTAGAAACACACGTGCACGCGCCACGACGCGGGCACCGCGGCCCCTGTCATATGCGCCTTTTGGCGCAGCGCTGCCCATCACATCCGTACCGTAAAACCCATCATACAAGCTGCCCCAACGCGCGTTCGCAGCGTTCAGCGCAAAGCGCGCGTTCGTAACAGGTACCACCAATTGCGGACCGGGCGTTTTTGCGATCTCTGGATCAACGTTGGTCGTATCGATCTGGAAATCATTCCCTTCAGGGAGCAAATACCCGATCTCACGCAAGAAACCGAAGTAGGCATCTCGCGTGTCACCGCCTGCCTTGTGCGCCCTATGCCAAGCATCAATCTTGCCCTGCATTTCCACGCGCTCTGCAAGTAATGCGCGGTTCTTTGGCCCCAGATCATGCGCCAAATCCGACAGACCTGCCCAGAACACACCCGGATTGACACCCGTACCTTCAAGCGCGTTGCCTTCAATGAAATCCACAAGGATTTTATCGACCTGTAGCCCATGCTTTTCGATCCGTTTGGTCATGTCATTCACCTGCAAATGTATCTCATTACGCCTGACCTAGTTCACGCAGCAGTACGGGGCAACAAAAGCTTTGAAAGACTATTCACAAATTTCGAAAACTAAATGCATTCTGCACAGACGCACCAAACAAATACGCCTCATGGGCGCGCAGAAATAGAAATGCTGCGGTCATCTTGGATGTGGTCTTCAAAAAGTCGGGAAAAAGCGTTTCAAGCTGTTTGATCGTGGTTCCAGTGACCAAAGATTTTACCGCAACCAAAGCAGCGCTCGTTCCGAAATAAAGCTGGGCCATCGGGTTGCTGACATAAACGCAATGGTTGGGCGACAAGCGCAGGTCTTGCGAATTTCCTATAGCCTCCGCCTCAAAACAAATTGGCGCAAGCTTGCCGCGCCCACGTACCGTGTTCTTGCCACACCAAAGGACTTCTTGCACCCCATTTTCCAAAGTCACAAGATGATCAACGGCGCGTATTTTGGCCACGTCAAGCAAGCCAAAATTGGTTTAATGTTCGTGCTTTCTGCGAAGCATGCAACTTAATCGTCATACGCATTTGGTCTGTGTGTAAGATGTGCGTTCCTGATTAAACGTGTAGCTGCTGCCCGGGCTAAACGGAGCTGTGGAAACAAGGCCATCCACAGGCCCTTGTTGGTAGCCATCTCCGCCAAAGCCTCATCAGGCAAACCACCGATAAAATCGGACGGGCTTTATAAGTGAAGTTAATAAGGCATAAAACGCCCTCATTCATGAACACTCGTACTCAACTAACTTTTAACTATTCCCAGATTGCGTAACTATCTTGTCTTTTGGTGACAATTTTGGGTCGAGTATATTAATTAGCGACAGACTGGCGGCAATCGCGATCTAATCAGCCTTACTGCGCCGACATCGTTCGGAGCAATATTTTACGCTCTCCCAATCGCGTGCCCATTTTTTGCGCCATGTAAACGGCAGCCCACAACATGCGCAAATCTTGCTCGGCAGATTGGCTTTCTTCACACCTTTTGGCATCGTTTACTCCTTCTTTTCATTGCTCTCTCAGTTCGTTAGCCTGCGCCCTAGCAACAGGAGCACACCATGCGCGAGCCAGCACCGCAAACGATCTATCTCAAAGACTACACAGCTTTCGGTTACACCGTGGAAGATGTGCATCTGACGTTCAAACTCTCCCCCACCGCCACGCGCGTCCTCTCACGTATTCGCTTCGCGCCCAATCCCAAGGCCACTGATAAGACGTTCTTTCTACACGGGGAGCAACTTGATCTGAAATGGGCAAAAATCAATGGCGCAGATATCGCGCCAAACCTCACGCCCGAAGGCTTAACAGCCGATGTCCCTGATGGACCGTTTACGTTCGAGGCAGAGGTCGAAATCAGCCCGCAAACCAATACCGCGCTTGAGGGTCTCTATATGTCGAGGGGCATGTATTGCACGCAATGCGAAGCTGAAGGTTTTCGCAAAATTACCTACTACCCTGATCGTCCCGACGTGATGACCACCTTCACAGTGCGCGTCGAAGGCCCGCATCCGGTTCTGTTGTCCAACGGAAATCCCACATCCTCCGGCACACATTTCGCTGAATGGCACGACCCTTGGCCCAAGCCTGCCTATCTATTCGCGTTGGTCGCAGGCGAGTTGATCGCGCATCCTGACCGCTTCACAACAATGTCCGGCAAAGACGTAGAATTGAACATCTACGTGCGTGCGGGCGACGAAGACAAATGCGCCTTCGGCATGGAAGCGCTCAAGAAATCAATGATTTGGGACGAAAAGGTCTACGGACGCGAATATGATCTCGACATCTTCAATATCGTTGCTGTCGATGATTTCAACATGGGTGCGATGGAAAACAAAGGCCTGAACGTCTTTAACTCCTCCTGTGTTCTCGCCTCCCCTGAAACCTCGACGGATGCCAACTTTGAGCGGATCGAAGCGATCATCGCCCATGAATATTTCCACAATTGGACCGGCAATCGCATCACCTGTCGTGACTGGTTCCAGCTCTGCCTAAAAGAAGGGCTGACCGTCTACCGCGACAGTCAATTTACCTCTGACATCCGCTCTGCTTCAGTCAAACGCATCTCTGACGTAATTGATTTGCGAGGTCGTCAGTTCGCCGAAGATGGCGGTCCCCTTGCCCATCCCGTACGCCCCGACAGCTTTATGGAGATCAACAATTTCTACACTGCGACAGTCTATGAAAAGGGTGCCGAGGTCATCGGTATGCTCAAAACCCTCGTCGGCGATGACGCTTACGCAATGGCAGTGGACCTATATTTCGAACGCCACGACGGCGACGCCGCGACAATCGAGGACTGGCTTCAGGTCTTTGAAGACGTCACAGGTCGCAATCTGAAACGCTTCAAACGCTGGTATACATCCGCAGGTACACCGCGCTTGCGTGTGAAGGAAAGCTACAAGAATGGCCGCTATAAACTGACATTCCGTCAAGAAACGCTGCCCACACCTGGCCAGCCACAAAAAAAGCCGCGTGTTATTCCGATTGCGGTAGGTCTGTTAAATGCGCAGGGCAACGAAATCGCGCCAACGCAGATCTTGGAAATGACAAAACGCCAGCAAAGCTTCAAATGGGAGGGCTTAAACGAGCAACCGACGCCCTCAATCCTACGTGGTTTTTCAGCTCCTGTGATCCTAGAGCGCGAGACGAACGATACAGAGCGCGCGTTCCTGCTCGCCCATGACACCGACCCGTTTAATCGTTGGGAGGCTGGTCGCGAGCTTGCCAAATCCACGTTGCTTGCGATGATCGAAGACGGCGCTGCCCCGAACGCAGGCTACCTTGATGGCATGCTCGCTGTGCTGCGTGATGACAGTCTTGATCCCGCAACCCGCGCGCTGATGCTTGGTCTGCCCAGCCAGTCCGATCTCACACAAATCCTTGCCGACAAGGGCGTAAATCCCGACCCGCAAGAAATTTACGACGCAGTGCAAACGCTGAAACTCTCGATGGCACAGCACATGCAAGACACGCTGCCGCGTATTTATGCTGCGTGCCAAGTCACTGGCCCCTACTCGCCCGAGACAGAACCAGCGGGAAAACGCGCTTTGGCCAACGCTGTTCTCGCACTTGGATCGCGCCTTGATGGGGGTAAGGCCGCGCAGGAACAATACGACGCTGCGGACAACATGACCCAACAACTCTCCGCGCTGGCCTGTCTTTTGCAGGAGAACGTCGGCGAAACTGCTTTGGCAAAATTCTATGAACAATGGAAGCATGACCGTCTCGTGATGGACAAATGGTTCAACTTACAAGTCAGTTGCACGGCACCAGAAGACACGGCGACGACTGCAGAAACCCTCACCAGCCACGCGGATTTTGACCATAAGAACCCGAACCGATTCCGCGCCACGCTTGGTGCCCTCGCGATGCGCCATGCAGGATTTCATCACATCTCCGGGCGGGGTTACACGCTTTTGGCGGATTGGCTAATCACGCTTGATCCGATCAATCCACAGACAACCGCGCGCATGTGCAGCGCGTTTCAGACGTGGAAACGCTATGATGAGGCCCGTCAAAACATGATGTTGGCAGAGATTGATCGCATTCTTTCCCAGCCAAACCTCAGCCGCGACACCACTGAAATGCTGACACGCATTCGCACCGCATGAGAGATTTCACCTTCCAACGCGCCGCGCGCGGCCCGCGCGCGGTTGGATTTGTTGTGCTGTGGTGGCTCATAATTTTCGCGCTTTACGCCTTTCTCAATGGCTCTTGGGTGATCCTTGCGATTTTGGCGCTGTGCAGTGTGCCTGCTCTCTTAGATATTTATCGTGGGACCTCGACTGCACTACAAATCACCGCGAAAAACATCCAATGGCGGTCTGGCAAACGCGCGGGCAGTTTAGCGCGCGGGCAACTTAGATCTGTACGGCTTGATACACGGCTTGATCTGTCTTTGCGCATGACGTTGCTCACCTATCAAGGCGAAAAATTACGTCTACCTTATGAATGCATACCGAAAGCTAGCGATATCGAAGCCGTGTTAAAAGCCCAAGACATCCCCTACGAAAGGCATCATTTCACATTGATGTCCTAAGCATCGGGCCGCAGTCGTGGTCGCACTGATTTCAAATTCCGGCAATATTCCTGTTTGCGCGTCCATGCGGCGATATCTTTGCGTTTGCAGCTGATGCGCATCGGCCCCCAATCCGCCCGCGACCCAGCGCCAACGTTTGTCCTTACTGGCCATGACTTTGTCTCGGGGCATCACTACGGTCAAAATACGCACAGCACATGCGAGATTAGACGGACCATGCTTGAGACCCTCGCGGCTTGGCGCGCTACATTTATAGTCTCGTACCGTTGCAGGCAAAATCTGCAACGAGCCATACCAACGTCCATTGCCGCCAACTGCGTCCTGAAGATGGGTGCTTTCGTGCTTTGTCAAAGCCAACATAACGCCTGCCCTAAACGCAGCGCCTTGCTCCTCGCCTGCCTCTGGATAGGCCGGACACCAATCCGCAATATCGCGCGGAACGGTTTGCAAAATGGGTTTGCCATGCGATCGCAACGCGGAAATAGCCGCGCGCATGGAGATGCGACCGGCGGGGCGATGGTCCCAACGCGCCACTGTTACACTGTCCCCCGCTCTGCGGTTTGGGCGCAGGGATTCCTGTGGTGCTAAAGATTTGGACACAGTGATTTGTGCAAAAACTTCTGAATTCAGGCGAATCGATGGCCGCATGGTGTGATCTGCTGCAATGCTCGCAACCGGGAACCACAGACACATCAGCGCAAGAATAGCTTTTAAACGTAGGTGTTTCATCGCGCCACTCTACCTATTTCTATGGCTCAGACAAAAAGCTAGTCTCTGCCTCTATCCCATTTAACCGCCTTCGGAAACAGTTTGTTCTCGCCCGTTGCCCGCCATGATTGCGCCCGATTGCACCGCCATAAGATCTTCAACGCCTCGATTAAGATGAGTGAAAGAAACACCATATGTCTATTTTCAAATCGCTTGCGGCCCGTCTGCCTGGAATGCAAATCACGCCGCGCACCGCGGTGGTGAAAAAGTCCTCAAAAGCAAGCATTCAAACTGACGCGCCAGATCTGGACAGGCTCTTGGTCATTCCCGTCTCGAAAGAGCCGCGTGAAGAACAGCTGCGCAGCTATCACTTTAATCAAGGTCAATTCTTGGCGCGCCAAGAGCGTTGGGAAGATCTAAGTATACTTGTGCAGAACGAAGACACGCAGCGCCACGCCTCCGATGGGGGCGTGCCGATTGCGGAGCTTTTGTGCCAAGGTGCGCGCTCGGATGTGGTTGCACTCGCGGAACATCTTTTGATCGATGGAAAACCCGAGGAAAACCGCCCCCTGACGGAGGCGATTTTCGCACTTGAAGGGATCTTAAACGAGTACCCGGACAACCATGTGATCGCGACGATTGTTGCGCTCGCGCATCTCGATATCGCATGGGCATGGCGCGGCACCGAGAGCACACGTGACACCCCTGCGCGCAATCTCGAAGCATTCAGCTTGCATTGCAAACGCGCGCAGCAAGTGCTTGATCCCTTTTGTGGAATAGAGCTTGATAGTTCGCTCTTAACCTCTGCGCGCTGCGCACTGTTGGTTGGCAATCCGAACGCGAACGATCGAGTGGCCGACGATTATGAGGACTTGATTGACCTCGCGCCGCAACAACAACGCCATATCCGCGCGCTTGGACATCACATGTTGCCGCAATGGTTTGGCAGCTACGGCTCCCTTGAATTGGAAGCCCGCCGAACAGCCTCCAGAACCCAAGATATATGGGGGGCTGGTGCCTATACATGGGCGTTTTTTGACGCGCTTTTGGTTGATCCGGCCTGTGCCCGCGTTCTCGACATTCCATTCTTCTTGGAAGGTATGCGCGATATTCTCGAGCGCTCAGAAGATCAACATAATGCAAACATGTTTGCCTCCTTTGCGGCAGTGTCGATTCCGAACGCAGCAAAACAATGTGGTGAAGACCTCGAAGCAATCGCAGCACTGAAACAAATTCAAAAATCTGCGCAGTGGATTATGTCGGATCATCTGCATGAACTGCATCCCCTCATTTGGGGGCATGCTATTGAAGGATTCGACAACCAAGCCCGCATCGCATCCATTGACGCCCTTTTTAAGCAAGGTCGTGAAAAGGCGAACCAAGTCTTTGTGAGCCTGTTTGGGGATCAAATGTTAAAAGGCAACGCGCTAATTTTTACACCCCAAGGACTTTTTGTTCAACAAGCGTAAGCCAATCAATGCGACCGCTAGTTTTGGCGTTAGCGCCCTGTCTTCATAAGAAACGCGGCTGTTCCAAACAGCGCTTCGGTCATCGGCATTGAAATCTCTTCATGTGATAAAATCTTAGGGGGCGCTTCTATCTTTTTAAGATTCTGAGTTTCCGGTTGCTTAACGAGGTGCCAAAATGCCCCACTGGACTTTCGTTGCTCCT
Source organism: Rhodobacteraceae bacterium HTCC2083 (assembly GCA_000156115.1). GTDB lineage: Bacteria > Pseudomonadota > Alphaproteobacteria > Rhodobacterales > Rhodobacteraceae > Planktotalea. Next base: position 3,629,887 of record DS995276.1, read on the forward strand.
CTTTCTCGGACGCGTTGAGAACGGCATCGAACGATAGTTCTGCGCTCGAGCGGGACACCTTTGTATTAACCATCAAAAACTTCGACCCATCGTTTGCGATTTGGAACGGCTCTGTATTCATTGAGCGGACAATTTGCGCTTGCAGTTCTACTTGCTGCGACATTAGATCTCGATCTAGCGGAAACCTTAGGGACGTTGAACCGAAGGAGAACGCGAGATCAGCATCCTCAAAACCTTAAAAAAAACGCTTTCGTACCAACCCCAGAACTGTTCCACGCCAAGCAGTCGGCATGAACAGAATAGCATATTTTGGCTTAGTTTAAAACCAGCCCGGTTGGGGGTCCATCATTCTTGAGCTCATACGCAAGGCAATCTCACGCACGAACGCAGACCTCATCATCGCGCCATGATCAGTGTCAAGCGTTGCAGATTCTGCCAACCGGTATTCTCGAGTGATTTTAAGCTCTTCTGCATCGAGCAGATGAGCGGCAATCGTGATCGATGCAAGATTGAAGATCGCAATTGGAGCCGACGCATTTTCCAAGAACCAGCTTTGTGCAGGTTCTTGCAGAACAACCGCCGCACAAAAGTGTAGCGACGCCATATAATAGAAAAAGACCAGGTGTTTTACTTTGTGGTGAAAAGGTGGACGCGTGAGCCGCGCCAATAATCCACCGGCGCAGACTGCGATGATCGTTGCCAAAGTGCCTGACAACATGCCGATACAACCAAGACCGAACCGCGTTATCACTGTCATGCAAAAATAGATCAAAGACGCACGCCGCCCCAAAAACCGCCGCATAGAACCAGCGGAACATTGCGTAGGTCGATAATGAGCCCATCCATCGGCTCCAGCGGCATATTGAATCGCAACCAAACAGCAGCCCCGAATCCAACCCGCTGCGGAGCAAATCATCTCGTATGCCCCACTTGTTCCTGTTGTTAGCGCCCAAAGGCTTAAGGTTGGTTTAAATGACCAAAGTTTTGCGATCCTTTAGAATCCCCCCTGTTATTGAGATCTCTGACAGAGCCCCTCTTGCCCCCTCCTCAGCTCTGCCTTAAAAGCCCTTAACGCCCTGATTTCATGGACCCACAGCATGCTTGATCTGACCTTCGAGACCCCGAAAATTAAAACGATTGCGGGGGCAAAACACGATTGGGAACTTGTCATCGGTATGGAAGTGCACGCGCAAGTCGCTTCGAACTCCAAATTGTTCTCTGCTGCCTCGACAAAATTCGGCGCAGAGCCCAATTCCAATGTCGCTTTCGTTGATGCGGCAATGCCCGGAATGCTGCCTGTTATCAATGAGTTCTGTGTTGAACAAGCAGTACGCACGGGGCTTGGTTTAAAGGCAGAAATCAATCTGTTCTCGGCGTTTGATCGCAAGAACTACTTCTACCCTGACCTGCCGCAGGGCTATCAAATCAGTCAGTTGTATCACCCAATTGTCGGCGAAGGCGAAATCATCGTTGATCTTGAGCCTGGCATCGCGCGCCGAGTACGGATCGAGCGTATTCACCTCGAACAAGACGCGGGCAAATCGATTCACGATATGGACCCAAATATGTCTTTCGTTGATCTCAACCGCACGGGCGTCGCCTTAATGGAGATCGTCTCGCGCCCAGATATTCGCGGCCCCGAAGAAGCCGCTGCTTTCGTGGTCAAGCTGCGCCAGATCCTGCGTTACCTGGGCACCTGCGACGGCAATATGCAAAGCGGCAGCATGCGCGCAGACGTCAACGTCTCGGTCTGTTTGCCGGGCCAATACGAGAAATTCATCGAAACGGGTGATTTCGGCCACCTTGGCACACGCTGCGAGATTAAGAACATGAACTCCATGCGCTTCATCCAGCAAGCCATCGATGTTGAAGCAAAACGCCAGATCGCAATCATCGAAGCGGGCGGCAAAGTCGAGCAAGAAACCCGCCTGTACGATCCAGACAAGGGCGAAACCCGCTCTATGCGCTCCAAGGAAGAGGCGCATGATTACCGCTATTTCCCCGACCCTGATTTGCTCCCTTTAGAGATCGAACAGGCTTGGGTCGACGATATCGCCAAAACTCTGCCAGAGCTGCCTGATGAGAAGAAAGCACGCTTCGTCACCTCATTTGGCCTTTCCGAATATGACGCCTCGGTCTTGACCGCAGACGTTGAATCCGCAGGCTACTTTGAGTCCGTTGCGGAGAACCGCGATGGCAAGCTCGCGGCGAATTGGGTGATTAACGAACTCTTTGGACGTCTAAAGTCAGACGAGAAAGACATCATCACCTGCCCGATCACACCAGCCCAGCTTGGTGGCATCATTGATTTGATCAAGGCCGACACGATCTCTGGAAAAATCGCCAAGGATCTGTTCGAGATCGTTTATACGGAGGGTGGCAACCCCGCCGACATCGTCGAAGCGCGCGGAATGAAGCAAGTGACAGATACGGGCGCAATCGAAGCCGCAGTCGATCAGATCATCGCCGACAATCCGGCGCAGGTGGCGAAAGCAAAAGAAAACCCGAAACTCGCAGGCTGGTTCGTCGGTCAGGTGATGAAAGCGACAGGTGGCAAAGCCAACCCGAAAGCCGTCAACCAGATCATCGCGGCAAAGCTCGCCGAATGATACGCTACGAATATAAGGTCCTGCCTGCACCATCTCGGGGTCAGCGGGGCAAAGGCGTCAAAGGCAGCGACGGCAAATTCGCCAATGCGCTCGAAACCCTGATGAACCTAATGGGATCAGACGGCTGGGAATATCAACGCGCTGACACTCTGCCCTCAGAAGAACGCGCAGGTATCGCTTCCAAGACCACAGTGTTTCGCAATGTGTTGGTGTTTCGCCGCCCTATTGAAACCGATGTAGAGGCGTTTGAGCCAAAATTGCTCGATGCACCGAACGAAGAACCAGAGCTCGACAGCGAAGACACTGAAACGGACGAGCTGGCCTCTGACCCAGCGCAACCCTCGGATCCAGACGCCACCGTGCAAAACGAAGACCCCGACGACCACTGAGCCTAACCCTCCAAGACTTCTTTGGTCCCGAAATACCTCGGAGGGTCTGCCTCGAAGACGGGGGCAGCGCCCCACCGCTCTAAACAAAACTTGCGCCCACTAGGGCACGTCTAGATCCAACGCCAGCGCATGAATGCGGCCAATCAACTCAGGCCCAAGTGCTGCATGCACCATGCGATGCCGCGCAATCCGGCTCTTACCTTCAAACACCTCCGCGCGAATACGCAGGTTATAATGGCTCTCGCCACCTTCCTGATACCCGCTATGCCCGCGATGGCTTTCGCTATCATCGACCACATCCAACGCGCTTGGGGTCAATGCGGCCTCAAGTTTTGCACGAATTTCATCTGCCTTGGACATTTTTACAAAACTCCCCTTCTAACCCCTGCCAAATCCTCTATTGTTATGCCCCTGATAGGACGAGGTGAGCAATGCAAAAGAAGAGCGATCCCTTTGGTTTCGATATGTCCGTATCGTCTGCAAAGAAGAAAAATCCACGTGGTCGCAGGGGCATGTCGGGCGAATCAGAGACCTCGCAGCGGGTGTGCGCCAAGGACGGCTGCGAATTGCCGGGCAAGTTTCGCGCACCGCGCGCGCCTGATGTTCTGGATGATTTCATCTGGTTCTGCAAAGATCACGTGCGCGAATATAATCTAAAATGGAACTTCTTTAACGGCACCACAGAGGCCGAGTTGAACGCACAGCAGAGCAAGGACAAGGTCTGGGAACGCGAAACAAAGCCTGTCAAAGACCCCGAAGCCGCTGCTTGGGCACGCCTTGGCATTGAGGATCCACATCAAGTTCTTGGCGGTAACGCCACGCGCAATCCGGGCAAAGGCGGTGGTGCGGGCAAGCGCCTGCCACCCACTGAGCGTCGTGCAATGGAAATTCTCGAGGCCAAAGATTTCTGGACCAAACCCGAAATTCGCAAGTCTTATAAAGCCCTTATCAAAGTACTACACCCCGATATGAATGGCGGCGACCGCTCGCAAGAGGAGCAATTGCAAGAAGTCGTTTGGGCCTGGGATCAAATTAAAGACAGTCGCAACTTCAAGTAGCGAAAAATCTGACAATACACCCACGTCGGGAATTCCAGACTTTCCAACACGCGGCAAAACGTAAACGATCTCCTAATATTTGAATATTAGGAGATTTTTTTATGACCGATGCGTTTCTGTCCTCAATTCATACCAAGTCAAACGACACATCAGCCGACCAAGCCAGTAAATGTGAAGAAATCCAGCACACCGTGAGCGACTTTATCGGCAAAAACTGTGAGCCACTCGCTAACAGCTTGCAAAGAACTGACGCCACCATTTGCGCTTGTGATCAAGCTTCACCAGTTGATGGCGTGGACCTAATCATATTAATTGATCAGTCAGGGAGCATGGATGACATTGCTCCGCTTGTTGCCGATGCAAGTGCGGCCGCCATAGAATCCGCCAAAGACAAGTGTGGCGCGGAAAATCTAAGGGTCGCGTGGTTCACTAACGATGGCTCCGACTATGGAGCCTCTATCCCACGCGCACCCTATATTGCAGCAGGTTTCACGCAAACCCATGAACAATACTTACGCGGACTTGGTCACACGGGCCCTTTCGCCGGCAACGACTTCCAAGGAAACAACCGCGAAGAAGGCGCTAAATCGATTAACGATCTCGCACGCATGTATGATTGGCGCCCAGGTGTTTGCCGCGCCATTTTCTACGTCAGCGATGAGCGCTTTGGCGATTATGGCCGTACGCATCAACAACAAATGCAAGCGGTTAATGCAGCTGTGGCTGAATGCTTAACGGCTGGCGTCAAAGTATTTGCACATTATGAAGACGGTGGAGAGCATAGTGGAACACGGCTTGCCGAAAATACCGAAGCCTACGAAACCTTGTGTAATTCAACCAGTGGACGGGCCGAAATCGGCGGCTCTGCGTCGCAAGCACTATACGAAGGGCTTCTCGGCGAAGCGATATGCGAAGCCTGTATTACAGACGCAGGCTGCGCAGTCGTGGACTGGCCTGACATTAAACCCTGCATCGATATCAGATGGGGGCAAAGCGACTGTGACGGCATTGAATCCGATGATCACGAAGTGCTCTGCCTCTCAATTTGCAACTGTTATGAGAATGTTACCTTCTCAGACGTGAAGATCGGATATCTTTGGCTCACAGACGAAAATGGAGAGGCACCGCCCGCACTGCCCGACGGAACTCCCTCCGGTCGTATCTACCCGCTAGGCCCCATTTGCTTCGGCGATATCGGACCCTGCGTTGATGGCGAACCAACTTGCGTCCACCGCGAAGCGATTGTCGTACTTAGGGGCGTGAAACCAGGTAAATATAACGTTTCTGTCGGTGGATTATGCTTTGATATCAAACGTTCGGTCTTCGTTGAGAAAACTACATTTGAAATGATAGTCTGCGCAAGTTGACGCGTTAAACGCCCAGCATTTCCTCTTTTGTACAAAACGTCTATATATCGCGCCAAGCAGCCCAAGTGAGCGGGACACAGCAGCGATGCCAGCAAAAAAGACCCGCGAAACCGATCTCTACCCCCCTGTGAAATCCTTTTTGGAAGCGCAGGGGTATGAGGTCAAAGGCGAGGTTGGCAAGCTCGATGTCATGGCCATGCGCGGCGATGAACCACCCTTGATCGTGGAACTCAAAACTGGCTTCTCGCTGTCACTGTTTCATCAAGGGGTGGAGCGGCTCTCGATCTGCGACACGGTCTACATCTGCGTACCGCGACCCAAGGGAAAAGCAGGGCTAAAGTCGCTCAAAAACAACAAAAACCTGTGTCGTCGCTTGGGTCTTGGCCTGCTCACAGTGCGCGCCTCTGACAATTTCGTGGAGGCGCATGTGGATCCAACACCCTACACCCCGCGCAAGTCGAAAAAGAAAGCCGACCGCCATTTGCGCGAATTTCAACGCCTTGTCGGTGACCCCAACACAGGCGGCTCAACGCGGCAAGGGCTTGTGACTGCCTACCGACAAGACGCGCTCAAATGCTTAGGTTTTCTTGAAGGACACGGGCCAACCAAAGCCTCCGAGATCGCAAAAACCACAGGCGTGCCAACGGCGCGCAATTTGATGTCGCACAATCACTATGGCTGGTTCGAACGTGTGTCTAAAGGCATTTACTGGCTCAGCTCCAAAGGCCAGGAGGCCCTAGGCGAGTATGAAGCAGACCTTGATGCGATCCGCGACCTTTATCCAGAGCCTGAGGAATAGCTCCTGATATATCGTGGAAAAATCACTTACGCCGCTTTGAACACCAAAGACACTCCGTTCAAACAATGACGCTTGCCTGTTGGCGCGGGTCCATCAGCAAAGACATGACCCAAGTGCGATCCGCATCGGCGGCAATGCACCTCTGTGCGCACAGCAAACAGCTTGCGGTCTGCCTTTGTGCCAATTGCATTTGGCAAAGACTGATAAAAGCTCGGCCAACCCGTGCGACTGTCATACTTGGTCCCAGAAGGATAAAGCGCCAGATCGCAGCCGCGGCAATGATAGGTGCCAGCCTCATAATTCTTATCAAGCGGGGACGAACCTGCGCGCTCCGTACCCTCTTCTCGCATCACCTTATATTGGAGAGTGCTTAACATCGCTTTCCACTCTGCCTTCGAGCGCGTCACTTCAAACGTGCCGGCGGCCGCAGAACCCGGTCGCGCACCGAACGCGCCTAGAACGCTCATACTGGCCAAACCGCTGGCCGCTCCGAGGGAAAGAAAGTGACGTCTATGCATGTGTAAACTCCTTTCCTCAGATTTGAGGGGCCGCCCCAACATTTGCAAGACAAGCTAAAGCACATCCATGTGAGGAGTGTTACGGCCAATCGACCCCAAACCGCAGCTTAAAAATCGGATCGCTTCATAAGCGGTGCCATGCCCAAGAATTCAGGTGTCTCTACCGCTTGTGAAACCGCAAGCATCACCCCTGCGCGCAACGACCTGCTTTGCGCGCCATTCAAACGCAGCGCACCATGGCGTTGCACAGGTATCACCCCAAAAGACACAGGTGCAGCATCGCCCTTTACGACCCATACCGCAAACCTGCTGCCCTCTAATTCCTGCCCATCGTCATATTCAAAATGCAGTAAGGCGGTGACTGGGTTGAACACAAATGTAAGGTCGGCCTCATTTTGGGCAATCTGAATGTTTGCTTGCAAAACATCGGTCACGGGGCGCGATCCCATGTCTGAATTATAGACGAAATACGCCAGTAAAGCCGCAGCAATGCCGCCAAGCGCATATTCCCAGATGCGAATACGGCGCCGCTAAGGCAACCGATTTTCCGACCACAATTCCCTTTTGAGATGATCGAAGACGGATAATGGCAGATCGCTCTGGTAAACATTCATACCAAGCGCGGTGAAATGTTCCTGCCAGCGGGCCACTTCATCGCGCAACTCCGCACTCTCTTTGAGGCGACGCTCAAACACGACCCGTTCGTCCCCGTCCAACAGCCCAAGCGCATATTGCCCCGCCAGATCAGAGCGGTCCGCGCCAGTACCATGCCCTGAAACGCGCTCCTCCGTCATCGCCCCGCGCCCTTTAGGACACACAAAACACAAATGAGTGCAAATCTTTCCATGCACGCAAGCTGCCACGCCATTGCGTTGAAGCCTAGGTTCAGGACTCATAACCAGAATATGACGGTTGCAGCGAGGGCGATCGCTGACAGAAATACTTTGGGACATCGGTCATAGCGGGTTGCGACGCGTCGCCAGTCTTTAAGCCTGCCAAACATGCGTTCGATCCTGTTGCGGCGTTTGTAACGGCGCTTGTCGTATCGAACGGTCTTATTGCGTGACTTGCGACCAGGGATACAAGGCTTTGTGCCCCTGTCTGTTAAGGCTTCTCGGAACCAATCGGCATCATAGCCCCTGTCGGCGAGCAACCATTCCGCATCTGGTAAACCGCTCAGCAAAGCCGCCGCACCGGTGTAATCGCTGACCTGACCGGCGGTTATGAAGAAGCGGATTGGGCGACCGCTGGTGTCAGTGACAGCATGCAATTTGGTGTTCATGCCGCCCTTTGTCTGACCGATTAGACGACCACGCCCCCCTTTTTAAGCCCCAGGCTTGAGGCAGTGCGGTGCGCTTTGAGGTAGGTCGCGTCGATCGAGATGGTCTGATTATCGGGTGCCTCCGCTGCAAACCCCGTCATTATCCGGGCAAACACACCTATATCGCTCCAGCGTTTCCAGCGGTTGTACAACGTCTTGGGCGGACCATACGCTGCGGGGGCATCACACCAGCGTAAGCCATTGCGATTGATGAAGATAATACCACTCAAAACACGCCTATCGTCGACGCGTGGCCTACCTCGGCTCCTTGGAAAGTACGGACGAAGCCGCCTCATCTGTTCTTCGGTTAGCCAGTAAAGATTGCTCATCGTTCCCCCAAATCATTGGGGTTCGTGAATCATGACGACAAACCAGCATCAAGGCAATTAATGGGTCCTGAGCCTAGTAAAAAGACTTTGAGCAGGGTTTGAATTTCGCCGCCCTTCCCCTTGTCCTTGGGTCGGATTTGAGGCACGAGTTGATCATCAGATACGGCTGCGCCGCACGCACAAGACAAGGACAGACACCATGGCCGACGAGATGCTGGACATCGACATGAAACCAACTGAAGACATCTCCGTTCGCGAGGTCTTTGGCCTCGATACGGATATGGTCGTCAAAGGCTTTGCCAAACGCACAGACCGTGTCCCGGAACTCGATAGCACTTACAAGTTTGACCCAGACACCACGATGGCGATCCTTGCGGGCTTTTCGCACAATCGCCGCGTGATGGTTCAGGGCTATCACGGCACGGGTAAATCCACCCACATTGAACAGGTTGCGTCACGTTTGAACTGGCCTGCTGTGCGTGTGAACCTCGACAGCCACATCTCTCGGATTGATTTGATCGGCAAAGACGCGATCAAACTAAAAGACGGCAAGCAAGTTACTGATTTCCAAGAAGGTATCCTGCCTTGGGCCCTGCGCAATCCAACAGCGATTGTGTTTGATGAATACGACGCGGGCCGCGCGGACGTGATGTTCGTAATCCAGCGTGTTCTGGAAACTGATGGTAAATTGACGCTTCTAGATCAGAACAAAGTGATCAATCCGCATCCCTATTTCCGCATCTTCGCGACCGCGAACACGGTTGGTTTGGGTGACACGACAGGTCTTTACCACGGTACGCAACAGATCAACCAAGGTCAGATGGACCGTTGGTCGCTTGTAGCTACGTTGAACTATCTCAGCGTTGATGCTGAAAGCTCCATCGTTCTTTCCAAGAACGCGCATTATAATAGTGAAGCGGGTCGCAAGACTGTGAAGCAAATGGTCAAAGTAGCTGACCTCACGCGCACAGCCTTCATGAACGGGGATCTGTCTACGGTGATGTCACCGCGCACGGTTATTGCATGGGCGCAGAACGCAGAAATCTTCCGCAATGTGGGCTACGCGTTCCGTCTGTCTTTCCTCAATAAATGCGACGAGCTTGAGCGCCAAACGGTTGCTGAGTTCTATCAGCGTTGTTTCGATGAAGAACTGCCTGAAAGCGCTGCAAGTGTGAGCTTGGGGTAATGCGAAGCGGCCTTCACCTGCTAAGTATGTCATTGCTTCTAATAAAAGCAACCGCAGTGCAGGCCGCGCCGAACCCCGCGCTCATTGAAACCAAAGCAATCCAAGCAGGCGGTGGCGTTGAAACCATTGCACCATCTTGCGCGTTGTTGGCAGAGATTTTACGCCAAGAAAACACGTTTTTTGGACGTACAGAAAATGCTAACGAATTTTCCGAATTTGTCGGTGCCTTTGACGAGCTTTTTCAACGTACGACTGGTCATGGCTTGCACATGGCATTGGGAGCGTCTCTCTCTCAAATCGCGAACGACGAATTGGACTATTTGAAGGGCCAAAGTCAGCCCACTTCATTCGGCGAGCTTGAAAATTGGAATTCGTGCTTGGAATTTGCATCTAAACACTCAGAAACTGCGGATTTAGTAAAATGAGCCAACAAAACGACAATCCAGCAGATCCATTCAAAAAGGCCTTGGCCGAAGCGACTAAGGTCATGGCGAATGATCCCGAGTTGTCCGTGACATACACGGTCGACCCCTCTGGCGTTTCTGGCGACACGATGCGCCTACCCCAAGTCAGCCGCCGCATGACCCGCGAGGAAGTCTTAATCGCGCGCGGCACCGCGGACGCGCTTGCGATGTACCGCAAGTTTCATGATGGCAGCACCCATTCGCGGTATGTCCCGCAGGGCGAAACCGCGCGCGAGCTTTATGAAGCGATGGAAACAGCGCGTTGTGAGGCAATGGGTGCGCGCGACATGCCCGGCACCGCGGGAAACATTGACGCGAAAATCGGCAATGAGGCGCTGCGCAAGGGCTATGACCAGATCAAGGATGCCGCTGATGCGCCTTTGGCCACTGCCGCTGGCTATCTTGTGCGCCACCTCGCCACGGGGCGTGATCTACCAGAGGGCGCGCAGAATGTGATGAACCTTTGGAGGGATTTCATCGAAAAGCAGGCCGGTGACACACTTGATGATATCGATGCTTTGCTCGATGATCAGGCCGCCTTTGCCAAATTATCGCGCCAATTGATCCAAGATCTTGGTTACGGCGACCAACTTGGCGATGATCCTGATGATATCGATGATGATGCGCAGGATGATGCAGAAGAAAGCGGCGAAGACGAACAAGAACCCGATAGTTCCGGTCAGGATGACGAGGGCGAAGAGGCTGACGACGCCTCCGCTGAGCAATCTCAAGAAGAACAGCAAGACGCCGCGCAGGCCCAAGTCTCCATGGACGATGTTTCTGATCAGGAAATGGGTGATGAGGCAGAGATGCCCGAAGGCGAGGCCCCTCTTGAGCCGCCGCAGCCTCAACCGATTTCTGATGCTGATCCGAATTATCAGGTCTATGACACCCAATTTGACGAAGAAGTGCGCGCCGAAGATTTGGCAGAGCCAATCGAGCTGGAACGCTTGCGCGCCTACCTTGATCAACAGCTAGAACCTTTGAAAGGCGCGGTCTCGCGCCTTGCCAACAAATTGCAGCGCCGCTTGCAAGCGCAGCAAAACCGCTCTTGGGAGTTTGATCTTGAGGAAGGTACGCTTGACGCGGGCCGCCTTGCGCGCGTGGTTGCCAACCCGACAACACCGCTTAGTTTTAAGGTCGAGAAAGACACAGAATTCCGCGACACGATTGTGACGCTCTTGCTCGACAATTCCGGTTCCATGCGCGGTCGTCCGATTTCTATTGCTGCGATCTGTGCTGATGTTCTGGCACGCACGCTTGAGCGCTGTAATGTGAAGGTAGAAATCCTAGGCTTTACCACGCGCGCGTGGAAAGGTGGCCAATCTCGCGAGGCTTGGCTCAATGCGGGACGTGAACAACAGCCCGGACGCCTGAATGATCTGCGCCATATCATCTACAAAAGCGCCGACAGCCCTTGGCGTCGTGCGCGGCCCAATTTGGGCCTAATGATGAAAGAAGGTCTGCTCAAAGAAAACATCGACGGCGAGGCACTGGAGTGGGCGCACCGCCGTATGACTGGTCGTCCTGAGGCGCGTAAGATCTTGATGGTGATCTCGGATGGCGCACCTGTGGATGACAGTACTTTGTCCGTTAACCCCGCGAATTACTTGGAAAAACACCTGCGCGATGTGATCGCGATGGTCGAAAAGAAACGCGCGGTTGAACTGCTCGCCATCGGTATCGGTCATGACGTGACGCGCTATTACGAGCGCGCCGTGACGATCACCGATGTGGAACAGCTTGCAGGTGCCATGACAGAGCAGCTTGCCGCTTTGTTTGACAGTGACCCACGTGCCCGCGCGCGGGTGATGGGTATGCGGAAAGTCGGTTGACGCCCCTCTGACTTTGCGCTCCTCTCAGTCAAAAGAGGATGCGCGCCATGTTTCAAAGCTTTGACACCACCAGCACGCCAGAGCATGGCGCTGCGCGTCTTGCAAACCTGCGGGCTCAGATGCAAGACGCGCAGCTTGACGGCTTCATCATCCCGCGCGCAGATGCCCATCAGGGCGAATACGTTGCACCTCGGGATGAGCGTTTACAGTGGCTTACAGGTTTCACAGGCTCTGCGGGCTTTTGTTGCGCCCTGCGCGAAACCGCTGGTGTGTTCATCGATGGACGCTACCGCACGCAGGTGAAATCCCAAGTTGATCTCGCCCATTATAGCCCTGTCCCTTGGCCCGAAATTTCGCTGGCGGATTGGCTCAAAGAACAGATGCCAAATGGTGGCACCGTGGGATTTGATCCATGGTTAATGACTCAAGGCCAGTTGAACATGCATGAAGACGCGCTTGCCGATAGCGGAATTGTACTGCGCCCCTGCGATAATTTAGTGGACTCAATCTGGGCGGATCAACCGGCTCCGCCAATGACGCCAGCTTTCACCTACCCCATTGAATACTCTGGAAAATCATCTGTAGACAAACGCAACGAGTGCGCTGCAGACTTGCAAGAACAGGGCGAACAAGCAGCGTTGATCACCCTGCCCGACAGCCTGTGTTGGTTGTTGAACATTCGCGGCAATGACGTTTCCAAAACCCCTTTGATGCATGGCTTTGCGATCTTGCACAGCGACGCGCGCGTGCAACTATTCGTGGAGCCGTTCAAAGTTGCGAGCATCGGCGCAGATCCGTCAATCGACATCGCACCGCCTTCTGAGTTTAAAGCCGCACTCAGCCAATTTGCAGGCAAAGTGCGCTGCGATAAAACCTCTGTGCCGGTCGCCGTGATCAACGCACTCGCGAAGGGCGACGCGGAAATTACATATGGCAACGAACCCTGCGTCCTGCCTAAAGCGCGCAAAAATCCTGTCGAGATCGAAGGCACGCGCAACGCTCACATCACAGACGCCACAGCCGTTTGCGAGTTGCTCTGCTGGCTTGATCAACAGCCCGCCAATAGCATTTCTGAAATCGACGTAGTGAGCCAGTTGGAGCATTGCAGACGCGCCACCAACGCGCTGCAAGACATCAGTTTTGATACCATTTCTGGCGCTGGCCCAAACGGCGCGATCATGCATTACCGCGTCACGCATGAGACTGCGCGCACCCTACGCGACGGCGACCTTTTGGTGCTCGACAGTGGCGGGCAGTACCTCAATGGCACCACCGATATCACCCGCACCATCGCGATTGGTCCCCCTGGGAACGAAGAACGCACCGCCTTCACGCGCGTGTTGCAAGGAATGATCGCGATCTCGCGTTTGCGCTGGCCCAAGGGTCTTGCGGGACGTGATATCGAAGCGGTTGGACGTGTGCCGCTCTGGCTTGCGGGACAGGATTTTGATCATGGGATTGGACATGGCGTCGGGCATTTCCTTGGCGTGCATGAAGGGCCGCAGCGGCTAAGCCGCGTCAGCCAAGTCCCCCTTGATCCGGGCATGATCCTATCCAATGAACCGGGCTATTACCGCGAAGGGGCCTTTGGGATTCGCATCGAAAATCTTGTTGTTGTCTGCAAGGCCGGTGTGCCCAAAGGCGGTGATGTCCACCGCGTCATGTATGATTTTGAAACGCTCACATATGTGCCAATTGATCGCCGCTTGATCCGAACCGATCTGCTGAATGCGGCCGAATTGAAGTGGATGGACAGCTATCACGCTGCCTGTAAAGCCAAGCTCACAGGCAAACTCAGCGATGCTGCGCAAGACTGGCTGGAAGAAGCTACTAAGCCCTTGTAAACGATTAGCTATGCTCTTCCGCAGCGGTCGCAGCCAACGCACGATTATAGGCTTTCAACGCGTCCACTTGATACAAAGCGCCCCACAATTCGGGCGCTTGGTCTTCCCCTGAGAGGGTCACAACAGGAATGAAATCAACGCCGGATTTGTCAAAGATCGGCATCGCTGCCTCTAATGTGGCGTTGCCATCCACGTAGATCCCTTCCGAGATCATCTCCCAACAGGCGTCCTCATCAATGCCATCCTCGGACTTGCGCATCACCCCCGCCACCCGGAACATCGCTAACAGATAGGCCTGCGGTCCAGCAGCAAGATGGATATTGCGCCGCTCTAACTGCGTTAAAAAGAACGAACGATCCACCAATCGCGAAGCCAAGGCCGTAGACAAAGACACCGACACCATCACCGCAAGGCCAGTCTGCCAGTCCCCCGTTAACTCGAACACGATCAAGGTCGTCGAAATCGGCGCGCCCAAAACTGCAGCCGACACAGCGCCCATCCCTGCCAACGCATAAAGCGTGTGCGATCCGCTGATCTCTGGAAACACCGAGGTCGCGATCAGACCAAACGCCAAACCCGTCAACGCCCCGATCATCAAGGACGGCGAGAAAATGCCACCCCCCATGCGTCCACCCATCGTGATGGCGACCGCTGCAACTTTGATCATCGCAAAAACGATCGCCTCGTGCAGCAACAACTTACCTGTCAAAGCGGCCGAAGTAGTCTCATATCCCACACCAATGATGTGCGGAAACCAGATCGCCAAAAGCCCAAGTAGCGCCCCCGCAAGGGCAGGCCTGATCCAATACGGCAGACCCAATCTGCTTTGAAGGCGCGACTCCATGTCATCCGCCCAAAACACGCAGCGCATCAAGGTCACAGCGACCAAGCCACAGACGAGTCCAAGGATCAGATAGGCTGGCAGCTCTGCGTAAAATTCTAGCGCCGTGGTGCCTGGTAAAGCGAATTCAGCAGTGTCACCAAAGGCCAAGCGGTTGATCACCGTACCCGCCGCGCTTGCGATTACGATGGGGGCAAAGGCGTGCACTGCGAAGTGACGCAAGACCACTTCCAAAGCGAATAAAGCACCCGCAATAGGCGCGTTAAAACTCGCTGACACCGCCGCCGCAACGGCGCAGCCCAAAAGGTCGCGCCCCGTGATACCATCCGCGCGAATAAGGTTGCTGACCCAGCTCGAAATCATCGCCGCGATATGCACCACAGGCCCCTCGCGCCCAGTCGATCCCCCCGTGCCAAGTGTGATCATCGACGATAACGCAGAAGCGACGCCCGCCTTTTTTTCAACCCGACCTTCGTTGAGGGCCGCTCCTTCGATCACGTCCGCAACGGAGCGCACACGCCCATCAGGGGTAAAATGATGCAAGATGATCCCCACAGCAACACCGCCAACCATCGGTATCATCAACACCCAATACCAAGGCAGATTTGCCGCAAAACTATGCAGCTTGGTGACATCCTCAACGCCGTACAGCGTTGTTTGCAATAGAGAAATACCGTACCTGAATAGCACCGCTGCAAGGCCTGCCGCGATCCCGATCATCAAAGCGATAAACCAGAACTGGATTTGCGATGGACCCCGCCGCCGCATATGGGCCCAGACCTGAGTCAGACTATCCTTGGCGTCCATCAAAACTGTGCCGAGCGCTGAAAGGACAGATCGTATCACATCAACCCGCCAGCAAAGACCGCGCGGCGGCGCGCGCTTCATCGGTGATCGTATCGCCTGAAATCATCCGCGCGATTTCGTCGGTCCTC
Organism: Rhodobacteraceae bacterium HTCC2083; assembly: GCA_000156115.1. GTDB lineage: Bacteria > Pseudomonadota > Alphaproteobacteria > Rhodobacterales > Rhodobacteraceae > Planktotalea. The sequence continues at coordinate 3,645,382 of DS995276.1, forward strand.
TCGTCCGGTGACAAGGGCAAAACCGTCGACAATGTCGCCTCGTTCACCACACGTTTCTCCACACGCCAATGATGTCCACCAAGGGCCGCGACCTGTGGCGAGTGCGTGACAACCAACACCTGTCCGCCCTCCGCAAGACTTGCCAAACGACGTCCGACTGCATCCGCTGTCGCGCCGCCGACACCGCGATCAATCTCATCGAAAACCATCGAGATGTCTTGGCTTTCATTCGACAAACAAACCTTTAAGGCCAGCAAAAAGCGGCTCAACTCGCCGCCCGAGGCTATCTTGTTCAAAGGCCCGCTTGGCGCACCGGGGTTCGTGGCCACTGTAAATGCAACCGCGTCACGCCCTGTCGCTGTCGTGGGCGCTTCACTCACTTGCGTCGTGAACACCGCGCGCTCCATCTTCAGTGGTGCCAGTTCTAGGGTGACCGCCTGATCCAAGGCCATCGCTGCTTTTCCACGTGCGTCGCTCAATGCCTGCGCGGCCCGGTCATACTGCGTCTCTGCCTCTTGAACTGCCTCTCGCGCCTCACCCAATTGCGCGTCCCCTGCATCCAACGCTGCAAGGCGATCGCGTAATTCAACCGCGAACACCCCAAGCTCATCCGGCGTCACATTATGCTTGCGCGCCGAGGCACGGATCGCGAACAAACGCTCTTCGCAATTCTCTAGATCCGTTGAATTGAATTCTAGGTTATCAAGGCAATTCTCAATTCCAGCACTCGCCTCCCCCATTTCTTCCAATGCACGGCTGAGCCGCGCTAAAGGCGCGTCCAACTGCCCCTCCGCTTGCGCGGCAACGCCATCAAGCCAGCGGATCGCTTCGCCAATCACTCCTTCAGCGCCCTCAAATCCAATCATGTTATGCGCGCGCGCCACGTCACCACGGATCTTCTCTGCGCTCTGCATCTTACGTCGCACCGTATCAAGCGCCGCCTCTTCGCCCGGTTGCGGGCCAAGATCATCTAATTCGGCCACCGCGTGGCGCAAGAAATCTTCTTCCTCACGCACCGCAGCAATCGCAGCCTCCAATATCTTCAAGGACTTGCGCGCCCCAGACAGTTCTTTCCATGCGCTAGCCACAGCCTTGTGTAGTTCTGGTTTATCAAGAAATGCATCCAGAACAGCCATGTGGCCTTTGGGATCTAGCAAGCCACGATCATCGTGTTGTCCGTGCAATTCCACCAAGGTTTCGGACAGCGCACGCAACACCTCGCCAGAACATCGCCGATCATTGACCCAAGCCGTTTTGCGTCCATCGCTACGGTTCACACGGCGCAGGATCAACTCATGTTCGACAGGTAAACCCGTCTCTTCGAGGATGCTCAGTGCTGCGTGGCCCTTCGGCAAATCAAAGACGGCTGTCACTTCACCTTGCTCCGCACCTGCGCGAACAAGTTCGGCGCGACCGCGCCAGCCCAGAACAAACCCGAGTGAATCCAAGAGGATAGACTTTCCTGCCCCCGTCTCACCCGTCAAAACATTCAAGCCCGACTGAAAGCCAAGCTCGAGATGATCAATAATCAAGATATCACGAATATCGAGCGTACGTAGCATTCAGTCACCCCTTCGCGCGAACCAGTCACGCGCATACAGGATTACAGCCACTTGCCTTGCAACATCTGGCGGTAAACTTGACGCAACCAGCTGTCGCCCGCCGCTGTCAATTCCAAACCACGCCCTGTGAGCAGCTTGAAACTATCCTCATACCACTCCGTGCTTTTATAGTTGTGGCCAAGGATCGCACCCGCAGTCTGCGCTTCTTCGTTCAAACCAAGGGACAAATAGGACTCAACCAAACGATGCAGCGCTTCAGGTGTATGTGTCGTCGTCTGAAAATCCTCCACAACGACGCGGAAGCGGTTGATAGAGGAGGTGTAGTGATCACGACGCAGATAATAACGGCCAATTTCCATCTCTTTACCCGCCAAGTGATCAAAGGCAAGATCGAATTTCAATATCGCAGAACTCGTGTATTCGCTATCAGGATAACGCTCAATCACGGTGCGCAGGCCCTGCAAGGCCTGGAAGGTAAGGCCTTGATCGCGGCCCAAATCTTCGATCTGATCGTAATAACTCAACGCCAGCAAATATTGCGCATAAGCGGCGTCATCATCGGTGGGATAGACATCAATGAAACGCTGCGCCGAGGCGCGAGAATTCTCGTAGTCTTTGTCTTTGTGATAGGCAAAGGCCTGCATAATCAAACCGCGTTTCGCCCACTCTGAATACGGATAAAGACGCTCAACTTCACCGAAATAGAACGCCGCATCATCATCGCGCTTACGTTCCAATTCGAACTCACCGCGCTCGTAGATTTGCTCAGCTGTAAAAGTGTCCAGGGGAATAGTAGATTTACCGCCCAGAAAACGAGAGACCCCGCCTCCACCACCGCCGCTGCATCCGGCAACCGTCAGAGTGAGTACAGTCGCAACTGTCAGAGCGTGACGCACAGATTTGCGTTTCATTCCAGCACCTTTGATCGAACCTGTCAGAGTTTTATCTCTGTTTTCACGTCGGTCCTAGCACATAATATCCACATGCAAAATGGCTATACCCCAAAATCTTGGGCCAATGCGCATCTTCACGTCATATTGAGGTTAATGAGCCGCAGGAATCTCGCTGCGAGTGACACCAGCACCGGGCAAATTGGCGTTGATCGAGGCATCACACTCGACTATTTCATAGGCCGTCGGATCCGCGAACAAAGCGCGCAGCAAAGCGTTGGTCATCGTATGCCCTGCCCGCGTGCCGGTGTAGCGACCCAAAATAGGCGCGCCGGCCAGCGACAGATCACCCAAGGCGTCGAGCATTTTGTGACGCACAGCTTCATCCGAATGACGCAAGCCACCCGGGCTCAGCACACGGTCACCATCGACAACGACGGCATTCTCCAAAGTCCCGCCCTTGGCGAGCCCCTGTGCATACATCGCTTCCACGTCCGAATTGCGGCAGAACGTGCGGCTATTGCACAGCTCGCGCACGAAAGTTCCGTTCGCCATATTCAGCGACTTGCTTTGCGAGCCAATCGCTGCGTCTTCAAAATCAATTGCGAAATCTATTGACAGGCTGCGCGCAGGTTCAAACCGTGCCCACCCTGTATCTGTCTGAACTTCAACGGTTTTTAGGATTCTCAAAGCCCAACCATCATAGCTGAGTGTAAGCACACCCTTGCCCAACAGCCCGCGCACAAACTCTGCGGAGCTGCCATCCATTATCGGCACTTCCGCGCCGTTGATCTCGATCAACGCGTTACTAACACCACATCCAACGAGTGCTGCCATGATGTGTTCAATCGTAGACACAACCGTTCCATCGGCATTCTCGATCTTAGTGCACAACGGCGTTGGATTCACTGCGTCCCAACGTGCTGGCACCATCGCGTCAACAGCCGTAACGTCACTGCGGCGGAACCAAATCCCGTGTCCAGCAGATGCCGCATGCACAGTCATCTCGACTGGCGCACCAGAGTGCAGGCCGACACCGATAAAAGTAACAGATGATTTCAAAGTCGTTTGCAAGGCAGTCTCCGATACCAGACAGGCACACTTCGCCCCTCCGAAAGTTAACGATCTGGTAACGATGCAGGTAGAAACCCTCAACTCAAACTTTGTAACGGTCTGAAACATGGTTATCAGGCGGGTAAGCGGGTTTATGCTGAGTGTGCTAAACCCCAAGCCTAAAGAATTGTTTCAAAACGAAAAAAGGGACGCTCGAAAGCGCCCCTCTTAGATCGAGTTAACTATGATTTAGTTTGCTTGACGGCGCAAAAATGCCGGAATTTCGATGCGCTCTTGCTCAGGATCGCTCTCTGCGATTGGCTGAGCTGCCGGTGCAGGTTGACCCGTTTGCATTTGAGGTTGCTGACGCGCGGGCTGCGCTGGGGCACCCTCTTGGCCATGGCCAGTCATGCGGTTGATCAAAGAATTGATCCCAAAACGTGGGCGCTCAACCGCGTCAGATGCAGCAGGTTGCTGGTATTGTGGCTGCTCTGCGGGTGCACGGTGAACCGCAGCTTGCAAACGCGCCATCGCTTCTGGCGACGGCGTGCCCAAACTTGGCGCTTTTGGCGCGACATAACCCGCTTGCTCTGGTTCATGCATCGATTGTGGCTCAAACACAGGAGGCTGATACGCGGGAGGTGGTAGGTCTTCTGCAACAGGCGCTGGCGCGCGCTGCTGGCTGCGATCCGCGATAAAGCTTGGAAGTTCAGGCTGGAATACTGCTGCTTCTTCCTCGAAGATATCTTCCGCTTGTTCAGAGGCCGCGACAGCTTGCGTGTTCATTTCTTCAAACAACGCAGGCTCTTGCGCGACAGGTGCCGTGGTTGCGACGGATGAAATCGTAACCGGCGCGGCGGGGGCTGGCTGCTCGTCTGCTTGCGTTGCCAAAGGCTGCGCCATGGAGCGGCGCGGCACTGGTGTTTCGCTGGTCGTTGAAAGTGCGTCGATGCCCGTAGCAACGACAGAGACACGCATGCCACCTTCCAAAGATGGATCCATTGTGGAACCCACAATGATGTTGGCGTCTGGATCGACCTCTTCGCGAATGCGGTTCGCCGCTTCGTCGAGTTCGAACAATGTAAGGTCGTTTCCACCAGTGATGTTGATAAGAACGCCCTTCGCGCCGCGCAATGAAATCTCGTCCAACAGAGGGTTGGCAATCGCCTTCTCGGCTGCTTGGATCGCACGATCCTCACCTGTCGCCTCGCCTGTACCCATCATCGCCTTGCCCATCTCATCCATCACAGCGCGCACGTCTGCAAAATCGAGGTTGATCAAGCCGGGACGCACCATCAGATCTGTAACACCCTTAACACCTTGATAAAGAACATCATCTGCAAGACTAAACGCCTCAGTGAAAGTGGTCTTCTCATTGGCTAGACGGAACAGGTTCTGGTTTGGGATAATGATCAGCGTATCGACAACTTTCTGAAGGGCTTCAACACCATCTTCAGCCTGCTTCATACGCTTGCCGCCCTCAAACTGGAACGGCTTGGTAACTACGCCAACGGTCAGAACACCCAACTCACGCGCGGCTTGCGCGATGATTGGTGCCGCACCCGTTCCAGTACCACCGCCCATTCCGGCCGTGATGAAACACATGTGCGCACCTGCGAGGTGGTCAACAATTTGCTCGATGCTCTCTTCGGCAGCAGCAGCACCAACAGTCGCACGCGCACCGGCACCCAGACCTTCAGTGACTTTAACACCCAGCTGAACCCGACTCTGCGACATGGATTGTTGCAGCGCTTGCGCATCCGTGTTCGCGACCACGAAGTCAACACCATCGAGCTCTTTCTCAATCATGTTGTTGACGGCATTGCCGCCCGCTCCGCCCACGCCAAATACCGTAATGCGTGGCTTCAAGTCTTCCTGTCCTGGCATCGTTAGGTTCAATGTCATGCTCTGTCCGCCTGTGTCTGCCGATCCATTTTCGGATCATTTTTGTTGCCTGATTGTGATTAGTCTAACCAAGCGATTCGGTGACGTCACGCAAAAAAGCAAAAAAACCCACAAAATATGCGAATTTTTCAGCGGATTTCTGCCGGATTTAGCCTAAACGGCCAGATATAGCGGTCACCAGTTGTCGCGGAACCACTTTACAGCGCGTTTGAACGAACGCCCTTGATAATTCTCAAGAATTTCAAAGTCCCACCATTCGTCTTGTGGATGCGCCGCAAACAGGCACAAACCAACGGCGCTGGAGAAGCCAGGGCCTGTGGTCGCACCAGGCAAACCATGCACACGCAAAGGCCGACCAAGGCGTACTTGCTGGCCCAAAATTTTACTTGCCAAACCGTCAAGACCCGGAATTTGGCTACCGCCACCTGTCAAGACAATTTGCTGGCTCGCCAGATGATCAAATCCAGCCGCATCAAGACGTGCGCGCACGTCTTCTAGAATCTCTTCGACGCGAGGACGCATAATCCCGATCAGTTCCGCACGGCTCACTTGGCGACGATCGTGATCCCAATCGCCCGTGTCACCGCCCGTATCAATCATGTCACGATCATCCATACCTGTCGCCACAACTCCGCCATTCACGGTTTTGATCCGTTCGGCTGTGGTCATCGGCACTTGCAAGCCCATCGAAATATCCGATGTGATGTGATCACCACCCATGCGAACGGCATCGGCGAAAATCATGTGCTTTTTCATAAAGATAGAGATGCTGGTCGCCCCGCCCCCCATATCAATACACGCCGCACCCAGTTCCTGTTCATCCTCAACCAACGCGGAAATGCCCGACGCGTAAGCAGAAGACGCAACGCCAGCAAGTTCAAGATCACAGCGCCGCACACAATGTGCGAGATTTTGAATCGCTGCAGCATCAACAGTCAACATGTGCATATCAGTGTTCAACTGCTGACCAATTTGGCCACGCGGATCGCTCAGGCCAGATCGATGATCCAGTGCAAAATTCACAGGCTGCGCGTGCAAAACTTCGCGCCCCGGCCCGAAATCAGGCACATCACAAGACGAAAGCACGCGCGCCACATCCTGCTCGGACACGACAGTATTTTCGATTTCGACGGATCCGTCGAGCCCGTAAGAGCGCGGCTCCGCGCCAGAAAAGCAGGCAATCACGTGATCCACACGAATTTGCGCCATTTTCTGTGCAGACTGGAGCGCTGTGCGTATGGCGCGTTCTGTCTCTGACATGGCGCTGATTTCACCAAAACGCACACCGCGCGAACGCGTCGTTGCCGCCCCAATCACGCGAAATCCGGTCTGTCCCGCGAGTGAACTAACGCCCTCGGTTTCGCTCACCTTATCCGAGCCATCAAAGCGCAAAACCAGACAAACAATCTTGGAACTGCCCACATCCAATATCGCCACGACACCGCGCTGCATCGCTGCTTTTCGCATACTGCGCATTGCGCGCTGAGAGCTATAAAGATCATTCATTATCAGGGACTTTCACTGCTGTCGTCTTGATGCGCCATAGTTCTTGCACGGCGTTCTCGTTCATTCGAATTGTCGGTCTGTGCGCAAGGCGCATGTCAACACGCGCCAAATCACGTTCAAGCACGTCTTGGACTTGGTTCAACGCAATCACGCGTTCAAGCGCGCGCACGGGATCATCTTTGGGAAGCATGATGCGCTGATCACGATCCAACACCACATCCCAACGCCGCGCACCCATGCGCACAAACCCCTTAAGACGACTGCCCAAAGGTGCCGCCGTCGCCATCAATTCTTGCGCTTCAACAACGGCAGCATCTGCGCCGTCACCCGCAAGAATTGGCAATTTGGGGTAGTTATTTCGATCAAGGGCAATTCCAATGTAGACACCCTCTTTGTCGAGACGAAACAACCCATCATGCGTACGCCAAAGCGCAGCCACCTGGCGTTCATCGACCATGACTTGCAACACACCACCCGGCTGAAGATGCACATTTGCGCTGCTTACAGGATTCATATCGGCGATGGTTTTTTGGATGTTTGATAGCTCGATATCAAATGAGCTAACGGGGAATTTGATTGAAATAATTTCGTGAATGGCAGAGGCAACGTCTTCGCTCGCCCCGTCAACCTGCATCAAATGCACCATGAACTCAGGGCGCTCTTCGATGTTGGCACGCATCTCTGCGACGACATCCTGCAACTCCGTACGGCGCGCTTCGTCTGACAAATAAACCAGCCCTAACGAAAAGGTCAGTGCAAAAGGCACACCCAGACGCAGGGAAAAGCGAAAGAGCGGCGTCAACATCAAACGTTGAAGACGATAGGACCAACGCGATGGCGCAGGATCGGCCTTGCGCCGCTTAGATGCACGATTCAGCACGCGACCACCTTGCCTCTGTGGGCCGCCGGATATGGCTGGGCCTACCTGTTGCATGACGCATCCTCAACCATCCAAGAACACAACTCGGAAAAACTCATACCAATCGCTTGGGCCTGCTCGGGCGACAGTGACGTCGCTGTCATGCCAGGCTGGGTGTTGGTTTCCAAAAGAATAAGACCTGCCAAACCGCGGCTTTCATCCCATCGAAAATCTGTACGTGACACGCCGCGACAGCCCAATGCTTCATGGGCGCGCACCGCATAGTCCATACAGGCATCCCAGATCTCTTGAGGGATTTGCGCGGGTACAACGTGGCGCGATCCGCCTTCTTTGTACTTTGCATCATAGTCATACCAACCATCCGTCAGGATGTCGGTGACAGTCAGCGGGCGATCACCCATGACTGTCGTTGTCAATTCGCGGCCCGGTGCAAACGCTTCAACCATGACCATTTCGGGCATCGTGCCATCAAGCTGCGGCGGACCATTCGCTGCCTCATTGACTAGATACACACCCACGGAGGAGCCTTCGCTATTGGGCTTCACCACATAAGGCGCGTCCATCACATGACGCGCGCGCACGTCGGCAGCAGGCACGATAATGCTTTTCACGATTGGCAATCCTACCTGAGCGAACACTTCTTTGCTGCGCTGCTTATCCATCGCCAAAGCCGAGGCCAAAACACCAGAATGCGTGTAAGGAATCTGCAACCATTCAAGCACACCTTGAACGCAGCCATCTTCACCCAAGCGCCCATGCAGCGCGTTGAATACAACGTCGGGTGCGATCGCGATGAGGCGGGTCGCCAAATCAGCGCCTGCATCCATTTCCGTAACTTGGTATCCGTGTTCCCGCAAAGCTGCGGCGCATGCGCGCCCAGAGGAGAAGGACACTTCGCGTTCAGCCGAAGGTCCGCCCATCAAAACAACTACGTTGCGGGGTTGCCTGTTCGACATACCCAACTCGTGCCTCAAATACTAGTTAGAGCTGCTCGCTCTTTTGCCACCGAAGCGTCCGTTTGTCGGACGCAATTTTTTTATGGAACCGGTTCACCGATCCTCAACACTTCCCAGTCTAACTCTATTGATTGTGTTTGGAAAACCTTTTTTCGCACCATCTCGCCCAAACCCTCAAGATCTGCGGCAGTTGCGCCACCGGTGTTGATCAAAAAGTTCGGATGTTTGGTGCTCATTTGTGCGCCACCAAAGGTCGCGCCGCGCATTCCAGCGTCATCAATAACTTTCCAAGCCTTTAATTCATGCGTGTCATCCGCCTGCCCTGTGGATGAAAAACCAGCAGGATTGCGAAAGGTACTCCCCGCAGTGCGATCTTTCGTGGGTTGCGTTTCATCGCGCTTGCGCAACTGCTCTTCCATCCTTGCGTGCAGCGTTTCGGGATCGCCCCGTTCTGCGCGCAGCACAACTTCGGTCAGAACATAACCCTCGGGCAAACTACTTTGGCGATAGGCAAACTCCAGCTCATCGGTGCTAATGCGCACCTCTTCACCCGCCCGCGTCACGGCCGTCGCTTGCACGAAATGATCCGCAACATAGCTACCATAGCACCCCGCGTTCATCCGCACAGCGCCGCCAATTGCGCCAGGGATCGTGCGCAGAAACGTCAAATCCAGCCCCGCATCCGCCGCTTTGCGCGCCACATGTGCATCCAAAGCAGCCACACCAACGCGCATCGTTTCGCCTTCGACCTCGATATGGTTGAACCCGCGCCCCATGCGAATCACAGCCCCTTTGATACCGCCATCGCGCACGATTAAATTCGACCCAACGCCCATCGGGAACACCGAGGTCTCTATCGGTAAGGCTTTAAGAAAGGATTGAAGATCGTCCTTGTCCACAGGCTGAAAAAACATTTCCGCAGGACCACCAACACGCAACCACGTCAAATCGGCCAATGGGCGATCCATCGTGATCTTACCACGAACATGGGAAAAGTCGGTCATACTCTGCTCAATCTGCTGTTTCAGCCCTGTTTCAATCCTGTTTAGAGCGCGCTTCGCACATTGAAAAGAGTCCGCGTATACACCTTAGCTAAGCAACTACCCCGTTTCGGGCTCGGTCTCAGGCGCATCACTCTCAACAAGTTCCAACGTCGCTTCACCCGTTTCAAGATCCTCGTTCTGATCCTCTTCAAAGGCCACTCTGTCTTTCACAACAGGGTCTTCACCCGTCAGATCATCGCGCTCCACCACGCGACGCTTTTCGTCAACAGCCTTGCGCGCCATTCAAAGACCCCGAGAGGTATTGCGATAATCACTCTCTTCGCGATCCTCAAAATCTGCACTTCGTCCAGCGACACGGCAACATCTTCGCGAGTTTCTGAACCCAACCTCTCGGTCGAAACCTTGGCAGCGTCTAACATTGCCTCGCCAAAGCGTTCTTTCTCCTCACGTTTGCAAGAACTCAATCGCACAGCAAGTCGAGACCTCACTGTCTTTTCAACGTCCGCGTTAGATTTACGAATGTCCGTCACGCCCGTCTCAACATCAAACTCAAGATCAGTGATCAATTCATCCAACGGACATTCACCAGTCTTTATCTCGCGTTCGAGATAGCGCTGCATCTTCAGAAACATATCATGCATACGCTACGGGTTGTTCGCACAACGCAGAAAATGCGTTTCAAGTCTTTTAAGGACTGTCAGAATAGCTGTGTATTGGTTGCTATCTTTTGCCTCACAAATCGCTTTGATTTCATCGACGGTATAAATGACTTTCTCGATAGCGTTCTTAAAACGGAGAGGAGCATGGACTGTCGCAGGAAGATAGTCGAAGAGACCGTTTTCAATTTGAATGATCTCGTCAGATTTTGGGGTTCGCTCAATTGCAAGGTCGGCTTCGATCCCCGTAATCACCTTTGCTATATGCTCAGGCCCCTTCTCTCACTCCCCATCCTCAATCAGCGCAACTTTCGTCTGCAAATCCCAATGCAACTGCGTTCTATTTTTGGCCCCGTCCCACCAACGCGCCCAAAAGGTCCACGTCGCGTGGTCATCACGCCAAGCTTCCAGCAAGGAAACGTCAACCGCTCGAAACCAATCGGGGGGAGTTTCTGGCCGAACCGTTTGCGTCGACAAATCTACTCCATCTTCAACTAGATGAACGTCTTCAGAAATTTGAACCCAAACTTTAATGGAACTGTCGGTATCATCAACGGCATAGAAACATCACTAGCAAAGGAAGTGTCAGCTGCAAAATCAGCTGCATGGATAACTTGGGCTGAAGCAAAAGCAGCATGAATCGATACCTTGGCACTTTAGGAAATTTGGCCTGCTTCTTCTGCGGCATGCATAAGCTCTAAAGTTGAGTATTTACTCGCAATACCTGCGATTAGACCCCATTGAAAAAAACCAAAACGTCGTCAGTTCCCGCTTGCCAGAGATTTCACTCGAGTACGCTTCCCAAGCGAACGGAAACACGCACATTGCAGCGCGGCGAGCAATGCTCACTGCAACCTTGCGCGCAGCTTATTCGTCCATCCTTTGGGACTTCGGACACTCTTCCCGCCACCGCTCGAGGCTCTAACTATCTTTTATATCGTCTGCTGCAACCATCTTTGTAACTGGGGCGATAGACGCGCCACCATCAAGGGAAATCCCTTCAACGCACCGCACACAGATATTAACCCATTATCAATACGCAATAAATGTTTCGCGCGCGAAACGAACTAGCGGGCCAAACTCTTGATCCACCTGACCAGATAAATCACTGGCCAGCGCAGCACCGACATCGCCGCGATCAGCACAATCAGGGCCACCCAGAACCCGTTTTGCCAGCCAACCCAAATCAGCAAGGGAATACCCACGCCGATCAGCACATAGGCATTGCGCCAGTGGTAATCTTTGGATGGGAACATCGCGATCACATTAGCAATCAACAACCACACTAGCGCCAGAACCAAAGACATGCTCATTCGGGTAGTTCCGGTCGTTCACCCCTCGCGACGCGCCACAAATAGCGAAGTGGATTGCGAAACATTGACAGGAACGCAAACATGCCAAGGGCAAACCAGATCCAGCCATGTTGATAGCCGATAAAGCCCAGCAAAAGCGGGGCCGCGATCAGCATGATGCCAGCAGGCCAATATTGCCGCCGGATCGGCAGCATCGCGACAATCGCCGCACAGAGCACATATACAGCGCCTAAAATTAAAGAAAGACTCATGCTTTCATACGTTTAGGCAATTCATTGGCCCATGCCGAGATCGTACCGGCGCCAAGACAGACAACCATATCCCCCGGTTTCGCTTGCTCTTTCACTAAAGCCGTCAGCTCATCCTGTGTCGTGATAGAACGCGCATGACGGTGCCCATGACGGATCAAGCCCGCCACAAGATCATCGCGTGACGCACCTTCAATCGGCTCTTCGCCCGCTGCATAAATCTCTGTGATCGCCACGACATCCGCTTCGTTAAAGCAGGAGCAAAAATCTTCAAAGTGGTGGTGCAAGCGCGTATATCGGTGCGGCTGATGGATCGCGATCACACGCCCTTCGGACGCTTGGCGCGCCGCTTTCAGAACCGCTGAAATTTCGGTTGGATGATGACCATAGTCGTCAATGATCGTTACGCCATCGATCTCCGCCACTTTGGTAAAGCGTCGGTTTACCCCACCAAACGCCGCCAAAGCGCGGCGAATTTCATCGCCTGACATGCCAAGATGGCGGGCCACGGCAACCGCGGACAAGGCGTTGGACACGTTGTGATCGCCCGGCATCGGCAGCGAGCAGCCCTCAATCACTTGATCTTCGTTCTGCAAATGGATGTCGAACATCGCGACGCCGCCTTTGTAGTGCAGCCCCACCGCGCGCACGTCCGCTTGGGCATTAAAGCCATAGGTTACCACACGACGATCCGTGAGTTTGCCAACTAGCGTTTGCACATCTGCATCATCGGTGCAGCAAATCGCGAGACCGTAAAAGGGGATGTTCGATGTAAAATCAAGGAAGCCTTGATGCAGATTTTCCTCTGTGCCCCAATGCTCCATATGTTCAGGATCGATATTTGTGACAATCGCAATGGTCGCGGGCAAGCGGTTGAACGTGCCGTCGCTTTCATCCGCTTCAACAACCATCCATTCGCCCTGTCCCATCCGCGCGTTGGAGCCATAGGCATGGATGATCCCGCCATTCACGACCGTCGGGTCAAACTTGCCCGCGTCGAGCAAAGTCGCGACCATCGTCGTGGTCGTCGTCTTGCCATGCGTGCCTGCCACCGCGATGTTGAGCTTGAGACGCATCAGTTCCGCGAGCATTTCTGCGCGGCGCACAACGGGTAGTCCGCGACGGCGCGCCTCATCAAGCTCGGGGTTGCCGGATTTGATTGCGGAAGAGATCACGACGACTTCTGCACTTTCAAGGTTTTCGGCCTTCTGCCCCACAAAGATGTGGCCCCCAAGTTTCGCAAGGCGATCTGTGATCGGCGAAGATCTCAGATCAGAGCCTTGCACCACATATCCATGGTTCAATAGCACTTCGGCGATGCCAGACATGCCGATGCCGCCGATACCAACGAAATGAATAGGCCCCACATCACCCGGAAGTTTCGTGGGCGGGCTCAACGACAGGGCTGCATTCATGGGAAGGTCTTTCATTTGGAATTAAGGGTCGCGAGGTGCTCAACCAGCGCGGCCAATTGCTGTGTTGCATCCGGCTTGCCGCAATTCAGCGCGGCGTTTGCCATCTGTTGTGCAGCTTCAGGGTTCGTGAGCACAGAAGCGAGTTGCTCGCTTAAAGCCTCAACCGTGAATGTGCTTTCGGGCATGATAATCGCGCCGCCTGCTTCTGTTAAAGCACGCGCATTTGCAGACTGTTCGTCACGAATAGCAGCCGCGAGGGGCACCAAAATTGAAGGACGACCAATGACGGAGATATCTGCAACCGAAGATGCGCCTGCGCGACTGATCACAAGCTGTGCTTCGCTCATGCGGTTTGGAACATCGTGAAAAAACGGCTGCACATCCGCGTTGATGCCTTGCTCTGCGTAAAAATGCGCGACGCGCTCGCCATCTTCATCGCGGGCCTGGTGGCTCACGCGCAGGTTTTGCAAGATATCGAGCGGAAGTGCAGCAATCGCGGGCGGGACAACATCAGACAAGATACGTGCACCCTGCGAGCCCCCCATCACTAAAAGGCTCATCGGGTAGTCACCAGGCGGGATGTAACCCGCGCCAGCACGTTCCAGAACAGTGTTGCGCACAGGATTGCCCGTGTGCGCTATATCAATGCCTTCTGGCAGTTCTGTTGGCCAAGTGCCGCAAGCAACGCCGCTGACACGTTTTGCAAAGACCTGGTTCACGCGTCCCAAGACGCCGTTTTGTTCATGAATCATGCGCGGACGGCGTAGGATTGTCGCAGCCGCGAGCGCGGGAATGGAGGGATATCCGCCAAAGCCAACAACGACATCGGGCTTATCGCCCAGCATTTTGAAGATAGACCCAATCACGCCACCTGCGATCTTTGGTATCACGACGAGCTTTGCAACAATGCCACCACGCGCGAATGTGGCGCTGGCAATTTGTTCGATCTCGACGGTGTGCGGAAAGCCACTTGTGTAGCGTGCACCCCGCGCGTCGGTGCTGAGCTTGACCCGCCAGCCTTTGCGCAACATCGCCTCTGCAAGGGCTTGGGCCGGAAACATATGGCCGCCTGTCCCGCCAGCCGCGATCACCAACAACGGTGCTTTGACACTCATTATTTTCGTCCTCTGAGAAGGTCCCCAATTTCGCCTTGAGGGCGTGTACGTGTGAACGCCAGAAGCATGCCGATGGCAATGCCACCTGCGATCAAAGACGAGCCACCGTAGCTGACGAAGGGCAGCGTCATGCCTTTTGCGGGCAGCAAACGCACCGCCACGCCAAGATTGATCATCGCCTGCACCGCGAACATGCAGGCCAGTCCTGTGCCCGCGAGGCGAATAAACGGATCACGTTCGCGCATGAGGCGCAAAAGAGAACGCACGATGATACTCGTGTAAACCGCGATGATGCAAAGCACGAGGAAGAGGCCATATTCTTCTGCGGCGACCGCGATGATGAAGTCCGTGTGCGCGTCGGGCAGCGACCATTTCACTTCGCCCTCCCCCACACCGACACCGAAGAAACCACCCTCGCGGATCGCGTTGCTGGCGTAGCCGAGCTGCGTTGTGGGATCCACATCTGTAGAGAGGAATCCATCAATGCGACGCGCGAAATGTTCTGAGTTATTGTAAGCGACCATGCCGCCTGCGACGACAAGACCCGCCATGCCAAGGAGAAGCGTCATGGGCGCGCCTGCTACGAAATACATGACACCCCAACCGAACAAGATCAGAGAGGCTTGGCCGAAATCAGGCTGCATCGCGAGGATCAGAACGATCGTGATCGTCAACATGAAAGACCAAAGTCGCCCCGGCGGGCCACCAATTTCTTGCGATGCAGCCATCATCCAAGCCGCCACGATGATAAAGCCAGGTTTGAGAAATTCGGAAGGTTGTACGGATGCGAACCCCAAAGAATACCAGCGCGTGGCCCCTTTGCCGAAATCCGTGCCAAAGAACGGCAGAAAGATCAGCGCGATGAAAGCAGCCACAAAGCCAAGCACCGCAAGGCGACGCACGACAACAGGGTTGAGTATGGATGTGATAAACATCGCAGTGAGCGCAAGACCACCAAAGAACGCTTGCCTTTGAACGTAATGAAACGGTTCGAACCCGTTTTTAGCCGCGAGAGGCGGAGATGCGGCAAGGCCGAGCAAAAGTCCAATACCGAAGAGAATAAGAATGCAAGAGATCGACCATTTGTCGACCGTGCGCCACCACTTTGGGAGAATAGGCTCGCCATCCCGCACTGGGACGCTGCCATACACCATTTCTGTCATAGGTCACCGCTGATCGTTACCTCGTTCATGTCCCGTTTGCCAGGATCTACAACCTGTTTAGCGAATCAGTGATTCGAATGCCAGCTTTGTTTACTATTAAGCGGAATGCCGCAAAACGACATGCTTGATGTGCATGGGCAAGCCCATGCGAAGTGCCTTCGGTGGAAGTTTATTTCGAAAGATGAAGGGGCTTGAGTTTGCGGCTCTTCACGTGCAGGTGGAGGCTATGGATTTTGATACGATCATTATTGGCGCAGGCGCTGCCGGCATGATGTGTGCCGCGCATTCTGCTGGTCGAACGTTGGTGCTTGATCACGCGAAAGCTGCGGGTGAGAAAATACGTATCTCAGGTGGTGGACGTTGTAATTTTACTAATTTGGGGGCCTCACACGCTAATTTTATCTCTCAAAACGCGCATTTTTGCAAATCCGCCCTTAGCCGATATACGCAATGGGACTTTCTCGGTCTAATCGCAAAGTATGAGATTGCGTGGCATGAGAAGACTTTGGGGCAGTTGTTTTGTGACGGTTCCGCAAAGCAAATTGTTGCGATGTTGCTGGAGGAGATGAAGCGTACGGGCGCTGAATTATGGCTGAATGCATCCGTCAAAAAGGTGGATCATGACGGTGTGGCCTATCGATTATCGGTTCTTCGTGACGGTAAAAGAATTGATCTGAGTGCGCGTAATTTGGTGCTGGCAAGCGGTGGAAAATCGATCCCGAAAATGGGAGCTACTGGGTTTGCCTATGATATTGCTCGGCAATTCGGGCTTAATTTGACGGACATTCGCCCTGCACTCGTGCCGCTCACTTTCTCGGATCAACGCTACATGGCGATTTCTGGGGTCAGTGCGCCCTCGCGGGTGTCGGCGAATGGCACCACTTTTGAAGAAGCCACTTTGTTTACCCATCGCGGCCTTTCTGGACCTGCAATTTTGCAAGCCTCCTCCTATTGGCGCGACGGAGATCCGGTGGTTTTGGATATTGATCCGAATGGCACTTTGTTTGAGGCCTTGCGCACTGCGCGGCAAACGCAGGGCAAGAAAGACATCACAACGGTTTTGACGCAATCTTATCCAGCTCGATTGGTGCAGCACTTGAGCGAAGAAATAGGTATTGGCGGCCGGATCGGAGATCAGTCAGATCGAGCTTTGCAAGAACTGTGTGACAAACTCAGAAATTGGTCTCAGGTGCCAACGGGCAGCGAAGGGTATCGTACTGCGGAAGTCACTTTGGGTGGTATCGACACAGATCATGTTTCATCGAAAACGATGGAGGCAAAGGCGCGAAAAGGGCTTTATGTGATAGGTGAGGCAATTGACGTAACCGGTTGGCTTGGTGGATATAATTTTCAATGGGCATGGTCGAGTGGCTGGGCCGCAGGCACGGCGATATCCGCCACGTTGAATTAGATCTTCGGGTCGGGATTTTCCGTGTGGCCATCGACCGCTATGACCTGACCGGAGACCAAACGCGCAGCGTCACTACCCAAGAACACCGCCATGTTTGCTATATCTTGTGCGGTGACAAAAGAACCCATGGATGTGCCGCTTGCGTAGCCTTGATAGACCTCATCGCGTGTCATGTTTTTTGCTGCCGCTTCACGGGTGAGAACCCCTTCCATACGAGGGCCCTCAACCGCCCCCGGGCAAATCGCGTTGGCGCGTATGCCATGAGGTCCCAGCTCCATCGCTAGGGTTTTCATCAGGCCTATCACCCCCCATTTTGCCGCCGCATAGGGAGCACGATTTGGGTAGCCGTATTGGCCTGCAGTAGAGGAAACCAAGATGAGTGCGCCCTTGCCTGCTTGCTTCATCAAAGGGGCTGCGTATTTTGCGCTCAGAAATGCGCCACCTAAAGTGGTTGAAACGCAGGCATTCCAATCTGCCCACCCCACATCTTCGACTTTTGCAGTTGGCCCTGCAACGCCCGCATTGGCACAGACCACATCTACAGTGCCCCAAACAGCGGCGATTTCGTCAAACAAAGCAGACATTTGCGCATCATTAGCAACATCCACACAAGATTTGCGCCAGCTCGCTGGACAGGATTGCAGCGCGTCCTGATCAATGTCGGTGATCCAAACCTCATTGCCTGACGCGGCGAAAGCTGCGGCCATAGCATAGCCAATGCCGCTGGCCCCTGCGGTGATGAGAACGAGGGTCACTTTCGCACGCCGACCGACGCACCCGCCGCATCTGGGCGCGGCAAAGCGCTGTGACCTTGGGCGATACGGATTAGGTTGGCTTCAATCGCTGCGCTTGGCGCAGAAGGACGGCGCGTTTCCAAGCTTACGTGGATCAACATATGCTCCCCCGTCGCCAAGAGACGTGCCCCGTCATACATTTCATGCCACAGGTGCATTTTCTTACCTTCACCCAGCAAGACCTGCGTGCGCACCTCGATGCGCGTGCCCGCGTGGACCTCGTCGATATGACGGATATGGGTTTCGGCGGTGAAATAACTGCCGCCCGTCGAGATGTAATCCGCGTCGCAGCCCACAAGCTCCATAAAGCGGTCCGTGGCGTCGCCGAAAGCCTGCAAATAGCGCGCTTCGTTCATATGGCCGTTGTAATCGGTCCAATCGAGGGGAACCGTGCGTTTCGATGTAACCACTTTCTGGGTCGGATCTATGTCTGCGGCCATCGCGTCCATGCCGCTGAGCGCCGCGAGGGTTTGATCGTGGGCCTTCGTGGTCGCACCCGCCCCCCAATTGCCTGCGCGTAGAGAACGGATGATGCCAACGAGATTGCTATCGCGCACGCGCTCAAGGTCGCGGGGGCTGAGTGCACCGGATTGGGTATCGCATTGATCGCCCACCATTTCGACAAAATCATCTGTAAGATCAGGCACATCCATAAGTTTCGTCCACGGCCATTTGAGGCAAGGACCGAACATCGCAAGCATTGCGCGCATACCGCCTTCGCCGCCCGCAAGGTGGAAGGTTTGCATCGTGCCCATCTGCGCCCAGCGAAGGCCAGGGCCGTAGGCGATCGCCGCATCGAGCTCCTCTGCGGTAGCAACCTCATCTTTGAGCAGCCAGAGCGCTTCGCGCCAAAGCGCTTCTTGTAGGCGGTCGGAGAGGAAGCCTTCGATCTCAACACGACAATGAAGCGGATGCATGCCTATGGAGCTGTAAAGCGCCTTTGCTTTTTCTATATTAGCAGGGTCGGTTTTCTGACCTGCAACCAGTTCGACCAGCGGCAACAGATAGACCGGATTGAATGGATGCGCGACGATCAAGCGTTCGGGGTATTGCAGTTGGCTTTGCAGGTCAGTCGGCATAATGCCGGAGGTGGAGGACGCGATGAGGCCCGTTGCGTTGGCCGCCTCAATCTCTGCATAGACACTGTGTTTTACGTCCAACCGCTCAGGCACAGCTTCGACGATCAAATCGCAACCTAAAACAGTATCTGAGACTTTTTTACAATGGGTTAGCGTGCCTTCTTTAGGCAGGGCCACATCTGTTAACCCTGGCAAAGCGCGACGTGCATTTTCAAGAACCGCGCCGATCTTGCGTTCGGAATTTGGGTCAGGATCATAGAGACGCACATCCCAGCCGTTCAACAAGAAACGCGCGGCCCAACCGCCCCCAATGACGCCGCCACCGACGATTGCTACACTTTTAGTCATGCCTTGATCCTATTTCTGAAGAACGTCTTCTAATTCTCTGACATCATATCCATTTTTAGAAAGTACACCTTCTGCCTTGGCACGCTCTTTCGCGCTGATGCGCGGGGTGCGCGCCAAAATCCAGCCAGTTGTTCCTTTCGGGCTGCCCACTACCGCGAGGCTGTAATCAGAGGCCACATAGAGCACCCAATAGTCGCCACGCGCGAAGGGAAGCCAAGGCACAAAATTCACCGACAAGCGCCCCGGCGCTTCGACACGCGCACTGCCGTCTGCAACCTCAACTTTGCCGTTTAGCGTGCCTTTGCGGCAGGTGTTGAGCACGCGCACATCGCCGTCTGCGCGCATTGAATATTCGGCCGTGACCCCGACACATCCGCGTTCAAACCGGTTCGGAAAACGGGCAATTTCATACCATTTTCCAAGATATTTTTTCAGATCCAGCCCCGCCTGAACTGCCATCGAAACAGAGCGGTCACGGTAGTTCGCTGCTTCGGCTTGAACCGCAAAACTGATGAAGGCCGCCGCTATGAGGGTGTTGAGAACAATACGCATGATCATAACTTTAGGTAGCACGTGCGCGTTTAGTGAGGCCAAGCTTTTGCCGCACAGCCTCGGGCCCGATGACGCGCGCGCCCATGTTTTCGATAATTGTCACTGCGCGATCAACCAATTGTTCATTTGTTGCGAGTACACCTTTGTCGAGCCATAAATTGTCCTCCAATCCGACCCGTACGTTGCCCCCTGCCAAGACCGATGCTGCGACATATGCCATCTGATGACGCCCCAGACCAAAGCCACTAAACGTCCAATCGTCAGGAACATTGTTCACCATTGCCATGAATGTATTTAGATCATCAGGTGCTCCCCAAGGCACTCCCATGCAAAGCTGCACAAGCGCGGGACTATCAAGCACGCCGTCTGCAACCAATTGTTTTGCATACCAAAGATGGCCAGTGTCAAAAGCTTCGATTTCAGGCTTCACACCAAGTTTGGTCATCATACCACCCATTGCTGTCAACATGCCGGGGGTATTTGTCATGACGTAGTCAGCTTCCGCGAAATTCATTGTGCCGCAGTCCAAGGTGCAAATTTCCGGCAAACACTCAGCAATATGCGCCACACGTTCGCTCGCGCCGATCATGTCTGTGCCTGCGGCTGTTGGAAAAGGCTTCTCTGCACTGCCGAAAATGATGTCGCCACCCATACCTGCGGTTAGGTTTAGAACCACGTCCACATCTGCGTCGCGGATACGGTCTGTGACCTCGCGGTAATAGGTAAGATCACGCGAAGGCGCCCCGCTTTCGGGATCGCGCACATGGCAATGTGCAACAGCGGCCCCTGCTTTGGCGGCCGCAATGGCGCTATCGGCGATCTGTTTAGGGGAACGTGGAACATGGGGGCTGCGATCTTGCGTCCCGCCCGACCCTGTCACTGCGCATGTGATAAAGACTTCGCGATTCATTGTAAGGGGCATAGACTCAAGCTTTCCAGAAATGATTTGGGTCACGTTGCCGCGAAACGCCAAGATGCGAAACCACAAAAACGACGTCGCTTGGCGCTTTGCCCTTATCTGATGAAATATGACGCAAAAATTGTAAAGGTTGGCTGTCGTTTGCTACGTTTTTGAGTAGTGATCTGGATGCTGGCAGGATGACGATAGTCCCAACGTTGCGGGCAAGGTTGTTTAAGGCTGACGCTCTAGCTCGAGCAGGGCGCGTTTGCGCCACAAGCCGCCCGCATATCCGGTCAAGGATCCATCAGCACCTATCACACGGTGGCAGGGGATCAAAATTGCGATTTGATTAGCACCGTTCGCGCGCGCAACGGCCCGCGTCGCGGTCGGATTGCCCAACGCTATCGATAAATCCGCATAGCTGGTCGTTGTGCCAAAGGGCAGCTTGAGCAAGGCGGTCCAAACACTTTTGGTGAAATCTGTCCCGTGCAACACCATCGGAATGGAGAAATTTGAGAGCGACGTTGCGAAATAGGCCCCGAGTTGATCGTGTAAATTGCGTGTGATCTGGGTTTGACCCGTTGCAATGGTTCCCAGAGCCCCCCCCAATTTGCGTAATTCTTTCGGCAGTTCTCTACGATCTGCGAACTCAAGCAAGTGCAAATGGGTCGCGTCACATACAGCGACCATCGTGCCAACTGGCGTTTCAATAGGGTGCGCGAACAGCTTGGCCGCCCCTTTTTGCGTTCCCATCCAGTGACTCAGCGTAGTAGAAAAATCCTGCGCGCTGTTAAATGAGGGCTCGACCTTTGGCGCTGGCGCTGATCCTAAATCAAAGCCGAGCTGCTCCATCGCTTAATACACCTGCGGATGCTGGCGGTGCGCCTCATTGAGATCGTCAAGTGCCTCTTCGCTGAGGGTCACATCGACGGATCCAAGCGCATGTTTGAGCTGAACCGTGCGCGTTGCCCCGAAGATCGCGGAGGCCATAAAGGGCCGTGTGCGACACCACGCGAGTGCCATATGAACTGGATCCAGACCATGTTTTCGCGCGATTTCAAGGTAGGCATCGACGGCAGGGAAGACGCGATTCGTGACGCGTCCACCAAGCCCATCTGACACGCTGAGGCGAGACCCATCGGGCACAGCCCCGCTTTGATATTTCCCGGTTAGCAATCCCGTTGCCAAGGGAGAAAAAGCCAGCAAGCCCACGTCTTCATTCACGCTGAGTTCTGCAAGGTCTGTGTCATAGAGCCGGCAGAGCAGCGAATATTCGTTTTGGATCGATGCAACGCGCGGGCCGTGCCCAGACTCGGACAGGCGCAACCACTCAGATGTGCCCCAAGCGCTTTCATTGCTGAGACCGAACGCACGAATTTTCCCTGCATCTACAGCGGCTTGCAGCGCTTCTAGCGTTTCGATCATGTGATCTAGGGTTTCAACGCGGTTCTGCTTTGAGGGATCAAAGGTCCAATTCTGGCGAAACATGTAGGAACCGCGATTGGGCCAATGAAACTGGTATAGATCAATGTAATCCGTCTGCAAACGCTCCAGCGAACCGTCGATCGCTTCGGGAATGCTGGCCGCGGAAATGCCCGCTTTGTTGCGAATATGATCCCAACCATTGCCGGAGTGTTTTGTCGCGACAATCACATCATCGCGCCGCCCCGTCTTCGCGAGCCACGTGCCAACAACACGTTCGCTGTCACCCTGCGTCTCAGCACTGATTGGATTCACCGGATACATTTCCGCGGTGTCGAGAAAATTTAAGCCCGCATCGAGCGAGATATCAATCTGCTCATGCCCCTCCGCTTCGGGCGTTTGGGTGCCAAAGGTCATCGTCCCAAGGCATAGCTCAGGCACAAGAATTCCAGTCCGACCTAGCGGGTTCATTTTCATATTAACACTCCGGCTCGTCAAGTTTGAGGATTGTAAGTCATTGCTCTTAAATCAAAATTCGAAAGACTCTTCCAACTGACTATCGCATGCTGCGAGAAACAGCATTTTAGGGGCCATCGTCATTGTGATCTTAAGTTTGGTCATTTGGGATTCCCGATAGGTCTTATAAATTCAAAAAATTATGGGGCAGACCAGATCAAACGACAAGCGATTCTGCCGCTTTGAGCAGTGCTATTTGCGCCGAACCCGCGGGATACGACTGCTGGTGAGTTCGTATTCAGCGTCAGGATGCGGTGGTTTGCCGTGGTTTACTTGCCAGTAAGAGAAACCGCCGAGCTTGAGAAAGGTCGGGATCGCCAAGATCAGACCCACCATGAAGCCACCCGCATGCGCCCAATAGGCGACGCCGCCAAGATCAGGATCAGACACAACACCATTGCCGATCTGCAACGCGAACCACACTCCTAGCATAACCCACGCGGGAATCGGGAAAATGCGGAAAAAGACGATTAAGATCAGTAAGATATCGACTTTCGCTTTTGGGAAAAGCAACAAGTACCCCCCCATTACACCTGCGATTGCACCCGATGCGCCGATGGTGACGATAGTTGAACTTGGCTCAACGATCCATTGCGCGAGTGCTGCAAAAACGCCGCTGACAAGGTAGAAAATAAGGAATCCGATGTGGCCCATTTCATCTTCCATATTGTCACCAAAGATCCACAAAAACAGCATATTACCGCCGATGTGCATGATGCCGCCATGCAAAAATTGAGAGGTCACAAGCGTGTAGAAATCCTGCCCCCGCGAGATATGAAGCGGCACCATGCCCCAGTCATAATAAAACACATTCAGCGCATGTCCGTCCCCCAGCGAAAGATTAAAAGCAAGAAAAATCAGCACGTTGATGGCGATCAGCGTGTAAGTGACATAGGGCGTGCGCCCCGACGGGTTATGGTCGCGAATTGGAAGCATCTGGGCAGGCTGGAGTTTGCCCACCCAAAGGTCAAGCGATTAGGTATCAGGCGCGCTTTCAGCGAGGAGCGCGGCATTGCCGCCAGCTGCGGTTGTATCGACGCAAAGATGCTGTTCTTCGAGCACGTATCCGGCGTTTGGCAAGCCGGTAAGGAGCGGAAGGATTGCGCCTGTGCGAGCGGCCAGTGCTTGGGCGATGTCGCGTTTTTGCGTGGTTCTTCCCCAGAAGATCACGCCTGAAATACCATTGAGTTTGATCAAATCGCTTGGCGTTAATTCGCCCATAACGATGATAGCACGGCCGCCTAACGCTTTGACCGCCTCCGCTTGGGTCTTTGCCGCGTCTGCCCCCGGCCCCATGCATAGAAATGGCGCCCGCGCTTGGCGGCTGATTTGGTTCAGCTCACCCGTGGGACCTGGCAGGATGGATTTGTGGATTTTTTGCGGCGTATGTTCGGCTTTGATAGCTGTTTTTAGATCGGTCAACGACATTACGCTGTCAAAGGACCCGCTGGCGTCTACGGTTTCGAGTTTACGAAAACGCGAGAGATAAAGTGGCCCACCCGCTTTTGGGCCTGTACCAGAAAGTCCGGTGCCCCCAAAGGGTTGCGAGCCGACGATTGCCCCGATTTGATTGCGGTTGATATAGATATTGCCCGCCTTGATCCGCTCTGACACGTGTTGCACGCGGTCATCTATGCGAGTTTGCAGACCGAAGGTCAGACCGTAGCCGGTATCGTTGATGTCGCTTATCACGCGGTCCAGCTCGCTTGATTTGAAAGTGGCGATATGGAGAACGGGGCCGAAGACCTCGCGTTCAAGATCGGCGATACTATCGACGCGGATCAACACAGGCGGAACGAAATAACCGTTCTTCGGCGGATCAAGCTGGAACAAGACGCGCTCCGACGCGCGGGCGTGCTCCACATATGCGCAGATTTGCTTTTGCGCCTGCGCGTCAATCAAGGGGCCGACATCCGTGTGCAAGGCCCAAGGCGCATCCATGCAAAGTTCGCGCATGGCCCCGATTAACATATCCTGAATCGTGTCGGCCACATCTTCCTGCACATAAAGGCACCGCAACGCAGAGCAACGCTGACCTGCGGATTGAAAGGCGCTTTCAATGATGGCCGTGACAGCCTGTTCGGGGAGTGCCGTACTGTCCACGATCATAGCGTTCAAGCCGCCGGTTTCCGCAAGCAAAGGCGCGTCGGGCGTGAGGTGCTTAGCCATAGAGCTTCGGATGATTTGCGCGGTCGCGGTTGAACCTGTGAAGGCAACGCCGCCTACCCGTGGGTCAGACGTCAGCGCGGCGCCCACCTGCCCCGCCCCTAGGATCAATTGCAACGCTGTGCGAGGAACGCCTGCTTCGTGGAGCAAGGTAACCGCAAGATGCGCGATGAGCGGGGTTTGCTCCGCTGGTTTTGCCAGAACTGCGTTGCCCGACGCCAATGCGGCGCTGATCTGGCCTGTGAAAATGGCCAACGGGAAGTTCCAAGGGGAGATGCATGTAAAGGTGCCGATGGGTGCATCGTCATTTGTGTGTTCTGCGTAATAGCGCAAGAAATCAACGGCTTCGCGAAGTTCACCGACGCAATCGAGCAGGGTCTTGCCAGCTTCGCGCGCAAGCAGTGCAAAGAGTTCGCCGAAGCCTGCTTCAAATAGATCGGCAGCCTTGTGGAGGGTTGCGCGGCGCTCTGAGGGAGATGCGCTCCAGATCTGCGCGCCGCTCAACGCTGCATCTAATATCGCGTCATTTGCAAGGTTGGCCGTGCCGACAATCTGATCGGGATCAAACGGGTTGATGACATTGATTGTGTCCCCCCTCCCGGCCTGCTCCGCGGTCAAACATGTGGCAGACCATGTGTGCGTTTCAAAGGGCGCGCGCACCGCTTTTATTTGTGCGAGATCCGGCGTGTAGTTGAGATCGAAACCGATTGAGTTCACACGCTCTGGCTGGAACAATCCCGGCCCCGTGACGAGCCACTTTTCAGCACTAAACGCCGCCTCAAACGGGTCTTGTGCGATCTCTTCGGGGCTAACGTTTTCGTCCACAATTTGGTTCACGAAGGAGCTGTTGGCCCCATTCTCCAGCAAACGGCGTACGAGGTAGGCCAGCAAATCGCGGTGCGCACCGACAGGGGCATAGATGCGGCAACGGGTGTTGTGTTGGGCCATGACAAGGGTATGCATCACCTCGCCCATGCCATGTAAGCGTTGGAATTCAAAAGTGGAATTATCGGTCGCCATATGCAAAATGGCGCTGACAGTATGGGCGTTATGGGTGGCAAATTGCGGATATATGCGATCCGTCATGCCCAGCAATTTGCGCGCGCAGGCGATGTAGGAGACATCTGTGACGGGCTTGGAAGTGAACACTGGAAAACCGTCGAGGCCCTCGACTTGCGCACGTTTCACTTCCGTGTCCCAATACGCCCCCTTGACGAGACGCACCATAATGCGGCGATCCAAACGGATCGCAAGCGCATTCAGGTGGTCGATCACAAAGGGCGCGCGGGGCCCGTAGGCTTGCACGACGACGCCGAACCCATCCCAACCTTTGAGAGCTTTTTCGGATAAAACCGCTTCGATTACGTCGAGTGAGAGGGTCAAGCGATCCGCCTCTTCAGCGTCGATATTGAGGCCCATGCCTGCGGATTTTGCCAGTAAAGCGAGCGAACGCAGGCACGGAACGAGTTCCTCCATCACGCGCGCGCGCTGCGACACTTCATAGCGCGGATGAAGCGCAGAAAGTTTAACGGAAATGCCGGGATTGTCGCGACTGTCTTCAGAGTGGCAAGCCTGCGCAATCGCCGAAATCGCGCGACTATAGGAGAGGTGATAACGCTTCGCATCCGCATCGGTTTTCGCCGCCTCGCCAAGCATATCGTAGGAATAGGTGAAGCCCTTCGCTTCCATCTTGGCTGCGCGTTCCATGGCACTCACAATGGTTTCGCCAAGCACGAACTGACGACCCATTTCCTTCATCGCGCGGCTGACGGCGGTGCGAATGACTGGTTCACCCAAGCGTTTGATCGCACCGCGTAAATGCCCCGCCGGCCCCGGTTGATCGTCCTGCAACACACGACCCGTCAGCATCAACGCCCACGTGGACGCATTCACTAAAGAGGATGAGGAATGGCCCAAATGCTGGCCCCAATCAGAGGGTGCGATCTTGTCTTCAATCAACGCATCAATGGTGTCCGCGTCAGGAACGCGCAACAAGGCTTCCGCAAGGCACATCAGCGCGACGCCCTCGTCAGTGGAGAGGCCATATTCCGCAAGAAAGACTTCCATCAGACCAGAGTCATCCGCGTTGCGAATGTTTGTGATGAGCGCGGCCGCATTTTCGCTGATCCGCGTGCGATCTTGCACGCTGAGATCGGCTATATCTGCCAGTGCGTGGACCCTTTGAGTTTGATCCGCAAAGGTCTGCGAGTCGATGTCGGCGTAATGAGGGATGTTGTAGGACATGGGCCAATCTCCTGAACGGGCATTTCACTCACTATAAAGTATTTTGCAATACGTATCGATTTACTTTCTACTATAAAGCGGATAAATGTCCCGAAAATTGAGGAATTATCATGCAAATGAACCGCAACGATTTGGACATTTTTGACCACAAGATCCTCAAGATCATCGCATCGGAGGGGCGTATCAGCGTGACCGAGCTTGCAACCCGTATCGGATTGTCGAAATCCCCTACCCAGACGCGATTGAAACGACTTGAAGAAAACGGTGTTATCAAAGGCTATCGCGCAATGCTGGATCCTATTCAGTTGGGGCGTGAGCATGTGGCTTTTGTAGAAATCAGGCTATCTGACACCCGCGAAACTGCGCTCAAAGCATTCAACACAGCCGTGCGCGCGATCCCTGAGATCGAGCAAGCCCATCTTATTGCTGGAAATTTTGACTATCTGTTGAAGGTACGCGTCAGCGATATGAGCAGCTATCGGCAGGTCTTAGCGGAGAAGCTTTCGACGCTGCCCCATATCTCGAACACCTCGACCTATGTAGCGATGCAGGCAGTGAAAGAAGACAGCAGCGAGGCGTTTTAGGTGTTCACACTTGCGTGGCGCTGAGAGGCACCATCTTGACAGGATGCGCATTCACGCCATTTCTCAAATAATGAAAAATCTTTCTCTCTCCGCTATTCTCGTCGGTTTCGCCAGTTTTGCGGCCGCTGACTGCCCTGCTCCAACCGATCATCGCGCGTCTATGAAACGCTTGCTAGACGCCGTAAAAATTGCCCCCAATGAGATGGCGGCGGCACAGATTGCCAACGATATGTGGGCGCTTTGGGCCGATGCTCCGGACGATAAAGCCCAGCAAATGTTGGATGACGGGATGGCGAGGCGTTCCAGTTTTGATTTTGACGGCGCAATGAAAGCGTTTGAGCTATTGATTGCCTACTGCCCAAACTACGCCGAGGGCTACAATCAGCGCGCATTCGTGCTGTTTTTACGCGAAGACTATGAACCCGCCTTGATTGATTTGGATCGTGCGATTGAGCGTTCCCCGACACACATCGCCGCAATTGCAGGCAAAGCACTGACCTTGATAGGGTTGAAACGCGATGCAGACGCGCAGGTCGTTTTGCGAGAGGCCTTAGCACTTAATCCCTGGTTGAAAGAGCGCCAGTTTCTGACCGGCGATGCGCCCACTACAGAAACAGATATTTAGACGCGTTATCCGCATTTTCGGCCTTGAAACGCATTGTGATCGCCATTGCGTGGCGCTAAAGATTACCTCAGTACTTTTGTGAAGCAGCAAAGGACTATGCGGGCGTGGTGGAATGGTAGACACACCAGACTTAAAATCTGTTGGGCGAATGCCCGTGGGGGTTCGAGTCCCCCCGCCCGCACCAAACTAACTCTTGATTAAACAAACGAATCAAGGGGTTAGCAAATGCTAGTTTTAAGCGAAGTTTTCGATGAGTTTCTGGACCTAAAAGAGATCAATCCAAAGCCCTCAGAGCAGTCTGTAAGGCGACTCATAGAGGTAGCTGGTGATTTACCAGTAGACCAGTACACCAGAAGTCATGCCAAGGCGTTCCTAGCGTCCTACCATGAACAGAAAACCAGCACCCGTAGAAGAAGGCTCCAGTGTCTTACGTCTATCTTGAACTTTGCCTATTGGGAGTACGACATAGACAAAAGGAACCCGTTCTCAAGGATCATCATCAAGGGTGAAGGTAAGGATGTAACCTCAAGGGAGCCTTTCTCTGTGGCTGAACTCAAGAAGCTGTACAGCGCCTCTTTAGCTTATGGTCAGCTACGCTTAATACTGCCTATTCTTGGTGAAACTGGTTGTCGATTATCTGAAGTCCTTGGCCTAATGAAACAGGATGTAATCCACTCTGAGGACTTACTGGTTATTAATATCAGAGAGAATGACAGCAGAGGTCTCAAGACTGAGAATAGCAAGAGGTCGCTACCTGTCGTCTCTGTCAGTGCCACAAAAGCCCTAAAGAAGTTACTAGGGGCTAAGAGCGACAGTCTTTACCTATTCCCTCGCTATGCTTCCTGTGGCTACCTTAACAATACAGGAGCCTCAGCGACGCTCTGTAAGCACCTCAAGAAGTCCTTCAACGGCAAGACCACCCACTGCCTGAGACATAGCTTTAGGGACCGCCTGAGAGACTCTGACGTACCTTTAGAAGCCATAGATCAAGCTGGTGGATGGTCGTCTGTAGGGGGCGTAGGAACCAACTACGGCAAAGGCTACAGTATGCCTAAACTCGCTGATTACCTACGCAGGATAGCTATTTAATCAAAGGTGTTCTTCATGGAGAGACATAGGCCCCACCAATCAGCGCCCACTGTAGATCACTTAACCATCTGGCAACAGGTCATGCTTTACGTGCAGGTGTTAGGCGTCCCTTCGGCAACAATTGATTGCCAATCTGAGCCAAGAATTTGACGCGCTGATAATGCGTCCGAGGCTGCTGAAGATTTTCTTTCGATCATGCGGACAACCATCCCTTGAGAATGAATTCCCGACCAGCCGTCATATTTGCTATTATCACCTTCAATAATAAACAGATCTCCACCTTTTCGGATCACCTCTACTGCAGCGGTATTGAAAGCGACATTTCGAGCGCCTTGAGGACCGCATGCGGGCGCGGCAGTAGTGGATACTTTAAAAGATGATTGGCTCATTTGCTGAACAGTCGACTGCCCACACCCTACGACGCGATGAAGGATACCGTGAACGCTTTGAAGGCTATGGGGTGGTTGCAGGAGAATGCTCTCAGAGAACGGAAAGGTTATACGAGAACATATCTGGGTTTAATGGACGCTCACTACTCAGCTATGAGTTGTTTTTACAAGGCCATGTGATAGTTTAGTGTCAGTAATTTTACACACCAAGTCTAGATACAGAAAAAGTAGGAATCCATGCAATTTTATTCACGAACTAAAGGTCATCTTGGGCAATATGAAGACTGGTATAACTACAATAAAGAGTCTCGTACGGTGACCCATAGTTGTGAGCAGCCCCACTTGAGTGGTCCAATTTGAAAGTTAGTGCATGATTGGCCTTTGGTCCATCGGGATGATGGCCTCTGGCGCGGGCGGGCGGTAGCCCAATGCACTGTGTGGTCGCTTGGTGTTGTAATGGTTCCTCCATCTTTCAATGATGATTTGGGCTTCTCGGAGCGAGTAGAAGATTTCTCCGTTCAGCAACTCGTCTCGCATTCTCCCGTTGAAGCTTTCGCAGTATCCGTTCTCCCAGGGTGATCCAGGTTCTATATAAGCCGTCTTGGCTCCCACGGCTTTGATCCAATCTCTGACGGCCTCAGCAATGAACTCAGGGCCGTTGTCTGAACGGATGTAGGCAGGGAAACCTCGCAAGATGAACAGGTCCGTAAGAGCGTCGATGACCTCCGTCGAGTTCAGCTTTCGTTTCACTCGGATCGCCAGACATTCTCGGCTATGCTCGTCCAAGATGTTAAGCGTCCGAAACGCCCTGCCATCATCTGTCCGGTGATGCACGAAGTCATACGACCAGACGTGATTACGATACTCGGGACGTAAACGGACACATGATCCGTCATTCAGCCAGAGCCGTCCTTTCTTTGGTTGCTTCATTGGCACTTTAAGCCCCTCACGTCGCCATAGGCGTTCGACACGCTTGTCATTAACCTGCCAACCCGCGTCTCTTAGCAGGGCTGCAACCCGACGATAGCCATATCGGCCGTACTGGCGTGTGAACTCGATCATGTCCGCAACCAAGCGTTCTTCGTCAGCACGCCCTTGTGGCAACCGCCGCTGCGTGGATCGGTGTTGGCCTAATACACGGCAGACACGACGCTCAGAAACTTTGAACTGACTACGAACGTGATTGATGCAGGCACGCCTGCGCGAGGGGCTTAGAAGTTTCCCGATGCGGCCTCCCTTAAGATCAACTTATCCAGCGTCAGGTCGGAAACTGCACGCCGAAGACGTTCGTTCTCTTTCTGAAGGCGCTTTAATTCCTTGAGTTGTTCCGTGCCCATTCCGCCATACTTCTTCTTCCAGCGATAATAGGTTTGTTCAGTCACACTGATCTGTCTGATTGCGTCAATCCGAGGCATGCCTTGCCCCATCAGAACTTCAACCTGCCGTAACTTCACGACAATCTCTTCGGGCTTTGGTCTCTTAATGGCCATCTCAGGTCCTCCGCTTTCCTAGCTATAGGGGCGAACCACTTCAAAGGGGGAGGCTCAAAACAAAGAAAAAGGTTGCTGTAGTCGTAGCCAAAGAGAACCAGAGAAAGCCGTAGAGGAGCCATGCTGATACCTAAAGCTATCGACCTCTAAGAGTACTTCAGTTACACCGTTGGCAAGTCCCCGTGTGAGGGTTCCGCCGAATAAAATGAGGGGGCTTGACGAGTCCCCCCGCCCGCACCATTAATTTGAACCTCAATTCTGAACATCGCCCCCACGCGTGCGGCGATGCCTTTCGAAGGATACTGTTATGACCAAGATGTTGCCTGAAAACCTGCGCTCCCGTCAGTGGTTCAACAATCCTGAAAATCGCGAAATGACAGCGCTCTATCTAGAACGTTATCTGAACTACGGGCTGACCCGCGAAGAGCTACAAAGCAACAAGCCGATCATCGCGATTGCGCAAACCGGCAGTGACCTCTCCCCATGTAATCGCCATCATATTGAGCTGGCCAAGCGCGTGCGGGATGGCATTATTGCGGCGGGCGGTGTGCCTTTGGAAATGCCTGTGCATCCCATTCAGGAGACAGGTAAACGCCCCACGGCATCGCTGGACCGCAACCTTGCGTATTTAGGATTGGTCGAGACATTATTTGGCTATCCTGTTGATGGTGTCGTGCTGACGATTGGCTGTGACAAGACCACGCCTGCCCTATTGATGGCCGCCGCAACCGTTAACATTCCTGCGGTTGCTTTGTCCGTTGGCCCTATGCTCAATGGCTGGTGGGAAGGCGAGCGCGCAGGCTCTGGCACGGTGATCTGGAAAGCCCGAGAAAAGCTGGCGGCAGGTGAGATTGACGAAGATGGCTTTATGGATATCGCAGCGGCTTCTGCGCCTTCTGTGGGTTATTGCAATACCATGGGCACAGCGACGACGATGAACTCATTAGCCGAGGCGTTAGGGATGCAATTGCCGGGGAGTGCTGCGATTCCAGCGCCTTACCGTGAGCGTGGGCAAATTAGCTATAAGACGGGCAAGCGCATTGTCGATATGGTCTGGGACGATTTGCGTCCCTCTGACATCATGACACGCGAGGCGTTCGAGAACGCGATTGTCATCAATTCGGCGATTGGCGGATCGACAAATGCACCGATCCATTTGAACGCGATTGCGCGGCATATGGGCGTACCTTTGGACAATGATGATTGGCAAAAGCATGGGCATGATGTGCCTTTGTTGGTTAACCTTCAGCCTGCGGGCAAATACCTTGGCGAGGATTTCCATCGCGCGGGCGGTGTGCCGGCGGTCGTGAGTGCGCTGCTTGGCGATGGACTACTGCCACATCCTGATGCAGTAACCGCGAATGGCAAGAGCATGGGCGAAAACTGCGCGCTGCGCCCGTCCACGAATGACGACGTGATCCTACCCATCGCTGCGCCTTTGAAGGAAGCGGCGGGCTTTATCAATCTTAAGGGCAACCTTTTTGATAGTGCCATCATGAAGACCTCGGTGATCAGCCCCGCGTTTCGCGCCGCGTATCTCAGCAATCCTGAGGATATAAATGCCTTTGAGGGGCGTGCGATCGTGTTTGACGGGCCCGAAGATTATCACCACCGCATTGACGATCCTGCGGAAGGTATTGATGCGGATTGCATCCTTGTGATGCGCGGCGCAGGTCCAAAGGGATATCCAGGCGGCGCGGAAGTGGTGAACATGCGCGCGCCTGCGTATCTTTTGAAAGCGGGTGTAGAAGCTTTGCCCTGCATTGGGGATGGGCGGCAATCTGGCACGTCAGGCTCCCCCTCGATCTTGAATGCTGCACCCGAAGCGCCTGACAATGGTGGCTTAGCGGTGCTGCAAACGGGGGATGTGATCCGTATTGATCTCAATGAATTCAGCGCCAACATTCTGATATCAATAGAAGAATACGATGGACGTAGGGAAGCGTTGATTGCGTCTGGCGGTTTCCCCTTCCCTGAAAGCCAGACACCGTGGCAGCAATACTTTCGCGAGATGGTTGAGCCGTTTGACAAGGGCATGACGCTCCGCGGGGCAGATGCCTATCAAGATGTAGCACGCAAAGGGATGCCGCGGGATAATCATTAGAGATTGGGAGGTGGCTTTGCGGAGATAGTGACCGACTAAATTGCCCCTAAAGCAGTCTCATATTTTTATGCTTGGAAATATTTCTTTACCACAAATTGCGACAACTTAAGAATGTCTGCCAAGAGCGAACTAAAGAAATACGTGAGTACAGCAAGAAGGATCAAAGATCTCTCTGAAACATAGTCCATTGTTACCAAAGCCAAACCTGCTGCGGCCCCTCCTAAGATACCACTTAAGATCATGGATTGAAGCTTCATTTGACCACTCCCTAATTGCTGGAACTGCTCGCAAACACATGGTGTATTTGCTGCGACTTATTCAAAAGCTCGATGACTTTCTTTTCATGCTCGCTGTTGTAAAGCACGCAAAAAAGGCTCGAGCCAAACAACTGTCTCAATCGAAAAGAGCCGCCCCTCACAGACTACTCTTTCTTCAATAATTTACTCAGCTGCGAGCGCGTAGTCTTCCATCGGTGGGCATGTGCAGGTCAGATTGCGGTCCCCCCAGACGTTGTCCACACGGTTCACAGGTGGCCAGTATTTGTCCACGCGGAAGGCACCCGGAGGGAAGCAACCCGTTTCGCGTGAATAAGGTCGATCCCAATCTTTCACCAAATCCTCCATCGTGTGTGGCGCGTTCTTGAGCGGATTGTTCGCCTCGTCAATATCACCGGATTCGATCTGAGCGATTTCAGCGCGGATAGCGAGCATAGCATCGCAGAAGCGGTCTAGCTCGGCCTTGGTTTCACTCTCCGTTGGTTCGATCATAAGCGTACCAGCAACTGGCCAGCTCATCGTGGGGGCGTGAAAACCACAATCAATCAAACGCTTAGCGATATCATCAACGCTTACATGCGCGCTATCCGCGAAAGGCCGCGTGTCGATAATACACTCATGTGCGACGCGGCCTGTGGGGCCTTTGTAGAGCACCTGATACGCACCTTCGAGCCGTTTTGCGATGTAGTTGGCGTTCAGGATCGCGACGCGCGTCGCCTGTGTCAGACCTTCGCCACCCATCATCAGACAGTAAGCCCATGAGATCGGCAGCAAGGATGGAGAGCCGAAAGGCGCCGCTGAAACAGCGCCCTCGCCACCATTGGGATCACCGGGAAGATGAGCGATCAAATGCTCTTTCACGCCGATCGGCCCCATGCCAGGACCACCCCCGCCATGCGGGATGCAGAAGGTTTTGTGCAGGTTCAAATGACTCACATCGCCGCCCAGATCACCGGGGCGCGACAGGCCGACCATCGCATTCATGTTCGCGCCATCAATGTAGACCTGACC
Organism: Rhodobacteraceae bacterium HTCC2083; assembly: GCA_000156115.1. Taxonomy (GTDB): domain Bacteria; phylum Pseudomonadota; class Alphaproteobacteria; order Rhodobacterales; family Rhodobacteraceae; genus Planktotalea. Next base: position 3,680,048 of record DS995276.1, read on the forward strand.
ACCCGCCTCGTGGGTGATCTTGCACACATCTATAACCGTTTCCTCGAACACCCCGTGGGTCGAAGGGTATGTGATCATGCAGGCCGCTAGGTTATCTTTATGCTCATCAACTTTCACTCGGAAATCATCGAGGTCAATATCGCCGCGATCATTGCATTTCACGGGAACCACTTTCCAGCCTACCATCTGCGCAGAGGCAGGGTTGGTGCCGTGGGCATTCATTGGAATGAGGCAAATGTTGCGATGGCCTTGGTCGTTGCTGCGGTGATAGCTGGCGATGCTCAAAAGGCCCGCATATTCGCCCTGCGCGCCGGAATTGGGCTGCATTGAAATTGCGTCGTAGCCTGTCACATCGCAAAGTTTCGCGCTGAGATCGTCGATCATTTCATAGTAACCAGCCGCCTGATCCTTGGGGATGTAGGGGTGGAGCAGAGAAAATTCGTCCCAGCTTACAGGCATCATTTCAGCGGCTGAATTGAGCTTCATCGTGCAAGAGCCAAGCGGGATCATCGCCCGATCCAATGCCAGATCACGGTCCGCGAGGCGACGCATATAGCGCATCATTTCCGTTTCCGCGCGGTTCATGTGGAACACGGGATGCGTGAGGAAATCAGAGGTGCGGATCAACTTTTCAGGCATGTGATAATGCGGGGTGTAATCCTTGTCTTCTTGAGTGATGCCAAAGGCACGCCAGACCGCTTCGATGGTTTCAGAACGCGTACGCTCATCCAGTGTAATACCGATCTTGGTGCTGCCGACCGCGCGCAGGTTGATGCCCTCATCAACGGCGGATTTCATCACCGCAGATTGCAAGGGACCCACGTCAACTGTGATTGTGTCAAAGAAGACGGAAGGCTCAGAGTGAAAGCCGTTTTGGCGCAGGGTCTCAGCCAAGCGCGCGGTCTTGCGATGGATACGTTGCGCGATGGCTTTGAGGCCTTCGGGACCATGAAATACTGCGTAGAAACCCGCCATAACGGCAAGCAAGGCTTGCGCGGTACAAACGTTCGACGTCGCTTTTTCGCGGCGGATATGCTGCTCGCGGGTTTGCAAGCTGAGGCGGTAGGCGCGGTTGCCATGGCTGTCGATGGAGACGCCGACAATCCGCCCCGGCATGTTGCGCGCATAGCTTTGTTTTGTCGCCATATAGGCCGCGTGCGGGCCACCATAGCCGACGGGCACGCCGAAACGCTGCGTGGAGCCGACAGCAATATCCGCCCCCATCGCGCCCGGTTCTTTAAGCAAAGTCAATGCCATAGGGTCTGCGGTGATGATGCCAATGGCTTTGGTGTCGTGGAGCTTGGCGATGTCATTCGTGAAATCACGCAGGTGACCATGGGTGCCTGGATATTGAAAAATTGCGCCAAAGATCGCCTGCGCATCCATGTCATCTGGATTGCCGACGGTGATTTCGATTCCAAGAGGTGCAGCACGGGTTTTCATCACAGCGATGTTTTGGGGGTGGCAACCCTCATCAATGAAGAAACCCTTCACTTTGGATTTGGACACACGCTGCGCCATCGTCATCGCTTCTGCGCAAGCAGTAGCTTCGTCGAGAAGAGAGGCGTTGGCGATCTCTAGGCCTGTGAGGTCGCTGACCATGGTTTGGAAGTTCAACAGTGCCTCAAGACGACCTTGAGAAATCTCTGGTTGATAGGGCGTATAGGCCGTGTACCAAGCAGGGTTTTCAAAGATATTACGTTGGATCGCGGGGGGCGTGACCGTGCCGTGATAACCTTGCCCAATGAGCGAAGTCAGCACTTTGTTTTTGCCCGCAGTGACCTTCATATGATGCAGCAATTCGCGTTCTGACTTGGCCTTGCCGAAATCAAGCGGCTCGTCCTGTCGGATCGATTGCGGCACCGTGTCTTCGATCAAATCATGCAGGTTTTTCGCCCCCACCACGTCCAGCATGTCGGCCATCTCCGTGGGCGATGGTCCGATATGACGGCGGTTGGCGAAATCATATGGCAGATAATCGGTGGGGGTGAAGGTCATTGACGGGATCCTTTAAGCGATGAACTTTTTGTAGCTTGCTTCGTCCATGTAATCGTCCATTTGGGACGCATCTGAAGCTTCGATTTTAACGAACCAACCTGCCCCAATCGCATCTTCATTCGCGAGCGCGGGGTTCTCTGCTAGGGCTTCGTTTACTTCGACAATTTCGCCATCAATCGGCGCAAGGATATCGGAGGCGGCTTTGACGCTTTCGATGACGACGATCTCTTCGTCTTTAGTGACTGTTGTGCCCACTTCGGGCAGTTCTACAAAAACGATATCGCCAAGCTGCTCTGTCGCGTGCTCTGTGATGCCGACGACAACGCCGTCGTTTTCAACGCGCAGCCATTCGTGCTCTTCTGTGTATTTCATATTAGTATCTCCCTTTTATCGTTTGAAATTCGCCGGTGTGAAGGGCATTTTTGTGATCGTAAGTGGTAAGCGCTTGCCGCGCAATTCGCCGTAGATTGTCGCGCCCAGCTTGCTGTGATCGGCACTAATCAGACCCATTGCCACAGGGCCGGCTACTGTTGGCCCAAAGCCGCCTGAGGTTATTGTGCCAATGCTGGTGCCGCCTTCACTGGTGGCGAATAGTTCAACCCCCTCGCGCATAGGCGCACGTCCTTCGGGTAGCAGGCCGACACGCTTACGCGGCGCGCCATTCTCCATCTGCACGGAGATAATATCTGCACCGGGGAAGCCACCCGCACGTGCGTTACCTGAGCGGCGGACCTTTTGGATCGCCCAAGTCAGCGCGCCTTCAACAGGCGTTGTGGATGTGTCGATGTCGTGACCGTAAAGGCAAAGTCCGCCTTCAAGGCGCAGCGAATCCCGCGCGCCGAGGCCGATGGCTTCTACGTCTTCGTGTGCAAGCAAGGCTTCGGCCAAAGCCACGGCATCGGCGTTTGGGACGGAGATTTCATAACCGTCTTCGCCCGTGTAGCCAGAGCGGGAGACCCAGCATTCCGCGCCGTTCAAATCAAGCGTGGCGACGTCCATGAAGGTCATGTCAGCAGCTCTGGGATCGAGCGTGCTGAGCACAGCCTCAGACGCTGGACCTTGCAGCGCAAGGAGCGCGCGGTCTGCGATTTCGGTGACTATGACTTCAGGCTCAAGGTGCGCTTTCATGTGGGCGATGTCAGCGCCTTTGCAGGCGGCGTTGACCACCACGAAGATATGATCGCCACGATTGGCAAGCATCAAGTCATCCATGATGCCGCCCTGTTCATTGGTGAGCATGCCATAGCGCTGGCGGTTTTCTGCAAGACCTTCGATATCGACTGGGATCAGCGTTTCCAAAGCGGCAGCGGCCATCGCCCCAGAGACTTTGACTTGACCCATATGGCTGACGTCAAACAGTCCCGCTTTCTCGCGTGTGTGCAAATGTTCTTTCATCACACCAAGGGGAAATTGCACGGGCATGGAGTACCCTGCGAACGGCACCATTTTCGCACCCAATTGAACGTGCAAATCGTGCAACGGTGTCTCTAGAAGGTCAGACATTTGTAGCCTCTTTCACTAAGGCCGACTGTCTCTTTAAGAAGAACATGCGGCACCACATTGAGCACGCGAAATCCTCGCGCACGTGATGCCCCCTCTGTCATGGTGCCTGAGATCGCTATCCCTTCGGCGGACGATTTAACGTCTCTCTCCAGAGTGTCGTATCGCAGTAAAGGTCCCTTGGCCTGAGAGTTTCCGGGGCGGTTGCTCCTTCGGCACCAGCGTTGCTGGTTCTCCCGATACTGCTGGCGTTTATGTGCGACAAAGCGGTGCGCTGTGTCAACGCCTGTATGCAATGGGGTACAAAAAAGTCGGGCAAGGTCCGCCCTGCCCGACTTAAGAATCTAGATTAAGATGCTGCGGTAACCGCCCGACTTGTAATGACTTTTATCAAGTGCGCGCGGTATTCTGCGCTGCCATGCAAGTCTTCGATCATGTTATCAGCACTGGCACTGAGATTCGCCAAAGCATCAGCCGAGAAGTTCGCACTCAGCGCTTCTTCCGCCTCTGTCCAACGGAAAACGCCCTCGTTCGAGGCACCTGTCACAGCGACTCGCACGCCATCGGCGTATTTCGCAACGAACACACCAACCAAAGCAAAGCGCGACGCGGGCTGTACGAATTTCTCGTAATGCGACGCCTCTGGGATTGGGAAAGACACGGCTGTGATGATCTCGCCTTCCTCCAGCGCGGTGTCGAACATGCCTTGGAAATAGTCATCCGCCGCGATCTCACGCGTGTTGGTCGTGATGGTCGCACCCGAGCCAAGCGCCGCAGCAGGGTAGCACGCGGAGGGGTCATTATTAGCGAGCGAGCCGCCAATCGTGCCACGATTGCGCACCGCCGGATCACCAATGTTTGACGCCAGCGCAGAGAGGCCCGCATAGCTGCCATCTGCTGCCACAGACGCATGGTTAGTTGCACCGCCAATAGTGAGGCTGCCCCCGCTTGCGGTGATGCCCTGCATCTCGCTCACACCGCTTAGGCTCACCAAAGCCGAAGGTGATGCAAGGCGTTGTTTCAGCGTCGGGATCAGCGTTTGACCACCGCCCAGCGCTTGCGCCTCATCAGCCCCAAGAGCGGTGACAGCATCGGCCACAGTTGTCGGGCGTTCGATATCAAATGAATACATATCCGCTCTCCTTATTCAGCGTTGTTCATGGCAGACCACACGCGGTGTGGGGTCAAGGGCATGTCGATATGAGTGACGTTCTTGCCGCCTGATTGCAGCGCGTCAATCACTGCGTTGACAACCGTTGGAGGTGACCCAATCGCTCCTGCTTCACCGCAGCCTTTGACGCCCAATGGGTTGTGCGTGCAGGCGTTGCCTTGACTGTGATCGACCACATAGAACGGCAGATCATCTGCGCGCGGCATGGTGTAATCCATGTAAGACGCGCTGAGTAACTGGCCGTTTTCATCGTAGGTGGTATTTTCAACGAGCGCTTGACCGATGCCTTGGCCAAGGCCGCCATGCACCTGGCCAGTGACCACAAGCGGGTTCATCACGTTGCCGAAATCATCCACAGCCGTCATGCGATCAACACGCACTTTGCCAGTGTCTGGGTCGACTTCGACCTCACAGCAGTAAGCCCCAGATGGATAGGTGAAGTTGGCCGGATCGTAGAAGGCCGTCTCTTCCAAGCCCGGCTCGATCTCTTCAAGCGGGAATTCATGCGGGATGTAGGCTTTCAAGGCCACTTCGCCAAAGCTGACGGATCGGTTCGTACCCGACACGCTGAAATTGCCATCTGTGAAATCCACATTGGATGGCTCTGTCTCCAACATATGTGCCGCGATGCGGCTGGCTTTGTCGATGATCTTTTCCGTCGCTCGAACGATGGCAGAGCCACAGACTGCGAGCGAGCGAGAGCCGTAAGTGCCCATTCCAAATGGGATTTTCGACGTATCGCCATGCACGATGTCAATCACAGAAGGATCGATACCAAGCATATCACCTACGATTTGCGGGAACACTGTTTCATGTCCCTGCCCGTGGCTGTGTGCACCCACCATGACGGAGAGATTGCCCGTCGCGTTCACACGCACGGTCGCCGCGTCATATAGACCGACGCGCGAGCCAAGGATACCCACAAGGTTGGACGGCGCGATGCCGCAAGCCTCGATATAAGCATTCACGCCGAAACCACGTAGCATGCCTTTGGCCTCAGATTCAGCGCGACGCGCGGCGAAACCCGCCATGTCAGCGACATTTTCCATACGGTCCATCAAGGCGTCATAGTTGCCACTGTCATACTCAAGACCCGCCGCAGAGGCGAAAGGATATTGATCCGGCTTGATGAAGTTCTTGCGACGCAGCTCGATTGGATCCATCCCAATTTCACGTGCGGCCATGTCGATGACGCGCTCAAGGGAATAGGTCGCCTCTGGTCGCCCAGCGCCGCGATATGCATCCACGGGGGCTGTGTTGGTGAAAACCGCTTTGACGTTTACATAGACCAGCGGCACCGTGTAGTTGCCCGCCATCAAAGTGCCGTGCAGAAAGGTTGGGGTCGCAGTCGAAAAGTTCGACAGATACGCGCCGACATTCGCCATTGTCTCTGTGCGGAAGGCGAGGAAATTACCCTCTGCGTCGAGTGCAAGTTCGATCTTAGTCACGTGATCGCGGCCATGCGCATCCGTCAAGAACGCCTCTGAGCGATCAGAGGTCCATTTGACGGTGCGCCCGAGCTTCTTCGCGGCGGCCAGTACCAGCGCTTCTTCACCGTAGTGATAGATCTTGGAGCCGAAGCCACCGCCCACATCAGGAGCAATCACGGTGAGCTTATTCTCTGGAATGCCCATCACAAAGGCACTAAGCAATAACCGCGTGAGATGCGGGTTTTGTGACGTAGTATGCAGGACGTAATCGCCCGTTCCTGTGTTGTAATGGCCAATGGAGCAGCGTGGCTCCATCGCGTTGGGCACAAGGCGGTTGTTGACGAGTTCCAGCGTCGTGACGTGATGGGCGTTTTTGATCGCCTCATCCGTCGCGGCCCGGTTGTCTTCGATCCAACCCCAGTCGAAACACTGGTTTGTTTCGATTTCGTCATGCACATAATTGGTACCGGAAAGCGCGTCAGCCATGTTGATGATGGCATCATGCTCTTCAATATCGATTTCGATGGCTTCAACCGCGTCTTTGCCCTGCTGCACAGTTTCAGCGATGACGGCTGCATAAGCGTCGCCGACATGGCGCACTTTGCCGTGCGCAAGCACGGGGCGCTTTGGTTCTTTCATCGGCTCGCCATCACGGCTCACGATCGCCCAACCCGCCGGGTTGCCGCCGACTTCGACAAAATCTTCACCTGTGAAGATTGCCAACACACCCGGCATGGCTGCCGCAGCACTTGTGTCGATTGATTTGATTGTTCCGTTCGCAACATTCGAACGCGCAAAAACTGCAGCGCATTCGCCGGCTGTTTGGATGTCGTCGCTGTAGTTTCCTTTGCCGGTCAAGAACCGGATGTCTTCGCGCCGCTTTGTTGAAGCGCCTATTCCACCATCTTTTGGCATTGTATATTCCTTCCGTGAGGAGGCGATTTTTCTTAAAAAATCAAGCACTCCAAATTTTCTAGAAAATTTGCTTACTCAGCAGCTATCGCAGAGACGTCCTGACCGGATGCGGCCATGATTGCTTTAACGATGTTATGATAACCAGTGCAGCGACAGATATTACCCTCAAGGTACTCGCGCACTTCGGTCTCTGTCGGCTGTGGGTTGTCTTTCAACAAAGCGCTGGCAGACATTACCATTCCGGGTGTGCAAAAACCGCACTGCAAACCGTGGTGATCCTGAAACGCTTGCTGGATCACGTTGAGCGATCCGTCGCCGTTTGATTGACCTTCAATCGTGCCAACGTTTGCCCCATCCGCTTCTGCGGCGAACATTGTGCAGGATTTCACAGCCTCGCCGTTCACATGCACCACGCACGCGCCACACTGCGATGTATCACAGCCTATGTGTGTGCCTGTCAGTCGTAGGTCTTCGCGTAAAAATGCCGAAAGCAGGGTATTGCCTTCTACACTGCCGGTAACGGACTTTCCGTTCACCGTCATAGAAATCTCTGTCATGCTGTCCTCCCAGATCATGCTTGCTTACCTTGGCAAGAAAACAGCCGGCTGGCTAACAATTTTTTTCGTTTTTTTGGTCACAGAGATGGAATGCCGAAAGAGGTTCTTCCAAAAAATGGCAAAAATATGATGAAACTGGGTGCTTTGTATGGAAACAGAGAGTTTCCAAGATGCGCCTGCCAAATACATGGTAGCCTTTTCGGAACTCGTGAGTCGTTTCTGCGGGCGCGCGCGAAAATATGCGTCGACAGTCCAAAATTAGCGGCAGTGCAACAACGAGTACAGCGCCCGAACGCGTCGCTGTTACGGACTGGACTGGGGGGTCTTCAAACGTGCCAAATTTTATTCTTCAAGGCCCTGATGCCTTTATCTTTGAGATCGATCCACTTACAGGCGCGATCACGCCCAAAAGCTGGTTCCTCGCCGATTTCGACGACGCATGGAACGCCAATGAAGACAACATCTACGAGATGTCGGCCATTGACACGGACAACACGGACACCGTCGCGGGCAGCACTGATTTTGAATATCGCGTCACGCCCACCGATGCGATTCTTGTTGAGGCAAGCGCACCGGTGGCATTGACCACGTTTACCATTTCCGGCCCAGACACGGTGATATTTGAGATCAACAAATTCACTGGCGAGGTGACCTGACAAGATTGGTTCGCGCCAGAACCCGGCGACAATTGGGACGCGGACGAGAATGGCACCTATAATTTCACAGTCACCACGACTGCACCCGACGGCACCGTCACGGACACGCCTGCCAGTTTGACGGTCACACCAACGGGCGAATACATCTTTGATGCGCCGGCCCCCATTGTTTTGCCAGAGCCGGAGCCGGTTGATCCAGATCCCGTGCCTTTTGGCACCCTATTTAGCCTCTCTGGTGACGACGCAATTGTTTTGCAAATTGACGAGACCACAGGCGCTATCACCCTCAATGACTGGCTCACGCCTGATCCCGGCGACAATTGGGATGCAGATGAAGATGGTATTTATGACTTCAACATCGTCACTACCGCGCCGGATGGCACCGTGGTCACGACTGCTGCGACGCTCACGCAGGACACCGAAGGCACGTTCATGGTGAACGCGCCCACAATCGATATTCTGCCCGAAGACACCGGCCCCGTTGATCCGCCCGTCACCGGCACGGAGTTGATCACAAACGGACTGCTTGAAGGCGGCGTTGCGTTTGAAAACAATGACAGCGACGGGGATGTGGACGGGTGGGCCACCTCCTCTGGGACTGTTGATGTCTGGGGCGATGGCTTTTTCGGGGTGAACACACCGGATGGCGGAAATTTCATACAAGTTGATACAGGGGCGGATGGCTCCATCGACACGGTCTATCAGGATGTGCGCACCCTTGAAGATGACCAGATGGAACTGGAATTCTCTGCGGCGCAACGCTTTGGCGAAAGCGAAAGCCTTGAGGTTTATTACCGCGACGAGCTCATCGACACAGTCACACCGACAAGCAGTGAAGAATGGGACACCTACACTGTCACAGGCAGCGGCGGCCTGGATCGTTTGGAGTTCAGGGAGTTGGCCAGCGAAAGCGATGGCTCTGGCCCGTTCGTGGATAATGTGAGCTTAATCAGTGCTTCACCTGATGCGCCTGCCCTCGCGCTGCGCCCTAATTTGACAGAAGATGTGCTGGATTCACCTGGCCTACCCACGCGACCCACGGCAGAGCCGGAGCCGGAAGGCGTGCCGGGCCTCGCGCTTGTCGCGACAGACGCGGGTGGCACGCTTACAGGCACTGCGGGTGACGACACACTCAGTGGCGGCGCTGGAACTGACGTTCTGAACGGTCTTGCTGGCAACGATGTCTTCGTCGCAAGCGCAGGCCCTGACACGGTCGATGGCGGTGCAGGTGCAGATGTCTATGATATCAACAGCTCTGTCCTTTCGGTCAACGATATCAACGTGGACCTTGCAGAGGGCAACGCGGGTGCCACAACGCTCTTGAATGTTGAAAGCGTCTTTGGCGGCAGCGGCGCTAACCTGCTCAGCGGTAATGCACAGGATAATCTTCTAAGTGGTGGCGACGGTGACGACACGCTCTTTGGTCTCGACGGTGATGATGTACTCATCGGTGGTCTAGGCAACGACACCCATGTCGGTGCACAGGGCGATGACATTTTGATTATGAACGAAGGTGCGAACTTCTTTGTTGGCGGCTTGGGTGAAGATGCGCTTGTCATCAACAGCTCGACCTTGGAAAGCTCCGCGTTCGCGATTGATTTGGCGGCCGGCACAGACCAGTACGGCAACACCTATAACACCATCGAAAATATCGACGGTGGCCTTGGCGACGACAACTTCGCAGGCACAGACGACGCCAACGTTCTGATAGGGCGCGCGGGCGATGATACACTGAGCGGTCGACTTGGCGGCGACGTTCTAAGTGGCGGCGCGGGTGATGATGTGCACAATGGTGGCGGCGGTGAAGATCTTTTGATCGCAAGCGCGGGGGCTGACACATTCAACGGCGGTGCGGGTATTGATACCTATGACATCGACATCTCAGATGATTATGAGGCGGATTACGGCGTTAACCTAGCGACGGGTGTCGATAATCTTGGCAACAGCTATTCCGGCATTGAAAATGTGAATGGCGGCTGGGGCGATGACAGCCTGACGGGTGATGCAGGGATCAACATCCTTGATGGCGGTGTCGGCGATGACGTTGTGATGGGCGGCGCGGGTGACGATTCTCTTGCGGGTGGACTGGTTAATGACGTGCTCGATGGTGGCGACGACAATGACGTGTTGTTCGGCAGCTTTGGCGTGGATACTTATGAGGGTGGCGCTGGTGTGGACACGTTCGACATTGGTGGCTCTACCGCTGGCGAGGCCGATTACAATATCGATCTGACCGTCGGTCAGGATCAATACGGCAACACCTATTCCAACATCGAGAACGTCACGACCGGATCTGGTGATGACAACCTCTTTGGCAATGCGGCGGACAACCAGTTGCAAGGTAACGACGGCGACGACACAATTGACGGTGCGGCTGGAAACGATTTCCACAATGGTGGCAACGGTGATGATGTGTTCCTCGCGAATGCGGGCTCCAACAGCTACTTTGGTGGCAATGGTGTAGATACGCTGCAGATTGTGGGCACCACAGAGGATGCGGTCAGCTATTCGATCAACCTTGCAGAGGGTATCGATGATCAGGGCAACACCAACTTTGGCGTTGAAAACGTTAATGCAGGGTCCGGCAACGATCGTCTTGTGGGCAACTTTGATGACAACGCGCTGTACGGCGGTGTTGGTGATGACACGCTTACAGGTGGCGGTGGCGATGATACCCTTACGGGTGGTCTCGGAGATGACGTCTTTACGATGGGCAATGATGCCGGCAGCATTGAGGTCACTGACTTCACCCAAGGGGCCGATCAAATTGATCTGAGCAATATCACGGGCGTCGAAGACTTCGATGATCTTGCAGCGTTCTTGCTCTCCGGTGGCGGCACGTCGACGCTTACGTTTGATATCACTGAGGTGGATCAGCTTCAGTTGATCATCCAAGCGGAAGAAGATCTGGAAGCTTCCGACTTCATCTTCTAAATCCTATTTCAAGTGCCCTTTGTTTCTCACACGGGGCCCTTTCACTATCGAAAATCACATCTAGCGCGCTAACTCCTTCCAAATCAGCACAATCATGGAAGAGCGCGCGATGACCACATCCGATTTGTTCGACGACCTGCCCCGCCTCAACAAAGACGTTGTATTCACCCCGACGCGAGCCGCGGGCCTGGCGCAGCTTGAAACATTCGTGTCGCGCATGGGCGATCACTACACGGCACAGCGCAACTATGACCTTGGCGCACAGGATCGCAGCACGGCCTCCGCACTGTCCCCGTGGATCCGGCACCGTTTGATCACTGAGGAAGAAGTGCTGACACGCGCTCTTGCAAGGCACAGCCCGTCTGCCGCCTCCAAGTTCGTGCAAGAGGTGTTTTGGCGCGGATATTTCAAAGGTTGGCTGGAACAGCATCCGAGCGTTTGGAAGGCTTTTAGGCATGATTTGCGCTTGGCATATGCGCGCTTAGAAAACGATGAAGTGTTAAAGCATGACTACACTGACGCGACAGAAGGGCGATCCGGCATCGCCTGTTTTGATCATTGGGTAAATGAGTTGGTTCAGACAGGCTATCTGCACAATCACGCGCGCATGTGGTTCGCCTCGATCTGGATATTTTCTTTGCGGCTGCCGTGGCAATTGGGTGCTGATTTCTTTATGCAGCACCTGCTGGACGGCGATCCCGCGTCCAATACGCTGAGCTGGCGTTGGGTTGGCGGGTTGCACACGAAGGGCAAAACTTACCTCGCGCGCGCTTCCAACATCGCAAAATATACGGGCGGGCGCTTCAATCCTGAAGGGCAACTCGCGGGTCTTGCGATTGCTTTAGAAGAACTCGAAGAGCATCCATTTGTGCCACTGCCCTTGCCTTCGACTGCCCCCCAAAGCAAAACTCTGCGTCTGATTACGGAAGAGGATTGCTACCCCGAAATTGGTGCCATCCAATCAGATGCGCCTGTATTGCGAGTATTCACCCCTATGCCGGAGCAAAGTGAACAGGTGAGAGCCTTTAAACAGGCCGCTTTGCAGGATACCGAGGTCCTAAGCAGTGCCAGTTGGGCAGCGTGTGTTATTGAAGCAGCACAGGCTGCAGGTACACGTGAAGTTATCACTGCACACGCCCCCGTCGGGCCAACTGCCACGCATTTAGCGCAAGCGAAACCTCTGCTTGAACGCGAAGGGATCACGTTGCATCAACAGATGAGAGCTTATGACTGCCTCACATGGCCGCACGCGAACAAGGGGTTCTTTAAACTCAAAAAGCAGATCCCCAAAATCCTCGCGCAGTTAGATTTGAAACCCTAGGCTTAGACGCGCCCCTCCTCAGGTCTTTTTCGCGTCATCCACGATATTCATGCTCGCCACGCCACTGTTGCCCAAGGCAACACTGGCGAAGGGCCCTCCGTGGCAAACGTCGCCCACATCCTGTGGGTCGGCGGGGTCTGCTTTGGCGAGAACCTCTGCCGCAAACTGCTCTGCATTGTCTTTCGGGCGATAGCCGAGAAAGCTGGCCTGACTGTTATCCACCGGCGCGCGGTCGTTGTTGGACACGCCATAGACCACCGAAAACCCCGTCGTTGGCGCATCAATGCAGCGAGTGACCAGTTGGATCAGATCATCATAGGACAACCAAGACCCAAGCGCGCGTGGATTGTTGACCTGCGCGCAAGACAGAATGCGCATGTGCACGCTCTCCAACCCGTGTTTATCCCAATAGAGGGAACCGAGATCTTCGGCAAAACACTTGGCCAGTCCGTAGAACGTATCGGGGCGATGGGGCACATTGGTGTCAATGAAATCAGTCTTGGCGTGCATCCCAACCGCATGGATCGAGCTGGCATAAACAACCCGTTTCAACCCATGGCGATGCGCGGCTTCCCAAATATTATAAGCTCCGATGAAATTGGGGCCGAGCAGTTTTTCGAACGGGCCTTCATCCGCGTAAGCGCCCATATGCACCACCATATCCGCGCCCTCCAGAACGCGCATCATATCGTCCATGTTGGCAAGATCACCTTTAATATAAGTCTCACCTTCATAAAGCGTGCCGATGTCATCGACGATATCCGTGCTAACCAATGCATCGCAAAGCTGAGTCAGCGGTTCGCGCAGGTAAGAAGACAGTCGACCAGCCGCGCCAGTGAGAACAAGTTTTTTCATAAGGGTAAGTCCTTGGAGTAGAGTAGAAATTTCAAGTTAGCCTATACCGGCTCTAACGCTAGCAAGTGCAGCATCGCAGGCTTTGGCAAGCAGCATCGTATCAGTGGCGCAGGCAACGAAGGTAAAGCCGTCGTTCAAAAGCTGAGCCGCAAAAGCGGTGTCATTGACCAGAGTTCCAACGGGCACGCCTTTGTCGATCAGCGTTTGTGCGGCAGGTTTGATCAGCGCCCAAACATCCTCGTGCAGGGGTTGACCCAAAAGCCCGATATCAGCCGCAATATCCGCAGGCCCAAAAAATATACCGGTGACACCATCAGTTGTGCCAATTTCGACCGCTTGCGCGATAGCGGCGGCAGTTTCAAGTTGGAGGATCACCGTGGTTTCCTCTTCAACACGGGCCAAATAATCCGTGACGCGACCAAATTTTGTGGCCCGTGTGCCACCCGAAAACCCGCGCGTACCGTGCGGGGGGTAGCGCGTCGCGGCCACCGCTTTTTGCGCCTCTTCCACAGATTGAATCATTGGGAACAAAAGTCCTTCGACACCCATATCAAGCAGGCGTTTCACAATCACCGGATCGTTCCACTCAGGGCGCAAAATCGCGGTGGTGTCAGTGTTGGCAAAGGTTTGTAGCTGACCGAGAACGCTGAAGTAATCGTTCGGCGAATGCTCCATATCAATCAGTGCCCAATCATAACCAGAGGGGGCTGTAACCTCTGCGGCCACATTGCTAGCGAGCGAAATCCAAAGGCCAATTTGCTTGTCTTTATCCATCAGCGCTTGTGTGAAGCAGTTCTTTTTCAGTTTCATTCAAGCGTCTCCCTTCACGATGGCTGCGTCAGTCACGGCAATACCACGCGCGCTTTAGCCAAATTTCTCAACCACAGTTTGTGAAAAAATTTGGCCGCGTGCAAGGTTGCGTTTGGACTGTGCCACCTGCAGGGCCGCAAGAAATTGAACAAAAATGTTCCAACGGCAACGCGACACAAATTTTGATAGAAACGAATTTTCGTCAGAAAAGATGCAGTGTTGAAATGAACGATGCACTAGAAACTGGCGATCCCGCGAGGACTCGAACCCCGAACCCCCTGCTTAGAAGGCAGGTGCTCTATCCAGTTGAGCTACGGGACCGGATCGCGCAACTTATCGCGCAAATCAGGGGCCGCGTGCAAGTAGAAAGGCGAATTATTACAGATCCAGTTCTGCCAGAATTGCAGCGCGATCCGCATCGCGGCGGGTGGCTATGTTGATTGGAGCAGAGTGTCCATCAAAGCGTGGCGCTGGAGCCGCTTGGAGGTAGCCTTGTGCGCTGTCCCAGACGTTGCGGGCTTTCATATGCGGCTCTTCCGCGGCGGCCTGTGGGGGTAAAACAGCTGCTACGCAGGCGTCTGAGCCGTCAAAGTGAGTCGTCCAATATGCGCGTGATTTTTCTAGAAAAATCGCACCCAGCCGCGCTGTCTGGACACTCCATTGCCGCGCATCATGCTGCGCTTGCATTCCGGGATCGTCGTTTAGGCCCAAAGCCGTCAACAAAGCCGCATAAAACTGCGGCTCCAAGGCTTGCACCGACACATCCCCCCCGCATGCGCATCTATAGGTGCGCGACCAATGTGGACCATCAAGCAGGCTTGCACCGCGCTCTTCAGACAGGCCACCGCCCTGCCCCAAGGCCATCAGTAAGTTCATCATATGCGCAGAGCCATCAACGATCGCGGCGTCCACAACTGTACCCTGCCCTGTGCGCGCAGATTTGATGATCCCCGCAAGCATTCCCGCCACCAAATACAAAGCCCCGCCACCTATGTCGCCAAGCAAAGTCGCAGGCGTTACGGGCGCGTCGTCGGGTAGGCCCGCGTAATAAAGCGCGCCAGAAGTGGCAATGTAATTTAGGTCATGTCCCGCTTGATGCGCGCGCGGGCCGCTTTGACCCCATCCGGTCATGCGACCATAAACGAGCTTGGGATTGTCGGTTAGACACAGCTCAGGGCCAAGCCCAAGGCGCTCCATCACACCTGGGCGAAACCCTTCAATCACCCCGTCTGCCTGTGCGATCAGGGCTTTAGCGACAGCGAGATCTTCGACGTTTTTCAGATCCAGCGCGATAGAACGCTTGCCACGATCGAGCAAGCCCGCCTCAGCAGTGACCCCCGCCAACTTACCTGCGCGGTGGATCACCGTCACCTCAGCACCTAAATCAGCCAGCATCATCCCTGCAAAGGGCGCAGGGCCAAGCCCTTCTATTTCAACGATTTTAATACCGTTTAGCACTTAGATCAGAACGCTTTGAACGTCATTGTTGTGAGCGAACGCTCAATGCCTTCGATCGAGAGCAAATGGTCGTTGATGTATTTTCCGATGTCTTCGCTTTCAGGAATATACATTTTCACCATCAAATCATATTCGCCCGATGTCGAGTAGATTTCCGAATGAATTTCCTCGAACGAAATCTTTTCAGCGACCTTGTATGTGGTGCCGGGTTTGCATCTGATCTGTACGAAAACACAGGTAGACATGGGCGCGCTCCTTTTGCTGACTCAGCTCCAAAGCTGGCATAGAGGTCACGCCAACGCAATCGCGAAACGGAGCCGCTTGGCCTACGCCGCGCGACTGTTATAAGGACAGCACTCAGCAAGGCTAAGGACAGTGCAATGCGAACGGCAACAGTGACACGCGCGACAGCGGAAACGGATATTTCCGTCGAGATCAATTTGGATGGAACAGGTGTTTACGACAACCAAACGGGTGTCGGTTTCTTTGATCACATGCTGGATCAACTGGCGCGGCATTCCCTGATAGATATGACGATCCGCGCGAAGGGAGATCTGCATATCGATGATCACCACACGGTTGAGGATACAGGCATCGCGCTGGGTCAAGCTTTGACGCAAGCTCTTGGTGATAAACGCGGAATTCACCGTTATGGTGAATGCCATCTGCCTATGGATGACGCACAAGTGCGCTGTGCATTGGATCTGTCAGCACGCCCCTTTTTGGTGTGGAACGTGGAGCTTCCAACGCAGAAGATCGGCGCATTTGATTGCGAATTGGTCCGCGAATTTTTCCAAGCCTTCGCAACACATGGCGGCATTACCCTGCACATAGATCAATTGCACGGGTTCAACAGCCACCACATAGCAGAGGCCGCGTTCAAAGCTGTGGCGCGCGCGCTGCGCACAGCAGTCGAGACCGATCCGCGAAAATCTGACGCGGTGCCGTCGACCAAAGGAACGCTTTGACGTGCTGACTGCCATTGTTGACTATGAGAGCGGCAATCTGCATTCGGCAGAAAAAGCTTTCGGGCGTATGGCGTCAGAAGCGAATGCAGGGGAGGTTGTCGTCACATCTGACGCCGATGTTGTCTCGCGCGCGGACCGCATTGTTTTGCCCGGCGACGGCGCGTTTCCCGCCTGTGTGAAAGCCCTTAAAGGCACGGGTGGCCTGTTCGACGCCTTGCAAGAGGCGGTCACCGTGAAAGCGCGGCCCTTTTTGGGGATTTGCGTCGGCATGCAATTGATGGCCACGTTGGGGCGTGAGTATGAAGATACGGACGGATTGGGCTGGATCGACGGCGAGGTCGTCAAAATCACGCCTTCTGATCCCACGCTGAAAGTACCACATATGGGATGGAATGATCTGGTGATCGACACACCCCACCCCGTTTTTGAGGGTGTTGAAACGGGCGATCACACCTATTTCGTGCACTCCTATCACTTTGATGTAGCTAAGCCCGCCGAAAGGTTGGCCCATGTGGATTATGCGGGCGACATCACCGCAATCGTTGGGCGCGACACAATGCTTGGCATGCAGTTTCACCCAGAGAAAAGTCAGCAGGTGGGCCTGCGGCTGATCTCTAATTTTCTAGCGTGGACGCCATGATTAGTTCACGCGGCTCCACGTTTGCTTTTTGCAGATGGGCCCAACACAGCCTGACACTTTCAGCGTGTTCCCACTCAGGGACATTTTGGATTTAAACACCTTATCTGTCGAGGGCTGCCAAATTTTGCCTTTTTTGTAACGACCAGACCCTTTGGCTTGCATGTCCCAAACCAGCTTCTTACCGATATTGGCGCTTTTATATTCGCCCGTGCTGTTGAAGGTGCGTGAAATCACGCCACAAAGCTTAGCCCCGCAGGGCGACATGGTCACATACGCATAGGCTCCATCATCAACTTGCGTTTTCCACAAGCCTTCGACTGGATCAGCAAATGCAGATGTCGCAGCCAAAACGGCTAGCGCGGCGGCTGATAGCAAAGTTTTCATATCTCTCTCCCAAGGTTTTTTAGCAAGACTGCAAGGAGATGCCGCTCAAAGCAAGTCATGACGCTACGCCCCGTTGCAAATCAGGCCTTCTCATGCGAGTGCATTCCCCAAGAAACGAAAGGCGTATACAGATGATCCTCTATCCTGCAATTGATCTAAAAGACGGCCAAGCCGTGCGCCTGGTGCGCGGTGAAATGGATCAAGCCACCGTCTTTAGTGACGATCCGGCCGCGCAAGCGATGGAATTTGTAAGAGCGGGCTGCGAATGGCTACATCTGGTTGATCTCAATGGGGCTTTTGCAGGAGAACCTGTCAATGCGACACCTGTCGAGGCCATCTTGAAGGCATGTAATATACCCACGCAACTAGGCGGAGGTATTCGCGATATGGCAACGATCGAGCGTTGGCTCGATAAAGGATTACAGCGCGTGATCCTTGGAACAGTTGCGGTTGAGAACCCTGATCTTGTGCGCGAGGCAGCGAAAGCCTTTCCCGGTCACGTGGCTGTCGGCATTGATGCGCGCGGCGGCAAAGTCGCGACAAAAGGCTGGGCAGAAGAAACCGATGTGGAGTTGACGGACCTCGCGAAGTCCTTTGAAGATGCTGGTGTCGCGGCGATTATCTACACGGACATTAACCGCGATGGCGCGATGCAAGGACCGAATATTGAGGCAACGGCGGCTTTGGCCCGCTCGGTTTCGATCCCTGTGATTGCTTCGGGTGGTGTCTCCTCTTTGGAAGATCTGATTGCATTGCGCGAATGCGGTGCAGGATTGAATGGTGCCATTTCCGGTCGTGCGCTTTATGATGGTGCGTTAGACTTGGCTGACGCATTGAAAGCGTTGAAATAATGCGATTTTTCTTGAAAAATTGAGGGGACCCGCAATGCTTAAAACACGTATTATCCCTTGTCTGGACGTTGCCGATGGGCGCGTTGTTAAAGGTGTGAATTTCGTGGGTTTGCGCGATGCGGGCGATCCTGTCGAAAGTGCGCGCGCTTATGATTTGGCGGGTGCGGATGAGCTATGTTTCCTTGATATTCACGCAACGCACGAAAACCGTGGCACAATGTTTGATGTTGTGCAGCGCACTGCCGAGCAATGCTACATTCCCTTAACCGTCGGCGGCGGTGTGCGCGAGGTCGAAGATGTGCGCGCACTTTTGCTGGCTGGGGCAGACAAGGTCAGTTTTAACTCTGCTGCTGTTGCTCGACCTGACGTCTTGTCCGAAGCTGCGGATCAGTTTGGCAGCCAGTGCATCGTCTGCGCGATTGATGCCAAAACAGTTGAGCCCGGGCGTTGGGAAATTTTCACACATGGCGGTCGCAAGCCTACTGGCATTGATGCGGTTGAGTTTGCGCAGTTGGTGGCGGCAAAAGGTGCCGGGGAAATCCTGCTCACCTCGATGGATCGCGATGGTACGAAATCAGGGTTCAACTTGCCTTTAACCCGTGCGGTTTCAGATGCAGTAAGTATTCCCGTCATCGCATCCGGAGGAGTCGGCAATCTGGATCATCTCGTTGAAGGTGTTACCAAAGGCGGTGCTAGCGCAGTTTTGGCCGCTTCTATCTTCCATTTTGGTGAGTATACTGTTGCCGAGGCCAAGGCACATATGGCCGCTGCGGGCATCCCAATGAGGTTCACATGAGTATTCTGCACGATTTATTCGACACGATTGAAGCGCGCAAAGCTGAAGGTGGTGCCAAGAGTTGGACCGCAAAATTGCTTGCCAAAGGGCCAGAGAAATGTGCAGAAAAGTTTGGCGAAGAGGCCATCGAAGCGATCATCGAAGCCGTCAAAGGCGACAAGATCGCGCTCACCGCAGAGGCCGCGGATGTACTGTATCATTTATTGGTAATGCTGGCCGCGCGCGATGTGAGCCTTGAGGATGTAGAAGCTGAGCTTGCAAAGCGCAGCGGCGTGTCTGGCATTACTGAAAAAGCGTCGCGCGGCTGATTTTAGGGTCGGATTTGAGTTTATTTGGCAAGATGAAGCGGGATTGTTGCGCGCACTTTCCAATTTGGATCCGGTCTGGCGATTGGCGCAGCCATGAGCACACCGTCGAGCCAAATCGCAGGGGTTGAAAGCAAGGACCGGCGCGGCAAAAGCGCTGTGTTGCGCCAACCGTCACATTGCTTCAGACCGTTTTCACCCAAGGGTGTGATCCGATGGCTTGGAGCTAGTGGGCCGTCGATCTGCCAATAGTGTTCAATGTTTTCAATGGCATTCACTTCTCGGGTAAGACGAAGTGTGCCTTTGTAACGATAGATCAAACACCCTTGCAATGTGCGCGCAACTTCGCTGTGAAGGAGTTCCGACAACGCGGAAAAGCGCGGGCGATAAGGGTTGCCGGAGAGGGTGCTCAGCGCACGTGTGAGAACGCGGAACGCTGTTTCCTTTGGCGCGGTTCTGAGAGCCTGAAGGTCAAGAACAACATCTCCATATTCTGTGTAGGCATGGGTCGTGATCCAATTATCGGCTGCATTCTCGAGCACCTCGGAGGCAGCGCGCATCCAATCTGCGGTTTGGCTCAAGCGGTCCGAGGTGAGATCTAGGGTGTCGAGGGTCGCTTGAGCTTGGCGCATTTTCACGCGTGTAAAGCGCGGATCTTGGTTGGACGGATCCTCGCTCCACGTGATACCACGCTTGGTGAGCATCGCATGCAACTCTGCGCGGCTCGCTGCGAGGAGCGGGCGCTTGAACACCATCCCTGCCCTCTCGAAGTACTCTGGCATCGTCGCCAAGCCGTCCACACCAGACCCACGTGCAAGGCGCATTAGGAAGGTTTCGGAAACGTCGTCTTTCGTGTGGCCCAAGGCAATCGCCGGAATGCTGTTAAGCTGTGCTCTTGCCCAGTCGCCAAGCGCCATGTAGCGGGCGTTACGCGCGCGGGCTTGCAGATCAGGACCGTCTTTTAGCGCCAGTGTTCGGATGGTGTGCGGGACACCAAGGGATGCGCAGAGTTTTGCCGCTTGTCGTGCCTCGGCTTGAGCGGCGGCGCGCAGGCCATGATCAATGGTGATCGCTTGTAGATTTTCTGCGCCGAAAGCATCCACCGCTAGGACAAGCAAGGCCGTTGAATCACTGCCACCCGAAAGCGCGATACCCAAAGGGGCGTCGCTATGCAGCAAGGCTGTGTTCAGCATCACGTACAGCTGAGCGTTGTCATTTCTGCTTGCGCCTCGCTTGCGGCGAGTGTGCCGGGGTGGCGTACGTCGACTTCGCCCAAAGTTACGCAGGCCTCCGACACTTTACCGAGACGGCCTAATGTGCGCCCCAATCTGTACAGTGCATCCGGTGCGATTTCGCTGGACGGATCGCGCGAGTAAGCTTCGAGGTAGGCGCGTGCGGCTTCGCGTGCATCGCCTGACGCTTCATGGGCTTCGCCCTGCTTCAAGCGCGCTTGACCTTCTAGTGGACTGCCGGGGTAATTCTGCGTAAAAAGGCCAAATTGCGCAGCGGCCCCTGCCGCGTCACCCGATGTCATCAACACGTTGGCTGCGTCGAAATCCGCTTGCTCACCCATCGCCAATTGTGCGCCGCCCGCATCTGTGCCTTCTGTTTGCACTGGCGCAGTCGGGGTTGTTGGGGCAGCTCCACCGCCAAGTGTGCTGGTCTCGCCAAGCGCACTAACATCGCCGCCCTCAAGCTCAACCAAACGGAATTCAAGGTCGCCAATGCGGTTGGTGCCATCTTTCACAATGGAATCGATTCGAAACTCAAGCCGTTCGATCTTGCCCGTAAGCCGTTGCAATTCGCCCTCAACGGAATTGATCCGATCTGCCGCTGAAGATCCGCCAATTGCGGGGGCGGAACTGCCTGTTGTCGACAGTTCGCGCTTAAGACGTTTCATTTCGACAGATAGGACCGTCAGGTCCTGCCGGATATCCGCAAGGGTTTGTTCATTGGTCGCTTGTCCAAGTGCCATGACGGGCAACATTGCAAAAGACAGCGCGGCCGCTGCAAAAACCTGTGTCACACGAGCCGTCATATGTCTCTTCTCCGATGCTAAACGTTAGCCGGACAGGCCTGCTGCCAAGACTGTCACTGCACGGCGATTCTTAGCATAGCACCCCTCTTGGCTGCAAATCTCAATCGGGCGTTCTTTGCCGTAGCTCACAACACGAAGTCGCGAGGATGGCACGCCTTTGGACACGAGATAGTCGCGCACTTCGTTGGCACGGCGTTCGCCCAAGGCAACATTGTACTCGCGCGTACCTTGCTCGTCCGCGTGACCTTCGATTATCGCGGTATAATCAGAATTGGTGGTTAGCCAGCGAGTTTGCCCGTCAAGGATCAAGCGGCCCTGCCCTGTAAGGGTCGATGTATCAACCTCAAAGAGAACACGGTCGCCCACGCTTTGCTGGAAGAAGGCCACGGAGGTAGGGTCGTTCGCACCACCTGTACCTTCAAAACCAGTGTTGGCACCTGCGTTCAAGTCGACGACATCGTCGCCAACAAAGTCAGATTTGTTTGAGCAAGCGGCGAGTGCCAGAACGCTCGTCAGAAGGACTGCCTTGGTAATCATATTCATCTGTCTGTCTCACTGCTTATTATTGTGGTTCAAAGTGTTAGGAGTATTCGATTAGCGCTGAAGGGGCGACCATGATGGATCGGATGCACCGCCTTCGGTCGGAATGCGTTTCAGGTTTCGCCCCGAGATATCAACAGAATAGAGCGAGGCGGAACCAGCAGAACCTTGGGTTTCGCGTGTGAACATTATCACACGTCCATTGGGCGACCAAGTTGGGCCCTCATCAAGGAAGGACGCCGTCAGCAAGCGTTCCTCAGAGCCGTCCGTGCGCATCACGCCGATATGAAAACGACCCTTGGATTGCTTGGTAAAGGCGATCAAATCGCCGCGCGGCGACCACACGGGTGTGCCATAGCGCCCCTTGCCAAAGCTGATGCGTTTCGCTTCACCGCCATTCGCGCTCATGATGTAGATCTGTTGGGAACCGGAGCGATCGCTTTCAAACACGATACGGCTACCGTCAGGGCTGTAGCTAGGCGCGGTTTCAATTGCTGGACCAGAGGTTAGACGCACGCTTGATCCGCTTGCCACATCCATTCGGAAGATGTCCGTGTTGCCACCGCGCGCCAAAGAGTAGACCACCGTGCGGCCATCAGGTGAAAAGCGTGGTGCAAAGCTCATAGAGCCGTCCTGGCTTTCGAGCACGCGACGCTTTACGGAGCCCACTTCCAATACATAGATGCGCGGGAAGCCTGTTTCGTAGGAGGTGTAGAGAACGCGATCGCCTGTGGGGGAAAAGCGCGGCGCAAGGACAAGATGCTCGGAGCCAGTCAAATACTGTACGTTCGCACCATCGTAATCCATGATGGCAAGGCGCTTGCGGCGTTTGTCTTTCGGGCCCTGCTCGGACACATAAACGACGCGGCTGTCGAAATAAGGTTGCTCACCGGTGATGCGCGCGTAGACCTGATCGGCCACTTTATGCGCCATGCGACGCCAGCCCTGTGTTGTGCCCGCAAATTGCAGGCCAGAACCGATTTCAGTCCCGGAAAACACATCATAGACGCGGAATTTCACGCTTAGGTTTGACCCACTGACGTTGACCGCCCCTGTCACCAAAGCTTGCGCATTGATCGCTTTCCAATCGACATATTGCACAGGCGCGTCAAAGCTGGTGATCTGACTGATATAGGCATCACGCGGAACTTCGCGAAACAGGCCCGTGCCTGCAAGATCGCTGACCACAACCCGCGCGAGGCGTTCGGCGAACTCATTCGCAGCACCGCTTTCAGCGACAAAATTGGGGGCCGCGAACGGCATGGGTTCCACCACACCTTCGGTAATTTCTATACGCAATGGGCCGTTTTGCGCCCATGCGGTCAAAGGCAATACGCAAATTGCCACAACTGCCATCAGTTTCTTCAGGGTCATTGCCTGTCCTGCCAATTCTTTTTTTCGCACTCTACGGGGTGCGCGTCTTATAACAAAGGGGTTTGCGCTGCATCGGCGTCTGCTTGCCTAGCGCCTGTGTCGAATGGGACTCATCTTGTGCGAAATTCTTTTGGGTTGAAGGTCACTTCAATATCCTTCCATTGTTCGTACTTGTCGTCAGGCAAGTCGTAACCATCGTTTTGGCATCCGAAAATGGCCCGCCGTGCCCTCAAGAATGCGGTTTCGACAGCTCTGCCTGCTCCGCCAGACGAAGACTTTAATTCAATCGATCCTGGAACAACCTTGCCACTTTGATCAAGGGACATTGTAACAACCACAACAACATCTGAAGACTGACTGCCTATATCAACCGCCCAACAATCTTGAACCGCGAGCTTAAACCCATTAACTTCGCCCGCCGTTAACGTCGAGCCGGAGACTTCATCGCTCGCGGCCGGTTCACCCAGCGCTTCAGCCAGCGCTGCATTCACCCCCGAACTCGTATCTGACTGCTTGGCTTCAGATGCAGCCGCCGTGTCACGCGGACGCGCTCTTGGCCGTGTCGTCGCGCTCGGCGCGCTAGCGGAGGGCTGTTCCGCCTCTGTCACGATCTCCGTTGCCGCCTCTTCGGGCGCGGTTTCAGATTGCTCCTCCACCACTTGCTCGGCGTTTGCATCTGGCTCGCTCGCCTCTTGCGCCGAATTGTCGATTTCAACATCTGGTTCAGGCGCTGCCACCGCCTCAGACGCCACGCGATCCGCAGGGCGCGGCTTGGGCCGTAGCGAGGTATCAGGCGCGACTCCAGGAATAACGACTGCTTCTTCAACAGGTTCAGGAAGCGGCTCTGATTCGGGTGCTGGCTCTGGTGGCAGCGGTGCCAGCTCAGGCTCCACAATTTGTGGCGGCTCGGGACGTGGCTCTGGCGTAGGTTCTGGCACAGGCACCACAGGCTCGGGGTCTGGCTCAGGTTCTGGAGCGCTTAGAATGGGGTCGGGCGCAATCGGCTCCAAATCAGGGGGTTGTGCGGCTTGCCTCAACG
This sequence comes from Rhodobacteraceae bacterium HTCC2083, assembly GCA_000156115.1. Lineage (GTDB taxonomy): Bacteria > Pseudomonadota > Alphaproteobacteria > Rhodobacterales > Rhodobacteraceae > Planktotalea. The sequence goes on from DS995276.1 coordinate 3,704,588, forward strand.
CTGCGAACTCCGCCTCAGAGATCACCGAAATATCCATTTCCGGCAACTCAAGCGGTTCCGCATTAAACAGTCCGCCAAAGAACGCATAGCCCAGCAAAAGCGCGTGACCGCCCGCAGATATGTAGGTGCTTTTTTGCACCGCGCCCGCCCTAGTTACCCGCGAGGTCGGCGTTCAGATCAGGACCGCCGGTATCTGTCACAAGGCCGATGTCACTAAACCCACCCGCATTCAAAGCACCCATGACCTGCACAACCTGCTCGTAGGCAACAGCCCCATCCGCACGCAAATAGACCCGCGTGCTTGCGCGCTCAGACGCGATGGCTTGCAGCTTAGTGACCAGCTCTGCGATATCTGTCTCTGTGGTTTGGATCAACACGCGGCCGTCTGCGGCAATCGTTACTGTCAGCGGTTCTTCCGCATCAGAGGGCAAGGCACCCGCTGCAGTTTTTGGCAATTCCACAGGCACACCAACCGTCATCAGCGGTGCTGCCACCATGAAGATGATCAAAAGCACCAACATCACGTCCACAAAGGGCGTGACGTTGATCTCCGCCATAGGCCGCGCGCGTGTCCCGCGCCTGCGACGTCGCTTGCCACCCGTTTCTTTTTGAATAACGCCCGCGCCCATGGTTTAGCTATCCAACTGGCGCGACAGGATGGTTGCGAATTCGTCCGCAAAGGCCTCGTAGCCGCCAACGATGCGATCACTATCAGCGCTAAACTTGTTGTAATAAATCACTGCAGGAATCGCGGCGAGAAGGCCAAGACCTGTCGCCAAAAGCGCCTCAGCAATACCAGGGGCCACGACGGCAAGGTTAGTGTTTTGCGCTTCTGCGATTTCGATAAAGGCGTTCATGATACCCCAAACTGTGCCGAACAAGCCAACAAAGGGTGCAGTGGACCCGACAGTCGCAAGCACGGACAAGCCGCTTTGCAACTCTTCCGCTTCTTTGGAAATCGCCACATCCATGGAGCGGTCAATCCGGCTTTGCGCCCCCGCGATCAAGCCTCCATCCACACGATGCGAGCGGCGCCATTCTGTCATGCCCGCCGCAAAAATCTTCTCTGACGCCCCATTGGGCTGCGCGCCTATCTGCTCGAACAGCTGGTCCAACGGCTCGCCCGACCAGAACGCCTGATCAAACTCTGCCTGCTCCGAACGCGCAGTCCGGTACTGCATATATTTCTGCACCACGATGGACCACGCCCAAATCGACGCCACGATGAGCATGATCATAACGAGTTTTACGGTAATTGTCGCACGTACGAAAAGGGCCCACATGGAGAAATCAATCTCCTGCGCCATCGCAAGGGTTTCTGCTTCCATTTGCCTGCTCTTTTTTGACTGGCCACTGATATGGCTCTTAACTGTAAGTAGATCTTAGACGATATTGGCGGTAAAACCAATATCTCGCAGTGCGTTGGCGCGTGATTGCCGCAAATTAGTGGACGATTCGGCGGATATTCGCTGGAAGGCGCGTCGGTTGGCCATCCACCGTCAGCGCCACAAGGGTGACTTGCGATGAAAACAAAAGGTCCGTGCCGCGCATCACATCTTGATTCAGAACGATGCGCGCGCCTGTCATTTGCTTGACCCTTGTGCACACGGTCAAATCATCGTCAAAGCGCGCCGGCGCGAGGTAATCTGCCTCCAAATGGCGCACTGCGAAGACCAGACCCTCCTCTTTTTTCAAGCGTGTCTGATCAATGCCCTGCACACGCACCCACTCCGTGCGCGCACGCTCGATAAAGCGGAGATAGTTGGCGTAATAGACAATTCCTGCAAGATCCGTATCCTCATAATAGACGCGCAGCGCAAATTCGTGCATCAGCCCTCTCCTATTGCTTGCGTGGCATACGTGCTGACAGGCGCAGGGCGTGGCTTGGATCAATCGCGGCCACAGGCATCACCGCATCATAGGCGGCGGCCAATAACCCTGAAATCTCGGGCTTCACAATAACGCCCCCCCCGCCCATCACAGCCAAGGGCGAGACTTGCAAGAACGCGCGGTCCGACCAAAGTACCATCATTTGCACCGCTTGGCTGAGCGCCAGGGTTTCCGCAGGCACGTCGCTGAGATGTTTGTCCATCCTGATAAAAGTAAAGCAGGCCTTGATTGCGCCCTCCTTATCAAAGCGGAACACGCGGTATTGGTTCGCATCCGCCGCCGACACGCGCGCGACCATTGCAGCCAGATCAGGCACCAATTCATCAAGCTTCGGAACGTCCAACAATTCAGCCCAGTCCGAGAAGAAAAAGAACATCGCGTTAGAGCCAAGCTCAGGATCTGTCTCGGCCATGTGGTGGTTGGACACCAAACACACCGCTTCAATCGCGCCTTTAACAACCTTCAAGGTTTCGTCATTGACCCCGAATACCACAGGCGAAATCGCCCGCCCCCAACGCGCAAACGTATAATTGCCACTTTCGCGCGTAAACAGCGCTTCAATTTCGTTCACATCCAACACTGATCTTCATCTTTCCAAATAAAATTCCCGCAGAGCGGCCTTCGCTATCACTCAAACAGCCCCGCCTGATCGGGTTTACGCGGTGCTGCCATGCCCAAATGCGTCCAAGCCTTTTGTGCCAACATGCGTCCACGCGGGGTACGTTGAATCAATCCTTGCTGCAACAAAAACGGCTCGATCACCTCTTCAAGCGCATCGCGACTTTCCGAGAGCGCCGCTGACATCGTCTCGATCCCCACAGGTCCGCCCTGATAATTCTCCGCAATCAGACGCAAGTACCGCCGATCCGCACCATCCAGGCCCAGCTTATCAACGCCAAGTCGTGTTAGCGCATTATCGGCCAAGTCGCGCGTCACGCGGCCATCCCCTTCAACAACTGCGAAATCTACGACGCGTCGCAATAAACGCCCGGCAATCCGAGGTGTGCCGCGCGCACGTTTGGCAATCTCGCGTGCGCCGCCCTCATCGGCGGGCGTACCGAGTTTGCGCGCATTGCGCTCCACAATCGTGAACAGCTCATCTTCCGTGTAAAATTCAAGTCGCGTTGGGATACCAAAGCGATCCCGCAAAGGCGTCGTCAACAAGCCAAGCCGTGTCGTCGCGCCCACCAAAGTAAAGGGCTGCAATTCAATCCGAACAGTCCGCGCGGCAGGGCCTTCGCCGATCACCAGGTCCAGCTCAAAATCCTCAAGCGCAGGATAAAGGATTTCTTCTACAACGGGATTTAAACGATGGATTTCGTCGATAAACAAAACGTCACGCGCTTCAAGATTTGTTAGGATTGCCGCCAAATCGCCAGCTTTGGCCAAAACAGGACCAGAGGTCATGCGAAACGACACGCCTAATTCGCGCGACATAATTTGCGCGAGTGTTGTCTTGCCCAAACCAGGGGGGCCATGAAACAACGTGTGATCCATCGCCTCGCCCCGCCTTTTGGCGCTTTCAATAAAAACCTTAAGGTTCGCGCGTGCTTCAGCTTGCCCAATAAACTCATCCAAAGCTTGCGGACGCAACGCGCGGTCATTGTCTTCGGGCAACTCCACTGCTCGCATGGTGGGATCAGGGTCCATTATCGCCTAGCCTTTCGGTGCAAGCAGCTTCAGTGCTGCGCGAATCAAAGCCGACGTTGTCGCCTCAGGATCCGCGCCTGCGGCTTCTGCCACGGCGCTTGCCGCCTCGGACGGCGCGTAGCCAAGGTTGCTCAACGCGGACAAAGCTTCTGCTTGCGCGCTCGCACTTGGGACTGACACTTTGACGGCGGATGTTTCGATCACGTCAAAATCATCGGCAGCGGGCACCTCGCCCATGGCCGTCGCGGGAGTTCCGCCACCCATGGCCATGACGCCAGGTGCTTTGTCCTTTAATTCTATCACGACGCGCTGCGCGGTCTTAGGGCCGACACCTTTTGCCGCTTTAATCGCTGTCACATCCGCCAAAGCAATCGCGCGGCTGACCCCGTCTGCGCCCAATGCGCCTAAGATCGCCAGAGAAGCCTTTGCGCCAATGCCCTGCACGCTCATCAACAGGCGGTGCCACTCTTTTTCAACCAATGTGGTGAAGCCGAAAAGTTGCAAAAGATCTTCGCGTACCAACAGGTCGGTATATAAAGAGACGACTTCGCCCGCTCTCGGCAACCCCGCCAAGGTGCGATCTGAGCAATAGACCATATAGCCGACACCGCGCACATCCATCATCACATGATCCGCGGCGCGGTAATCAATGCGTCCTGAAAGTTTGCCAATCATCCGTTCGCCGCCTCTTTCGCTTTTTCCCACACGCTGGTGGAGCGCGTGTAGTGAGCATGACACATCGCAATCGCAAGCGCATCTGCTGCATCAGGACCCTTCAGCACTACGCCGGGCAATTGTAGCTTCACCATATGTTGCACTTGCTCTTTCGCCGCGTGACCAACGCCCACAACTGTTTTCTTCACCTTATTTGGGGCGTATTCACCAATCTCGAGCCCTGCCTGCGCAGGCACTAACAACGCAATACCCCGCGCTTGGCCAAGTTTGAGCGTCCCTGCCCCATCCTTATTCACAAATGTCTGTTCAACTGCCGCCGTGGTAGGTTGGAATTCACACAGAACGTCCGTCAACTGACGATGCAAGGATAGCAAACGCAACCCCAAGTCCTTGCCCTCAGACTTGCACACACCATTGCCGAGGTGACGCATACGACTGCCATCCACCTCAATCACGCCCCAACCCATGTTTCGAAGGCCCGGATCAATTCCTAAAACGCGCATACTGCTCGCACCCACTGTGCTACCTGTTGTTTTTTTGTTGCAGTAGCACGAAACGCGAACAAAAGGAAAGGTTAATCCGAAAATGTCAGATTTATCCACAGGTAGGCTGAAAGCGACATCACCCTTCTGCAGGTAGTCGAAAAACGTCTTCGCAGGCGCAGAAATCGACACCTGCAAACACTCAATTTGACCATATTTTTATGGGACTTAACGCCACTTTCTGCCATGCAGCAATATCATAGCTCCCATGCAATTCGAACGCTTGTTTGTTTAAGGCGACCCTTCTAAACGAGCCGCAGAACGAAACTTTGGCTAGCCCGAGGGCGGCCCGCAAAAAGGAATACGATCATGGCTGTTATCGACAACACGCGCTCCGCATACGTCTCCAACGGCGGGACATCCGCGCTGGCAAATATTTTCGCGGTACTCTCCACATGGAATGATGAGCGTCAAACACGTAAAGCGTTGAACCAACTGTCCGCACGCGAGCTGGAAGACATCGGCCTGTGCCGTGGCGATATCGAAAATGTGGTTGCTGGCACATTCCGCGGATAATCACACGCAAGATTTTGAAGACGCTAAAAGCCGCTGCATTCCAATGCAGCGGCTTTTTTTGATTGCGTGGGGCGCTGATTTCTTCAGCACGCCCTCTCATTCGGCGACAAGCCCCTATTTAAGGTAAGGTCTCAAATAAGAAGAAATGGCTTCTGTCGCAGGATCGATCCAGAGTACGAAAGCCCCGGCTTGTTCAAACACATTGCCTTCTGACAATGCCAAACGCTCTTCTTCATAGGCATTTATTCCGACGCTCAGCAACGCCAGTGCTTTTAAAAGCATGATAAATACAACGAAGAAGGCGATCAACTTGAACGGCAAAAAAGAAGCTTTGCGCTCTTTTGGGCGCGGCACAACTTGGATAATGCCGTTCTTATCGACAAGGGTCATATACCGCGCTGTCGCCCAACTTTCTTGCTCGGACAAAAGCACAAACCCTGTTTTTTGCTGGAGATGGGAAAAACCCATAGCAGCCTCCGATGATTTGGCCCCCACCAACTCACATTGAATTATTTAGCGAAAGAATATGGCAATTTCTAGGCAATTGCGACAAAGTTGGTCTAAATGATATTGAATTTAGCCATCTTTGCGAAGTGTTAATGACGACCATTCACCAATCACCTCGTGATGTACAAGATTAGCACCAGATCGTGCATAAACGTCAATTATTTCGTCGGCTTGTTCGTTGAGCAAACCCGAGAGAATCAAATATCCATCCCGCTCTAGATTCGCGCACATTTCAGGGGCAAGCATGATCAACGGCCCTTTTAGGATGTTGGCGAATATCAGATCAAACGGACCTGCAGCGCTCAGCTCTGGATTGTCAAAACCCGCAGCTTCTACACAGCGAACGCGCCCTTCGAGTTTGTTCGCCGAGACATTGACGCGTGCCACATCCACCGCGACCTCATCGATATCGCTGGCGATCACGTCTCCCGTCCAGATGCGCGCGGCTCCCATCGCAAGCACAGCCGTGCCGCATCCGATATCGGCGACTGATTTACCAGCAAATCCTTCATTTGCGAGACGATCAAGCGCGCGCAAACAGCCAAGTGTGGTGCCATGGTGCCCCGTGCCAAAGGCCATCGCCGCCTCGATCAAAAGCGGCTCACACTCTTCAGGCACTTGATCTGAGTCATGGCTGCCGTATACGAAAAAGCGACCTGCTTCCACCGGGGCAAGTTCGCGGCGCACATGCGCGACCCAATCGGTTTCTGGGATTTCGGAGACAACGAACGGCTTGGCGCTAAAGGCCGCAGCCAGCAGATCCAAACCACCAATGTCAGGAGCGTCGATGAAATACCCGCCGACTTCCCAAAGGCCTGAACCGTCTTCCACTTCAAAAACGCCGACCCCTGTGGGTTCTGGGGTTAGACGTTCCATCGCTTCGCCCAAACGATCTGCGCCCTCTTTACCGAGAACTGTGGTCAATGCGGAGAATGTGGTCATGAGTCATCCTTTTGGATCTATTCGGCGGGCTGGGGATTAAGCGCGCTAATCCGCGTCTCGTTTCCGGGTGTGGGGTGGCGCGGGATTAACAGGGCGAGGGCGAAAGAGGTCAGCGCCATAAGAGTGGCGACCACAAAGACGGCTGAGGGAGAGGTCAGCCAAAGATACCCCAAGAGCGCAGGCAAGAAGACTGCCGCGATATGATTGATCGTGAAAGCCACCGCAGCCGTGGGCGCGATATCTTGCGGATCCGCGATCTTTTGGAAATAGGTCTTCAAAGCCAGCGCCAACGCGAAGAAGATATGATCGATCACGTAAAGCGCCGCTGCCAAGAGGACGCCCCAGCTGAACCAATAGATGCCGCCATAGGCCAGAAAGACCAGCGCAAGCCCCATGTATTCAAATAACAGCGTGTTGCGCTCGCCAAAATGCGCGACGGCTCGGCCCATAATTGGGGCGGCAAAGATGTTGATAACAAGATTGATAAGGTAAAGCGCGGTGATTTCATGCACCTCAAAGCCAAAGCGCTCCACCATCATGAAGCCCGCGAACACAATAAAGATCTGACGGCGCGCGCCAGCCATGAATTGCAGTGCGTAGTAGAGCCAATATCGCTTGCGCAGGACCATCTTTTTGAGCTGCGGGTGCGGTGCATCAAATTGTGGATAGATCACAAAACAGGCGACTGCGATGATGGCAGTGAGCCCGCCAGATACCAAGTAAACGAGATTATAGCTCAGATCGAATGTTTCCCAAGTCAGCACGATGAGGCCGTAGGCCAACAGTGTTGCGCCAGATCCAGCAGCAAGCAACCACCCCAGCATTTGTGGTGCGCGCGCTTTGTCGATCCATTGCAATTGCAGCGATTGGTTGACGGTTTCGTAGTAGTGATACCCGATGGAGCTGAGCATGGTGATCGTTAAAATCCCTCCCATGCTTGGAAACCAAGCCGTAACCCCTGTGGCAACACCAAGCAAGATAAGCGAGACCAAACCCAGCACCTGTTCGCGCATAAACATGATGATCGCGATCACACCGACTGCGAAAAACCCGGGAATCTCTCGGATGGAATGCAGCCAGCCAATGTCGGATCCGTCAAAGTTTGCGGCTTCGATCACGAAGTTGTTCAGCAAAGCTGACCACGTGGCAAAGGCAAGCGGCATCGCAATCGCCATAGCAAACAAGAGCGCAATCGGCCTGCGCCAAAGCGGCAATTTTTGCGCGTCGAGAAGGGTGATTGCGTTCATAGCGAACCCATATGCCTCTTTTTACCGATTGGCGAGCAGCATTTGCGCCGCCCCAACCTAGCCAAAACCAAACGATATTCTTTTCGCATGACACGAGAGAAAATCACCGTCGAAAACATCAATGCACCAGATCACCTTATCCAAGTGCGCGCAGACAAATACCAAGATATGTACGAAGCGCTTTGGAAAGCCCTGCCAGATACAGCGCCAGGCTCCACCTTCAACAAGATTGTCGAAACCATAAAAACCCATCTATCGCCGAAACTGTTTCCAGATGGCAAAACCTCAGGATAGTGGGCAAAGACAGTGCAACTTGATTTATAGCCCAAAGCACAAATCATCCGCTCAAACACGATGCCCCTCAGGTTTTACACGGCCTAGGCACAGCGTTTCAGTCAAACTTGCTATTGATGATAAACACCGCATCGCAATCTGGTGGGTCTTTGTTTAAGCGAATAAAAAACCCGCGAAACACGCCTGATTCCATTGTTTTACGACTCTGAGATTTGGACTTTTTAACGGCTCTCATGTGTAACCAGCCAAGCTTCGCGGAAGCTCGATGGGATGTCCGGCATCCACACCAAATCAGCGTCGCTAATAGCCCTCATTTCAGGGAAACTGCCGCAACCTTAAGTTTTTACATGCATTTGGAGCAGCTTTTTGATCAGTCACCCGCAAGACCGGTGGAGTCTTGAAATAGACATTGGCTATTTTCACTTCAAATAGCTTTTTAGCATGAAGTCGGCCTGACGTCGGCCGCGCAAGACTAGTTGCAACATTTGCTTCACCGAACCCAAAATTCAAGTTGGCATTTGAACTATGTAAATTCGATTTGATCGCAGGGTAATTCGTATGAAAGTCATGTAACCGCAGGAAAAGAATTGTTCGGTTAATAAAATCTAAACTCGTGATCATAATTTCGCCTACATGCTCTCCATAAATGTACCCATCCCCGAAGTCAGAAATCGATTTCCCAAGTTTAACACCAATGTCAAAAAGCCGACGCCCAACCAGCGTCAAAACCCATTGATTATTGGTTTTTACAACCACTTGTTCATTAAGCCGTTCCGAAATAGCCGAAATCTTGCGCGAGACTGTTGTCGTACTTGTGCGAAGTAAATCGGCCGCAGCCTGAGCGGATCCCGTTCGTTCCAAAGCAAGAAAATAGCGCAAGTCATCCCAATTTTATTGAAAACTACCCCCGACAATATCTTAGCCCCCAAGCACTAAAAGTAAGTTAATCTCAACACCAAGCTAATATTTAACGAATTTTACAGAGCTGGCTTTGCAACTTTCGGCCATATTAGGACCATTTGGTTAGTAAAAGCTTTGTGGATCAATATCGATGCTCAAACGCATATGTGTTGGCACCTTAACTTGCTTGATCCACGCTTTCAGCGCGCGCTGCAACGGTGCGTTCTTTTCTGCTTTCACCAACAAACGGACGCGATGTCGGCCACGCACCCGCGCGACAGGTGCCGGTGCGGGTCCAAAGACCTGCGCACCAATTTGGCGAAGTGGTCCATCAAGCCGCGCCAACTCACCGCCCAAATCAAACACCTCTTGAGGATCGGTCGAAGACAAAATGATCCCGGCCAATCGCCCGTAAGGTGGCACACCCGCCATGCGCCGTTCACCCGCCTCTGCGGTCCAAAACGCATTTTCGTCCCCTGCCAAGATCGCGCGGATCACAGGATGTTCGGGCTGATAGGTTTGCATCAAAGCCGTGCCCTTTTTCTCTGATCGTCCAGAGCGCCCCGCAACTTGGCGCATCAATTGAAAGGTTCGTTCCGCCGCACGCAAATCTGATCCTTGAAGGCCCAGATCCGCATCAATCACACCGACCAATGTGAGCAATGGAAAATTGTGCCCTTTCGCAACCAATTGCGTGCCAATGATAATGTCCGCTGCCCCTTCGGCGATCCCCACGATCTCGGCCTTCAGGGCACGAGCGGATCCATACATGTCCGAACTCAACGTCGCGATACGTGCCTCGGGAAACAGCTCGGCCGCTTCTTCGGCCAGACGTTCAACACCGGGTCCAACTGCAGCGAGACGATCCTCCGCCTCACAGGATGGGCAAACCTCGGGCAGTGCTTTGCTTTCCCCACATTGATGGCACACAAGACGCTTTTGAAAACGATGCTCCACCATACGCGCATCACAGTGATCGCATCCAATCTGATGACCGCAGGCCCGACAAATTGTCACTGGCGCATAACCGCGACGATTGATAAACAAAAGCGCTTGCTCACCCGAGGCCACCCGCGCCTCCACTTCCGCCTTGAGCACAGGCGAAATCCAGCGATTACCCGCCAGTTTCACGCCACGCATATCAATCGCGCGCATATCCGGCATTACTGCGTCACCGAAGCGCGAGGTTAAATCAATGCGTGTGTATTTCCCCGCCTCCGCATTCGCCCAACTCTCCAAGCTAGGCGTCGCACTGGCCAAAATCACCTGAGCGGAGCAAATCGAGGCGCGTAATACCGTCATGTCGCGCGCGTTATAAAGCACACCGTCTTCTTGCTTGTAGGAAGTGTCATGCTCTTCATCGACCACGATCAAGCCCAGATCACGAAACGGTAAGAACAGCGCTGATCGCGCACCAACCACCAATTGCGCCCCGCCTTGGCCGACCATCTTCCAAGTGCGCCGCCGCTCTGTCATGGTCACACCCGAATGCCATTCTGCGGGCTTTGCGCCAAATCGCTCCAACACACGGGTGAGAAACGCTGCCGTTAAAGCGATCTCAGGCAGCAGCACCAAAGCTTGCCGACCTTTGCGCAAACACTCTGCGACAGCTTCGAGATAGACTTCGGTCTTGCCCGACCCGGTGACCCCGCGCAGCAAAGTCGTCCCGTAAGCGCCAGAGCAAACCCCTGCTTTGAGTTGCTCTGCTGCCTCCGCTTGATCGGGGGCAAGTTCCTTACCCGGCAAGGACGGGTCAAGGCGCACAAACGGCAAATCTCGCGGCGTGTCCTGCTCTGAAACAGCGCCTAGCTTCACCAAACCTTTCACCACGGACGACGTGACGCCCGCAGTTTCGCTGAGCTCTTTCAAGGTGAACGACAGATCGCCATATTCATCCAAAGCATCCAAAACGCGCCCGCGCGCTTCGGTCATGCGATCAGGTTCTACATCGCCTTTGCGATAAATTTTACGCATTGAGGGCGGATCGCCTAGACCCGGTGCGCGTACGCCGAGGCGCAACATGCTTTCCATGTCCGTGAGCGTGTAGGCACCCGCTTTCTCCAGAAAATCGCGTAATTCTGCACGCATCGGCGGCACGTACAAAACGCGAATCACCTTACGCGTTTTCGCATAATCCCAATCGCCCTTGCCCGGCCCCCACACAACGCCCATCACTTTACGCGGGCCCAACGGCACCTCGACGAATGCGCCGATCCAACACCCGCCTTCAGGTGCTTTATAATCCAAGCGACGCCCCAAAGGTTGCGTGGTCCACACACCCACAAGCTGCCCTTCATCAAAGAACTCTTGTGCGTCATCGCGTATTGGGGGGTTTTCGCTCATACCCCCATGAGGTAAAGCCTCCCTCAACCGACGCCAACCCCTCTCATAGGATGCACAACATGAAATTTTTCGTAGACACCGCCGAAATCGATCAAATCGCCGAACTTAATGACCTGGGCATGGTGGATGGTGTCACAACCAACCCATCACTCATCATGAAATCCGGCCGCGATATTCTTGAAGTCACCAAAGAGATCGCCGCTTTGGTTGATGGTCCTGTATCGGCCGAAGTTGTCGCCACCGAAGCTGATGAGATGATCGCAGAAGGTCGCAAGCTCGCGAAAATCGCAGAAAACATCACGGTCAAAGTGCCGCTCACATGGGCGGGCCTGCAAACCTGCAAAACGCTCTCGTCAGAGGGCACAATGGTTAATGTCACGCTCTGCTTCTCCGCGAACCAAGCGCTTTTGGCGGCGAAAGCTGGTGCAACATTCATTTCGCCTTTCGTGGGTCGCCTAGACGACATAAACATCGACGGCATGGATTTGATCAACGATATCCGCACGATCTATGACAACTACGCATTTAATACGGAAATCCTCGTAGCCTCTATCCGCACAGTGAACCACGTGCTCGACTCCGCATTGATTGGCGCAGATGTCATCACAGCGCCCCCCGCAGTGATCAAAAAGCTCGCCGATCATCCGTTGACCGATGCAGGTCTGGCACAGTTCATGGCTGATTGGGCAAAGACAGGTCAGAATATTCTCTGATTTTTCAGCTCTTGTGCTATAGACAAAAGAAAAAAGTACGAGAGCAGCATGAATACCACCGCAAAAATGACCGATGATCTGCGCGAGCGGATCATCACACGGCCTGACGTCATCCTTGAAGATAAGGATTTGATGAAGGCCTTGATCGAAGCCAATGAACGCGCAATGGGCGGCAATATCGTCGATCTGCGTGGCATCGCGATGGAGCGCCTTGAGGCACGGCTCGATCGGCTTGAAGACACGCATCGTTCCGTCATTGCCGCCGCTTATGAGAACCTTGCTGGCACGAACCAAGTGCACCGCGCGATTCTACGCATGCTTGATCCAGTTGATTTTGAAAGCTTCCTCAAGGATCTTGGCGGTGAAGTCGCTGAGATCCTGCGTGTAGATTGCATTCGCCTCGTTCTTGAATCTGTGCAGGCCGAAGATGAGCCAGCGGTTAGCAAACTTTCCGATGTGCTGTGCGTCGCCGAGCCCGGCTTTATTTCAACCTACCTAGGTGGTCATCCTGATCGCCCCTCGCGCAACGTGACACTGCGCCAATTATCTGAAGGCGATAGCGCGATTTATGGCGACGCTGCTGGGTGGGTCCGTTCAGAGGCTTGCCTGACCCTTAATTTTGGCGCAGGCCGCCTACCCGGCATGTTGGTCATGGGCGCGGAAGATCCGCACCAATTCACACCGCAACAAGGCTCTGATCTTTTGGGCTTCTTTGGTGGCGTATTTGAGCGCACAATGCGCCGCTGGCTGTCGTGAGCCTGATCTCCCCACAAGCACGAGATGCGTTAGAACATTGGTTAGAAACGCAAAAATCCCTCAAAGGCGGGTCGGAAAACACGATCAAAGCCTATAGTGCGGATACCGCCGACTTCATCGGTTTCATGACCAGCTACAAGAGCGAGCCTCAGGGCCTCGCCGCGCTTGCACGCATCACCACTCGCGATATGCGCGCTTGGATGGCGCAAACGCGCGGAGATGAAGTGAGCGCGCGTTCGCTCGCACGTAAACTATCGTCCGTGAAAAGCTTCTATCGCTGGCTGGCGGAGCGCGAAGGGTTCGAACCCACAGCCGTTCTCACCATCCGCGCGCCTAAATTTCAAAAAAAACTTCCACGTCCATTAGCTGTTGAAGCTGCCAAAGCGATGATCGAAACGGTTGAGTATCAAACCGCTCACACATGGGTTGCCGCACGCGACAGCGCTGTGCTGACGTTGTTATACGGCTGCGGCTTGCGGATTTCCGAAGCGCTGGGTCTCACGGGTGCAGATGTGCCGCTGCCCACCGCTTTGCGCATTTTAGGCAAAGGTGGCAAAGAACGCGTGGTCCCTGTCCTGCCAGCTGCACGCGAGGCGGTTCAAGCTTACCTCAATATTTGCCCTTACCCGCTGGAACCCAACGCCCCGCTGTTTCGCGGCATTCGCGGCGGCGCACTCAATCCACGTGCCGTTCAAAGCGTGATGGCAAAAGCGCGTATGCAACTCGGCTTACCCGCAACCGCAACACCACATGCAATGCGCCATAGTTTTGCGACCCATTTGCTGAGTGCAGGAGGCGACTTACGCTCCATCCAGGAACTTCTTGGCCATTCATCTCTATCCACGACACAAGCCTACACCGCCGTCGACACAGCCCGTCTCATGGAAGTCTATGAGCGCGCGCATCCCAAAGCCTGAACGCTTCCTATCTCTAAAAAATATCGCCGCCGGAGGCATCTTTGCCAGAAGCAATTTGCGCCTGCGCTAAAAATAGGCCATGACGCCCTTCATGACACCACAAAACCGCGCCCTCGCCGTCCACCTTCTCACCGCCACTGGGGCTGTTTTCGCGATGCTCGCGATGCTCGCCGCTGTGGAGGCCAAGTGGGACATGATGTTTCTCTGGCTTGTCGTCGCCTTCGCAGTCGATGGGATCGACGGACCGCTCGCGCGCAAATATGATGTTAAACAATATGCCCCACAATTTGATGGCGTGCTGCTTGATCTGATCATCGACTACCTCACTTACGTCTTCATACCCGCCTTCGCACTCTTCAAGTCAGGACTGCTTCCGGGTTGGACCGGTTGGTTTGCGATCATCGTGATCACCTTCGCATCGGCCATGTATTTCGCCGACAATCGCATGAAAACAAAGGATAATTCTTTTTCGGGATTTCCCGGATGTTGGAATATGTTGATCATCGTGATCTTCGCAATTGAGCCGAATTTCTGGATCTCGCTCGCCCTCGTTGCCGCTCTTGCGCTTGCGATGTTCTTACCTTTAAAGTTCATCCACCCAGTGCGCACGGAGCGATGGCGCACCCTGTCGCTGCCTACTGCGCTGGCGTGGACATTCTTTGCAGGCTGGGCCGCCTGGGTCGATTTCCACCCGCAAAGCTGGGCGCATTGGGGTCTTGTTGTGACGTCGGTCTATCTGCTGTTCGCAGGGATTACGCAGCAAATTATTCCGGCTAAATTCGCGTAAGGACAACGCCGAGAACAATCAAAGCTGCGGCAAAGCCTTTGCTCCGATCCATTCTGTCACCCATCACCAACCACCCGATGAGCACCGCGAATAAGATAGACGTTTCGCGCAGTGCGGTGACCAAAGCAATTGGAGCTTGTGTCATGGCCCAAACGACAATCGCGTAAGCCCCATAAGACGCAGCGGCCGCAACACTGCCAAGCGCCCACTCGCTCGGCTCTGCGCGCAACACAGCACGCCCGCGCAGGGCCAGACAAATCGGCGTGAAAAACACTGCGTCCAGTATGAACAACCACGCTACATACATGATGGCATTACCCGAAATCCTCGCACCCAGCCCGTCTACAATCGAATATCCCGCCGTCATCAAAGCAGAGCCGAGGGCAAACGGCACCAAACGCCGCGATTCCCCGTTGGCAAAAACTCCGCGCGCCATCAGTAAGATGCCTGTGCCGAGGGCGAGCACCCCGAGAAACTCCTTGATGCCAAGCGGATCCGTCAACACAGAAACGCTGATAACAAGCACCAACATAGGCGCACCACCGCGTGCTATCGGATAAACACGGCTGAGATCGCCCTGCTCATAGGCGTAGACCAGAAACAGTTTATATGCGGAATGAAACGCACCTGAGGCCAAGAGCCATGGGAACCAAACTGCCGCCTCGGGAAATGGTTGCGTGAGCGCAATCACCGCGCCAAAGCCGCCTTGAACAAGGGTCATGATCAGCATCGAGGTGAGCTTACTCACCGAATTTTTGATGAGCGCATTCCAGCAGACATGCAGCAAAGCAGCCGCAAGAACCGCGAAGAATGTGAATGCGCTCATCTATGCGTCATCGTCTTTTAGCCATCCAAAGCGTCTGTGCAGCGTCCGCACACACCTTCGTGCGCGTGAGTGCCTACATCTGGCAAGATTTTCCAGCAACGCTGGCATTTCTTGCCCTCTGCCTTGGCGAAAGCCACGGCAACACCGCTAACATCTGGCACTGTGAACGCGCCTTCCGGGGCCGCCTCGCCCGAAACGGTGATCGCGGATGTGATGCTGACATCGTCAAAGGGCACGCTGTTTAGGGCCTCTAGGAGCTCCGCATCTGCGATGTAGACGGTGGGTGCCGCTTCCAGCGATGCGCCGATGACTTTCTCAGTGCGCTGGACTTCCAAAGCCGCTGTCACAACACGGCGTGCTTGGCGAATGGACGCCCATTTGGCCGCCAATGCATCATCGCGCCACGCGGACGGTGTTTCGACGAAATCCTCCAAATGGACAGAGCTTTCATCGCCGCCAAAGCGTTCCAACCAGACCTCTTCCATCGTGAACACCAACACTGGTGCAAGCCATGTGGTCAAGCGCGTGAACAACAAATCAAGAACCGTGCGCGCAGCGCGACGGAGCGCAGTGTCGCCATCACAATAGAGCGCATCTTTGCGGATATCAAAATAGAAGGACGACAGTTCGACCGTCGCAAAATTGAATACCGCAGAGAAAACCCCTTGGAAATCAAAGGATTTATAGCCGTTCTGAACCGTTTCATCCAGCTCAGCGAGACGGTGCAAGACCCAGCGCTCCAGCTCTGGCATATCCGCTGGGTCTACGCGATCTGCTTCACTAAAGTCGTTCAACGACCCCAGCATAAAGCGCATCGTATTGCGCAAACGGCGATAGCTGTCAGCCACACCTTTCAGGATCTCAGGCCCGATGCGTTGATCGGATGTGTAATCCACCTGTGCTACCCAAAGGCGTAAAATATCCGCGCCATATTGCTTGACGACAGTCTCCGGCACGATCGTGTTGCCCAGCGATTTGGACATCTTCATGCCCTTCTCATCCAGCGTAAATCCGTGTGTCACAACGTTGCGGTACGGTGCGCGTCCCAGAGTGCCGCAAGCCTGCAAAAGCGAGGAATGGAACCAACCGCGATGCTGGTCCGTGCCTTCCATATAGACATCCGCGATGCCATCTTCCGTGCCGTCCGAGCGATCCCGCAGAACGAAGCTGTGCGTCGAGCCTGAGTCGAACCAAACATCCAAAACATCGAACACTTGATCGTAATCATCTGCATTCACGATACCATCCAAGAACCGCGCTTTCGCGCCATCCTTGTACCACGCATCTGCACCCTCTGTCTCAAACGCTTCGGTGATGCGCGTGTTTACTTCGTCTTTGCGCAGCAAGAAATCGGGGGCCGTCGGCAACAAACCTTTGCGTGTGAACACAGTCAGCGGAACGCCCCAGGCACGTTGACGCGATAGCACCCAATCAGGGCGTGCTTCGATCATTGAATAAAGACGGTTACGCCCTGTCTGCGGCGTCCATTTCACCAGCTCGTCAATAGAGGTCAGTGCACGCTCACGAATTGTCATGCCATGGGTGTCCTGCCCGTCGCCCACCGCACGATCCACAGCTGCGAACCATTGCGGCGTGTTGCGGTAGATGATCGGCGCTTTGGAGCGCCAGGAATGTGGATAGCTATGCTTGATCTTGCCGCGCGCCAAAAGGCCGCCAGCTTCGACCAGCTTATCGATGATCGCCGCGTTGGCGTTGCCCTCTTTGCCGTTGGGTTTAAGGATCGCTTTGCCGCCAAAGAACGGCAGATCCGCGCGGAAACGGCCATCATCCATGATGTTGTAGGTTATCACTTGCTCCAGCATCCCAAGGTCGCGGTAAAGCTCGAATTCCTCCATGCCGTGGCTTGGCGCGCAATGCACGAAGCCCGTGCCTTCGGTGTCGGTGACAAAATCAGCCGCGCGGAAATCACGGATATCGTCCCATTCGCCGTTGCCGCCTTCTGCTTCAAAGAGCGGGTGCTTGAGCGAGATCTTCTCAAGCTGCTCATTCGTGACATCTGATTTGCGCAGATACATGCCCTCTTCCAAACGCGCGCGACTAAACACGTCCGCGGCAAGGTTATCCGCCAACAGATATGTGTCGCCAGCATTTAGCCAGCACTCTTCCGGCGTCGAAGTCACTTCATAAAGGCCGTAGGAAATCCCAGAACCGTAAACGACGGCTTTGTTAGAAGGGATCGTCCAAGGCGTTGTCGTCCAGATCACCACTTTCGCCGCGTCAAGCGTCGCATCACCCGTGCCTGTCACTTGAAACTTTACCCAGATCGTAAAGCTGTCCTTATCGTGATACTCGACTTCCGCCTCGGCCAGCGCTGTCTGTTCAACAGGTGACCACATCACAGGCTTGGAACCCTGATACAAAGTACCGTTCATCAGGAACTTCTGGAACTCGGCCGCGATCACCGCTTCGGCGTGGAAATCCATCGTGAGGTATGGATCAGGCCAGTTGCCCGTGATGCCGAGACGCTTGAATTCCTCGCGCTGGATATCTACCCAGCCTTCGGCAAACTTGCGGCATTCCTGACGGAAATCGACGATATTCACTTCGTCCTTGTTCTTGCCCTTCTTGCGATATTGCTCTTCGATCTTCCATTCAATCGGAAGGCCATGGCAATCCCAACCGGGCACATAGCGCGCATCAAAGCCCATCATCTGGTGCGAACGTACGATCATATCCTTGATCGTTTTGTTCAGCGCATGTCCGATGTGGAGATGCCCGTTCGCATAGGGCGGTCCGTCATGCAGCGTAAAGGGTGTGCGGCCCTCTTTCGCGCGAAGACGGTCATAAACCTCCATCTTTTCCCAGCGCTCTAGCCATTCAGGTTCGCGCTTGGGCAATCCGGCGCGCATCGGGAAATCGGTTTTGGGCAGGTTCAACGTGTCTTTGTAGTCAACAGTATTTTCAGGTGTGTCAGCACACATATCGGGCGTCCTTTGGAACGAAATATTCATAGGGAATTGAGAGGCGGCGCGGGTCGTCCCCATACGCCTTATCCCGGCGGCTCACACTCAGAGCGCCGGGCTGATAATTCGAATAATGATCGCATAAATCAGGCTCATCTTGATGCCGTTATAGGGCTGCATGTCTGCCGCGTCCAGAGCACCATCGCCCCCATTCCACCACAATTTCATCACGGTAAAACCACAATCGCATTCTAATGAAAATTGAGTATGATTTTGGTTTCCAGCGTTTTTGGATAGTGATGATGTTTAACAAAGGCCCTTTTTACGTCCTCGCAGGGCTTGGATTGATAGCATTGCCCGGGGTCAAAGTTTTGTATCAAACCCACTTTGTGGAGGACGAAGCGGCACCACAGGTTCTTCAAACAAAGCAGCAAGCCGAAGACAGTTGCGTTCGAGACTCAGTCCAAATTGCAGGCGTTTGGGTCGGATGCAAAGCAACCAGCTCTGCCCGTAAAGGAAAGAAAGCCCCGCGCAAATTGCAGATGAACTCGCAAAAGGCCAAAGGCTCCGCAACGGGATTGCGCGTTATCAAGTTGAACTAGACGGCCCCACCTCATTTGCATTTTGTTCTTGTGCGGAATCTTCAGGATTCCATCGCGCGGTTAAGCCATGCGAGCCCCATCAGCGCCAATCCAAGGCCAAAGAAAGACGCGACACGTACCAACCCGTTTAGCCCACTCATGTCGATCAGGAAGACTTTGGCAATCGTCACTGCAATTCCCACCATCGCCAGTTTGCGCAACAAATCAGAGCGACGAACTAAGGCGAAAAACAATAAACGTACCGCTCCCAGCATCATCGCAATCGTGTAGCTGTAAAGCTCGCCTTGACTGATCGCGTCGCTTGCGATTTGCTCGCCCTGCCAGAAGCGTCTGATTTCTATGGCAATATAGGCAACACCCATGAGAGCACTGAGGCCCGCAAACGCTGCACGCAGGTATCTGTGGATGTGATCGAGCTTCCATACCAGCACAGCAAGCACGCCCGTAGGCGCCAAATAGGCAATCGCTATCGTGTCGAGTAACAAAGGCCCCGCAATGTCGCGCGCGCCCCAGCTCATAATTGGGGCCATGCCTACCAGCGCAGTGAGCAAAACACCAAAACCGAGCAAGCCAAGCAAGCTCGCCAAAGGCACGAGCACCCATGCAAAGCGCACTCCCTTGCGCCAGCGATACAGCTGCGCGCCCATCGAGATCAGCAAGATGGAGCCCGCCAGCGAGAGCCCCCAGAAACTGTCAATATCACTGCGCAGCGCGCGTTCGAGCAGGATCAAAGCAAACACTGCGCCTAACGACCAAACCGCACTTTCCAGCGCCAATTGCGCACCCAAACGTTTGATCGGACGCATCACCCACCATGCCACGCCCATAAGCGCGAGGGGGACAGCATAGCCCAGAGCGACCTCCCAAAGCGGCGTCTTCCACCACGAGGCCCACGGTATGCCGGGATCGATCAGGAAGCGCCAGCCAAGGACAGCGACCGCGAGTTGGATGAACAAACCGAGCCATGGCATGTCCAAACGGCGATCTATGAGAGCCGCAATCACGATCATCACCGCAATTGCGACGCTGAGCGCGGCAGTACTCAAGGTCAGCATGAGCGCGAAGGCGATAAGTGAGAGCGCTGCGATAACTGTGCCACCAGCCAAGCGGGTCGGTAAATCGGGCCAGTCCACGCCCTATTTGCCACGCAGCCTGTGGATCACATCCGTCAGCATACTGCCCTGATGGTTAGGCCAAATTCGCAGCACGGGGATCGCCGTTGCCGCAACACTCGCGATGAACCCGAAGACCAGCGCATGCACCGCCTCCGCCCCGCTGATGAGCAACATCCACGTTGCAAAGAAGCCGCCAATAAGTGCGAGCACAGAAACCCACGCCCAGCGCCGGATCGCATCAATTGCTAGCGCCATCACCACGATCAACGCGAAATAATAAAACAACAAATGCGGCGCATCGCTGGACCCGCCCACGACAAACGGGCTAACCAATGCGCCGATAACACCCACTGCGGCAAGGAATGGCCCGTAGAACCAGCCAAGCACGATGGACAAGCCTGCAACCCCGACCAAGGCCAGAAGCGTGAGATCAGAGGGGAGCAAATCGTAGAGGTGGCGTGCAGAGAGGAACGCGGTGTAGAGCGTGACAATGCCCGCGCCCGAGAAGGTCGAGGGGAGCACATTTATGCTGTCCTCTTCATCCCCGTAGCGCCGTCTGACCAGCTCTCCCAAAGTAACAAACGCGGCTCCTAATCCAAGCGCGCCAATGATACGTGCGAAGGGTGTGAGAAGACCTTACTCTACCCCGTATTGCACCGTGAACACCCCTGCGAGGGCGAGTGAGAGCGCCGCGATACCGAGGAACCAGTTTTCCTTTAACTAATTGGCGGCGTTGATGAAAAGTTCTCCACGAAAGACGAAAGATCGTGGCGTTTCTGTTGATATCTGCTCTGGCTCGATAGCGGTGTCGCTTGATAGGTCTTTGGGTATCTCCGCCAAGCTGTCGTTTTGCGTTATGGCTTGCCCATTTTCAAGTGCGACCCAAGGTCCAGACACGTTTGCCTCAACCAAGCCGTTTTGCATAGCTGCGGCTTTTTCCAAGGCCGCGATGCGCGCATTAAGCGCGCTCACGCGCCGCGACATCAACCACACTACGAGTGGCTAAAATAAAACGGCCAGACCGACCAATGCGGAATCTATGCCCAAAATAACTTCCACGTTATTTTCCCTCGCTCCCGAACAACCCTGTTAAAGCACGTCGCACTAATCCTGTCACCGACGGGCGCTTAAGGGCCGCAAATGGCAAAGGTCGGCACACTTCAATAGCCGCAACCCCGACGCGCGCAGTCAATGCACCGTTTACCACGCCCTCACCAAAGCGGCGCGAGAGTTTGCCAAGCAACCCGCCTCCCGCAATCGATGACAGAAAATCATCGCCAATCGCGACGGCACCAGTGGCGACCAAATGCGTCATCACAGCCCGCGTCAGGCGCCAATTGCCCAGCGCGCCAGACCGACCGCCATAGATTTCTGCGATGCGGCGGATCATCCGCAGGTTTGATGTAAAAGCCGTCACCACATCTGCTAGCGCGAGGGGCACAAGTGCAGTGACCATCGCAACCTGACGCGCTGCCGCTTCAATTTCGCGTGTTGCAGCCAGATCAAGCGGGCCAAGAACATCGCGTTCCACAAGGTCCAAAAGACCATCACCATCCAAGATATCCGCGCTTTTTTCGGCCAGCACGTCACGCCCCCAACGCGTATCCTCGCGTGCCTTGTAGAGGCGAGTGATCTGCGCGACGATCTTTTGCGCCTCTGCCAAATCCCCGCTTGCGCGCGCAGCTTCCCCCGCGCGATGCAGCACATCCATGCGCTTGAGCCTTGAAAAAGAGGCCAATTCTCTCAGCGCCATGACCAAGAGGACGAATATCAACGCGCACATCAAAACCATAACCGCATAACCTAGCAAAGGCACGCGCGCGACCAAGCCGTTGGCGAAATCCCAAGCCGCAAGCGAGATTGCGACGCCCAACAAAGACAGCAGCAATCCCCAAAACCATTTGACCACACGTGCCGGACGTCGCGCCGCGAGGGTCGCAATCGTCTGCATCGCCTGTCCGCTAGGGGCTGGCGTTTCGAAGTCGGGCACGGGCTGCGCTGCTTCGGGGCCCTTCTCTGGTGCGGGCGCATCCTCAAAATCAATCAGAACCGGACCTTTAGCCATCATGGCTCTCCTTTTTCGCACACTGCCATGTCATACGGATATCAGGCAGACCTTTTTCGTTGCCACTGCCATCCGTGCGCTCCGCCTCTGTAAATCCTTGGCGCGCGTAAAACCTTTGCGCGCCTTCATTAGCTTCGAACGTCCAGAGCGTGAGCCGGTCGCACTTCGCCTGTGCAGCCTTCAACAAAGTCGTGCCAATCCCCTGATTCTGCGCGTTTTGCGCCACGTACAGCGACTGAACTGTGGCTCCATCCAACGCCAGGAAACCGGCAACCTCGCCCGCGCGCTCACACACCGTCACCCAACCGCGATCAATGAGGGAGCCTATATGCGAGATGTCTTCCGCTTCACTGTGTAACTTCGGCTTCCACGCATTGCTCGAAACCGCTTGCGAGAGCATCCGACCCAGCTTGCCCGCATCCGTGCTGCGCGCGCCGCGCAAATACAGGCTCACAGCTTGTCTCCGATCAAGAACTGCGCCGCCTTATCCAGCCTAATGTGCGGCGGTCCAAATCCAGGTTTTAGTGTCAAAGGCGCTGGCGCAAAGCGCATGTTTTGGAAATCCTGATCCAGCCAAGCGGTCGCCCCATCCCGCGCAGAACCCAACAAAAGCGCTGGATCTTCCGGCAACTGGCCAGGATAAAACGCTGCCTGTTTGCCGGTTTCCAGCAAAGCCCCGCGCACACAGTGCAACGGCGCTCCATCGTGATCGATCACCTCTTCCGTAGTTGCGCGCAAAGACGCGATCGCCATCGACGCGGACTCTGCCCCCGCAAAACGCGCCTTATCGCGCGCATCTCGCGTGAGTGCCTCCATAATGGCGGTCAATTCGCCATGTTGTTTATGATGAATGTGATCTGCTTTGCTGGCAGCGAACAAGATACGCTCAACCCGCTTGCCTAGCAAAATCTTGCTAAGGAAGGCGTTGGTGCCCGGGCGAAACGCGCTCAGAATATCCGTCATAGCCACGCGCAGATCCTCGACCGCGCGTGGACCATTGTGAATAGCCCCCAACGCGTCCACCAAAACAACTTGGCGATCAATGCGCGCGAAATGGTCGCGAAAGAAGGGCCTTACGATATGGGACTTATAGGCCTCATAGCGTCGCGCCATCTCGCGACCTAAGCTGCGGCGCGCTGCACTGGCGGCATCCGCGAGCGGTGCAAATGTGATCGCAGGACTGCCCGCGAGATCACCGGGCAGTAGGAAGCGCCCCGGCGTGCAATCGTAATACCCCAACTGCCGCGCACTTTGGAGATAGTCGGTGAATGAGGCTGCTAGCGCTTGGGCCTGAGGCTCATCAAGCTTTGCCGTAACATCCGTTTGCGCGATCAACTTGCGGTAATCTTCCGCTTCCTCTCGGATCTCGATACGCTGCAAAACCTCACGCGACCAATCCTCGTAGCTTTTATCCAACAGCGCGAGATCGAGCAACCATTCTCCCGGGTAATCCACTATATCCAGATGCACCGTGCGAGGACCTTGCAAGCCCCCCAGCAAACCATTGGGTTGTACCTTCAAAGAGACACGCAATTCAGAAATTGCGCGGGTGCTTTCGGGCCAATGCGGGTCGCGGGCGGTCAAAGCGCCTAGATGCGCCTCATATTCAAAGCGCGGCACCGTATCATCGGGTTGCGGTTGCAAATAGGCCGCAACAATGCGCCCCTCCACAGCCGCATGAAGCTGTGCCATGCGACCGCGATCCAAAAGATTCGC
Organism: Rhodobacteraceae bacterium HTCC2083; assembly: GCA_000156115.1. GTDB lineage: Bacteria > Pseudomonadota > Alphaproteobacteria > Rhodobacterales > Rhodobacteraceae > Planktotalea. The sequence continues at coordinate 3,728,515 of DS995276.1, forward strand.
TACCAACGACGTGATAAACACGGTCTTGCCAGAACGCGCCAAGCCGGTGACACCCAAACGGATAACAGGTTCGAACAATGTCTCGTTCACCGTGTCACGCGCACCCTCGATGGTGCGAATGATCCCGTCTGCAAGGGTAGAAATGACCACAAGTGCTACCTCGATTTTCATATCAATGCTTAAAGGATAAGGGTGCACCCTGCCCGTTACCAGAGGGGAAAAGCATTGCCGCAGGCCCCCTGGGACGCTAAGAGCAGCGCCATGCCCAGATATGCACTCAAAGTTGAATACCACGGCGCGCCCTTTGTTGGCTGGCAAAGGCAGAAGACCCACGTCAGCGTGCAAGGCCAGATCGAGGCGGCGCTGGCCAAACTCGAACCCGGCAACCACACGATTGGCGCAGCGGGTCGCACAGATTCGGGGGTACATGCGTGGGGGCAAGTAGCACATTGCGACTTGGCGAAAGACTGGGATCCGTTCAAGTTATCGGGGGCGCTGAATTACCACCTCAAGCCCGATCCGATTTCAATTGTGGCTTGTGCAGAGGTCAATGATGACTGGCACGCCCGCTTTTCCGCGCTAGAGCGCCGCTATGAATTCCGCTTGCTGATGCGCCGCCCCCCTGCAACCCATGATGCGGGTCTCGTTTGGCAGGTCCCGCACCTCTTGGACGTGAACGCGATGCAAGCAGGGGCCCAGCATTTGCTGGGCTTGCACGATTTCACGACTTTTCGCTCCTCAATTTGCCAAGCCCAAAGCCCGCTTAAGACACTAGACGAGCTCAAAGTTAGACAAATCGACGGCCCTTCAGGCCCTGAAATCCGCTTCACGGTGCGCGCGCGCTCGTTCTTGCACAATCAAGTCCGTAGCTTTGTGGGCACCCTTGGAAGCGTCGGTTCAGGTGCTTGGACGCCCGATGACGTCAAATCCGCGCTACAGGCCCAAGACCGCCAAGCCTGCGGCCCGGTAAGCCCGCCCCATGGCCTCTACCTCGCACATGTTACCTATCCCGAAGATGTCTTCAAAAACGCCCCTGTTTAAGCTTCTTTGCCCCCCAAAACACCGCGGAAAGTCCATCTTTGATGGAGGGGGCAGCACCCCAGAAACATCAAAATTAATCGTTGTCCGTTAATCCGGCACCTGCTCCTGCAAGACGCGATGCGTCGCTCTCGGGCACCAAAGTCTTTGCCGCAAAATCAGCCAGTTTACCCCAAACCTGCTCATTCACCTCGAAGGGCCCACAGATTGAGGTTTGCGCACACAGCGCGTCAAACAAAACCTTTGGCACCTCGCTCGCAAGCGTTGCTTCGACACCAGCCGCCTTCAAATCACGCCAAGCAAGCACCGCTTGCACCGGATGCCCCTCACAGACAGAGCCATTTACCAGCTGAGGCACATCAAACGGCTGTTTTAACACATCATTCACGCAGTCCAACGCGCCCTGCGCAGCCAAAGCAGGCGCTGCGCGACCCAGCTCTTCTGCGCAGCCAATCGACATCCCTGCCCCTCGCGCGGCTTTAAGGACCATACCGGAGATTTCATTGGCAGAGCGCATCACTCACTCTCCAAAACATGGCAACCACCAATCATCCGCACTGTCCAACTCATCAAACAACGGTGCGCCTTGGCAGAGCGTGATGCGAGTCCAGCGATCGGATTTGGGATCAAACTTGGCCGCTCCAAAGAACGATAATTTGCAACGCAACATATCGATGGGCAAACACCGCTCCGCGATCATATTGTCGCGTATTTCGCCATAAGGCGCGATAGCCAGCGTTTGCACGCGACGGGTAGCAAAGCGCAACTCAGGCCGTTTCATTAACAGCTCAGCGACAATCCCGACCTCGCTCTCCAAAGCCTGCGATAAACGTGCAACCTGGCGGGCGATATCTAGCGGGCTTTCCAAATCTGCGCCGTCTTCTTCATAGCGCATACCAAGTCGGGGTTCTTGTTTGGCTTCTGAAACATACCAGAATTGCGCGGATTCCGCTGCGCTGTTGTAATCAAGATCACATGCCCAAGCCCAATCGCGCGCAATAAGATCCCGCAGATCGGAGATCTGCATCGCAGGATTAAGCTCCGCCACATAAGGATTGGCCATGCAATCGGTCAAACCATCAATCAGAACGCCAAAAGGCTCCAACAAAAGCGCGATCAAGAGCTCCTGAGTGTCTTCAAACCAGCGCTCGGACGCATTCAAAATCGCAGCGATTGGATTGGCGGTAGACAGCGTCGACGATAGGAATGCTCGCACCTCTGGCCAGTCTTTTCGCAGCTGCGTGATACGATCCGCAGCGATCTGGTCCGGCACAGTCCATTCAAGTAAATGCCGCCCTGCGCGTGCTGCGAGCGTTTGAATCTGCGCTTGTTCCGATGGGCTCAGGACAGGCAGTGCCGCGATCCGCGCCAACCCTGTTTCGCGCACCTGCATCCAGCTATCCAACAGCCGCGGATGGCTTACCAAAAACGGTGCCATGCCAAGCCCCGTAGAATTTCCAATTCCAAGATGGCGTTTCAACTTCGGTTCAAGCGATGCGCCACCCACATGTTCTGCCAGATCATGAGTAAAGCCGCGAATAAGCCAAACTGTCAGCATTTCCGCCGCAAACGGCCCGCCAAGACAGGGACGCGCTCCGATATGCGCTCGATCTGCGATGCCGAATTTGCCATTGCCATAGACCGCCGTAGTACGCATCAAATAGCCCACATCACGGACCATTTTCTCGTCCGGCTGCGTGCCCGCCTTTAGCGCATCGGTGACATGTTGGAACAAGCGCACCGACTTATTAGCGCGACTAAGAACCAGATCTTTCGACGTAAAGCGCGCTGCTTCCTGCTTGGGTGCTGATTTGACAATACGCGCGATTTCATTCGCATTCGGGATGCCATCGTAAAGCACATAGGCCGAATCCCAGGCGGTCGCGATAACGCGATCCGTACGCAGTTCTGGCGGTAAATCAGTGGAAACCGCGACAAGAGAATAATCATATCCCCCAAGGCGCACGGAATAGACCGCGTGGCCAAACCCATCCGCATCCATTTGCCAAACGGGGCGCTGGACTTGCACAGTCTCGCGCGCAAGATTACGCATTAAAGTGCGTAAAAAGGAAAGCCGGGTCGGAAACATTGCTCCCATCCGACGCAATCGCATCACCGTGCTTGGTGGGCGCAATTCCGCTTGTGGGACAATCTCGTACTCAGGCGCGCTCATTTCACTGCACCGAAGGAGGCGTCATAGAACTCATACCAATTACCACCCATGATCCCGTCCATCTCCTTTTTGCTAAAGCCAACATCAAGCAACCCCTGAGAAATTTTGCCAAAGTCGCGATTGTCATTGAACCAGCTCGGCATCGGCGGAAAGCCCGCATCGCTCGCGCTGCCTTCGCCGTAGTCAATCACGTTGCTCCAACGACCAACGCGCATCCACTCAACAATGCTGTCGGGTTGATCCTGACACAGATCCGTGCCGATCCCGAGATGCTCTGCCCCGTAGCGCGACGCGGCCTCTGCCACCATTTCGCAAAAGTTCTTTAAAGTACATGCAGACCCGTCTTTTAGGTGATGCGGATAGACTGAAAAACCAAGCATACCGCCCCTACCCGTCAGCGCTTTGAGCACCTCATCGGATTTGTTGCGCAATGCGGGATGCCACCAATGGGGGTTCGCATGGGTGATTGCGATGGGTCTGCTAGAATGATCAATCGACTCCAGCGTGGAGCGATCCGCAGAGTGAGACATGTCTACAACCATGCCGATGCGGTTCATTTCTTCAACGACCTGCTTGCCCATGCGCGTGAGGCCAGTGTCATCGTCCTCATAACAGCCCGTCGCCAGCAAGGATTGATTGTTATACGTGAGCTGCATAAAGCGCACGCCGAGCTGATGGCAGATTTCGACAAGGCCTATATCGTCTTCAATGGGGCTAGGATTCTGGAAGCCAAAGAAGATCGCAGTGCGCCCTGTTTCCTGCGCCAATCGCACATCAGCAGCGCTGGTGCCTTTGAAAATGAGCTCGGGGAACCGTTCGAACCAGCGGTTAAAGCTTTCTAGGTTCAGTACCATTTCACGAAAGCTCTCGTGATAGGCTATGGTAACGTGAACCGCGTCCACCCCCCCTGCGCGCATTTGGCGGAAGATAGTTTCGGACCAGTTGGCGTATTGCAGATTATCAATCAACGGCGTTACCATACCCAACGATTAACCCAAAACAAGGCTCTCGCAAACGCAAAAAACGAAACTGCGGGGCGGGATCCGATTTTTCGACAGAAACTCGCGCACTTTTCCTAGTAACGTTTCCTTGCAAAAAACGCGCTCAACAACGCTCCAGATTCATCCGCTCCGATTCCATCATAGACTTCGGGACGATGATGCGATTGCGCATGATCAAACACGCGCGCACCCACAGTGACCCCGCCTGATTTCGGATCGCTCGCTCCGTAATAAAGCCGCGCGACCCTTGCATGCGCAATCGCACCTGCACACATCGCACACGGCTCTAAAGTCACGTATAAATCGCAATCAACAAGACGATCTTGCCCCAGTACCGCACAGGCCTCGCGGATCGCTAAAATCTCTGCATGCGCTGACGGATCACACCCCGTGCGCGTTGCATTACGACCCCGACCGATGATCGCCCCATCTTTAACGACAACAGCCCCCACAGGTACTTCACCTGCGGCTTCAGCCAAGCGCGCCTCGACCAAAGCCGCTTCCATAAAGGATGTGAATTTCATCAAACGCGCCCATCTCTCTTTCACTAAGCGTTCCAATACCCTAAAGCACCCTCATGAATACAGAAACACCCAAAGGCGATCGCATCGCAAAAGTCTTGGCCCGTGCAGGTGTCGCGTCGCGCCGCGAAGCAGAACGCATGATCGACGCTGGCCGCATTAGCGTCGATGGCAAGATAATTGACAGCCCCGCGCTCAACGTGCTGCCCACAGCACGCATCTCTGTGGATGGTAAACCCATGGCCGCGCCTGAACCGCCACGCGTTTGGATGTATCATAAACCCACGGGTCTTGTGACAACCGACAGCGATGAAAAAGGGCGCAAGACGATCTTTGACGATCTGCCCGAGGACATGCCGCGTGTGATGAGTGTTGGTCGGCTTGACCTAAATTCCGAGGGGCTTTTGCTGCTGACGAATGATGGCGGCCTCAAACGCAAGTTAGAGCTACCCTCCACGGGCTGGCTGCGCAAATACCGTGTCCGCATTAATGGACGCCCGACGGAAGAGACATTTGAGCCTTTGCGCAAAGGGCTCAACCTGCAAGGCGAGCATTTCCAGCCGATGCTGGTCAGCATTGATCGCCAGCAAGGCGCAAATGCGTGGCTTACTGTCGGCATCCGCGAAGGCAAAAACCGCGAAATCCGCCGCGCTATGGAAGCGATCCAGCTCAACGTGAACCGTCTGATCCGCGTGAGCTACGGGCCGTTTCAACTGGGCAACCTCAAAACCAGTGGCGTCGAGGAAATCCGCCGCCGCGCGCTCAAAGACCAGTTGGGACTAAGCGACGAAGATCTCGAAGTACCGGGTGCGAAACCAAAACCGACCCAGCGCGGTAAAAACAGTGTAACGCGGGGCAAGCGCCCGCCTCTCCCAAAAGGCCCTTTGCGTGGCCGCGACCGCTTTTCGGACAGCGACCCAATGGCGCGCCCGAAATCGAGTGGCAAACCCAAAAGCAAGCCAGCAAACAAACCGCGTCCAAAACGCTAAAATCTGGATCTTCTCGTTTTCATAGTATCTAAGAGAGCGCGAGGGCCTGGCGCCTCGCCTCTGTCGCCGCGCTCTGCGCGGGGAAATTCCCCCTTTCCCATTTTTGGCGCACTCAGTTATAGAACGCACCAAATAGACCAACTCGGGGGGGATTTACGTGGCCGATCTTTTAACATTAGAAAATCTGGGCAATCTTTTGATGCTCTGCTTCCTGCAAGCCGTGCTCGGCTTTGACAACCTTCTCTATATTTCGATTGAAAGCCAACGCGCACCCGTGGCGCAGCAGAAATCGGTCCGTTATTGGGGCATTATCATCGCGGTCGCACTCCGCGTTGTACTCCTCTTCGTGATGATCCGCCTAATTGATGCGATGGCCGAGCCGTTCTTCATCATGGATTGGGAGGGCGTGATCACAGGGGGCGTCAACTTCGCCACGCTGGTCTTTATCATCGGTGGTATCTTCATCATGTATACGGCCGTGAAAGAGATCGGTCACATGCTCACGATTGAGCACCTCGACACAGACGTTGAAGGCAAGTCAGGCAAGTCCGCCGCCAAAGTCGTAGCAATGATTGTCATCATGAACCTCATCTTCTCATTCGACTCTGTGCTTTCGGCCCTTGCGATCACCGATGTCTTTCCGATTCTTGCGACCGCGATCATTCTCTCGGGCCTCGCGATGCTGCTTCTTGCGGATAGTGTTACGCGCTTTCTAGAACAAAACCGTATGTACGAAGTCCTCGGCCTCTTCATCCTGTTAATCGTTGGTGTCGTCCTTTTGGGCGAGGCAGGCCAAGCAGCCGCCCACGCGATGCATGATGACAGCCTCGCGCTGAAAGTCTTCGGCTACGAAGTCATTCCAATGTCGAAAACCACATTCTACTTCTCTGTGCTGGTTCTGGTCGCGGTCGAAATCATCCAGTCCGGCTACACGCGCAAGCTGAACGCAGAACGTCGTACAGGCGCTCGTCACTAAGCAAAAAACAGCAAGCGGGGGAATGCATCTGCCTTTTTCCCCCGTTCGCACTGGTTTTTCTACGCGCACAAGCACATAGTTAATGAATAGATTTGCATCGGGGGGTGCCATGACCGGAACAGGTGTTCAAAAATTTGCTTATACCGCACTGATTGTACTGCTGTTTGGTCTCAGCTCTGGCTGGCTAGGAGCGCTTTGATCAATGGCACAGAAATTTGGTGGCAAATATAGCCTTGATGGCAATACCCAGACCGAACATGGATCAGGGCAGCGCAACAGCTTTGACGGCGCAAACCCTGATGCGGCAGGCGCGCGTTCAAACGTTTTGTTTGCACCAGCGATAGTTTTGGTTGCAACGACCTTCTCTGACGGTGCCATCCCTTTAGCTCTTGGCCTCTTTGGCGCAGGCGCTTTGCTGCTGGCCGCTTGGCTGCTGTGCGGTGGCCTTCGCGCCGAGGCAGAGTATAACGCCCGCAAGATCGCGCGCCGCCCTGCGATCCCGCGCAAGATGATGGCTTCGGCCCTGACAGGTGTTGGTGCTTTACTGGCCGTGATGGCACATTCGAACAGCTTTGACATCCTTTCGCCGCTGATCTTTGGGGCTGCTGCTGCCGCTCTTCATATTGCCGCCTTCGGGATCGATCCGATGAAACACAAAGGCATGGAAGGTATTGATACTTTTCAGCAAGATCGCGTCAGCCGTGCTGTTAATGAGGCAGAGAGCCATTTATCTGCCATGTCGGACGCTATCCTGCGCGCCAGGGATCGCAGAATGGAAAAGCGCGTTGAACAGTTCCAACGCACCGCGCGCGAACTCTTCCGCACCGTAGAAGAAGATCCGCGCGATTTGACTGCAGCACGCAAATATCTGGGCGTCTACTTACGCGGTGCAAGGGATGCGACAGAGAAATTCGCGGATATCTATGCACGCACAGGCGATGCCCAAGCGCGTACGGATTACGCTGCACTTCTTGATGATCTGGAGGAAAACTTCTCCGCCCGCACTCGCAAAATGCTGCTTGATGACCGCAGCGATTTGAATGTTGAAATTGAAGTGCTGCGCGAACGCTTGCAGCGCGAGGGCGTACGCCCATCCTGAACTGGAGACATTACCATGGCCACGTCGATCCAAGCCAAAGCCCAAGAAACCCTTGCCATTGTAGAAGAGGTGAACGCAGTCGTTCTTGCTGAACCCGCTGATGCAACCGCGGTGGTGCCGCTCGCAAAAGCGAACAAGAAAGTCAGCGCTGAAATCACCAAGAGAATGACTGAAATTGACATGGAAGATACCAATTCCATCGTCGCCTTCGGCTCTGGTGCGCAGGCAGAATTGCAAGTGATTTCTCAGGCGATGCTCACGGATGTGCGCAACAAAGACGTGGGTCCTGCGGGCGACTCACTGCGCAATATCGTCACCACGATCCGTGGGTTTTCCGTCTCCGAGCTCGATGTGCGCCGCAAGCGCAGTTGGTGGGAAAAACTGATTGGCCGCGCCGCGCCTTTTGCGAAGTTCACCGCCAAGTTCGAAACGGTTCAAGGCCAGATAGACAAGGTCACCGAGGATCTTTTGGGTCACGAGCATACGCTTTTGAAAGACATCAAGTCCCTTGATATCCTTTATGATAACACGCTCGCCTTCTACGATGAGTTGGCGCTTTACATTGCGGCAGGCGAAGAGAAAATTCGCCTTATTGATGGGAACGATATCCCCGCCAAAGACGCAGAGGTGCAAGCCGCACCCGAAGGCGATCAAGTGATGAAAGCGCAAGAACTGCGTGACTTGCGCGCCGCGCGTGATGATCTTGAACGCCGTGTGCATGATCTCAAACTGACCCGTCAGGTCACGATGCAATCACTGCCGTCTATACGTCTGGTTCAGGAAAACGACAAATCTTTGGTGACAAAGATCAACTCAACCCTTGTAAATACAGTTCCGCTTTGGGAAACGCAGCTCGCGCAAGCTCTCACGATCCAACGCTCTGCAGAAGCTGCAGCAGCAGTGCGCGATGCTAATGATCTGACCAACGAATTGCTTACATCCAACGCGAAGAACCTGCGCGAGAGCAACGAGATGATCCGCACAGAGATGGAGCGCGGTGTCTTTGATATCGAAGCCGTGAAGCAAGCCAACGCAGACCTGATCGGCACGATCGAAGAAAGCCTGCAGATCGCGGACGAAGGTAAAGCCAAGCGCGCTGCGGCCGAAGCAGAGTTGAAAAAAATGGAAAGCGATCTGCGCGACACACTCGCAGCGGCCAAGGCCAAAGGCTCCGGCACAGGCGATACCATCGGCACTGCTGCTGGCTAAATGAAAGACCTGCGGCGCATAGCATCAATGGCGACACTGCTCAGCGCGTTTGCGCTGGGGGCATGTTTGAGTGCGCCGCAATCTACCAAGCCTACTATCGTTGCGCCACAACCCGCACCTGTCATCACACCAAAGGTGCAATCCGAGCAAAGCAAAGCACTGGCGACCTATTATGGTCGCGTGCAAGCAGATCTCCTGGTTCAAGGCTTGTTGCGCACCGACGGAGGTGGCCCGGATACGCCTTATACTGACACGATGCTTGGGCGCAATTTCGAACAGATCGCCTTCTTTGATGAATATTCTGGCGGCGGTCTTAACGCGCCAAACGGAAAAGCGGGCCGCCTGAAACGCTGGCAAGGTCCGGTGCGGTTCAACGTCGAATTCGGTTCTGGCCTTAGCGCCAATCAACAGGCCCGCTACCGCACAAACGTCTTGAACTATGCACAACGTCTCGCCCGCGCGACAGGCCATCCCATCGGTGTCAGCGCGACCAGCGCGAATTTCCATGTGCTCTTTATGAGCGATGATGATCGTGATTTAGTACAACAGCGCGTACGCACTTTGGTGCCGCGCATTGATCCCGCCGCATTGCGAATTTTCGGCAATCTGCCACGCTCGATCCATTGTCTGGTTGTCGCGTTCTCGGGCGGCTCGGGCAATTACAGCTACACGACAGCCGTGGCGCTCATACGCGCGGAACATCCTGATCTGATGATGCGTTCGTGCATTCACGAAGAACTCGCGCAGGGTCTCGGCCTTGCCAACGACAGCCCCGCCGCGCGCCCATCCATCTTTAACGATGACGATGAATTCGCGCTGCTCACCACACAAGACACACATCTTCTGGGCATGCTCTACGATCCACGCATGCGCACAGGCATAACCCTTGATGCAGCCCGTCCAATCATTCGCCAAATGGCGCGCGAACGCACAGGTGCAGGGTTATGATCACCACTTTTACACATTCCAATTGAAGGACACATCTCATGGGTATTTTCGATTTTCTCACAGGCGAATTCATCGACGTCATTCATTGGACCGATGACACGCGCGACACGATGGTTTGGCGGTTTGAGCGCGAAGGCCATGAAATCAAATACGGAGCCAAACTGACCGTACGCGAAGGGCAAGCTGCTGTTTTCGTTCATGAAGGTCAGATGGCGGATGTGTTCACGCCCGGTCTTTACTTGCTTGAAACCAACAACATGCCAATCCTTACGACGCTCAATCACTGGGATCACGGCTTTCAAAGCCCGTTCAAATCCGAAGTCTATTACGTCAACACAACGCGCTTTAACGATCTGAAATGGGGCACCAAAAACCCGATCATCGCGCGCGATCCCGAGTTCGGCCCCGTGCGCCTGCGTGCATTCGGCACCTACAGCGTCAAGGTTTCTGATCCTGCGCGTTTCCTGACAGAGATCGTCGGCACAGACGGTGAATTCACGATGGACGAGATCAGCTTCCAAATCCGCAATATCATCGTTCAGGAATTTTCCCGCACAATCGCGCGCGCTGGCATTCCGGTGCTTGATATGGCGGCTAACACCCGCGAACTTGGCCAACTGGTCGCCAGAGAGATTGAAGTGCAGCTCGCAGAATACGGTCTGTCCCTTCCCGAACTCTACATCGAAAACATTTCGCTCCCCCCTGCGGTCGAAGCGGTGATGGACAAACGCTCTTCCATGGGCGTTATCGGCAATCTCAACGAATATATACAATTTCAAGCCGCTGAAGCCTTAGGTCGCGATGGCGGAGGCGCTGCCGCAATTCAGGCAGGCGTGGGCGCAGGGCTTGGCATGCAAATCGCGGGCACGATGGCGCAACAAGTGGGCCCGTGGGGCGCGCGCTCGACAAGCGCGCCGGCCACAACAGCACCCATGGCACCCCCGCCGCCCCCACCGGTGGAGCACGTCTGGCACATCGCGGCCAACGGCGAAACGACAGGCCCTTTCTCCAAAGCGAAAATGGGACGCATGGCGACTGAAGGCACATTGACCCGCGACAGCCTTGTGTGGACCGCCGGTCAGGATGGCTGGAAAGCTGCACAAGAGATAATAGAGCTCGCGCAACTCTTCACCATTATGCCGCCCCCCCCCCCGCCTGCGGCCTAAAGCGCTCCTTAACCTCTTCCCTTTTCAAAAAATATCCCTGCCGGAGGCTCGCCAACGTGCCAGATACGCAAGTGTCAAACCTAGAAGAGCATCGCTTTCCATGTGATCGATGCGGTGCGGACTTTCGATTTGATCCCGCAGCGGGGCATCTTACCTGTGATCATTGCGGGCATCATGCCCAGATCGAAGGGATCGGGCGGCATTCCATTGCGATCCGCGAACTCGATTTTGATGCAGCACTCGCAGCACAACTGCCAGAGTCGGAGATCGAAGAAACGCGGGTGCTTTCCTGCCCCAATTGCGCCGCCCAAGTGGAACTCAGCGGTGCAGATCACGCTGCTGAATGCCCGTTTTGCGCAACACCTGTCGTCACAGGAACGGGCAAGCATCGTCATATCAAACCTAAAGCTGTGCTGCCGTTTGCGCTTGATGAACGCACGGCACGCGCAGCGATGACCGATTGGCTTGGAGGGCTGTGGTTCGCACCAAACGGGCTACAGAGCTACGCGCGCAAGGGGCGCAAGTTACAGGGCATTTATGTGCCCTATTGGACCTTCGATGCGGATACCAAATCGCGCTACACCGGCGAGCGCGGCACAGTATATTATGAAAACCAAACCGTGATGCGTGACGGAAAACGGCAAACCATCAAAGTTTCCAAAATCCGCTGGCGTTCTGCCTCTGGCCGCGTAGCACGTTTCTTTGATGATGTGCTTGTGCTTGCCTCGACGTCGTTGCCGAAACGCTTCACCGATGCGCTCCAGCCTTGGGATTTGGCGGCGCTTGAGCCCTATAGCCCCGCTTTTCTCGCAGGGCTGCGTGCTGAAGGGTATACGGTCGAGCTACAAAGCGGATTTGCACAAGCGCGCCACCATATGGACCGCGTGATCGAGCGTGACGTCAAATTTGATATCGGCGGAGATCGCCAACGGGTGCATAGCGTGGCGACGGATGTGGATGATGTGACATTCAAACATATCCTACTGCCGATCTGGCTTGCTGCCTATAAATATCGCGGCAAGACCTACCGCTTTGTTGTGAACGGCTCCACAGGCCGTGTGCAGGGCGAGCGTCCCTACTCTGCGATAAAGATTACGATCGCCGTTATCCTGGGTCTGATCATCGCAGCCGGCATCGGTTACGGCGTGGCCATGTCACAATGAGCACGCTTACCTCCTTAGAAACACTTCTGAGCAAGCGCCATTCCTGCCGTGCATTTCTCAACACCCCTGTCGCACGCTGCGATATCGAACAGATTGTGCGTGTCGCAGGCCTTGTGCCTTCTTGGTGCAATGCGCAACCTTGGCAGATTGTGGTCACAGATCACGAAGAAACCGCTAGGTTTAGCGATGCCTTGAAAGAGCATCTTCAAAGCGCCAAGCCAGCACCGGACCTCCTTTTCCCAAGTGGTTACACTGGCCTGCACAAAGAACGGCGGCGCACTTGCGGATTTCAGCTGTATGATGCGGTAGGCATTGAGAAAGGTGATCGTGCCGCCTCTGGCACGCAAATGATGGAGAACTTCAATTTCTTCGGCGCGCCTCATGTAGCGATCATCAGCTCTAGCGTGGAACTCGGAGGCTATGGCGCTATGGATTGCGGTGGCTTCATAACAGCCTTCACATTGGCTGCTCAAGCGCTTGGCATTGCAAGCATTCCGCAAGCGGCAATCGCGCCCTATGCGCCCTTCATTCGCGATTATTTTGACCTAGCTGAGGATCGGATGATCCTCTGTGCAATATCGTTCGGCTACGCAGATAAAGATCACCCTGCCAACGCCTTTCGCACGACGCGCGCGCCTTTGGGTGAAATCCTTGACTGGAAAGAAGGTCAATGAAAGCGGTTGTTCAGCGTGTGAGCCAAGCCTCTGTTACTGTTGATGGCGCCGTTATTGGTGAGATCGGGCAAGGCGTTCTGATCCTCGTTTGCGCAATGAGTGGCGATGTACCCGCGAAAGCCGAACAGCTTGCATTGAAAATTTCCAAGCTGCGGATCTTCAAAGACAACGCCGGCAAAATGAACCTGTCGCTGAAGGATATTGGTGGAAGTGCCTTGATCGTCAGTCAATTCACCCTTGCAGGTGACACGTCGCGCGGCAATCGGCCCGGGTTTTCAAATGCTGCCCCGCCTGACGTCGCAGAGCAGCTATATGAGACATTCAAATCCGCGATGAAGGATCTTGATATCCCCGTGCAATCGGGTCGTTTTGGGGCGGATATGGCAGTGGATTTGCGCAATGATGGCCCCGTAACTATTCTTTACGACGTTTGAGGTGGGGCGCAAAATTTTCTAGAAGATTTTGTTTGGCGAGGCTCTGCCTCGCGCTCCGGGATATTTAGGGAAATAGGAAGGCAAGCCGTTAGCTCTTTTTGACGAAGGCCGTCAGGATCACGATGCGTTGGTTTTCAACGCGGCCTTCAATATGTCCAGCATTGTCCGCGACAAGGGAAATGTTGCGCACAGCTGTTCCGCGCTTTGCCGTAAAACCTGCGCCTTTGACGGGCAGGTCTTTGATAAGTACCACCGTATCGCCACTGCTAAGCTGAACCCCGTTGCTATCGCGGTGGATCAAAGCAGGCTCTGCAATGTTTTGGGCGGCGGCGAGACGGTCGGGGTCGAGGTATGCAATCTCCATAAGATCGCGCGCCCATGGCGCATGATCGAGATTGCTTAAAACACGGTACGCCGCTATTTGCGTCGCTCCTTCAGTGCTCCAGATCGCGTCGTGCAGGCAATGCCAATGAGGGCTATCTTCGAGCGGTGCCTGCAAGCCTTCTGTGCAGATTTCACACAACAAGAGAGTTGCATTTGCCCCCTCAAGGTCAATCTCGCAAGAATCTTCATTCGAGCATAAAGCGCAGGTCATATATTAGCGCTCACGCAGGGCTTCTTTGGACTTATAGAGCGGCTTCAGCATGTATTGTAGCACTGTCTTTTGGCCCGTGTGCAGCTCCACGCTGGCCTGCATGCCCGGGCGTATTTCAACGCCCGTCTGGCGATCCGTAAGGCTGTTCATGTCAACTTTCAGTGTTACTTTATAGTGGGGATCACCATCAGGCGAACGCGAACGTTCGTCTTTAAAAGTATCAGCAGAAATGAAGCCAACCCGTGCTTTGAGCGTCCCGTAGATGGTATAATCATAAGCGCTAAGCTTGATTGTCGCCTCCTGACCGCGACGAATGTTGGCGATATTTTCAGGCTTTACACGCGCTTCAACGAACAGTTCCTCGTCCAAGGGAATGATCTGTAAAATCTCTTCACCCGGACGCACAACACCGCCGATTGTCGTGACGGAAAGGTTGTTCACCACGCCGCGCATCGGGCTGATCAGAACCGTGCGATTGAGCTGGTCCGTACTCGCCTTCATGTTTTGCTTCAACGTTGCCAACTCTTTCAGCACATCGGAATATTCTTGTGCGCGCTCGAGTTCAGTCTGGGTCACGACCTCATCGAATTTGATTTTTGCATCTGCATGGGCCTTTCGTGCGCGGGTCACTTCGATCAAGGAGACGATTTCGCGTTTAAGCATCTTCTCCATCAGATCCAGCTCTTTTGCGGCTTGATTGAGAACGCTTTGCGCCCCATCGCGGCGCGAAACGAAATCAGATTGACGCGCGCGCAATAGTGCTTTTTCCGACGCGACCATGCCCGCCGCTTGCATCGCAAGATTGGAGGGAATGGTAAAATCAAACTGACCTGCAAGTTCCGCTTCAAGGCGCAAACGACGCACCTCAAAGCCTGTGATTTGCTCAGCCAAATCATCCACCGAGGATTGGAACTGTGTGCCATGAAGACGGGCGAGCACGTCGTCTTTCATCACTTCATCGCCCTCTTTCACAAGAAGCTCGGCGAGAATTCCGCCCTCAAGATTTTGAATAATCTGCGGGCGCGACGACGAAATGAACGAGCCATCCGCACGCACAATTTCATCCACCCACGCGAAGGCAGCCCAAACGATAAACAGCCAAACCGTTCCCGCACAGAGCCAGATCATCAGGCTTGGCCCCTTGAGACGCTCGTTCATTTGAGCACCGAGATTGGTCATGCTGCCTGCGCTCATAGTCTATGCCCCGTTTGCCGCAACATTGCGCGCGTTGTCGTTTTTAGAATTGAGATGCGCAAGCACTTGATCGCGCGGACCATCCACAGCCATGCGGCCGTTTTGCAGGATCAAGGTGCGCTCTGTCAGCTTCAAGATCGGCACGCGGTGCGTCGCGATAACGGCTGTGCGACCCTCAAGCCAAGTTTCCAAACGGCTGACCAGCGTGCTTTCCAGCGTTTGATCTAGGGACGCAGTCGGCTCATCCAGCAGGCAGATCGCAGGGTCTTGCAACCACAGACGCGCCCAGCCGATGGACTGGCGCTGACCGATTGACAGGCCTGCCCCGCCATCGTGGATTTGCAGATCGAGTCCTTTGGGATGCGTTTTCACGAATTGACCCAGACCCGCGAAATCAAGCGCATCCATCAGGCGTTCATCATCGCGCTCTAGCATATTGAGGTTCAGGTTATCACGCAAAGAACCAGAGAACAGACGCACGTCTTGACCAAGGTATCCAATGAGACGGCGCAGGTCACGCGGCTCGATCTGGTTCATGTCGGTGCCATCAATCAAGATGCGGCCAGAGGTCGGCGCATAAAGGCCGGAGAGGATTTTCAGCAGCGTTGATTTGCCGGAGCCGTTGGAGCCAAGCACAGCGACCGATTGACCCGCATTCAGCACAACACCATTGATATCAAGCGTTGGCGCGCCCTCTTCATCATAGCGGAATATCACATCGCGCAGCTCAAAGCGGCCCTCAAGACGTTCGCGGCGCATATATGTGCGACCTTCTTCGGCGTCCTGCGGCGCATGTGCGATGCCATCAAGGCCATCAAGCGCAGTTTTAACGTTGCCCCAGCGCGCCATCGTACCTGCAAGCTGCGTCAAAGGAGCGAGCGTACGGGACGTCAGAATGCCCGTCGCGATGATGGAGCCGACAGTGAATTGGCCAGCGAACACGAGGTAGGCACCGGCAACAACCGCGCTAACGTAGGTTGCTTGCTGCACGCCTTGCGACCAGAATGTGAGGTTCGAGGACAGTTTGCGTTGCTCAGAGGATTTCATCGCAGAAAGCGTCGTCAATTCCGTCCACATGCGACGCACACGATCTTCGGCGCGTTGTGTTTTGACTGTGTCCAACTCAAACAAGGCTTCTTGTAGCAAGCGGGAGGCTTTGGCCGTCGCCCCTTGGGTTTCTTCGGTCAGGCGCATCATCTTCTTTTGTAAGAAGTAGCTTGGTAGAACCATCAAGATACCACCGATGACTAAGACCCAAACCACATCACCTGCGATTGAGGCAACGAGGAACAGGAAGACAAAGATAAATGGGATGTCCGTGAGCGTTCCCACGGTCGAAACGGTGAAAAACTCGCGCACAGAGCCGAATTCACGCATTGATGAAAACAGCTGGCTAGGCGATTTGCCCTTAAGATCAGAGCGCATGCCAAGCACGCGGTCCATCAATGTGGCTTGCACTTCCAATTCAATCGCTCGCCCGGCCCCATCGAGGAGACGCGCACGTGCGATTTTGAGGACCACTTCCATAGTCAACGCAATCGCAGCACCACCCGCGAGCACCCAAAGCGTGGCTTCGGATTGATGCGGGATCACGCGGTCATAGACCTGCAAAGAGAATAGCGCAACGGCGACGGCCAATAGGTTGGCCACGAACGAACCTAGGATCACCTCGCAGAAATGACGCGAGAACTTTGGGAAATGGCTCCAGAACCAATGCTCGTTCAGTTTGGCCTCTTTGTGCACGTCGCTGATTTGCTCCAGCGCGGCTTCAGCCTTGATGATTGTGCCCGAAAAATAGGGGCTGAATTCTTCGTAGGCCACCTGCGCGCGGCTATCAGGGCACGTGGGGTCAAAGAGAATAAGATCGCCGCGTGACTGGCTAAGCACCAAAAGGAATTGACCGTTAGTCATCTGTGCGATGGCAGGCCACAGGTCCTGCGTCATCTCTGATACGCGACCCGTTTCAACCGTAAGGCCCACACCGCGCAAGGCTTGTACGTATCCATCCGCGTCCAATACGTCGCTCGCATTTGTGCAGGCGGCAACCGTTTCCAACAGATCGGACGAAACCGCCCGCGTGCCTAGCAAGGACGCATAAAGCTTGATCAAGTCCGCTCGCGTCTTGGTCTTTTCACTATAACGCGGCGCGTCTTTCTTTTGGGGAGCCGCTGCTCCAGAGATCGCATCGAGAACGGCTTTGCCACCCTGAATAATCTGTGGAATGGCTGAGGGATTGCTCAAATCTCTGCTCCACTGGCGAGAAGACCCATTTCGTTGGCAATCTCAAGTTTGATGCGTGCAGAATTATAATTTAGCTCGGCCGCGCTTTGTTGCTGGCGGGCGTAGGTTTCATAAACGCCAACCACATCCATAACCTGACGGGTTCCTGCCTTATATTGGGCTTGGAACAGATCAAGGTTCTTCTTGGATTGGTTGGTCAGATTGCGCGATTCACCCCTTTGACGCTCCACACCGCGCAGCTTTGCTTCGAGCGCACGCAGGCGACGATTGCTGTCTTCGCGGGCTTGCGCCACAAGACGCTGCGCACCCTCTTTGGTGGCTTCTATCGCTTGCAACGTGGCACCAGTGCCAAGATTGAGAAGCTTGTCAGCCGTCACATTCAAGCCAAGGGAATTACCCGAAGATCCGACCGATCCCGTCGCTTTCAAGCCCGGCAGATTACCCGCGCGCTCCATCGTCGCTTCGGCGATTGCGCGCTCTTTTTCGGCTTCCGCCAAAAGGATCGGCAGTGGTCTCGTTCTCAAACCGTTCACGTCAATTTCAGGAACGCCACGCACATCTTGCAAAGGATGCAAAGACATCGCGTTGAGTTCCGCGAGGGCCGTGTTGCGTGCTTCGTTATTCGACGCCATTTCGCTTCGAATTTCCGCAAGCTTTTGGCGCAGCACAACAAGATCAGAGCGGTCAGACACACCCCCGCGCACGCGCTCGGACATGATATATTCAAAGTGGCTCATGTCATTAAAGGCTTTGGTGCTGAGACCGGATTTCTCCGCCGCCTTTTGCGACTTGAGGTAAAGATCAAGCGCTGTGAACACACGGTTATTGGTGTCGATGGAGAGCGTGACAGCTGCAACTTCTACGTCGGCAGCGGCGAAGGCGCGCTCGGCCTTTTTGCGGCCATTGTCAAAGAGCACCTGCTCCACGATCAGATTGGCCACGAGATCCCCAAGGGATGACAGAGAGATCGACGGCCCAATCGAAGGAAGCCAGTTTTTTGAGGCGGCAACAGCGCGCAAACGCGCGGCGCGCAACTCGGATTCGGACGCGCGTGAGCTTGCCGCAAGAACGCTGCCCGCGACCTGATCATATGCACTGCCACCTGGCAAAAGCGAGCGGCGAGATTGCAGGCCAGAAATTATGAGGCTTTCCGCGCTTTCTTTCGCACGGGCCACCGCTTGCCTATCAGCGGCGCGTTGTTCACGGCTCATGTTCGCGGCTTGGTCTTTTGGTTTGAACAAAGCAGCTAATTTCGTACCACCTTGATTTTGCGAAATATTCTCGCCCTGCTCGGACGGATCTTGCTTTTTAAACAGGCCCGCAAAAGGATTTTTAGGCGCACCGCCCTCCTCAGCGTCCATCTGCTCTGCGGTGTCTTTACGCTTGAAAAGCGAAAAGCCCTGCTCCCCCTCATCGGATAGAGCAAGGTTGCTGTCGTCGCGGTTAAAGCGCGACACAAACGGGATGTCTTCTTCAATCGCGCTCATGCAGCCAGACAGACCCATTGCGAGTCCCGCCACCAGTAAGCCCGATTTTGCCCTAAAGCCCTTCATCTGCCTCAAACCTAACCTGTAAACGTTTCACCTAATTATAGCAGAGCGCACACTTCGTTGAGCGCGCGCCCTGATCGTCACTATATTGTAGTAACGTTGGTGATTTCGTCTTCGATGTAGATGGTCGTGCTGCCAAGTGTGTAGACGTTGTAATCGACGCCACCCTCATTAACGGTTGCACCTGCTCCTGGCACCGGAACGGCCCCTGTGATGTCGACAGCGTCATCAACGCCGCCGCGTACTGCGACAGAGTTGCTGTTACCTGACAACGCCACGATGTCCGCTTCCGTCAACGTCAATTGGGTGTTGTCCATTACACCAAGCTCAATCGTCTCGATATCGTAGCTACCCAAGTTGGCATTCGATACATCACGCGCCGTAGTCCCGTCTCCAAGCATAACCAACGTGCCAGAGCTGTTGCCTGCCGCGTCGGTCTCGGTCAGGACAAGGCTTTCGCCGTTTGACATAGGCGCGTCCAACTCGATGCGCACTTGATCGCTGATACCGCGAATGCTGCTCATAGCGTAGTCGTTGAGCTGAACTGTTGTGTCTTCAACCAGATCCGTGATGGTGCCGTTCGCTTCGACGCGCGCAACTCCCATCGTTTCGGTCGTAGTTTCAACATCAAAGTCTTCATACGCGTTGGTTGCACCCGTGAAGTCCGCGGAGAAACCTGTCACACCAATGCCATCCGGTGCCACTGTATCGATCGCTATGCTTTGCGTCAGTGTTTGCGTATTGCCGACAGAGTCTGTTCCCGTAACAGTATAGTTGTAATCACCGCTAAAGTTCGAGGGAACACGATCTTCAGGTATGTCAACGCTCCACTGGCCATTCGCTGGATTCACGGTTGCCGTGTAGTCCCTAGCATTGAAGTTAACGACAACACTCGGTGTGCCTGCGACGTCGGCCCAATTTGCCTCCATCGTACCTGTGAGGGTGATGCCACCATCCGCGTCATCAAGACCGACGACATTGTCAGTGCCAGTCGCAGATACGTTGGATGCGCTCAGGTTTGTCACTTCCGTGTCGACACGAACGCTCATGGCAGTCGACGCCGGGTTACCAGCCGCATCAGTCGAGACTGCGGTCGCAGGATATGTGTGCGTACCCACTGAATAGGTGCCCGGTGCGAAAGACGCGGTCCAGTTGCCCGTTAGCGGATCAACGACCGCATTGACCGAGTTACCGTTCATTGCAACCACAACTGAAGTTGTACCCGGCTCGGACGTGCCTGTCAGGACCAGATTGCTTGTGCCCCCTGCAGTTTCTGCATTGTTTGCAACGTGATCGTTACCACCAGAAACATTCGCGCCAATGCCAACTTCTGTAAGCGTATCAACGTGGATCGTGTCTGCGCCCACGACAGACGGGTTGCCAAAGCTGTCAGTCGAGGTGAACGTAAAGGGCACTGTGTAGCCGTTTACTCCGCTCATTCCGCCCATTTCTGCTTGGGTGAATTCAGCGCTCCACTGACCGTTTGCATCGATGGTACCTGTGCGGAATGCACCGTTGCCAAGCTCCACGCGGTAGTCTGCACCCGCTTCGCCTGTGCCACCGATTTCCACTTTGCCGTCAGAGGTCATATCAGTGTGATTCACAGTGTATCCCGCAGAGTCCGTGCCCGATGTCGTGCTCATAACCGGTGCGATCGTGTCGATGACCATGCTCTCGGTTTGTGTGTGGCTGTTGCCGAAGCCGTCCGTCGTTTTGATCACAACATCTGCTGTGCGCTCGCCACCGGTAATCTCGGCGCTTGCGAAATCAACAGACCAGTTACCATTCGCATCAACCGTGGTCGAATGCGTTGTGCCGTCGATTGTCACATCAATTGAAGATCCCGCTTCGCCAGTTCCTGCAACTTCGATCGTGCCAGTGCTGTAAGAGGCTGCGTTCACCTGATCGCCAGAAGAAATGGTGCCTTGTGTTGGATCTACGGCAGGCGGCGTTGTATCAATATCAAGCGACTGACCAACGAGCGTTGTCGTGATCCCACCAGGCTCCACAACCGTAACGTTTGTTGTGTATGTGCCATCCGCCGGGAAGCTTGCCCCGTCAAACGTACCTGACCAGTTGCCATTACTATCCGCTGTGACCACTTGGCTTTGACCGCCAACATTAATCGTTACGGATGAGCCGACTTCTGCAGTACCAGAAACGGTCACTGATTTGTCAGCCGCCGTGAGGGTGTCACCGCCATATGCGTCTGTGCGACCCGTGCCATTGATAGTTGGCGCGTTGCGCGTTCCGTCATCCGTTGGCGTTTCTTGTTTTGGCTCATCAGTCTTTGGATCCTCTTCAGGATCGTCGTCCGTTGGCGTCTCCATTGTTGTCGGCGTGTCAGTCTCGCCATCGCCGTTTGTCGCCAGCAGAGCTGCACCTGCAGCACCAGCTGCCAAAGCACCTGCACCAACACCAGCGCCACCACCAAGAAGGCCCGCGCCTCCAAGAAGGCCGGCACCAAGCATGGACACGTCCTGATCACCATCAACACCGGATGCGGCCATGAGGTTCGGATCGTCCACAAAAATCAAATCATCGTCTGGGCTCCACTTGCCCCACTCGGCTGTCGTGCCATACTGAGCAAAGAGCGCACCGTCCGCGCCTTCGATAAAGCTGACCTCGTTCAGAGTGCCGCCCGAGCTGATGAACAAGCGGTTCGGATTTTCGCCGCTACCCGCGAAGTAACCATCAAGAATAAGAACGCGGCCATCCGCGAGCACAATCTCAAGATTATTTCCTTGTCTGCTGTAGGCTTGCATGTCGCCGGGTTGAAGGTTCAAAGAAAATTCAACCCCAGACCCCATACCAACAACTGTTTCAACGGCATCTGCCGCAACGGTGCCGCGTTCAACAACACCCATACCCCGACGGGCAACGAAATCTATCGCTCTCATGACTCTACCGCTCTTTACCTCGGGCCGCCTCTTCTGGACGTGCCCTTTTTGTTATGAACAGAATGTAACAATCTTTAGATACGTTTAATAGTCCAAAAGTTAATCGATTCGCTCAAACGACAGAGGAGGCAAGGAATCGTTACATTATTTCAGCACAACAATGGAGCCAATATAGGCTTAATACCTACGTTTGCTGCGGCGTCGGTACAAGATGTAGTAGAGTGACGGATTTGCATCAAAACTTCTGTTTCAAGTTGAAAAATGCTTGTTTACAGAACAACGGCCTCTCCCAAAATCGCTGATTGCTGCGCAGCTTGGCCTATTCTAACGGCCCAAGCACCATCCTCTAGCGTGACATCAATTGAGCCTTCACCGCGTACGGCCTCAACGAAACGTTGATGTTGATAAAAGGTTGAGCCATTGTGATCTCCTGCTGAAAGCAAGGCCGGATCGACTGGGATCTCATGCTCCACAGGCCCCATTGGAGAACGCGGGCTTTCCACAAGACGAGCGATTGGCGGCGCGCCCAAATGTTCTGGCCAAAAACGCCCAGGGCCCGGAACAAAGACTTCAATTTTTCCGTCCGGCCCAACGGCACTTATCTCTTCCTGATAACGGGCACCCTCCGCAAACATGCAAAGCTCAAGCATTGCACGCACGCCATTAGCAAATTCAACAATTACGTAACCGCTGTCCCAAATGTCAGGCACTTCGCCATCATAACACTCTTCAAGGTGATTCACCGCCTGCCCCGCACTGGCCATTACGCGCACTGGGTCGCGACCAAGCGCAACGCGCATCAAGTCAAAGAAGTGGCAACACTTCTCCACCAAAGTTCCACCTGTGTTTTGATTGAAGCGGTTCCAATCACCGACCTTTGACAGAAACGGAAAACGATGCTCGCGAATTGTCAGCATCTTGACACCCCCCGTAGCGCTTTCGAGCTTTTCCAGCAAAGCAGCGATTGGCGGCATGTAGCGATACTCCATCGCAACCCAGATTGGCGCTTCGTGTGATTGCCTCAACGCATCGATCCGCTTGGCATCTTTTGGATCCGTGAAAAGCGGCTTTTCCACGAGGATCGCTATATCGGGACGCGCCGCGCTGATCGCTTCGAGCTGGGCCGCGTGACAATGGTTGGGGGACACGACCAGGATCGCATCAAGATTGGGAAAGCCGATCAACTCCGCTTCGCTCGCCACAAATACAACATCCGGCGCGAGCGCTTTTGCGGCGGCAGCCATACCCGCGTCCGGCTCATAAATCGCACCAACGCACGCGTTATCCAGTAGGGCAATATTACGAATGTGCTCGCCACCCATCATGCCGCAGCCAAGAATTCCGTATGTAAAGGGTGCCATCAGCTACCCCTCCCTTTATTTGATGCGCGCAACATAGCGCGCCAGATTTGAGTCTATCCAATTTCGTGAAAATTCTGCGCGATTGCCGTCCTGCGCCCAACTGATCCGCTCGACAAAAGCTACCGGCGTGCCGTGCTCCGGCGCGAAATCTTGTGGCGCCCAATCTGGACACTCAGCGATACTCAGGCGATCCTCAGCACGGGCAATCCAAAGACCCAATGTCTCGCGGTAAAACAAATAAAGCGAATCTGACAAATCTTGCGCACTCAACGTGTCGCTGTATGACCCATCGAGCCATATCTCTTCCAAGACACACGGTACGCCTGAGAGGCTGCGTAAGCGGCGAATTCTAAAGCCTTCTGCACTTTGCCCAAAGCTTGGAAAGTCCGCTGGTTTGCTCAGGCGCTCGACAGACAAAAGACGCGCGGTCGGGAGACCGCCGCCTTGCAATAGCTCAACACGAAAGAAAGCATAGACACTCTCAACATTGGACTGCGCTTGAATGTAATTTCCCGATCCCTGAACACGCCTCAATAGTTCTTTTTCTTCCAATATTACCAATGCTTTGCGAAGCGTTGTTACTGTAGTACTTAAACTTTCCGCAAGGACCCGCTCCGGCGGCAAACAATCGCCATCCACATACTGCCCAGCCGCAATATCGCGGATCAAAAGCTCCGCAATTTCAACGTAGAGAGGAAGGGATGTCTGAGTCGCCAATAAGCGCGCTCCAATAATTGATATACCATTGATTTACATAATTACCGATGTTACGCAAGACAAAATGACGCAGACGAAAGGCCCCATTATGTCGGTGGTTCCAATTACATCCCAAGACCTTGATGGCGCAGAGATCTCATGGTTCTCCGCACTCTGTTCGGATGACTATCAGTTCTTGGGCGCGCCCGACGGGTCGCTTCGCTCAAGCTGGGAGCATTGCTCGGACATCGTGAAAGAGGCTGAGGCGCAGGGCTTTGGCAACATCCTCTGCCCCTCCTCCTATCAAGTAGGTCAAGACACGCTCAGCTTCGTCGCGGGCTGTGCGTCAATCACCGAAAAGATCAATATGCTGGCCGCTGTGCGTTGCGGTGAAATGCAGCCCATCATGCTGGCGCGCACTATCGCGACCTTGGATCACATGTTGAAAGGCCGCCTAGCGGTCAATATTATTTCATCGGATTTTCCGGGTGAACAAGCCGACAGCGCGTTTCGCTATCAACGCTCCCGCGAGGTTGTGGAGATCCTGAAACAGTCTTGGACGCAGGATGAAATAAACCACTCTGGCGAAGTTTATAACTTTGAAGCGGTCTCAACTGATCCTGCCCGCCCTTATCAAACGGGTGGTCCGCTACTTTACTTCGGTGGCTACTCTCCCTCTGCTCTAGAGCTATGCGGTGAACACTGTGACGTTTACCTGATGTGGCCGGAACTGAAAGAGCAACTGGCAGAGCGCATGAAGGCGGTTCACAAGGTTGCGGAAACCTACAACCGGACGCTCGATTATGGCCTGCGTGTGCACATGATTGTGCGCGATACCGAGGCCGAGGCGCGCGAATACGCAGAGTATATCGTGTCCAAGCTGGATGATGATCACGGTAAAACCATCCGTGATCGTGCCCTCGACAGCACATCGCTCGGAGTTAGCCATCAGACCAAAAATCGCGATCTTGCAGATATGGAAGGCTTTATAGAGCCGCATCTTTGGACCGGTGTCGGTCGCGCGCGCTCTGGCTGCGGGGCCGCGTTGGTCGGCAGCGCGGATCAAGTCCTGAGCGAGATTGAGACCTATCAAAAATTGGGCATTCGTGCTTTCATCTTCTCGGGCTATCCGCATATTGATGAGTGCAAGCACTTCGGGAACCTGGTGCTGCCCCACTTGAAAACCTGCTCACTGCCCCACGTTTACGGTCGGGTGCCAGACAGCACACCTTTGACCCCTCTTGGCGCAGGAGAAAGACGCTAAATGGAACGCATTTCACTAAATTCCGACGTGAGCTTGAGCCGATTAATTTACGGCATGTGGCGCATTGGCGATGACGCCGACACCAGCACAAGTCATGTTCAGGCCAAGATCGAAAGCTGCCTGTCGCAGGGCATTACAACAATGGACCAAGCCGATATCTATGGCGGTTATGAGGCCGAGGAAATCCTTGGCAACGCCTTGAAAGGTACCAATTTGCGCGACAAGATCGAGATCGTGACGAAATGCGATATCGTGGCACCCGCGGGCCGATACTCAGACGCAAAGGTCAAATACTACGATACATCCCGCGCGCATGTGATGGCATCGGTTGAGCATTCTTTGCGTTTGACGGGCACGGATTACGTTGATCTTTTGCTGATCCATCGCCCCGATCCAATGATGGACGCCGAAGAGACCGGCGCCGCACTGGATGAGATTGTCGCCTCTGGCAAAGCAAAATCAGTTGGCGTTTCAAACTTCAAACTGCATGACTGGACGCTTTTGCAAAGTGCGATGTCCTCGCCGCTTGTGACCAATCAGATCGAACTTTCCCTGCTCGCGCATGAGGGATTCACCAATGGTGACGTAGCCTACTTGCAAGAACGCAAGGTTGCACCGATGGCTTGGTCTCCTTTAGGTGGTGGATCTATTTTCTCACAAGAAAACAAGGTACTACTGAACGCATTGAAGGCGATAGGTGAAGTAAGTGGCGTCGATGAAACCGCCGTCGCCGTCGCATGGCTGCTTGCGCACCCTGCAAAGATCATGCCTGTGATGGGGACCAATTCACTCGCGAGGATCGGCAAGATCAGTGACGCACTTAAGGTCAAAATGGACCGCGAAACATGGTTCGAACTTTATTCCATTGCGCTCGGGTCCGAAGTACCATGAGCAGCGATATGCACCCGCTTCCAATGCCTGATAGCTTTGAGCCGAACGACGATACCAAGCGCGCGTACCGCGATGCCTTGGGGCGGTTCGTAACGGGGATTGCGGTGATCACATGCGACAGTGACAACGGTCCATTGGGCATCACGGCGAATAGCTTTTCGTCTGTTTCGCTTGATCCGCCGCTTGTGCTTTGGTCTCCAGCGAAAGCGTCAAAACGCTACGAAGCTTTTGTGAATGCTCGAAACTTCGCCATTCACATCATGTCGGCGGACCAGGCGCAAATTTGCGGCGGCTTTGCGCATGATGGGCATGCTTTCGATGGCTATAACTGGCATGCTTGCCCACAGGGCGTACCCTTGATCGCACATTGCTTGTCGCGCTTTGAGTGCACGCAATTTGCCGTTCATGACGCTGGGGATCATTCGATAATCGTTGGGCGCGTGATACGTGTAAGCACACAAGACGCAGACCCGCTAATGTTCTATTCTGGAAAGTACAGGAGCTTTAATGAGAACTAAGATCACCAATATGGACGCATTAAGATAAGTCATCCTTGGGAGGGGAACGACGATGGGACTATTCAAAGGGCTCTTACTGCCTGTCCAGACCTTCAACGATCTGGTTCTGCCTGTGGGTCGTGGTCTCGCCGTGATTTGCATCGGCCTTATGGTCGTGTGCATTCTGATCCAAGTCTTCTTTCGCTACGTTCTAAACAACGCCCTGCCATGGCCTGACGAAGCCGCGCGCTTTTTGATGCTCTGGATGACTGGCTTTATTGCACCCTCAGCTTACCGCATCGGTGGTTTTGTCGCGATTGACATGTTTGAGCGCGCATTACCGCGTACGGCCGCTGCGATCGTCTCACTCATTTTGCTCGCCACTTCGCTTTTGGTGCTCATCACTGCCGTACAGCTTGGCTTTGATCACTCAGGTGGCATGGCGTGGAAGTTCAAATCTGCCACGCTTTGGGTGCCGCTTGATTGGGTGGGCGGAAAGAGCTTCAAACTCGCATTAGCGTGGATGTACATGTCGTTGCTCGTCGGCTTTATCTCGTTAACAATCGTGAACATCGAGCTTATCCTACGCAGTCTCATTACATTAACGGGAGGCGGCAGTACCTTGAAGCCACTCTCCGATATTAATTTCGCGGGGGCTGAGTAGATGTTAATCTGGTTCCTCCCTGTCTTCCTCGTTCTGCTCATGATCGGCCTCCCAGTCTTCTTCGGATTGCTCGCAGCACCGGGTATTTTGCTTTACTTGAATGGCCAAGAACGCGACATCGCACTGCTGTATCGAAATGTCTATAACGGCATGGACAGCTTTCCTCTAATGGCGATCCCGTTCTTTATGCTCGCGGGCGAATTGATGAACCGCGGCGGCATCACAGAGCGACTTGTCGAATTCTCGCAAGCCTTGATGGGACACTTGCGCGGCGGTCTAGCGCAGGTGAATATTCTCTCGTCCATGCTGTTCGCAGGCCTGTCAGGGTCTGCAGTGGCGGATACCAGCGCGCTTGGCTCCATGCTCGTCCCCGCGATGGAGAAGGAAGGCTACACCCGCAAATACGCCGCAGCCGTCACAGCGGCGTCCTCGGTCATTGGGCCGATCATCCCGCCGTCGGGCATCATGATCATCTACGCATACGTCATGGGCGAAAGCGTCGCAGCCTTATTCCTTGCCGGCATCGTTCCGGGTATTTTGGTTGGTGTGGGCCTTATGGTCATGGTTCGCTTGACGGCGGACAAGTATGACCTCCCCGCCGCCAAACGTGTGGTGCTGCAAGGCACAACCATGGGAGCGCTGGAATGGTGGGTTTCGTTCCTCCTTGTGCGCCTCAACATCGGTCTCATTATCTGGTCGTTCGTGCCGCTTGGTGAAGAGGCAAGCGCGACAGCGAATTGGCTCAGCCTTGGGGGTGCTCTGCTCGCAGCACATGGTCTCTTCCTTGGCATCCGCCAACTCGTCGGCCATGATTTCCGCATGGTGTGTAAACGCGCGATGGTGCCGCTGCAAACGCCGGTCCTGATCCTTGGCGGCATACTTGTAGGGGTATTCACACCTACAGAAGCGGCTGCAATCGCCGTATTCTACGCTACGCTCGTTGGCTTCTTCATCCTTCGCACGCTCAAGATGAAGGACATGCCGTTGATCTTGATGAAAGCAGCAAGCACATCTGCGGTTGTCTTGTTGCTGGTCGGCGCAGCCATGGCTTTCAAAACAGTCGTCAGCCTTAGCCACGCGCCAGAGCAACTTGCCGCGATCATCCTTGGACTGTCCGAAAACCCCTTGATCTTGCTGCTTCTTATCAACCTATTGCTCTTCATCGTTGGCATGTTCCTGGACGCAGGCCCCGCGATTATCATTCTTGGCCCGATCTTGGGTCCAATCTTCGTCGACCTCGGCGTGCACCCTGTCCATTTCGCCATCATCATGAGCGTGAACCTCACCGTTGGCCTTGCCACGCCGCCCATGGGCCTTGTGCTGTTCGTCGCCAGCTCGGTCTCGGGCGAGCGGGTCGAAGCCATCGCGCGCGCCATTATTCCATTCCTTTTGGTTGAAATATTCGTGATTTTCTTGATCACTTATGTTCCAGCCATTTCGATGACGATCCCCCGCCTTACGGGGTTCGTGAACTAACTAAAAAACCAACTTGGGAGAACCAAAAATGCTAAAAAGCTTAACCAAAACACTGCTAGCTGCGAGCTTCCTCGCAACAACGGGCTTCGCGGCCTACGCAGACGGCCATGCGCAATATAAGATCCGCGCGACGGCGAACTCAAATGAGAACGACGAAGACTATGATGGTCTGGTTGTCTTCAAAAACTACGTCGAAGCGGCATCAAATGGCGCAGTCGAGGTCGAACTCTTCATCGGCACGCAGCTTTGCTCTAAAGGCGCTGAGTGCTTGCAGGGTGTTGCCGATGGCTCCATCGACGTCTACATTTCCACATCCGGCGGCGCGGCTGGCCTGTTCCCATACGTTCAGGTCCTCGACTTGCCATACCTGATGGCGGACGACCGCGTTGCAGAAGCGGTGCTTGAAGGCGACTTCACCCGCAAAATGCGCGAAATGGCGCTGGCAACATCTGGCGACAAGATCCGTCTAATGACCATCGGTAACACAGGCGGCTGGCGCAACTTCGCGAACACAAAGCGTCGCGTACAGAGCCCATCCGACATGGAAGGCCTGAAAATCCGTACGGTTGTTGCTGATCTTCCTCAAGAACTTGTCCGTGCATTGGGTGCCTCCCCGACGCCGATCCCATGGCCAGAGCTGTTCACATCGTTCCAAACGGGCGTTGTTGAAGGTTCCAAGAACGGCATCACAGACATCATGGGCATGAAGTTCCCAGATGCGGGTTTGCAGTACGTCACGCTTGACGGCCACGCTTACATGGGCGCGCTTTGGTGGATGAGCAACGACAGCTTCATGGCGATGCCAGAAGACGTGCGCGCGGTTGTTGTGGACGGTTTCTCCCAGCTCCAGCAAGCGACATTCGCGTCTCCAAAGCGTAAGTCGATCCAAGCCTACGCAGACTTCGTCGCAGGCGGCGGTGACCTTTATGTGCCAACACCAGCCGAGAAAGCAGCTTTCAAAGAAGCCGCGACACCTGTGTATGATTGGTTCAAAGGCAATGTAGAGGGCGGCGGCGAGATCTTCGACGCGCTGACATCTGCGGTTGCGGACGCTGAAGCCGACATTAATGCTGGCCGTATGGCTGATATTAAGTAAGGCGTTCTGTACTACGTAAGAGATCGAGAAGCGGCGTTCAGTGGGCGCCGCTTTTTCCTTTTCTGGAAAGTGTCGAAACAACTATTAGACGACTGAGCCCGCCAGAACATTCGACGAATAGAGCATAACGGGTGTTATGTGCTGCATGTTTGAGGGGAATTAGGAGCATGTATCATCAGGCTAGGGAGGCGTGACTGATGGGCATATATTTTAGTTTCCGAAACTGATCCGTTGCCTGTTCACATTAGCAAAAAATGCTTCTTGCATAGGTGTGGTTCTAACTCCGTTCCTAGCAGTATAGCGGCTGATAAAGCTTCTATAGATACCGAACATGACAGCTTGTTTACGAACACCGCTCTCAGTGTTGGCTCCCTTATATTGGACAACTTTTTTGCCGTTGTGATATACAATAAGTACACCGTCATTCTGTGAAGACCAGTGGATATCAATGACCATTTCAGTCCATTTGCCTCTGGGGATGCCTCCTAAAACCTTTATTATCTTTGGTTTTTCTGGCCGCATCTTGTCCTTCTGAGATGTCGATGGATCAGACATTGAGAACTGTAAGCGCTTGTTAATTATTTCAACCAAAATAGACGGTTTACCTGACCCAAATGGCTTAACTTCCCAAAGCATAGTATTAGCAGGTGAGACGTCAGAAAAATTTTGAGGTAAGAAAAACAAAAACGAATACCGGTATGCTTGGCCAGTAACATTGTCTGGTCGGCTCTGTATGAGTTGAGAACGTTCACGGTCTGAACCACAGTCTTCGCGTTCACATGAACCTCCGGGTAATACGAAGTGCCAAGCCTTTTTAGCGCCTTGTGGTACGATGCTTTTTTGTACGGTTGGCTTAGTCGAATTCTTACCGTTATGATCCAACTTTCCAAGACCTGCTTGAGCTATCAAGAACGACGGCAAACAGAAGAAAACAGCTGTTAATAATATAAATTTCATTCAAGAAATACCTCTTTTGACAAATCAAATCTCATACATATTGATGCGAAATCAAACATCGTTTGTAAATGAGATCATGCTTAAAGACACTCATGCAATTTAGGGCGCTTTGTGAAACAAATTCAGAACGGTACATGAATTTCTGTAATTTTCACGCATAAGCGCTGTTATGTGACATTGCACGCCCAGTACACCAACCCCCTTCCCCCAAACACAAAACCCCACTACGCTCTTACCGAAACGGATACATCCACACACGGTAGTCATCGATCAGCACATGCGCTTTCTCAATCTGCTCCGCACTCATCTTCTTAACGACCTCTTCCTGAGAGATCGCAGCATCGGGGTCGCCGCCGATCGCGCTCAAAACATACCACAGATACGCGCGGGTCAAATCAGGCGCGGGCATGCCGAGGCCAACCTCATAGTACCAGCCCACCCCACTCTGCGCGCCCGGATGCCCTTTCATGGCAGATCGCAGATACCATTCAAACGCGCGCTCATAGTCCTGCTCCACCCCAAGGCCGAGCGCATACATCACGCCGATCAACTCCTCCGCATCCGCATTGCCAGAGCGGGCAGCAGGCCAAAACGCCTCGCGCGCTTCTTCAAAGCGGCCCTGCTCCATCAGATCGCGACCTTGTTCGATTTCCGCAAACGCGGGCGCGGCCAGAACCGTCAATATTGCCAGAAATTTACGCATGTGACGCTCCTTATGATGATGCCCCTTCCCGCCAGCGCGAATGATCTACCCGCGCCACTCACTGCGGATCAGTTTCACCCGAGCGACCCTGAAAAGGCAAGGATCGGACAGCTGTTATTCTATGACAAAATTCTCAGCGGTAACCGTAATATTTCCTGCGGGACGTGCCATCATCATGATCTAGGCGGAACTGACGGTCTTAGCCTCGGGATCGGCGAAGGCGGCGTCGGCCTGGGCCCTAAACGTTCTGCAGGGACAGGCACTGATAAAATCCGCAAACGCATCCCGCGCAACGCGCCTGCGCTCTGGAACATCGGGCACAAGAGCATCCGCAACATTTTTCATGATGGTCGGTTGTCGATCTCAAATATCTACGGCAATGGCTTCAACTCCCCCGCAGAGGAATGGCTGCCCCAAGGCCTCGACAACATCACCGCAGCGCAAGCGCTGTTTCCCCTGACAGCGCAGTTTGAAATGGCGGGTAACCCGAAAGAGAACGAAATCGCAGGCGCGGTGCATGACCGCATCGACGCCGCATGGCCGATTATCGCAAAGCGCGTGCGCTCTATCCCCGAATATGCGGACATGTTTGCAGAAGCATTCGATGAAATAGAAGCCCCACAAGACCTCACAATCGTGCAAATCGGCAATGCTTTGGGCGCTTTCATCAATTCGGAATGGGCGAGCCATGACAGTCCGTTCGACGCCTACCTCACCAAGCAAACCCGTCTCCCGGAGCCCGCCCAGCGCGGCATGGACCTTTTCTTTGGCGAAGCAAACTGCGCCTCCTGCCACTCTGGCCCGCTGTTCACCGATCAAAAGTTCCACGCGCTTGGCCTGCCCACCTTTGGCCCGGGCCGCACACGCCGCTTCGACCCCATGCCTCGCGACGTAGGCCGCATGGGCGAAAGCGACACTTTAAAGGACGCCTACCGCTTTCGCACGCCATCGCTTCGAAACGTCGCCCTCACCGCGCCATACGGACAC
This sequence comes from Rhodobacteraceae bacterium HTCC2083, assembly GCA_000156115.1. Lineage (GTDB taxonomy): Bacteria > Pseudomonadota > Alphaproteobacteria > Rhodobacterales > Rhodobacteraceae > Planktotalea. Next base: position 3,760,978 of record DS995276.1, read on the forward strand.
AACGGCGCTTTTCCAACGCTTGAAAGCATGATCCAACATCACAGCAATCCGATAACTTCGCGCGACATCTGGACCCGTGATATGGCGAACCTTCCCAATGCCCCATGGCTGCAAGCAATTGATTTCACAATCCAATCCGACACACGCGAAATGGCACGCCAAAGCCGTGCGCTCGACATCGTGCCAATCACACTGACACCTACTGACATTACTGATCTGAAAAGCTTCCTGCACAGCCTCACTGGCGCATCAGAAAACAATCGCCCTCTTGGCCGACCCTCAACAGTGGCCAGCGGCCTGCCCGTCGACTAAGCTTCATCTTTCCAAATAAACTTTGGGCAGCGCGAGGGGCTAGCCCCTCGCCCGGTCGGATCGCGCAAGCGATCCGAAACATCAACGAATACGCATCTCGCTCGCCGCATCAAAAACATACGACCGGTTATCTTCAAAACTCAAACCAACCACATCACCTTCACGCGAACGCTCATCGCCGCGCTCTTCGACGATCATGCGCTCACCGGTTTCCCCAACCAGATAAGCATAAGAAATCCCGCCAAGGCTTTCGGTCATATCAACTTTATGCGTGCTACCTGCAGGATCAATCGTGATGTGCTCAGGACGAAGACCAAAACTGACCTTGCTGCCTACGGCTCCACCAACACCAGTCGCAACGTCACGCTGCAAAGCGGGCACTTGCACAGAGCCGCTTTCCCCGATCACACCGCCCATAAAGTTCATCGCAGGCGATCCGATAAAACCAGCTACAAATTTATTGTCGGGATCACGGTAAAGCTCCATCGGACTACCAACCTGTTCGATCACACCCAAACGCAGCACAACGATCTTATCGGCCAAGGTCATCGCTTCGACCTGATCGTGCGTGACGTAAATCATCGTCGCGCCGATTTCCTTGTGCAAACGCGCAATTTCCACGCGCATCTCTACGCGCAACTCAGCATCCAAATTCGACAAGGGTTCATCAAACAAGAACACCTCAGGCCCGCGCACAATCGCACGACCAATAGAAACACGCTGACGCTGACCACCAGAGAGCGCCGCAGGCTTACGCTCAAGATATTCATCCAGCTTCAGAATACGGCTCGCTTCTGCAACTTTCTCTTTGATCTCGGCTTTCGGATATCCGTTCATCTTCAAACCAAAGCCCATGTTATCGCGCACTGTCATATGCGGATACAAAGCATAGGTTTGGAACACCATCGCAACGCCACGCTCTGACGGGTCTGCACGGGTGACATCACGCGCGCCTATATGAACCTGACCACCCGTTGTTTCCTCTAAGCCCGCAACCATGCGCAGCAATGTAGACTTACCGCAGCCCGAGGGACCAACAAACACGCAAAACTCACCATCGTTAATCTCAAGATCAATCCCATGGATCACCTGGACGTCACCATATTTCTTAATGACCTTGTTGAGCGTCACACCAGACATAAGCCTACCCCTTTGCCGTCTCTATGGATTGAAATTTCGATTGATCAGGAAAACGCCAGCTTTCCGCTTCATTTGCGATAGCGGTTACCGCCATTTGAATACGTGGCACCAAAGCCTCAAGCGCCGCCAAACTAGTGCGCTGCGTTGAACTTGTCACAGACAAAGCGCCTAAAACACGGCCCCGCGCCGTCAAGATTGGCAGAGCCACGCAAATAATATCCGGCTCATGCTCTTCACGATCAAAACCATATCCATTAGAGCGGATATCGACCAGCTCCGCTCGCAACGCGGTTTCGTCTGAAAGCGTGAATTCGGTGAAGACATGAAAACTTTGCTGACCAATGACCTCAGCCAGATGCGGCGCTTCAAGGTAGGCCATCATCGCTTTGCCAACGCCCGTACAATAGGCGGGGCCAACTTTGCCGGCTTGCGAAAACATCTCGATCGGTTTTCCGGGGTCAATCTTGTCCACGTAGAGGACCTGCGCATGATCCAACTGCGCAAGATGCACGGTTTCGCCAACATCGCGCGCAAGTTTTTCGATATGCGGATGCGCGACTGGTGCCAATGAGGACTGCTGCCAAGCGGAGTGCGCCAGTCGTACAAGCCGAATCCCCAGAGCATAAGTTTGGCGATCGGGATCATAACTCAGCATCCCCTGAGAGGTGAGCGTTTGAATAAATCGATAGACCGTGGCCTTAGGGAATTCGGCGACATCAAGCACATCAGAAAAACGCACAGGTCGACCGAAGGAGGCGACAAGATCCAATATCTCCAACGCCTTACCAACTGTTCCGTCACTTTTGGTCTTGTCCAAAGACATCGCCACTTCCTCTCTGCCACCCCCGCGCGCTTGCGTCAAAATTGCTGCATTGCCGCATGTGTTGGCTGTTGACAAGCCTAGCCCGTTCGCGATTTAGTATCAATATCCAAAACTAAGTTTCAAATAATGGAACCAAAATTTGGAAAAGAAAGACCGATGGGGTGACGCGATATCGCGCGCCCTTTTCGACATACGAATGCATCTAGGGAGGACACCATGCGTTCCATCATTAAAGCGTCCGTCGCGACGCTCACAGCCACCACCATTCTGGCAGGCGCTGCATTTGCAGACGGCCACGCGAAACTGTCTGGTGAGTTGAACATCACATCCGACATGTCCAACCCTGCGCCACGCGCAGTGATGGAACGTCTTGCCGCTCAGTTCGACGAAAAGCACCCCAATCTGACAGTAAACCTCACGGTTGTTGACCGCGAAGCGTGGAAAACACAGATCCGTAACTCGCTCAGTGCCAACGCGCCTGACGTGGTGAACTGGTATGCTGCAAATCGCATGGGCCCCTATGTCTCTGCCGGTCTGTTCGAAGATATTTCCGACGTTTGGGCAGAGCCCGCGTTCGAGGCACTCGCATCAACAAAAGGCGCGATGACAATCGACGGCAAACAGTGGGGCGTTCCCTACACCTACTACCAGTGGGGCATCTATTACCGCGAAGACATCTTCAAAGAGCTGGGCCTCTCTGAGCCAGCGACGTTCGACGAAGAAATGGCGAACTGCGCGAAGATCGTCGAGAGCGGTCGCAAGTGCTACACAATCGGCTCCAAGTTCCTTTGGACTGCGGGCGGTTGGTTCGACTACATGAACATGCGCACAAACGGCTTCGACTTCCACATGGAACTGGCCCAGGGCAGTGTTGAGTGGACAGATGAGCGTGTACGTGAGACATTCTCAAACTGGCGCAAGCTGATCGACATGGGCGCATTTGTTGACGACCACCAGAACTATTCCTGGCAGGAAGCACTTCCGTTCATGGTTAAGGGCGAAGCGACAGCTTACCTTATGGGTAACTTCGCAGTTGCGCCACTGCGTGAAGCGGGCCTCACAGACGATCAACTGGGCTTCTATCAATTCCCACTGATCGCGGATGTACCTCAGGGCGAAGACGCTCCGACAGACACGTTCCACATCCCGTCCGGTGCCATGAACAAAGACGCCGCGCGTGAGTTCTTGCGCTTTGTAACGTCGGAAGCTGTCCAATCAGACATCAACGGCAACGAGCTGGGCCAGTTGCCCGTAAACTCCGCGTCTTCTGTTGCGGACGACAAGTTCATCACGAAGGGCTTCGACATGCTGTCCAACAACGCAAAAGGCGGCGTTGCACAGTTCTTTGACCGTGACTTCCCAGCGGAGATGGCGTCTGCGGGCATGGAAGGCTTGCAGGAATTCATGGTCTTCCCGGACAACTTGGACGACATCCTTGCACGTCTCGAAGAGACACGTGCGCGCGTCTACAAGTAAGCTCTAACGCTTCACTTTCGGCCACTCCCCCATTTGGGGGTGGCCACCTACCCTGCCTATCCGCAAGCACTGCCGAAGAGTGTTTTCGAATATGCGCCAATTTCAGGAGAGATCGATATGTCAGCACCCGCCGACACCCCTGTTACGTCCAATCGTGGTTGGTACAGGCGCAACGAGATCGCCATAACCCCATGGCTGTTCTTGATCCCTGGCATCGTCTTCTTTTCGATCTACGTCGTCATGCCGATTTTTCAAAGCTTCTGGATAAGTTTCCACGAATGGGACGGTCTGGGCGATAAAACCTATGTGGGCACGGCGCACTATGAGCGCTTGCTCGGCATTGGCGATCAAAAGATGGATCGCAAATTTGAAGTGTCATTCTGGAACAACATCAAATGGTTGGTGCTTTATCTTCTCGCCATCCCTATGGGTTTATTCATCGCGTTGTTCCTGAACCAGACCGTGCGCGGCATTCGTCTTTACAAGTCTTTGTTCTTTTTCCCATTCGTGATCAGCCAAGTGGTTGTGGGCCTAGTCTTTTCTTGGTTCTATCTCCCACGAGAGGGCCTGCTGAACGCTATCCTTGGCTTCTTCAACATGGGCTCCTTGAACATCCTCGGTGATCCGACAATGGCGACCTATGGGATCATCGCAGCGGGCCTTTGGCCGCAGACCGCTTATTGTATGATCCTCTACCTCACGGGTCTGAACGCTGTTGATCCAGAGCAAGTAGAAGCCGCCCGCCTAGATGGCGCAAAAGGGCACAAGATGCTCTGGTACGTGATCTTGCCGCAGCTAAAACCTGCAACGTTTATTGCTTTTGTTGTGACAATCATCGGCGCTTTGCGCAGCTTCGATCTGATCTCAATCATGACCAACGGTGGACCATTCGGATCAACGCGCGTTCTGTCATTCTATATGTTTGAAGAAAGCCTCTCTGAATTTGGCTTCCGCATGGGATACGGATCTGCAATCGCGACAGTACTGTTCTTCATCATGCTCGGCTTTATCGTTTATTTCCTCTACTCCATGTGGCGCGAAGAAAAGGAGGCACGCTGATGTTTCCCACCCCAATCGAAAGAAAGTCACGCAGCTATCAAATGGCATATCAAGGTCTGCTGCCCATGGTTCTTATCATGTGGCTTTTGCCGTTAATTGCGGTTGCCGTCTTCTCGATCCGACCGGATGCAGACTTCACCAATGGCAACTATTGGGGCATCCCGAGCAGCTTCAATTTCTTTGAAAACTATGGAAAAGTCTTCTTTGAAAGCGATATGCCGCGCTACCTTCTGAACTCCGTTTTGATCACGGTTCCAACTGTACTTGGAACGATAGCACTGTCTGCCATGACGGGTTTCGCGCTGGGTATCTACAAATTCAAAGGCAACTTGCTGATCTTCTTCATGTTCATCGCAGGCAACTTCGTACCCTTCCAAATCTTGATGGTGCCGGTGCGCGATCTGACTGTGAACATGAACCTTTATGATACCAAAACGGGCCTGATCCTGTTTCACATCGCGTTCCAAACAGGCTTCTGCACGCTGTTCATGCGCAATTTCATCCGCGCACTGCCGTTTCCCTTGATAGAAGCGGCCCGTGTCGAGGGCGTGCGCGAATGGCAAATCTTCCTCTATGTGGTTCTGCCCTTGATGAAGCCCGCACTAGCCGCGCTTGCGGTACTCATCTTCACATTCATTTGGAACGACTATTTCTGGGCCGTCGTACTCACTCAAGGACCTGATGCGCAGCCTGTCACGGCAGGCATCACTGCCTTTAATTCTCAATACCGTGCGGCGTATCACTTGATGAGCGCAGGCTCTATTGTTGCCGCCCTTCCCCCTGTTTTGATGTTCTTCCTGATGCAGAAGCACTTCATCGCGGGCCTTACACTGGGTGCTGTTAAATAAGATGCAACATTGGAGACTAGATTGCAGTCGCCAAACGCTGGTGCTGGCCGCTACAGGTGCGCGTTTACCGCAAGTGGTGTATTGGGGTGCGCCCCTGCCGGCGCGCGAAGATCTTTCGACTATTCACGCGGCACATGCGCTCGATGTAACTGGCGGGATGCTGGACGAGAACCCTGATTTGAGCATTTGCCCCGAGGCCTCGCGCACCTTCCCCGGTCAACCTGGCATGATCATCCGTTCACAAAATGGCACACCTTTGCTGCCAAAGTTTTGCTTTGAGAGCGATGATGTCTCCGAGGATGCGTTAACACTGATCTATCGCGACAAAGGACATGGTCTCAATTACACAGCTACATTCGCGATTGACCTGATCACCCATATCATCACGGCACAAGCGACCCTTGATGCCGATGCCCCAGTTCATTTGGATTGGCTCTCTGCACCTGTATTTCCCGCCTCGCAGCAATGCGCGGATATGATCGATTTCGCGGGTCGCTGGTGTGGTGAATTCCAACCGCACCGCACAGCATGGTCCCCCGGCATTCGTATGCGCGAGAACCGCACAGGACGCACGGGGCACGAACATTTCCCCGGTCTTATTATCCCCGAATTTGGCGCAACCAACACCACAGGGACCGCGCACGCCTTCCACTACGGCTGGTCGGGTGGCCACAAGATGATCGCGGAAGAGCTGCCCGATGGGCGCCGTCAAATCCAATTCGGCAACGCGCCAAGGGTCGAATCCGCCCCTGCGACGCGCTTCTCCTCCGCCCCGCTTTACGCAGTTTACAGCTACGATGGTCTGAATGGCTGCGCGGTCTCGTTCCAGCGCCATGTGCGCGATAATATCGTGACGTTCCCAAAGCCCGATCGCCCGCGCCCTGTCCATTACAATTGCTGGGAAGCCGTCTATTTCGACCACAAACTAGACGTTCTTAAAGACATCGCAGATCGCGCCGCCGACCTCGGAGCAGAGCGCTTTGTTTTGGATGATGGCTGGTTCGGTCAACGCGATGACGACACGACCTCGCTCTCGGATTGGGAGGTTGATCCGCGCAAATATCCTGATGGTCTTGGCCCGCTTATTGATCACGTGCACTCCAAGGATATGACATTCGGCATCTGGTTTGAGCCCGAGATGATCAACCCCGACAGCGACATCCACCGCGCGCATACTGAATGGGCTTTGGGATCGGAGGATCAAACGCTTGGCCGTCAGCAAAAAGCACTTAATATGGCGCTGCCAGAGGTGCACGATTTCATCTATGGCCGCATGGCCGCGATCTTGTCAGAGTACCCGATTGACTACATCAAATGGGACCACAACCGCGTTCTGCCTGCACCCGACGCGGCACAAACACGTGGCTCTTATGCGCTGATTGATCGCCTGCGCGCGGATTTTCCAATGGTCGAAATTGAAAGTTGCGCATCTGGTGGTGGTCGTATCGACTTTGGCATCTTGAGCCGCACACAGCGCGTTTGGCTTTCGGATTCTAACGATGCACTCGAACGCCTGCGCATGCAGCATGACGCGGCCCTCTTTTTGCCGCTCAATGTCACGGGCTCGCACGTTGGCCCACGGCATTGTCATACCTCTGGCCGCATGATCGATATTTCCATGCGCGCATGGGTCGCCGCGCAGCGCCATATGGGCTTCGAGATGGATCCGCGCGAATTAAGCGACCATGAGACAACGGTCCTGAAAGACGTCACAGCGTGGTGGAAACACAATCGCACATGGATGGAACGCGCAGATATCCTACGCCTCGACAGCGCTGATCCAGCGATCATCGCAGAACAACAAATCGCGGAAGACGGCACGCAATTTGTAGTCTTCGCAGGCAAAACAGCCACCTCTGTCCAAATCGCACCGCGCCCGTTGCGTCTCACGCGCCTTGATCCAGTGGCACGCTACGAGATCATCCTGCGCAATCGCATTACCGCACCCGCCCTTTCACGCGGCGCGTCGATCCTCAAGAACGAAAACATCACCGTGTCTGGTAACTATCTCATGCATCAAGGCCTCACCCTACCTTGGGACTTTCCCGACACCATGTGGGTGATCGAAGGTAAAAAACTCTGATGCTTCCTATCTTTCAAAACATGCAACTAAATTTGCGTGGCGGAGGCACTGATTGTTCTGGCAAAATCGTCTGCCCCCACCACAAGGAGCCCCGCTCATGACGGCACAGTTCAGCGAACTTAAAGACACCTCTGTCTATATCACAGGCGGCGGGAATGGCATCGGTGCAGCCCTCACCGAAGGCTTTCTTAAGCAAGGTGCGCGCGTGGCTATCGTGGGCCGATCGGACGCCACAGATTTCTGCGATGAGATGGAGCAAAAATACGCAAATCGACCCCATTTCATGCAATGCGACATCACTGATATCGCCTGTCTCAAAGCAACGATGGATGAGGCGGCAGAGCGCCACGGCCCCCTCACAACACTGATCAATAATGCGGCCAACGACAAACGCCATCCAACAAGCGATATCGACGAAGAGTTCTATAACTGGATGATGGATATCAACTTCAAAGCCTATGTCTTTGCGTGCCAGCACGCAGCGCCGATGATGGCGGCGGCGGGCGGTGGCTCGATTATCAACTTTACCTCGATTTCCTATATGATGGGAAATGCAGGCTATCCGCTTTACACGGCGGCGAACTCTGCGATCAACGGCCTCACACGCTCGCTCGCACGGGAATTTGGGCCTGACAAGATCCGCGTCAACGCGCTCGCCCCTGGTTGGGTTTTAACGCAGAAACAAAAGGATATGTGGGTGACCGAAGATGGACTTGCTGCACACCTAGCGCGTCAGTGCCTCGATGCTCCCCTCGCGCCTGAAGACATTGTTGGCGGCACTTTGTTCCTTGCCTCCGATCTCAGTCGCGCGATGACGGGCCAATCTTTGGTGATTGATGGCGGCGTTGTGGTGACCGGATGAGCCTGCACACTCAAACATTGCCTGACTGGATCGCCGTCGATTGGGGCACCTCCAATTTACGCGTCTTTGCGATGACTGCTGAGGGCGCAGTACTGGATGAAGTGCGATCGGATCAAGGCATGTCTTCGCTGAGCCCAGAAGAGTTTGAGCCTGTCTTACGAAACCTGATCAACGAGTGGACCCTGCCGACCCCCTGCACCGTGATCGCTTGCGGCATGGTCGGATCACGTCAGGGCTGGCAGGAAGCACCCTATAGGGCTGTCCCTTGTGCAGCGCAATCCAGTTCACCGGTGAATGCAAATTGCCAAGGCGATGACCTGAAAGTGTGGCTGGTCGCAGGCATCAAACAAGCCATACCTGCGGATGTCATGCGCGGCGAAGAAACCCAAATCGCAGGATTTCTGCACCTAAACCCAAACTGGGACGGCGTCATATGTCTCCCCGGCACACATTCAAAATGGGTCCATGTCAGCGCGGGCGAAATTGTAAGCTTTCGCACCTTCATGACCGGCGAACTGTTTGATGTAATCAGCACGGGCACGGTCCTTCGGCACTCGCTTGGCGGTGAGGATCTTGACGACGCAACCTTCGCAACAGCGGTGTCGGATACCCTCTCGCGCCCTGAAAAATTCGCAGCCAATCTGTTTTCATTGCGCGCAGCCAATCTGCTGGCAGGCCAAAGACCCGCAGTAGCGCGCGCGCAGCTGTCCGGCTCTTTGATAGGTTTGGAATTGGCTGCGGCAAGGCCCTATTGGCTTGGCCAGAACGTGGCGCTTATTGGCGCAAACCGCCTCACCGCGCTCTATGAAAGCGCATTGAAAGAGCAAGGCATTCCTGTTTTGATCACCGATGCAGCACCTGTCACCCTTGCAGGCCTAAGCGCTACCTACAAAGCACTAAACAGAAAGACCTAAGTATGAGCCGTCCCCTCATCGCCATTTTGCGCGGCGTGAATCCCATTGAAGCCAAAGACATCGCAGCTGTCCTCATCGAGGCGGGCATCACGCGTATCGAAGTTCCGATGAATTCGCCTAGCCCGCTCAAGTCTATCGAGGCAATGGCCAAAGCCTTTGGAGACGATGCTCAAATCGGGGCGGGCACAGTGATTACCGTCGAGACCGTGCTCGATGTCGCCAAAGCGGGGGGCAAATTGATTGTTTCACCGAATGCAGACCCAAAAGTGATTGTTGCCACAAAGCTCGCGGGTCTTGATAGTTTTCCAGGCGTGATGACCCCGACGGAATGTTTCGCAGCCCTTGGTGCCGGTGCAGATGGTCTCAAGATTTTTCCAGCCTCCCTACTCGGGCTTGATGGATTGAGAGCGATCCGCGCAGTTCTTCCAATTGGCACGCAGGTCTACGCCGTCGGCGGCGCGGATCACACGAATTTCGCAGAATGGATCGGCGCCAGCGCAAATGGCTTTGGCATCGGCTCCGCCCTTTATAAGCCCGGCTTCACGCCCGCAGAGGTCGCCACGCGCGCTAAAGCGATGGTGCAAGCCTATGACAAGGCCAAACTAGGATGATTTTCGACGACCGCCCCTGTTCTCTTGGCGAGGGGCCTTTGTGGCATCCAACGCGCGGTGAACTTTTCTGGTTCGATATCAATGCACGCACCCTACTCAGCAAGGCTCAATGCTGGACCTTCGATCTAAGCGTCTCTGCCGCAGGGTGGATTGATGACGCGAGACTTTTGATCGCTTCGGAAATTGGCCTACACCGCTTTGATATCGCCTCTGGCACGCTTAGCGAGCCAATTGTTGCAATAGAAAACTACGATAGCACCACGCGCTCCAACGATGGGCGCGCAGATCCTTGGGGCGGCTTTTGGATCGGCACGATGGGCTTTAACGCGGAACCGGCCGCAGGGGCGATCTATCGCTTTTTTCGCGGTGAAGTTCGCAAGGTAGTGCCAGATGTGACCATCTCCAACGCGATTTGCTTTAGCCCCGATCGCGCATACGCGCACTACACCGATACGGCAACCAAGCAAATCATGCGCGCGCCGCTCGATCCCGAGACAGGCTGGCCGAATGGCGCAACGCAGATCTGGCTTGACCTAAACGAGGCCGATCTCTCCCCCGATGGTGCGATTATTGATGCAGATGGCAACTTTTGTGTCGCCCTTTGGGGTGCGGGTTGCGTTAACACTTACACGCAAGACGGCACGTTGCTTGCCAGCCACCCCGTTGCTGGTAAGCACGCCACTTGCCCCGCCTTTGGCGGTGCCGATCTGAGCGACCTCTACGTGACGTCCGCCACTGAAGGCATCGACGGACCGCTTGGCGAAAACGGCATGATCTTCTGCCTTAAAGGCATTGGGCGCGGGCAAAAAGAACATCAGGTGATCCTATGAAACGTGTACTTGGCGTGTGCTATTATCCCGAGCACTGGGAGGAAGATCGCTGGGCAATCGACGCCGCGCAGATGGTCGAGGCAGGCCTCAAATGGGTGCGCATCGGCGAATTTGCGTGGTCCCGATTGGAGCCAGGCCCCGGAGATTTACACCTCGACTGGCTCGCGCGCGCTATCGATGTGTTGGGGGAAGCGGGATTGCAGGTGATCATCGGCACGCCCACCGCGACACCACCACGCTGGATGCTCGACAAACACCCCGACATGCTCGCCGTGGAGGCCGAAGGCAATGCGCGCGGCTTTGGCTCGCGCCGCCACTATTGCTTTTCTCATGAAGGCTACAAAAATGAATGTCGCCGCATCACTGAAATCCTCGCGCAACACTTCGGTAAAAATCCCCATGTCAAAGCATGGCAAACTGATAATGAATATGGCTGCCATGAGACAACGGTCAGCTATTCAGCGGCGGCAACCCGCGCTTTTCAGGACTGGTGTGCGCAAACCTATCAAAGCACGGATGCGCTGAACCGCGCGTGGGGCAATATCTTTTGGTCGATGGAGTATGACAGCTTCGATCAGATCGCCCTCCCAAACCTCACGGTGACAGAACCAAACCCCGCGCATATACTGGCGTTCCGGCGGTTCTCCTCCGATCAGGTCGTGCGTTTCAACCGCGTCCAAGCGGATATCTTGCGCCAACACACAGATGCGCCGCTCATCCACAATTACATGGGCCGCGTAACCGATTTCGATCACTATGCGGTCGGCGCGGACCTCGATATCGCCTCATGGGACAGCTATCCAATTGGCTTCCTGTCAGATCGTCTCGAAGCAACGGAAGACCACAAAGCCCGCTACCTACGACAAGGCGATCCAGACATGCAGGCGTTTCACCATGACCTCTATCGCGCGGTCGGAAAAGGTCGCTGGTGGGTGATGGAACAACAGCCGGGGCCTGTAAACTGGGCACCCTACAACCCTGCTCCCTTGCCCGGCATGGCGCGCCTTTGGGCTTGGGAAGCCTTTGCACATGGCGCAGAAGCCGTGCTTTATTTCCGCTGGCGCCAAGCGCCTTTCGCGCAGGAACAAATGCACGCAGGCCTTTTACGCCCAGATGCGGAACCCGCCCCCGCACTTGCTGAAGCCTGCCAGGTCGCTAGCGAACTGGCCAAGTGGCCTGAAGTCGGAACCGCCAATTCACGCGCCGCACTGATCTTTGATTACGCCTCGTGCTGGGCATGGGAGGCACAGCCTCAAGGTGCGGACTTCGACATGTTCCGCCTCGCGTTTGAGACTTATCGCGCCGCGCGCAAACTTGGCCTGTCGCTGGATATCGTCGCGCCGGACACCGACCTCAGTGGATACGATATGGTCCTTGCACCAGGTCTATTGGAAACTCCGCAAACGCTAGAAAATTTCGCAGGCACGGCACTTCTCGGCCCGCGTACGGGCAGCAAAACCACTGATCTCAGCATCCCCTTGCCCATGGGACCAAATATCAAAGGTTTGGATTGCACCGTCGCTCGCGTTGAAAGCCTCCCACCTTCTGCACGAATCGAGCTAGAAAACGGTGGTGCATTCCTGCATTGGTTTGAAGAGCTAGACGGCAATGCAGAAACAACGCTCACAACTAAGTCCGGCGCAGCGGCCATGATGCGCGCAGACAAGCTGCACTACATGGCAGGCTGGCCTGATGCTGAAACATATGTAGACATTTTGGAAATGATTACAGAAAAAGCAGAGATCGAAACCACCCGCCTCCCCGACGGTCTGCGAAGACGCGATACCGACACGCACCGCTTCTGGTTCAACTATGCACCCAATCCAATCACATTCGAAAATCTCACGATACAACCCGCAGATATCAAAGTCGAAAAACTATAGCCTTCCTATTTGCACAAATATCCTAGGGGGTCTGGGGGACTAGTCCCCCAGACGATCGGAGCGGCAAAAGCCGCTCCGAAAACATTCAAGCCAGATCAAACCGATCAGCGTTCATCACTTGCGTCCAAGCCGCAACAAAATCGGAGACAAACTTCGTCCCTGCATCAGCACTCGCATAGACTTCAGCCAAAGCGCGCAGCTCAGAGTTGGAGCCAAATACAAGATCAACACGCGTACCGGTCCACTTTTTCGCGCCCGTCTTGCGATCCTTGCCCTGGAAGACGTCTTCGTCGCCAGAGACAGGTGCCCAAACCGTGCCCATATCCAAGAGGTTCACGAAGAAATCATTGCTCAACTGACCCGCATTCTGCGTCAGCACACCATGATTGGAGCCATCAAAATTCGCTCCCAACGCGCGCATACCGCCAAGCAAAACCGTCATTTGCGGCGCTGTCAGCCCCAAGAGCTGCGCCTTATCAACCAACAACTCCTCCGCAGACACAGTGTATCGTGCACCCGCATAGTTGCGGAACCCATCGGCTTGCGGCTCTAGCACATCTTGCTGCTCATGATCCGTTTGCTCCGCGCTCGCGTCCATGCGACCGGGAGTGAACGGCACTTCGACGGAGTGACCAGCATCCATTGCAGCTTTCTCGACACCAACACTGCCCGCAAGCACGATCAAATCAGCCAGCGAGACCTTTTTGTTGCCCTTGCTGTTGAACGTCGCTTGAACACCTTCAAGCGCGCTCAAGACCTTGGCGAGTTGCGCGGGATTGTTCGCTTCCCAATCCTTCATCGGAGCCAAACGCACACGCGCACCATTGGCACCGCCGCGCTTGTCAGAGCCACGGAATGTGGACGCAGACGCCCAAGCAGCCAGAACCATCTCTTGTACAGACAGACCCGTCTTTATGATATCGCTCTTAAGTGCGGAAACGTCACTCGCATCTACCAAAGGATGATCCACAGCTGGGATCGGATCCTGCCAGTCGTAATCTTCGCTAGGTGCTAGATCACCCAAATACAAAGTCTTAGGTCCCATATCGCGGTGCGTGAGCTTGAACCAAGCGCGCGCGAAAGCATCCGCGAACTCTTCTGGGTTCTCATGGTAACGACGCGAGATCTTCTCGTAAGCCGGATCCATACGCATGGCCATATCGGCCGTGGTCATCATGATCGGAACCTTTTTGCCAGAGCCATCTACCTCTGGCGCGTGGTTTTCTTCCGCAAGATTAACAGCATGCCAAATCTGCGCACCCGCAGGCGACTTTGTCAGCGCCCACTCATAGCCAAAGAGCACATCAAAATAATCGTTGTCCCACTGGATCGGGTTCGGTGTCCATGCGCCCTCGATGCCGGAGGTCGTTGTGTCAACGCCCACGCCACTCTTGTGATCGTTCATCCAGCCAAGGCCTTGTAGATGCATCGCGGCACCTTCTGGCTCCGCACCCACCAGTGCCGGATCACCCGCACCATGCGCTTTGCCGAAAGTGTGACCACCCGCAACCAAAGCAACCGTGTCTTCGTCGTTCATCCCCATGCGACCAAACGTGTCGCGAATATCAAAACCCGATGCCACAGGATCAGGATTGCCATCTGGACCCTCCGGATTCACATAGATCAGACCCATTTGAACGGCCGCCAACGGATCTTCTAAAGAACGCTCACCAGAATAGCGGCTGTTCTCGCCGCCACTGACTTCCAGCCATTCAGCTTCTGCACCCCAATAGATGTCCTGCTCCGGCTCCCACACATCTGCTCGACCGCCTGCGAAACCTGCGGTCTTGCCACCCATAGATTCAATCGCAACGTTGCCCGCAAGGATCATTAGGTCCGCCCAAGACAGGTTCGCACCATATTTTTGTTTGATCGGCCAAAGAAGACGGCGCGCCTTGTCCAAATTGCCGTTGTCAGGCCAGCTGTTCAGCGGTGCAAAGCGCTGCGTGCCAGAGGTCGCACCACCGCGACCATCGCCTGTGCGGTATGTGCCCGCACTGTGCCATGCCATCCGAATGAAGAACGGGCCGTAGTGTCCATAATCTGCTGGCCACCAGTCCTGACTGTCCGTCATCAAAGCCGTGAGATCTGCGCGCACGGCATCCAGATCCAGCGCTTTGAACGCCTCAGCATAGTCAAACCCCTCTCCCATCGGGTCGGACTTGTTGGACTGCTGGCTGAGAATGCGCAGGTTGAGTTGCTCTGGCCACCAATCTTTGTTGGAGCGTGTGTCAGATTTTGCAGCATGCATGACAGGGCATTTGCCTGCCTGATTGACGTTATTGCCGTCCATAGTACCGATCTCCTGATGAATGATTCCTCCAAACCGTATCAGAGCCACATAATAGATTACATTTGCATTTTTTGATTTCTTCGATAATTAAAAGCTATGGCAGAACTTACCTTAAAACAGCTTCGATATTTTGACGCCGTAGCGCGCGCAGGCCACTTTGGGCGCGCTGCTGCAATATGTTCGATCTCGCAGCCTGCGATCTCGGTCCAAATCAAAGAAATGGAACAAACGCTTGGCATTGCCCTGTTTGAACGCGGTGCCCGCGTTGTGCGACTAACCGCAGCAGGTGAGGATTTGATCCTACGCGTACGCTCTATTCTTGGGGCCGTGGAAGAGCTGAGCGATGTCGCACGCGCCTCTGGCGGACAAGCGCTGGCGCGTTTACGGCTTGGCATCATCCCGACCATCGCGCCTTATCTGCTACCCGCGATCATGGGGGCATTAGGCGCGCAACATCCCAACCTAGATCTCCATGTGCGCGAAACGCTGACGCCTAAGCTGCTGAACGAACTCTCGGACGGCAAGATTGACGCTGCGATCGTCGCTTTGCCGACGTCAGAGCCAAGCCTGCAAGAAACCCTTCTCTTTGACGAAGATTTCGTGCTTGTGCGACCCGCGCAAGATGAAGGCAAACCCGTACCTAATGGGGAGGCTTTGCGCAAAATGCGCTTGCTTTTGCTTGAGGAAGGCCATTGTTTTCGCGACCAAGCCTTGGCGTTTTGTAGCACGAGCGCAAGCGTGCCGCGCGATGGACTAGATGGCAGTTCGCTCACGACCTTGGTGCAAATGGTCAGCGCCGGGATCGGCGTGACATTGATCCCGCAAATGGCAATCGCGGTGGAAACCCCTGCTGCCAATGTTAGTGTCGCCCGCTTTGCGGAACCTCGCCCGTCCCGCCAAATCGGAATGATCTGGCGTAAACGCAATCCACTAGCGGATCAACTGACACGCGTCGCTGAAGTGATCAGATCAGCGACGGTAAGCTAGTACCCTGAAACAGCAAAAAAAATGGGGTGCCAAAAGGCCCCCCAGTTTCACAAATTCAAGCTCATCATTAATCACCGCTCGGAATATTTTTTGCCTGCGGCCTGATTTGCGTCAGGGACCCCCGGAAGGACCTCGTGATTGAATTTTCGAGTGCGCGAATTTTTAGGAAATTCGCGCACTCCATCGCGTTTAACTACAGCCGGATGTCCCGCCGCAGGTGTTGCACTTCATGCACGTTCCATTGCGCACAAGCGTGTAGTTGCCGCATTCACCGCAAGGATCGCCCTCATAACCCTGCATCTTAGCTTTCGTGCGTTGATCCAAGCCTGTCGCTGTGCCCACTGCCATCGTATTTGTTGAGGTAGGCATCGCAACTGCAACGCTCACTTCAGGCACCAAGGTTTGCAATGCTGCAACTGGATCAGAGGTTCCGCTGAGCGCTACAGCGCCTGCCTGTCCGCCCTGAAGCACCACCAACTCTTGTGGCAAACGCTTGCGCAAATACCCAGTTGAGCTAATCTGTTTTAGCACTTCCAAAGAGTTATTTGCTGCCGTGTCGCTAAGCTCGGACACGTTGCTCACGCCCTCTTCTGCGCCGCGACCTAGATCGTCGAACGACGCGCCCGCAGGTTTCACATGTGCAAGGTCCGTGCGATCCAAATAGCTAACCGCCAACTCGCGGAAGATATAGTCAAGGATCGAGGTCGCATTCTTGATACTGTCGTTCCCTTGAACCATGCCCGCCGGCTCGAACTTGGTGAAGGTGAAGGCATCCACAAACTCTTCCAGCGGCACGCCGTACTGAAGGCCCACGGACACTGCGATGGCGAAGTTGTTCATCATCGCACGGAACCCTGCGCCCTCTTTGTGCATGTCGATAAAGATTTCACCAAGCTGGCCACCCTCATATTCGCCGGTGCGTAGATAGACCTTGTGACCGCCTACGACTGCCTTTTGCGTATAGCCTTTGCGGCGCTCCGGCATCTTTTCACGGTGTGATTTGACGATCTCTTTGACGATCACTTTCTCGACGATTTTCTCTGCAATAACAGCAGCCTTCTCGGTGATGTTACCGCTTTCCAGCACGTCCATCGCGTCGTCATCGTCTTCGACCAGCGCAGCGGCCAATGGCTGGCTCAGCTTAGAGCCATCACGATACAAAGCGTTGGCTTTGACACCCAAGGACCAGCTGAGTTCGTAGGCTTTTTGGCAGTCCTCGATTGTCGCATCATTCGGCATGTTGATCGTCTTGGAGATCGCGCCAGAGATGAACGATTGCGCCGCAGCCATCATGTGAATGTGGCTATCAACAGACAAGAAACGCTTACCCTTCTTGCCACAGGGGTTGGCGCAATCAAAAATGTTAAGGTGCTCTTCTTTGAGGTAAGGCGCGCCTTCCAAAGTCATCGTGCCGCAGACATGATCGTTTGCCGCGTCGATATCTGCTTTGGAATAGCCAAGGTGGCTGAGCAGGTTGAACGTCGGATCGTTCAGCTTTTCGCGTGGGATACCAAGAACGCCCGTGCAGAACTCTTCACCCAGCGTCCACTGGTTGAAGACAAAGCGGATGTCGAAGGCGGATGCGAGCGATGCATCGATCTTCGCCAATTCATTCGCGCCAAAGCCGTGACCGATCAGCGATGTGTGGTTGATGCCAGGCGCATTGCCGATGGAAGCATGACCAACCGCGTAGCTGACAATCTCTTCGATCTGGGCAGAGCCGTAGCCGAGGTTCTCAAGTGCCGTTGGTACGGACTGGTTGATGATTTTGAAATAACCACCGCCAGCAAGCTTCTTGAATTTGACCAGCGCGAAGTCAGGCTCGATCCCCGTCGTATCACAATCCATGACCAGACCAATTGTGCCCGTCGGCGCAATCACAGAAACCTGCGCGTTGCGATAGCCGTGCTTCTCACCCAGCTCCAACGCGTTGTCCCAAGAGGCCATCGCCAGCTTAGTCAGGTCCTGATCAGGGCAGTTTGCCAGATCAAGCGCAACCGGCTTGATGTCGAGCGTCTCGTAGCCCTCAGTCGCGCCGTAGGCGGCGTTGCGGTGGTTGCGTATGACACGGAGCATGTGGCCCGCGTTCTTCTCGTAACCCGCGAATGCGCCCAGCTCGCCCGCCATTTCAGCGGAGGTCGCGTAGGACACGCCCGTCATCACAGCGGTCAAAGCACCGCAAAACGCGCGGCCCTCATCGCTATCGTAAGAATGACCCATGTTCATCAACAAGCCACCGATGTTGGCATAGCCAAGACCCAGTGTGCGGAAATCAAACGAGCGCTGCGCGATCTCTTTCGATGGGAACTGCGCCATCATTACGGAGATTTCGAGCGTAACAGTCCACAAACGTGTCGCGTGCACATACTCGTCCGCTTGAAATTTGCTGTCCTTGTAAAACTTCAGCAAGTTCATCGACGCGAGGTTACATGCCGTGTCGTCGAGGAACATATACTCGGAGCACGGGTTGGAACCGCGAATTTCGCCGTCCTCGGGGCACGTGTGCCATGCGTTAACCGTATCGTGATACTGGATGCCCGGATCAGCGCAAGCCCATGCGGCGTGACCAATGTCTTCCCACAAATCGCGTGCTTTAATCGTCTTTGCGACTGTGCCGTCTGTGCGTCGGATGAGTTCCCAATCGCTATCTGCTTCAACTGCTTTGAGGAAACTGTCGGTTACACGCACAGAGTTGTTAGAGTTTTGACCAGACACGGATGCGTAGGCCTCACTATCCCAATCTGTGTCATATGTCGGAAACTCTATGGAAGAGTACCCCTGCTTGGCGTAATCAAGAACGCGCTTCACATAGGTCTCGGGGATCGAGGTTTTCTTTGCGCCGCGAATAGCGTCTTTCAACTGGCTGTTTTTCTTCGGATCAACGGCATCCTCGGAGGAGCCATCCCAAGCGCGGATCGCTTTGAAGATCTCATTGAGGTGCTGTTCGTGCATTTTGGAGCCGGCAACGATGGACGCAACTTTCTGCTCTTCCTTCACCTTCCAATTGATGAACTCTTGAACATCAGGGTGGTCCGCATCGCAGATCACCATTTTCGCCGCGCGGCGCGTCGTGCCGCCGGATTTGATCGCACCAGCTGCGCGGTCACCAATTTTTAGGAAACCCATCAGGCCGGAGGACTTGCCCCCACCTGAGAGCTGCTCACCGTCGGCACGTAGGGAGGAGAAGTTCGTGCCAGTGCCGGAGCCGTATTTGAACAAACGTGCTTCGCGGACCCAAAGATCCATGATGCCGCCATCGCCAACCAGATCGTCAGAGACGGATTGGATAAAGCAGGCATGTGGTTGCGGGTGTTCGTAGGAGGACTTGGACTTCGTCAAAACGCCCGTCTGATAATCCACATAGTGGTGGCCTTGTGCGGGACCATCGATACCATAAGCCCAGTGCAGACCCGTATTGAACCACTGTGGGGAATTTGGTGCTGCGCGTTGCGTCGCTAGCATGAAACGCATTTCGTCATAATAGGTCTGAGCGTCGGCCTCAGTTGAGAAGTAACCACCTTTCCAGCCCCAATAGGTCCACGCCCCTGCGAGACGATCAAAGACTTGCTTGGAGGAAGTTTCACCGGAAAATCCGTCATTATCCTTCGCAGGCTCAGAGCGCCAAAGAAACGCGGGAACGCCTTTTTCTTTCACTTGCTTTGTCTTGTTGGGAACGCCCGCTTTACGGAAGTATTTCTGGGCGATCACGTCAGAGGCGACCTGCGACCAGCTGTCGGGCACTTCGACATCATCAAGCTTGAACACAATGGATCCATCTGGGTTTCGGATCTCAGAAACGGTTGTGACGAAATCGAGTGAGGCGTATGCGTCTTCGCCTGCTTTAGTAAAATGTCTGCTAATCTTCATGTTTCGAGCCTTCCCATTACTCAAAGTACAGTTACCTGCGCCTGCGCGCCTCTTTGCGAGGTTAGGACAAAGCTCCGCGGTTCAGGTCAATTGAACACAAAAGACACCGCCTAGCGCCCCACGCAGGGCGCAGCTGAGAGTATCGAACTAGAGAACTTGCACCACTATATCTTGTGGCTTACCTGCCTCGCTCCCACAATCTGGCGTATTTGACCGTGCATGGTCAATAAAATTATTTACGCTTTTGTGATGTTTTTTGCGTTGACCTTGGGCGTGTATTTGAGTCGATACCGACGCGGATGATTCAGGGCAATGTTTACACAAGGTGCTGATAATTTTCGCGAGCCTTAAAAACCTTTGTTTGCAGCAGACTTAGCTATTTGAGTTCATTCAATACGCGAAGAATCCCTAACGAGCCGTTAATCAATTTTGACCGGTCGATAAATTTTTGACCACATCGGAAAGTTGTTATGAGTTGGCAATGATGTCACATCAATTTGCGTTACCCTCCCAAATGACCACAACAGCTAGTGGTGGTGGCGCTCCAAGATCTACATTTAGTGTATACACAAGGACAGCAGCCAGGCTTTAGGCTCAATACTGCAGGTTACATTGTGAAGTGGTCGGGACGGCAAGATTCGAACTTGCGACCTACGGTACCCAAAACCGTCGCGCTACCAGGCTGCGCTACGCCCCGACTAAGGCGCTATTTAGCGATGTACTATGCGCTTGAAAAGCCCAAAATTACTCTTTGCACGGAATAACTGGCGGTCCTTCAAAAAAGGCGGGATGTTGCAGCGCGTCACCAACTTGAAAGCCGTATTTCTTGCTCAAACCGCCATTTATTTCGAGCACAGCATAAATGTCTGTCCCACCGTGAATCGGCGTTTCGTCATGAGGAATCGCGTTTTGATGAATATGCCGCACACGCCCACCGCGATCAGCAAAAATCATGTCGAGGGGAATCAAAGTATTTCGCATCCAAAAATTCGCTGGTTGCGGCGCCTCGTAAACGAACAACATGCCCGCAGAACGCGGCATTGTTTCACGGTCCATCAAACCCTGCGATCGCTTCGCAGGTTCATCGGCCACTTCAATGGTGAAACGTGCCTCGCCAAAATCGCCTTTGACCAGCACACGGTCAATCGCGCAGTCTTGTTTCGCACTGAGTTGCGACGCGCAAAGCGCCAGAGCACCGAGCAGACCCTTAAGAGCTAGTGAATCGCTGCTTCCCATGCGCTTACCTCGATTGCCATGAGACCGCGTTTACCATCGATCACGCGGAGTGCCAACGCCTCCCCTGGAGCCAAATCGGCCAAGCCGGAACGGCGCAGCACTTCAACATGCACGAAGATATCCGCGTCGGATCCGAACACGTTGGCGAAACCAAAGCCCTTGCCTTTGTCGAACCACTTCACGCGTGCGGGCTGCAGCACGACTTGATCAAGCTGATCGAGATCGAAATCTTCCAGATCCGGCAACGCCGGGCGATCCGTGTGACGCAGTGGGTCGATCGAAAGGACCTCTACGGCTTGTAACCCACGATCCGTTTCTTGAGACAAAATTTCGATCACAGCACCCTCTGCGACGGAATTTTGACCAAAGTTGCGTAAGACGTTTGCGTGCAGCAAAATGTCGGCACCGCCTTCCTCTGCGACAACGAACCCAAAGCCCTTTGCGGGATCAAACCATTTGACAGCGCCTCGAACGGTTCGGGCTGTCTCTTCGATATTCATATATTGGTACCAATTTGAATTGCTTCGTTCCGCTGACATCTGATGAAATTGAGCGTAAATTAGCAAGGAGATTAAGTTACGTTAAAACAATTAGTTATCATTTCACGTAACATGAAATTTACGGATTTAGGCGTGAGACATCCCAAGCGGACTCAACGGTCGGTCGCCGCCAAACGAACCGGTCATGCAGTCGAAATGCACCATCCGCCCAAAACTCGATCTCTACTGGGGTGATGCGATATCCACCCCAAAACGGTGGCCGCTTGGGCGATGGACCGTGCAGCGCTGTTACCTTCGCAACCTCCGCCATCAAAGCGGGCCTTCCGCTCAAAGGGCGGGATTGTTGGCTTGCCCACGCGCCAAGGCGACTTTTGAGTGAGCGTGAGGTATAGTATGCATCCGCTTGCGGGCCTTCTTCTTTGCTCACCAGACCGCGCACACGAATCTGACGACGCAACGATTTCCAATGCATCACGAAGGCCGCCTTGCCTGCGCCATCAAGTTCAGCTGCTTTGGCGCTTTCGTAGTTGGTGTAAAACACGAACGCCGCATCTTCGATGTCTTTCAACAAGACCATGCGCGCATTGGGCAGCCCTTCCGCATCAACCGTGCTTAGCGCGATCGCGTTGGGATCGTTCAGCTCGCTTTCTTGAGCATCCGACATCCACGTTTTGGCAATCACAAACGGATCGTTGCCCGCAAAAATACCGCTTCTATCTGACATGGACTGAAACCTCTTTAACGCTTGATGGACCTCGTTAATTAGCGCTTAAGTCAAGTAATCAAGGCGAACAAGGCTTACGAGAGGTCCTATTGCTTGATGCCCTGAGGTCATTGCCCTAAAGACAATTTAACGCTAAAAACGGGAGCAGTCAAAATGTCCAACGCACTTATGGCCGGAAAACGCGGTCTGATCATGGGCTTAGCCAATGACAAGTCCATCGCATGGGGCATTGCCAAAGCCTGTGCAGACGCAGGTGCAGAGCTCGCATTTTCTTATCAGGGTGATGCATTAAAAAAGCGTGTTGATCCGCTTGCGGCGCAACTTGGGAGCGATTTTGTCGTACCGTGTGATGTGGGCAGCGAAGAATCGATGGATGCCTTGTTCGCAGAAATCGAGAAGCGCTGGGGCACGTTTGATTTTGTGGTTCATGCCATCGGCTTTTCCGACAAGAACGAGCTGCGCGGCCGCTACGTCGACACCTCGCGCGACAACTTTACGATGACCATGGATATCTCCGTCTATTCGTTCACCGCCATCATGCAGCGCGCAGAGAAACTGATGAACGAAGGTGGCAGCGCGATCACCCTTACTTATTATGGCGCAGAACGGATCATGCCGCATTATAACGTTATGGGTGTTGCAAAGGCCGCTTTGGAAGCCTCCGTACGGTATTTGGCGGAAGACCTCGGCAAAGACGGCATTCGCGTCAACGCTATTTCTGCGGGTCCTATAAAAACGCTCGCGGCCTCCGGCATCGGTGATTTCCGCTACATTATGAAATGGAACGAGTACAACAGCCCCCTGCGTCGCAATGTGACTACCGAAGACGTGGGCAAATCCGCACTCTATTTGCTGAGTGATCTGGGTTCAGGCGTCACAGGCGAAACCCATCACGTGGATGCAGGCTATCATGTTGTCGGTATGAAAGCAGTCGACGCGCCGGACATGTCCAAGGACTAAGCCCCGCATGGAAACGGCCCATCTCATCGCATTCAACTTGACCCTGCTGGCAGCCATCGCCAGCCCGGGTCCCGCGATGTTGTATTTCATCCGCACCACTTTGGCGAGCAGACGGATGGCAGGGCTTTACACAGTTTGGGGCCTTGGCGTGATGGCCGCGACATGGACCGCTTTGGCGTTCATGGGGCTTGATGCGATCTTCGCAGTGTTCCCTTGGGCCTTTGTCGCGCTGAAAACCATTGGTGCGCTGTATCTGCTCTGGATCGCCTACCAGACTTGGAAACATGCTTCCGCACCGATGGGCGACGCGCCTACCCCGCCCCTGCACGCGTTCTTTGGCGGTGTGCTTGTCAATCTGAGCAACCCCAAATCCGTACTCTTCGCGGGTGCTGTAATCATGGTGATCTTCCCACATGGGATGGCATTCGCTGACAAGGCCTTGGTCTTTGCCAATCATCTGGTGATCGAATTGCTGCTCGGCAGCGCGCTCGTCCTCGCCTTTTCCACCAAACACGTCAGCGCGGGTTATCTGCGTGCCAAACCTATCCTTGATCGAATCGCGGCTTCTGTTTTGGGCTTTTTGGGTCTAAAGCTGATGCTCAGCCGCTAAACATACCACCGGAGACTGCCGCAATGACTGACCGTTTGCCACATGAAAAAGGGTTTCACGTAAGCTGGGACCAGCTACACCGCGATGCGCGCGCGCTGGCGTGGCGTTTGGATGGCAAAGGGCCGGATGACGGCGCTTGGAAAGCTGTCGTTGCAATCACACGCGGCGGCATGGCCCCCGCGATGATTGTTGCACGTGAACTTGATATTCGCGCAGTTGATACGATTGCTGTTGTCTCCTATCACTCTGGCGGCGGGGCCGCGACGGAGCGGCGCGAAGCCAAGGTCTTAAAGGCCCCAGATGCGGAATTGATGGGCGACGGCACTGGTATTTTGATCATCGACGATCTGGTCGATAGCGGTAAAACACTGGAACTCGTCCGCTCGCTCTACCCGAACGCCCATTACGCTTGTGTCTACGCCAAACCCTCAGGAGAGCCGCAGACAGATACGTTCATCACAGGTGTTTCGCAGGATACCTGGATTTTCTTCCCATGGGACATGGCCCTGCAATATGTACAGCCTTATCGCGGGCAAGATTAAACAATGGGTTCTGCGACAGAACACACTTTTGCCCCCCCTGTTATGGAGGCACGGCGCTGGCTGGAAGGGGTAACCTTTCTTGCAGATCGCCCATTGATCAACGTCAGCCAAGCAGCCCCAGTTGATCTGCCGCCTGAACAAATGCGCGCCGCGATGGCTGATATCATCGTGAATGAGCCACAAGCACATCTTTATGGCCCCGTCATCGGATTGCCCGAGTTACGCGCGGAAGTTGCGACGCAGTGGAGCGCTGCCTATGGCGCATCTTTGACTGCAGACAATGTCGCGATTACGTCCGGCTGCAATCAAGCTTTCGCTGCCGCGATCAGTGCCATTGCGCAAAGCGGCGATGAGGTACTTTTGCCCGCGCCTTGGTACTTCAATCATAAAATGTGGCTCGATATGGCGAGTGTCACGGCGCTCGCAATCCCAACCGATGCACAGCTTTTACCAGATCCCGAGGCCACTCGTGCGCTCATCACCGAGCGCACGCGCGCGATTTCACTGGTAACGCCAAACAATCCTGCGGGTGTTGAGTATCCGCCAGAGCTGGTCCTCGCCTTTTTCAAACTAGCGCAAGAGACGGGCATCAAGCTGATCATCGACGAAACCTACCGCGACTTTCATAGCCAAACGGGCGCGCCGCATGGACTGTTTCAACAAGCGGATTGGGATCAAACGCTGATCCATCTTTACTCGTTTTCCAAAGCCTTCCGTTTGACGGGGCATCGCGTCGGGGCGTTGATTTCATCGCCAGATTTGCTCGCCGAGGCCGAGAAATTCCTCGACACCGTCGCAATTTGCCCGAACCAGATCGGACAGTTTTCAGCACTTTGGGGATTGCGGAACCTGACAGAGTGGCTTGCAGGGGAGCGTTTTGAGATCCTAGCGCGTCGCGCCACGATTGAAGCGGAAATGCCAGCACTTGCGGCCAAAGGCTGGACCCTAAAAGGGTGTGGCGCATATTTTGCCTACCTTGAACATCCCTTTGAGATGGCGTCCGACGTTCTGGCCCAGAAGCTCGTGGAAGAAGCGAGTATTCTGGCCCTGCCCGGCACCATGTTCATGCCTGAAAATGAAGTAGCAGGCCAACAGCATCTGCGCATCGCTTTTGCGAATGTTGATGCCACGGGCATCGCCGAATTGTTCACACGTTTGAAAGCCCTTCGGTTCTCGCTTGCTCCGCCCCGCGCGGGCAAGTAAACCTTCGCAAACGCCGCGACTAAAGCGGCTGATAGCTATAGGGTTAAACGCATCATGGCCGGACGTGGAAACGCACTTTCAAAGACATTCATCTGGATTTTGCTGGCGCTCTTGATTGTCGGTTTGGCAGGCTTCGGAGCGACGAATTTGGGCGGCAATATCCGCTCTGTCGGGGCTGTGGGGGATAAAACGATCTCGGTTGAGCTGTATTCACGCACCCTGCAAGAAGATCTGCGCGCAATCTCTGCGCAAGCGGGTCAGAATATTCCTTTCTCGACCGCGCAGGCCTTGGGTGTCGATCGCCAAGCTCTCGCGCGTGTGATCACAACTCGGGCGCTCGATCATGAAACTGCAGAACTTGGCCTATCCGTCGGTGACGCACAGTTGCAACAACAGATCCTCAGCATGTCCGCGTTTCAGGGGATAAACGGCCAATTTGACCGCGAAGCTTATCGTTTCACGCTTGAAAACGCGGGTCTGAGCGAAGCAGAATTCGAAGAAACCCTGCGCGAAGAAGCAGCGCGCACACTGGTGCAGGGCGCGATACTGTCAGGCAACACGGTGCCGGACACCTATGCTAACACTCTTGTTGCCTACATTGGCGAGCGTCGCAACGCGACTGTGGCACGGCTGAAAGCCGAAGATTTGGCAACGCCTGTTGCTGAGCCGACCGAGGCGCAATTGCAGACCTACTACGATGAAAATATTGACGCATACACCCTGCCAGAGACCAAGCAGATCACTTACGCGCTGCTCTCGCCCGACATGATCGCAGACACGGTTGAGGTGGATGAAGCTATGCTGCAAACCGCATACGATGAACGTGAAAGCGAATTCAACAAACCGGAGCGCCGTTTGATCGAACGACTGGTCTACGGCAACGACGACTCAGCAAGCGCTGCGAAAGCGCAGCTTGAAGCAGGCGGCACCACTTTTGAGACGTTGGTTGAAGATCGTGGCCTTGCGTTGGCGGACATAGATCTTGGTGATTTGGATCAAGGCGCGCTTGGCGCTGCGGGCGAATCTATTTTTGCGGCTGAAACCGGCGACGTTGTCGGACCTTTGCAGAGTGATCTTGGCCCTGCCCTGTTCCGCATCAACGGCATTCTTGCCGCGCAAGAAACCTCCTTTGAAGACGCGCGCGCACAACTGCGCGATGAGCTGGCCGCAGATCGTGCCCGCCGAGTGGTCGAAGCACAGATCAATGATATCGACGATCTGCTCGCAGGTGGCGCAACGCTTGAGGATCTCGCAAAAGAAACCGATATGGTGTTGGGCAACATCGATTGGAGCAGCGAAGCAGGCGACGGGATTGCTGCCTATGAAGTCTTTCGCGAAGGTGCGCAGGCGATTACGGTTGATGACTTCCCAAAGATCGAAGTGCTTGAAGATGGCGGCATTTTCGCGATGCGTCTTGATGAAGTGCACGCACCACGTCCGCAGCCTTTGGCCAAAATCACCGAACGCGTCAGCGTAGGTTGGCGCACGCAAGCCACGCTTGAAGCGCTGCGCGCAGAGGCGGAAGCTTTGCTGTCCCAAATCACCGCAGAAAGCGATTTCGCAGATGTTGATCTAGAGGCTGACACCTTGACCGAAGTAACGCGCACGGGGTTCGTGGCCGACATACCACCCGCTGCGATCCTTGCGCTGTTCGAGGCTGAAAAAGGCGCGAGCGTGGTGGTTGACGATGTCACAGACGTGTTGATCGTACGCCTTGATGATGTACTCGCGGCAGATGAAGACAGCGATGACATCCAAGCCTTACGCACACAGCTCAACAATCAGGCCGCAACCGCAGTCGCGCAGGATCTTTTTGAAGCCTACGCGACAGAAATCCAGCAACGCGCGGGCATTCAACTTGATCAAAATGCTCTCAACGCGGTGCATGCCAACTTTAATTAAAGGGTAACGCCCATGGCGCTGGTCCCCTCCTTCGATGATTTTGCCAAAGCCTATGACGCTGGCAAAAATCAGGTTGTTTTTACGCGGCTTGCAGCTGATTTAGACACACCTGTGTCTTTGATGCTCAAGCTGACGGGGGCGCAAAAAGATGCCTTCGTGCTCGAATCCGTGACGGGTGGCGAAATCAGGGGTCGCTACTCGATCATCGGAATGAAACCGGATCTGATCTGGCGCTCTGAGGGGGCAACGTCCTCGCTCAACCGTATGGCGCGCTATGATAATGAGGCGTTTGAACCACAAACGCTACCGCCGCTAGATGCCTTACGCGCGCTGATCGCGGAAAGCCATATCGATCTGCCAGACGACCTGCCGCAAGCCAGTGCTGGCCTGTTCGGTTATCTTGGCTACGACATGATCCGCCATGTAGAACACTTGCCCAATGTAAACCCCAATGTGCTTGGGGTGCCGGATGCGATCATGCTGCGCCCTTCCGTGGTGGCGGTGCTGGATGGCGTTAAAGGGGAAGTCACCGTCGTCAGCCCTGCTTGGGTCAGCGATGGCCAGTCTGCGCGCGCTGCTTATGCGCAGGCAGCGGAACGTGTGATGGACGCTGTGCGCGATCTTGAACGCCCGATGCCCGCCGCGTCCCGTGATCTGGGGCAAGCCGAAGATGCGCCAGAGCCAGTCAGCAACTTCACACGCGACGGCTACAAGGACGCTGTTGAGCAGGCCAAGGAATACATCAAAGCGGGTGACATTTTCCAAGTTGTCCCCTCCCAGCGTTGGTGTCAGGACTTCAAACAACCGCCTTTCGCACTTTATCGTTCCTTAAGACGCACCAACCCCTCGCCTTTCATGTTCTACTTCAATTTCGGTGCTTTTCAGGTGATCGGTGCGTCACCCGAAATTCTCGTGCGTGTGTTCGGCAAAGAGGTAACGATCCGCCCCATTGCAGGCACCCGCAAACGCGGTGCGACGCCAGAAGAAGACAAGGCTTTGGAAGCAGATTTATTGGCCGATCAAAAGGAGCTAGCCGAACATCTGATGTTGCTTGATCTGGGTCGCAATGATGTGGGCAAGGTCGCCAAAATCGGCACCGTGCGCCCCACAGAAGAATTCATCGTAGAACGGTATTCCCACGTCATGCATATAGTGTCTAACGTCGTGGGCGAATTGCACGAAGACCAAGACGCGCTCAGCGCATTTTTCGCAGGTATGCCTGCAGGCACAGTGTCTGGTGCACCGAAAGTGCGCGCGATGGAGATCATTGACGAGCTAGAGCCGGAAAAACGCGGCGTATACGGCGGCGGTTGCGGTTATTTCTCTGCGGGCGGTGATATGGACATGTGTATCGCCCTGCGCACGGCAGTGGTGAAGGACGAAAAGCTCTACATCCAAGCGGGTGGTGGCGTCGTCTATGACAGTGATCCAGAGGCCGAATATATGGAGACAGTCCACAAATCCGGCGCGATCCGTAAGGCTGCTGAGGATGCGAGCCGGTTTACAGGGAATGGCAACAACTAACACGCACGCGTGCCCCGCCTATTCATGCACATAGATTTCGCTAATCTACCCTCATTTATCAAATAGCATTTCGTGATGCGTTTATTGTCACTCGCTTTGATTGCCGCCTTGTCCACGCCTCTGCCCGCCCTTGCCGCTCCGACGCAGGGCAAGATCGCTGCCGCGCGTCTCGCCTATATTGATTGGGATTATGACGGGCGCATTGGCTGTGATCAGCGAGGCCGCAGAAGCAGGCAATGGGATGGCGTTGAACATTCTGGGCGCTGCCAATGATGAAGGGTGCGGCGTTCAAAAAGTCACGTTCAAAGCAGTGGATCTGTTCGAGCAGGCAGCGAAAGCGGGTGAAGTACGGGCCTACTACAATCTTGGCTCGATTTTCGCGCTTGGCTCGAGCGAGGTCGCGATGGATCGAAAACGTGCTGGTCTAGAGTTCAAAGCAGCCGCTGGTTTGGGCTAAGGACCTGCGACGACAGCGCTTGGCAAATTGGCCGAAAGTGCCGATCCACCTGATCACGACAGCGCGGCTGATTGGTACGAAAAGGGTCACTAGGCCGGCGATGTCGTCGGCACCACCAATCTTGCGCATGCTTAAGTCAAAGGGCGGGGCGCAACGTAAGCTGGATCAGAGCGCGCGTTCTTCATCCAGAAGCCGCTGCGTGCGGATACCCTCTAGCCCGCAGCGACTTAGGTGTGATGCATAAAGAAGGCTACGGTGTGCATATCGACCGGCTCACCGCCGATAGTTTCTATCTGCAAGCGATCAAAGGCGACTAACCGAAAGCCAGAAAAAACCATGCGCAGTTGATCATCAAAGCGTGCTTTCCTTGGACGTCGAAACACTCGGCATTGGGTTATTGTATATGGGCCGTACGAAATGCGCCCGATGAAGAACGGGCAGATTTCCAATCAAATTGCGAGACTCTGGTCACAGGAATTAGCCCAGACGCAGACATGCGTCTTTGCAGATCATATCTAACCTTCGTCAGTTGCGTCCTGCTTCAAAACCGCACTTACCGGAACCAGCGCCACGCGGCTTGCGCGATCTGCAAGGCCCCAAATCAGTAGGGCAGAAATTGTTTCTGCCTGAAGGCGTCCCATCATCACAACGCCACCCTCTTGAGCCGCGCGAAACGCCGCTTGATCAAGGAACCGACGCATAACGCTTGCGGACTGGCCGTTGCCGTCAAAATCGCGAAACACTGTGGCTGCAGGAATGCCCTCGCGCTCTGCCAGTTTGCGCGCAGTGTTCAACCCGCTCTTTTGCAAAAGCATGCCATGGCCACTATCGAGAATGATTTGCGTCAGCTGGTCGGCCATTTCGCGGCTGGTTTGCACGCCCGTTTCAACCCCTTCGAGAATGCCGACAGCCTCCGGAACCGCCGCGAGATACGCGCTCATCGCGACTTCGACGTCCGACGCTGTTGCGCCGAGCGGCAGATCGATCAATGCGAGGACCTCAAATCCTTTGTCGCGATAGACCTGCATCCGCTCGACGGCGTTCGGTATACTCGCATCCACAGCGAAGGTGAGTGGATAAGGGAAAGAGTCCAACGCTTCTACGCCCAGTGAACTATCGCCTGTATCGATCAAGACGATAGACATGTGGGGCTTGTCGTTTTCAATCGGTGCTGTTGAGGCAAACCGCTCAAAGGGTGGCGATGCGACGGTGCTCGGGCTGTCCTCTGTCTCAACCTCTTCTGTGGCCAGAGAGGGCAAGCGATTGGTCGTCACCTCTGGTGCCAAATCACCCACGGTACCGACAGGCTTAGGCAAGGCTGCGATGATCTTGTCCGTTATGCTTTCTGCGGCGTTTGCGTTTTCGAGCGTCTCTTCTGCGGCAGTTTCTGGCTCGATTTCCACTTCGGGGACGGGCGTTTTTGCCCCGCTCACCTCTGCTTCTGCCTCTGGTTTTGCCTCTGGCTCGGCCTCTACCGCATCTGCCCCAACGGTCTCTGGTTCTGCTTGCTCGGTTTCAGCCACTTCGGCCGTTTCAAGCTCGGCCTCACCCGCTTCAGGATCAAACACTTCATCCTCTGCAAAGACGTCAGCCATTGGTGTTTCGGGCTGCTCCTCCGACGCAACATCTTGTGCTAGGTCTTCGACAACTTCCTCTGGCGCAGCCTCTGGCTGAGTCGTTTCGTCTACGTCCATCGCTGGGGTTTCAGAAACCACGGTCTCCGCAACCTCTTCTCTCGCGGGCACCTCTTCAACCACAGCCTCTTGCATCACATCGGAAGATCCGCCTGGTTTGTAATCGGGATAGGCCAAGGACAAACCGCCCGCCCCCGCAACCGCGACGAGCGCGCCCCAAATCACACCAGAAAATACACCATTTGCCACAGTAAACCCGCCTTGATTTGCCACAGTAAACCCGCCTTGAACCCATGTGCTGTCTTCGTGGCTAACTTGACCCTTTGCACAGCGCAAGACAAGGGGCCTCTTGACCCTCGGGCGCTGTCCTGAGCATGTAGGGTGCAACTGGACCTGCACGATAGGTCGAATTTGACGAATTGAGGCGTTTCATGCTGCTTTTGATCGATAACTACGACAGCTTCACCTACAATCTTGTCCATTATCTGGGCGAGTTGGGCGCAGATGTGAAAGTGATCCGCAATGACGCTATGAGCGCAGAGGCGGCTATGGCACTAAATCCTGCGGGCGTATTATTGTCACCCGGCCCCAAAGCCCCTGCACAGGCTGGGATTTGTCTCGATATGGTCAGCTTGGCAGCAAGCACGAAAACCCCGTTGATGGGGGTATGTTTGGGCCATCAGACCATTGGCGAAGCCTTTGGCGGCAAGGTCGTGCGCTGTCATGAGATTGTGCACGGCAAAATGGGTGAAATTCAGCATACCAACCGTGGTTTGTTTGAAGATCTGCCAAGCCCTTTCCAAGCCACGCGCTACCATTCGCTGGTGGTCGAACGCGACAGTCTGCCCGATGCGCTTGAAATCACCGCAGAACTAAAGGACGGCACGATCATGGGGCTGCAACATCGAGAATTGCCTATGCACGGCGTGCAATTTCATCCAGAGTCGATCCGTTCCGAGCATGGCCATGCGATGCTGAAAAATTTCCTTAAGACGATGAAGGTTCCCGCATGAGCAATGCCCTAAAGCCCCTGATTGATGCAGCCGCAGAGCGTGATTTAACCCGCGCAGAAGCGGAAGCCGCATTCGAGATTTTGTTTACGGGCGAAGCCACGCCGAGCCAGATAGGCGGTCTTTTGATGGCGATGCGCACGCGCGGTGAGACCGTGGATGAATACGCTGCCGCAGCATCAGTGATGCGCGCCAAATGCAACGCGGTCAAAGCACCAATCGATGCGATGGATATTGTCGGCACCGGCGGCGATGGCAAAGGCACACTGAATATCTCAACTGCGACGGCTTTCGTTGTGGCAGGCGCAGGTATCACGGTCGCAAAACACGGCAATCGCAATCTCAGCTCGAAATCAGGCGCTGCGGACGCGCTTGGTCAAATGGGCATCGATGTGATGGTCGGTGTGGATATCGTCGAAAGAGCGCTAAACGAGTGTGGAATCGCCTTCATGATGGCCCCTATGCACCACCCCGCAACACGGCACGTGATGCCCACCCGCGCGGAACTTGGCACGCGCACGATCTTCAACATTCTTGGTCCCCTGACCAACCCTGCCGGCGTGAAACGTCAACTCACAGGTGCTTACCGTCGCGATCTGATCCGTCCTATGGCAGAAATTTTGGGGCAACTCGGCTCTGATGTGGCATGGTTGGTACACGGCAGTGACGGCACTGATGAGCTGAGCATTGCTGGCGTCTCTTGGGTCGCTGCGCTCGAAAACGGCACAGTGCGCGAATTTGAAGTGAACCCAGAGGACGCGGGCCTGCCCGTACACCCGTTCGAGGATATCATGGGTGGCACGCCCGAAGAAAACGGTGCCGCCTTTCGCGCGCTTTTGGATGGAACCCAAAACGCCTATCGCGATGCAGTTCTCTTGAACAGCGCCGCCGCTTTGGTGGTAGCAGGCACGGCCAGCGACCTTAAATCCGGCGCAGAAATGGCACGTGAAAGCATCGATAGTGGGGCCGCCAAAGGCAAGATCGAGGCCTTGTCAACGATCACCCAAAGCTAAATGACCCAAGACCATAGACCGCTGCGACAAAGTTAGAGACTGACATGACACAAACCGCCCTAGACCGCATCAAAGCATACAAGCTTGAAGAAATCATCGCCGATAAAGCAGCTAAATCGCTTGAGGCAGTAGAGGCAGAGGCGAAAGCAGCCAGCGCGCCGCGTGGATTTGCGGATGCGTTGATGCGCGCCTCTCGTGAAGGCTATGGCCTGATCGCGGAGGTGAAGAAAGCCTCCCCCTCCAAGGGCTTGATCCGCGAAGATTTCGATCCTGCAACGCTGGCCAAAGCCTATGAGCGTGGTGGCGCGACCTGCCTGTCTGTACTCACCGATACGCCGAGTTTTCAAGGTGCGAAGCCGTTTCTAAGTAACGCGCGCGACGCGGTTAGCCTGCCTGCACTACGCAAAGATTTCATGTATGACACCTATCAAGTCGCTGAGGCCCGCGCACTCGGGGCGGATTGCATTTTGATCATTCTCGCCTCTGTCTCTGACGCCCAAGCGGCAGAGCTGGAAGACGCCGCTTTTAGCTGGGGTATGGATGTACTTCTCGAAGTGCATGACGCGGCTGAACTGGAGCGCGCCTCTATTCTAAAATCGCCGTTGATGGGGATCAACAACCGCAATCTCAAGACATTTGAGACCTCTTTAGACACAACCCGCACACTCAGCCGGATGGTGCCTGAGGATCGTTTGATCATCTCGGAAAGCGGGCTGTTCACCCCTGCTGACCTTGCCGAAATGGCAAAATTCGGGGCGCGCACTTTCCTCATTGGCGAAAGCCTGATGCGCCAAGACGATGTAGAAAGCGCCACGCGGGCGTTGATGGGCAATGCATCCACCAGCGCAGGCATGGGCGCATGAGTAGCCTTACACACTTTGATGCCAAAGGCGACGCGCATATGGTCGATGTGTCAGACAAAAAGATCACAGCCAGAGTAGCGACAGCCTCCGGCTGGGTGCGCATGAGCGCTGAAGCGTTTGAGATCATTTCCAGTGGCACCGCGAAAAAAGGTGATGTTCTAGGCGTCGCGCAGCTCGCGGGCATCATGGGTGCGAAAAAGACGCCCGATCTGATCCCGCTGTGTCATCCTTTGCCGATCTCAAAGGTCGCGCTTGATCTTACCCTTGATCCTGATTTGCCCGGTGTGCGGATCAGCGGTACAGTGAAAACGACAGGGCAAACTGGGGTTGAAATGGAAGCGCTAACCGCAGTCAGCGTCGCGGGCTTGACTATCTACGACATGATCAAAGCCGTTGATAAGACAATGGACATTGGCGGCATCCACGTCACGTTGAAGGACGGTGGCAAGTCTGGTCGCTATGAAGCGTCATGATTTCCGTTGAAGAGGCTCTCAACACTCTGTTCGCGCTAGTAAACCCACTTGAGGTTGAAATAGTGCCTTTGCGCGAAGCGGCTGGTCGCGTGTTAGCGCACCCCGTGACTGCTCAGCGTGATCAACCACCCTTCCCCGCGTCCTCAATGGATGGTTATGCGATTTCCGATAGCGATTACGTTACTGGCCGCACGCTGCAAGTGATCGGCGAAGCGACCGCAGGCACGCGCTTCGAAGGTACTGTAGATCAGGGCCAAGCGGTGCGCATTTTTACGGGTGCACCTGTTCCTGAAGGGGCGACTTGGGTCGTTGTTCAAGAAGACGTTGACGCCACTAAGGATCAAATCACTATTCGCGAAACGAGCGAAAGTAATCCCTACATTCGCCCCGCTGGGACCGACTTCAAAACAGGTAAAACTCTGGAAGCGCCGCAAATCCTGACGCCCCAGTTAATCGCTTTACTTGCCTCCATGAACATCAGCAAAGTGTCTGTCACACGCCACCCCGATGTCGCGTTAATTTCAACAGGAACGGAACTGGTGATGCCCGGTGAAAGCCCGGGGCCAGATCAAATTATCGCATCAAACACATTCGGACTAAAAGCAATGCTCGAAGCCATCGGCGCGCGCGTGCGCGTGCTTCCGATTGCGCATGACACGATTCCCGCCCTCACAACGGCCATCAAACTGGCCAAAGGCAGCGATCTGATCATCACGATTGGTGGCGCTTCTGTTGGGGATCATGATTTGGTCGGCGATGTTGCAGAAACTCTCGGGATGGAGCGCGCGTTTTACAAGGTTGCGATGCGTCCGGGCAAACCGCTCATGGCGGGCAAGCTCGGTAACGCTGCTATGATCGGTCTGCCAGGCAATCCTGTGTCTGCTATGGTCTGTGGAGTTGTCTTTGTGCAGCCTGTGATCCGCGCAATGCTCGGGCTGGGCAAAACGCCGCTGCCACACGCCAAAGCGCGTATTGCGCAGGATTTACCAGAAAATGGCCCCCGCGCACATTACATGCGTGCGCGCATTGAAGATGGACAAGTAACGGCGTTTGAGCGTCAAGACAGCGCGCTGCTGACAGTACTTGCTCAAGCGAACGCGCTTTTATTGCGCCCGCCGCATGATCCCGCGTTGCAAACTGGCGCAGAGGTCGCGTTTGTTCCTCTTTAACCAAACTGAACAAATCGTTGACACAAAACAAGAACATCGATAGAACAAAATAAAAATGAACAGCAGGAGGATGCAGATATGCTGACGAAAAAACAACTTGACCTGCTCGAGTTTATTAACAAACGCATGCAAAAAGACGGTGTTCCCCCTTCGTTTGACGAAATGAAAGAGGCGTTGGATCTGCGTTCTAAATCCGGCATCCATCGCTTGATAACCGCTTTAGAGGAACGCGGATTTATACGCCGCCTTGCCCACCGTGCGCGCGCCATAGAAATTGTGAAGCTGCCTGATAGCTTGGGAATGACTCCTGCGGGCTTTGTGCCACGGGTTTTTGAGGGTGGTAAACCTGACGTTCCTGCGCCGCGTAACGCGCAACCCGTTGAAGCGATCCATGCGATGGAGCTGCCCGTGATGGGGCAAATCGCGGCAGGTGTCCCGATTGAGGCGATCAGCCACGCTTCGCATAATGTTGCAGTGCCCAGCCAGATGCTCTCTGGACCGGGGGAGCACTATGCGCTTGAAGTTAAAGGCGACTCGATGATCGACGCGGGCATCAATGATGGTGATACGGTCGTGATCCGCGAAACCAACACGGCGGATAACGGCGATATCGTGGTGGCTTTGGTCGAAGATCAGGAAGCGACGCTTAAGCGGTTCCACCGCAACGGCACCACGATCGCGCTTGAGGCAGCGAACCCTGCCTATGAGACGCGCTTCTTCTCGCATGAGCAGGTCAAAGTTCAGGGGCGTTTGGTCGGCTTGATCCGCAGCTACTAGTATCCGAACCGCGCGTTTTGCAGCGTTTTGTCGTTCCAATATCGACGGCCCGCTACTCCGCGGGCCGTTGTCACGTTCAAAGCTCCGTTTTCCTTGATTGAGATCGCGATGCTGCCTGAGCGCCCCAGGCTCTTTTGGTCGAATACACGACAGGGCACATCGCGTTCAAACATTTCAGAAAACACTGCAATGTCAGAGGCTTTACAGCCATCAAACGCGTCTAACCCGCGCTTGCCCGCGGCCGCAAAAATAACATGCACGCCAATCCGTGTGGCACCTTTTGGTCCGTCCCATCGCCGCGCAGCTGCGCGTTGAAAGCTCGGGTCGCCATCATTCTCGAGCCAAACACCTGCAACAAAACCCGCGCCTTTTTCCTTACTCAATGCACGTCCCTCTGCGCCGAGCACACCCACCAAAACCCCAGTGTCCGAAATCAAAATATCCGGCCTTTGATCTGTGACCCAGCCAAACACACCAACCACGATAGGTGCCAGGGCAACAAAGCGGAATTTGGAAATCATCAGCGCCAAACCCAATAGCCCAAAGCAAATCGTCAAATATGCCCAGCTCGGCGGCGCGGGCACTTTGTGGATCGCACCGTCCCAACTAGACACTTCACGCGCGACGGACAAAATCCAATCAAGGCCCCAGCCCATAACCGTTAGGGGCAACCACTCCAAATGCACAGGTAAAAGGCAGACCGCGACGACCGCCAAGGGTATCACCAATATCCCCATTAGGGGCACCGACGCGAGGTTTGCGATCAAACCGAATTGCGCAATATTGTTGAAATGCGCCGCTGCAATGGGCAAGGTCGCAAGGCCTGCCACCGCAGATGAAATGACGGTGCCTTTGATCATGCGCCAGATCACGTGGCGCGGCGGTTTTCCTGCGTTAAGGCGGCTGATCGTATTGAAGACCACAACCAAAGCTGTCGTCGCCGCAAATGACATTTGAAATCCCGGCCCCGTGATCGCATCGGGTCTCCGGATCAGGATGATCATCGCCGCCAATGCAACCGCGCGAAGACTGATCGCGCGTCGCTCTAACATGACCGCGCCCAAGGCGACTGCCGCCATAATAAAAGCGCGTTCCGTCGCGACGGACCCGCCCGACAGACCAAGATATCCCCCTGCCGCGATCAAGCCTCCTAAGGCGGCTATCTTTTTAACTGCGCTGCCTGACGCAAGCGACGGAATAAGGCTTAGACCGAACCTAAGGGCTGCAAAAACGAAGGCCACAAGAAGCCCCATATGCAGTCCCGAGATTGCAAGTAAATGCGCGAGGTTACTGTGGCGCAGGTTTTTCAATGTCTCCATGCTCAGCCCGCTGCGATCCCCTGTCATTACGGCCGCTGCAAAGGCGCCTGTTTGCCCGTCAAGATGCAGGTTGATCCGATTAGACAAGGCGATGCGCAGTTTGAAAAAACTTAAGCCCTCCGCCGGATAGGCAACAAGTAACAAAGGCACGCGGGCATATCCGACACCACCGATCTGCGTGAACCAAGCATGGCGTTGAAAATCGAAACCGTGCGGCTCAGCAGGTCCCGCTGGCGGCGATAGATGTGCTGTGGTCATCACCCGCGCCCCTGCAATCGGTCTTTCATCCGCGTATGATCCATAAAGCGAAACGCGCACGCGCTTGGGGGCTTGGCGCGGCCCTTTTCGCCCAAGTTTTACTTGATCCAAAGTCACCCGCAACGCGCCGGATGCAGAACGATCTAAGCCAACGACGCGGCCTTCAACGGGTCCATAGTAACGCCAATTCAGAACCGGCGCAGCAACGGCCGCACTGCGCCATGCGGCAGAGCCAAAACCAAAAGCAATCAAGGTGATGCCCCAGAACAAAGGCCGCCAAAAAAAGGGAGACAACCGCAGCAAAACTGCGCATCCGAAACCAAGGAGCAGACTAAGCAGCGAGATAACAAGCAGCGGTTCTTCCGGCATTTCAAAATAGACAAGGATGCCCAAGCCAAGCACAACGGGGGCAAAGATAAATCCTTGCCCTAGCTCTGTACTAAGCTGCTCGCGCCACGGACTATGCTGGCTCATGCGGGTCCTTGTCCTTGCGCCAACTGGAAGCTATCAGGATCTCAACTCTAGCCAATTTATGCTTACCGAAAGGTTAACCGCGCTATGTCCGCTGAAATTGTTACACGTTTCGCCCCTTCTCCGACGGGCTATCTTCATATTGGCGGGGCGCGCACGGCCTTGTTCAACTGGCTTTACGCCCGCGGTCGCGGTGGCAAATTCCTATTGCGCATCGAGGACACGGATCGCGCGCGATCAAACCCAGAAGCAACGGCTGCGATCCTGCAAGGCATGTCTTGGCTTGGACTTGATCACGACGGCGATGTGATCAGCCAGTTTGAACGCGCAGATCGCCATGCAGAGGTCGCGTATGAGATGCTCACCGCGGGTAAAGCGTTCAAATGTTTCGCGACGCAAGACGAAATCGAAGCCTTCCGCGAGGCCGCGCGTGCGGAGGGTAAATCCACGCTCTATCGCAGCCCTTGGCGCGATGCGGATACGAGCACCCATCCTGATCTCCCCTATGTTGTTCGCGTGCGCGCACCCGAAGGCGGCACAATGGTGATCAGTGACGAGGTGCAGGGCGATGTGAAAATTGGCCACGATCAATTGGATGACATGATTTTGCTACGCTCTGATGGCACGCCTGTCTACATGCTCGCCGTTGTTGTCGATGATCACGATATGGGCGTCACGCACGTCATTCGCGGAGATGACCACCTCAGCAATGCGGCGCGTCAAATGATGGTTTATCAAGCGATGGGCTGGGACGTTCCAGTCTTCGCGCATATTCCGCTGATTCACGGACCTGATGGCAAAAAACTGTCTAAACGTCACGGTGCACTCGGCGCGCAAGAGTATCAACTGATGGGCTACCCTGCGGCGGGTATGCGCAATTACCTCGCGCGACTGGGGTGGAGCCATGGGGACGACGAATTCTTCAGCGATGTGCAGGCGAAAGAGTGGTTTGATCTT
Organism: Rhodobacteraceae bacterium HTCC2083; assembly: GCA_000156115.1. Classification (GTDB taxonomy): domain Bacteria; phylum Pseudomonadota; class Alphaproteobacteria; order Rhodobacterales; family Rhodobacteraceae; genus Planktotalea. The sequence goes on from DS995276.1 coordinate 3,800,568, forward strand.
AGCGGCATTGGCAAATCGCCGGCCCGTTTTGACAGCAAAAAACTGGAGCACCTGTGCGGTCAGCATATTGCGAGCTCGGATAATGCTGCTTTGCAGAATGAACTGCTTGATTTTCTTGCAGCGCGCGGTGATGACCTTCTTGATGACGCAACCATCGCGCTTTTGTCAGCGGCGATGGATAGTCTCAAAGAACGCGCGAAAACATTCCCTGAACTTCTTGAAAAAGCTCAGTTTATATTCGCCAAACGCCCAATCGTGCCGGATGAAAAAGCCAGTAAAGCGCTCGACTCAGTATCCCGTGGTATACTGAATGCGTTGACGCCGCAGTTGCAAACTGCTAGCTGGACCCGAGACGCTTTAGAGGCGGTCACCGCCGATTTTGCAGAAGCGAACAATACCAAATTCGGCAAGATGGCAGGGCCTCTTCGGGCGGCGCTTTCTGGTCGCGCTGTCACACCAAGCGTGTTCGATATGTTGTTGGTTCTGGGCAAGGACGAGTCTTTGGCTCGTATTTCTGAGGCCGCGCAACAGGACGGGTAAGACTTCGGTAAGACCCAACAGTTACACGACCCGTGAGCGATCCGCGCCCCGGGCAGATTTGAAAAGGGATACATATGTCTGATACCGCCAAACGCAGCGCTACGCTGAGCTTCGACGACACCTCGGTTGAATTGCCTATCTACTCGCCAACGGCGGGTCCCGATGTGCTCGACATACGCAAACTTTACGCGCAAGCTGGCGTGTTTACTTATGACCCTGGTTTTACATCTACTGCAAGCTGCGACAGCACGATTACCTTCATCGATGGTGGCAAAGGTGAGTTGTTGCACCGTGGTTACCCAATTGATCAACTTGCAGAAAACTCCCACTTTCTAGAAGTTTGCTACCTAATGCTTTACGGCGAATTGCCAAAAGCAACAGAGCTTGAGCATTTTGAGCAAACAATCACACGTCACACGATGCTGCACGAACAGATGACCGGATTTTTCCGTGGCTTCCGCCGTGATGCACACCCAATGGCGATTATGACTGGTGTGGTTGGTGCGATGTCAGCGTTCTATCACGACAGCACAGACGTCACAGATGAGCGCCAGCGCGAGATTGCATCGCACCGCTTGATCGCGAAAATGCCAACGATTGCGGCTTGGGCGTATAAGTACTCGATCGGGCAACCCTTTGTATATCCGCGCAATGATTTGGACTATGCATCCAATTTCCTGCGCATGTGCTTTGCCGTGCCTGCAGAAGAGTATGAAGTAAACCCGATCCTCGCCCGCGCGATGGACCGTATTTTCACGCTCCACGCGGATCACGAGCAGAACGCTTCCACGTCCACCGTTCGCCTTGCGTCGTCTTCAGGTGCGAACCCGTTCGCATGTATCGCCGCTGGTATCGCATGCCTTTGGGGTCCGGCGCATGGTGGCGCGAACCAAGCCTGCCTTGAAATGCTGCGTGAGATTGGCACCCCGGATCGCATTCCTGAATATATTGCGCGCGCAAAAGACAAGAACGATGACTTCCGCCTGATGGGCTTTGGCCATCGCGTTTACAAAAACTTCGATCCGCGCGCCACGGTGATGAAGAAATCTGCGGACGAAGTTCTCGAGTTGCTTGGTGTCGAAAACAATCCGACGCTTCAAGTCGCCAAGGAACTTGAGAAAGCCGCCCTTGCTGATCCGTACTTCGCAGACAAAAAGCTGTTCCCGAATGTAGACTTCTACTCCGGCATCATCCTAGAGGCGATGGGCTTCCCAACGTCGATGTTCACACCAATCTTCGCCCTGTCGCGCACAGTTGGTTGGGTGAGCCAGTGGAAAGAGATGATTGCAGATCCACAGAACAAAATTGGCCGTCCGCGCCAGCTTTATCTTGGTGAAACGCAGCGCAACTATACGGATATCGAGAACCGCTAAGGCCGCGTTCGCAAAGCACATTATCGAAGCCTTGCCATTAATTGGCGGGGCTTTTTCTATGCTCTGATCACAATATCGGCGCGCAGCCCGCCAAGTGTATCACTTTTCGAAAACCGCAAACTACCCCCATGGGCGCGCGCGATATCATTGGTGATCGCAAGTCCAAGGCCCACGCCCGTGCCCTTGTCCTGATTGCGCGCAGGATCCAGACGCACAAACGGCTTAACGGCTGCTCCATAGAGATCTTCCGCAAGGCCCGGCCCGTCGTCTTCGACACGAAACGTCACGGTTTTCTCCGTTCTCAAAACCGAAACCTGCGCAAGTGTTCCATAACGCACAGCATTGCCAATAAGATTGTCCAAGGCCCGCCGCATAGACAGCGGGTTGAGCATCACGTGGGGACCCGCTTCTACCTTGAGCATCTTAACTGCCATTTCCATACGTACGGCATCCTCAATTGCCAATTGCGTGAGACGTGCAGGATCGCTGAGTTCTTGCTCCCCTTCTGCGCTGCCGCTGGCGAAATTCAAAAATTCGTCCAAGAGCCGCCTCATATCCTCAACGTCACGCTCGAGCGGTTCGCGATCTTCATCCTCCAACATCGACAGACCCAGCTTGAGCCGGGTCAGGGGTGTACGCAAATCGTGACTAACCCCCGACAACATCATCGTGCGTTGTTCAATCTGACGCTCAATCCGCGCGCGCATTGCTAAGAATGCATTGCCTGCTGCTCGGACTTCTACCGCACCAGAGGCATGATAGGGCAAGGTCTGTCCGCGACCAAAAGCTTCGGCAACATGACCTAGGCGGGTGATGGGACGCAATTGATTGCGCAGGTAAAAGAATGAAATAACCGTCATCAATACGCCAAAAAACAACATATTCACGAGGAGTTGGTGTGGATTCGTTGCTGAAACCCGAGGACGATCAAAGCCAATTTTCAACAATCCTAACTTTGTATCCGTGTAGACAAAAATGTGACGATCATCCGGCATCTCAACACGGCGTAACTCTTGCAGATTCTCGTTAAGCGAACGCACAACGACAATGCCGGAAAAATCATACCAGCGTCGCAGATCTTGCGCCGGGAGCTGCGCGTCGCTGACATAACTGAAGTCGTAATTCAGGCTTTCGGTCGCATCACGCACTGCATTCAACGCACCGGCCTGTGTCGGAAGCCCCTGCATTTCATCCAGTAGATAGCGCAATTCCAGCGCAACACCGCGACTCATTTGCTCGGTTACACCCTCAAAATGACGTTGTATAAACACCACGGAGACCACCAATTGCAATGTCACAACCGGCGAGATTAAGATCAGCGCCGCTCGACCATAGAGGCTGCGCGGCATATAGTTTTTGAGCCAAGCAAAGAACATGCGTCACCCTAGGCTTAGGGCGCGCAGGAGGGAAGAGCCGATGGAGCAGCAAGACTTTAATCCGAATATTGGCGCAGTCGTCGCTTTGCAGGAGGGTTTGCGCTGCATCGTCGCGCCAAACCCCTCCCCCATGACATTTCGTGGCACCAACACTTATCTCCTCGGCCATCGCGAGATTGCAGTAATTGACCCCGGCCCCGCAAGTTACGCGCATCTAGACGCGATTCTTGCAGCATGTGGCCACGATCAAACGATCACGCAGATTCTCGTAACCCACTCCCATGTGGACCACTCACCGCTTGCTGCGCTTCTGTCGAAGGAAACGAGCGCGCCCATTCTCGCATTTGGTCCAAGCAACGCGGGCCAAAGTGCTGCGATGAAAGCCTGTTTAGCCTCCGGCATGGCCTCGGGTGGCGAAGGCATTGATGTCGATTTTCAACCTGATGTGCTGATACTCGATCAAAGCCAGATCCAAGCGGGTGATCAACGCATCAAAGCGCATCACACGCCCGGTCATATGGGCAATCACATGTGCTTTGCTTGGGATGACGTCGTCTTCTGCGGCGATCTTGTTATGGGCTGGGCCAGTTCCTTGGTGTCACCCCCTGACGGCGATCTGACGGATTTCATGATCTCTTGCGAAAAACTCAAAGCGCTTAGACCGCGAATTATGCACGCGGGTCACGGGGCACCGATCACAAACCCTGTTGAGCGGATCGAATGGTTGATCGCACATCGCAAATCGCGCGAGACCCAGATTCTTGCCGCGCTTTCAGAAGATGCTTCAACGGCGCGCGCGCTTGCAGAAGCGATTTATACCGAAACGCCAGCGGCCCTCATTTCAGCAGCAACCCGCAATGTTTTCGCCCATCTCATTGATTTGGAAGGTCGTAAGTTGGTCTCTCGGGATGGCATCCCGAACGAAAATGCGCGCTTTTCATTAGTTGGTAATTAATTGAAAGAAAATGTCACTTTGCGCGTAAATCCCTCTGGACGCCGCAAACGCGCATTGCTAAGACACGCAAAGTATTCCGGCGTAGCTCAGCGGTAGAGCAGTTGACTGTTAATCAATTTGTCGTAGGTTCGATCCCTACCGCCGGAGCCAATCTCCCCCCACATTAACCTTGTTTTTATGGCTATGATGGCTTATATGACCTCATAAGGAACACTTTTTAGGGTCAGTTAGGAACACTTTTTCGTCGCGGTTAGACTAACTCGTCGGGGTTTGACTGGTGATAGTCTCTCTAACCACAGGAGACTACCGATGTTCAAACTACCGCCCTACACCGAACTGAAAGCTGATGGCATCTATCGCTATCGTCGTCGTGTTCCTGTCAAAGCAGTCAAAGAGCTTGGTAAGGGCTTCCTGTATCGCAACCTTGGTAAGACCAAAGATGAAGTGCTGGCTAACTGGTCAGAGGCTCATAAGGAAGTAGAAGGTCTATTTGAACAAGCAAAACAAGGTGCCAAGATAGAAGCACAAGTGTTCGCCAAGAAGGATGAACGCGAGAAAGTCCTACACCTCGTTGAGAAGCACTACGGTAAAGAAGCCTCAGAGATGTTGTCCGCTGGTGTTGTTGATGACAACCTTGAACATGCCCTTATGGGTCTTGCTGATGACCTATCAGGGTCTATCCCTCGTAAGACTGAGGCTATGCTGTATAGCGGTAAGGTGCCTGACAAAGTCATCACTATGACCTTCCTGTTAGACCTTTACCGTGAAAGCACGACTGTCGGTGATGTTGCCAAAGATAAGAAGAGCCACAACCAGATAGAACGAATCAAAGCAGACTTCGCAGAGGCTCTTGGCACAGTCAAAGCCAGCAAACTCCCGTTTCAGAACATCACACGGGCAGATGCCAACACCTACCGCGACTACCTACTTGCTCGGATAAGCCCCAACAGCGTTATGCGCTACAAGAACACCGTGAATGCCAGCATAAACTGGTATGTCAAAGAAAACGGTTTAGACCACATCAGCGCCTTCACTAACCTGCTGGTCAAAGGTTCTGGTCATACCAAGAACGATAGACTGCCCCTATCACAAGAAGATGTAAGCCTCTTGAACGATAAGTTCGCAGGGTCTTCTGTTGATGCCATTTACAAGGTTCTTCGTGATACTGGTGCTCGTGTAGGTGAAGTAGCAGGTATTTTGGTTGGTGATTTTTCCCTACAAAACAAAACCCTACACATCAAAGCCAACGACATTAGAGGCCTGAAAACCCTATCAAGCGAGCGTGTAGTTCCCTTGTCCGATACAGCACTAGAAGCCTTACAAGCCCTGCGGACAGGTAAAGAAGATGACCAACCTATCTTTGATTCTTATGCCAGAGCCAACGGTAATACAGCTTTGTCAGCCATCCTGATGAAGCACCTACGCACAGTCATCACAACCAAGCAGAAGTCTATTCACAGCCTACGCCACAAGATGAAGGATGACCTCCGCAACACAGGCTGTGATAGTTCTTTGGCTGATGCTATTCTTGGCCATACAACAGCAGGTGTAGGTAGCAGGTATGGTTCAGGGTATAAGCCAGAGGTGATGCGTCAGGCTCTTGTGAAGGTCTGGTAGTGATCTTACCCCTCTAACGAGCTAATTTGGTCTGAACCGCCCAGCGCCACCGCATGAAGGACAAGCTGAGGAACACGGGCTGTCCTGAGGCCATCTCCCTTGCCCTCCTCGGGCACAGCACAAACACCGTAGCTGCCAACTATGGATCGGGCTATGCGCTGGAGGTCATGCGGGAGGCGTTGGTGAAAGTCTGGGGGAAGTGATGGCGAAGTGGACAAGTGGCAGGTCTGAGCGGACCTTCAACCAAAGCGCAGCGAACAGCAGAAATGAGCCCATATTACCGATTTTCTGCAATGCGGCGAAGGTCTGGTATGGGGACACTAATGGGCCTGCCGATAAGTGTTCGGTTCAAAGCAAACAACCCCTGTCATGCTCTTGTGAGGCCCGATTTATTGGACGTCAGCGCTAACTTCGAAACTTTTGTGGGTTCGTTCACAAGTCGTTTTCAACAACGCGATGCGCGACAAGGGTTCGCAAAATATTGATCGCGCCTTGGGTGCCGTCAATCAGCGGTACAGGGCTGTTTGGCGCAAGTTTAGACGCCAGCCCTGCCAATGGGCCGCCTCCCATAACGACACAACGTGCGCCGCGCTGGTGCATTTCCCTGCACAGTTGGCCCATTTCGTCCATGTAGCGGGTTTGAACCGTGCCTGGATCACCAAAGTCAGTCGTATTCACCGCTAGTGTCGCCAGAAGTTTTGAGCCCAACCCTGCCTCCTCAGCCTTGGCTTTCAATGCCGGTACGAGGCTTGGACCAAATGTTACGATGCCGAAAGGCCCGCCAAGTGCTTGGGCTATGGAAAAGGCGGCCGCCGCAATGCCGACCACCGGGATATCCGGTCGCAGCAACTGAACGGCCTCAGCCCCGGTATTGCCAAATGACGCTAAGATTATCCCGTCGCACGGGGCATCATAGGCTTTAACTGTCTCGACGACGGCTATGCTTGCATGATCGGCATCGGCTTGTGTCACGATTAGCTCCGGGCCAAAGGCTGGGCAGAGCGTTGTAAATTCATCTCCTGGATAGGCTACACCATCGGCGGCCTCTTTTATGCGGGCCGTCGCGCCCTTGGACGTGTTAGGGTTGATGATCAGTAACCGCATTAGAGGATGACCGACGGTAGCCAGAGGGAAATTGCTGGAAAGAGGTTGATCAAGACTAAGGCCACCAACATTGCGCCGATAAACATCATCATTGATGGGATGATCTTGGCGATGGATATCTTCGCGATAGCGCAAGTGATCAAGACGACTGAGGCCACAGGCGGTGTCTGTTGCCCGATCCCGAGGTTAATGGTCAAAATCAGGCCAAAATGGACACGGTCGATCCCAAGCTGATCGGCCAGCGGCAAAAAGATCGGCACGAGCATCAGGATCGCAGGAGTCCCGTGAATGATCGTGCCTGCCAGTAGGAAGAAGATGTTGATGACGACCAAAACAACCCAGTAATTGTCCGACAGCCCCAGGATGCCCTGCGCAATTTCCTGCGGAATGCGTTGGTTCGTCATGTACCATCCCAAAAGGGTCGAGGTTGCCACGATAAACATCAACATGGCTGAGCGTTTGCCCGCTATGCGCAATGTGTCGATTAACGTGCCAAGGCGCACCGTACGGTAAACGACGGTGGCAAGCACAATGGACCAGAAGGCTGCAATGGCACCTGCCTCGGTGGCGGTAAAGATACCGCCAAGAATACCCGCCAACACAAGAATTGGAAGCGTCAGTGGGATGGCTGCGTCCTTACCGGTTTCGGCGACACGAGCCCATGAGAACGCTCCTTCCGTGGGATAGCCGCGCTTAACAGAGATCGCATAGGCTGTGCCCATCAACAGGCCACAAACCAGAAATCCAGGCACAATGCCAGCGGCGAATAACTCGGCAATAGATGCATTGGCCACATAAGCATAAAGGATCAAGTTGAGGCTGGGCGGCACGATGATCGCCATTGTAGCCGAGGTTGACGTGACAGCAGCCGCGAAAGCCACCGGGTAGCCACGCTTTTTCATCTGCGGGATCATAACCGAGCCGATAGCAGCTGCGTCCGAAGTGGCGGTGCCCGAGATTTCCGAAAAAAATAGCGATGTCAGAATGTTGACATGGGCCAGCCCGCCGCGGATATGCCCAACAAGAGATGAAGCAAACGCGATGAGCTTCTCCGCAATCTTACCTTGGTTCATGATTTCGCCTGCGATCATGAACAACAAAGCCGCAACAAGCAGATAGTTGTTAGCTCCACCAAAGGGGATCAGCCCAATTATTTGTGGTACAACCGCGGGGTCGAGCACGATCATGGTGGCGGCGGTGACGCCCAGAACAAAGGCAATCGGCAGGCCTGCAATCAGCAAAGTAACCAAAAGGATCAGGATCATCCATCCGGGATCAAGAAACATTACGCGTCACTTTCAGGCAAAAGATCCAAGGGGTCGATACGGAATGTCACGATGCCGATAAAACGCACAGCACAAAACAGAATAATCAGCGCGCCCCCCAGCGGCATCGCGCCGCGAAAGAGCATCATCGGTGCATCAACCGAGATCAACGAACGCGCCCCGAAGCTGGCCGCTGCGATCCCGCCGTACCACGCAAGCATTGCGCCAAAGACACCCATCAGGACGAGGTTTAACGCAGTAACGACACGCATCATGCCTGCGGGCATCACGCGCAGCACCGCATCAAAGCCAAGGTGTTCGTTGGTGCGAGTCAGATATGCCGCGCCGATAAAGGTCAGCATGGCCAGTAGATGGGCGGGGAGTTCCTCGCCCCATGACACGCTGTCATTCAAAACGAACCGGGCGAAAACCGCCCAGTTCATGAGCAATAAGAGGAGACCGGCAAGGGATATGACCAAGACATCCAGCATCACGCCAAGCCAGTGGTCCAGACGCGAAACTAGGCTGTCAAATTCATCCATTTGCTTTGTCCTATTTGTGCCTATTCGATCCCGAGCGCAGTCTTCGTTGCAGCGATCATGTCTTCGCCGATGACATCAACAAATGTTGGGCTTTCATAAAGCGGGGCAGCGGCCGACTGAAACGCAGCAAAATCAATCTCATTGACTTCAATTTTGTTTGCCAGTGCTGCGATGGTTTCCGTGTCGGTTGTTTCACCCCACTCAAATGACCAAGGGGCCACCTCTTGGGCTACAGAAATTACCGTCGCGCGCAGCTCTTCATCAAGTGATGCAAGGAAGGGTTCACCAATCACGAGGAAAGTTGGCAAATAGACGTGGTTTGATAAGGACATATAGCCCTGCACCTCGAATAGTTTGGCCGTGTCGACCACGTTTGCCGGGTTTTCCTGGCCATCAATGGTGCCTTGATCCAAGGCGGAATAGACCTCGCCAAAGGACAGTGGCGTGGCGTTGGCACCCAGGGTGTTGAACATTTCAACCCGCTGACGATTGGTAGGTGTTCGGATTTTGAGCCCATCGAGGTCTGCTGGTGTCACGATCGGACGCACGTTATTGGTGATCTGGCGAAAACCGTTGTCCCACATAGCCGCAAGAACCATGCCAGTGCCGTCAAAGCCGTCTGCCAGCATTTCGCCCGCCGGACTGCCGATAAAAGTCTGGACCGCTGCGCGGTCTTCAAACAGGTAAGGCAGGTCAAAAATGGAGGTGCGGGTGTTGATCTGGGACACCGCAGACGCAGAAAGAGAGGCTTGGTGCGTCCCAAAGCCGAGGCCCTGCAGCACGTCCTCTTCTTTGCCCAATGTGTTAGACATGAAAATCTGAACGTCGATTTCGCCGGGTGCGGCGGCTTCAAGGCGGGTTTCGTATTCGAGCAGAAAAACATGGGCGAAAGAGCCTGCTGGCAGGGAAGAGTTGATCTGCATGATGGCTTCCGCACTGGCGGCAGCGGGGAATATAGCCGCACTGGCCGCGGCGATCAGGCTTTTGCGAGTAAACTTCATGTGTCGTTCCTTTGTAACAGGTTGGGAGGAAAAAGAGTCGGCAGTTACTTAAGGAAAAACTATTTCCCAATTTTCACATTATGAAAACTTTTTTTCAAACCGGAAATCCGGACTTTCCATCACTGCCTAATTAAATGGCAGATTCTCCGCATAATTTTAGGTAATGGTCAGGAACTGAGCGCGCGCGACACGCAGACGCGCCTTCAAAAGACCTGTATCTAAAGCTCGTCGAAACGGCGGTGCCCGTCCTCGATTGAGGCCATTCGGCTGCGCCCTGCCGCGCCGGACACCGCGATCGTGCGCGCCGCAACCAAGTTGCAGACGGCCATGGCACCCACATGGTTCATCAACGGGCCGTTCGCCGAAGTCACACAAGACAGACGCCAACGGGCATCGGCGGTTTCGGGGCTAGAGCGATCTTCGATCACCGCCAGACCAGCTTTAGCCGCAGCCGCCGCCTTGGCCACAGCGCCAGCGAGCTTTGAATTGCGGCGCAAAGCGATGAGCACGACGATGTCCTGTGGGGAAAGCGATACAAGGCTTTCGGCCAAAGTCTCTCCGGCACGAGGCAAGACACTCACGTTGCTTAAGACCTGAGAGGTTTGCCATCCGAGATATTGCGCAAAAGACTGACCCGCCCGAAAGCCCACGAACCAAACGCGTGGTGCTGCGTTCATTGCCTCTGAGAGGCTGTCAATCACGGTATCATCTAGCGCGCCATAGGTCAGATCCATGTTCTGTTGCGACGCTTCGAAATGCGCCGCAACCGCGCCGCCAGTTGTGGGCGTTTCTGAGGAGAAACGCAATAATGCGGTGCCTGCTCGTTGCTCGTCGCGCACAGCGCGGCGCGCCTCGTCAAACGAACCATAGCCGATTCGCCGCACAAATCGGGACACAGTGGCATTTGACACATTAGCCAGTTCCGCAATTTCTGACGCTGTGTATCCTGCCATCTCGCCAGGGAAATCCAAAACAAACTCGCCAAGCTTATATTCACTCGGATTAAGCTCGGGCAATGCATCGCGTACACGAAGTAAGAAAGGCTTGGTCTTATCAGTGTTCATCCACCTAGGATGATCGCCGTTCATCAAAACGTAAACATGTTTATACGACGTGCGATGAAATGTTCCGAAGGATCTATCTGGTCCGGTTTTGCGGTGTCTGACTATGATATTCAAATATGTGGCGGAGGAACGGTTTGCCCTAATGCCACCTATCGCCAATTTAAAGCGGCCATTGGTGATCCGATATACAACGGTCGCTTTGTCCCGCAGAGTAGACATCTGGGCAGAGTGTAGCAAAGGGCTGCTTCCCACCGTTTCCACCTCGGGCGGAGTGGCAGCTTGCTACGGTTCAGGGTATGCTCTGGAGTTCATGCGAGAGCATATGGAGCAGGTGTGGTGATTGATATTCTACTGGATATTTTTTGAATGAACAAAGCCCGCGCATTCAACCCGTTCTTGTGTGCCAGGACGGATAAGCTCAAGGCGCTCATCACAGAAGTACAGGTCCAAATGAGCGGGTATGAGGTTTGTTACGAAACCCGCGAGAGAGCACGAAGACCCACTGACCAGGTAACCTATGACCGTACGGTTGAAGCCATCCTGTGTGATCTCTGTGCTGTAGAGCTAGGGCCTGACAACGACAGCATACATCTCCCCCTCAGCAACAAAGTCCTGAGGTCAAAGTCACGATACAAAGGGATAGCCTTGGGCAAAACCCTTCCAGCCATCTTGGACGTGATGTCAGCACCTGAGATGGACTTTGTCGTTGTCGAGAAAGGCCACAGCACCTTCAAGATTGTCGATGAAGAGCTGAACGTAGCCTTTGCAGGGGGACAACAAACCATTCTGAAGGCAGGTCCAAAGCTGCTGTCGCGCATGGAGCGCTTTGGCATCACGAGGGATGACCTAGGCCCTGCCACTGAGGAGGAGGTCTTAATCCTGCGCGCTCCCAAACGTCATTCCAACAGCATCGCCAAGTATCAAGAGTACGAGGACGATGAGGCAACCCTCGCCCTGCGTCAGCAGATGACCGACATCAATGCTTGGCTCGACACTGCGGACATCACCTGTAGTCACCCCCAGATGGACCCAAAACACCGTCGCCTGCGTCGCATCTTCAACAACTCAGACTTTGCACAAGGCGGCAGGCTCTATGGTGGATTCTGGCAAACCATGTCCGCGGATGAACGTCAGGAGCATATCCTCATCGAGGATGATTGGTGTGTGGAGCTCGACTACGGACAGATGAGCCTCTTGTTGTTGTATGCTGAAGCGCAAGCACAAGACCACGTTCCCGTAGGTGACCTCTACGACCTCTCCGAATATGGCATTCCAGCGGAGTGCCGCAAAGGTATCAAGAAGGTGATGCAAGCGATCATCAACAGTCCAGGAGTTCCTAGACGACTGCCAAAGGGGGCCCGCAAGCACTTCCCCTCAAGGATCAACCTCACAGATATTCTTGGAGCTGTCGAGAAAAAGCACCCCGTGATCTTCCCACTGATGACCTCAGGGGTTGGTATGCAGCTGTTCCGTAAAGAGTCCGATATCTTGGTCGATGTGCTGGAAACCCTCAGGTCGGAAGGTATCGTTGCCCTCCCCATCCATGATGCTGTTGTTGTTCGGGATAACAACTCACACAAAGCTAAGGCTGTCATGAAGAAGGTCTTCAGGGAGCATACAGGTATCACCCCAGATGTGAGCTTAGGATAGTCCAGGAATGGGTATCTAGTGGGGGTATGTTGTTGTGGGTAATCAATAAGAACAACATCAATACACAAGGACCCTAAGGGGATCCTCTAAACCCTCTTCATATAGGGGACCCGTAAGAAGACCAGAGGGATGGTGGCACTAGGATGTTACCAAGACAAGAACCCCTACTACACTCTCGGGATGTCAATACTGAGGGGCATATGGGGAGATCTAGAGTGTATCCACATAGGGGGCCCGTAAGCGGGTATCCCCATGCTGCACCCAGTACATGAACAATCGAAGGAGCATCAAAGCCTAGGTCGAGATTTTGGGCTGCCTACTAGCCTAGTTGCCTACTTGCCCAATTTAATACCTGGGTACTCGGGTAGTTGGCTAGTCGGGTACTCGCAGGTCCGGCCCACTCCGTCCCAAAACTGAGAACTTTCGGACCTCTATGATGATAACAACCATCATGGAGACCAATTATGTTTACGACCTTCACAGCCCTTGCTCTTGCAGGGGGTGCCCTTCGGCTTGTCTTGCAGTGGCAGCTGCGCAAACGCTGGGACATCTCACTGGCAGTCCCACAGGTCCTCGCAGGGGCCCTTGTGGTGCTGGCTGGCTTGCCAAGCATTCTGCAACCTATCCCATTCCCAGTTCCGCTAAGTCTAACACTTGGGCTGCTGTTGCCTGACCTCATCATGACGCGGAGGGCATGAGATGACGGACCTTACCATCACTCCTGGGTGTGTCGTGTTGCTTGCTAGCTTCGATGACATCCCAGAGCACAGCTTCCTCGTGGATGAAGTCTTCGAGGACTGCATCACAGGGATCGCTCAGACAGGCCCCCTTGCGGGAGAATACGGAGAACCTGACCTCGCACTGGTCATCAGGGTTCTGCAGCACGCTCCCAGCTAACCATCAGAGAGAACGTGTCAGGGAAGGGCTTAGTCCCTGCCCCTCCTTGGCGCTGCTCACAAAAACCCAACCCATCACACAAACCAGGGCAATTGCCCCAGAAAGGAGACGTCATGTCACCTCAGATTAAGTACGCCCACAAGACCCACAACACTTGGGTCTACCGCAGGACCTACCCCAAGGCCCTGCAACCCCTCTTGGGCTCCGCCCTCAAGCAATCCCTCAAGACAGCAGATGCCCGTGAGGCCAAGCTGCGTGTGGCTGAGCTGAACACAACCTTCACAACCATCATCAAGGAGGCTCAGGCCCATGCCCTTGCTACCCCTCACACCACTCCTGCCACTTCTACCCAAGGTCCTCGACTGGCTGTGGGTCGCCCTCGATATCAGCGTGCTCGTCTTGTGGGTGAGCGGTTGGTAACGGAGCTGGCACAGGCCTACCTTGCTGAGGCTTCACAGCGGCTACGTCCCGGCAGCTACAAGTCGGTGCGCTTTGCGCTGTCACTGTTAACCTCTCATCTGGGGAAGCACTCTGTTGGTGACTTGTCCCTGAACCATGGAAAGGAGGTCCTGGGGTACATCACTAAGCTCTCTCCCAATGTGCGTAAATATAGGGAAGGGAAAGAAGCTGGCCTAGCTCAGCTCGCTGCCATCTCCAGCGCGCAGGAGGGCATCACCCTGGCACCCCAGACCCAAGCCCGTATCCTCAAGCAGATGTCCCAGTTCCTTGACTGGTGTGTTGGGGAGGGAGAGCTAGGCACCAACCCCTGGGAGGCCCTCAAGGTCAAAGACAGGCCAGAGGTACATCCCCATGGGGTGCTGAGTGATGACCAGGTCAGCGTGTTACTGAGGACCAAGGACAGGGTGCTGCACAGTGCCCTACTCTTCGGGCTGCTCACAGGCATGCGCTCTGGTGAGCTCTGCGGGCTCATGGCAGAGGACATCACAGCAAAGGGCAACCTAGGGCGGTTTGTCAGCATCAGGCCGAACGTGGTGAGACTTCTGAAGTCCAAGGCCGCAGAGCGGGAGGTGCCACTTCATGGGGTTCTTGAGCAGCTGTTGGATACCGCTCTTCCAAAGTCTGGTAGGCTGTTCCCGAACCTCAGCGTGGACAAGGTTGTGAAACGGTATGCCTACCTGCGCAGACGTCATCCGGAACTCAGAGGCACGGTGTTCCACTCCACACGCAAGTGGTTCATCACCCAGTGTGAGCGCACAGGTGTCCCTGAGCACTTCACCGCAACCCTGGTCGGGCATCACTCCGCAAGGTCCGCCAATAAGCTTACCTATGGGCTCTACTCAGCGGGTATATCTGATGCGCAGAAGCGGGAGATTGTCGAGGGGATTAGGTTGCCTGTGGGCTGAGGCGTTGTGATCCCCCCCGTCCGGCTGCCCTTCGCGGGTGGTCGGGCGGGGGTATGGCGACTATTTTTTTGTGGAAGGGAAAAAGTTGGAGCCAATGCAAACATTGGTTTAAATTGCAGCTAACGGAGGCTTCTCTAATTGGGTGTTTGGGTCAAGCTCATTTTCCTTCTTTCTTTCGGGTCATTGTCACTCATCCGGGTCACGCTTCTCTTCGCAGTCTGGTTGATGCCGTGTTGGCACCGCTGCACGCATATGTCGGATCGGACGCGGAGAGCCTTGCTTTGAGACGCGCTTCAAGATGCGCAGCAGACATTTTCGGCTTCTTCCACGAACCTCGTCCGGTGAGGGACGACCCCGTCAGGATTGGGGCCCGGCTGTTCAGATCATGCCATGCCTCCTACGTTCTCCTGACGGAATTCGGTGCCATCCGTCCACATCCTGTGGAGCAAGACGGCGAGTTTGCGGGCGACGGCAACAACAGCGCGACGACGCCCTTTGGTGCGCACCAGACGCATGCCCCATGACTTGATCTGGGACCCCGCCATCGTACGCATAAGCAAAGCGTTGGCTGCAGCGTACAAAGTTGCGCGTACATCTCGATCCCCAGCTTTCGATATGCGGCCAGGATTGTCATGTTCACCAGACTGGTAGCGTCGCGGTGTCAGACCAAAATGCGCACCAACAGTCCGT
Source organism: Rhodobacteraceae bacterium HTCC2083 (assembly GCA_000156115.1). Classification (GTDB taxonomy): domain Bacteria; phylum Pseudomonadota; class Alphaproteobacteria; order Rhodobacterales; family Rhodobacteraceae; genus Planktotalea. The sequence continues at coordinate 3,816,006 of DS995276.1, forward strand.
GACCGTTTGAAGCGCGTCGGATCATCGACAGCCGCTTTGAAGGTGAGAGATGCAATTGGTCCGACGCCTGGCACCGTCATCATCCGCATGCAAACCTCATCTTGGCTGGCGGCGCGTTTGACCCTGCGATCTAGCTCCAAAAAGTGTTCGTACAGGGCGACGCGTGCATCCAACAGCGGCACCAAAGCATGGACCAAAACCTCGTCCATCTCGATCAACGGTCGCACGACACCGTCGAAGCTGCCGTGCTTCACGGTCATTGGGAGGCGAATACCAAAAACCTTCAACAGCCCACGAACCTCATTGGCAAGATCCATCGTCTTCTTCAGAAGCGCTTTGCGGGTGCTCAGCAAGGCACGGACGCCATGCGCTTCGCGGCTCTTCATGTGAACAGGGCTGAACCAGCCGGTGCGTAGGACTTGAGCAATGCCGCGTGCGTCATTCTTGTCTGTCTTGTTGCGCATTGCTGAAAGCGCGGCATTGACCTGACGCGCCTCCATACAAACGACGTCAAACCCTACTTTGGTCAGGCCAAAGAACAGATGCTGACTCATCGTACCAGCCTCAAAACCAACCCGTTCAATCGGATAGGGAAATGCGCGAAGGCATTCAGCGATGTCGCTGACCTCACAAGGCAGCTCTCGTTCAAGCAGCACGTTTCCCTTGCCATCAACAATGCAAAGCGCACAGGATCGCAGCGATACGTCTATTCCGGCAAAATATTCCATCTTCTATCTCCCTTGTTCACAGATATCCTGTGATCCTATCGGGAGCTCGACCTCAGAATAGAGGGTAGCCCAATTACGCATGCTTCGAGCCCTGACAGTGCCCAGTTTGGCAACTTGGTATGTGGTACGAAGTTCTGCCCATTTATCCATTTATATTATGCCTATTTTGCGCTCATCAAATGCGGATTTACGCGCATTGAGTACATCCACGTTACATAGCACTTAATCGATAACCATAAACAATCAACACTGGAAACAACACATGACATACGTATCACTCGGTCTTCGTATTTTACTGTCCCTGGCATTTGTCGGCGCAGGCGGCGCAAAGCTCGCGGGTGTCGAGATGATGGTCGCAACCTTCGATCAAATCGGATTTGGCCAGACCCTACGCTATTTCACTGGCGCTGTTGAGATGATCGGCGCAGCCTTGTTATGGCTGCCACGTCGTCAAGTCGTTGGTGCCGCCGTTCTGGGGGGCACGATGGCCGGTGCGGTCCTGACCCATCTGTTCATTCTGGGGCCCTCAGCTTTGCCTGCCACCGTGCTCGGACTGCTATGTGCGACAGTTCTTTACATCTATCGCGATCAAATTCCCGAGGTTCTGGGGCGCAGCAATACACCAGAAACCTGAACGGAGTCCCTCATGTCAGCACGGTCCAATAAGGCAGAACGCCAATCGTGCATTTGAAAGTTGGGCAGACGCTCGAAACAGAATAATCAAGGATACCAAAATGATCCAAACCGTTCCGATTATCGCGGGCAAATCACCCTTCAAGGTCACCCTCGAAAAAGGGAAAAACTACTTCTGGTGCCAATGTGGTATGTCCAAGAGCCAGCCATTCTGCGACGGCAGCCATGCAGGCACTGACATCGGTCCGTTGAAATTCACCGCCGACAAAGACGGTGACGCAGCGATGTGTCTTTGCAAATCAACGGCCAACGGCCCGTTCTGTGATGGCACGCACGCTGGTCTTGGCGATCTGGCTGTGGGTGATGCGGCCCCTGCGCCCAAATCCGATGTCCCGCAGGCGACACCGACCCCCGAAGAGCCCACCGTCGCACGCATTCATGCGTTGGCCAAAGACGGTTTGTCCAAACTTGGGCACCACGGTGAGATGGGATCCATGGGCATTCCACGCAAAGATCTGCCGCATTGGGATGATATCCAAGTTCTGCCTGCGCAGATGGCGCGCAAACCATTGCTGGATGATGTGCCGGTCGCGACGTCCGTGACAATTGGCCCGCGTGCCGCCAAACCATTGCGACTGGATATCCCTCTTTTTGTCTCTGACATGAGCTATGGCGCATTGTCTGAAGAGGCGAAGACTGCGTTGTCACGCGGTGCTCAGATGGCAGGCACCGGTATTTGTTCCGGCGAAGGTGGCATGTTGCCCGAAGAACAGGCCGAAAACAGCCGCTATTTCTATGAACTGGCGTCTGCGCGTTTTGGCTGGGACCTCGATTTGGTGGCTCGCGTTCAGGCGTTCCATTTCAAAGGCGGACAGGGTGCTAAAACTGGTACCGGCGGTCATCTGCCTGGCGACAAGGTGCAAGGGAAAATCGCTCAGGTCCGAGGGTTGGAACCTGGCCAAGATGCGATTTCCCCGTCGACGTTTGCTGATCTAGAAACGCCTGCGGATTTCAAACGTATTGCCGATCAGGTGCGCGAACGTTCAGGCGGAATTCCCATCGGGTTCAAACTGTCAGCCAACCACATAGAGGACGACATTGATTTTGCTCTGGCAGCCAGTGCAGATTATATCATCCTTGACGGTCGTGGCGGAGGCACAGGCGCAGCACCCTTGATTTTTCGAGATCATATATCAGTACCAACAATTCCAGCACTTGCGCGGGCACGTCGACATTTGGACGCAAAATCAGGCCGTGATGTTACGCTTGTGATTACGGGTGGATTACGAATGGCCGAAGATTTTGCCAAAGCAATGGCCCTCGGTGCAGATGCGATAGCATTATCAAATTCAGCAATGCAGGCAGTAGGGTGTATCGCAGCAAGAATGTGCAATTCCAATAATTGCCCCGTTGGGGTGGCGACGCAAAAACCTGAATTACGCAAGCGGTTGGATGTGCAAATAGGTGCAGAAAAACTAGCGCGTTATTTTGGCTCAAGTGTTGAATTGATGCAGGTACTAGCGCGGGCATGTGGCCGTTCGTCTTTGTCTGATTTCCACCATTCTGACATCACAACCTGGAAGCGGGAGATGGCAGACCTAAGCGGTATTCGGTTTGCGGGTTTGGCCCATTAAATTTAACTGGCATCACAAGGCTAACTCCGGGGCACCCCCACAAAAGCAGGTGTTTAATGGCGAAGATAAATTATCCCACTTATGAGCCTAGTTATGGCTATATGACCAAGAAAATTCAGCATGCCTATGTTGCTATGGCCATAGATAAAAATTCTTCCATCTACGGCGTATCGGATGCATGATATTATGTCACTTTCCGCGCCAAATTGAAAACGTTTCACATCCCCCCTTTTGACGCACATCAGGTGTGTACAATAGCATAGTGCGCGCTGGGACGGGGTTTTGTATTAGAAACAAAATGTAGCAATGTGAGATTCAGATGATAGCGAATACCGCCACACGTTATGGGCTTGTTGCCCGACTTTTTCACTGGACCATTGCGGTCCTCGTTTTAGTCGACATAGCACTTGGATTGATTGGAAAGTTCACGCCGCAGTCCGGTGACACTGTCGATTTCCTCCAATTACTGTATTCGTCTCACAAGACAATCGGCATAACGGTCCTTTTCCTCGCAGTGTTGCGCGTGATTTGGGCGATCTCGCAGCCGCGACCTGTGCCAATTCATCCCGAGCGCCGTTTTGAAACGTTTGCCGCTGAAACGGTGCATTGGGTTTTGTATGCGGCTATTTTTGTGCTCCCGCTGTCAGGCTGGGTCATGCATTCGACCGAAGTGGGCTTTGCACCTATTTGGTGGCCGTTTGGCCAAAATCTACCGTTCATCCCTAAATCAGAGGGCATCGTGGTGACGGCCGCCACTGTGCACTGGATATCTGGGATCGTTTTAGCGGCAACCATTGCCGCGCATATCAGTGGCGCTCTCAAACACGCCGTACTGGATCGCGATGGTACATTAGCGCGAATGTGGAACGGGCGTGAGGTTGGCAATGGGGCCACGAAGCACGTGACTGTTAACCCATCTCTGTTTGCTGCATTCGCGGTTTGGGTGTTTGCAATTGGCGGGGCCCTGACAGTTTTCGCACCTACCTACCACGACGTAGTGACGCCACAACTGCCAACCCAAAAAACCGCAGGTTGGGCCGTTCAGAATGGTAATCTTTCCATTGCAATTACGCAAATTGGTGCCAAAGTCACCGGAGATTTTGCAAGGTGGCAATCCACGATTGAATATGATCCTGAAACCGGAATTGGCACAGCTAACGTGATCATCGACACTTCATCCCTCTCTCTGGGGTCAGTAACAGATCAGGCGAAAGGCCCAGAATTTTTTGATATTGCAAGCCATGCCCAGGCCGTATTCGATGCAGAGATCGCACAGATCGATGGTACTAAACATACCGCAACCGGTAACCTGACATTGGTCGGACAGAGCGTTCCCATAGCGTTTGATTTCGATCTCGAGATGAAGGACGGCATCGCGACGGTGTCGGGTGGCACGACGTTTGATCGGCGTGATTTCGGAATGGGTGCGGCCTACCCGGACGAAAGCTCAGTCGGGTTCTCGGTGGACGTCTTGATTGAACTTACGGCGACACTGGCACCGTGAGATAGGCGTTCCTCAAACAATATGGAGCTGCCAGATTGCTCTGGCAGCCCCTTAACGCTTCGCATTTATGAACGATTATTCAGTAGGAACCATTGCTTCTATAGAGATGTTGATCGCAATTTCGTCGCCAACAAAAGGCGCGAACAGGCCCATGTCAAAATCAGAACGCAGCAGCGTTGTTGTTGCGTCAAAACCGGCCCATGGCTGGTTTGCCATCGGGTGGTCTGCCAACTGGTTCATTGTCGCGTCCAGAACGACAGATTTCGTGATGCCGTTCATGGTCAGATCGCCTGTGATCATACCGGTATTTTCGCCGGTCACTTCGACCGCTGTTGACGTGAATGTCACAACAGTATTCGCTTCTGCGCCGAAAAAGTCGTCTGTTAGGAAGTGGCCTTCGCGTGCTGGCCAGCCAGTAATAAGGCTTTCCACCGGAAAGGACACTTCAACACTTGATGCTGCTGGGTCTTCTGCGTCGAGCACAATTGTGCCCTCAAAGCCTGAAAACATGCCCGTCGTTTTAGAAAAGCCCAAGTGGTTATAGCTGAAAACGATTTGGCTGTGTGACGCGTCAAGCATATAGGTTACTTGCTCTGCTTGTGCTGCAGTCACGAGCGCTACGCCCATTGCCGTCGTGAGAAGGAAGTTTTCAAGATTTTTGATCCTGACGTGTTTCATAGGCAGTTTTCTTTTCTTGATACTCTTCCTCAGAGAGAGCGTGCCACCCGATACAGTTGCCTGTCGGAGAACGGCCACATCCACATTTTGGTGATTCAGTCATTTTTATAACTCCTATTTTTGGTTGTTCCCTTAGATGCATTGCAGCATGGTTAGACACAATGAGCGCATATCCGCAGAGAGTGCGCGTAAAAAAGGCATAGGTAATATGGACAAATGGGCTGAGCTTCGAACAGCATACCAAGTGGCAAAGCTAGGCACGGTAAGTGCAGCGGCAAATGCACTTGGCTTCCACCGCGCGACAGTGAACCGTCACATTGACGTGCTTGAGGAAGAGATGGGTGCGCGCATCTTTATCCGACATGCACGGGGGTATACGCTTACAGAGTTAGGCGAGGATGTACTTCGAGTGGCGCAAAAGACGGAAGAGATTATCGAAGATCTTGCGGGTCGCGTACAGGGTGGAAAAGCTGCGCTAGAAGGTGAGCTTAAGCTGACAATTCTAGCGGGTTTCGCTGAGCTAATGATGAAACCAATCTCAGACTTTAGAGCAGAAAATCCAAATTGTATTGTAAATCTTGACGCCAGCGAAAACCTTGCGAAACTTGAATATGGTGAGGCGCATATTGCACTACGTGCAGGTCCAAAGCCGGATCATCCTGATTACGTTGTTAGTAACTTTGCGCAGATCAGTTTTAACCTTTACGCCCACGACAGTTATATCCAAAGATTTGGGATGCCAAACGACGCTGGTGATTTTGATAACCATCAGTTTGTCCTTCCACCAAGTTTTGGAGGACAACTCTCAGTCCGCGAATGGGTAAAAAACATTGCTCGCCCTGATATGATCGCACTCTCGTCCCAACATGTAGATGTCAACTTTAAGGCAGTTTTTGCCGGAATAGGTATGGGTATTATAGAAGACCATAAAGCTAAAAGGTACGAAGGATTTCACCCTGTTCTTCCCCCAAATCAGGAGTGGTCCGTGCCAATATGGTTAGTCACACACGTGGACCTTCACCGCACAGAGAAAGTGCAAGCGATGCTAAGGTGCATAAAGTCTGCTCATTAGGAAGAATGATCGGGATGGTACCATTAAACAAATAAGAACACGCATCATATTGTTGGCATAGCCTGAATCTGTACGCTCAATAATTGACACCACTTCGCGAGAGCAGCGGCACGGTTTAGCTTGAAATTGATGCGTGAATAGAGATGCCTAGATCAGAAATACAAGGACCGCTTTCGGGACCACTCTTGATCAAATGGCAGGGCGTAAGTATCTATAATTGCATAGATAAATTGTATAGACGACGTCCTCTCCTGGGCACCAAAATACCCCCTATATCTCCAAGAAATCGTTGCTAATAACTGCTTCTGGCGGAATCCAGGACCACTATCGGGACCGCTTTTAGGACCACTTCGTCGAGAAGCGCACCCAAAGCGTCACAGATAAGCGGTCCAGATAAGCTTGCACCCGGTAAGCTGTGTCGAGATAGTCTCGAGCACAATGGATGATCCGATCTCAAAGCTTCCCAAATACGTCTTCCGGCGGGTCAATGGCTCGTATCGGTATAAGCGCAACGTGCCCAAAGCACTGCGGGAGGTGATTCCCAAGGCGACTGTGTATCGCCAGCTGGGGGATAGCTACGATGAGGCAATCAGGAGGCTTCCTGTGGTCCATGCTAAGGTGGAAGCGTTGTTCGACCAAGAGCGTAGCACACCCAACAGTGTTCGCGCTAAGTCCATTGTCCGTGAGCGCCTGGACGAGTGGCACGCAGAGGTGTTTGCCGACGGGGTGGTTGATCCTGAGTGGGATATCACAAATGATTTCCGGGAGCTTGCTATAGAACTCGAGGGCAGCACACCGCCCGAAGTGGTACGCCAGGTCGGCAGTGCGCGACTGTCTCCAGAGCCAATGACCCTGCATAAGGTCCTATCTGACTACTACGCCTACAAATGTGACGACAGTGTTGGGGACAAAGCCCTCAAGACCCGCATTGAACGGATCCGCAAGGACCTCGTGATTGCACTGGGTAAGAACAGGGTGGAGTGGACACCCCTTGCTGACATCACCCGAGCTGATGCCAACACGTTCCGGGACTACCTGCTAAACCGTATGGCTCCTAACTCCGTTGTTCGCACCGTTGGGGTCATCAAGGCGGCCATGAACCATGTGATCATCGAGAACGACCTGGAGCAGCGTAACGTATTCCAAGGGATCAAGATCAAGGGAGCCGGTGCCAGTAAGGATGACCGCTTGCCGATGACTGATGACCAGCTGGAGATGCTACTGCCAGAGTATCAGGCAAATCCCACAGCCTATGCCCTGCTTGTGACCCTTGCAGATACGGGGGCACGACTTGCTGAGATTGTAGGACTAGAAGCACAAGAACTCGACCTAGCTACGGGGTGCCTGCACATTCGCCACAACAGCCTACGACGCCTCAAGACCAAATCATCAGACCGCAACATTCCGCTGTCCCCCAGGGCCACAGAGTGCCTCAGACAGCAGCAAGTTGGGCTATCGGATACCAAACCCCTCTTCCCACAGTATGCCCGACCTCGTGGCAGTGATGCGGCCTCTGCCATGCTGATGAAGCGGCTAAGAACACAGATCACAGACAAGAAGGTGACCATCCACTCTCTACGCCACCGCATGAAGGACAAGCTGAGAAACACCGGCTGTCCTGAGGCCATCTCCATGGCCATCCTAGGCCACAGCACCAACACAGTGGCTGCCAACTATGGCTCAGGGTATGCGCTGGAGGTCATGCTGGAGCACTTGGAGAAAGTCTGGGGGGAATGATGGCGAAGTGGACAAGTGGCAGGTCTGAGCGGACCCTCAACCAAAGCGCAGCGAACGGCAGGAAATAGCCGATTGTGTTGAAAAACTCTTGCTTGATCGAATGGTCAATCGCTGATTCAATTCCTTTATTGATTGGGGGATTTGGCGATGATGGGACCAAAGCAGGAGGCGCAAGCGGCGCTGTTCTATGAGTTCTCTCCGGAGGATCACGTTCCACAAGATCACCTGCTGCGGTCGATTGATCGGTTTGTGGATTTGAGCGGCATCCGCGCGCATCTTTCGGATTTCTATAGCCATACAGGCCGTCCTTCAATTGATCCTGAGTTACTGATCCGGATGCTGCTCGTTGGGTATTGCTCTGGCATCAGGTCCGAACGCCGCCTGTGCGAGGAGGTGCATCTGAACCTGGCATATCGATGGTTTTGTCGCCTTGATCTGACGGACCGGATTCCTGATCACTCCAGCTTTTCCAAGAACCGTCACGGTCGCTTCCGCGAGAGTGATCTTCTGCGCCACGTATTTGAGACGACCGTCGCGCGTTGCATGGAGGAAGGGCTCGTGGGCGGTCAGGGATTTGCCGTGGATGCCAGTTTGATAAGCGCTGATGTCCAGAAACAGAACTCCAGCAACCCTGATGATTGGGCAGCCCGTATGACCGACCCCGATGATGCACCACGTGCTGTACGGGAATATCTCGACACCTTGGACGACGAGGCCTTTGGTGCGGCTACGACAACCAAGCCCAAGTTCACTGCTCATGCCGATCCGGCCAGCCAATGGACAGCCGCACGCAAAGGTCCCGCTTTCTTTGCCTATTCTACCAACTATCTGATCGATACAGATCACAGTATCATCGTTGATGTGGATGCCAGCCGCTCGAACAGAACCGCCGAGGTTGGTGCCATGCGCAAGATGATCGACCGAACCGAAGAGTGCTTTGGCTTGAAGCCGGATTGGATCGCCGCAGATACGGCCTATGGGTCTTCTGACAACCTTGTTTGGCTGACCACAAAACGTAAGATCCTGCCCTTCATTCCCGTCTTTGATAAGGGCGAGCGTACTGATGGAACTACTCCAGATCAGACTTCACTTGGGATGATGAGAACGACCGCTACATCTGTCCTGGCGGCAAAGAGATGAAGCATACGAGGCGCACCTATTCCGATCCCGCCCGGAACGCTCCAGAATGGAAAGCGCGCAAATACCGGGCCCTTAAATCTGATTGCACCGATTGCCCATTAAAAGCCAAATGCTGCCCAAAAACAGAAGCGCGCGCGATCCACCGCGAGAAATATGAGATCATCCGAGAATTTGCCCGTCAATGTACAGCATCAGACTTCAATCAAACCGCACAGAACCGCCGAAAGAAAGTCGAGATGCTCTTCGCCCACCTCAAACGCATCCTTGGCTTGGCCAGGCTCCGATTGCGCGGCCCATACGGCGTCCAAGATGAATTTACCCTCGCAGCAATCGCCCAAAACCTTCGGAAACTCGCAAAACTCAAGCCGTTGGTGCCCGCCACAGGCTAACATCGTGGTCGACATACAGACGTCCAAGTAAAATCAATGCGATAACCCTCTTCGAAAGGCTGAAACCAACGAGTTTTTCAACACAATCAGCCCTGAGTGACTGATGCTGCGGTGACGAGGAACGGCGGTTTTCGGACAAGACCATAGGTGTTTACGCTTAAAGCATGCCCGATAGCGTGTCAGAAGATGAGACAGAGCCTAGTCGCCGGTCGCTTCAAAACATGCAACACTGCCTGCTTCGGAATTGCGAGCCGAGGGGATTTCGCGCTTGCAATACTCCGTGGCAATGGGACAACGAGGATGAAACGTACATCCCGAAGGTGGGTTGATCGGATTCGGGATTTCACCATCCGGACGCGCAACTTCGCGCCCCGTCATGTCCAGATCTGGGATCGCGTTTAGCAACATTTTAGTGTAGGGGTGGCGCGGATTGCGGAACAGTTCTTTGCCATCTGCAACTTCAACCAATCGCCCTAGATACAGGACGCCAATCCTATTTGCCATATGACGCACGACGGATAGGTCGTGGCTGATAAACAGATAGGTCAACCCAAGTTCATCTTGCAAATCGCGCATCAAGTTTAGAATTTGCGCCTGGACCGACACATCCAGCGCAGAGGTCGGTTCATCACAGACGATGAACTCCGGATTGGAAGAAAGGGCACGGGCAATTGCGATCCGCTGTCGTTGACCGCCCGAGAATTCGTGCGGAAATTTGACACCGTCTTTGGCGGACATTCCTACAAGCTCGAGCAGTTCTTCAACGCGCTTGTGTCGCGCGCTTTCAGAGCTCTCCATATCAAATTTGCGCAATGGCTCTGCGATGATCTTATTCACCCTCCAGCGCGGGTTGAGGCTGGCAAAAGGGTCTTGAAAAATCATCTGATACCGCTGGCGCAGCGCACGCATTTCAGCCCCACCCGGCTGGAACAGATCAATGCCGTCAAAATCAATTTTGCCTTGGCTGGCACTTAACAGACCTACAATCATTTTGGCGATTGTGGACTTTCCCGAACCGGATTCACCAACAAGAGCGAATGTTTCACCCCGACGAATTTCTAGGGAAACACCGTTCACTGCAAGCAGCAGTTTTTTCTCTTCTCGCTCGATGACCCTGTTGAGCCAGGGTTTGGAGACATCAAAAATGCGCGTCAGATTCTCTACATTAACCAGGGTGTCTTTCAAGCGACCGCTCCCTCTTTTCTCATAAGATGGCAAGCCACGCGAGCCGTTCCAACGTCTTTTTCTTCAGGATGGTTTTGGCGGCAGACATCCATGGCCATTTCGCAGCGTGGCGCAAAAGCGCACCCCGGTGGCCGATCCGTCAGGCGTGGCATCGAGCCTGGAATCTGTGTGAGCCGATCGCCCTCCTGAGTGATCGTTGGGATCGATCCCATCAGGCCCTTTGTATAAGGATGCTGCGGGTGTTTGATCACATCGCGCACCGGCCCGATTTCGGCCATGCGTCCCGAATAGAGCACCGCCACCCGGTCGGCGGCTTCCGCAATGACACCCATGTCGTGGGTGATCAGAATCACAGACGCCCCGTGCTCAGAACACATCTTTTTCAACACGCCCACGATTTGGCTTTGCACGGACACGTCGAGGGCAGTTGTTGGCTCATCTGCAATGATCAGCTCTGGATCAGCACAAAGGGCCAAGGCGATCACAACCCGTTGACGCATGCCACCTGAGAATTGATGCGGGTAGTCATCAATCCGCAGATCGGCGGCTGGGATGCCAACCTTATCCAACAGTTCAATTGCCCGATCTCGCGCTTGTTTCTTTGAGATGTCCTTATGGGTCAGGATGGTTTGGACCAATTGCTTAGCAACAGTATAAAGCGGGTTCAAGGACGTGAGGGGGTCTTGAAAGACCATCCCAATTTTGTCACCCCGGATACGGCGCATCTTTTCAGAAGGAAGATTGTCAATCCGCTGACCTGCCAGATGTACCGTGCCCGCTGCAATACGACCCGGCGGGTCAATCAATCCTACAATTGCGGACCCAGTGATGGACTTGCCCGCGCCGGATTCGCCAACAAGACCCAATACTTCGCCCCGCTCCAGATCAAAGCTGACTTTATCGACCGCCGTGAGGATTCCACGGCGCGTCGAGAATTCGACCACGAGGTCTTTGACGCCTAAAAGAGTATCACTCATGGTCTTACCTCAGCTTTGGGTTAAGGGCATCACGCAGCCAGTCGCCAAGCAGGTTCACCGCCAGAACTAGGGCCGCAAGCATTGCGCCGGGGAAGAATGTGATCCACCATTCGCCGGAAAACAGGAAATCATTTCCAGTTCTGATCATTGTGCCCAAAGAGGGTTGCGTGCCGGGAATTCCGACACCCAGAAATGACAGAGTGGCTTCGGTGATCACGGCCAGAGCCAGGTTAATTGTTGCGATGACCAGCACTGGACCCATGACGTTTGGAAGAACGTGACGCAGCATGATCAAGAATGGATGCAACCCGATCAGACGCGCGGCCTGCACGTATTCCTTGTTGCGCTCCACCAATGTGGAAGACCGTACCGTCCGGGCGTATTGCACCCAGAAAGACAGGCCAATGGAGATGACCAGGACCGTGAAAGCTGACCTTTCGCGATCCATTCCGCCGACCAAGGCATTTACCGTCCCATCAATCAACAGTGCGATCAAGATCGCTGGGAAGGACAGTTGAACATCCGCGACGCGCATGATGATCGCATCAACTCGGCCCCCCATATAGCCCGCAACCAAACCCAGTGTGATCCCAAGAACCGCTGCGAAAGCCACAGAGACCAGACCGACCGCGAGTGAGATACGCGAGCCGTAAAGAATGGTTGAAAGGACATCACGCCCCTGATCATCGGTGCCAAGTAGATAATTAGGGTCCCCTTCAGCGTTCCATGCGGGCGGCAAAAGTGAATCCATCAGCGACAGGGACGCCAAATCAAACGGATCATGGGGCGAAATGATCGGAGCGAATAGCGCTGAGGCGAAGATTAGAAAAGTTACGAGTGCAGCGACCATCGTGACTTTGGAACGCGTAAAGGAATACCAGATGTCGCTGTCAAGCACGCGGGCGATCACGCTCATTTTTTCGTCTGTCTCTTTGTTCATGGACATGACTAAGCCTTCTCAATGCGGATGCGCGGGTCGACAACGACGTAAAGGATGTCGACGATCAGGTTGATGAAAACAAAGAGAAAAGCGATCATGAGAAGGTACGCTGCCATGATCGGTACATCGACGTCTTGCACCGCTTGCAGGAACATCAGCCCAATACCCGGCCACTGAAAGACGGTTTCGGTGATAATGGCAAAAGCAATGATCGACCCAAGTTGCAGACCAGTGATTGTGATGACGGGGATCATCGTGTTTTTCAAAGCATGCCCAAAGTGGACAGCCCGCGGGGTTAGCCCCCTTGCGCGGGCAAATTTGATAAAGTCGCTGCGCAGGATTTCCATCATCTCAGATCGCACCAACCGCATGATCAACGTCATCTGGAACAATCCCAAAGTGATCGCCGGCAAAATCAGCGCTTTCAAACCAGAGACTGTGAGCAATCCGGTGGACCATCCTGCAATGTCAACAACCTCTCCGCGTCCAAAACTTGGAAGCTTCTGCAGTTGAACCGAAAAGACATAGATCAGCAGAATACCGATCAAGAATGTCGGCAAGGAAATACCGACAAGCGAGATCGCCTGGAACAGCTTTGTCAGAACACTGTCTTTATAGAGGGCTGTGAATACGCCCATCGGAATACCTGCACATAAAGCGAAAATGGCCGAGACCAGAGCCAGTTCGAGCGTTGCAGGCAATCGATCTCCTAGCATGTCTGCAACGGGACGTTTGAATTGATAGGATGTTCCAAAATCGCCCATGGCAGCGCTGGAAATGAAATTCCAATACTGCATTGGCAATGGCGCGTTCAACCCGAGTGTCTCCCTCAGACGTTCGCGGTCTTCGATAGAGGTTTCTAAACCGACCATCTGGTCGACCGGATCACCGACAAAACGAAACATAACGAATGCAATCAAACCAACGACCAGCATGACGACAATGGATTGTACGAAGCGTTTTATAATGAATGCGAGCATAGCTATCCTATGGTACCGCTACACGGCCCCTTTTTATGGTGAGCATGGCCCTGCGACGTTTCCCGCAGGGCCGTTGGTCTTAGTTCTTGGTGATATGCTCAAATCGCAGAACATTATCCGCACGTTGGGCGACGCTCACATCGTTTGACACCCCCCAAGCGAGACCTTGCTGGTGCAGCGGCAGGTACCCGACTTCGTCCGTGACGATCCTGTAGGCTTGCGTTACGAGATCCAGACGTTTCGCGGCATCGTTTTCAACAAGAATTTCCTTTGCAAGCGCGTCAACTTCTGGGTTGCAATACCCACCAATGTTGAACTGACCGCCTTTCCCAGCATCGTCACGGCACCCATAGAGGTTGGCAAAGATGTTGTGGCTATCCAAAGAACCCGGTGTCCAGCCCAGTAAGTAAAACGAAGTTTCGTACCCACCGGATGCCAGAATTTTTGCAAAGAACTGTGCCTTTGGCTGCGCGTTCACGTTCACCTTTACGCCAACTTTCGCCATCATCGCAGCAACGGCCTGACAGATGGATTCATCATTGACATAGCGGTCATTCGGGCAGTCGATCCGAATTTCAAACCCTTCTGGATACCCTGCCTCTGCCAACAGGGCTTTCGCTTTTTCCGGATCATATGCAAGACGCTCAAACTGGTCCGCATTGTCTAAGAGAAACGGCGAGACCATGACGGCAGAAGGAGTGGCCTGCTTGCGCATGATCCGCGCTGAAATCGCCTCGGCGTCAATCGCGTGATAGAATGCCTGGCGAACACGTATGTCTTTGAACGGGTTCTTGCCTGTTATCGAAGAATTCAACAGCTCGTCACGACGTTGATCCATGCCAAGGAAGATTGTGCGCAACTCAGGGCCTGTCAAAGCCGAAAGTGTGCTACTGGCGTCGATACGTTTGATGTCCTGGGTTGGCACAGGATAAACCATATCCAATTCACCTGACAGCAAAGCAGCGACGCGTGTGGCATCAGCGGAAATCGACGTGAAATTCACTGTATCGATGTTGAATTCGCGGTTGTCCCAGTTCCACCAATTCTCATTGGCTTCGAACTTTGTGCTTACGCCAGAGGTGTGCTCAGAGATCTTGAACGGGCCTGTGCCGTTCGCCTTCAATGAAATTGTGGTTTCTGCAGTGTCTGAAGCCGAGGTCACACGCATAGAGTCATTGGCTTCTGCCCAGTCTTTGTCGATAATCGACCAAAGTTCCCACTCGTAGTGCAGGATTGGGTTGGGCGAGGCCAAAATGACGTCCACTGTATGGTCATCGACGATTTCGAACGTGGCATCGACCGGGACACGGCCTTTCATGTCAGAGCCTTCAGAATTCAAGCGTTCGGCAGAAAACACAACGTCTTCAGCGGTGAAATCGTTCCCGTTGTGGAACTTAACGCCTTTGCGAAGGTGGAAGCGCCAGCGTGTCGGCTCGATAACTTCCCAACTCGTGGCCAATCCGGGCAGGATTTCCAGATTTGGACCGCGTTTGATCAAACCTTCGTAGACATTGGTGAGAATACCCAAGGTGAATGTTTCACGCAAAGTGTATGGATCAAGGCCTTTAAGGCTGCCTTGGAAGGCATAATCAAAGCTATTTTCAGCCATCGCAGAAGTTGCACAGGCGCCTGCCAATACTGATGCTGCTAGAAATCTTCCGAATTTGGACATTGTTTTCCCCGCTACGTGTTGTTGGCTCTCGTCTGCGGCGCGTCTGTTGAGCACGAACTAGGACGGAGACTGATTTTTGATATCTCGCAGGGTAGCTTTGAACCTTTGGATTGAATGAGAGCGAACTATTGAATAAAAAAAGCGAACAATAGCATTGATTGATTGGGAATTGATATGGATCTCCGGCAACTTCGCGCCTTTGTCGCCGTCGCAGAAGAACTGCACTTTCGCACTGCAGCAGAACG
Source organism: Rhodobacteraceae bacterium HTCC2083 (assembly GCA_000156115.1). Lineage (GTDB taxonomy): Bacteria > Pseudomonadota > Alphaproteobacteria > Rhodobacterales > Rhodobacteraceae > Planktotalea. The sequence continues at coordinate 3,831,520 of DS995276.1, forward strand.
CCTTGGCATGGCGCAGGCCGCAATCTCTACTAAAATCAAAGACCTAGAGAGCGAGCTGGGATTTAAGTTGTTTTTCAGAACCACCCGGCATGTCAGCCTGACGCAGGCAGGAGCGGTTTTTCTGGAGAGCGTGCGCGACACGTTGAACACACTGGAAAACGGCGTTGCAGCGGCAAGTGCTGCGGCAGACAACAGGCTTGATCGTCTGCGCATCGGCGGGATTGATGGCGCTTTGATCTGGTATCTGCCGCCCATTCTGAGGGATTTCACCGCCAAGTTTCCCTCCGTCTCCCCAACAATGACTGAATCGTCCAGTTCTGAAGATCAGATCGATAGTCTTGAAAGCCACCACATTGATATCGCGTTTTTCCGCCCTCCCACAATGCGCCCTGGGTTTAAATTTGAGCTGCTTTTGCAAGAGCGCATCTACGTCGCTTTGCCCCGAAATCACAGGCTCGCCACAAGGACGGGGCCCGTCTCAATCAAAGAGCTGGCAGATGATCCTGTCATCTCATATCCCATCCATGCCCGGCCACATCTCAACAGGCTCATTGTGAATGGTTTTGCCAAAGCTGGGGTGCGCCCGAAGATTATCATGGAAGTCATCGACAAGTTTACAACCCTTCAACTTGTTGCGCGCGGCATTGGTGTAGCCTTCGTTCCTGAATGGATAGGAGCCCTATACTTGCCTAACATGCCGCTGAGACCTTTGGCAGAAGAAGACCTCACACTTCAATTTGGTGTGGCCTGGCGCGAAAATGACCGCAACGAGACCCTGCGCGAATTCCTTATCCCGGTACGCGAGCATGCCGCTAGCGGGCAGAAAAAACTTGATGATATCTGGGCAAGTAGAAGTGAGCAGCAAGACTGGGCAAGCAATTTGGACCATCGGTCCTGGGATACGGAATAATTATATAGAAAATTCCTGTTTATGAACGTCTTGGCAATTGCGTACCCTTTCTGCGAGCGTCAAACAGGAGACCGCTATGCCTATGCTAGTGAATAACCGTATTTCATCTTTGGTCCCCGAAGTAACAGGTTGGCGGCACTGGCTGCACCAGAACCCCGAACTCCTGTTCGACTTGCCAAAAACACAAGAATTCATCCTCAACACATTGGCAAAAATCGGCATCACAGATGTGTATACCGGATTGGGAAAAACAGGTGTGGTTGCGATTATTGAAGGTCAGCAGAGTGGCCCGATGATTGGACTACGTTCTGATATGGACGCGTTGCCCTTATTTGAGCTTTCCGACATCCCCCACAAATCGAACGAGAACGGCAAGATGCACGCTTGTGGGCATGATGGTCACACTGCAATGCTGCTAGGTGCCGCACAATATTTGCAAGAAACGCGTAATTTTGCCGGCTGCGTTGCCTTGGTCTTTCAACCAGCCGAAGAAGGTGGCGTGGGCGCAAATGCGATGCTCAAGGACGGGTTGTTTGAAAAATTCGACATCTCGGAAATTTATGGCATGCACAATATGCCAGGATTACCGGTTGGCGAATTTGCACTGTGCCATGGCCCGTCTCATGCTGCAGTTGATACGTTTGAAGTCCAAATTGAAGGCAACGGGGCACATGCTGCACGCCCCCATCAAGGGGATGATCCCATTGCAGCGGCAAATGCGATCTACAATGCGTTTCAAACCATCATCACCCGCGATACCGATCCCATCCGCAATGGTCTGATCTCTGTCACCGCGATCCAGTCCGGGGAGGCGTTCAATGTGGTCCCGCAATCTGCGCTGATACGCGGCACCGTGCGCACATTGCACGCCGACACCCAACACATCATTGAAAAACGCATGGGCGAAATCTGCGCCGGGGTCGATCTGAGCCACAAAGTAAATTCCACGCTGGACTATCAACGCAAATGCCCAATCAACTTCAATCATCGTAGCCCGTCAGAATACGCCCTCACAGCGGCCCGTAGCGTGGCGGGCATTGCCGCTGTCGACGAAAATTACCCACCACGTCTGGGTGGAGAGGATTTTTCATTTATGTTGGAAAAAGTCCCCGGTGCTGTGATCAACACAGGCAACGGCGACACGGCGGGGCTGCACAATCCCAAATTCGATTTTGCAGACGAAGCGATCCCGTATGGCATTTCGTTCTGGACAAAGCTCGTTGAAACACGCCTTCCGATGGTCGTATCAGACAAGCCGGATTGATCATCAGAAGCCTTGAGAGCGTGAATTCCATGAGACGATGAGGCGCGTGTCTCAGCCAGAGCAGCAGCACGATTTAGCTCTAGGTCTTACATCGCAATTTTCTTCGATGGTATCGAGCCACTGTTCATTGCTGCATTCTACGAGCGTTTGAGTCGCTAAATTCGGGAAGCAGCCGTTCCCAAAAAAGTCGTCAAAGTCCGGTTTGTCCGCAAAGTAGACATCGGGGCAGAATGTAGCAAAGGGCTGCTTCCCACCGTTTCCACCTCGGGCGGAGTGGCCAACAGTCAAACACACCTATTCACCGAACTTGGCTATAAGAAGAATAGGTTTGCTTGGGGTGGTGATAAGAGCCAGAAAGCCTGTTGGTATCTGCCCAGCGCTGTCCCAGTACGTGGCGAGGTGCTTGTTCGAGGTATCAGAGCGCCGATAGGGCAGCAGATAAACAAGGTGAACGAACTCCTAGTAGACCCTGCGATGAGAAACACTGAAGGCCACAAGGACATAGCCTTCAGCAAGAATGGGCAACAACAGTGGTAAGAGAAGCCCAGCTGAATGCCTGGATAGAAGAAGGTAAAAGAAACCTCGCAGAGTTCCGCAGGTCTCCCTTCCACGAAGAGTTGCGGAGCGTTAACCGCGACCACTACACCAACCTGATAGAAAACCACCCAACAGAAACCTTGGCAAAAGTCAGGGAGCTTCTGATGAGTGCTAAAGTCAAAGAACCCCTGCCCCCGTCAATGTCCGCAAGTAGAACCTTGGAGGGATGCTGGGAGCTAAAAACCCACGACAAACCACAGACCATCACGATAAATGGCTTCCCAGACTATGCTTACAGATTCATACCGATAATCCTAAACGCTGAACTGATGGGAGAACGGGAAGTAGTCCGACACCTGTGCCACAACAGAGCCTGCGTAAACCCCGACCACTTGGTGATTGGCTCGTATAAGCAGAACACCCAAGACGAAGCTGAACGGCTCTACTCTGGTAGGGATAGCAAGGGTAAAGGTCAGAAAGTCTAACTGGCAACTAACCAGACTAACTAAGCAACCATAAGCAAAAAATACTGCGGGTACTTCGGGTAGTTGGGTACTTCGGGTACTTACTGCCAAGCCTATCAAAGCACCCCCAAAATGCCTGTTAGGTGCCCAGCGCACCCCAACGATGACCACCACCCAAAACACCCCCAAGATGCCCACCTCTGGGCCACTCTGGGAGCCAACTTTCAGGAACACAAGTTTCTGTCAAAAGGAACACAAAACTCATACAAGAGTTTCGCAAGTATCTGTATTTGCTGAATGTTATTTTATAGGTAGCCCCTACCGCCGGAGCCAAAAAATCTTAGCTTTTTGGCAACTCAAACTGTACCCCAATACAACGTTGACGGTAGTCTTTGTGCGCGTTTGGCTGTCCGATGCATTGCAGTCCAAGCATGTCAATTTAAACCCGAAAAGGCTCAATCTTGTCGGCAGATAAAGCATATCCGACATCTGCGATGTAGGTCCGCATTGACGAAATACCAAACATGCCAATCACGTTGACCGCCTCGTACAAGCCTTTGCTTTTATAAGGGGTTTCAGTCGTGACAAACACCAATTGGTTCGCAGGTGGCGGTGGGACATGCACACAAGCGCCCGCGTAGGGCACCAAGATAAAGGCGGTGACGCCTGCGCTGCTTTGATCTATCGGCACTACAAACCCCGGCAAGCGCACTATCTGCCCATTCCAGTCCGAGCGCACCCCACTTGAATCTGGCTGCTGGCTGCTCAAAGGTGGTTGATCGTGATCAATGAGACCGCGAAACGCTTGCGGAATGGGGGTATCGTTCTTTGGCAGCAAATCCACCCAATCCAAATCAATAAACTCATCCGCCCGTAGCATCTGTGGGATCACCGCACTCGCCGCTAAGGCCGCCAAAAGGCTGCGGCGCGTCACCATTCGTAGACTTCCATCTGATCCGCGACGATCGCATAGCCAGTTTGCCCCAAATCCGTCGTTTGCAATTGCATACGCATCATGCCGATCACCCAAACTGGATTCCAAAGATCATCGCTCGGCCACGGTGTTTTCGCGTTCACCATAACCAGCTGGTTCGCGGGCGGTGGTGGCATGTGAATGCAGGCCCCCATATAGGGTACCAACATAAACTCTGTGACGCCCTTTACGCCAATATCAAACGGGATAATAAAACCCGGCATTTTGATGTAAGAACCATCCAAACTCTCGTTCAGCTTGGTCGCGTTTTCATCGTAGATCGGGTTCCACGTGTCGTTGACCTCGTCGAGCTCACCTTCACCGATGATCTCTGAGTAGGGCACGCCAACGGGCAGCAAATCATCCCAAGTGATCTCTTTCGGGGTGGCGGCGAGAGCCGTTTTGGGCGTCGCAAGCGCGCCTGAAAACAACATCAAAGCCGATCTACGATTTAGCATGTCTTTGACCTCAATCAGGGTGTCACGTTTTCACCACCATACCATCAGCCACCGACAATCGGTAAGCCCTTATAGCGGGCACCAAGCTCACAATTGCGCCAGCTGCGATGACCGCTAGCATAACCCACCCCTCGCGCAGGCTGGGTGGATCAATCGCCAGCCATAGACCAAACTCGCGATCCAATATCGGTTGGCCGATGAATAGACCAAGATAAAGCAAGCCAAGCCCTAGAAGCGCCCCGAGCGCCGCCATGACAACCGCTTCCAGCACCAGCATACTGAGGATCGTGGCAGGGCGCGCACCCATCGCGCGAAAGATTGCCATCTCTCGTCTTCGCTCGTTCAGGCTAGAGAAAATCGTTGCCATCATTCCGATCAAAGCAGTGACAACAACCATAAAGGACACACCAAGCAGGGCTGTTTCGGCGATGCCTACGATGCCCCAAAGTTCTTGCAATGCGACGCCCGGTAAGATTGCGAGCAAGGGTTCTTGGCCGTAGTCGTTGATCGCGCGTTGCAAGCGGAAAATTTGCAAAGGGCTTTTCACACCGACCAACGCGGCAGTGACCGCTTTCGGTGTCAGCTCCATCTGGCGCAGTTCATCAGCGGGCGTGGCTTGGCCCTGTACCTGCGCGCCACCCTGCCAATCCACATGGATTGCCTCAATAGCCTCCATGCTGACAATCACGGTGCGATCAATTGGTGTGCCAGTTTTCTTCAAGATACCTGAAACGCGGAAAGGCTGGTCTTTGTGCTCCGCAAAAGAGGCCAACCCGTGTGCGACAATAATCGGATCGCCAATCTCATAGCCCAAAACCGCCGCCACATCGGCACCGATGACTGTGTCGAAAAGATCCGACAGGATCGCCCCATTCGCCACCTCTAGGGAGCGGCCTTGGCGATATTTATAATGCTCGAAGAACGCAACGGACGTGCCCATGACACGGAATTGGCGATGACTATCGCCCAAGGAAATCGGTACGATCCAGTCCACTTCAGAGCGCGCGGCGATGTCTTGATAGCTTTGCCACGTCACATTGTTGGTCGCATTGCCGATGCGAAACACCGAATAAAGCAGCAATTGAACGGAGCCTGAGCGCGCGCCAACAATCAAATCCGTCCCCGAAATCGTATCCGCAAAACTTGCCTTTGCACCAGTTCTTATCTTCTCGACCCCAAGAAAGAGCGCGACGGACAAGGCAATCGCAAGGATCGTCATGCCAACGGTCAAAGCTCGTGCAAATAGCGAGGCGATGGCAAGGCGCAAGATCATGCCGCACCTCTTTCAACATGCGCGATGTCTTGCATGTCTATAACCCGATCAAAACGCGCGCCCAAACGTGGATCATGGCTGACCATCAGCAAAGAAGTTTGGTTTGAATGCACTTGAGCAAAAAGCAAATCGAGGAAGGCCGCTTGGCTGTTTGCATCAAGCGCAGAGGTTGGTTCGTCCGCGATTATTAGCGGCGGCCGGCCAATGAGCGCACGCGCAACGGCGACACGTTGTTGTTGGCCAACGCTGAGCGCGGTTGCTTTAATGTTGGTCACACCGTCAGGCAGACCAAGGGCGCGGCACAGTTCAGTTGCCTTCGCCAATGCATCGCCCGCCTGCTTGTTGCGCGCAGGCGCAAAGCGCAAAGGCAGCATGATATTGTCGGCTACGGTGCCAAACGGCAGCAGGTTAAACTGCTGAAAGATTACGCCTATCTGTTCCGCTCTGAACTTGTCGCGCTTACTGGCGGATAGTTCGGTGATATCTTGACCCGCAATCTCGATCCGTCCGCTATCCGGCACAATCGTACCGCAGATCAACGACAAGAGCGTCGACTTGCCCGACCCGCTTTCGCCCAGCAACAACACGGATTCACCCTTGGCCACACGAAGATCAACGACCCGCAATGAAAACCGCCCCGCCCAGTCAAAAGCGACATCAGACAGGTTAAGAACCGCACCCGTCATACGTGATTAGCGATCCAGATCCAAGACCGGGGTCGCGCGCGTGACCTCAAAAGCTTGGGCACCGTTAGACGTAACGAGCTGCACCTCAACTTCCTCAGCATTTGGAAAAGCGTCGAAATAACGAAAGGTGATCTCGCTCAGAGCATCCGCTGAAGAACAGCTTAGAGCATACTCCGCATGGAATTCCGTGTGGCCAGCGTCATCGCCATGGTCTTCGTGATCTTCATCATGCGCATGCGCGTCATGATCATCGTGGTCGTCATGATCTTCGTGCTCGCCCTCCGTTTCCAATTCAGCGCGCGCATTATTGACTACGCAGCCCGCCGCGGAGGACATCGCAAATAGTTCCAAAGGCGCATTGAGAGCCGCAAGAGCAGTCTCAATCGCGGTTAAATCCGCGGCACCGCTGGCCTCATACTCAAACCCAACAATATCCGCCCCTGGCGCATGAAACTCCATCGCAACCTCTGCACCATCAATCGCAATATTCAATGTACCCACACCATGTTCATGCGCATCAAGCTGGCGTGTCTCTTCGGCGACAGCAGGAAAAGCTGCGATAAGTGCAAAAAGTGAAAGAGCGTTTTTCATAGTCGGTCCCTTATTGGTCAGATAGGTCTTAGGCAACGCACCGTTGGCAGTGCCCATGGATTTCTACGATATGGCGGTCCGAGCGAAAGGCGTTTTGGTCCGTCAATTCCGCTAGCTTGGGCAGTAGATCGCTCCCGTCATGTTCATCAACCAAACCGCATGTTTCACAGATCGCAAGGACCGGTACACTTTCTGCGTGATTGCAGCGACACGGCACAAAGGCCTTGATGGATTCCAACCGATGCGCGCGGCCTTGATCGGTCAAAGCAGACAATGTCCGATATACGGTCGGCGGTGCGATATCCGGCTCGGAGCGCTGAAGTTGTTCAAGGATTTGATAAGCAGTCATTGGTTTTTCGCAGGTTTTCAAAACCTCCAAGATGTCCGCCTGCCGCGCATCCGCAGATTTTCTCATGCAATATACTCCAGCTTCGAAAAAATTTTTATTTTATAAAATACTAACAATCAAGCGCCCGAGTTTACAGGCGCGCGGAAACCAGCCGATGCGCTAGATCAAGACTGCGGGCATGAAGTCCCCGAGAGGCACAGATCCAAAAGCAGTGCAAACCCCGCGCTGTCCAATGTATCAAACTCAGCACACAACCTTTCAAGCTCATTGGCCCGCTCAAGTCCCAACCCCTCATCCGCAAGCAGATGAAATTTCGCACTGATTTCGGCATCGGACACTGGTAAATCAACGTCACCACGCGGCGTCATTGGGACACCCTGAATGCGCTGACCATTCTTTAGGGTCAACGCGACTTGCGCCCAGCGTTTGGAGACACTGCGCCTTGTCAATTCGGGATCGTCAATCAAAGTGGTGGCATGACTGATCCTTAAGATATCAGGATCGGTTAGGGTTTTCGGCGTCAACTCATTGGAGCCAATGGTGCCGCGCACGATCATGCAAGCGACTGGGAAGGCAATGGAATAGCTGAATTCATCAAGCGTTTTTGGCTCATACCCTGCAAGGCGCGTCGCGTAGTGGAAGGTTTTGATTTCAACATTTGCGATATCTGTGTGGTGCAGATCATTCCCTCGCATCAGTTTTTGCACACCATCAAGCGATGAATGCGCCCAACGACAACAAGGGTATAGCTTGTAATGCGTGTGCTCCAACGTCAGCCAACGCGTGCCCAAATCACTCCAAAACGGTGCCGCGTCTTCACTTTCGCAGGTTAGTGCAGGCGCGCCTGTGAAGCCTTCTCGCGCAAGATAAGCCGCTGTCACACCAGAGGGCGCGCCCCAGCCAACGCCATCGCGCACCATGGTCGGAAAATCGATGCAGCGCATCATTTGACTGCGCGGTCCGTGATACTCTGCAATGCCAGCAGCGTGGCGTATCTGCTCCTCATCACAGCCCAACATACGCGCCACGGATGCGGCAACGCCGACAGCGGTCCAAGCGCCCGATGTGTGATAATCCGCGCAGGTCGCATGCTGCGCCTGCCCTGCGCGGTAACTCACCTCATAGGCCAGCGCCAACCACAGCGCGAGATCACGACCCGTGACGGACTGCCCCCTCTGACACATCGCATCTGCAACGGCGAGAACCGCAGGGAAGGCCGCAGATCCAGCATGACCCTTGTTCGGCGTGCTGCCATCATGCGCGTCAATGCTGTCAACGGTAAATGCCCCCGCCATCGCAGCGCCCGCAGGACTGCACGTGCGCCCATCCATCAACAGGCGCGTGCCGCCCACAGTGCCCGCGCCAAAGAGTGCCATTGCGCTGCGACGAGCGATATCGCTTAGCTCTGTACCTGCACCAATCGCTGCGACGCCCATCGTGTCTAGAAAACTGCGCCTTAGCAGCGCAAGCAAGTCTTCGGGCAGGTCATTAAATTCAAGATCGTGAACGAACGCGGAAAAACTTGTCACCATACGATGCATCCCTCTTTGCGGAAAGGGTACCGAATTGTCCCTATAATGAAACCGCCTTGCCATCCCGCGCGGACTTGTCTGCCGCATCCGCCAACATTTGCGCTTTCAAGCCATCAAGGCCCGTCGGCGTCATCGTAACTTTGTCGTTCAAACAAGCAACAAAATGCTCCATCTCAGCGCGGTACGCAGCGGCATAACGCTCTAAGAAAAAAGGCTGCGTCGGGGCTGTGCGAAAGCCTTGCCCGTTGGACACCTCAACCGAGTTCTCCAGCATATTATCCGCGCGCAACATGCCTTTGGCTCCGTGCACTTCGATGCGTTGATCGTAGCCGTAGGTGGCGCGACGCGAGTTGCTGATCTGGCAAAGTTTGCCGCTCGCGGTCTTGAGATTTACGATAGCGGTGTCGAAATCTCCCGCGTTCCCAATTTCTGGATCAACAAGACAAGACGCGGCAGCGGTTAACTCCACAGGCTCTTCACTTAGTAAAAAACGCGCCATATCAAGATCATGGATCATCATATCGCGGAAAATTCCACCAGAGGTTTTGATGTAACCGATGGGGGGCGGCGCGGGATCGCGCGACAGGATTGTGACGATCTCCACATTGCCGATCACCTGATCTGTGATCTGCTTTTGCAAATACGCGAAGCTGGAATCAAAACGGCGATTGAATGCAGTCATAAATGGCACGCCCGCCTTTTCAACGATCGCGAGGCATTCACGAATGCGGTCCGTTGACAGATCCACTGGTTTTTCACAAAAGATTGCTTTGCCTGCCGCGGCAGCTTCGTGAATGATATCGTAATGCGTTGCTGTTGGCGTGCCAATGACCACCGCATCAATGCTTTTGTCGGCGATAATCTCGTCCGTGCTCATCGCTGTCGCGCCGAGCTTAGCGGCCAAAGCCGCCGCCGCGTCCGGCAGGAAATCCGACACCGCCGCTGCGCGCGCAGTGGTCATTTGCGCCAGTGTTGCACCATGAACCTGACCGATGCGCCCTGCCCCCAAAAGTCCGATATTAAGCATATCTTTACCCTTTCAAAGCTTGCAGCACTTGGCGCGTTGCCGCGACCATAGGATCATGGGTGTCTTTCAAAATTGAGACGCGGTCAAAGCGCTTAGGATCAGAATTCACCGCCTCGCGCATCGCCGCACCGAAGGCCATGCGTAACTCTGTGCCGATGTTGTATTTGCAAATATTGGTGGTTTTAGCGAGCTTTGCACGTTGCTCCACAGGCACACCAGACCCGCCATGAATAACCAGCGGCACATCCGTCAGCGTTTGGATCGCGGCTATGCGCGCCTCGTCCAGACCACCCTCTTTATTTTCTTGTAAGTGCACGTTCCCGACCGAAATCGCCATCGCATCCACACCAGTCTCACGCGCAAAGATCGCGGCTTCCCCGGGGTCAGTGCCTGCCGATTGCTCGCCATTGGAATAACCGACAAAACCAATCTCGCCTTCGCAAGAAATACCCGCACCGTGCGCCATTTCCGCGATTTTCAATGTGTCAGCAATATTTTGCGCCATCGGCGTGCGTGACCCATCAAACATCAACGACGTAAAGCCACTATCCAACGCCTCTGAACACTCATCATAGGTATAACCGTGATCTAAATGCGCCACGACAGGTACGCTAGCACCTTCCGCCAGATGCCGGAACATTTTGCCCAAAACAGGAAGTGGGGTATGCGCGCGGCACCCCGGCCCTGCTTGCAAGATCACAGGGCAATTCTCGGCTTCCGCAGCCGCCACAAAGGCGCGCATGTCTTCCCATCCAAGCGTGACCAAACCGCCAACGGCATAGCCGCTTTTTAGGGCGGGTTGCAGGACATCTTCAAGCGTAGCGAGAGTCATTTAAACTTCGCAATCATGTCTTTGATGCCGGGAATAGTCTCGATCTGATAAGCATGCGTTGGCTGAAAATACTGCACGAGCGAACGTTGCGACAGACCACCCAGAATGGTGAAGTAATACATCTCATAACCCGGCATGACCGCGCAGGCATGATAGCCATTGTCGATCATGATCGTGGAGTTGTTCATCAATTGATACGCATCCCCCGGCACACCTTCTTCGCGTTGGAGAATTTGCACACCTGAGCCATGGCTCGGCTTAAAGCGGAAGTTATACGTCTCATCATGACGCGTTTCATGTGGTAGATTATCCGTGTCATGCTTGTGCGCAGGAAATCCGGACCAGCCACCTTGACCGACCGTGAACAACTCGGACACCAAAAGACGACCGACTTTGTCGTGATACTTCGTACCAAGGATATGTTTGATTTTACGGTGCGTTTTCGTATCGTCAGATCCGTATTGCACCAGATCTAACTCGTCTGAGCGCACCGCGAAAGCATCCAAAACTTTGTCGTAGCGTGCACCCGCGATATAGATTTCAGCCGTGTCAGATGTGCAAACAAACTCCACCTTCGCAGCCGTAGGGACATAGACGCCTTCAGGCTCACCGCCCCAAACATCCTCGACACGGCCCCCAAGATCACCCACTTTGAAGCCTTCCACATTCACATCCACCGACCCTGTCGCGGGCACAATGCAGGTCTCGTATCCGGGTACGGAATACTCGAATGCTTCGCCCTTTTTGAGATTAACGATGTTGAAATAGTTCAACGGAACCGTGGGGTCGTCTGAATCGACAATAGGTTTGTTCTGGTTGTCAAATGGCGCGATATGCATGGGCGTGGTCCTTTTAAGCGGCGGTTGGGCCGGAATGCTCGGCCAAGAATGTTTCTAGGGTTTGTGTGTCAGGCATCGCAGGCGCACAACCCGGTTTTGACACGGTGACAGAGGCGCAGGCAGAGCCGCGCAGGATTGCGGTTTTAAGGTCACACCCTCCCGCGATAGATGTCATAAGCCCCGCCATGAAACTATCCCCTGCCCCTGTGGGTTTAAGGGCCTCTACAGGGTAAATTCCGGTGCGGATTTCTGCACCATCGGCAAATGTGATCGCCCCTTCCGGCCCCATTTTGTAAACAACAATGGTGGCACTGGTTTCGGAAAGCTCTTTCGCCTTGGCGAGACCCTTTTCGATGCCACCCGCCATAAAGCCAAACTCTTCGTCATTGCCCACAATCATATCGCACTCCGCCGCCGCACGGCTCAGCACGTCAGAGGCAACCTGGGGCGAAGGCCATGAATAAGGGCGATAATCCACATCGAAAATGATCGGCAGGCCTGCCTGTTTCGCCAGTGCAAATGCGTGAAACGTTGCGGAACGAGAAGGTTCTGCCGCGAAGACCGTGCCCGCAGTGATGAGCGCACCGTATTTGGTGTAATCCACCGCTTCTACATCCGTGATATCCATCTGGAAATCTGCGGCTCCATTGCGATAGATCACTGATTGATGATCCTCAATCCGGCTCTCATAGACGGCTAACGAATTGCGAAATTCGCCACCAATCGGCGTCACGTAATCTGCATCGACACCGTAGTGTTTGAGCTGGTTCACACAATAGCGCCCAACGCTGTCATCAGATACGCGCGTCACCAAGGCAGCTTGTCCGCCCAGCTTGCAAATTCCAGCTGCGATATTGGCAGATGAACCGCCAAGCCCTGCGCGAAAAATCTCGCCTTCCTCAGTTTTTGTGCCCCCAGGGTCGGCAAAGAAATCCATCCCTGCACGGCCAACAATAACGAAGGTATTGGCTTTGATGCCGTTTATTAAGTCGCTCATTTGCGCCCCACTGCATTGCCTGCTTTGGCCTCATCAAAAAGCTCTGGGTAAGGGTAGTTCAAGCCCAACAACTGGCGCAGATCGGGTGAAGCGGCCTCAAGAAATTCTTGCGACAAGGCCCCCGGCATATCCTCCAACGGTTTCACCCATTTCGGCAGGTAATTGATCAAAACAGCGCTGCGATCCTGTTGGGATTTGTTGGGCATCGCGCAGTGCCATGCGACACCGTAGAACAAGGCAACATCGCCCGGCTCCCCCAACATACGTTCGCAAATGTCGAAGAATTTATCGTCTTCATTGGGATAGCGTAGCTCCTTTTGAGAGCCCGGCGCATAAGCCGTCGCCCCCGTTTCTTCGGTGAACGGATCAAGCAAGATCGAGGCTTGAGCATTCATCGGGAAAGAGCCGTTCAAGCCAATTGGATGGCTTTCGGGCTTGTAAAAATCCCAATAGGGATAATCGACATGCGGCTCCTGCCCCAGCCCGCCGGGCAGGATGCGATTGGCCGCGATGGAACCCATTATAAACTCGCTGCCCAAAAATTTGCGCAAGATGTCCATGATAACGGGATGTGCCGCCATATCTGAAAACACACCCCCTTTCGCAAGCAGGTTCCAAACGCGGCGTTGCAGGTTCAGCTTGCCCTCTTCTTCGGCTTGGCCTTGGAAGTGTGTGACCGTATCAGCCTCGGAAGAGTGCTCTAGAATAATCGCGCGGGCCTCAGCGATTTGTGCCTCGCTGAACAGGCCTGAGATTAGCACAGCGCCTTTGCCATTGAGCAATTCATCGACAATGGTCGCCGGATCCGCGTTGCTTGCGTTAAGCCTTTTCATTTAAACACCCTTCCTTTGACGCGCACGCGTTTCTTCTTGCTCCAAATGCGCGGCGTGCACTTTGGGATTATCCGACACATGCGGAGTGCCGACCTCCCACCATGTATGACCCTCCGTCGTCCAGCCCTCATAAGGATCCACTTTGGCGCAGATCACATAGGTTTTGTCACTGGCCTTGGCGCGTTTGAACGCCTCCGCTAAACCAGACATTTCCACCGTTTCCGCCTCTGCGCCCATAGCGCGTGCGTGGGCCTCAAAATCGACGCTCACTTGGCGTGTGGCTGTGGGCGTATCGGCGATGAGGTTATTGAAACTTTCATTGCCAGTGTTGTTTTGCAACTTGTTTATGACCGCGAAACCACCGTTATCAAGCACGAGAATGATCAGCTTTTTGTCCGTGAGAACAGAGGAGTAGATATCCGAGTTCATCAGCAAATAAGACCCGTCCCCCGTGAACACGACCGTGTCTTGGTCGGAATCGATCTGCGCTTGCGCAATGCGCGCGCCCCACCCGCCTGCGATTTCATAGCCCATGCATGAAAAGCCGAATTCGACATCCACGGTGCCAATATCAAGCGTTTTCCAGTTTGCTGTCACCTCTGCGGGCAAGCCGCCCGCCGCCGCAACAACGCGGTCGCGCGGATCACAGAGATCATTTACCACGCCAATCGCTTGTGCATAGGAAGCTGGTCCATTGCCGACGCGCGTATTGTCGGCGACGTAATCGTTCCACTTCGCCCGCTCGCCTTGCGCGTATTTGGTCCATGATTTTGGCGCGCTGTACCCACTGGTCGCACTGCCAAGCTCAACGAGCGCGAGTTTCGCATCGCCCACAACAGTCATCGACATATGTTTCGCCGCATCGTGCCGCCCTACGTTCAACCCAATGAACTGCGCGCCTTTCGCGAATGCGGTCCAAGACCCCGTAGTGAAGTCCTGCAAGCGCGTGCCGACGGCGAGGATGACATCCGCCTCTTCCGCAATCGTATTCGCCGAATCCGATCCCGTCACACCAAGCGGCCCAACGTTGAGCGCGTGATCATTCACCATATTCGCGCGTCCCGCGATGGTTTCGACCACGGGAATGTCGTGTGCTTCGGCGAAGGCGGTCAGCTCTGCCACTGCACCAGAATACTGCACGCCCCCCCCTGCAATGATCATCGGGCGTTTGGCTGACTTCAGCAGCTCCGCCGCATCGGCAATCTCTTCAGCATCTGCTGCCTGGCGACGAATGCGGTGTACTTTTTCATCGAAGAACGACACGGGGTAATCGAATGTCCAGCCCTGTACATCTTGCGGCAAACCAATGAACGCAGGGCCGCAATCCGCAGGATCGAGCATCGTTGCCAATGCAGCGGGCAAGGACTGAATGATCTGCGCAGGATGTGTGATGCGATCCCAAAAACGCGAGACCGCTTTGAATGCATCATTCACGCCAAAGGTCGGGTTCCCAAAGTGCTCAAGTTGCTGCAACACAGGATCAGGTAAACGCGTCAAGAACGCATCGCCGCACAGCATCAACATCGGCAAACGGTTCGCATGCGCCAAAGCCGCACTGGTGAGTAGGTTGGCAGTACCCGGCCCAGCACTCGCCGTGCAAAACATAAAACGGCGGCGTAAATGCGCCTTCGCATAGCCAGCGGCCGCGAATCCCATGCCCTGCTCATTCTGTCCGCGATAGAGCGGCAGCACATCTTTATGATCGTGAAGCGCTTCGCCTAGACAGGTCACGTTACCATGTCCGAAAATTCCGAATCCACCACCGCACACGCGGGTTTTCACACCGTCAATCTCTATAAATTGCGCAGCCAAATAGCGAATGATCGCCTGTGCCGTCGTTAATGTGATGGTCTCGTCCGCTCGCCTCATTGCACCCTCCAAGATGGCTAAGTGCCTGCCCTTTTCAACAATCCTATTGACCAGCAGACCTAATCAAGGATACGCATTTTGCAACCGGTTGCAATACGTTTTTGGGAAGGGTTGTTGCGATGACGCAAATCAGAATTGGAATCGTAGGTGGCGGCTATATGGGCAAAGCTCATGCGGCAGCCTACGCGAGCGTTGGTACGATCTTTGAAACCAACTTGCGCCCCGTCTTGGAGATGGTTTGCGCGACCTCTGATACGTCGGCGGAGCGCTACAAAACGAAGTTTGGCTTTAATCGTTGCACCTCTGATTGGCAGATCTTAGTCAATGATCCAGACATTGATGCGATTGTTATCGCCTCGCCCCAATCTACGCACCGAGCAATTGCAGAATCAGCGTTCGCGTTAGGCAAACCAGTGTTTTGCGAGAAACCCTTAGGCGAAACACTTGAAGACAGCCGCGCCATGCTTGCCGCCGCCGAAGCGGCTGGTGCTATCAACATGGTTGGGTTCAATTACATTCGCACCCCTGCCTCTCAGTATGCGCGCAAACTGATTGATGAGGGGCGCATCGGCGACGTCACATACTTTCGCGCGGAAATGACCGAAGATTTCCTTGCTGATCCTGACGCCCCTGCCACATGGCGCACCAGCGGCATGGCTAACGGCTGTATGGGCGATTTATCCCCGCATATCATCAATTGCGCACGTGCGTTTATGGGGCCGATCGCTTCGCTCAGTGCTGTGGTGCAAACCGTGCATTCCAAACGCGGCGGAGTTGATGTGACCAATGATGATCAAGCGCAATTTATGCTCGAATTTGAGAATGGGGTCAGCGGCCACATCCACGCCAGCCGCATCGCGACAGGGCGCAAGATGGGGTATGCCTACGAGATCCATGGTTCCAAAGGGATGATCCGCTTCGACGGCGAAGATCAAAACGCGCTGTATCTTTATGTGCGCGAAGGCGACGATGCACAGCAAGGGTTCCGCAAAATCCTCACAGGCCCTGACCACCCCGATTATTTACCCTTTTGCCAAGGCCCTGGGCATGGCACAGGCTACCAAGATCAAATCATCATCGAGGCGAAGGATTTCCTGACCGCGATTGAAACCAAGCAAAACATTTGGCCCACTTTCCGCGAAGGTATGGAAGTGAACCGCATCGTCAAAGCAGCCATCGATTCCAGCGAAAAACGCGCATGGGTCGATGTCGCCGATTACTAAGGAATTGAAAACATGATTAAAGTTGGAAATGCGCCTTGCTCTTGGGGCGTCGAATTTGCGGATGATCCGCGCAACCCAAGCTGGCGCAAAGTGCTGCAGGAGAACGCTGAAGCGGGCTACACAGGGATCGAGCTTGGTCCCGTCGGTTTCATGCCCGAAGACCCTGCGGTCCTCTCGGAAGCGTTGGACGAATTCAATCAAGAACTGGTCGGAGGCGTAGTTTTCCGTCCGTTCCATGACCCGAATGCCTGGGATGATGTGATGGACGGTTCGGTGCGCACCTGCAAGGCGCTCAAGGCGCATGGCGCAGAGCATCTTGTTCTGATCGATTCCATTTCACCGCGCCGCGCCCCCACCGCAGGCCGCGCCAGTGAAGCGGAGCAAATGGACAATGCCGAATGGACCACATACCGCGACAAGATTGCGACCATCGCCAAGATGGGCGCAGAGGAATATGGCCTTACCGTTGGCATCCACGCGCATGCAGGTGGTTTCATGGACTTCGAACCAGAATTGGAGCGGCTTCTAAGTGAAGTAGATGAAAGTATCCTTAAAATCTGCTTCGACACGGGCCACCATTCCTACGCCGGCTTTGATCCGGTCGCCTTCATGCAAAAGCATATGGATCGCATCAGCTACATGCACTTCAAAGACATTGATCCCAAAGTGAAGGCTAACGTCGTTGCCAACCGCACAGACTTTTACACAGCTTGCGGCGATGGCATTTTCTGTAACTTGGGCGACGGCGACGTGGACTTCCCAGCTGTGCGTCAGGTCCTGCTTGATAACGGCTTTGAGGGCTGGTGCACAGTCGAACAAGATTGCGATCCATCAGGCGACACATCCCCGATTGATGACGCAAAACTGAACCGCACATACTTGCAATCCATCGGTTTTGAGGGCGCATAAATGACAAAACTAAAATGGGGCATGATCGGCGGCGGCGAAGGCAGCCAAATCGGTCCGGCACACCGCTTAGGCTCTGGCCTTGATGGCTTGTTTGAATTCACCGCTGGCGCACTCGATCACCGCGCAGCCGAGGGGATCGACTATGGTCAACGCCTCGGCCTTGGCGATCGCGCTTATGGCTCTTGGCAGGACATGCTCGCGGGTGAAAGCGCACGTGAGGATCGCATTGATCTCGTCACCGTCGCCACGCCAAATTCTACGCATTTCGAGATTACCAAAGCCTTTCTTGAGGCGGGTTTTCACGTGCTGTGCGAAAAGCCGATGACGATGACCGTTGAAGAGGGCGAAGAAATTGTACGCACCGCTGAGAAATCGGGCAAAATCTGTGCGGTGAATTACGGCTATTCCGGCTATTCCCTCGTGCGCCACATGAAAGCGATGATCGCGCGCGGTGACATCGGCGAGGTGCGTTTGGTTAATGCTGAATTCGCCCACGGCCATCACGCAGATGCAGCCGATGCGGACAATCCGCGCGTGCGTTGGCGCTATGATCCTGCGCAAGCTGGCGTGTCGGCGCAGTTCGCCGATTGCGGCATTCACGCGATGCATATGGCGAGCTTTGTGACGGGTCAGGAAGTCACCAAACTGTCTGCCGACACTGTATCTTGCCTCGACATGCGCGTGCTTGAGGACGACGCAATGGTCAATTTCCGTATGGACGGCGGCACGGTTGGTCGCCTTTGGACTTCCTCCATAGCGATTGGTCGTCAGCATGGTTTGGGCATTCAGGTGTTTGGCGAAACGGGTGGTCTGCGTTGGTCGCAAGAACAGCCGAACCAGCTATATTACATGCCGCTTGGTGGTCGCTTGCAGGTGATCGAACGTGGTGAAGCCAACCTATCCCCCGAAGCGGACCGCACCACACGGGTCACAATTGGACACGCAGAAGGCATGCCCCTGGCGTTCGCTAACATCTACAAGGACCTCGCCGAAGCGATTTCAGCGCGCAAAGAGGGGCGCGACATTGATCCGGCGGCGAATCTTTATCCGCGCGCAGAGGATGGCTTGCGGTCCATGGCGGCAGTCGTGGCTGTGGCGGAAAGCGGCAAGCAAGATGGCGCGTGGCTTGATGCGCGCCCACCGATGTTTCAATAAAAGAACGCGCGCTGGGGCAACCTAGCGCGCTTTTAACGTTCCGCGTTCAATCACAGAGCATTCAAACAAATGCGCCTTTGGGGTGATGCTTTGATCCTCGACCAGTGCTGTCACTTGCTCAATCGAGGCGGCGATGATTTGCGAGAATGGGTTGTTGATTGTGGTGAGATTGATGTTCTCCCACTTCGCCATCGCTATATCATTGAGACCCAAAATCCCCACATCCTCTGGCACGCTCAGACCAGCCGTTTCCAACGACGAAATCGCCCCGATCGAAAGCACATCATCGCCGCAGAAATAAGCTTCTGCAAGCGGCGCTGTCAGCAGCTCTAGCATCTCTGCCCTACCCGCATCGAACGAATAGGCATCCGCGAAACTCACGCGCGCGCTCACGCCTTTATGCGCCGCACATTCCAATAAAAAGCCCTTCTCACGATCAAGGGTCGAGGTCGCCTCCGCAGGGCCACCAAGGAAGCCAACATCCGTGTAGCCATGCACAATCAACGTACGCGCAGCCATGCGGCCCGCTTCGATATTGTCGATCCCAAGCACATCTACGTCCGGCATTTCCGTGTGGCGCCCGAACGAATGCACCACAGGAATTCCTGCATCGCGAAATGACTTGGCAAATGCAGGTGGCAAGGTAGAGGAAGCAACGATCACACCATCCACAGAATACTGGCGCAACATTCGGATCGACGCCTCTGGATCCGTTTCATCAGTAAGGTTCACCAGCAATGGGCGCAGGTCCCGCTCGTGCAGACCGCGCGTGAACATATCAAAGACTTCGAGGAAAACAGGGTTGTGAAAGTTGTTCGAGATCAGCCCGATCATTTTCGTGCGCCCAGTAGTGAGTGACGACGCCAAAGCATTGGGACTATAGCCAAGCTGATCCGCGGCTCTCATCACCTTTTTACGAGTTTTCTCAGAGACGGACGCGCCCTTGGTGAAGGTGCGCGACACGGCAGAGCGAGACACCTCTGCAAGTTCGGCCACATCTTTGAGTGTTACGGCCATCGCTTAGTCGTCGCGCGCGGAGTAGTCGATCGTGGCAAAGCGCCAGCCGCAAATCGCCGCAAACCCAAGGAAGATAATCGACCACATATAGGCCGCTTGGGAGAGCTCAAACAGGCCCCAAAGCGTCATCACCGCGACAACTGCGATGCGTATCCAGAGCGGTGCAAAGAACGGGTTTTCAAGATCGAGAAGCTTGCTCACGCGACGCCCTCATACTCCGCACCCGTCTTGGCGCCAGTAATGTAGGACACTACGTCTTCACCTGTGTAGTCGCCGCTTTTGATGTCTAAGTTGGCGCAGATGCGGCCACGGCGGAACACGACGATACGGTCTACGAGATCAAACACCTGGCGCATGTTGTGGCTGACCAAAATCAGCGGCTCCCCCGCCTCTTTCAGGGTGCGAATGATGTTTTCCACCTGCGCGGTTTCCTGCACACCTAGGGCCGCTGTCGGCTCATCCATTATAGTAAGTCTACTCGCGAATGTCGCCGTGCGTGCGATGGCTACACATTGTCGTTGACCGCCAGACATGTTCTGGATGGTGTTTCGGATGTTGGGGATTTTTACGCCCGTGCGCTCCAGACCTTCCATCGTGGCCTGCCGCATGGCTTTGTAATCCAAAAAGCGGAACGGACCCAGCCAATCGAATTTGGTTTTCTCACGGCCCAAGAACAGATTATCCGGCACGTCCAGATCATCCGCGAGCGCCAACGTTTGGAAGACGGTTTCAATGCCAGCCTCACGCGCATCTAGCGGTCCAGCAAAGTGCACCTCGTCACCATAGAGCGAAACCTTGCCACTGGTGCGTTGCTCAACACCTGTGATCTGACGCACGAAGGTTGATTTGCCCGCACCGTTATCACCCATGATAGCGACGTGTTCGCCCTTCTTCATCTCAAAGTTAGCATCAACCAGCGCGTGTACCCCGCCATAGTGCTTGGTCAGGTTTTCGGTCTTTAGAATGATATCGCTCATGGTAATGTCTCCTAAGCCCGATTTCGTTGTCTGTATTGATCAAATAGAATGGCGGCGATAATGATACTGCCCATGGCCATCAGTTGATAAGAACCGTCCAGCTTGATGTAGGTAAAGCCAGAACGAATGACGCCCAAAACCATCGCGCCCAGCACCGTGCCGATGATAGAACCGCGTCCACCTTGCAAACTAATGCCGCCGATCACGGCCATAGCAATCGCGAACAGCTCGTAGAACTCGCCCATGCCCGCCTGCGCGGTTTCACTTTTGGCTGCAAGGACGACACCCGCGAAAGCCGCCAGCATCGAGGCGATCACGTAGACCGTCACCTTGTGGCGCTTTACGTTGATGCCAGACATCCGCGCAGCCTCCTCGTTGGAGCCGATAGCATAGGTGTGTTTGCCGTAGACGGTGTAGCGCATGATCACGTGGAAAACGACTGCGAGTGACAAGAACCAGACCACGGGCATCATACCAGAGCCGATGAATTTGAAGCTTTCCGTTGGGAAGGAAATCGGGTTGCCCCCAGACCACCACAGCGCGATGCCACGGCAGATCAGGAACATGCCCAATGTCGCAATAAATGGTGGGATGCGCATGTAGGCGATGAACGTGCCGTTAATGGCTCCGATGCATGCGCCAAAGGCCAAACCGACAACGACCGGCACGATGACCGGCAAATCCATGGCCCAAGGCCCGAACAGCGCTTTCGGGTTGGCAAAGCCGTTGACCAGTTCGGTTTGTCCAAAGCTCATCGCGATCATGGCGGTGGCCGCGACAAGCGGGCCGGAACTTAGGTCAATACCGGCGGTGATAATCACTTGGGTCACGCCCAAAGCAATGATGCCGATGATGGCGACCTGAAGGATGATAATTTTGAGACGCGCCTCATTGAAGATGCTGTCAAAACGGTCTCTGGTGTCGAACAGAAAACTTTGATCATTCATGTAGGGCAACACTTGGCCCAGCACCTCGAAGATCGCGATAATAACGAACAGAGCGAAAAGGATGTTCAGCTCATTGGGCCAAGATCGTTTGGTTTTGTCGAACGTAAGTCCGCCAGTGCCGTGGCTGGTGTCTGTCATCGGTGCCATTCCCTATTCAGCGCCCGGTTCTCAGCGCTCTGTAAAAATTAGGGCGGCACATATGCGCCGCCCCATTTCGTTCAAATCGACTTAGTTCTTGTCGAGGAAGTCACCCATGTTCGCAGGTGTCACCAGCTTGAACGGGATGTAGACTTTCTGGTCCACTTTTTCGCCAGCGATCAACCGCAGTGCCGCATCGATAGAGCCTGTACCTTGACCAACGGAGTCTTGGAACACTGTGACGTCATAATCACCCGCCGCCATGGACAAAAGCGCGTCTTGGGATGCGTCAACACCACCAACCTGAACGTCAACCATATCCATGCCCGCCGCTTTCATCGCTTGGATCGCGCCGATTGCCATTTCGTCGTTGTTGGCAAGAACGAAGTCGAACGGCTCACCAGAAGACATCCAGTTTGTCATCAAGTCTTGCGCTTCGTCGCGCGACCAATTCGCCGTTTGCTCGTCGATGATAGTCATGAAGTTACACATGTCCATGCCGATCACGTCATGTACGTCCTTGGAACGCTGAACAGCCGCTTGGTTGGAAAGTTGACCGTTCATGATGTAACCGGTAGCACCACCAGCTTTACCAGCTGCACGCAAGTTTTTGCAGATTTCGAACGCGGACAATGTGCCAGACTCGATCTCGTTAGACGCAACAAACGCTTGTGTCGCTGGCAGTTCGTTGACGTTGTCAGGCTCACGGTTGACGTAGACTAGTGGCGTGTCGCCCGCGGCTGCGGAAACAGCTGCGCCTGCGGATGTGTCGACAATGTTCACGATGATCGCGTCAACGCCGGATGCGACGAAGTTTTTCACCTGGTCGATCTGCTTAGCAAGATCGTCTGTCGCGTCTTCCTGCTGGTATGTCAGCCCGTCGATTGTCGCTGCGTGCTCGACCATGCCGTTGCGCAGAACTGTCAGCCAGTTGTCGTCAAAACGTGAAAATGTTGCACCAATCTCTTGTGACATCGCGGATGTTCCCATCATCGCGACGAGACCCGTCGTAATCAGAATTTTCTTCATTGTAGTCCTCCCAAAATGTGCCCGGCGCACGTTCATAAAACCGGGGCCTTTTTCGACAAAGGCGTATGTGTGCCCTGTCTGTGCGCCTCAATCGAAGGCACAAAAACGTCTAAAACACATCCAAGACGCACAGGCATCATCGCGCGAATGAATATGATTCGAGCTTCACTCTATCCCGATTCAGATTTTTTGCAACCGGTTGCAATATTTATTTGATTAGACCAATGCACGCCCTGAAGCGACCCGTTTCAGGCAATTTCGAACGCGCAGTGCATCAACACTGCTTCAAATATCGTTCGGCTTGACGTAGAGACGAAGAAACGATCGAAGGCCGCACGCGATATGAACATCCTTTTTATTATGTATGATCAACTTCGCTTTGATTATCTAAGCTGCGCGGGCCACCCGCATCTCCACACGCCAAATTTTGACCGCGTTGCTGCAATGGGCGTGCGTTTCACCAACGCTTATGTGCAATCACCCGTCTGCGGTGGATCGCGCATGTGCTATTATACTGGGCGATATGCATCGAGCCACGGTGCACAGTGGAACGGCTTTCCTCTGCGCGTGGGTGAGCACACGATAGGCGATCATTTGCGCCGCGCAGGCATGGACAGTTGGCTTATCGGCAAGACCCACATGAAGGCCGACGCAGAAGGCATGGCGCGTCTTGGTCTGTCTGCGGACAGCGTGATCGGCGCGCGCCAAGCGGAATGCGGCTTTGACACATGGATCCGGGATGATGGGTTGTGGGGCCAAGGCCCTGACGGGTTCTATGACGAAAAACGCTCGCCCTATAATGAGTACCTTAAGGGCAAAGGCTATCCGTCCCAGAACCCATGGGCAGACTTCGCAAATGCAGGCATCGACGAGGACGGCGATCTGGCCTCCGGCTGGATGTTCAAGAATGCGGACAAAGCCGCCAACATTCGCGAGGACGATAGCGAAACGCCGTGGCTGACCACAAAAACCATTGAATTCATGGATGAAAAGTTAGGCGACGGATCATCCCCTTGGATGGCCCACGTCAGCTTTATCAAACCGCATTGGCCCTACATCGTCCCCGCGCCCTATCATAATATGTATGGCGCAAATCATGTTCCTGCCCCGACGCGGCACGCAGTCGAACAAGACAATCCGCAGCCTGTGTTTGGCGCATATATGCAGAACAAAATCGCCACTGCCTTCCAACAGGAAGAGGTGCGCCAAAAGGTCATTCCCGCCTACATGGGTCTGATCAAACAGTGCGATGATCAACTTGGCCGCCTGCTTGACCACATGGAAGCGCAAAACACGTTGAAAGATACGATGATCGTTCTGACCTCTGATCATGGCGACTATCTTGGCGATCATTGGCTCGGGGAAAAGGATTTGTTCCACGAGCAATCCGTCAAGGTTCCGATGATCATCTATGATCCACGCGCTGAGGCAGATGCGGCGCGCGGCACGGTGTGTGATGCATTGGTGGAATCGATTGATCTGGCCCCGACCTTTGTTGAATTCGCGGGCGGTAAAGTGGCCGATCACATTCTGGAAGGGCGGTCTTTGACGCCTTGGCTGCACGGTGGAACGCCCGATTGGCGGACGTTTGCGATTAGCGAATATGATTACTCCGCCACGCCGCAAGCCGTGAAACTGGGGTTAGAGCCTCGCGATGCGCGGCTGTTCATGGTTTTTGATGGCCGCTATAAATTGATGCACGCGGAGGGCGGTTTGCGCCCAATGTTGTTCGATCTGGAAACCGATCCAGACGAGTTTCACGACCTCGCCAAAGGCGATACGCATCAGGGCGAGATCAATCGGCTTTATGACCATTTGTTCACATGGGCGCGGCGCATGTCGCAGCGCGTGACCAAGTCGGAAGATGATATCAAAGCGATGCGTGGCAAATCTCTGCGACGCGGTATTCTGCCGTTCATGGCCGATGGCAGCGAAGTTCCCGAAGAGCTTTCGCAATTCTATCGTGGCGAAGCGAAAGCGGACTTCACGAAAGACTGACTAGCATTTTGGCACCAATGCCATCGCGCGGATGGGTGAGCCTGTGCCATTGTCGATCTTCAAAGGCGCCGCAATCAAAATCGCGCCCTTAGGTGGAAGTTGATCGAGATTACAAAGGCTTGCGAGACCAAAGCAATTGTCGCGGTGCAGATAGTTATGCGCAGGATACGGCGGGCTAAATTTGCCAGCCATGCCCGCGTCCGTGCCAATGCACTGCGTGCCCCAACCCACGATGCCTTTGGAGAGCAGATAATCGATACACTCTGTCGTCGGTCCAGGGCTGTGGCTGCCGTCCTCATGTGGGTCAGGGTCTTCGTTTAAGAAAAGCACGGGATCATGGCTGCGCTTGTCCCAATCCGTGCGCATGACCACCCATTCGCCAGGATTGATCTCGCCGTACTTAACCTCCCACTCTTTGACCTGCTCCACAGTGAGCAGAAAATCATTATTCGCCTCAGATTGAGCCGAGCAATCGATCACATTCACTGGGGCCATAATGCGCTGCATGTCCAACGTATCAGTAAAGCCGTCCGCGTGATCCTTGCCAGAAATCCAATGGTGCGGGGCGTCGAAATGCGTGCCTGAATGTTCGCCCAATTTCATCCAGTTCCAAGCAAAAAACGGACCATCGGCATCGTACTCGCTGATCTTATGGATCTCTACCTGTGGCGTATTCACCGCGAAATCTTCAGGCAAATGGATGATTGGTGTGTCGGGCCCAAGCTGTGCTGTGCAATCCACAATTCGAATATCACCGCTCAACAGCATCCCGCCCAGCGCGCCAAGCACATCACTTGAAGACATATCATTTTCCTTTTTGTGCGCGCCCTGCCCCGCAAATCGACGACGACGGCGGGCCATCACTTCATCCGTCAGATCGAACACATCATTGATGGTTTCTTTCAACGTCACATTGCCAGGCGACAGCCGCAGTAACTGCCCTCTGAAATCAACCGATAGCCCCTCGACACCCAGCGCACCGACCACTGCCGCCGCTTCTGCTTTGTCTGGAAAGCGCAGCATCACAGATCCACCACGCGTATCCACATCGCGCGGGGAATGCAGCGGCAGATCCAGCGCATCGGCGCGTTTGATAATCAAATCAACAAGTTCACGGTTCCATGATGCAAGCTCCGCGTGATCCTGTCCCGCATGCCATTTCAGCGCAGGCAAAGACGATAGCGCGGCAACCGATCCGGGCGTACCGCTGTCAAAGCGGCGAATATCGGGTGCGTATTCGAATTTATCCAAGTCCCATGAGAACGGATTGTTTTGCGAGAACCATCCCCGCGCTTCTGGCTCCAATTCACGTGCAAGTGCTTTATCCACATAAAAAATTCCCGCGCCCGGTGTGCCGCACATCCATTTCAGAGATGTTGAAAGTACAAAGTCCACTTTCGGTTCCATCGCATCGAACGGGATCAAGCCCGCCGCTTGCGTGATATCAATACCAATCATGCTGCCCATGTCGCGCCCATGCGCCACGAGCGGTTCCAGATCAATCCGCGCTGAGGCGGTCGATGTTACCCAAGTGAGCAAAGCCAACCCAACATCGCGGCCCCATTGCGCCATGAAATCATCTGGCTCAACCCAAGACGCGCCATCGCGTTTTGGTACCGTATCCAGCGTGAAGCCCATTTTTGGCGCAAGCCCCGCAAGCAAAAAATGCATCGAGGGGAAACAATCCTCCGCAACCAAAACCCGCTTGCCTCGCAATTGACCGTCTGGCAGCGCGCGCATGAGCTTGTGCATGCCATCCGTCACACTCTCGCAAGTCGTCATAGAGCCTTTGGGCACATTGATGATGCGGCGCCAGTAATCAATGAAGTCCTGCCGTTTCAGAAGAACATAGCCCCATTGCTTGTCGTCAGGAGCCGCCCAAATTTGCGCAAACTCAGCCGTTGCGGCGGCCAGCTCTTCTTCCTTACCGGGATACATCCCTATGGAATGATAGAGAAAATAACCTTCATGTTTGGAATTTCTCAGCATATCTTGGTGTCTCGCGAAATGGGTCTCAAACGAAAGAGGCCCCAGCACTGCCGGGGCCTGTCTCATAAAGTGTAGGCGTGTTTAGCGGTACTTAACAGTCACAAACTCGCCGCCTTCGACTTTGAGGTGACGGTAGCTGCCCGCGCTCTCGCCATTGCCGATCATCTCGACTGCAGATGCGCCAACATAGTCAACTTCGCCGCCGTCTTTGATGATCTGCAGCGCCTTCGCCAACTCGCCAGGGAAGATCTGCTCGCCCGGTGCGTTCGCAACGTCGAACACGTGATCCTTCAGATCGCCGCTTGCGGAGGAGCCCGCTTTTTGCATCGCAAGCATGATCAAAGCCGCCGCGTCATAGCTCTCTGGTGTGAACGGGGATGTACCGTCGAAACCAGCCGCTGTCGCCATTTCCGCATAGGTAGCAGCACCCGTGCTGTCCGTACCCGCAACCTGACCGAATGAGCCGTTCAACGCATCGCCGATTGTCAGGATGTTGTCACCGATCATGCCGCCCGGAAGAACAAAACGATCCCAAGCACCAGTGTCGATGGAGCCCTCGATGATGCCACGACCACCTTGATCAAGGTAGCCAGCAACAACCAAGATGTCGCCGCCAGCAGATGCGAGTGTGCCAACCTCGGAAGAATAGTCCGCTTTGCCGTCTTCATGGCTGATGTTGACTGTGATCTCACCGCCGGCCGCTTCGAATGCGGAAACGAACGCGTCCGCCAAACCCTTGCCGTAGTCGTTGTTTGTATATGTCAGAGCGACGGACTTGATGCCTTCTTCGATTAAGATATCAGTCATGACCTGACCTTCACGGGCATCAGACGGTGCTGTGCGGAAGAACAGACCGTCGTCCTCAGCCGTGGAGAGCGCTGGGGATGTCGCGGATGGTGAAACCATCACTATGCCGTTCGCACGTGCAACGTTCTGCAGAACCGCACCTGTTACACCAGAGCAGTCCGCGCCGACGATCGCGTTCACTTTGTCCGCTGTCACCAAACGCTCTGCCGCCGCTGTGGCCGCTGCGGAATCGATGCATGTGCTGTCTGCGCGTACAGATGTCACCGTAGAGCCGCCCAGAAGCAGACCAGAGTCTGTCACTTCTTTCATTGCCAATTCTGCGCCAGCTGCCATTGGACCAGTCAGCGATTCAATCGGGCCTGTGAAACCGTAGATCACGCCAAGCTTGATGTCTTCCGCGAAAGCAGCCGAGCACATTAGCGCTGATACGGCTGTTGCCGTCATTAGTGTTTTCATGATGTTTCCTCCCAAGGAACAATATTGATGATCGCACCATGCATGGAGTGCGTGCGACTCGCAAGCAATCTCACACCAAACACAGCGCGCGATTGCAAAACACACTGTTGCAGCGCATGTTCGGTGCGCAGAGATAGAAAAGGGCCTGTTTGATGAACACAAAAGTCGCAGTCGTGACCGGCGCCGCGGGCGGCATGGGAAAAGCCTTTGTTCGCAAATTGATAGCAGATGGATGCCGCGTTGCAGGGTTTGATATATCGCAGGATGGATTGGACGATTTGGGTGCTGAACTCGGGTCAGCTTTCTTAGGCATCCGCGCTGATCTGACCGATCCTGATGCCGTTACGGCAAGCTTTGCAGCGGTTGCCACGGCCTTTGGCGGGCTTGATATTTTAGTGAACAATGCGGGCACCTGTTTCATGTCAGAGTTCCCGAACATCCCCGCGGATGAGTTCAAACAGCAGATGGCGCTTAACTTTGAGACTGCCTTTCATTGTTGCCAAAACGCGGTGCCTTTGATGCTAGAACGCGATGGCGTGAAGAAGATAATCAACATTTCATCCAATGGCGCGTATAATTTTGATGTCTTCGACCCGCCGCCATATCGTGCGAGCAAAGCCGCGCTTGATACGCTGACCAAAGACCTTGCACGGCGCTACGCTACCGATAAGATTTGCGTCAATTCAATTGCCCCCGCGATGACAGAAACGCCCTTGTTTGGGGTGCTTTCTGACGCGGTGCTCGCCAAAGCAATCGCGCAGATGCCTCATGGTCATGCAATGCAGCCGGAACAAATCGCTGGCTGGGTTGGCTTCCTTGCAGGGCCGATGGGGGATGTGTCCAGCGGCAATGTGTTCATCCTGAACCAAGGGCGCGATGTGCGTTAAGTGAAGTATTCCGGTGTCTTGCGCAGTGTTGGCCACTGCGCGGGGCAATGCCCGTAAATGATCTCTGCGCCCTGATCTTTTGCCAATTTAATCAGACGGTTACCGCTTTCAATTGCTAAGCCCTCATTCCAAGAGCCTTCGAATTTTTCATCAACTTCCGCAGGCCGTGAAATAGCATCACTGACAAGCAACATCGGCCCGCTATTTGGTAAATCAACCAGAATCGCCAATTGGCCAGGTGCGTGGCCTGGTACCAACAGCACCCGCAAATTCGGTCCCAGACCGATATCACCCTCGACCAACAGATACTTCCGATCCGGCCAATCCATGGGCTTGACGTCACCCCAATAGAGGGGCTTCGCAAGGTTTCGTTCTGCTTTAGCAATCAAGATCGGCACATTCGGAAAATCGCAAAGCCCACCGACGTGATCGATATGCGTGTGGGTCATAATCAACAGATCAATGTCAGCCATTGCAACGCCCGCCTTCGCTAATTGCGTCTTTGGCAGGTTGTCACGGGTTAGCTCCAGAACCTCGCCAAATCCGCCAAGCTTGTCCTCGAGCGATGCCGCCTCAACATCCTCCGCATATTTTTGTGGGAACCCTGTGTCGACCAAGATCCGCTCTCCCCGATCGGTCACCATCAGGAACCCACAGATCCCAATCACGCGCCCGTTCGCGTGTACTTTGAACAACCCGTAATCAAGCACATGCAGTTGCTGCACTTGCCCCTTGATGAAACCTGTCGGACTCACGATGCTCTCTCCCAATGATGTCGCTCAGGAAAGTCAGGCCACCCTATGAAAGTCAAGATTCACACGCTGTTTGAGTATCTATTGGAGACCACAGAAGCAGATCCAGAAGCGTTCGTTGGCTTTTCCCTGTCGAAATCTCCAGTGCTTGGCGATTATCTGGCGGATCTTGATCCCGATCTTTCGCTTGATTGGAATGGCCGCTCTTTTCGCGGTCTACCTGAATTGCGCACCCATGTGTTGCGACAAGCGAACCTTGCTGACTCCTGCGACATTGATGATGTGTTGATCACGGCCGGGGCAGCGGAGGCGAATTATCTTGCTTTGCGCCAGTTGCTGGAACCGGGCGATGAGATCGTCATTGAAAAACCCGGCTGGCCGCAAGCCGAGGTCATGGCCTTGGCGCAGGGCGCTGATATCAAAACGGTGTTTCGCCATGAGGCTGCTGATTGGGCCTTGGATCTGGATGAACTTTGCAGCTTGCTAACACCCAAAACCAAGTTGATTTTTCTGACTAACCCCAACAACCCAACGGGCCGCTTGCTTAGCCCAGAAGAGCTGACGGAGATCGTCGACATTGCACGTTCGGTTGGGGCGTGGTTGATCGTTGATGAGGTCTACGCCGGTCTCGAGTGGGATGCCCCCCGCCCCACATCTATCGCAGCGCTTTATGAGCGCGGCATCACGACGGGCAGCGTTTCTAAGGCGCTTGGCCTGCAAGGCTTGCGCACGGGGTGGATGATCTGTCGCGATCCTGACTTGATCATGGACGCTGTAATTTTACGTGAAAATTCAAGCGAGATCATGAACATATTAGGCGAAGTTATCGCCGAAATAGCGCTGCGACCTGATCGCTATGCTACAATCCTCACTGGTGCGCGCAAAGCTGGTCAGGCCAATCTTGAGGTGCTCAATTCATTCATCAAAAACCAACCGCTGTTGTCGTGGATACCGCCGCAAGCAGGGCTTATCGGCCTCGCGAAACTAAGTGCCGATCTGAACGGCGACGACATCGCCAAACGCCTATTAGAACCGCCCTATAAGACCTTTTTACTACCCGGATCCGCCTATGATCAACCGCACCATATTCGTGTTGGCGTCGGGGGCGGAGAAGAGGCCAATCTTGCCCTTGGTCTGTCGCGGTTAGACGCTTTACTTCGGACCTTTCAGGGAGGCCGATACTAAGCATTGGATTTAGCAAACTCACCCAAATATATCCCCTTTGGTTGGGCCAACCTCTACATTAGGTAGGTGGCCCGACAACGCCTGTTTACGAATAATCAGGATATTAGGACTAAGTTGCGTAGACTTTTGCCCCGCTAAGCCAGGGTTTATGCGCATTATTACAAGGGCTTTTGGTATGACTCGTTTTATTGTTTCTTTCGCGCTCCTCGCTTGCCTTGCAGGCTGTGTAGACGGGGCAAACCCGTTCGACGAAGACGAGGCAACCGACACGTCATCAACAGATACCACTGATACAGGCACAGACAGTTCAGATACGGACAGTTCTGACACAGATGCCGATACTGAAACCAGTGAGACCGACGAAGAAACTGAAACTGATCCCGTCGTACCAATCGTCTCAAGCGTAAGCAGATTGCCCGGAACAGAGAACCCGACTTCTGCCTCAGCGATCTTTCGTTCAGAAGCACGCTCTGACTCGGGAGGATCCGTTGGAAACGGATATGCACGCGGGTTCGTGTACAACAGCGATGCCGACACGTTTACCGTGGACAACGTCGCTTTCGACGGTGACAGCCCCTACACTGCGGTCTTCAACGATGATGGCACCACCAGATTAGGGGTCGGCCCCTTTAGTGTGTTCGAAGCACCTGCGAGCGCAACCGACGCGCTTACACTTACGACGGTTAACCAACTTGTGGATTATCGGGCTCTCTACGCTGTTGGCCCTGACGGAAACACGTCAATCGCGATCGTGCGCACTGGGGCATATATTGAGTACGGTTATGGCGGCTACCTATATCAACGAGATGGCGACGTTACTTTGCCGACCAGCGGGCAAGGTGTTTTTACGGGCACCGACAATTACGGTGGCTTGCGCGACTTTGACGGGCGTGGAGGCTTGGAATATGTCAAAGGCGACATGAGAGTTGAGATTGATTTTGACGATTTCAATGACGGTGCAGGCGTTCGCGGTAACGTGACCAACCGCCAAGTGTATAATATTGACGACATTACAAATGTCCAAACGCTTGCAGAACCTGATCCCGGTAACGTGACTCAAGATATTCTTGATGCCATGGGCGGCGGCGCAACTGAGTTGCCTATCCTGAAATTTAAAATTGGACCTGGTGTCATGGATGCGAACGGCGAACTTCAGGGCGAAATATTCTCAGCTAGTTCTGACGCTAGTACCACCCTAGAGAGCGGCAACTATTACGCCATCCTCTCCGGGGACGATGCAACAACTATCACGGGAATAGTTGTGGTGACGGGGTCAGATCCGCGATATACAGGGATCACTTATAGAGAGACGGCCGGCTTCTTCGCAGTTCGTCAATAGCTCTCACGAGATTGCATTAATTCTGTGCCTAGGTCTGTATTATGTTTTTGTCTAATCGTCCTTTTGTAGCGCTCGCGCTGGTTATATTTACCCTTTCTGCCCCCTTGAACGCTGCAAATGCTCAGACCGCTGTAAGCGTTGACGTTACTCCAGATCAGCTTCGTATCATGGCAGCCAATTCAATCGTTAATGGTAATCCCACGCAGGGATACGAAATGGCGCAAGCGCTGTTGGCGCGAGATCCAAACGATGTCGAAGCCCTCATTATTCGCGCACGCGCCGCGCGCGATCTTGGCAAGCTGACTGAAGCGCTCAGCACCGCACGCAAAGCTTGGTTCGGTGCCCAAAACGCATCAGAACGCTTTGGGGCCTCTATGGTCATGGCACAAACGCTCTCGACAAATGGGGCGAAAACACGTGCGCAACTCTGGCTGCGCCGTGCCGCGCAAAACGCGCCCAGTGAAGAATTCAAGCAAGTCGCTGTACGCGATTTTCGTTACGTGCAGCGCACCAACCCTTGGTCGACGGAGCTCAGCTTTTCCGCCTCGCCCAGCTCCAATATCAACAACGGCAGTACGCGCACAACGACGCGGCTCTTTGATTTGCCGTTTGAGTTTCAGCTCAGCGGTACCGCACGTGCCTTGTCAGGCGTTCAATATAATGCTGGTATTGCAACACGTTACAGACTTTCCGAATCCGAACGCGCTCAGAATGATCTGCTCCTAAGACTTGATCACCGCACCTACACGATGAGTTCTGAAGCCAAAACTCTTGCCCCCAACGCGAAAGGGTCTGATTTTGCTTTTTCGTCTGCAGCGCTGTCCTACATTCGACGCGGCTTTACAGGTGCCGGAAGTGATTTGCCTTATCAGATCGAAATAACTGGCGGGCGTACTTGGTACGCACAACAGCCTTTCATGCAATATGCCCGCGCGAGCGTAACACAGAATTATATCTTTAGAGCCGGCAGCTTTGTTTTCGCTGGGTTGGCCCGTGAGAAACAGCAATCCCTGTCCGCGCGCCAAGATGCGGACAACTGGGGGCTCAGCGCAGGTTTGCGTTTGGGTCTCACAAATAAAGATCAACTGACGCTGAGTGCGAACGCCAAGAAAAGCAACTCCATCGATGCGGCGCTCGACTATGAGCAACTGACACTCGGCGCGCGTTATGCATTTGCTCGTCCAATTGCTGGCGTTTCGATTGATATGGGGCTGTCTATTAGTCGAAAGAACCATGAAACATCGCGATTTACGCGCTCTGGGCGTCAGGACAAGACGATATCTGCGGATGTGACCGGCGTGTTCAACCAGATTGAGTACTTCGGTTTCTCGCCCTCGCTTACGCTGTCTGCAAGCCAAACGGACTCGAACATCGGTCTCTATGAGAGCCGCCAGTTTGGTGTGCGCGTGGGCATTCAATCCTCGTTCTGAGACCGATAATTTGACGACATTGTCCTAAACCTCTCGACAGCGAGGTTTGAGCCGCTACTCTTTTTCTAAACATAAAAGGAAGAATGAGAATGCCGCTTAAATATCTACACACAATGGTTCGCGTGAAAGATCTGGAGGCTTCGATGGCGTTTTATCGCTTGTTAGGCCTTGTAGAAACCCGCCGGATGGATAGTGAACAGGGGCGGTTTTCACTTATTTTCATGGCACCACCTGATCAGCCAGAATGTCCGGTTGAACTGACCTATAACTGGGACGGCGATGATGAATTGCCAACAGACGGACGCCATTTCGGTCACCTCGCCTATTCGGTTCCAGATATTCATGCGACCTGTCAGCATCTGATGGACAATGGGATTACGATCAACCGCCCACCGCGCGATGGCCGCATGGCATTTGTGCGCTCACCCGACAACATTTCGGTCGAGTTGTTGCAAGACGGCGACGCCCTAACACCCGCAGAACCATGGGTGAGCATGGAAAACAAAGGACATTGGTAAGTTTCTTTCGCTTGGCACAGACAGACACCAAATGTCGCTGCGCTATAGCTAAACAGCCGAACTTAAGGCATCTCACATCCGAGCAGGAGCAAAAGTGAGATATATCGCGAGCGCGCTGTTTGCTTGGTGCGCGCTTGCGCTACCCAGCGGTGCACAAGAACGGTGTCGCCAAGCGTTGGCGCTTGGTTTGGATGTCTCTGGTTCAGTCGATAGTCGTGAATACCGGATGCAACTTGACGGGCTCGCGTCCGCGTTTCAGGCCCCTGACGTCAAAGACGTTCTGCTTTCAATGCCGGACGCTCCCATACGTATAGCGGTTTACGAGTGGAGTGGTGCGCAGGATCACATCCTACTTTTACCGTGGACAAGCGTGAAAGATGAAACCCGTCTTGCAGAAATAGCACAACGCCTGCGCAGAACTCAAAGAACCCCTTCCGATCAATCGACTGGACTTGGCAGTGCGATGCAATTTGGCGCACACCTACTGGAACAACAAAGCGCGTGCTGGACAAAGACCTTGGATATTTCAGGCGATGGGAAATCTAATACAGGACCACATCCCAAAGACCTTGGGGATACGCCCTTCCCCAACATCACGATCAACGCATTGGTCATCGGTGCCGATGCACTGGATCATGGAGACAACCGCCAAGCTCAAGTAGGTGAGCTGTCCTCCTATTTCGAGGCTTACGTTCTGCGGGGGCCTACCAGCTTTGTCGAGGTCGCGCTAGGATTTGAAGACTACGAGGACGCAATGATCCGCAAGCTCAAACGAGAGCTGCAAGGCCTAATGCTGACCCGACATTTGCCCATCCAAAATCAGTAGATATAGCGGATTTGATCCGTCCAATACCGCTCCATCCGTTTGAGAGAACCTGTAATGTCGATCAACCCTTCAGGACCCAGTACACCTTTGCTCTGCAGACCTTCTGCATGGCGTTCAAACAGTTCTGACACGATATCGCGCACCTCACGACCCTTTGGGGTTAGTTTCACACGCACGGAGCGGCGGTCAATTTCGCATCGTTGGTGATGCATGAAATCCATCTCAACCAGCTTCTTAAGATTATAACTGACATTAGAGCCCTGATAATAACCGCGCGACTTCAATTCGCCTGCGGTTACTTCATTATCGCCGATGTTGAACAAAAGCAGCGCCTGAACTGCGTTGATCTCTAACATATTGACGCGCTCAAACTCGTCCTTGATCACATCCAGCAAAAGCCGGTGCAATCGTTCCACAAGCGCGAGCGCCTCTAGATACCCTGTGATAAACCCTTTGTCCGTTCCGGTCTTCAGATCATTCTGGACGACGCTATGTATGCTCATTCTCGACTCCGATTAACTACTCGGACCAACAATGAGATAAATTCACAAATATTCGGTTAAAGTTGAAAGCCCATTACTTTTGAAAGGTTTGCGCGATGTCTGCCAGCATATCTGTGAATTTTTCAGGCGGCACAGTCTGCCCCGTCACCCAAGAATACAAATCCTGATCATTCTCATTCAGCAACGTGTCATAGAGCGTGATATCCGACTCGCTCATCTGCGCAAGCGAGTTATCGGCATAGGCAGAGAGGATGATGTCCATCTCTTTAATCCCGCGCCGCATGGAGCGCATTTTCAGGCGTTTGATACGGGTGTCAGACGTCTCGGGCATCATGTGTCTTTCAAAGCCGCGCGCAGGCGTTTTTCCAAACGGCCCAATTTCTCTGAGGACTGGCTGATCGTCACGCGCAAATCCCGCATGTCGCGCAAAATGGTTGCCACATCTGCATCCGTTTCCGCAGCGTCTGCATTAGGCGCGTCCAAGCCTTCGCCCTCGCCGTTCATCAGCCACACCATCGACACGTTCAACACACCCGCCATGATAGACAGATGGTTCGCGCGCGGTTCGGACAAATCCTGCTCCCAAGAGCGCAGCGTGCTGGCGCGAATACCAAGCCGACGTGCCATCAGTGCTTGGCTCATTTGGGCATATTCGCGCGCGGCGGCCAAACGATCGCCAAACGTCGCAGCATCTGGTCCGTACCAGTCTTCCGCGGGCATATCGATTGTCGTCAACGGCTTTGCGTTTAAGGCTTCGAGGTCATCCAAGGGGCTTTCTCCTGCATCGGGGTCCAGAACGCTTGATTGCGCGCTCCCCCCACCCTAAGAGGGACCTGGCCTAATTACAATTCGGAGCGCCCTATGACTTTCCTATCTGCGACACTCTCACGTGTAAAACCATCCCCCACGATCGCGGTCACGACGAAAGCACAGGAGCTTAAAGCAGCCGGTCGCGATGTGATAGGCCTTGGCGCGGGCGAACCTGATTTCGACACGCCACAAAACATCAAAGATGCTGCGATCGCAGCGATTGCAGCGGGTAAAACAAAATACACAGCGCCCGACGGCATCACCGAGCTAAAGCAGGCAATTTGCGCCAAGCTTCTGCGCGACAATGAGCTAACCTATGCGCCTGATCAAGTCTCCGTCGGAACTGGAGGCAAGCAGATCCTATACAATGCACTGATGGCAACGTTGAACCCCGGCGATGAGGTGGTGATCGCGGCACCTTATTGGGTGAGCTACCCTGACATGGTATTGCTCGCGGGGGGTACGCCTGTGATAGCGACAGCTTCATCGCAAACAAATTACAAACTGACAGCAGATCAGCTTGAGGCGGCGATCACGCCTAAAACCAAGTGGTTTATCTTTAACTCGCCCTCCAACCCGACGGGCGCGGGCTATAACCGCGAAGAGCTGAAAGAGCTAACTGATGTCTTGATACGTCACCCACATGTGTGGGTGATGACGGATGATATGTATGAACATCTTATGTATGATGACTTCGAATTCGTCACCCCAGCCCAGCTAGAGCCGCGCTTGTACGAGCGCACGTTAACCTGCAATGGCGTGTCCAAAGCCTACGCAATGACAGGCTGGCGCATTGGCTATGCCGCGGGTCCGAAAGAGCTGATCGGCGCGATGCGCAAGATCCAAAGCCAGAGCACGTCGAACCCTTGCACAATTAGCCAATGGGCCTCAGTTGAAGCGCTGAACGGGCCACAGGACTTCTTGGCGGAAAACAACAAGACATTCGTGCGCCGCCGGAATTTGGTCGTCGACATGCTGAGCGCAATCGAAGGAATGACCTGCCCCGTGCCGGAAGGCGCGTTCTACGTCTACCCGTCCATCGGTGGGCTCATCGGCAAGACGACGCCTGATGGCACAATCATTGAAAATGATGCGATTTTTGCGACGAAACTGCTGGAAGACACGGGCGTTGCGGTGGTGTTTGGCGCAGCCTTCGGGCTTTCACCAAATTTCCGTGTCAGTTACGCTACGTCAGATGCCGCACTGAAAGAGGCATGCACACGGATCCAAACGTTCTGTGCTACGTTGGCCTAACGAATAAACACGTGAGGGGCTGATATGTCTGGTCAACTTCCCGATTTCTATTTTCGAGTGCGCGAAAACGGCGCGCTCGTGTTTCGTGTGGATACAGAAAACCGCCAGCGCCGGATCGAAATGGATCAGATCGCCTCCGTGAACATTCGCAACGGCGAGATAAAACCCCAAGGCGATCGCGAACTCAGCGAGCATGAGTTGGAGGTCATTCAAGACTGGATGACCGAGCGCACCGCGCTGCTCGCCGAGCGTGACATCGATGATATTTACCGCGCGGTTGATTATTTGAACCTCACCACTCAATGGGCGCAGGCCAAGGCCAGTGACGAACAGCTTGAAGCGGTGACCGACGATTTGCTGCTTGCCATGCACGACCTACGCTCTGTGCTCGTGCGCAAGAAAGCGGATCGTTTGCTGAAAGGACGTTAAGCGCCTTTGAGGGCCAGCTTAGGTCCTAGGCGGAAGAACCGCTCAGTCATCAAAATCGCCGCGACGGCAAGGCCGACAACCAAGCCGCCCCAGACCCCTGCCCCTTCAAATTGGAACACAAATCCAAGCAGATAACTGCACGGCGCTCCGATGACCCAATAGCTAAAGACAGCGAAGCTCATTGGGACTTTGGTATCGCGTAGTCCGCGCAACAGGCCCAAAGCCATAACCTGCGCCGCATCCACCAACTGGAAGATGCCCGCCATCAATAGCAGGAGTGCGCCGATCTTCATGATCTCTGCACGGTCAGGTTCATCTTTGTCTAGAAATACTGAAATCAGCGGCTCTGGAACGCTTACGAACACCACGATAGTCAGCAGTGCGACAAGGATCGACATAACAATCACCAGCTTTGCGCCGCGCATCAAATGATCTGGGTCTTTGCGCCCAAGCGCATTTCCCGCACGCACTGTGGCTGCATTCGACAGGCCGAGGTGGATCATAAACGTCAGGCTCGCCAATTGCAGCGCAACACCATGTGCGGCCAATTGGATCGTGCCTAACCATCCCATCATCAGTGTTGAGGTCGCAAACAACCCGACTTCGGCTAGGATGGTGAAGCCTATAGGAACACCAAGACGCCCCACCAGAAAGAAGGCCTCCCAATCAGGTTTCCAGAGGCGCGCAAAAATTTGTTGCTGCGGCAGCGCACGTAGTACGTAGCCCGCGATCACCAAGAGCGACAGGATCTGCACGCCAAGCGACGCAATCGCAGAACCGCGCAAGCCCAGCTCAGGTGCCCCCCAATTGCCAAAGATCAATGCATAATTGGCAAATCCGTTCACCACCATCGCAATCAGCGTGACCCACAACACGACCTGCGTTCGCTCAAGCGCAGCAAGGTAGGATTTTAACACCATCACCCCAAGCGCGGGGATCACACCCCAGCCAGCGATCCGCAGATAGGCTTGGGCATCCGCCGCCAGTTCTGGGTCTTGGCCAAGCACCAGCAAGATACCGCCAGAAAAATAGAACATCGGCATCACGGCAATGGCAAAGACGAAAGACATCCAAAGACCCATGCGCGTTGTGCGGCGCATCTGGAGGTCGTCATTTTCGGCGTACTGGCTGGCAACCAGTGGCATCACCGCTTGTGCAAAGCCCGACCCAAAGATGAACAGCACGAAGAAAAACGTGCTAGCCAGCGTGACGGCCGCAAGGCCCTCAACAGAATACCAGCCCATCATGACCGTATCGGTTAGCCCGATAGAAAACTGCGCCAAATGCCCGCCAATCAGCGGCAAACCAAGCGACATGATCGCTTTTGCGTGCTGGCCATAGGGCATTTGCGTTGATTTCTGGGACTTGTTCATGCGCGTAGCATTGACCCAAGCGCGCAAAGGCGGCAAGCGTCGTTTCAACATTTATTGTACCCCAACACACGAGCCGATCACATGAGCCAGCCTTTTGAGACATTGATATCCGACGCGCGCGCCTTTTATGGCGAGCTTGCAAAGAACAATACCCGCGATTGGTTTACAGAGCATAAATCCCGCTACGAAACCCAGTTGAAAAAGCCCGCCAAGATGTTGCTTAATGCGGCGGCTCCCAAACTTTCCGGCATGCTGGAACAAACGGTCACGACCAAACTCTTTCGCGCCAATCGTGATGTCCGCTTTTCCAAGGACAAGACGCCCTATGCGCTTCATCTTCACATGATGTGGGTACCTCAAGGCGCTGGCACTCAGCCCGTCTATTTCTTTGGAATCGCTGGGGAATACGTACGCACAGGTGCGGGCTTGATGAATTTCAACAAAGCCCAGCAAGCCGCTTGGCGCGCATGGGTGAGCGAGCGTGAAGGCGACGCTTTTCAAGCGCGTTTAGATGCGGCATCGGCGGCGGGCGCGGCCTATGGCAAGCCCGAGTTAAAGCGCATTCCCTCTCCCTTTGACAAAGAGCATCCGCGCGGTGACCTGCTGCGCCGCAAGTCTTTGGTGCTTTGGAAGGATCTGGACGCGAATGGCTCCAGTGATCTGGTGGGCGCAATTACGCAAAGCTTTGAAACACTCGATCCCGTCATGGATGATCTGCGCACCTTCTTATAAAGCGACATGCACAACTTCCGTAGCGTATTCCTTGACCCATATGTGAACAACGTCACGATGATCTGATAGAAATCAAATCTGGGAGTTTTGACAATGAGACATGCAATTGCCGCCGCTGCGGCCGTGCTAACGGTAGGACCTGTTATGGCGGAGAACCGCATTGATACGATCCGCCCCGACGCCCCCGCGCTCTCAGCTTATGGCGATCATGTCGTCGGTGTGCGCAAGTACGAGCTGACAAATCCCGGCCAGATCGACATATTGAACACGACAGCAGAAAACGCTCCGACCTATGACCGGCCTTTAACGGTCGAGGTCTGGTATCCAGCAGCAGAAAGCGTTGAGGCTGGCGGCACATATGAAGGCGTGAACCTGCGCGCCGCCTCGGTGCAAGTCGCGCTAGAAGGGCAAGCAGTCCGTGACGCGGCCCCTGCTTCGGCAGGTAGCTTTCCCCTGATCGTGATCTCGCACGGTTATCCCGGCAACCGCTTTTTGATGGCGCATTTGGGGGAAAACCTCGCGTCCAAAGGCTATGTTACGGTTTCGATTGATCACACGGACAGCACATATGCGGACCAAAACGCGTTTGGCTCGACGCTCTTGAACCGCCCCTTGGATCAGGATTTCGTCGTCGAAACATTCGCAGATTTCTCGGCGATCTCACCCGAACTGGCGGCCATCATCGACGGCGATACAGTCGGCGTGATCGGTTATTCCATGGGCGGTTACGGCGCGCTGATCTACGGCGGCGCGGGTGTCACGCAGGCATCCACGGAATACGCTTGGGGTACGCCAAACGGTTTGCTCACACGTCACTTGGCTGGCTCGGACACACACGCGAAAATGCCGAATGACAAGGTAAAAGCGATCATTTCCATCGCGCCTTGGGGCAAAAACACAGGCTTCTGGGACGCAGACGGTCTCGCTGGTTTCTCCAAACCGCTGATGTTGATGGCCGGCTCTGTCGATGACGTGTCCGTCTACTCCGACCTACGCTCCATCTTCACGGAAACTAAAGGCACCAAACGTCATTTGCTCACCTTCGAGAACGCGAACCACAACGCGGGTGCACCGATGCCATCCCCAGCTGAGGGCTATCAGATGGTCGAGGGCATGGATTTCGCGCCATTTGAGCATTACGCTGATGCGGTTTGGGACAACACGCGCATGAACAACATCGCGCAGCATTTCGCGACGGCGTTCATGGATATGCACCTGAAAAGCGATGACAGCAAAGCCGCATATCTTGATTTAATCGAGAATGCAGCAGAAGGCGTCACAGCGCTTGATGATGCAGGCAAGCAAACGGGCGCGCATACATATTGGGAAGGCTTCCCAGCGCGCACGGCGGCGGGTCTGAAGTTTGAAACACTTGACGCTGGCAACTAAACGTTAACGACAAAGGGAGCGCCCCATGCATCCGCGTTGGTTTACCTTAAACGGTCAAGACTTCTTCGCACGCACATGGGGCGATCCGTCACTGCCACCCTTGCTCATGCTGCACGGCTTTCCCGAATATTCTGGCGCGTGGGAGGAAGTGGCCCAAGAGCTATGCGATCGCTTCTACTGCATTGCCCCCGATCAACGCGGATATGGACAAAGCTATTGCCCTGATGGGGTTGAGAATTACCGCACCGGGGTTCTCGCCTCTGACATGGCGACTTTGGCTGCCGAGTTGGGTGCGCCT
The DNA here is from genome assembly GCA_000156115.1 of Rhodobacteraceae bacterium HTCC2083. Lineage (GTDB taxonomy): Bacteria > Pseudomonadota > Alphaproteobacteria > Rhodobacterales > Rhodobacteraceae > Planktotalea. The sequence continues at coordinate 3,873,324 of DS995276.1, forward strand.
GTGACTGTGATGGGCCATGATTGGGGGGCGTCCGTTGCCTATGGTTTGGCAATGTTCTTCCCTGATGTGGTGGCGCGTTTGATCATCGTGAACGGCGTACATCCTGTGCCGTTTCAAAAAGCGATGGCGGCGGGAGGTGCGCAATCGGAGGCCTCGCAATATATCAATGCTTTGCGCCGCGAAGGGTCGGAAGAGTATCTGGCCCGCGATGACTTCAGCAAGCTTTTACAGCTTTTCTCAGCGCATATGGATTTGAGTTGGCTCACAGGTGAGAAGTTGGCGGCATACAAGGTTGAGTGGGGCCGTGAGGGCCGTTTGAAGGCGATGATCAACTGGTACCGCGCGTCGACTTTGGTGGTGGCCGACCCTGGTGTTCCTGTCGATTTGCCTCAAATCGACACATCGCGATTGCATGTCGCCTGCCCTCATTTACTGATCTGGGGTATGGACGACACCGCGCTCTTGCCAGTCTCGCGCAAAGGATTGGAAGAGTTCGCGAAGGATCTGACGATTCAAGAGATCAAAAACGCAGATCATTGGCTTTTGCGTCAAAAAGCTGATGAAGTGGCGCAGATCATCCGCAATTGGATGTCGCAATAAGGTCGGCTCAATGCACGTGCTGACCATCCTCGACCACCCAAACCCAAAATCCTTCACTGCCGCTGCCGCAGAGCATTTCATGCAAGGTGCACAAGCCGGGGGTCACCCGGTTGAACTCGCTGATTTGAACGCGGAAGGCTTTAATCCACTTTGTGGGCAATGGCGAACTTAGAGGGCACCTCCGAACAAGCCGACCTCGTAAAAGAACAAACCCGCATCGCCCGCGCGGACGCGATTTGCCTTATGTTTCCATTGTTTTAGTGGGGCATGCCGTCGATGATGAAAGGCTGGGTCGATCGCGTTTGGACATGGGGCTGGGCTTGCGATCAACTCGACGATCTTGATGTGTCCTTGCAACGCCCCCGCTCCGACCTGTTTCTCCCTCCCCCCGCAGGCGAGCGTTCTGATGAAATGGAAGAGCGAGGTTACACAAAAGCGCTGGAGACCGACTGGATCGACGGCACATTCGGCTATTTTGGCTTTTCGCCGCGTAAGCTTGAATTGCTGAACGGCTCGACAGGATCGCTGGAGCGACGCAAGGGGTTGTTGGAGCGGAGTTATCGCGCGGGACTTGAATTGGCAGAGCCGCAGTTAAGACTTATTGGATCTTGCTCATTCTAATGGAAAGCAGTTCTTTGCCGCCTCGAGTCTTCCATGGTTCAGACCGAAGTTCGACGTACCCATGAGCTTTATAGAATGGCACTGCCGATAAGGCTGCATCCAAAAAAATCAGCGTTGAATGTTCAGAATAAATGTCATCTTCAACTTTATTCAACAGTTGCGTTCCGATGCCCTGTCTTGCTTTTTCTGGGTCAACGAAAAGGCCAACAATCTCGTTGTGAACATACGAAGAAAAACCAACAATCTCATCGCCTGAAACTGCAACAATGAAGCGTTCACCTCGGTCCATAGCAGACCGATACCCCTTCAAAACCAGTCCGTGCGCCCAACTTTCGCATTCTTCACAGGTATAGGCTTCACGTCCCAGATTGATGATTGATTTTCGGTGAATATCCAAAAGTTTGTTTGCATCTGAGGGGTAGCCCGACCTAAATTTTATTTCCTTCATGACAACGACTCACCAATCATGCTTTCGGCCTAAAGGTGAATTCACACACACCACCTCCGTCCTACTGTGAATCCCACAGCCAAAGCTCACCGATGCCCCCAATCCTCTGGATCATCCGAATTATTCGGCGACAACCCAATAATATCCCCATCCGTATTCACTCCTAGCCCCAGAACCGTGCGGTTGGCGTAGCAGAAATACGCGGTGACTTGGTTAATCTCTAAAATCTCACCATCATCGAGACCCGCTTCACGCAACGCTTCAACATCGCTCTCAACCATCGCGGCAGGCTCAGCCGTCAGCTTGCGCGCATACCCCATCCCCGCAATCTCGCGCGCGTCCAGTGGCGCATTCACGACCCGATCCGCTTTAATTGCCGCGCGCAAAGCATCTGAACGCCCATCATCCCCAACCAACCGACGCATCCCTTGGAAATGATGCTCCACACAATAATGACAGCCATTCAAGGACGAAACATAGACCCCAATGCACTCCAAATACCACTTGGGCAGCATGTTACCTGTATGGTGCAGACAGTATTTGTACATCGCCATATGCCCCTCCATCGAGTGGGGGCGCAACGAGTGGGATATCATGATGTTATCCACGTTATTGTCCGGCCCCTTCACCCGATCATAGAGCTTGCGCAACTTGCCCTTCGAGGCCTCGTAACTGATTATGTTGATCCAAGTCATCCCCATCGTCTCCCGTTTGATCTGCTGCTCAAACACTGGCGAAAGCGCTACTTAAGATCAAGGAACACATCTTCCCCCCCTGCCCGCGCTCTGTCATAGTGAGCGCCAACACTCGCACCAAGAAGAGCAGGCCCCCCATGAGCGATCTTTTGACCGGCGCAGAGCCGACTGACTACGATGCGTCCTCTATTGAGGTGCTTGAGGGTCTGGAACCCGTGCGCAAGCGTCCCGGCATGTATATCGGCGGCACGGATGAGCGCGCATTGCATCACTTGGTGGCAGAGGTGCTCGACAACTCCATGGACGAAGCCGTCGCGGGGCACGCGAGCCGGATTGAGGTGGAGTTGCTCAGCGATTATTCCATGGTGATTAAAGACAATGGACGCGGCATTCCGATTGATCCGCACCCCAAGTTTCCTGACAAATCAGCGCTTGAGGTAATCCTGTGTACGCTACACGCGGGCGGTAAATTCTCGGGTGATGCATATGAGACATCGGGTGGTTTGCACGGGGTTGGTGCGTCGGTTGTGAACGCTCTGTCGGATTCGATGGTCGTGCAGGTCGCGCGCAACAAAGAGCTTTACGAGCAACGCTTCTCTCGCGGTATCCCTCTGGGACCAGTAGAGAAGGTCGGCGCAGCCCCAAACCGACGCGGCACAACTGTGACCTTCCACGCGGACGAGCAAATCTTCGGCTCTCACCGCTTTAAGCCCGCGCGTCTGTTCAAATCCATCCGCTCCAAAGCCTACCTGTTTTCCGGCGTGGAAATCCGTTGGAAATCCGAAATCGACGATGGCGAAACACCCACAACTGCGACCTTCCACTTCCCCGGCGGTCTCGCCGACTACCTCACGGAATCGCTCGGCTCCGCTTCCACATACGCCGACAAACCCTTCGCGTGGGTCGTAGACTTCAAGGAGAAGTTCAACGCGCCGGGCAAGGTCGAATGGGCAATCAACTGGACGCCCTCGCGCGATGGCTTCATTCAGTCCTATTGTAACACCGTCCCCACACCCGAGGGCGGCACCCATGAGGCGGGCTTTTGGGCCGCAATCCTCAAAGGCATCCGCGCGTATGGCGAGCTGTCAAACAACAAAAAAGCCGCATCCATTACACGCGATGATTTGGTGACGGGTGGCTGTGCTTTAGTGTCCTGCTTCATCCGTGAGCCCGAATTTGTGGGCCAAACCAAAGATCGCCTCGCCACTGTTGAAGCGCAGAAGTTCGTTGAAGGCGCGGTGCGCGATCACTTTGACAACTGGCTGGCGGCGGATACGAAATCCGCTGGTGCGATCCTCGATTTCCTTGTGCTGCGCGCAGAGGAACGCCTGCGCCGCCGTCAGGAAAAAGAGACCGCGCGCAAGTCAGCGACGAAGAAACTGCGTCTCCCCGGCAAGCTCGTCGATTGCTCCAATTCCAACCGTGAGGGCACAGAGCTGTTCATCGTCGAGGGCGATTCAGCGGGGGGTAGCGCCAAGATGGGGCGCAATCGCAAAACGCAGGCGCTTTTGCCGCTCAAGGGTAAGATTTTGAACGTGCTCGGTGCGGCCTCTGGCAAGATCGGCACGAACCAAGAGATCAACGACCTGACCCAAGCGCTTGGCGTTGGTTTGGGCACCAAATTCAACGTCGATGATCTGCGCTATGAAAAGGTCATCATCATGACCGATGCGGACGTCGACGGCGCGCATATTGCGGCGCTTTTGATGACCTTCTTCTTCTCGCAAATGCGCCCGATGATTGATGCGGGGCACTTGTATCTCGCTTGCCCACCCCTGTTCCGCCTCACCCAAGGGGCCAATCGGGTCTACTGCCTTGATGAGGCGGAAAAAAAGTATCACCTAGAAAAAGGTCTAGGCGGTCGCGGCAAGATCGACGTGTCCCGCTTTAAGGGTCTGGGCGAAATGGACGCGAAGGATCTGAAAGACACGACGATGAACCCTGAGACCCGCAAGCTGATCCGCGTGACGATTGACGAGGATGAACCGGGCGAAACAGGCGATCTGGTGGAGCGTTTGATGGGCAAGAAGCCTGAGAAGCGGTTTGAGTACATTCAGGAAAATGCTCAGTTTGTTGAAGAGCTAGACGTATGAGGAAAAACTGATGTTAAGTGAACATTACTTTGGTGATCTCGAATCATTCGATGAAGCACACAATCACTACGAATTTTTTAGAAACACGTTCGTCGCTCCAAGCTCAATGAGTATAGATTCACTTCGAAATGATAGGAAATTCATAATAGTCGGGCGCAAAGGTGTAGGAAAAACAGCCACCCAAATGTACCTTGCGCGGGAAATGGAGGAGAAAGGTTACTTTACTCACATTTTTAGATTCATGTACGATTTAAGAAGTGATGACTACTCTGAAATTTCCAAAAGTCAGTCCGATATTTCCTACAGTGACGCAGCAAACTCAAAGAACCTTTTCCTTCACTATGATTTCCGAGATGTTTGGGAACGAGTATTTTTCCGGCGAATTGGTGAGAAACTAAGAAATGAGGGTCATACGAATAGTTTTGTTGATTTAGTTGCTCCGACTGGATCGAAATTTAAGAATATTTTTGATGGAATTTCTAAATCTTTATCCATTAAAATTTCTGTACCGATGGGTCCTGCACTTGTTTCGGCTGGTCTTGATTTAGAATGTGACGCTACAAACGATACGATTCCACTTAAAACCTTTAACAGAATTTCACGTGAACTATTTCAACGAGAATGTACGCCGTATCAAATGTACTTTTTTATTGATGAACTGGTCTTTTCTAGACTCGATGCAAAGGATGACGAAGTAACGTTGCGTGCCGCAATGGTTCGAGACATTTTAAGATGCGCATGGGAGTTGAACAGTTTTTGTGTTCAAAATGACCTTAAATTCCATTTTGTTTGTTCCATCCGGCCAGAAATTCGAAGCCTCATAGGTGACTATGATTCAGAGGCCGGGAAGTTCTTAGATGGAAAAGACGTTGAGTTGGATTACAACTGATGGAAAAGAAGGTCAGTTGATAAAGGAAGTTTTTAAGAGAAAAGTTGAGCATAGTTTCCGTTCAAAAATTGATTTCGATAAGTTCGTTACGCCTAACATTAGCTTTGGAAGTAAAACTGATACACTTGAAGAATTCTTACTAACAAATACTTGGGGGCAACCTCGTGATGTTGTTAGATTATTAAATTCCATTCAGAAAAAATCACCGAATGCAGCGACTATGGATGAAGATAGTATAAAGGCATCTTTGGACGAATTGGGTGTCAGTTACGGACCGAAAATTCTACAAGCATTGCGACTTGGCATAAACCGTAAAACCTTCAGCACAAAACAACACTTAAAAGACGCGCTAGCTCCGACTTTGGGTGACAAGACTACCAACGCTCTTATTGATGAGTTTTTTCAGCTTGGTTTGATTGGTGGGTATAATCATCAAAATGGGCACTATTTTTGGGCTCATCGCGGAGAAAACTTTTTGAAGGGCCATCATCAGATTCGCATTCACCATGCTCTTTGGAACGATTTTAGCATTAGAGACAGATAGATTAGGACATGGACAAAAAATGACCCCGCAAGACGCCCAAACCTTCCTTGATGAGAACTTCGCGCCTTGGGTGCGGGCATTGGATCTTACCTTCACAGAGGTAGAAAACGGCAAAGCCACCGCCACCATGCCGATCACGCCAGACCTCACCCGCATGGGCGATATCCTCTCAGGGCAAGCGCTCGCAGCGATGGCCGACACCATCATGGTTTTCGCCTGTTTCGCGTACTATGGCGGCCCCAAACCCGTCGCTACAACCAACCTCGACACGCAGTTCCTGCGACCTGGCATAGGCACGCATATCAGATGCGAAGCGGAAGTCGTGCGCGCGGGGAAACAACTGCTTTTCACCAAAGCCACCATGTTCGCAGAACCCTCCGGCAAGGCCGTCGCAACCGCTACCGCTACGTTCTACTTGGCCTGACTGCTCTCTAGGTAATCAGCCAAAGCCACCAAAGGCGCAGGCGTCGGTGTGCCGATACCGTCCCCCGTTTGCATAATCACAGTCCGCCCCGCGAGCTTTTCGCCAAACTCTGGCATCGCACCGCCAACGTGCTCACCCCGCACGAAGCCATCCATAGTCGAAATCACGTAATTTCGGGGAAATTCGCCACCATTGCTTTCGCTCAGCGCGGTCAAATCTGCCGGCGGCTTGAAAAGATGCTGCGCCAACTCTCCATCGCCCTGCCCCTTGGCACCATGACAGGCCGCGCAATTCTCAATGTAAAGCCGTTTGCCGTCCGGCAGATCCGATGTCATCCCATCATCCTGCTCACACGCGACTAACGCCAAAGCAGCGCTCGCCAATATCCATGTCTTTCGCATGTTCGTTTCCCCGTTTGTTCAAGATCAGCTTGCACCCCCATGCGCGTCGTGCCTTGATCTAGCGCAAGCTGCTACGAGAAAGGCGCAAAGTGATGCCCACATCCACCTACGCGATCACCATGCTGTGTGCGGGCATTGGCATCCCGATCCTCGCGGCTTTGAATGCGGCTTTGGGTGGACGTATTGGCTCGCCAGTCGCGGCCTCTGTGGTCCTTTTCGCCATCGCGTTTCTGAGTGCTGCGTCTGTCTATGCGACCGGGATGTTCAAACCAAGCGCGAGCCTTCTTGCGCAACCAAAGCATCTCTTTCTAGCGGGCGTATTGATCGCCTTCTACGTGCTCTCAATCACTTTCATCGCGCCCAAGTTTGGGGTCGGGAATGCGGTGTTCTTCGTACTGCTCGGTCAACTCATTAGCGCTGCGATAATCGATCATTTCGGGCTGTTCGGCGCAAAAATAAACCCGCTCTCGATAACAAGAGCGGGCGGTATTTTCTTAATGGCAGCGGGTGTTTATCTAACCCAGCAAGCTTAATTCAACGCAAGTCCGGATATAGCGCCACGCACTTTGGACTTGGTGTCATCACTATCAGCAGACACTGCGATCCCAACGACCGCACCCTTTGTACCGCCAAACGCACGCTTGTAGTCATTTGCGAGGTTCACGCTTTCCGAATAACTGCCCGTGCCCGCATTGCGTAATACAACGGTCTTGCCGCGATCACCAAGGTACGGGCTGCCCAACATTTGACCACGCCCGTGATTGCCGCCCCACACATAAACCAAAACGCGCGCCGCATTCGAGCCTAGCAATTTGCGAATGCCCGCGCCTTTCAGCTTTTGCGTCTCCGCCTCAGGCAAGAAGACCACATACATGGCGAGGTTCCGGTCATCGCCGCCCTTTTTGCGTAAGTCCGTGGCAGGCACGGACTCCGTCACGTTCCACTTCCAGCTAGCTTTGCTTGCACCCCAAAGCCCCTCGGGCACAGCGCGATAGGCCATAGAGACGGCTCCGTCAGAAGCCACGCCAAGCGTGCCGCCCTTGAAGCTGTATTTGTTCTTGGAAAACAGCGAGAACTTCTGCTCTTTCCACGATTTATAAAATGGGATCTGCTCTGCCATAACGGCAGGAGCGGCGATCAGCGAGGCAACAAGGGCCAGAGAGAAAATACGTTTCATAAAGGCCTATTTGCCGCAGCGCGCACTCACTTTCATCACACGTCTGCGTGAACGGGTCCATTTGAGAGCGATTGCATCAAAGCCCACAAAGCATCGGGCACATCAACGGCCTCATTCAGAACCTTGTTTTGGCCGGGCATCCGTGACCCTGTGTTCTCCGCTGTGGCGTCGCTGACTTGACTCAAACGGTCATAGAACGCAGGGCTGGCGGAGGGATCAATTAGCATGAAGAACTGCCCAAGCCGATGCGGATCCCCTTCAGGTGCTTTCAGCGGCTTCACATCGCAGCTCGCGACGCCGCCCGTCATGCCAGCAGCGAGCAGTTCCACCATCAAGCCAAATCCCCAGCCCTTATAGCCCTGCTCCATCCCGCCAAGCGAGGTGAGCGAGCCTTTTAGCGCCGCCTCGGGGTCTGTGGTGGGCTGCCCGTCGACATCCACAGCCCAGCCCTCGGGGATCTGTTCCCCCGCTGCTTTCGCCATGGTGATGCGGCCCAAAGCGACCGTGGTTGTGGATTGATCAAAGCCCATCGCCACACCGCCTTTACCGTCTGGCACTGCAAAAGACATGGGGTTCGTACCGATGACGCGGATCTTGCCACCCGGTGGGGCCACGATCGGTGATGCATTGGTCATGCCAAGCGCGATCATACCTTTTTGTGCTGCCTTTTCAGTGAAATAGCCCAAGGCAGTGCATGTGTGTGCTCGGTGAATGGCCACGTTCACAGTCCCAGTTTCTCGCGCCGCTGCGACCGACTGATCCAGCGCTTTCTCAAACGCGGGCTGCGCAAATCCATTGCTTGCATCCACCTCGATACGCGAAGCCAACGGACGCGTTACAACTGGATCAACCGCGCCGCTCACGCGCCCCGAGACGAGCTGTTGGCAATAGCTTTCCACATAATACAAACCACAAATCCGGTTGTTGCGCGCCTCTGCCCAAGCCACCGCTTGCGCCATTTCAGCCGCGATCCACTCTGCCGCGCCATGTGCCACAAGGGCTTTGCGCGTGATTACTTCGATTTCGGTGACAGTGATTTGTGGCATGCGTGACCCTTTCGCAATTTTGTGGACCGTGGGGAAAGCAACCCGCGCCGTCAAGACCTCAAAGCACGCTTTGCCTGTTAAGGCACTCGTGTATCGACAAAACCGATTAGGGAGGTATTAATCGCTTACGTCAGCCCTTCGAATTCGATTTCACTGCCATTCTTAAGCTCAAGAGTTACCCCATCAGAGGCGGTGCTTTGCGTGTCCACTGCGCCGTCATCGGGGCCGTCAACATCCTCGCCGTAAAGGATGTCATTGCCCGCACTGCCACTAATGCTATCTGCACCCGTTTCGCCTGCAAGTCGATCATCACCCGCGCGCCCGCATCAATCGCGTCATCTTCGGGCTTTCGCACCGCTTTGCTGAGCGGATTGCTCACGCCCGCGACCGTTTCCTACGGCGGTGGCTCGGCCTCGTCAGTCGGCGCATGGTCAGTCTCAACCGCGCTCACCAAGGCGGATCCAAAAATTGTAAAACTGCTTAACATAACTAATAGAAACTCGGAAATGTTGAGTCTTTCTCAACATCTTAAGCTGAGGGCGTGCCACTTCAAATTATCAAAAATTGGACGGATCTACAAACTTAAAGCGCAACCAAGGCCCCGTCTTGCAAGCGTAATTGACGGTCCATACGCGCAGCAAGCTCTAGGTTATGCGTCGCAATAACCGCCGAAAGCCCAGTTCCGCGCACGAGTTCCATCAACGCACCAAACACCTGATCAGAAGTGCCCGGGTCCAAGTTTCCCGTCGGTTCATCTGCAAGCAATAGACGCGGGGTGTTCGCCAGCGCGCGACAAAACGCGACACGCTGTTGTTCACCCCCTGAAAGAGCCGCAGGGCGATGATCCGCGCGGTGTGCGACGCCGACACGCGTCAGTAAATCCTGCGCCCGCTCGGCCGCTAACGCCCTAACCACCCCATTGGCCAGTTGCGGCAGCACGATGTTTTCTAGCGCCGTGAACTCGGGCAGAAGATGGTGAAATTGATAGATAAATCCCACATCCTCGCGCCGGATCGCCGTGCGTTTGCGATCACTTAAGCCGGTCATGTCTTGCCCTGCGATCTTCACGACCCCTGTGTCCGCCGTATCAAGCAGGCCCGCGATATGCAAAAGCGTCGACTTACCAGCCCCCGAGGGGGCCACAAGCGCCACAACCTCACCCTCACCTACACTCAGATCTATCTGGCGCAAGACCTGCACTTCGTTCTCACGACCTGCGTTGTACCCTTTGACGATGCCGCTCAATTCCAACGTTGGATTACTCATAGCGCAGCGCCTCCACTGGGTTCATCCGCGCTGCACGCCGTGCTGGAAAGAACGTAATGATAAATGAAAGCGCGAGTGACAAGCCTGTTGCGGACAAAATGCTCGGCAACGTCAAGACCGCAGGCGGGAAGAAAAAGCCCTGCGCCTCCAGATCCGATTTGCTGTTGGAGGAAAAGAAGTCGACCGCCGAATAAATCGCATCAATATTGAGCGCGAAAATCACACCTAACCCTACGCCCAGCAAAGTGCCCATAGTGCCTACAGATGCGCCCACAATAAAGAAAATCCGCAGCACCGACGCCTCTGAGAGGCCAATTGTGCGCAGCACACCAATGTCGCGGCCCTTGTTTTTGACTAACATAATTAGGCCCGAGATGATATTCATCGACGCGATCAGCAGCAGGATCGCTAGCAGCACGAAAAGCGCATTGTCCTGCAAACTCAACGCGCGCAGCACCGCGCCAGAGCGTTCGCGCCACGACCAAATATAGGCGGGCCCAGTACTGGATTGCGCCAATTGCGTTTCCATTTGATCCACCATCTCGGGATCATCCAGCACGATATCAATTTGATCAACGCCCGCCTCGCGGTTCAGGAAAGGTTGTGCTTCCGCAAGGCTTAGGTAGGCGCGCGAATTGTCGACGAACCCCTGTCCTGTGCGGAAAATATAGACCACCTCCCACGTTTTTACACGCGGCGAGACACCAAAAGCCGTACGCGTCCCATTGGGCGAAATAATCTTGACGCGGTCCCCGATTGTGACGTCAAGCGTGCGCGCCAGCGATTGGCCCAGCGCGATGCCTTTGGGCAGATTGGCAAGATCGCCTTGCGCTTGTTCCGACTCTGCTACCGCTGGGAAGCGTGCAAGATCTTCGGGACGAATCCCAAAAAGCTCAATAGGTGCATTTTGGCGCGCGCGGTTGGCAATAATTCGCGCTTTGACGACAGGCACCGCGTCCTGAACCCCCGGAATTGCGCGCAACCGCTCTGTCAGCGTTTCATAATCGCGAATGATCGCATCTTGCGCCCCGTTCGCTTGTACTGTGCGTGGATAATACAGCTCTGCATGGGCAGATACGCCAAGGATCGTGCGTAGGGTTTCCGCGCGCAGCCCTGTTCGGATCGCGAGGGTCGCTACTAGTGCAAACACCGCCAAAGTGATGCCGATCAAGCTGATCCAGGTCATCACGCTCACCCCCCCCTCCGCACGTTTAGCGCGCAGATAGCGCCATGCGATCATCCACTCGAAACGCGCAAATGGCATCGGAGTTGTAGACTTGCTTGGGTTTGACACAGCTCGAGGCTCCCTTTTGGGATTATTTTATGGCTCAGAGGTGCGCCGAAACAGCGCAAAAGGCAAGCGCAGCAGGTGAATCAGGCCAGAAAGCAGCGCGAGACCGCCAAGAAATCCAATCACTGCAAAAATGATGCCCTCAAACGTGACAGGCATTGCAGGTTTGTAGTTTTCCCACACACGTCCCGCCAGCTCAGGGTCCGTAAAGCGCGTCGCATAACGAGCACGGCTGAACGGGCCAAGGTTCTGCATGTCGGCCAGATCAGAGGACAGGCGCGCATGACCATCAACCGTGCGCACCATACTATCCGCACGTGCCGCCCCCATTTGCCCGCCTTGCGCAAGATCAACAAGCGCCGCGTCGCGGCTCAGATCGAGGCTTGCCGCATCCTTGTCAAAGTCGTCCATAAAGCGCAACAACTCATCCACGGCACCTCCAAGGCGCTGCATATACTGTTGAGAATACTCAGGAAATTGCGACACACCCGCTGCGCCGCCAAGTCCGGCAACAAGGGCAAGTGCGCGCGCAAGCATGGCTTACACCCCTTCGTAAATCGCAGCGATCTTGGCGATGGCCAGCTCCGGCGTCATCTCTTCGCTCTCGCCGGTGCGACGAGACGTGACTTCAACCACACCATTCTTCAACCCACGCGGACCAACGGTGATGCGCCATGGCAGACCGATCAAATCCATCGTCGCGAACTTGCCACCCGCACGCTCCTTGCGATCATCATACAGCGGATCAAGGCCCAGCGCCGTCAAGCTATCATAGAGCGCATCACAGGCTGCATCCGCCTCGTCATCGCCTTGCTTGAGGTTCACAATTCCGCAATGGAACGGCGTAACACCTTCAGGCCAGATGATGCCGTTATCGTCATGCGATGCTTCGATAATCGCCCCCAAAAGACGCGAAACACCGATGCCATGGCTGCCCATGTGAAGGGGCACGCGCTGGCCGTCTTCATTCTGCACCATCGCGCCCATCTTCTCAGAATACTCAGTACCAAAGTAGAAAATCTGACCCACTTCGATCCCACGCGCTACACGGCGGCGCTCTTCCGGCAACTCGTTAAACGCGGCTTCTTCATGTGTTTCATCCGTGCGTGCATAGCGGCTGGTGAATTCTTCCATCACCGATTGACACGCGGCCTTGTCATCAAAATCAATCGTGCGGTCGCCAAAGCTAAGATCTGTGATTTCGCTATCATAGAACACTTCGCTCTCGCCCGTGTCGGCGAGCACGAGGAATTCGTGCGTGTAATCGCCTCCAATCGGCCCACTGTCCGCGCGCATTGGGATCGCTTGTAGCCCCATACGTTCGTATGTGCGCAAATATGTCACCAAATGACGATTGTACGCGTGCAGCGCATCTTCTTTGGTCAGGTCAAAATTGTAGCCGTCTTTCATCAGAAACTCGCGGCCCCGCATCACACCAAAGCGCGGGCGCACTTCGTCGCGGAATTTCCACTGAACATGGTAAAGCGTCAGCGGTAGCGACTTGTAGCTCCCAACAAAGTTCGCGACCATATCCGTGATCAGCTCTTCATTGGTGGGACCATAGAGCATCTCTCGGTCATGACGGTCCTTGATCCGCAGCATTTCGGGGCCGTAGGCGTCATAGCGACCAGATTTGCGCCACAGATCCGCCGACTGCAACGTTGGCATAAGCATCGGAATATGCCCCGCGCGCTGTTGTTCCTCATGCACGATATTCTCGATCTTGCGCAGCACTTTGAATCCCATGGGCAACCACGAATAGATCCCGGCAGAGGATTGCTTGATCATCCCTGCGCGCAACATCAGGCGGTGACTGACTATCTGCGCATCCGCAGGATTTTCTTTCAGGATCGGCAAAAAGTAACGGCTCAGACGCATGGAATTTCTTTCGAGATTAGCTCAGATTTCTTCCCGTTTAGGCCCTTGCGTCCTATGCAGCAAGCCATGCCTTCATCTTTCCAGATAAACTTCGGGGGAGTCTCAGCTTGCTGAGACAGAGGCTGGCCCCCTTGTCCCCTTGAAACCTCGCCCCGCATAAGCGATGTCTAAGCAAGGCTAGCAAACAGAGGCGCGCATGGCACATCCCGTCAAAGATCAGATGAAATATTGGGGCATCGCCACGGCGATTTTTATGCTCGCGATGTGGTATTTAGGCGATGTGATCCTGCCTTTCGTGCTTGGCGGCGCAATTGCCTATTTTCTTGATCCTGTCGCGGATAAGCTGGAAAATCTCGGCTGCAGTCGCGCGCTTGCGACGACGATCATCACATTGGTGGCCGTGGTCATCTTTGTACTGATGATCCTGCTGGTCGTTCCAACGTTAATCAATCAAGCTATCGCCCTGTTCGAAGTCGCACCGCAACTGTTCCAAGACCTACAAGCCTTCCTTGCAGAGCGCTTCCCGCAGGCCTTGGATGAAGGCTCCACCTTGCGTCAATCATTGCTGAGCATTGGTGAAACGATCCGAGCCAAAGGCGGCGAACTCCTTAGCTCAGTCCTGTCTTCAGCCTCCTCAATTATCAACATTGTCGTGTTATTTTTGATTGTTCCCGTCGTCGCCTTTTACCTGCTGCTTGATTGGGACAACATGACTGCGCGCATCTACACGTTGCTTCCACGCGATCATGCACCGACTGTGCGCGAATTGGCCTCCCAGATTGATCAAACTCTCGCGGCCTTCATTCGCGGAATGGGCACGGTTTGCCTGATCTTGGGCACGTATTACGCAATTGCGCTGATGCTTGTTGGCTTGCAATTCGGCCTCGTCGTTGGCTTTATCGCCGGTCTTATCACCTTCATTCCCTATGTCGGCGCGCTTGTTGGTGGGGCTTTGGCCATCGGATTGGGGCTTTTTCAATTCTGGGGGGATTGGGTCTCGCTGGGGCTTGTTGCAGGCATCTTCGTGATCGGCCAAGTCCTGGAGGGCAACGTTCTCACCCCAAAACTTGTCGGCTCTTCTGTTGGCTTGCACCCTGTTTGGTTGTTATTGGCCTTGTCGGTTTTCGGCTCTCTCTTTGGGTTTGTCGGGATGCTGGTCGCTGTGCCCGTCGCCGCTGCCCTTGGCGTTATCATCCGCTTCCTCGTCGGGCAGTATTTGGGCAGTAAACTTTACTATGGGCTAGAGCCTGATGAGCAAAGCGAAGACTAACAGATGAGCACGCAACTCAGTTTTGATCTGCCCAGTCGCGCCGCACTTGGGCGGGATGATTTTTTCATTTCCCCATCAAACGCGCTGGCCGTGGTGCTGATCGACACGCCCGAGTCCTGGAACAATGGCAAGCTACTGCTGATTGGTCCCAAAGGCGCGGGAAAGACCCATCTCGCGCATGTTTGGGCCGCACAAAGCGGCGCGCGCATCATCGCAGCAAACACGCTCACAGAAGAAGATGTGCCAAACCTCGTCCAAACCCCTTTGGTGATCGAGGACGTCGATCATATCGCAGGTGATCGCACATTTGAGACCGCTCTTTTCCATCTCCACAACCTCGCCCAAGCCGAGGGGCGCGCACTTTTGCTCACCGCAAAAAGCCAACCGCACCTTTGGGGCCTGTGCTTGCCCGATCTCGCAAGTCGCCTGCAAGCGGTGCAATCGGCCACCCTCGAGGCCCCCGACGACACGCTCCTGACAGCCCTATTGATGAAGCTTTTCGCGGACCGCCAACTTAATCCCGCACCTGACGTCATCCCCTTTCTCGCACTACGGATCGATCGCTCTTTCGCTGCAGCGCAACAGATTGTCGAAGCTCTCGACAAAGCGGCACTCGACGCGGGTCGCGCGATCACGCGGGCTTTCGCCTCCGCTGCGCTGGACAAGATCACTGACGTCAGCGCACACTCCGACATGCCCCATGAGTAGGTGACGCCGATGCAAGCCGATTTCCTGACAGCAGACTGCCCCGCCCCCCTTGATCTACCTGACGTGGATCTGAGCGGGCCTGCGCGTTTTGTGAATCGCGAACTTAGCTGGCTCAACTTCAATTGGCGGGTGCTGGAAGAAGCGGAAAACCCGCGCGTGCCCTTACTGGAACGTCTGCGGTTTCTATCGATATCAGCGACCAACTTAGACGAGTTTTACACAGTGCGCGTCGCGGGCCTGCGTGAATTGGCACAAGCAGGCAAAACCAAGGCGGCCGCCGATGGCTTATCGCCTGCAGAGCAATTGGTGCTGATCAACGAAGACGCGCGCAATTTGCTTCAAACTCAGCAAAAAGTGTTCGAGGGCATACGCCACAAAATGCTCGACGCGGGCATCGCGATTGTCGCGCGCGCTGATCTGACAGACGCCGACAAAGACATGATTGCGGATATCTTCCTGCATAAGGTCTTTCCCGTTCTTTCCCCGCTCGCGATTGATCCCGCGCACCCGTTTCCGTTTATTCCCAACACCGGTTATTCGCTTGCGCTGCAACTGGAGCGCCAATCCGACAAGCGTGATCTGCTCGCTTTGCTGCCTATTCCTGCGCAAATTGATCGCTTTGTCGCCCTACCCGCACCCGGTGGTCAGCTACGCTATCTCCCGCTCGAAGATGTCTTGATCGAAAACCTTGGACGGCTGTTTCCGGGCTACAAACTCAGAGGTCACTTTGGCTTTCGCGTATTGCGCGATAGCGATCTGGAGGTGGAAGACGAAGCAGAAGATCTCGTCCGCGAATTCGAGGTCGCCCTAAAGCGACGCAAACGCGGTGAGGTCGTGCGCTTGACCTACACGGGCGACGCGCCGAACAAACTAAAAGCATTGGTCATGCGCGAACTTGGTGTGACAGAGGCCGAAACCGTCGAGCTCCCAGGCATGATCGGCATGGCTGATCTGTCCGAGCTGGTCACAGATGCACGTCCCGATCTGCTTTGGCCCACTTTCATGCCGCGCATTCCCGAACGCGTGCAGGACCATGAGGGCGATATGTTCGCGGCGATCCGCCAAAAGGACATGCTGCTGCATCACCCCTATGAAACCTTCGATATGGTCGTGCGTTTCTTAACCCAAGCAGCCCGTGATCCTGATGTGGTCGCGATCAAACAGACGCTCTATCGTACCTCCAAACGCTCACCCATTGTCTCCGCACTCTGCGAAGCAGCGGAAGATGGCAAATCCGTCACCGCGCTGGTCGAACTCAAAGCCCGCTTTGACGAGGCCGCAAACATCCGCCAATCGCGTCGTCTGGAACGCGCAGGCGCGCATGTGGTCTACGGCTTTCTCGACCTGAAAACACACGCCAAAATTTCCACTGTTGTGCGCCGCGAAGGTGATCAATTGGTCACCTACACGCATTATGGCACGGGCAATTACCACCCCATTACGGCGCGCATTTATACCGACCTGTCGTTCTTTACATGCGATACAAAACTGGGCCGCGACGCAACAAAAGTCTTCAACTACCTCTCGGGCTATGCGCCCCCCGATGCCCTTGAAAACCTATCGATTTCGCCTCTGACTCTGAAACCACGTTTACTCGATCTTATCGCACGCGAAGCGGCACACGCACAGGCCGGCAAACCTGCGGTAATCTGGGCCAAAATGAATTCCCTGATTGATCCCGAAGTAATCGACGCACTCTACGCAGCCTCGCAGGCTGGCGTGAAAATTGACCTCATCATTCGCGGCATTTGCGGATTGCGGCCCGGTATCAAAGGCCTCAGCGAGACCATTCGCGTCAAATCCATCGTGGGCCGTTTTTTGGAACATTCACGAATCGTGTGCTTCGGCAACGGCCACGGCCTGCCGCATAAAAAGGCACGCGTTTTCATCAGCTCCGCTGATTGGATGGGCCGCAATCTAAATCGCCGCGTCGAGACCTTAGTGGAGATCAACAATGGCACGGTAAAAGCACAAATCGTGAGCCAAATCATGGCTGCAAACCTCGCGGATGTCGCGCAAAGCTGGATCATGCGTCCCGATGGATCTTTCGAGCGCGACAGCATTCCTGACGGTCAATTTGCCTTCAATTGTCACCGCTTTTTCATGGAAAATCCCTCCCTTTCTGGGCGCGGATCTGCCGGTGCCGCTGATGTTCCAAAATTGACCCACACGGAAGATGAAAGCAGCTAAATGAGCGATGATATGATCCCAGACATTCCCGCTGGGGCCGCGAATAATCCATTCGGACGCCCCCTGTTTAACGACCCGTCCGTGCGCAAATTGGCGCGCGTAGGCGTGGTTGATATTGGTTCCAACTCTGTGCGGATGGTTATCTTTGATGGTGCCGCGCGCAGCCCTGCCTATTTTTACAACGAAAAAGTCATGTGTGCCTTGGGTGCAGGCATTTCTGACACCGGCCGTCTAAACCCCGAGGGCCGCGTGCGCGCATTGGCCGCCGTCGCGCGTTTTGAAGCGATTGCGCAAAGCCTTGGTATTTCGCCCCTCACGGCCGTCGCCACCGCCGCCGTGCGCGATGCCAACGACGGGCCGGATTTCTGCGCCGATGTGCTGCGCGAAACTGGTTTGACGGTCCATGTTATCGACGGCCCGGAAGAGGCCCGGCTCTCTGCGCAGGGAGTTCTACTCGGCTGGCCAGGTTCTTACGGATTGGTCTGCGATATCGGCGGCGCGTCAATGGAGCTAGCAGAAATTCGCGACGGGCACGTCGGCAAATGCGTCACCTCCTCGCTTGGTCCGCTGAAATTGCAAAGCATGAAGGGTGGAGCGAAGGCGCGCAAAGCCTACGCCAAAGAGGTAATCGCAGATCTGCAAAACCAGATGGGCGAACAAAAGGACCGCTTATTTCTCGTGGGCGGTTCTTGGCGCGCGATTGCACGCATCGATATGCACCGCCGTGGCTACCCGTTGCAAGTGCTACACGAATATCGCATGACCCCGAAGTCTGTACGCGAAACGGTGAAATACATCGCCAAATCCGACATAGAAGAGCTGCGCAGTACCTGTGGCATCTCTTCAGCGCGGATGGTCTTAGTGCCGATCGCCAGTGAAGTTCTCAAGGTTCTGATCAACCGCTTCAAGCCCAAAGACATCGCGATTTCCAGCTACGGCATTCGCGAAGGAATGCTGTATGAGCAAATGCCGCAAAAGCTGCGCGACCGCGATCCTTTGATCGAATCCGCGCGCTTTTCAGAGAGCAAAGACGCGCGCACACCGGGCTTTGGCAAGACCCTCTACGATTTCATTATGCCCCTCTTTAAGTCAGCCCCACCCGCGACGAAACGCTTGGTCAAAGCAGCAAGCCTTTTGCACGATGTCAGCTGGCGCGCGCACCCAGATTTTCGAGCGGAAGTCTGCTTTGATAACTCCACGCGCGCCAATCTTGGCGGGCTAAGTCATTCAGAACGCATCTTTCTTGGGCTCGCACTGATGCACCGCTATCGCAACAAACGTGAGGGCACACGCTTTGATGACCTCTTTGATCTGCTCGCGCCCGAACAGCAGATTCAAGCCGAGATCCTTGGCAAAGCCATGCGATTTGGCGCGATGCTCTGGATGGAGAAAGACGCACAATTCGGCGAGTTTCGATGGTACCCGAAAAAGAAAATCCTCGAGCTACGCTTGCACACCTCCGCACGACCATTGTTTTCCGAAGTTGCAGAAGCACGGCTAAAATCCCTCGCAGGATCCCTAAGCGCCGACTTGAAGGTTAAGTTCACCAAGCCCTCGACTGAAGCCTAGACCGCCCGCTTCTTTGGTCTAAAAATACCTAAAGATCGACCTCGCCATCGGGCGCTTTTATCTCTTTGGTACTCTTGCGGCGCAGAATAATATCGCCGTTTGGCAAAATCTCAGGTGGGTGGTATTTCGAGAAATCTTCAATCTGACCCAGCAAATCCCCAAGCGCGGGGCCCATGTTTTCGACAAAGCCGCGCAAAGCGGGTTCAAGCTGCTCCGACAGCCCTTCCATATCACGGAACGCGGGCTGCATTTCTTGCAATAGGCCTTCGAAAAAAAGCTGCACGCCTTTTTCCATCAGGCCAGGGTTTTCTTGGTTTGTGCTCTCGTCAGCCTGCGCAGGCAAAGCCAGTGCGACGGCCAATGCGGTCGTAAGTGCAATCTGTTTCATTCAACCAGCCTAAGCACAAAGCGCGTAGATTTTTAGGCTAAAAATCTAAATCCAACGTCACCGGGAAGTGATCCGAGGCCGTCAGAAGCGCGTCGCGCAGCTTTAAGTCCACCCAACACTCAGGATCATCAAAAGGATGCCAAATACGCCAAGTCTTTGCTTTATAACGCAAATCATCGCTAACCATGATATAATCCAAAAGCGCTTGAAGATATCGATTATCCTTCTTCAGGAAAAACCTTGAGGTCGTCGGTTCCCCGCCTATTTTTCGCTTCAACGCTCGGGCCGCATGCGGATCATAGAGACAGGGACAGCCAATTTCGCCCAAAATAATCTCCACAGAGGAGCGTCCGAACAGATTTTCATACTCGTCCAGGCCCGGCCCATCGTTCAAATCGCCCAGCACCATCAACGCCTCGCCCGCGTCCAAATGCTCTTCCACACGCGCGCGCAACCAGACCGCTTGCGCCAGTTGTTTACGCCGATTGGCAATGGAAAAGCGCATAACCTCAGCGGCATTATGCGCCCCATGAGGCGCTTTACTCTTCAGATGCGCGCCGATCATACGCAAATTGTTGCCCGCTGCCGTTTCAATCGCAAGCTCGAGCGGGGGCTTGGAGAAACGCACGCTGTCCGCCCGATTATCAATATCCAGATCAATTTGGTAGGTCTCATTGAAGGGCGGCACAGGGTCCCCCAAGGCCCCGATCGGGTCATGTGTTGCCGTGAGCTTCGTGGGATCATAGAGCAATGCAATCTCTTGCTGCGTCGTATTTGTGAACCCTATCAATGCCTTAGATGAGCGTAAATCATAGGCTTTCGCAAAATTCTCTAATGCCCGCGTACCAGAACGATGCTGATGATCATCTGGCGCTTCAATGACCATAATCGCATCCGCATCAATGCGCTGGAATACATGGCCAAGCGCTTTGGCTTGATCTGCGCGCTTCACACCGCGTCGCCCGGACCAGCAAGTATCACGTTGTAATTGACCTTCATCGTCAAACAGACGGTCAAACCATTCCACATTGTAGCAAGCGATGCGCATTACGCAGGACGCTCTTTTGTGATTTCTTCCCAAGCACGATTGATGTCAACCATGCGTTTTTCAGCCATGCGAATTGCTTCTTCGGGAACGCCGCGCGCGATCATGCGATCAGGGTGAGTTTCGCGTACCATCGCGCGCCAGACTTGCCTGATCTGCTCAATCGTGGAGTCCGGTGATACGCCTAAAACTGTGTAAGGATCCGCCTCTGCATTCGGTACAAACCGCGCGCGCAAAGCGCGAAATTCGGTGTCAGGAAGGCCAAAAATGCCTGCGACTTGCTGCAAAAACTCATTCTCGCCCGGATGGTAAAACCCGTCCGCCATCGCGATGTGAAACAACCCCTCCATGAGGTCACAAAGCGTACCTTTTTCACCCTCAAACATATCCGCGATGCGCGCTGCGTATTCTTCGTACCCGGCCACATCAAGCCGCGCCATGTTGAACACTTTGGCAGCATTTGCCTCGTCCTCTTCAGCAATATTGAAGACTTCACGAAAGGCTGTGACCTCATCGCGCGTCACCTGCCCGTCCGCTTTCGCCATTTTCGCACCCAGCGCAATCACTGCAATCGTGAAGCCGACTGAGCGTTCAGGCGCACTGCGCAACGTATTAAATACCTGAGATAGGCTTTCGCCATTCGCAAGCGCCGCGAGCGCATCAGATATGCGGGTCCAAAGTGACATGCCCCATGTCTACGCCCGAAAGCACACAAAGCCCATGTGATTTTGCGCTAGGGACGCAGGAATTTCTGCATCAAGATCAGATCCATCCAGCGGTCAAATTTGAAACCTACCTCCGGCAAACGCGCAATATGAGTAAAGCCAAGCTTTTCATGGAAGCTAACGCCCGAGGGATTTTCAGCACTAATGCCAGCCCAAAGACTGTGCACACCTTGATCTGCCGCGTGTTGTTCAAGCGCCTGCATCAAAGCGCGCCCTGCACCCTGACCACGTGCTTGCGGGGCAAGATTGATCGAATGTTCTTTTGTGTATGCATAGCCCGGGCCGCCGCGAAACGGAAAATAGCTGGCGAAACCTATGATTTCATCGTTATTTTCCGCGACAAAGTAAGCGCCTTTGCGTGCTTCTATATCCTGTTGAATGCCTGCGACGGTTTTCATATCAGATGTAAAAGTTGTGGCTGTGTCTTGGATCAAAGGGTTCCAAACAGCGCAAATCCCTTTGGCATCACCAATGAGTGCCGCGCGTACGATCATGTGAGTAGTCGCACACCATGTGGGGTATCGAATTCCGCAGAGAGACTGGATGCCTGTGCCGTTTCAAACCGCACAGATGCGCCTGCAATTACCCCTAATAAATCGGCAAGGTCGGTCGCTTCGGGGTGGTGTATAGTCAATTGTTTCAAGGATGCACCAGAACTGCCCAGCATTTGCGCAGGGTGCAGCGTGCCCGACCATGAAATTAGTGGTGGAAACGTGCCATCAAACGGCAGCTTACCACTTTGGGGCACAGCCATTTGCCAACGTAAGTCACCACGTTCTAGCGAAATCGGATCGCCCGCATCGGGCCACTGCGAGAGCGCGTGCGTCATATCGGGCACGGCGCAAATCCAATTGGTGAGGCGCGGTTTTCCTGAAAAATCATCCAAATCAAACCAACGTGGGCGATCTGGTTGAGGCGCGATTGGATCTATCGAAATGGCCTCGAGATATAGCCCGCCTTCAAGTCCCATGAGGTGATTATGCGTGCCAAAGCGCGCGTGCTCACCGCCGGTTTGCATCGGCAGGCCAAGCGCCTCTTCAATATGCGCGCGTGCAGTATCGCGGTCGGTTCCGCTAACTGCGAGGTGATCCAGAAGGAGAGTGTTCATAGCGTGAAAATTGCGCCAAAGCTTTGGGAGTTGCAAGTCGTTAGAAAAACTTGGGGCTTTACCCCCGCTCGATCAAAGATCGATCTCCCCCCAAGGTATTTAGAGACCAAAGAAGGGCGCAAATTTTGGGTGCGCTCTTCCTTGGTGTTTCGCTTCTATGCACGAGTTTCGCGGATGATTTGCAGGATGTCATCCGCAGCTTTAGGGATGTTGGTACCGGGGCCGAAAATTGCTTTGACGCCAGCTCCATAGAGGAAATCATAGTCTTGTTGCGGGATCACACCGCCGCAGATCACGATGATGTCTTCAGCGCCTTTTTCCTTGAGCGCCTCGACCAGTTTGGGGGCCAAGGTTTTGTGACCCGCCGCCTGACTGGAAATACCGATGACATGCACATCGTTGTCCACCGCATCTTGTGCGGCTTCCTCAGGGGTTTGGAACAGCGGGCCAACATCGACATCAAACCCGATGTCCGCAAAGGCGGTTGCTATGACTTTTGCACCGCGATCATGGCCATCCTGACCCATTTTCACCACCAACATGCGCGGACGGCGGCCCTCGTCCTCTGCAAAACTCTCGACAGATTTTTGGATCGCCGCAAAACCTTCGTCGCCCTCGTAAGCCGCGCCGTAAACGCCGGCCAAGGTCTTCACTTCAGCGCGGTGGCGCCCAAATACTTTTTCCATCGCCATGCTTATTTCTCCCACACTTGCGCGCGCACGTGACGCTTCAACTGCGGCTTCCAAAAGGTTGCCATCCGCCTCGGCGCAGCGCGTCAGTTCTGCCAAAGCCGCCTCGCAAGCCGCCTCATCACGGCTAGAGCGAATGCTTTGCAAACGCGCAATTTGCGACGCGCGCACGGCGTCATTATCGATATCAAGGATATCAATCGGCTCCTCTTCATCGAGGCGATATTTGTTTACGCCCACAATGACTTCCTGACCGCGATCAATCATTGCCTGACGTTTGGCTGCAGCTTCTTCGATGCGCAATTTTGGCATACCAGAGGCGACCGCCTTGGTCATGCCGCCCATCTCTTCAACCTCTTCGATGAGCTTCCACGCCTCTGTCGCGAGTTGATCAGTTAAGCTTTCCACATAATAAGAGCCAGCGAGAGGATCGACGACATTCGTAACACCCGTTTCTTCCTGCAAGATCAGCTGCGTATTGCGCGCGATGCGGGCGCTAAATTCAGTGGGTAGCGCAATGGCTTCATCCAGCGCGTTGGTGTGCAACGATTGCGTGCCGCCCAACGCCGCAGCCATCGCTTCATAGGCGGTGCGGATCACGTTGTTGTAGGGATCTTGCGCCTGCAAGCTTACCCCAGAGGTTTGGCAATGGGTGCGTAGCATTTTAGACTTTTCCGTCTGCGCACCAAGATCTGTCATGATTTTGTGCCACAGCAAGCGCGCAGCGCGCAGTTTCGCGGCCTCCATGAAGAAATTCATGCCAATCGCGAAGAAGAACGACAGGCGCGGTGCGAACTTGTCCACATCCATGCCGCGCGCTATCGCCGTGCGCACATATTCGCGTCCATCTGCGAGCGTATAGGCAAGCTCTTGCACGAGGTTCGCGCCCGCTTCCTGCATGTGATAGCCGGAAATCGAAATGGAGTTGAACTTTGGCATATTCGACGAGGTAAATTCGATAATATCCGCGATAATGCGCATCGAGGGTTCGGGCGGATACACATAGGTGTTGCGCACCATGAATTCCTTCAGAATGTCGTTCTGAATGGTGCCCGCAAGGACGGAGCGATCATGCCCTTGCTCTTCGCCAGCCACGATAAAGTTGGCCAGGATCGGGATCACAGCTCCATTCATCGTCATCGACACTGAGACTTTATCGAGCGGGATTTGATCAAAGAGGATTTTCATATCCTCAACGCTGTCAATCGCCACACCCGCTTTACCAACATCGCCCTCTACGCGCGGGTGATCGCTGTCATATCCACGGTGTGTCGCAAGATCGAAAGCAACAGAAACACCCTGCTGACCCGCTGCCAAAGCTTTGCGATAAAACGCATTGCTTTCCTCGGCCGTAGAGAAACCTGCATATTGTCGGATGGTCCAAGGGCGCCCCGCATACATCGTTGCTTTGACCCCGCGCGTGAACGGGCCTTTGCCGGGAATGCCACCCATATGCGACAGATCGGCGGTATCAGAATCGGTATAAAGCGGTTTAACATCAATGCCTTCCAACGTGTTCCACGTCAAATCATCCAGCGCGCGTCCACGCAGCTCTTTTTCAGCGAGGGCTCGCCAGTCGTTGTTTTGCGTCATATCTTTGTCCTTTGTTCACGAAATCCAGCTCTGCGGGATATCCCGTCTTTTCGGGTTTCGGGTCTTCCAATAAATGTGCCAGTCCGTCCGCGCCCGCGCGCAGCCAGAACAGATCGTCTGCGTAACTCTCTTGAAACGCGGCGCGGTCGGCTTGCGAAAACGGTTCCCATCGCGTGCCGTGAACGTTTGCGCGCAGGCGTAGCAATTCTTCTGTGCCCAATGGCAAATTCAACAGCTGCGGCACCGTAGGTCGTTGATTGCGCCATATCAATGTCTTGCCGTGTGGAGCAGGAAACCCCAACAGATAAGATAACAAGCGATGCGGCGCAGACGCGTGTTGTTCGAATGTGCTGACGAAGATCGCCGTGTTGGGAGCAGCAGCGGCGATGTCTGTGATCACATCGCGCCAAGACCGCGTTGATGCGGCAATCGCGGATATGCGAGCCTCGCGTGGCACCAAGACCCCGCGCGGGATGCAAAAGCTGAGCGCGGAAGTCCAATATGTGCTGGGGCAACGCAAGCTGAGATGTATCGCTTTGACCGATCCATCGAACGCGGCCACATAGCGTGCCAATCGTTCCCCCGCTGACGGGTAGAGCGATTGAGACGAGAAATTGTGGCGCATTTTTCCAAGAATGTTTTCTTCGGACACGATCAGGTAATCCAAACCCACTTGCGCAGATCGCTCCAGATGCAGTGCGATCTTGCCTTTGGCACGCGCGAAGTGTTGCGGACCGACCCCCAAGGCCGGATTGGGGACGACTCCATAGCACATGCCTTTGCGCAACCGATACGGCCCCCATGAGCCAACGCTGATCTCCGCCAAGGCTGTCGCATTGTTGCGCAAATAGGTTTGAAAACTTGTACTTGCCGTGCGATGAGCACCGATTTGTAGAATAACGTCCAAACGTTCCGCCCTTTTTTGCCTCTGGATGCCACGCACTCAAGGGTCGCGCATCTAGAGACAGGTTATGGAGCAGAGGCATGTTTTTTCTGTTAAATTTTGAAAATTCCGGCATAGGCGCAATCTCAGCCATCGCAATACGCTGCACGCTGCCTATATTAAGGTTAACAGGAGACCCTATGAAACAGCCCTTATTATTTGTTTTTGCATTGCTTTTCCTTGCCAGCCCAAGTGCAGCACAAGACACAACACCCTCCGAACCCAACACAGTGTGGGAGGCTATTTCCGTGGCAGATACTGACAATTTGAATGATTTCTTATGGCAATCCCGTCCAGTAGTGGTCTTTGCGGACAGTGAAAACGATCCACGGTTTGAGCAACAAATGGCTTTGCTCGAAGCCCAAGCCGACGCTTTGGCAGAGCGCGATATCGTTGTTTTGACAGATACGGATGCCTCGCTCAAAAGCCCGTTGCGCAACACGTTGCGCCCGCGCGGGTTTATGATCGCATTGATCGGCAAGGATGGTGGCGTGAAACTGCGCAAAGCCTCACCTTGGGACGTACGCGAACTGACCCGCGTTGTTGACAAAATGCCCATGCGCCAACGCGAAGTGCGCGATCGACGCGAAGTAGATGCCGCACAGGAGTAGCTGCGCTGCGCCACATCAGCCTTGAAAATGGCGCACGCGCCGTTTATGTTAGGGGTATCAGAAAGTCTATGGAGCAAAGCTGTCCCACATGAATAGATTTGTCGTACATGCCCCGCGTGAACCTGTGGAGAACGAAGGTAACCCACTGGTATAACTTGGCAATTGTCGTTTGATGACGGGCTGCGGCTCATCTTAAACGCCTCAACAATCCCCAGAACGGCGCGTCTTTCAGCGCCGCTTCGGCCCTTTCTGCGGCGGTTGGGACCTTCTTTTGCAGCTCAATATATCGCAATACGACCTTCTGGCGGCGCTGCCACGGCAAACTCTTGAACTGCTCCATGTCAAAGCGCTCTTCAATTTCTTCAATACGATCAAGAAGTTGATAGAGTGCCATCACGCGTTCAATCTGATCTTTATGCAGGATCTCAACCTGTTCAATCAGCCGTTTCAGCACTGAAAATTGCGGCGCGTACATCACGAAAATCACATAATCAGAGTCCTTCTCGAACTCCGCCTTTGTTTCTTTTGCGATGTCGTCCCAGCGCGTTGGCGCAGTCGCCGCTAGGATCTGTTGGATTTCAACTAAAGCCGCGCGGATCGTGTCTCGGCGGCGTTCCTGTTCAAGGTTGGTTTGGCGCATCTCACCTGTGACAAAGGCCACGATCCAGCCCGCAGCCACCACGATCGCGGCAATCACTGCGCGCGTTTCCTCGGTTTCCAGAATATCTCGACTGATCACAAAGTAGATGATCGCCCCCGCCGCTGCACCAATCGGCAACATCGCCAGAATCGCGCGCAAAAAAATCGCAACAACGGCCATGCCCGCAAGCGCATAGTAAATGCAGGCCAATGCGAAGGCCCCGAAAAGCGACACCAACCAGATCGGCCATCCACCCGATAAGCCGACGTAGCCGAACACCAGTAGGCCAAGGGCAAAACTTATCGCAACTAGGCCCCGCAAGGCGTTATTCGAACTCCATAATCACATCGTCGACAGCTAGGCTATCGCCAGCCACCGCGTTGATTTTACTGACCACACCTTTACGCTCTGCGCGCAGGATGTTTTCCATTTTCATCGCTTCCACAGTGCACAGAGCTTGGCCTTCCTGCACCTCTTGGCCCTCTTCCACGTCAACCTTCACGATCAATCCGGGCATCGGGCACAGCAGCAGCTTCGACGTATCCGGCGCGACTTTTTCCGGCATCAGGCGGGCCAACTCGGCCTGCCGCGGCGTGCGCACGTGCACTTTCAAATCCGCCCCGCGTGAACGAATGCGGAAGCCACCAGACACTTTGCCGACTTTCATCACCAGCGGCGTGTCATCGACCATCATATGCGCCAGCTGATCCCCCGGCGTCCAATCACCCTTGACGCGCAGTATGGTGCCATCCGCGAACGTCACGTTGGATCCATCCTTATCCGCTGCAATGCCCACGTCATAGCTTTTCCCTTGCACGGCCACATTCCACGCATCCCCGACGTGACGTTCATGGTTGTCCAAACGACCAGACACACGCGCACGACGGATTTCCGCAACGCGGTTCATCGCAGCTGAGGCCGCCGCAATCCGGCGCAAATCACCCTCAGGCAATTCAACACCAACGAACCCTTCGGGATATTGCTCCTCAATAAAGGCCGTCGTCATGTCGCCTTTGATAAAGATCGGGTGATCCATCACAGCGCTGAGGAACGGTAGATTGTGACCAATGCCCTCCACCTCAAAGCTATCAAGCGCGACGCGCATCGCTTCAATCGCCGCTTCTCGTGTTGGGGCCCATGTGCAGAGTTTCGCGATCATCGGGTCATAATACATGGAGATTTCACCGCCCTCATAGACGCCCGTATCATTACGCACGACCACATCACCTGCACCACCAGCCGCAACACCCGGCGTGTAGGCCGCCGTTTCCGCAGGCGGACGATAGCGCGTGAGGCGACCGATAGAAGGAAGGAAGCCGCGATAAGGATCTTCGGCGTAGAGACGGTTCTCAATCGCCCAACCGGTCAGCGTGACATCGTCCTGTGTTATGCTGAGTTTCTCACCATTGGCCACACGGATCATCTGTTCGACAAGATCAACACCTGTGATCAGCTCCGTCACAGGGTGCTCCACTTGCAAGCGTGTGTTCATTTCTAGGAAGTAGAAATTCTTCGCACCATCAACGATGAATTCCACTGTACCAGCGGAGGCATACCCAACAGCTTGCGCTAAGGCCACCGCTTGCTCGCCCATGGCTTTGCGCGTGGCTTCATCCAAGAATGGGCTTGGCGCTTCTTCAACAACCTTTTGCTGACGGCGCTGAATGGAACACTCGCGCTCGCCCAGATAAATGCCATTGCCATGGCTATCACAGAGCACCTGAATTTCGATGTGACGGGGCTGGGTGATAAATTTCTCAATGAAGATACGATCATCACCAAAGGAATTCGCGGCTTCGTTCTTGGAAGACTGAAAACCCTCGCGCGCCTCGTCATCATTCCATGCGATGCGCATGCCTTTACCGCCGCCACCTGCGGAGGCTTTGATCATCACGGGATAACCAACTTCATTGGAAATCTTGACCGCCTCGTCCGCGTCCTCGATCAGCCCCATGTAGCCCGGAACGGTTGACACATTGGCGTCCTGGGCAATCTTCTTGGAAGTGATCTTGTCGCCCATTTTCTCAATGGCGCCGACAGGCGGTCCGACGAAGGCGACGCCTTCAGCCGCCAATGCCTCGGCAAATTTGGAGTTTTCAGACAGGAAACCATAGCCCGGATGCACCGCCTGAGCGCCGCTTTCCTTGATCGCCGCCATGACCTTGTCGATCACGATGTAAGACTGGTTCGCGGGAGGCGGGCCGATGTGGATTGCTTCATCCGCCATCTCTACGTGCAGCGCGTTTTTGTCCGCGTCCGAATAGATGGCAACGGTGGTGATACCCATCTTCTTCGCCGTTTTGATCACGCGGCACGCAATCTCACCACGGTTGGCAATCAGGAGCTTTTTGAACATGTAGAGGTCCTTTTCGGGCTATCTAAAAACGCGAAAACGCCGCCCTGCCCGTTGGGGCAAAGCGACGTTCGCTGATGTGGAGCGCGTTGCCTGTGTCACCACAGAAAACGCCGGCATTTACATTAGTTTGATGGGATAAGCGCGCCAGCTGTCGCGCCGATGATGCCACCTGCAATAACTTGGCTCGTGTTGCCACCAGCAATGGCTGCAGCGGATGCGCCAAGTGCTGCACCACCAGCGGTTTGCTGTGTTTGGCGATCAGGTGCAACGCACCCTGCAACGGATACGGATAAAATGAGGGCTGCGACGATTTTAATTGTTTTTGACATAATTTATCTCTCTCGAAGTTAAAACGTGCCGATCCGCCAAAGAAAAAAGGCGGCTGCCTGTGCACGCTAGCACCAGACGGCCGCCAAGGGGAAGGGTTACGGAAGGCTGCACCGTCAAACAGAACGAGGATCTGGCACGTCTTCAACGCGTACAGCTTTCGCACAGTTTGGCGTAGCGCAAAGGCCTTTGACGCAAGCTGAGCGAAACAGGCTTGAATATGCCGATATTTCAAAGCCTTCAGCAAAATCATGCCGACGCCTCCCAATCGGTGGCGTCAGGAAAGGCCATGGCTGCCGCGCGCGGATCAAGAATCAACATCGCCTCATAGTTGGTAGGGTCGAACGGATCGTCATAGGGCAGAACTTCGCGGCCAAACAGCCAGCTGAGCCGCCCCGCATCCAGATTGCCGCGCTCAAACGGTTGATCGCCGAAATTTTCCCACAAAGCAGCGACAAAGCCCGCATCCGCGCGACGATCCGAAGGCTTGCGGTCATTGCGACGTTCACGGCGCTCAATCGGCGTTGCCCCTTTTGGGTTGGCGCGGCGCAATGTGAATTGGAAATCTGTACCGGGAAGACGACCAGGAAAGCCGCGGTGCTTGAGCATATAGTCTAGTGCCATGTCGCACCCCCGATGTGGTGCGTGATGCTGGCGTACTCAGCGAATAAGTTTAGGCTCGAGGCAGGCGCGAACGCCTGCCTCGCAGGCAAATTACTTGTACTTGCCTGTGTATGATGGCTCGACAGAGATCGGTGCTGGGTCAACAACAACGAACTCTTCAATCGGTGCTTTACGTGCGCAAGCGGACGCTGCGAATGCAACACCGAGAACGGCAACCAATTTGATGCTCTTGGACATCTTAGTCTCCTGTCAAATTTACGGTTCAGACCAACGGGAATATCCCGTAATCCTGCCCCTCTTGAGGTATAGGCCACGTGGGTGAACCTGTTTCGGAATCTACGCCAGCGCGTCGCAAAAAGATATCCACAGGCAGCCTTAGCGACATGTTGTGTCACGAAAGCCTCAAAAGGGTCTTTAGATGAGCTTTGCCGCGCAACATATTGTGGTTTCATCAAAACATCTCCAACATGCAGGTCTCATTTTGCGCGGTAAATGCTTCAAAAACCTGTTCAACTTCGGTGTTGGCAACACCAAATTCGACAGGTTCAGCCGACAAAGAAACAACGATCTGCTTTGGTAGATCGTCCGGATTGGCCGCTTTTTTCAG
Organism: Rhodobacteraceae bacterium HTCC2083; assembly: GCA_000156115.1. Taxonomy (GTDB): domain Bacteria; phylum Pseudomonadota; class Alphaproteobacteria; order Rhodobacterales; family Rhodobacteraceae; genus Planktotalea. The sequence goes on from DS995276.1 coordinate 3,904,090, forward strand.
CCCAAACTCGACGCAAAGAACTTCCAGACCTAGGGTTAAATCCTCAAAAGACGGTCGCTTCAAAGGGCTCGCCAAATCGGGCGCAATAAAGCGCAAACGCAGTATGCCAACGTCCGCTTCTTCACGTTGCTCCAGGAATGTTACTGCCTGCCCTGATGGCAAAGTAATCGCTGGCTGTGCTGCGAGGCATTCCACCAAAAGGCCTGTCATCAGCGCGCTGAGCGCTAAACGTCTCATGCCGCAACCTCGCGCGCACATTTGATCCACCGTGCGCGATGCGCTGTGTCATTGAGCAAATCAACGATAATCTCAGGCACGTGCCGCGCAATCGGATAGCCAAGCCGCCCACCCGCAGTGACAAGCAACTCATCCTCCACACGCTCGACCCGCACAACGGGCGAAAACCCACGTAAGTTTTGCAAGCTGCGCCACATGTCCTGCCGGATCTGATGACCAAGCCGCGCACGCGCGACCACAGGAAACCGCGCGCTCGCCGACACGTCAAACCGCGCAGGCAATGCGCGCGAAATCGTCACACAGGTGCCATTGCGTTGCGTATGCCAGTTTTTCTGCGTCATGCCGTTACCGCCCCTAAAGCAAAGTCTCGCGTCGGATCAAAGCGGGATATTATCGTGTTTTTTCCACGGGTTCTCTAAACGCTTACCACGCAAAGACGCGAAGGCGCGGCTGACGCGTTTGCGCGTGCTTTGCGGTTGGATCACCTCGTCAATAAAGCCGCGCTCTGCAGCGACGAATGGATTGGCAAAGCGGTCCTCATAACTCGCTGTGTGCTCGGCAATTTTCTCCGCATCGCCCAAATCAGCGCGGTGGATAATCTCCGTCGCCCCCTTCGCGCCCATCACAGCAATCTCGGCCGTGGGCCAAGCATAATTGAAATCGCCGCGCAGATGCTTCGATGCCATGACATCGTAAGCACCGCCATAAGCCTTGCGCGTAATCACTGTGACCTTTGGCACCGTCGCCTCGCCATAAGCAAAGAGCAGTTTTGCACCGTGTTTGATGACACCGCCATATTCCTGAGACGTGCCCGGCAAAAAGCCAGGCACATCAACTAAGGTCAAAATCGGAATTTCGAATGCATCACAGAACCGCACAAACCGTGCCGCCTTGCGAGAGCTATCGATATCAAGGCACCCCGCCAAAACCATCGGCTGGTTCGCGACGACACCGACTGTCTGGCCTTCAAGGCGAATAAAACCAGTGATGATATTCTTCGCAAAATCCTCTTGGATCTCGTAAAAATCAGCCTCATCCGCGATTTTCAGGATCAATTCCTTCATATCATAAGGCGAGTTGGCGTTGTCCGGGATCAATGTATCCAATGACAGCTCGATCCGGCCTGGCTCATCAAAGAACGGGCGAACGGGTGGCTTTTCACGGTTGTTAAGTGGCAAAAGATCGATCAGACGCCGCACCTCCGCCAGCGCTTCGACGTCGTTTTCGAACGCACCATCCGCAACGGAAGATTTCTTGGTATGCGTGCTCGCGCCACCCAATTCTTCCGCAGTGACAATCTCGTTGGTGACTGTTTTCACAACGTCTGGGCCAGTCACGAACATGTAGGAGCTATCTTTGACCATAAAAATAAAGTCAGTGATCGCAGGCGAGTAGACCGCGCCTCCTGCGCAGGGTCCCATGATCACGCTAATTTGCGGCACGACGCCAGAGGCCATGATGTTGCGCTGGAAAATTTCCGCATAGCCCGCAAGGGCATCCACACCTTCTTGAATACGCGCACCACCTGAATCGTTCAGACCAATGATCGGTGCCCCATTCTGGATCGCCATATCCTGGATCTTGCAAATCTTCTGCGCATGGGTCGCCGAAACAGAGCCACCTAAAACCGTGAAATCTTGAGAAAACACATAGACCATACGTCCGTTAATCGTGCCCCAACCCGTGACGACTCCGTCGCCTGCGGGCCGTTGATCTTCCATGCCAAAATCGGTGCAGCGATGCGCGACGAACATGTCGAATTCTTCGAAACTCCCCTCATCCAACAGCAGTTCGATCCGCTCGCGCGCACTTAACTTGCCCTTCGCATGCTGGCTATCGAGGCGCTTTTGCCCACCACCCAATCGGGCTGTTTGGCGGCGTTCGGAGAGTTCTTGCAGAATATCTTTCATCGCGTATCCCTTCTGTGCGCAGTTCTCGCGCGAATAATTAAGCCGATCGTTCAACGACTCTTTAGACAACGGACAATCCCAAGCTCGATAGCCTGTGCACGTGCAGAAAAAAAGGGAATAGTCGCAAATTTGCAAACATAAGCAAAACACTTATCTGCAAATAGCAAAATAGCTAATTATCTAATTCCACCCATGTCTTTTTGCTGCTGGAAATTCAAGTCTGTCGCAGCACAAAAGAACAGGGTACACCCGTCATATGAGAGACACCTATTCCGCGCGTTTCCTAGACCGCGCCACACCACCCCATATCATCACTTTGATCTTGCTCGCAGGTGTCGCTGGGCTTGCGATGAATGTGTTTTTGCCGTCTCTGCCGAACATGGCTTTGCACTTCGAAACCGAATATTGGGTTTTGCAAATGTCGGTCGCCGCCTATTTCGCGATGAACGCGGTCTTGCAAATCCTAATCGGTCCGGTTTCTGACAATTTGGGACGCCGGCCGGTTGTTTTATGGGGCTTACTGCTGTTCACTGTCGCCTCCATCGGCTGCATCTACGCCCCAAACGCGACCGTCTTTTTGATGTTTCGCATGTGCCAAGCCATCATAGTGACGGCCATGGTGCTAAGCCGCGCCATCATTCGCGATGTGGTCAGCGCTGATAAAGCCGCGTCGCTCATCGGATACGTTACGATGGGCATGGCTGTGGTGCCAATGTTAGGCCCGATGCTTGGCGGATTACTGGATGAAACCTTCGGCTGGCAGGCCAGTTTCTGGCTGATGGCCCTCTCAGGTTTCGGCATGTTCGTGCTGTGTTATTTTGACCAAGGCGAAACCAAACGCGCAACAGGCGAGACGCTGAGACAGCAGTTCGGCCACTACCCCGAACTCTTCTCCTCACCACGATTTTGGGGCTATTCCATCGCGTCGGGCCTCACCTCTGGCGCATTCTTCGCCTATCTTGGCGGCGCACCCTATGTGGGTACAGAGATCTTTAAACTCTCCCCTGCAATCCTTGGATTTTACTTCGGCGCACCAGCATTGGGGTATTTCATCGGAAACTTCCTGTCTGGTCGCTATTCGATGCGCATCGGGATCAACAGTATGGTCCTCTACGGCACGATCATTGCGACAATTGCGACCGTCGCCTCGCTCCTTGTGTTCAGCATCGGACAAGGTTCACCGGTCAGTTTCTTCGGCTTCATGACCATCGTTGGCATTGGCAATGGATTGACGATCCCAAATGCCACATCCGGCATGCTTTCTGTGCGACCGCATCTTGCAGGCACGGCGTCGGGACTTGGCGGCGCGATCATGATTGGGTTTGGCGCGATCCTATCCGCTTTGGCAGGCATCATCTTGACGGGAAGTGACACGGCGCTGCCAGTCTTGTGGCTGATGGTGGCCAGCACGCTTGGCGGGTTGATCTCCGCAATCTACGTCATACACCGCGCGAAAGCGATTGGCGCGTAAACCATCTCCCTTGCGCTCGAAGGTTTGCAAAGCCTAATATCGAAAAATGCAAACCTGCAAAGAGGCGCGGCCATGGCCCTTCAAAAAATCTACGCTGGATCGAAGCTACGCGACTTACGCGGGCAAGTTTCCCTGACCCAAAAAGACTTTGCAGCCAAACTTGGCGTGTCGCTGCCCTATCTCAACCAGATGGAGAACAACAAACGCCCAATCTCGACCACCGTGGTCTTGGCGCTGGCGCAGGAATTCGGCTTTGATGTCACTGAGCTCAGCTCAGGCGATGCGGAACGCCTTGTAACGGACATGCGCGAGGCCCTCGCAGATCCGGTCCTTGATGCGGTCGATCCACCCCTCGCCGATTTGCGTCTCACTGCCTCCAACGCCCCTGCACTTGCGCGCGCGTTCTTGGAATTACACCGCGCGTATCGTCAGACCCATGAGCGTCTCGCCTCGCTCGATGAAGCGTTGGGGCGCGAAGACGGTCAAATGCAACCAAGCCCATGGGAAGACGTTCGCGATTTCTTTCATTATTGCGACAATTACATCGACGCGATGGACCGCGCGGCGGAACATTTTGCAACTTTAGGCCCGGCCCATGCAACCCTGCAAGACCGTGTGCGTACCAGCTTTCGCCAACACGGGATAGAACTGCGATTTGCCCCTGTCGACACGCTGCGAACCTTCGACACAGAGACCCGTAGCCTGACCATTTCCGAATACGCAGCCCCCGCGACGCAAACGTTTCAAATGTTGATCCAACTGGCTCTGATCACTCAAGAAAACCTGTTAGAAGCCACCCTGGATCTTGCACGTTTTCAAACGGTTGAGGCCCGCGCGATCGCCAAAATTGGCCTCGCTAACTACTATGCGGGCGCGGCGCTGATGCCCTACAACCGCTTCCTTGAGGCCGCGCGCGAAACACGTCACGATCTGGAACGTCTTGCGATCCTGTTTGGTGCTTCAATCGAACAGGTGGCGCATCGTCTCTCGACCTTGCAGCGCCCCGGTGCCAAAGGCGTGCCGTTCTTCTTCGTACGCGTCGATCAGGCCGGATCCATCACCAAGCGCCACAGCGCCACACGCTTGCAATTCGCACGCTTTGGTGGAGCGTGTCCGCTTTGGAATGTGCACCGCGCATTTGAAACCCCGGGTCGTTTTGTGCGCCAATTGGCCGAAACTCCTGACGGTGTGCGCTACATTTCCTTGGCCCGCGATGTGCTAAAACCGGGCAGCTCCTTTGGCGCACCGGTGCGTCGGTTTGCAATCGCGTTAGGCTGCGAAGTGACGCACGCAAGCCAGTTGGTCTATGCGGACAGTTTAGACACCTCAAATGCCTCCGCCTATGAACCGATCGGAATTTCATGCCGGATTTGCGAGCGCACACACTGCCACCAACGCTCCGTCCCGCCACTTGAGCGGCGTTTGAGCGTGGATAGCAATCGTCGCGACTTGCTACCTTATGATGTCGCCTAAATGAGGCGGAAATACCGTATAAGCACGCGCTAACGACGCGCTTTTCGCCACCCCGCCAACCGCGCACCAAGCTGTGTGCAAAACCAGCGCTCGCCCGACGCTTCATTGATGCCTGTGCGTTCGTAATCATGCTGACCCGGCATGTGATAGATACGCCCATTTTTGCTGATATTGCCCTTGATCGCACAATTTGGGTGTGGCGGCCCGTTCCTTTCTGCACGCTCTGCACGATACGCCGCCGGATTTTGCACGCGCGACTCATGTAGCCCACGATCATTGATCGCGGCACCCTTTTCAACCAAATCATACTCCATCGAATAAGCGCGATAGGCAAAGGCCAACCCGCGAGAAACCAAATCCTCACCGACATCTCGCCCATCTACACTACAGCGCGCGACGATCCTGCCATAGCGATCCAAATCGACCTGAGAACATACCGCGCCATTGCCATCATACAAGTCAGAGACCTTCGCACTCACCCAAGCCCCACAAGGCCAAAGCGTGCCCTGCTCCGTCTCGCAAGTTTGCTTACCTTCAGGCGCATCAATGCCAAAGATCCGAACGCGCTGCCCTGCGACATCAAACGTGTCGCCATCAATCACGCGCACAAATCCCGCCACATCTGCACTCGCAGACACCGGCTGAACCAAAACACACAAAAGAAAACAAATCCTGAACATGTCAAAAGATATGCCTAACTAAGCGGGTGCAATTCAATCCAAATCCTTAACCTAGGTTAAGAAAGACTAAACTTCCCCCTTCTTTGGTCTTAAAATATCTCGGAGAGCACGAGAGGCCGCGCCTCAGCACGGCCACTCCTTATCTCTGCACGACCTCCCACTCAGGATGCACCCAAGGTCGGTCATTGCTTTTCGCCAGCATATCACCCCCCAAAATATGATCCGATGCCTTTTCACCGACCATGATCGACGGCCCGTTCAAATTGCCATTCGTGATGCGCGGAAAAATCGAACTGTCTGCGACACGCAAGCCCTCAACCCCGATCACGCGACATTCTGGATCGACAACTGCCATTGGATCATCAACACGTCCCATTTTACAGGTGCCACACGGATGATACGCACTTTCCGCATGTTCTGCGATGAAGGCGTCCAGCTCTTCATCGCTTTGCACCGCCTCCCCAGGTTGGATTTCATGCTTCACAAAGGGTGCAAACGCATCCTGCGCAAAAATTTCGCGTGTCAAGCGGATACAAGTACGAAAATCTTCCCAATCCTTGGCATCGCTCATGTAATTAAACACAATTTTTGGGGCCTCGGCCGGATCCGCACTGTTCAAACTCACCGATCCGCGCGAGGGGCTTCGCATGGGGCCAACATGTGCCTGAAACCCGTGCCCCTCTGCCGCAGCCTGACCATCATAGCGCACCGCAATTGGTAAAAAATGATACTGGATATCAGGATATTCGACACCTGCTTTCGTGCGAATAAACGCTGCGCTTTCAAATTGATTAGACGCCCCAAGGCCAGTTTTGGTAAACAGCCAGCGCGCGCCGATCACAGCCTTTGAAATCAGGTTCCAATATTTATAAAGCGTCACGGGCTGCGACGCGGCCATTTGGATATACAGCTCCAAATGATCTTGCAGATTTTGCCCCACGCCTGGGCGATCCGCGACGACATCGATGCCACGCTCTTTCAGATGCGCCGCAGGGCCAATGCCAGACAACATCAACAACTTTGGCGAATTGATCGAGCTCGCCGCAAGGATCACCTCACGCTCTGCCGTGATCACCTCGCCACCCGCAACGGCAACACCGATAGCGCGCCCGTCCTCGATCACGATACGCTCCGCAAGCGCGCTGACGACTTGGCACTTTCCTGTCTTCAAAGCGGGCCGCAAATAGGCATTGGCCGCAGACCAGCGCCGCCCCCTATAAACGGTCTGCTCCATGGGTCCGAAACCCTCTTGCTTTTCACCGTTATAATCGTCCGTTGTTTCATATCCGGCCTGCTTACCAGCCTTCACAAACGCCTTGAACAAGGGGTTCACACGCGGGCCTCGACTGATATGCAAAGGTCCTTTGCGACCGCGCCAGCTTTTGTTACCGCCATGCCCGCCGCTGCGCCAATTCTCCATGCGTTTGTAGTAGGGCAGCACATCAGCGTAAGACCACCCTTGCGCGCCGCTTTCGGCCCAATGATCAAAGTCCTTCGCATGTCCACGCACGTAGACCATGCCATTGATCGAAGAGGACCCACCAATCACCTTGCCACGCGGACACGCCAAACGGCGGTTGTTCAAATACGGCTCAGGTTCCGAACTATAGCCCCAATCATAGCGCGCCATGTTCATTGGATAGCTAAGCGCCGCTGGCATCTGGATGAACGGACCCGCATCCGTGCCACCAAACTCGATAACGATGACCGAATGGCCCGCCTCAGTTAGGCGATACGCCATGGCGCAGCCCGCGGAGCCTGCGCCAATGATCACATACTCCGCCCGCATCAAAACGGCGCGTCCACGGCACCCATGCGCACGTAAACGGACTTCATCTGGCTATAATGCTCTATCGCGGCTTTGGAGTTTTCACGCCCGACACCGGAATTCTTCGCACCCCCAAAAGGTGCTTCTACGGGGGCGTCATTATAGGAATTGATGAAGCAGGACCCTGCCTCCATTTGCGCAATCACGCGATGCCCACGCGCAAGATCAGTTGTGAAGACCCCCGCGGAGAGTCCGAATTCCGTCGCATTGGCGCGCGCAATCGCTTCGTCTTCAGTCTCGAAATCCAGCACCGACATGACGGGGCCGAAAATTTCGTCCGTGGCGATGGTCATACTGTCCGTGACATCTGCGAAAACAGTTGGCTCGAGGAAAAACCCTTCAGTTCCAACACGTTCACCACCACACACAAGACGCGCGCCTTCGGCTTTGCCTTTTTCGATGAAGCCTTGCACGATCTGCATCTGGCGTTCTGAGACCATGGGACCAAAGTTGGTGGCCTCATCCAATGGATCGCCCATAACCACCGTTTGCAAGCGCTCGTGCAAGCGCTTGACGAACGCCTCTTTGATGCCCTTTTGAACAAACACGCGCGTGCCGTTGGAACAGACTTGGCCAGAGCTGTAGAAATTAGCCAAAATCGCACCACCAACCGCATCCTCAAGTGAGGCATCATCAAAGATAATCAGCGGAGATTTTCCACCAAGTTCCATCGTGACATGTTTAATCCCTTCGGCCGCAGCCGCATAAACCTTGCGTCCCGTCGGAACAGATCCTGTGAGCGAGACTTTGTCCACGCGCGGATCCGTCACCAATGGTGCGCCCACTGCACCCGTGCCTTGGATCACGTTGTAAAGCCCCGCAGGCAGGCCCGCCTCATGCAGAATTTCCGCAACTTTCAACGCACAAAGCGGCGTTGTTTCAGATGGTTTAAAGATCATCGCATTGCCGCAGGCCAGCGCGGGTGCACCTTTCCAGCACGCAATCTGCGTTGGATAATTCCACGCGCCGATGCCAACACACAGCCCCAATGCTTCGCGGCGTGTGTAGACCCAATCTTCGCCCAGTTGAATATGTTCGCCAGTCAAGCTGCCCGCGAGACCGCCGAAATATTCCAATGCATCCGCGCCAGATGTCGCATCAACGTAGAGCGTTTCTGACATGGGTTTGCCCGTGTCGTAGGTCTCCAACACCGAGAGATCATAGTTGCGCTCACGAATCATGTCGGCAGCGCGGCGTAAGATGCGACCCCGCTCCGTGCCTGACATCGCAGCCCACGCTTTTTGCGCGGCTTTGGCGCTGGTGATGGCCTGTTCGACGATCGCGGGTGTAGCTTCATGAACAACGGCGATCTGTTCGCCCGTTGCAGGATATATCACGGGAATTTCCGCGCCTGCGGTGTCTTCTAGATAGGTGCCATTTATGAAATGGCTGGCGGTGGGCTGTGTGGGATAGGGCATGTTTGCCTCCGGCGGAAGTTTATTTAGAAAGATGAAGACGAGGCCTATTCGCCTCTCGGGAAGCGTTGGCTTTCTTCCAAGACGTTAAGATCCATGTGATTACGCATGTAGCGTTCAGACGCTTTTTGCAGGGGTTGGTAGTCCCATGGGAAATAATCGCCGTTGCGCAGGGCCTCATAGACAACCCAGCGGCGCGCTTGGGAACGGCGGACTTCTGCGTCGAAGCGATCCAGATCCCAGCGTTGTTCCGATTTAGCGCGCAGGGTTTGCAAAGTGCCTTGATGTTCCGGCGCATCGGCGAGATTTGTCAGCTCATGAGGATCAGCATCGAGATCAAAAAGCTGATCGGGATCAAGCGCGCAGCGGATGTGTTTCCATTTTCCATAGCGCAAACACACGAGCGGCGAGTAGCTGGCTTCGGCCGCATATTCCATCGCGACAGGGGCGGTGCGTTCGACACCCTGCCCCATGGGTTTCAGGCTCATCCCTTCGGTCCAAGGCATGATCTCCTCCATATCCACCCCCGCGAGATCACATAGCGTCGGGCAAACGTCGATGTTACTCACAGGAGTTTCGATCAGACCCGGCTCCATATCAGGGCTTGAGATCATCATCGGGACACGCGCAGAGCCCTCAAAGAACGACATTTTGAACCACAAACCACGCTCGCCCAGCATATCGCCGTGATCTGCGACGAACATGATGATCGCCTCTTGGCGCGTACTTTCTAGCGCTTCCATCACCTCACCGAGCTTGTCATCGAGGTAGGAGATATTGGCGAAATAGGCACGGCGCGAGCGGCGGATATCTTTGTCAGAAATGTTGAAATTGTCACGATCATTGGCGTCCAAGATGCGCTGGGAATGCGCATCCTGATCCTCATAAGGAATCGGGCCGACCTCTGGCATGAGGTGCGCGCAATCCTCATACAAATCCCAATATTTGCGGCGCGCCACGTAAGGGTCATGGGGGTGCGTGAAGCTGACGGTCATGCACCACGGGCGTTCATCTTTGCCGCGCGCATAATCATAAATCTTGCGCGTAGCGTGATAAGCAACCTCGTCATCATACTCCATCTGATTGGTAATTTCCGCGATGCCAGAGCCTGTCACCGAGCCCATGTTGTGATACCACCACTCGATCCGTTCACCGGGCTTGCGATAATCCGGCGTCCAACCGAAATCAGGGGGATAAATGTCGGTTGTCATGCGCTCTTCAAAGCCGTGCAACTGATCAGGACCAACGAAATGCATCTTGCCCGAAAGGCAGGTTTGATAGCCCGCGCGCCTGAGATGGTGCGCATATGTGGGGATTGAAGAGGGAAATTCAGCGGCGTTGTCATAGACGCCCGTCGTGCTCGGCAATTGGCCGGACATATAGCTCGCGCGACCCGGTGCGCACAAAGGGCTGGCCGTGTAGGCGTTCTTGAAACGGGTCGAGCGCGCGGCAAGCTTTTTGATATTGGGCACATGGAGCCAGTCAGCAGGACCGTCAGGAAAGAAGGTACCATTGAGTTGATCTACCATGAAGATCAATATGTTAAGCTTGCTCATCGCGCACCCCTTTCAATTCAAAGTAGAGATAGTCGATGACCTGACCTGCTGCTTCGGATTGATCCGGCCGTGCTTTGACCAAGCTTTGACGCAGATAGACCCCGTCAATCATTGCCGCGATCCGCGAGGCTGCTTGAGAAGCCCGCGCGCCAATCAAAGGGCGCAGAGAATAGACGAGATTCGAGCGAATGCGCGCTTGGTAGATCGTAAGTAAGCGCTTAGCTTCTGGCACGGTTTGGGCCAACACGTAGAAATTCAACCACGCTGCAATCACCTCCGGACGGAAGTTTGAGCTTGAGAAGGAGGCGCGCACAATCGCCTCGACGCGGGCTGTGTCGGTTTCGGCCGTCACCAAAGCCGCCCGTACTTCGGCGCCAAATACCGTCAAAGTATGACGCATTGCGGCCAGAAATATCTGTTCTTTTCCGCCAAAATAGTGATGCGCCAAGGCCGAGGACATCCCTGCCCGCTTGGCAATCGCGCCGACTGTGACATCCAACGTGCCATGCGCTCCGATCTCGTGGATCGTAGCCTCAACCAAGGCTGCACGCCGCAGCGGTTCCATTCCTAATTTGGGCACATCACGCTCCGTTATCGCCTTAACGCACATAATTTGATTTTTATTGACCCGTCAATCAATAAAAATCAAATTAGCAAGTCGCGAGGAATCATCCCTTTGGCGCATGCGTTCCAGGCGTGATTTCACCGCGTTTCAGCACCGCTTCGCGCCACGTGATAAATGTTATCGAACACAGGATTACAAAACCGCCTAATATCACCCAAATATCCACCGCTTCGCCAAAGGCAAAATAGCCAAGCGACACGGCCCAAATCAATTGAACAAACGTCACCGGTTGCGTCACCGTCAGGGGCGCATTGGCAAAGGCAAGCGTCATCGCGAAATGGCCCGCGGTGGCAAAGCAAGCGACACCGAAAAGCAATCCAACCTCTTGAAGAGTGGGGGGAATCCAAACAGAAAATGCCAAAGGTGCCAGCCCGATTGTAACAGCAATGGACAGCATCGATACAACCACGGAGGCGGGCACCGCATCCGCGAGTAATTTCGCTGTCAGATAAGACACGCAAAACATGCAAGCCACAGCGAGCATCGCAATATGTCCAATGCTAAGCTCGCGAAAACCGGGCCTCAGGATAATCATCGCCCCCAAGAGTGCGCAGAGCACCGCGATGATGCGCCGAAACGCCAGTCTCTCACCAAGGAATAGCGCGGCCGCGACAGTCACGAAAACGGGCGTCAAATAGTTCATCGCAGTCACTTCCGCGATTGAAATCTGGGTCATCGCGAAGAACCAGAGCGTCACGCCAAACGTGTGAAACAGCCCGCGCACTGCGACAAGTTTCCAAAGGCGCAGCGTCAAAGTGGTTGCGCGTAGGGCCCTCATCATCGGGATCAGAAAGACCAAGCCCAACGCGTACCGCACAAACGCCGATTCTGCAGCAGGCAAGCGCGTGCCATTGAGCTTGACCAGCGCAGTCACCGCGACAAAGCACAAGCCCGCCGTAACCATCCAAAAAACTCCAACGAGCGGCCTTTGTGCTTGTTTTTCCATAATGAACGCAGATCAAACCGGCGCGGAATACGCAACCCTCAGAGCAACAGAGAGATCGCAATTACCCACATTGTGAGCGCAATGGTCGCGTCCAACACGCGCCATGCCGCTGGGTTAGCAAAAATTGGTGAGAGCAAACGCGAACCAAAGCCGAGACAAATAAAAAAAGTGAAACTGCCCAAAGCCGCTCCAATCCCAAAAGCCAAGCGGTCCTCGTATTGTGCCGAGATTGATCCGATCAAAACAACAGTGTCCAAATACACATGCGGGTTCAAAAATGTGATCGCAAGCAGGGTCAGTAGGGTTTTACGCAGGGATGTCGTGACCTCCGCCTCCCCCTCTAACGCACTGCCTCCGCGCCACGCAGAGAGTGCATTTTGCAAGCCATACCAAAACAGAAAAAGCACGCCACCGTAACGCATCGCGGTCTCAAACCACGGCACCGCATGCGCCAAAGCACCAAAGCCCGCGATCCCAGCGATAATCAAAACCGCATCGGATATAGAGCAGGTCAGGACTATCGGCAGGACGTACTGACGTCGCAACCCGTATTTCAACACAAACGCATTCTGCGCCCCAATGGCGAGAATTAGGGAAATACTTAAGAAATAGCCTGGAAAGAAAGAGTTGGCGAAACCCATTATACATCTCCCTTGCTCAGTTTTGCGGCGACTGCAGTGTGAAAGGGAATACGTGAGACTTTGGAAAGTTGTAATTCGTTTTGTGCAAGTGTTTTTTTACAGCGTCAAATAGTGGCAGCGATGTTTAAACACCACTTTTCTTCTGTTAGAGATCAAGCAGCTAGAGTTGCTTTTTCAGGACGTTTAAAATGACAAAAGAGACACCTTCGACACCGACGCGCGGCGTCATCTATGCGGCGACAGGCGAGGCTTATCTTGAAACAGCACGGCGCTCTGCGCGCTCGATGCGCAAACATAATCCGGACCTTCATATCACGCTCTTTTCTGACATCGTGGACACAAGCGGCGCGTTCGATCAAACCAAGCGGCTCACTGAAGCGCACACGCGCTCGAAAGTGGATGCGATCTGTAAAACCCCCTACGATGAAACGCTTTATCTGGATTGCGATACGATCATTCGCACCGATCTCACCCATATGTTCGCTCTTCTGGAGCGCTTTGATATCGCCATCGCAAGCGTGGTAATGTGGGAAAACAAATCTCACCGCAAAACGTGGAAAACCAAAGTGCCTGATGCGTTTGTGGAACCCAACACTGGCGTGATCCTGTACAAAAGCACAGGTAAAATGGCGCAGTTCCTGCAAGATTGAAAAGCAGCCTTTTATGATTTTGATTATTTCAACGATCAGGTGACAATGCGCGAAATGTTGTGGACTAGCGCAGTGCAGTACTACGTGCTGCCCCAGCAATATAACAAACGCATGTTTGAGGCGTCCGAGCTGATTTATAGCGATCAGCCTAAGGCAAAGCTGTTTCACCTCGAACTGTTGCGGCCACAAAAAAACCCGATCATGCGGTGGATCGCAGATCGGGTTCGGTAAGCGTGAAAACCGATAACGTTAAAGCTGCTCCATCACCTCATCAGAGGCCTCAAAGTTGGCCGTCACACGTTGGATATCATCGTCATCCTCTAGCGCGTCGATCAGTTTCATCAGTTTGGTCATGCCTTCCAAGTCCATCTCCGTGGAAATGTTCGGCTGCCAAATCAATTTCGCACTATCGCTTTCGCCCAGCGCAGTTTCCAAAGCAGTGGAAACTTCATTAAGATCCGTGTCTTCGCACAGAATGATGTGACCCTCTTCAGAGCTTTCGCAATCCTCTGCGCCAGCCTCAATCGCGGCTTCCATCACTTTGTCCGCGTCGCCCGCGTCCGCGTCGTAGGTGATCTGACCTTTGCGATCAAACATGAAGCCGACCGATCCGGTTTCACCCAGATTGCCGCCATTTTTGGTGAACGTGGAGCGTACGGTCGAGGCCGTGCGATTGCGGTTGTCCGTCATCGTCTCAACAATGATCGCCACGCCGTTGGGGCCATAGCCCTCATAGCGAATTTCTTCGTAATCATCGCCCTCGCCGCCAATAGCCTTCTTGATCGCGCGATCAATGTTGTCTTTAGGCATGGATTGCGACTTCGCTTCCTTCACCGCAAGACGCAAACGCGGGTTCTTTTCGGGATCGGGGTCGCCCATCTTTGCGGCAACCGTGATCTCCTTGGAGAACTTGGAAAACAGTTTGGAGCGCAATTTATCCTGACGCCCTTTGCGGTGCTGAATATTTGCCCATTTTGAGTGGCCGGCCATGTCTCTCTCCAGATGAGAAGTCTAAAATCGCGTTCGGTATAAGCCCGCCAAGGGGATGCCCGCAAGTCAGTTGCATATCGGCGCGTTTTAAGGTGAAGCTGCCCGCAACGTGAAAGGCCAATCATGACCCAAGATCAAACTATCATTTTCGCCTTGTTTGGCAGCGTGTTCGCCCTCTTGCTTTGGGGGCGGTTTCGCTACGATCTTGTGGCGTTTTCGGCCCTCATGGTTGGGGTGCTCTTGGGCGTGGTCGAGGGCAAAAACGCGTTTGCGGGCTTTGGCCACCCCGCCACATTGGTGGTGGCTTTGGTGCTTGTCGTCTCTGCAGGTTTGGTGCGCTCGGGCGCAGTCTTCTTAATCACGCGCACTTTGGTGGACAGTTCACGCAATCTTGGCGGGCATATCGCGCTAATGGGCGGAATTGGCGGGGTGCTGTCAGCGTTCATGAACAACGTCGCGGCCTTGGCGCTCTTGATGCCTGTAGATATCCAGACCGCGCGCAAAGCGGGGCGCGCGCCGGGTTTGTCGCTTATGCCGCTCAGCTTTGCGACAATCCTCGGTGGTATGGTCACGCTCATCGGAACGCCCCCAAACATCATCATTGCCGCGATCCGAGAAGAGCAATTGGGCAAGCCGTTCAAGATGTTCGATTTCGCCCCCGTTGGCGGTGTCGCAGCACTTGCGGGTCTTGCCTTTGTGGCCCTAATCGGCTGGCGCTTGATCCCTGCGCGCGGCGACAGTGCAACAGCGGGCGATGACATGTCCGACTATATCGCAGAACTTACAGTGCCAGCGGACAACAAACTGATTGGCAAGCGGTTTTCCGAAATCGAAGAGGACGCGGAAAAAGCCGACGTCGCCCTAATCGGCCTGATCCGTGATGGCAAACGACGCTATGGCCGCGCGCGCAATTCCGAACTCAAGGGCGGCGATACGCTGGTGCTCGAAGCTTCCCCCGCAGCGCTTGACGAATTTCGTGCTGCCCTCTCGCTGGCCTTTTCGGACGAGAAACGTGAAGAGCAGTTGAATGCAGCCGGTGACGGTGTCGACGTGATCGAAGTGGTGGTCACCGAAAATTCGCGTCTCACAGGCAGAACGGCACAAAGCATCGGGCTTGTGTGGCGTCAGCGCACGGTTCTCATGGGCATTTCACGTCAGGGCAAGGCGATCCGCGATCATGTGCGCAAAACCGAAGTGCGCGCGGGCGATATTCTGCTACTGCTGGTCCCTAAAGATCACGGGCAAGATGTGACCGAATGGCTCGATTGTTTGCCCCTCGCAGAGCGCGGTCTTGCAGTCACGCAAGATAGCAAGGTCTGGCTCGCGATTGGCATGTTCGCGGCGGCTGTTGCGGCGGCAAGCTTTGGTTTGGTTTACCTCCCTGTAGCGCTTGGCTGTGTGGTTGTGGCCTATGTTTTGGCCAAGATCGTACCGCTCTCGGAACTCTACACCCACATCGAATGGCCGGTAGTTGTCTTGCTTGGCTCGATGATCCCGCTTGGCGCGGCCTTGCAAGATGCGGGCGGCACGGAGTTGATCGCGGGCGCGCTTATTGGGTTGACGGAAGGCCTACCCGCGTGGGCGATCCTCACGGTGTTAATGGTGGTGACGATGACGCTTTCGGACGTGCTCAACAACACGGCGACAACCATTGTCGCGGCCCCTGTTGGAATTCAGATGGCGCAGTCCTTGTGCGTGTCTCCAGATCCGTTCTTGATGGCTGTGGCCATCGCGGCTTCTGCGGCGTTCCTCACGCCCATTGGGCATAAGAACAACACGTTGATCCTTGGCCCCGGTGGCTATCAATTCGGCGATTACTGGCGCATAGGCCTGCCGCTGGAAGTCATCATCGTCGCCGTCTCCATCCCCGCAATCTTGATTTTCTGGCCGCTCTAAACGCTCAAATGCAAAGGCGGGTCTTGCGCGCCTCTCAGCGCGTGGTACTTCGGGTGTATGAGAACACTTTTCCTAGGCGATGTGATGGGCCGCGCGGGGCGCCGTGCTATCACCGAAAACCTGCCCGCTTTGCGCGACGAATTGCGCGCAGATTTCATTGTTGTGAACGGCGAAAACGCCTCCAATGGGATGGGCCTGAACGCAGAGCACGCAAATGACATTTTCGCGGCTGGCGCGGATTGCGTCACCCTTGGCGATCATGCCTTTGATCAGCGCGATATGATGCAACATATTGACAAAGACCAACGCATCCTGCGCCCTTTGAACTTTGCCAAAACCGCGCCCGGTCGCGGGCATAAGCTGTTCAAAGCCAAGGGCGGTCAGAAAGTTCTCGTGCTGCAAGTTCTGGGGCAAGTCTTTATGAAACGCGCCTATGACGATCCGTTTTCTGCCCTCGATGCTGTGCTGCGCGCGCATCCTTTGGGCGGCCTAGCACAAATGATCCTTGTGGATGTGCACTGTGAAGCGACGTCCGAGAAAATGGGCATCGGCCATTTCTGCGACGGTCGCGCCTCGATTGTAGTGGGCACGCATACCCATGTGCCGACGGCGGACGCGCAAATCCTGTCGGGCGGCACCGCCTTTCAAAGCGATGCGGGCATGTGCGGCGACTATAATTCGGTGATTGGCATGGAGAAGGAAGAACCCATGCGCCGCTTTGTGACAGGCATGAGCAAATCGCGCTTCACACCCGCCAATGGCGAAGCAACCCTGACTGGCCTCTTCGTCGTTACCGATGATCGCACCGGCAAAGCCACCTCCGTTGAGATGATCCGCCGTGGCGGGCGGCTAGAACAAAGCGGGCCGTGAACCAGTGAGAGGCACCCTCCCCCTCTTCGGGGTCCTGACCCTGCTTGGCGCGGGTTGGGGCATAACCATGCCTTTAACCAAAATCACCGTGAGCGCGGGATACCAGCATTTCGGCCTTATTTTTTGGCAGTTCGCCATGGCGGTCGCGCTGATGGGCAGCGTTTTGCTCCTGCGCAGGCGGCTGAACCGACCAAGCGCGCCGCAAATCCGTTTTGCATGCTTAATAGCTTTGATTGGCACGCTCTTGCCGAATTCTGCCAGCTATCAAGCCGCTGTGCATCTCCCCAGTGGCGTGATTGCGATACTGCTCTCACTGATCCCCATGCTCGCCTTTCCCATCGCGCTGTCCCTTGGCAACGACAGGTTCTCGGCGCGCAAATTGATTGGCCTGACGCTTGGCTTTGGCGCGGTGGTTTTGATCGCGGCCAATAGCGGTAGTTTCGAGGGCGATGTCACCCTCTGGTGGATCGCCGTCGCACTGGTCGCGCCCAGTTTTTACGCGCTCGAGGGCAATGTGGTTGCCAAATGGGGCACTTACGGATTTGACGCGATTGAGACGTTGTTCTGGTCCTCTGTGTTTGGCCTTGTGCCCTCGCTCTTGCTTGCACTTGGCACCGGCCAATTCATCCCTGTGCCCACCACTTGGGGGACACCGGAATTTGCGTTTCTTATCATCGCCGTCGCTCATGCGGTGGTATACGCAGGTTACGTCTGGCTGGTCAGCAATGCAGGTCCGGTCTTTGCCGCACAGGTTAGCTATCTAGTCACGATCTTCGGGATCTTCTGGGCAATCGTGCTGCTGCACGAAGCCTATGCGAACGGCATATGGCTCGCACTTGCACTGATGCTGAGCGGCATGTTCCTCGTGCAACCGCGCGCACGCAAATCCGAAGAGGATGCGCTGGCATGATATTTTTCGAGCTTACGCAAAACCAAAGCGCAATCGCAGCGCTGTTGACCGTGCTTGGCATGTTTGTGCTCTTCGTGCGCGAAAGCTATCCAACCGAAGTTGTCGCCATCGCAGGCGTCGCATTCCTCTTGATCCTTGGGGTGTTGCCTTACGAGAACGCGCTCACCGTGCTCTCCAACCCTGCGCCATGGACCATAGCGGCAATGTTCATCGTGATGGGCGCATTGGTACGCACCGGCGCGCTAGAGGCCTTTACCAAAATGGCTGACAAACAGGCCAAGACAAACCCCGCCTTGGCGATTGCGATGTTACTCACATTCGTCATCATTGCTTCTGCCGTGGTGTCCAATACGCCCGTTGTTGTGGTGATGATCCCTGTCTTTGTACAGCTTAGCCGATCACTGGGCAAAAAAGCTTCTATACTTTTGATACCATTGAGTTATGCCGCTATTCTTGGTGGCACACTGACGCTGATCGGCACCTCAACCAACCTGCTTGTTGACGGGGTTGCACGAGCCAATGGCATGAAGGCCTTCTCGATTTTTGAAGTCACACCACTCGGCATTGTGCTCGTCGCTTGGGGCATGCTTTATCTACGCTTCATCGGGCCCTACCTGCTACCAGAGCGCGACAGCATGGCGAGCCTCCTGTCCGACAAAAGCCAGATGAAATTCTTCACCGAAGCGGTCATTCCCCCCGAAAGCAACCTGATCGGGCGCCAGGTAATGGGCGTGCAATTGTTCAAACGCGAAGGCGTGCGCTTAATCGACGTTGTGCGCGGGGACACTTCGCTACGCCGCAATCTAAAAGACGTGAGTTTGCAAGTCGGTGATCGCGTGGTTCTGCGCAGTCGTATTTCCGAATTGCTAAGCTTGCAGCGCAACAAAGAACTTAAGCGCATTGACCAAGTTTCCGCTGTTGAGACCCACACGGTCGAGGTCTTAATCACCCCCGGCTGCAAGATGATCGGGCGCACCCTGGGCGCGCTGCGCCTGCGGCGCCGGTTTGGAGTCTATCCGCTGGCAGTGCATCGTCGGAACCAGAATATCAGCGGCCAGCTTGATAGCGTGTTGGTGCGCGTGGGCGACACTTTGTTGCTAGAAGGCGCGCCCGAAGACATCCACAGGCTCGCCACAGAAATGGACCTTGTGGACGTTTCCGCCCCCTCAGAACGTGCCTACCGCCGCAGTCACGCGCCGATAGCTTTGCTCGCACTTGTTGGCATTGTTGCCCTTGCGGGTTTTGGGCTCGCACCAATTTTCTATCTGTCGATCATCGCCGTCGCCTTGGTTCTAATCGCGCGCTGCATTGACGCGGATGAGGCGTTTTCCTTCGTCGACGGACGCCTGTTGACGCTGATTTTCGCGATGCTCGCTATCGGCGCAGCATTGGAGAGTTCTGGCGCAGTGAGTTTGATCGTAAACGCCTTCGCGCCGTTCCTGACCAGCCTACCTCCGTTCCTTCTGGTCTGGGCGATCTATTTACTGACCTCGATCCTGACCGAATTAGTCTCCAACAACGCAGTCGCAGTTGTGGTCACACCGATAGCCATTGGCCTTGCAGACGCACTTGGCATCGATGCACGACCTCTGGTGGTGGCGGTGATGGTCGCCGCATCAGCGAGCTTCGCGACACCCATCGGTTATCAAAGCAACATGTTGGTCTATGGTCCGGGCGGATATAAGTTTACCGATTTTTTGAAGGTCGGTATTCCTTTGAACCTCTCCATAGGGATCCTGGCATCCTTGCTCATCCCATTGCTGTGGCCTCTGTGATCCTCAATCTTGGAAGAGTTTGTTTAGCAAGACGCAGGGGTAATGATGCCCTTTTCCGTGACGATTAGATCAAGGGGTTGGTCTGTGGGTTCGAGCGGGAGATCCGTGAGTTCCTGCGCTTCAAATGCAAAGCCAATGGCCATCGTTGCACGGCGCGCACGCAGGCGTTCGATAGTGCGATCATAAAAGCCACCGCCATAACCTAAACGACCACCCTTTCGATCAAAGGCGACCAGCGGCACGATGAGGATTTCAGGCTCAATCCACTCGCCTCTTTGGGGAATATAGGCACCGAACGTGCCCTCAATCATCGCGCACTCAGGGGTCCACTCGCGAAAGTCTAGCGGGGTTGCTGCGGATTTGATCACGGGCATGCCAACAAGACCATGCGCGGCTGCTTCCGCCAAAGCAGGCAGCGGGTCAATCTCTGTGCGCATAGGTGCATAGCCCGCTAGCGGAACACCGCGATAACCCGCGAGAACTTCACTGAGAAAGGCAGATTGGCTTGCGTGCGCCGCGTCAAACGCTAGCTTTCGCGCAGCAAACGCGGCCTTGCGCGCGTCCGTTTTGATCTGTGTGAAGTCGTTCATAAAAGCACCAATGCTGCAAGGCCCAAAAAGGCGAAAAAGCCGACCACATCAGTGACCGTGGTGACAAATGCACCAGAGGCCAGCGCCGGATCAAAGCCGAATTTCTCCAGCAAAACAGGAATCGCCGTGCCTGCCAGACCTGCGACCACCATGTTGATCACCATCGCCGCCGCAATCACATAGCCCAGTGTGGGGGAGCCGAACCAGATCAATCCAACTACCCCCATGATAAGCGCAAACACAAGGCCATTGATCAGGCCCACAAAGACTTCGCGCCGGATCACCCGCCACATGTTGGAGCTCGTGAGGTCTTTCGTAGCAATCGCGCGCACCGCAACGGTCAGCGATTGCGTCCCCGCATTGCCCCCCATCGAGGCCACAATTGGCATCAATACCGCAAGCGCGACAATCTGGGTGATCGCCGCCTCGAATTGCGCAATCACAAGGCTCGCGGCGATGGCCGTCACAAGGTTCACCGCAAGCCAAGGCAACCGCTGTTTGGTGGTGTTGATCACACGATCCGAAAGCGATCCCTCACCCACACCCGCGAGGCGCAAAATGTCTTCCTCATGCCCTTCATCAAGCACGATCATCGCGTCATCAATGGTGATCACGCCCACAAGACGCTCGTCCTCATCCACAACCGGCGCGGAAATCAGGTGATACTGGTTGAACGCATAGGCGACTTCGCTTTCGCTTTGCATCGCGGGGATGATTTGAAAAACCGCCTCCGTCAGCTCCCACAAGAGCGTTTCACGTTTTGAGCCCATAAGCTTGCCCAGCGTCACATTGCCCACAGGTTTGCAACGTGGATCAACCAACGTGACGTGGTAAAATTGCTCTGGCAACGTCTCTTGCGCGCGCAAGTAATCAATCGCTTGGCCCACTGTCCAATGCTCCGGTGCCATGACCACTTCGCGTTGCATCAAGCGGCCTGCGGATTTCTCGGGATAGGTCAGCGATTGCTCGACCGCGATGCGATCACTGTCATCCAAAGCGTCCAGAATGACGTCCTGTTGAACGAGCGTGAGATCTTCGATCAGATCAACAACATCATCGCTTTCCAATTCGCGCACGGCATCGGCAAGCACTTCGGGCCGCAAAATTGCCATGACCTCGTCGCGGATACTCTCATCAAGTTCCGACAGGATTTCGCCGTCAAATTCGCGATCATAGAGCCGGATAAGATCACGTCGCTCAGGTGCGCTAATTTGCTCTAAAAGGTCAGCGATATCAGCAGGATGGAGCGGGTCCATCAGCATCGTCAACAGGCCTTGATCACCACGATCGACAGCCCCAAGCACCGCGGATACACTCGCGCGCTCAAGTTGATAATCACCCTCTTGCGCACCGATGCGCACGTCACTCACCAGATCTGTGTCATTCATTGTGAGAGGCCTTTCGATCTGAAGCGCGCAATTGGTACCCACTTTAAGGACAAGCGGACCAAAGCAACAGAGCCTCACGCAAAAATGCTGGTTCGCGGGCACATGTTTCTGCTACTCAAGGCGCATGACACAAAAGCACATTCTATCCGGCGATCTATTGGTATTTCATGACGATCCGTTCGAGGTACCGCCCGAGGATGCCGTTCAGATCCAAAGCGACGCCGCTTTGCTGATCGAGAATGGCAAGTTCACAGCCCGCGACAGCCGCGACATCCTCATTGCCGCGCATCCGGAGGCGGCGCATCACCCCCATCCGAACAGGTTGATTTGCCCCGGTTTTATCGACGCTCATGTGCATTATCCGCAAACTGCGATGATTGCCTCTTGGGGTAAACGGTTGATTGACTGGCTTAATACCTACACCTTCCCCGAGGAAATGCGCTTTGACCATCCGGCCTATGCAGCGGAGATTTCAGCGCGCTATCTTGATCTGACGGCCGCCCATGGCACCACTACAATGGCGAGCTTTTGCACCATTCACCCGACTTCGGTGGAAGCCCTCTTCACAGAGGCTGCAAAACGCGGACAAAGGATCGTAGCAGGCAAAACCTGTATGGATCGCAATGCGCCCGAAGGCCTGCGCGACACTGCGCAGACGAGCTATGACGAGAGCAAAGCATTGCTTGAAAAGTGGCATGGCGTCGGGCGTCTTTCGTATGCGATCACTCCACGGTTTTCGCCGACATCAACGCCAGAGCAGCTAGAAGCGTTAGGCGTATTGTGGGCGGAAAACCCCGACTGTTTGATGCAAACCCATCTCAGCGAACAGGTAGATGAAATCGCATGGGTTAAAGATCTCTTCCCCAACGCGCGCGACTATCTCGACACGTATGAGGCATTCGGTTTGCTCGGGGAACGTGGTGTTTATGGCCATGCGATCCACCTTGAGCCACGCGAAATTGATCGCTTGAAAGACGTAGACGCAGCGCTGGTGCATTGTCCAACGTCCAACACATTCATCGGCTCGGGCCTGTTTGATATGGCGGGTTTGAAAGCACGCGGGGTCAGTACGGGATTGGCGACAGATACGGGCGGCGGATCAAGTTTTTCGATGCTGCGCACGATGGCGGCCGCCTATGAGGTGGCGCAATTGAACGGCTCGGTCTTGCATGCAGGGCAGCTCTTGTGGCTCGCCACCGCAGGATCCGCGAAGTCTTTGCACTTGAGCGATAAAATCGGCACGCTTGAGGTCGGGATGGAGGCCGATATTGCAATTCTCGACCTCGCCTCCACTGCCGCAATTGCGCAGCGCTATAACAATGCGACCCATCATTGGGATCGGATTTTTCCAACCCTTATGATGGGCGATGACCGCGCGATTGCAGAGGTTTGGATCGGTGGCGCGAAGCAGATCCTAAGCTAGATCAGCACCCTGACTTGCCGAGCACCATCACGTAATAATCCACCGCTTGCGCCATGCCAAAGTGTATCGCATTTTTCGAGAGTGAATTCTTGCGATGACCTTCGGATTTCTGCCAACCTGCCAAGGCTTGCATCGCGCCCTTTTGGCCCTGCGAAATGTTCTCTGCGACGAATCAAAACCCGTATTCTTGGCGTTTCAAGCGACTCCCAGCACTCGATCCGTCTTGGCCCGTGTGGCTAAAGAAGGCTCTCCCTTGCATATCAATAGCATCGGCCTTTGCGACGCGCGCCGAGCGACCATCAGGGGCCAGTGCGGGCAGTCCATTGGCCACACGAAACGCGTTCACTTCGGGCGCGATGCTTGTGCTTAAGCGCCCGACGGGCCCCGCAACGGCATCAGCGCCCCAACATTTTTGGTCGCGCCAGAGCGAATACGACCCGCGATCAAAGTCAAGGCAGGTAGACATAAAATCAAAATATGCATCGCAACATCAAATCAAAAAGTTTTAAACGTTACGCAGACAATAGACCCGCCAATTGATTCTGCCGCGCAATGGTTTTGGGTAGATCGATCGACGTCAGCTGCCCCGCCGCGACGACACGGCGACCTTCAATAAACAAATCCCGCACCTGCGTTGGCCCCGCCAGCAAAAGTGCTGCGATATCCCAATTGCCCGCCGCCTCAATGCCGCTCATGTCCCAGATCGCCAGATCCGCGCGTTTGCCAACCGCGATCTGACCGCAATCATCACGACCCAGCACGTCCGCGCCGCCGCGTGTGGCGATGCGTAACGCTTCGCGCGCGCTCATCGCGTCCGCCCCATTCGAAACCCGCTGCAACAACATCGCTTGGCGCGCTTCCAGCACCAGATTACCCGCATCATTCGACGCAGAACCATCCACACCCAGACCTACTTTCACTCCTGCATCACGCATTTGGCGCACAGGTGCGATACCCGATCCGAGGCGACAATTGGAACACGGACAATGCGCGACCCCTGTGCCGGATCGTGCAAATAAATCAATCTCTTGCCCATCAAGTTTCACACAATGCGCGTGCCACACGTCGTCACCCGTCCAACCGAGATCTTCGGCATACTGACCGGGGCTACAGCCAAATTTTTCTAGCGAATAAGCTATATCCTCATCGTTCTCAGCCAAATGCGTGTGCAACATCACACCCTTGTCACGCGCTAAAATCGCAGCGTCGCGCATCAAATGGCGGCTGACCGAAAACGGCGAACAGGGAGCCACACCCACACGGCACATGGACCCTTCCGCGCTGTCATGATGCGCATCAATTACGCGGATGCAGTCCTCTAAGATTGCCCGCTCTTGCTCGACCAACGTATCAGGTGGCAGCCCGCCATCGCTTTCGCCAATCGACATGGATCCGCGTGTGGGATGAAAGCGCATTCCAATATCGGCGGCAGCTGCAATCGTGTCGTCCAAACGCGATCCGTTGGGGTAAAGGTAGAGATGATCCGAGGTCAGCGTGCAACCCGACAGCATCAATTCCGCCAAACCGACTTGCGCAGAAACATACATTTCTTCCGGCCCAAAGCGCGACCAAATCGGGTAAAGTGTCTGCAACCAGCCAAAGAGCAACGCATCCTGCCCACCGGGTACCGCGCGGGTCAGCGATTGATACAAATGGTGATGCGTGTTGACGAGACCAGGCGTGATCAAACACCCCTTTGCGTCCAAGACAGTCCCCTCGCTTTGTAGGCCCTGCCCAACTTCGGCAATTACGCCGCCTTGAATGCGAATATCGCAATCAGGCAATTCGCGTGATTGATCATCCATGCTCAGCACAAGCTGCGCGTTGCGGATCAGTGTCTCATTGGCTGTGTTCATGGCGCGTCCCTCTCACGTGTTGCCACGCTTTTTTCGGCTCTTCCGCGCGTGCAAAACACGAACGGTGACTGCGACAGAAAAAAGCGAAGGACTCGCAGCCTAGGGGTATTATTGTAACCTCAGGAGCGCTGTTTGCTCAAGCTGTGGTTTAGAATTTTAAGCGCTTTTGCGTGCAGTTCGGGCGTTGCAGCGGCCAAAGCGCGCCCACCTTCATGCACTTTGCCACCCTGCCAATCCGTTACTATACCGCCCGCCGCTTCGATCACGGCGATGGGGGCGGCGATATCATAGGAGTTCAATCCGGCCTCAATCACCAGATCGATCTGGCCCGCTGCCAACAACGCATAGGCGTAGCAATCACAACCAAATCGGGTGAGTTTCACCTCAACCGCGACCGCCTCAAAGGCGGCCCGTTCTTCAAGATGACCGACCTCTGGGAACGTACTAAACAATATCGCTTGATCCAAATCAGTGGTGGTGCGCGCGCCCAGATCAGCATTGCCATGCGGACCAATCATCTCTGCGCGGCCGAACCCGCCACAAAACCGCTCGCCAATATAGGGTTGGTCAATGATCCCGAGGCGCGGACCGCTCTCATCATTCAGGCTAATCAAAACACCCCACGTCGGCGTTCCACTAATAAATCCGCGCGTGCCGTCGATCGGGTCCAAAACCCACGTCAGCCCGCTTGTGCCCGCGGTATTGCCAAACTCTTCACCAAGAATTGCATCCTGCGGGCGGCGTGTGTGCAAGACAGCGCGCATCGCCTCTTCCGCGGCTTTATCCGCAATCGTAACAGGGTCAAATCCGTCGCGTTCTTTGTTGTCAGCACTTAAACCGACTTGGCGAAAATGGGGGAGAATGGCAGCGCGCGCGGCTTCGGCTAATTCCTCTGCCACAGACCAAAGTTCGGCCTGAAACGCAACGCTATCAATATCTTGCATAATGTCCTGCTTAGGTTATCACGCATGAAATTCTGCGTCTGAGCCAACCTAAAGCACTATCTTGGGGCCATCAAGCGACGTCGCTTAAGACCCGCGCCAAATCGAACAAACGGCGGCGTTGCTCTTCCGGGATCGCGTAATAGGAACGTACCAGATCAAGCGCTTCTTTGTCGTTGAGGATGTCTGAGGGAACTGCACCAGACTCTGCATCGCCAATCGCTGCGTCTTCGTTTTGCAGACCTGAAAAGAAAAAACTGACGTCTACTTCCAAGGATTCTGCGATATCCCAAAGGCGGGATGCGCTGACACGGTTCGCCCCTGTCTCGTATTTCTGGATTTGCTGGAACTTAATTCCAACGGTCTCCGCAAGTCGCTGCTGAGTTACGCCGACAAGCCATCGACGATGTCGAATGCGTTTGCCAACATGCACGTCCACTGGATGCGCCATGATACTTCCTTTCTTTTCACGATGCAGCATGTTCCGAGTGGCAGAACATTCTAACCGCATATTGGATGCTCAACGTTGTCGAAGCGTGACTCAACGTGAGGTAGCGCATCTTCGCCAGAATACCCCTACAGAGCAAGTACGGAATTGCCATCCGGAGGGGGGAATTTCAGTTGACTTTATGCAATCTTGAGGCGGATTAGACGGGTCCGGTGACTTCGACGCTTTGTAAAGCGAACAAGCCTTTTGCCGCTTCGCGCTTTGCGCTAGCGTTCCCTAAACACATATCAGATCAGTAAAAATGAGGATTCCATGCGCGCATTTCAGGTCTCTAAAATTGGTGAACCCGCAGAGCTGTCTCAGGTCACCGCTCCAAATGCAGCATGTGGTGAGGTTTTGGTTAAAATTTCAACCTGTGGACTTAATTTCGCTGATCTACTGATGCAAACCGGCCAATATCAGGACACACCTCCTGCCCCATTCACCCTCGGGATGGAGATTGCGGGCACGGTTGAAGCCATTGGCGAGGGTGTTACGTCCCCCGCGATTGGTACCCGTGTTGCCGTCTTTGGCGGTCAGGGCGGGCTTGCAGACTACGGCACATACGACGCGCGCACAGCGATTGAGATCCCCGATAAGATGAGCATGACCGACGCCGCCGCGTTTCAAATCGCCTATGGCACCAGCCATGTTGCGCTCGGATATCGCGCCAATCTGCAAGCGGGCGAGACACTTTTGGTTCTAGGCGCGGCGGGTGGTGTTGGCCTCACGGCGGTTGAAATTGGCAAACTCATGGGCGCGACTGTCATTGCCGTGGCCCGCGGCGCGGACAAGTTAGAGGTCGCAGGCAAAGCCGGTGCAGATCACGTGATTGACGCAGGCGTCGAGGATCTGCGCGCAGAGCTGAAAGCCCTCGGCGGTGTCGATGTGGTCTATGATCCCGTTGGCGGCGATTTGTTCAAAGCCGCATTCCGCGCCTGCAAACCAGAGGCACGCATCCTCTCCATCGGCTTCGCCAGCGGCGAGGTGCCAAAGGTGATGACTAACCATTTGCTGGTGAAAAACATCACTGTGATGGGCTTTTACTGGGGTGGGTATATGAAATTCAAACCCGAGGTGATCGCACATTCTTTGCGCGAACTGTTCGCGTGGTATGAAGCTGGAAAACTGCAACCCCATGTGAGCCATGTGTTACCTTTTGAGCAAGCCGCCGGCGGGATTGAACTTTTACGAACACGCAAATCAACTGGGAAAGTGGTGATTGAGGTAGCCGCGGAATGATTGATGGCATTCGGGCACTTAAAAAGTCCGCTCAGAGCCCAAACTGTTCTATGCGACTTTTCGCGGGTCCGGTCCTTTTTGGCTCGGATCGTCACGTTGAAGCACTCAGGACATTTCTTTTCTACGCCAAACACTGAGCGCGAATAGAACCACGCCCGCAATCATAAACGGGAGATTGATCATGCTGCCCGGTGCTGTGCCCGCGGTTTCGATTGTCTTGTTCGCACCGACCCAAAGTCGCATCGCGTATTCGAGGGTGAACAGCAGGTAAAGGAAAGGGATCAGCGCTCTGTAACGGATCGCTGCTAGAAGATAGATCAGGCCGATGACCAGCTGAGATAAGCCCCACAGCCCAAATATCCCAACCACTGTTTCAGCCGCATTGATCGAATATGTATCAAGTGGGATGGAAGCGATGCTTTGAGCACCGCCATCATGTGCAAACAGATGATGTTGACTGCGCCAAAGGGTTAGGGCTGTTAGTGCGAAAAAGACGTAAAGTGCAATCTTTTGGCCGGGAAACTGGTTGTCCAGTGATGTCGGAAAAATACGGTGTAGCAACAGTAAAAGTTCCTCTGTTTTGACATTTTGTGGCGCGTTAGGCATGAGCAATTGGATCCAATTGTGACGTTGTCGTAACTAGATTTCTACTCGCGTTTCGCCCACGCAAGACAAAAGTGAAATTTATTTGTAAAGTTCTGAAATGATGCGACAAACACCTAGCCAGAAACGTTCGAAAAGCACGGTCGATGACATTTCCGAGGCCGCTATTCAGCTTTTGAACACCACCGACGACTCGAAATTCACCACGAACCATGTCGCTGAGCGCGCTGGGGTTTCGATTGGATCACTGTACCGGTATTTCCCGGACAAAGGTGCCATTCTGCGGCACATTGTACGCCGTGAAATCAAGAAAATGCGCACCAAAGCGTTGGCGCTTATTACCGATTCCAAAGCTTCTGATCCCGAGACTCTCATAAATGAAATTGTTGCTCACTCGACGAAAAATTTTGGCGGCCGCGGTGTCGTCGTCTTTCAGGTACGATCAATGATCGAGGATGATGATGTGCTCGTACAAGAAGTCCGCAACGCACAGATCGAGGTCGTCGAAAGCCTGCATGAAAAATTGGTCGGCATCGCAGGAAAACGGCGCGGTCCCATGTCAAAGGCAGCCCTTGCCGCAACTGTCGATGCATTCACAACTGCCGTCCAGACCCTTGCCAGACACAATAAAGACAAGTCTGTTGATGCCGAGACAAAGAAACGGCTGTTGACTTCTCTTTTAGCCGCATTGTCTGAAGATGAGCCAAGATCGGAACATTGAGCAGTTCTGCCCAACAACTAGCTCAAGCGATTGTCGAACGGCAGCAAAGTCCGCACTGCTGCCCTTCACCCAACCTCGCGCAGCACACTTCCCCCAACGCGCGCGCCTGACTTCAAATCAGCATACCCCTGACGCAGCAACTCCGCCAAAGCACTCACGATCTGCGACTGCGCTTGCTCGGCTCCGTACATATTGATCAGCGATTCCGGCAAATCGGGCAAATCCCCCCCGTGATGGATCGGCACCATATGCGGCGGCTCTGTCCCCGCGATCACCACGCAAACCGCAAGGTCCGCGCCGATGGAGGCTTCAATCGTGCGATCACTATCAGTTTCCAGCGCCATTTCCCAAGCGATCCCTTCGCGATCCAGTACCTTTTGCACCAAAGGCCGAAACATGCAGCGGCGCGAAAACCCCAACTTCAGGGGCCGTTGTCGCCAAATTATGCCGTTCTCGGCCCCCGTCCAACTCATCTTGGCACGGCTGATTGTCTCACCCGTCGGCATCAGACCTTCCTCAGTCGTCAGGATCAGATCAAATTCGCCGCGCGACAGACCCTCTTGCAACTCACGTGTGAAGGACGCGCGCAGGTCTACCTGAACATTGGGGAATTGCGCGCGAAACTGCTGCAAAACCTTGGACACCACAGGATAAACAATATCATGGGGCACCCCTAACGACACAACACCCTCAAAGCCTTTGTCGGTCAATTTGGTCATGATCTCATCGTTCAGCGCCACCATACGGCGCGCGTAGCTGAGCAATTGCTCACCAGTGGGGCTTAGCTCAACTTGACGCCCGACACGCTCTAACAGCTTGAGATCAAGGCTTTCTTCCAAGCGTTTGATCTGCATCGACACCGCCGATTGCGTCAAATTGAGCAGACCAGCTGCCCGCGTCACCCCACCCGTTTCCGCGATGGCCACGAAGGAGCGCAGCGCCGTGATGTCTAAATTTCGCATATATCAGCCTTTGTGATGTGTCGCCTCAAAACTATTCGTTTTTCAAATGAAGCACAGTTTGGCACATACATCAACAGAAGGAATTGGTTACGCAAAACCCATCACCAAACGAAAGGTAAAGACAATGTCACAGTCACAGGTTCTCTCGAATTCATGCGGCCTCTCTCGCACAGAAGCACCACAAACCCTTTTGTCCAAAGTCTTTGCCGCAATGAATATGGCACGCAGCCGTCGCGCTTTGGCAAAATTGGATGCGCATTTGCTCGCAGATATTGGCATCACGGCTAAGCAAGCCCAGGAAGAAGCACAGCTATCCACATGGAATGCACCATCTTTCTGGCGCATGTAAGCTCTCGCGGAACGCGCATCAGAAAAGTCAAAGCCAACGACGGGTTTTCGTAAATTAGCATGCGAAAACCCTTGAAATACGCCGGCTCAAACCCGATATTCTCTTCAAGACCGCCACAAAGGCGGATCGCTTAATCAATGGAGAGTTATTCATGGCTGAATATGGCACAATTCGCAGCGGCGTAGGATCGGCAGCCGCGGATATCGACGCGGGCTTGCGCGCGCACATGAACAAGGTCTACGGCACAATGTCCGTTGGCATGTTCATCACATTTTTGGCGGCTTGGGCGATCGCAGGACTCGCAGTCACCAATGACCCGTCACAAGCGGTCGCACAGATTGGTGCTGACAAGTATCTGACGTCGCTCGGTTCTGCCCTCTATCTCTCGCCGCTTAAATGGGTTGTGATGTTTGCCCCCCTAGCCTTCGTCTTTGGAATGAGCGCTGCGATCAACCGCATGTCCGCAGCAACAGCGCAGACAGTGTTCTACATCTTCGCAGCCGTGATGGGCGTTTCGATCAGCTCGATCTTTTTGGTCTTCACAGGCTACTCGATTATGCAGATCTTCTTGATCACATCCATCGCATTCGCGGGTCTGTCCCTTTGGGGCTACACCACGAAGAAAGACATCTCCGGCTGGGGTAGCTTCTTGATCATGGGTGTTATCGGCTTGATCGTGGCATCAATCGTCAACATCTGGTTGGCGTCCCCTGCGATTATGTTCGCGATCTCTGCAATCGGTGTTTTGATCTTTGCGGGCCTCACAGCCTACGACACACAGAACATTAAAAACACATACCTCGCACACGCACACCACGGCGACAGCGAGTGGTTGGGCAAGTCCGCAATCATGGGCGCGCTTAGCCTCTATCTGAACTTCATCAACATGTTTATGATGCTGCTTCAGTTGTTCGGCAACCGCGAGTAAGCTTCGCGCTACAGTATTCATAATTAGAAAACCGGCCCTTCGAGGCCGGTTTTTTATTTGAGCATTCTTATAATGTCATCAAGATACATCTGATTTAGCAGAGTAGAACGAATGAAATATCTACGGTTTGTGCGACCCAAAACAATTGAAAGCCTAGCCGCGCAAGAGGGTTTTTTTGTGCTGCCTACGAATTGCGAAACATCCTCAATCTTGAAGACTATATCTCTGACCAGTTGGAAAACCTTCTCAGCTGGTTTCGCATGAATTTGACTATTCCTAAAAAATTTAACCGTTCAAAGTCAAAAGGGGCGCGGAATAAGACCCCTGCCGGGCTTAGCTGGTTCAAGAAAGATGCTTCCGAGACCATCGCGCGCTCCTATGAACTTGTCAGCTTATTGCAAGAAAACGGATATCCGATCGAAATTATTCGCACCGAAAGAGTGGGTTACATTGTGTACGAAGATAACCAACAGGTCGTGGCTGAACCGTTTTCGGACACTCCAGTTTAAGCTCAATCCAGTCCTTAAGCTAAAACACTCCTCCATCTCCAAACACAAAAAACCGCCCCCAAAGGAGCGGCTCTCTAGCACTTCGAAACTAAAATCAAGCTTACTTGATTTTACCTTCTTTATACTCAACGTGTTTGCGCACAACTGGGTCGTACTTACGGATGACCATTTTCTCGGTCATTGTACGTGCGTTTTTCTTTGTGACATAGAAGTGGCCTGTACCCGCGGTCGAGTTCAGGCGGATCTTGATCGTGGTTGGCTTCGCCATGGGTCATCTCCTGCTTCGAAGGGCATGTGCGCTTCGGGAATTCTTTAACCACTGCCTTCTACCGCGCACCGCGCCCGAGTCAACAGGCATTTGGGAGCGATACAAAGGATTCCTGCTCATTCCTCGAATATTCGACTGGATATGCAAGGGTGCTACTTGAAGCGCTTAAACACCGCCGACACCCACCAATGCTAATGTTACCATATTGCGCGTCGAAGGTCGGCTGAGAGCCCAAATCGACCCATGTTGCGCGCTGCACGAATGACCGGTTTTGGTGCAACGCCAAAGCGACGTTCGGTTGACACAACTTTCAATCGAATCATTGAACGAACGTTCGCTCATTATTAGGTATATCTCAAGCTAGTGCTTTCGCATCCCATCAATTGAAAAGGGGTTCAAAATGAAACGAAGAGATATGTTAGCAGGAACAGGGACTACAGTACTGTCAGGGCTACTCCCTTGGACTGCCACGGCGCAGTCTTCTCAAGCGCCAAAATTGATTGGCTTCATGCGCACCAACTGGAGCCGCGATCCGTTTTCATTCGGCACCTACTCGCATATTGCAAAAGGATCGCAACGAAAAGACCACCGCCGTTTGGCCGAGCCAGTGGCTGATAAAGTTTACTTTGCTGGTGAGGCGGCCAACCCAGATCGCAATAGTTCTGTGCATGCGGCGTTGGAATCTGTGCGTTTGGTTGCAAGCCAGATCGCTGCGAGTGGCCACAAGCGTATTGGTGTGATCGGTGCTGGCGTGTCGGGTCTCGTTGCGGCGCATGCCATGTCAAATGCAGGTCTTGACGTTCACGTGATTGAGGGACGCGACCGGATCGGTGGGCGGATTAATACAGATCGCTCGCTTGGGTTTGCTGCTGATCTAGGGGCAAGCTGGCTGCATGGTATTGATGGGAACCCACTGACTGCCGTGGTCAAACAGGCGGGCATGCGTAAATTTGTGTATGATCCAAATGGGATCGCCCGCGTACAGGGACGCGAAATATCGCTCAATAATTTGCCTAATTGGGCCTATGATATCCTCCAATATGACAATCATGCAGGAACCGAAAACGGCACACTTAACAAGTGGGCTTATCTTTGGACGAGCGACTATTCTGGCGATGAATGGTTGTTTCCTGATGGATACGATCAAATTCTGACGCAGTTTGAAGGCGGCTATGAGCTGTCTTTGAATGAACGCGTGAACGCTGTTGAATATAATTCCAACAAAGTACGCGTGACCTCGAATATCAGCGTCCGTAATTTTGATGCTGTCATTGTGACTGTGCCACTTGGCGTACTGAAAGTGGGGCATATCGCCTTTGACCCGGTCCTCCCCGATGAAAAGCAACAGGCCATTGATCGCCTTGGGTTTGGCACACTCGACAAGATTTATCTGCAATTTGACGAGGTTTTCTGGGACGCCGACATCCAAAACATCACCACGCCGTCTGTGGATTTTCCACACGGGCATTACAACAGCTGGATGAACCTTTATCCAGTAACAGGAGAACCTGTTCTGATATGTTTCAATGGTGGTCCTGCCGCATATGCTCTATCGTCAGAAACGGATGAAACCGTTGTTGGTCAGGCGCTAAGCACCATTCTGAATGCGTATGATCGAGGAGATTAGCCATGATCGAAGACTTGGCAACTGCACCATCAAAACGAGAAATCGCATCAGAAAAGCGCCGGAAACACATTCTAGAAGCGGCGATCGCGTGTTTCATCGACAAAGGCTTTCACCAAACTGGCATGCGCGATATCGCGGCGCGTGCCGAGGTCAGCATTGGAAACCTCTATAATCACTTCCCGGGCAAGCATGATTTTCTTATAGGGTTGGCAAATATGGAAGGTGAGATGATCGCTCCCTTCATCGAACACCTTGCAATCGACGCCCCTGCAAACGAGACATTCTCTGAATTCCTTCAGGATTACTGGGCTATTGTTTCAGACAAAGATGTCGCAATCCTCACGGCTGAGATCACAGCAGAAGCGATGCGGATGCAGGATATTGCGAGGCTGTTTCTCGAGGTGCGCCGCAATCTTGCTCATGCCTTGTCGGCTCTTCTTGAAAAAGGGATAACACAAGGAATCTGGCGTCCTTCTGGGGATCCATTGCACACCGCCAATTTTATCCTTGATACGATTGAATGCGCGGCGGTCAGGCAGGCAATCGATAAAATAAACGTTCAAACTCAACTTGCGCATCTAGAGGTATTTCTAAGCTCCAGTTTGGACGTCTCATGCAATAACTGATGAAGAAAGGCGAAATTCTTAGAAACGAAAGCTGCCATTGGTGCAGCCGCAGCAAAATGGTGCTTTGTCCGCATTGCTGACATACGCCACTATGCTAAAAACTCACGCACCTCATCCCCAAACCAACCCAACAATAAAACGCGTACGGAGGGCCTATAAGCCGGATTTTGTCCAATGCACGGCTCTCGACGTGCACATAGATGACCATTCATCTTAGCCCGCAGTTACCTACGCGCCTCTAGCTGCCAACCCGGATGCCTCAGGCTGAAGTGTCCCTGCGTGGATATCGATTGCTCGATCACACCCGCGCGGCATCCCTATTTGGCATTGCTCCCGGTGGGGCTTGCCGTGCCGGTCCGGTTACCCGACCCGCGGTGCGCTCTTACCGCACCGTTTCACCCTTACCCGCGCCGAAACGAAGGCGGTTTCTTCTCTGTGGCGCTATCCCTCAGGTTACCCTGGCCGGGCGTTACCCGGCACCGTTACTTCATGGAGTCCGGACTTTCCTCTCAAACAAGCCCCCCGAAAGGAGCGCCGTCCAAGCAGCCATCCAGCCTTCCGTACGCAAGCCTGCGCCTAACTTGCGCCACCCAATGGGTCAACCGCGAATTGCGCCGCCAGTGACGCTGCATCGCGCCGATCCGCCAAACATTCGGCCCCATCGCGCCAAGGGGCAAAGCGTTGGCGAAACGCGTTCAAGCACGGCTCCACACCAAATTCAGCTACACCATAGCCCAGCGCCGTTAAACTTTCCGCTAAAGGCAGATCCTCACCCCAAGTGGGCCAAACAGACAAGTCCTGCACCGCCAAACGGCGCCAATCAAACCGCCCGCCGGGATCAAACTTACGCAAAGGGGCCAAATCAGAATGCGCGATCACATGATGGGCAGGGATCTCCCAACGAGCCAAAATTCCACCTAGCAGATCTTCCAAAGCATCCATCAACGTCGCCGAAAACGGGGAAAACCCATCGTTATCCAGCTCAATCCCGATAGAGCGTGAATTGATGTCATCGCACTCGGCCCAGCGCCCTGATCCCGCATGCCACGCGCGCGCAGCTTCATCGACCAGTTGTGTCATAGCCCCATCGCGGCCGATCACATAATGCGCTGAGACTTCCTTTTCAGGATCACACAATGTGCAAATCGCATCCTCGGCGCTTTGCATCGCGGTATAGTGGAGCACCACCATATCAGGTTTGGAAATGCCACCCTTGCGCGGCCCACAATTGGGGGATGGGCGCTGTGAACCGCGCCCATCAGATTTTAGCCACTGACCGCATTGCGAAACGGTGCCGGATCCCAAGCGCAAGCAAATCCGTCGCCATCAGGGTCCATGCCCTTGCGATCGTTTTGTGGACCGCCCTGCGCCATAAACGCCTGCTGTGCTTGATCTTGCGAGGCAAAGCCAGAACACGCGCGCTGATACTTGCGCTCCGCGTTAAAGCCGTTGCGACGATAGACGCGCTGACCCTTAGCGTTCTTCGCAGCAATCGCAAAAGCTACAATATTCGGCTCGCCATTACCCTGACGTGTTGGCAAAGCTGTCGGCTGGATCACTTGGAACTCTTGTTGGTTCTGCGCACGTTTCGCCGCGTCCCCTTCGATAGAACGTTGGCCAGAGACTGCGTTGAAATCATTCTCGGCACTGATGCCACCCGCGCGCAAAACGGGTGCTGCGTTGGTTGGACTTGCATCAACTGCACCGCCTGCATTCGTCGCTTGCGCAATGCCAGAGGCCGCTGCAGGTGCAAGCGTTTCAGAGCTCACCGCTTGAGGAGGTGGCAAAGCCCCGCCCCCATTCACCGCCGCATCGCGCGCCGCTTGCTTTTGTTCGAACTCTTTGTAATCGCCAAAGCCCACGCCCGCGCCACTGTTAGGAATGGTAGGACTACAGGCCGCAAGTGCGCCCAGCGCCGCGAGCGATAAAAGGATGCGTTTCATGTTACGGATTGCCTCGTTGCTCTCTTTTCTCGCCGTTTACCACCATTTGGCGGGTTTTGCTACAAATCCCGCCGCCTGCTCCAGCGCGTAGGCGGTATTTAGCAGATCACCCTCTTCCCATGGCTTACCAATTAGTTGCAGCGCCAGAGGAAGACCTTTGCTGTCCAAACCGGTCGGAACCGCAATGCCCGGCAAACCCGCAAGGTTCACGGTGACGGTAAAGACGTCATTCATATACATTTGCACGGGATCCGCGTCTTTCATTTCGCCAATGCCAAAAGCCGAACTCGGCGTCGCAGGCGTCAGGATTGCATCGACGCCAGCAGCAAACACATCATCAAAGTCTTTCTTTATTAGCGCTCGCACGCGACGCGCACGGTTGTAATAAGCGTCATAAAAACCTGCGCTTAGCACGTAAGTTCCGATCATCACACGGCGCTGCACTTCAGGGCCAAAGCCTTCTGCGCGCGTCTTTTCATACATCTCCGTTATGCCGTCGCCAGCCTCCAAAGTCGCGCGGTGCCCATAGCGCACACCATCATAACGCGCGAGGTTCGAAGACGCCTCCGCAGGCGCAATCACATAATACGCAGGCAAAGCGTATTGCGTGTGCGGCAGCGAGATATCAACGATCTTCGCACCCGCATCTTTCAGCATCGCGGTGCCGTCCGCCCAAAGCTTTTCGATTTCGTCAGGCATGCCGTCCATACGGTATTCTTTCGGGATTCCAATGGTCTTGCCCTTGATATCGCCCGTAAGCATCGCTTCAAAATTCGGTACAGGCAGATCGGCGCTGGTGCTGTCTTTTTCGTCATACGAACACATGGCTTCGAGCATGATCGCCGCGTCGCGCACATCCTTGGTCATCGGCCCCGCTTGATCCAAGGAAGACGCAAACGCGATCGTGCCCCAGCGTGAACACCGTCCGTAGGTCGGCTTGATCCCAGTGATGCCTGTGAAGGCCGCAGGCTGGCGGATTGAACCGCCTGTGTCTGTACCTGTCGCCGCCAAACACAGATCCGCCGCAACCGCAGATGCAGACCCACCAGATGATCCGCCCGGTGTCAAATCCGTGTCATCATTGCCGCGACGCCAAGGGTTCACCACATTGCCGTATACGGATGTCTCGTTCGAGGAGCCCATCGCGAACTCGTCCATGTTCAACTTACCGAGCATCACCGCGCCCGCATCAAACAGGTTTTGGCTGACAGTGCTTTCATACTCAGGCTTGAACCCGTTCAAAATCGCAGAGGCCGCCTGTGAAGGCACCCCTTTCGTGCAGAACAAGTCCTTAATCCCAATGGGCAAACCACACATGGCCGGCGCATCGCCGCCCGCAATCCGCTCATCTGCGGATTTGGCCTGCTCAATTGCGATCTCTGGCGTGTGATGCACAAACGCATTCAACGCGTCCGCGCCCTCGATCTCTTTCAGAAAGGTCTCGGTCAACTCGACCGATGTGGTTTCACCGCTACGCAACGCATCGCGCGCGCCTGCCAGAGTCATTTTTGTAAGATCAGACATTATTCAACCACCTTCGGAACCGCAAAAAACCCTTCGCGCGCATCTGGCGCATTCTTGAGCACTTTTTCCGGTTGATCGCCGTCCGTCACCACATCCACACGGCGCTTTAAACGCTGCGGGGTCACTGATGTCATCGGCTCTACACCCTCAACATCGACCTCATTCAATTGCTCGATAAAGCCAAGAATATTGGTGAATTCCTGGGCCAAAGCAGGCAATGCCTCAGGCTCTACTTTGATACGGGCCAATTTGGCCACGCGCGCCGCAGTTTGTTCATCAATTGACATCAAGCAAGTCTCCGCAAAAGCATGTTGCGCTAGCGTTTAGCGCCCACGCGCGCCGCTCGCAAGGGTGCCGCCGCCACCACACAAATAAACCTCGCATAAACCGAAGATCTTGCCCTTTATCTTGCCCTTTACACTCAAATCCCTCACCCTTCCCCATCAAGCACACACACAGGAGCAACACAGTGAAAATCATCCCCCTTGGCCATTCCGGCTTTCGTATCGAGATCGAAGATCAAATCCTTCTTGTTGATCCGTGGCTTACAGACTGCCCTGTATTTCCTGAAGAACGTCGCCAAGATGCGATAAAGGATGCGACACATGTTCTGATCAGCCACGGCCATCTCGATCACTGCGCGGATGGCTTCGAGCTAGCCAAGGAACTCGATATACCCGCGGTAGGCATCTACGATCACATGGGGATCATGGAGGCCAAGATGGGCATCAAGACCGTGGGCTTTAACAAGGGCGGCACCGTGCAGCTTGGCCGCGTCGCCGTCACAATGGTCACCGCCGCGCATTCCAGCACGTATACATCCGAGGATGGCCCGATGTATGCGGGCACGGAAAGCGGCTTTATGATAGCGGGCGAAGGCAAGGTGATCTATTTCAGCGGCGACACAGATGTGATGATGGATATGGAGCTGTTCGAGGACCTGCATCATCCCGACATCGGCATCCTGTGTGCGGGTGGGCACTTCACCATGGACATGACACGTGCCGCCTATGCGGCCAAGCGTTTCTTTAACTTCAGCACCGTGATCCCCTGTCATTACAACACTTTCCCGTTCCTTGAACAAAGCGCGCAACCGATGATCGACGCGGTCCCAAATGCGCGCGTGATCGAACCTGAGGTGATGATCCCAATCATTCTTTGAATACCCACTCCAGCACACCTATAAGATGAGCCCGCAGATGAAAAACATCTTAAAGGTGTATCTTTCCGCTTAGCCTTTATGCATATTTCTAAGTTTTAGGTGATGTTGTCATGCTTTATCTTCTTGTCCTCCTCGGCCTCGCCTCGGGCTCAATGTTTGTCGCGGACACGAGCGACGATGAAATTTACGGTACAGACGAGGCCGATGACATCGACGCGAACGCAGGGGATGACACAAGCTACGGCGCGGACGGCGCGGATCAAATCCTTGGAAACGACGGAAATGATTACATTTTCGGTGGCGCGGATGACGATACACTGTCTGGAAACAACGGCGACGACTTTATCGCGGGCGACGATGGCGATGATAGCATCCTTGCGGGCGCAGGCGATGACATGGGCACGGGTGGCGAAGGCAATGACACCATTTCGGCCTTCGCAGGTGCGAACATTTTTTCTGGTGGCTTAGGCGACGACTCTCTCAGTGATGGTGCAGGTGACAGTGTCCTGCACGGCGATGATTGGGACGGCCTCGTCGGGGGGCGGACACGCTGGACGGGGGGCGCGGCGATGACACGCTCTTTGGTGGTGCAGGCGCTGATGAACTTGACGGCGGCACGGGCAACGACCTTGTCGATGGCGGCACGGGCGATGATCTGATCGAGGGTGGCACAGGCGATGACGAAGTTTTGGGCGACTCGGGCGATGACACCATGATCGGCGGGACTGGCTTTGACGAACTGCACGGCGGCGCGGGCAATGATCTGATCTTCAACTCAGATCACGGCCGTCTGTTCGGCGATGAAGGGGCTGACTTATTGGTCGGCGTTGGACCGGGCGAACTACTCGCCTCCGGCGGTGACGACGTCAACGACGACGACCAGATCATTGACGAGGAGCAGAGCCAAAGTGGAATGTTCTTCGATGGCGGCGATGGCTTTAACCAGATCTTTGCAAGCGATGCGGGCAACAGCACCATCTTGGGCGGCGATGATTTTGATCGCATCTATGTCGCGGGCGGCACTGGCAACTTTGTCGATGCGGGTACGGGCAGTGACAGCAATGATGACATCATCGATTATGGCGAAACAACAATCTACAGTGGCGACGGTCTCGACTTTTATTCTTTGGCAGCAGATCAAACAAATCTCGTGTCCACCTTGCAAGACATTGACCTTGAAGAAGATGCCATCATCATCTTGATTGATCAGTCAGAGATCGACCTGCAACCAGACCGCGACGATATAATCTACGGCATTGATGCGACTGGGGAATACAACACTCTGTCCTACACACACACGAATGGGTTCGTAGAAGTCGTCGCGCATATTCCAACCTCTATCGGCACGGCGGAAGATATTCAAAACAATCTGGTTATCGACTTCTGGCCTGCAAGCATCGAAAATCCTGACAGTGATCTCGCATCTGCTATCGCAAGCTTCACACGGCCAGACGTCACGGTCACTTAACGGCACAGCACAACTGTT
This sequence comes from Rhodobacteraceae bacterium HTCC2083, assembly GCA_000156115.1. Lineage (GTDB taxonomy): Bacteria > Pseudomonadota > Alphaproteobacteria > Rhodobacterales > Rhodobacteraceae > Planktotalea. The sequence goes on from DS995276.1 coordinate 3,944,598, forward strand.
GGATCGAACCGCAAATGCGCCTCTCAAAGCGGGATTACACCAAAGGTAAACGCAGGTGCCGTCGGAAAGCTTTTAGCAAATCTTCAGCGGGCACTACGCCCCCTATCACGTGAACTCGTTCGCCCTCGCCTTTGAAGAGCACAAGCGTCACATGTGGCAGGCCTTCACGCGCTTGGGCGGCGGCCCCTTCATCGGTTCTAATGTTTGCAACGTGGTAATAAACTGAGGATTCATCGACTTGCTTGAGGGCGCGTCGGGGTTATTTTTGCAAGGCCGCACACATACTGCGTTGCGGGTCATGGATCTGTAAAATGACAGGTTTGCCTTGGCCAATGACGCTTAAGTCCATTTCCGTTAACTTGGACTGAAAATCCAATGCGAACGCAGCGCCCCCTCAAACCAAGCTACTTAAGCGAATACTCCCGCAGCATATATCCGCCCGCATAAATCTTTTCAGCTTCTATCTGCAGCACGACTCCCTACGCATGGGCAAATAATGCTGTGCCGGACCCCAGCAAAATAGGTGCGCGCTTTAAGCAACGTCGGTCGATCTCCCCCATTTCAGGCAAGCGGCCCGCGAACTTGCCACCACCGCACAAAAAAATCGGCCCCGAAGCGCTTGATTGAAGCGCGTCAATCCGCTCGCGGGTGATGTGGAACCAAACCTCCGCGTCGCTTTTCACGGGAGCGTAAAGGCGATTGAGACCACCACGCAGCACATCGGCGCATATAGTTTTTGATCGGTTTTCATTCCGGATTGATAGCCAACCTCGTAGATTTTTCGCCCCATCAACGCACATGAATATCTCGTTAAACACGCACGACAATCATCGACTACAGCGCCCTCATGGGCAAAAACAGACACGTCCCCGTCAGGAACAGAAATATAGCCAACGATAGAAACAGCGACGTCATAAATAATCGGATGCATAGAATGCTCCTGCCATTAAGATCAGCCAATGACCTTTTATTAGGACGGTGAAGGTTAGACGATCTTGATCATTGGCAGCGCACTTCTTTGGATTGGGAAGATGACACCCAAAAAATCGGAAATAAAAAAAACCCTGCCGTCACTTACTCCGGCAGGGATCTCTAGGTGCCGCTGGGGAGAACAGCGAAGTCTTCAGCTCTATTCGGCAGCGGTGGCCGACGGATTATTCGGATGTGTGGTCCAGTTGGCATAGTCCTTTTCGACCACACGATCAGTGCGTGGATCAACCGCGCCGACGGGCATTTTCTCCATCGTGATACAAGTCTCAACAGGGCAAACATTCACGCATAAATTGCAGGCCACGCATTCTGCATCAATCACGCTGAACACGCGGTCCTCGGACATGGCGATCGCCTGATGCGAAGTATCTTCGCAGGCCGCAAAACAGCGCCCGCAGGAGATACAGAGGTCCTGATCAATCTTCGCTTTCGCAATATAGTTGAGGTTCAGATACTGCCAATCCGTCGTGTTCGGCACCGCCATACCCACGAAATCAGTCGTATTCTCATAGCCCTTCTCGTCCATCCATTGGCTTAGGCCCGAAATCATCTCCTGAACGATCTTGAACCCATAAGTCATCGCCGCCGTGCAAACCTGCACATTGCCACAGCCAAGCGCCATGAACTCCGCCGCGTCGCGCCATGTGGTCACACCGCCAATGCCTGAAATGGGCATGCCCGCTGTTGCCTCTGCGCGCGCGATCTCGGACACCATGCTCATCGCAATCGGTTTCACCGCGGGACCGCAATAGCCCCCATGGGTGCCTTTGCCATCAATCGACGGCTCTGGCGACATGCTATCAAGGTTCACAGAGGTGATTGAATTAATTGTGTTAATCAAACTAACAGCATCCGCACCACCCGCACGCGCTGCCGCCGCTGGTTTACGCACATCGGTGATATTGGGCGTCAGCTTGACGATCACGGGCTTCGAATAATATTGCTTACACCAGCGTGTGACCATCTCGATATACTCGGGCACTTGGCCCACAGCCGCACCCATGCCGCGCTCGCTCATGCCATGCGGGCAGCCGAAATTCAGCTCGATCCCATCCGCGCCCGTGTCCTCCACCAGCGGCAAAATCGCTTTCCACGCCTCTTCCTCGCAGGGCACCATCAAGGACACGATAATAGCGCGATCTGGGTAATCTGCCTTCACGCGCTTGATCTCTTCAAGGTTGATAAACAGATCGCGATCCGTGATCAGCTCGATATTATTCAAGCCCAGCAAACGCCGATCCGCACCATAGATCGCGCCGTAGCGCGGTCCGTTCACATTGACCACAGGCGGCCCTTCAGAGCCAAGCGTCTTCCAAACAACCCCGCCCCATCCAGCTTCAAATGCGCGGCGCACATTGTATTCTTTGTCCGTCGGTGGTGCAGAGGCGAGCCAGAAAGGGTTCGGGCTTGTTATGCCAATAAACGTCGTTGTGAGATCCGCCATCAGGATGCCCCTCCCATCAGGTTCGAATGAATATCCATCGCCGCATCGCGACCCTCAGCCACAGCTGTCACCGTCAAGTCATCGCCTCCAGACGCACAATCGCCCCCGGCCCAAATCCCCTTAACAGAGGTTGCACCAGTGCCCGAAACTTTGATCTTGCGCCCCTCTAGGTCGGGCAAGCCCTCGCCTTGCAAAGTCTGACCAATCGCGCGAAACACTTGATCTGCCGTCAAACGCACCGTCTGACCCGTAGGCTTTAGATCATCATCCGTATATTCAAACTCCACCTCGCGCACAGCGCCATTACCATGCACTGCCTTAGGCGACGCATTAGTAATAATCCGCACGCCCTTGGAGGCTGCCAAGTCCTGTTCATACACACTCGCGTTCATCCGCGCGCGTGATCTGCGATAGACCAGCGTCACGTTCAAAGCCCCAAGTAGTTTTGCCTGCACGGCCGCATCAACCGCCGTCATACCGCCCCCGATCACGACGACATCACGCCCGATCGGCATAGCTCCTAAATCATTCGCCTGACGAAGCTCCGCAATGAAATCAACGGCATCCGTGATGCCATCCTTGTCGTCTCCATCAAGGCCAAGTCCGTTCACACCGCCAAGGCCCATGCCCAAAAACACAGCGTCAAAATCACTTTTGAGCTGCGCCAAGCTCACATCGGATCCAAGCCCGACACCTTGGTTCATAACAATACCGCCAATTTGCAAAAGCCAATCCACCTCTTTGGCGGCAAATTCATCAGTGCTTTTATACGCGGCAATGCCGTATTCGTTCAGCCCCCCAGCCTTCGCACGCGCATCATGTAGCGTCACATCATGGCCCAACATCGCCAAGCGATGCGCGCAAGCCAGCCCCGCTGGTCCCGCACCGACAACTGCGACACGTTTGCCCGTCGTTTCAGCACGCACGAAAGGATGCACGCCTTTGGCCATCAAACCATCCGTCGCATAGCGCTGAAGCTGGCCTATCAAAACCGGCTTGCCCTCAGCCACTTCGCGCACACAGACCTCTTCACACAGCGTTTCCGTCGGACAGACCCGCGCGCACATACCGCCCAGAATATTCTGGGTGAGGATCGTTTTCGCCGCTGCATCCGACGTACCCGTGGCGATCTGGCGAATAAACAAAGGGATGTCGATATCCGTGGGGCAGGCCGTCATGCAAGGCGCGTCATGGCAAAAGTAACAGCGATCCGCCGCCACCAAAGCCTCATGATCATCCAGCGGTGCATGCAAATCCGCAAAATTTGCATCGTACTGTTCAGCACTCAACCGCCCTGTTTGTATCCCCTGAGCTAGCATATCTGCTGGCATGGACCTCTCCTCGTGACATTTTCTTTTGATCAGGTTTGCAGGGTTTGATTTTTTTATCAACTGGTAAAATTTAAATCATGATATTTTTCACGTTCCACTTTGCCTTGCTCCTGTGCCATGCGGACGCTAACCAAGGGTTAAAAGGTCACAATATGAAGAAACAAGATATGAACCGCGACTGGATCGCCACGGCGCAAACGCTCTCCTATGCTCTCCCGCTTTTGCAGCGCTATGATGATGCGACGGTTGTGATCAAACTTGGCGGTCATGCGATGGGCAGTGACGCCGGCATGGAAAGCTTTGCACGCGATGTTGTGCTCATGCAGCAGGTCGGTGTGAACCCGGTTATCGTACATGGCGGCGGACCGATGATTAACGCGATGCTGGAGCGCTTGGACATTCAGTCCGAGTTTGTGAACGGCAAGCGCGTTACCGACGCAGCAACAGTCGAAGTCGTTGAAATGGTGCTTTCGGGCCGTGTGAACAAACGCATTGTGCAGGCAATCAACGCGGAAGGAGGCAAGGCCGTTGGCCTCTCCGGCAAAGATGCGAACCTGATGATCTGTGATCAAACTGATCCTGATCTCGGCTTTGTTGGCACTCCCTCAGAAATGAATCCTGACTTCCTGCGTGGCCTTGCGAAAGACAATATCATCCCCGTGATTGCACCTTTAGGAACAGGTCGAAACGGTGAAACGTTCAACGTCAATGGCGACACAGCCGCAGGCGCGATTGCGGCCAGTCTCAAGGCGGATCGCCTATTGTTGCTCACCGATGTGGCAGGCGTCAAAGACGGCACGGGCGAGGTGCTCACCGAACTCACCGCCGCCCAGATACGCGCTTTGACGGCGGATGGCACGATCGCGGGCGGCATGATCCCGAAGACCGAAACCGCGCTCACCGCAATTGAAGGCGGCGTGCGCGCTGTCGTCATCCTTGATGGCCGCGCGCCAAATGCATGCTTGCTGGAACTCTACACAGAGCACGGCGCAGGCTCGCTCATCCGTGATTGAGGACATTCGCAAGGCGGTAAACGCACAGCTTTTGGAAATCTTGGGCGCTTTGCACGAAGGCGCAGACACAATCCTGCTTCTCGGCCCCTTAGAGCCAGAGTTTTGGAAGGTCTTCAAATCCACCCCGGAAGCGCAAGATGGCCAGTCAGACCCGCTCGATCGCTGGTCCAAACGCATCATCAGTCAGCTTGCGATCAACTTTAAAGCCTCCACACATTTTCCCTCAGACGGCCCGCCCTATCCGCCCTTCATCTCATGGGCCCTAGAGAGCGGTGAAAACTGGGCCTCGCCAATTGGCATGTTGGTGCATCAAAACGCAGGGCTCTTCGCCTCCTACCGTGGCGCACTGCGCCTCAACGGTCACCTAGCACTCCCTGCGCCGACAACGTCGCCCTGCACCCCCTGCGCCAAACCTTGCAAAACCGCCTGCCCCGTCGACGCACTCAGCAAAACCAGCTACAATGTAGAGGCTTGCAAAGCTCACATACTCGGCCCCGACAGCAAATCCTGCCGCGCGCACGGATGCGCCGCGCGCTCCGCCTGCCCTGTCTCGCAAACCTATAGCCGCCGACCTGAACAATCCGCTTTCCACATGCGCGCCTTCTTGGGAGAATAACGTCATGAGCAAAACCCTAATCGTCATGCGACACGCCAAATCCAGCTGGGATGAACCCGTTGAAGACAAATGCCGCTTCCTGAACGAACGCGGCCGAAACGGTGCAACCGCGCTTGGTGATTGGATGCGCCGCACTGCGCTTACACCAGATGAGATCCTCTGCTCTTCTGCAACGCGCACGCAAGAAACAGCAGATCGCCTCGCTCTTGATACGCCCCTCACGCTAAACGACGCGCTCTATATGGCGTCCTCTGATGTGTTGATGAAGCATGTGCAAAAGGCACGCGCAGACATGCTACTGATCGTCGCGCACAATCCAGGCATTGGCGAATTTGCGGAACGCCTTGCAAAAATAGCCCCAAACAATCCCCGTTTTTTTAACTACCCGTCAGGCGCGACGACGGTGTTCACCTGCGATATCGCGGACTGGAGCGCACTACACTTCCATCAGAACACCGCAGCACATTTCACGACCCCGCACGACTTACTCTAACCGCTTCTTTGGTCCCTAAATACCGCGGGGGCAGCGCCCCCAATCAAACGAAAAAAACAGGCCCGAAGGCCTGCCCTCTTTCTTCAGTACCCCTGTGTGCTAAGCACGCAGGGCCACCCATAATATCAGTGACCCAAAATCTGGCTCAAGAACAACTGCGTACGTTCGGACTGCGGGTTGTTAAAGAACGCCTCCGGCTCGTTCTGCTCTACAATCTGGCCCTGATCCATAAAGATCACGCGGTTCGCAACCTGACGCGCAAAACCCATCTCGTGGGTCACACAAAGCATGGTCATGCCCTCTTCCGCGAGCTCGATCATAGTATCAAGAACTTCCTTGATCATCTCAGGGTCAAGCGCCGACGTCGGCTCGTCAAACAACATGATACGCGGTTGCATGCACAAGGATCGTGCAATTGCCACACGCTGTTGCTGACCACCAGAAAGCTGACCGGGATACTTATCCGCTTGCTCCGGGATTTTTACCTTCTCAAGGAAATGCATCGCCAGTTCTTCGGCTTCCTTCTTGGGTGTTTTACGCACCCAGATCGGAGCCAACGTACAGTTCTCAAGGATCGACAGATGCGGGAACAGGTTGAAGTGCTGGAAACACATCCCCACTTCGGAGCGGATCTTGTCGATGTTCTTGATGTCGGACGACAAAACCGTGCCATCGACCTCAATACGACCTTGCTGATGCTCTTCCAACGCGTTGATGCAGCGAATAAGCGTGGATTTACCAGAACCCGACGGTCCACAAATCACGATCCGTTCGCCACGGTTCACGGTCAGATCAATGTCGCGCAGCACGTGGAATGTACCGTACCACTTGTTCATGTTTTCGATTGAAATGGCGACCTCGTCGGACACCTGTAGTTTTGCTTCGGCCATGTTTAAGACCTCCTTCTTATCGGTGACCAGTTGCGAGCTGACGCTCCAACCATTGTGAGTATTGTGAAATGCCGTAGCAAATTGGGAAGAAGAACAAGACTGCTGCCAGCCACAACTCCCAATAGACGCCGTTCCATTCTGTAGAAGCGAGGATCGGGCCACGGATCATGCCGACCAGATCGAACATCGAAATGACCGAGACCAGAACCGTATCCTTGAACAGACCCACCGCCACGTTCACGATCCCCGGAATGGAAATCTTCAACGCTTGCGGCAGAATGATCAAACGCATGGATTGCGCATAATCAAGCCCAAGACTGCCCGCCGCTTCCGCTTGCCCCTTTGGCAAAGCAGCAAGGCCACCACGCACCACTTCCGCAATATAGGCGGCCGAGAACATGGTAATCATGATGATCACACGCAAGATCAGGTCAAAGTTAGACCCCGGTGGCAAGAAGTATCCCAAAACCACGTTCGCTACGAAAAGCAATGTGATCAACGGAACGCCGCGAATGAATTCAATGAAGACCACGCAGATCCACTTAATGATGATCATGTCCGACTGACGGCCCAGAGCCAAAAGGATACCGATTGGCAAGGACAAGGAGACGCAGACCACACCAAGGATGAAGTTTAACATGAACCCACCCATATCGCGTGATGGAATCGATTCCAGCGCTAGGAAGCCGGACAAAGGATCCGTGATAATGCCCATGAAGGACCAGATCAGCACAGTCGCCAAAATGCCGCCGATCAAGCCCATCGCGAAGCTTTGATACTCAAGCTTTGTGAAGACAAAGTAGCCGACGATCAAGCCAACTGCGACCATGATTGGCACCATCAAAGAGCCGCCCCAGATCAGCCAAAAGGCCAAGAACGGAAAAATCGCAGTGATGATCAACAGCTTGCGTGGCAGTTTGTTAAACAGAACCGGTGCAGCTGCGAAGAACAGCATGAAGAACGCGACTGTCGGACGCCAGTATTCCTCGCTCGGGTATTTGAATCCGAACAACAGCTGCGGCCAACGTTCCGTGAGGACCGAGAAACAGCCCCCCGTTTTGCCTTGTAGGATTTCGCGGCACTCAGCCAAGGAATCCGTTGTCCAAACGCCATTGTAGAACCAAGGGAACGCGCCAGAGACGATCATGTAGATGAAGTAAATCGCAAGCAACGTCAGGATCGTATTGAACCAGCCGTCAAACAGGTTCTTCTTGATCCACGCAAGCGGCCCCGCCGCTGTGACGGGCGGCGTTTGTTCTTGCAACATTGCGTCGCGTACGAAAGCGACGGGTGTGGTGTTGGTATCGCTCATCCTACCGCTCCTTCAATTTTACAGAATTGTTATACACGTTCATGATCGCAGAAATGCTGAGGCTGATGATCAGATAGAAGGCCATCAACAGCAAAACTGTCTCAATTGCGCGCCCCGTCTGGTTCAACGTGATGCCGCCCAGCGTGCCAGTCACATCCATGTAGCCCACCGCAATCGCCAGCGAGGAGTTCTTGGTAATGTTAAGATACTGGGAAATCAGCGGTGGAATGATCACGCGCAAGGCTTGCGGCAAGATCACAAGGTTCATGATGCGACCTGGACGTAGACCAAGCGACGCCGCCGCCTCTGTTTGTCCTGTGGAGATCGCCAAGATACCCGCTCGCACGTTTTCCGCGATGAAGGCTGCAGTGTAGATCGACAAGGCAAACGTCAGCGCGATGTAAGAGTTACGCGCGTAAATGCCGCCTTTGAAGTTGAAGCCTTTGAGCGCAGGAAGCTCCCATGTAAGCCCCATCACAACGCAAGCCACAAGCACTGGAACCAACCAGATTGCCAAGGTGAAATACCACGTTTTTGGACGTTCGCCCGTGCGTTCTTGTGTCACCGTCGCAGATTTGGCCAGGGCGCGCGCCCCGAAAAAGCTCGCGATCAAGAGGCCGATGATGACCAGATAGCCTGTTGACCCGGCGGCCCAGCCTGCCGTGAAAGTCGGGCGCGGGAAATAGAAACCACGGCCTGTAAAGGCGAATAGATCAAGGAACATGCTGGCCGTTGCATCGTCACCGCGAAATTCGCGAGGTTGCGGCAGCACGGCCACGAAGACCGCCATAATAATCAGGATCCAGATCAGCACGGGTACGTTGCGGAAGATTTCCACATACACACCCATCAATTTGTTGACGATCCAGTTGTTGCTCAGGCGCAGCACACCAACGATCACACCGATGATGGTCGCAAGGAAACAGGCGACCACGGCCACCAGCAAGGTATTGAGCATGCCAACAACAGCAGCGCGCATGTGCGAGGATTGCGACGTATACTCAATCAAGCGCTGGTTAATGTCATAGCCCGCAGGCTCGCCTAAGAAGCGATAAGAGATGTTCAGACCTGCAGCTTTGAGGTTGGCAATCAAGTTGCTTCCCAAATAGCCAAAGGCCACAATCAGCGCGATCAGAGCAATGAATTGAAATGTATAGGATCGGTAACGCGTATCGTTGATCAACATCGATAAGCGA